>NZ_CP028922.1:2215000-3617500 GCF_003060825.1 Paenibacillus sp. CAA11
CAGTTTTGAGAGCTCAAACTCTCAGGACTGTCGCTTCCAAAACTTGCTTGTAGTTAAGTGAGTATGGATGTGATAAGATGATCTTCCGGCTGATAAAGCTGGCAGGTTGACAGAAATTTTGAACAGCACCTCAAGGTGATTGTCCCCAAATTTCGTCCTTGATCCTTGAAAACTGGATAACGAAACGAAATTGCGTTTTAGAAACATCTCTTTAGCTGAAACTTGTGATCGAAGAGAACAAGTGAAGTGATAGCTACAGAGCGAGGTATTTTGGAGACGATCGATCCTTTGTGAGTGGGTTTCAACCTTGATTCATTTCAATCGAGAAACCAAGGAACAACAGAGCGTGTCAGCCCAAAATCCGAGCGATTAGGTTAAGCTATTAAGAGCACACGGAGGATGCCTAGGCGCTAGGAGCCGAAGAAGGACGTGGCGAACAACGATACGGCCTCGGGGAGCTGTAAGCAAGCTTTGATCCGGGGATGTCCGAATGGGGAAACCCGGCTGGTGTAATAGCCAGTCACTCATACCTGAATACATAGGGTGTGAAGAGGCAGACCAGGGGAACTGAAACATCTAAGTACCCTGAGGAAGAGAAAACAAGAGTGATTCCGTCAGTAGCGGCGAGCGAACGCGGAACAGCCTAAACCAGAGAGCTTGCTCTCTGGGGTTGTGGGACGTCTCACATGGAGTTACAAAGGAACAGGTTAGTTGAAGAGGTCTGGAAAGGCCCGCCAGAGAAGGTAAAAGCCCTGTAGGTGAAAATGTGTTCCCTCCGAGACGGATCCCGAGTAGTGCGGGGCACGTGAAACCCCGTATGAATCCGCCAGGACCATCTGGTAAGGCTAAATACTCCCTAGCGACCGATAGCGAAGCAGTACCGTGAGGGAAAGGTGAAAAGCACCCCGGAAGGGGAGTGAAACAGAACCTGAAACCGTGTGCTTACAAGAAGTCAGAGTCCTCTATATGGATGATGGCGTGCCTTTTGTAGAATGAACCGGCGAGTTACGTTCCCGTGCAAGGTTAAGGTGAAGAGCCGAAGCCGCAGCGAAAGCGAGTCTGAATAGGGCGAGTTGAGTACGTGGGCGTAGACCCGAAACCGTGTGATCTACCCCTGTCCAGGGTGAAGGTGCGGTAACACGCACTGGAGGCCCGAACCCACGAACGTTGAAAAGTTCGGGGATGAGGTGGGGGTAGCGGAGAAATTCCAATCGAACTCGGAGATAGCTGGTTCTCCCCGAAATAGCTTTAGGGCTAGCCTCGGAAGAAAAGAGTCGTGGAGGTAGAGCACTGATTGGGTGCGGGGCCCGCCAAGGGTTACCAAGCTCAGTCAAACTCCGAATGCCATGGACTCATATCCGGGAGTCAGACAGTGAGTGCTAAGATCCATTGTCAAAAGGGAAACAGCCCAGACCATCAGCTAAGGTCCCCAAGTGTGTGTTAAGTGGGAAAGGATGTGGAGTTGCACAGACAACCAGGATGTTGGCTTAGAAGCAGCCACCATTTAAAGAGTGCGTAATAGCTCACTGGTCGAGTGACTCTGCGCCGAAAATGTAACGGGGCTAAACACACCACCGAAGCTATGGCTTGATATGAATGTATCAGGGGTAGGGGAGCGTTGTATGTAGGTTGAAGGTGTACCGTAAGGAGCGCTGGACAGCATACAAGTGAGAATGCCGGTATGAGTAACGAAAAGATCAGTGAGAATCTGATCCGCCGAAAGCCTAAGGGTTCCTGAGGAAGGTTCGTCCGCTCAGGGTAAGTCGGGACCTAAGGCGAGGCCGAAAGGCGTAGTCGAAGGACAACAGGTGGAAATTCCTGTACCACCGTAAACCGTTATGAGCGATGGGGTGACGCAGCAGGGTAGTGACGCGGACTGATGGATGTCCGTCCAAGCAGTGAGGCTGGTGTGTAGGCAAATCCGCACACTTTAAGGCTGGGCTGTGATGGGGAGTGAAAATTACAGTAGCGAAGGTCATGATCTCACACTGCCAAGAAAAGCCTCTAGCCAGGTGAAGGTGCCCGTACCGTAAACCGACACAGGTAGGCGAGAAGAGAATTCTAAGGCGCGCGGAAGAACTCTCGTTAAGGAACTCGGCAAAATGACCCCGTAACTTCGGGAGAAGGGGTGCCTCGGTAGGGTGAATAGCCCGAGGGGGCCGCAGTGAAAAGGCCCAAGCGACTGTTTAGCAAAAACACAGGTCTGTGCGAAGCCGCAAGGCGAAGTATACGGGCTGACGCCTGCCCGGTGCTGGAAGGTTAAGGAGAGCGGTTAGGAGTAATCCGAAGCTGTGAACCGAAGCCCCAGTAAACGGCGGCCGTAACTATAACGGTCCTAAGGTAGCGAAATTCCTTGTCAGGTAAATTCTGACCCGCACGAATGGCGTAACGACTTGGGCGCTGTCTCAACGAGAGATCCGGTGAAATTTTAATACCTGTGAAGATGCAGGTTACCCGCGACAAGACGGAAAGACCCCATGGAGCTTTACTGCAGCTTGATATTGGACTTTGATACGATTTGTACAGGATAGGTGGGAGCCTAGGAAGCCGGAGCGCCAGCTTCGGTAGAGGCGCCGTTGGGATACCACCCTGATCGTATCGGAGTTCTAACCTGGTACCGTAATCCGGTGCGGGGACAGTGTCAGGTGGGCAGTTTGACTGGGGCGGTCGCCTCCTAAAGAGTAACGGAGGCGCCCCAAGGTTCCCTCAGAATGGTTGGAAATCATTCGAAGAGTGCAAAGGCAAAAGGGAGCTTGACTGCGAGACTGACAAGTCGAGCAGGGACGAAAGTCGGGCTTAGTGATCCGGTGGTACCGCATGGAAGGGCCATCGCTCAACGGATAAAAGCTACCCTGGGGATAACAGGCTTATCTCCCCCAAGAGTCCACATCGACGGGGAGGTTTGGCACCTCGATGTCGGCTCATCGCATCCTGGGGCTGAAGTAGGTCCCAAGGGTTGGGCTGTTCGCCCATTAAAGCGGTACGCGAGCTGGGTTCAGAACGTCGTGAGACAGTTCGGTCCCTATCTGTCGTGGGCGTAGGAAATTTGAGAGGAGCTGTCCTTAGTACGAGAGGACCGGGATGGACGCACCGCTGGTGCACCAGTTGTTCCGCCAGGAGCACAGCTGGGTAGCTAAGTGCGGAAGGGATAAGCGCTGAAAGCATCTAAGCGTGAAGCCCCCCTCAAGATGAGATTTCCCGAGTTAGTAAGACCCCTTGAAGACGACGAGGTAGATAGGCTGGGGGTGGAAGTGCAGCAATGCATGGAGCTGACCAGTACTAATCGGTCGAGGGCTTATCCTAAAATGACCCCACAAAGTGAAGAAGAGGCTTCGAGGCTGATTCCGAATACTTTGCGGGGACCCTGAGAAGATCTAAATCACAATTTCGTTTCGTATCCAGTTTTCAGGTGATCAAACATCTGAACAATTGTGGGTTGATATCATGATTTGATATTTACTCGCAGGCTGTTTTTGAAGGTGGGTTATTTTCCTTGATGAATTTCAGGGAGTGATAGCGACCGGAAAAAACCTGTTTGGTGGCGATAGCGGAGGGGTTCCACACGTACCCATCCCGAACACGACCGTTAAGCCCTCCAGCGCCGATGGTACTTGGACCGCAGGGTCCTGGGAGAGTAGGACGCCGCCAAGCAAATATAAAGAGTACTGCTGATATAAATTTTCAGTAGTACTCTTTTTTTGTATTGTAATCCCCCTTTGCTCACTTGGACTTTTTGAATGAGCATCGAAACCAATGAACCTAAGGCTTGATTTTTAACCTTGTTTTGAAAATAATAATATCGGAGATTAAGAATCAGAGCAGAGAAAGGGGTAGATATACTGTGAGCATGAATAGCCGTGCCGTAAAGACATGTGACGTGCTCCTAAAAGAGTTTCATGTGAAGAAGGTTGAGATCCTGCGGCGGGAGAAGCTTCTGTTCTCTGGAGTCGGTGATAAGGATGTATATAATATTACTGCGCCTTTTCAAGTTGAAGGACACTGGGTGCTGGCCGGAAGGGTGGAGTCCAGGGACAGTGAACAATCCGAGATTATATTTTTCTCGAAGGAGCAAGGATCTTGGACGCCGATCCCTGAGCTGCCGACTTTTCAGCTGCAGGATCCCTTTATGACCCAGATTGGCGACCAGATCCTGATCGGTGGGGTTCAGACCTTTAAAGCCCCTGGCAGCTTCGAAGGATTGCAATGGCGGACTGTTTTCTACAAAGGAGTAAGCCTAAGAGATTTGAAACCATTTTTTGAAGGACCCGATGGAATGAAGGATATTCGGCTTGTCAAACTGAGCGACGGGGAGATCGGCATCTTTACCCGGCCACAAGGCGCCAAAGGAGGGCTAGGCAAAATCGGATTCTTCCGCGTCTCTTCTTTGGACAAACTAACCCTTGAGCAGATTGCAGAAGCCCCATTACTGGAAGGACAATTTGCGGCGGAAGAATGGGGAGGAGTCAACGAAGCACATCTTCTCTCTAACGGCTGGATAGGAGTGTTAGGTCATATTGCCCATTTTGATTCGAGAGGGCATAGACATTACTACCCTATGGTCTTTGCGCTTGATCCGGTTACTGGCCATTATTCTGATATTGAGCTGATTGCGGTTCGATCAGACTTTGAACCTGGCCCTGCTAAGCGGGCCGACCTGGAGGATGTTGTGTTTAGCGGAGGCATTATCCGGAAACCGGATGGTACGGCAGAGCTTTATGCGGGAGTTAGCGATGCGGAAGCTCAGCTAATTGTTATCCCTGACCCATTTATCAGATATGAGCAAGAAAAATTGAGAAAATAAGAGAAAAATTATGAATAAGCGCTATTCTAGCGCTTATTTTGTTTTTTTAATAATTTCCTTGTTCTTGATCGAAGAAAAAAAAGCTATTAATATTAATAGCAGCCTACTGAAGTGAGTGCTAATAACAGAGCCGGTGAAAGGGGGTTGGTACCATGCATCGTAGATGCATTACTTGCAAATGGCTGACTCATCTGTCCTGTCAGCCGCAGTCTCTGTTTAGGAAACGTTAGTAAAGCTGTTTTCATAGGAAATCTTATCCTAAAGTCGTAGACATCTGAATTTTTGACGCTCATGGTGACATGACCCGAAGAAAGTTCACCATGTGACGGCTTTTTTTGATTAACTAATACGGAGGGGAAGATCTATGAAAGCACTTTTGCTAGCTGGAGGACTTGGAACTCGATTACGGCCATTAACCGAACAACTACCCAAACCGATGGCGCTGGTAGGGAATGTACCTTGGTTGGAGCACTTGATTTTACAGCTTCGAGACCAAGGCATTCGTGAATTCGTTCTGGCGCTGAAGCATTACCCGGAGCTGATTCGCAGGCATTTGGGAAATGGGAGTAAATATGGAGTTTCTATAGAGTATGTAGTAGAGCAGGATGCGCTGGGAACTGCTGGGGCAATCAAAAATGCTGAGGCGCATCTCGGGGAAACTTTTCTGGTGTTTAACGCAGATATTATTCAGACCATGGAAATCCACCCCATGCTTGATTATCACTATTCGCGAGGTGCCCAGGTGACTATAGGGCTGACTGAGGTTGATGATCCAAGCGCCTTTGGAGTGGTGGACTGCACCGACAGCGGCCAGGTTCGTCGCTTCATCGAGAAGCCTAAGCGCGGTGAAGCTGTCTCTAATCGGATTAATGCGGGAATTTATATTATGAACAAAGCAGCGCTCCGCTACATACCGGAAGGACGTGAGGTGTCCATCGAGCGTGAGACTTTTCCTTTACTGATTCATCAAGGTATTGGAGTCTACGGATATACAATGAAGGGCTATTGGATGGATATGGGGACCCGTGAGCGTTATCGTCAAGTGCATAGAGACCTGTTAGACCGGAAGCTGGATCTTAGATTGCCGGGCACAGAGACCGAACCGGGAATTCGGATGGGGAAAGGCTGCCACATCGGGCAGGCTGTTCGGTTGATAGCCCCCGTCCTGATCGGGGATCATGTGCGGATCGAAGACCATGCCGTAATTGGTCCCTATACCATTCTTGGAGAACACTGTCATATCGCTCGAGGGGCTCAGCTTGCCGAGACCATCCTCTGGAATCGTTCTAGCGTAAAAGACAATGCAAAGCTTAACCAGTGTGTCTGTGGTTATGATTCGCTGATTGAGTCACGTCATATTCTATATGAAGCTTTTGCTCAGCGAATGAAAGAGGAGGCTGTTGTAGGATGAACATTGCATATATTGGCACCTATATTCCGCAGAAATGCGGTATAGCTACCTACACTCATCACCTTCGCCAAAGTATATGTGCAGCAAAGAGCTGGAAGGGCCATGACACGGTTTATGCGATCAAGCCATCAAGCAGCGTGCAGCAGGATCCGGCATCCTTGATTCATGAATTGGACAAAGAGGATCAAAGTGCATACAAGAAGCTGGCGCAACGATTAAATCGAAGTGAAGTGTCTGTTGTTTCCCTGCAGCATGAGTTTGGCATTTTTGGCGGAGAAGCAGGGGAATATATTATCGATTTTGTGGAACATCTCAATAAGCCGCTGGCGGTTACTTTTCACACTGTATTCGAGAATCCTGAAGAGCCTTACCGCCGGATCCAGCAGCGGATTGCAGAACAGAGCGACATGATCCTGGTGATGAATCGCCTTGCTGCAGGTTATCTGCATCGGTCACTTCATGTTCCCCAAGAGAAGATTTACATTGTTCCTCACGGAACTCCAGAGCCTTCGAAGGGCAAAAGGGAACTTACCCGCAGCAAGATGGGCTGGGAAGAGCGGAAGGTGGTCATGTCCTTTGGCTTGTTAAGCCGCGGTAAAGGGTTGGAGACGGTGCTTCAGGCGCTGCCGCGAGTTGTGGAGCAGGTTCCAGAGGTCTTATATGCTATTGTCGGTCAAACCCATCCCGAGGTTCGTAAGCGGGAGGGTGAAGCGTATCGTGAAGAGCTGATGAGGATGATTCACGAGCTCAAGTTGGACAATCATGTAACTATGATTGATCGTTATGTGGAAGAGGATGAGCTAGTCGGATTGCTCTCGGCGTGCGATCTGTATGTAACTCCCTATCCGGGCATGCAGCAGATTACAAGTGGGACGCTGGCCTATGCCGTAGGCTTGGGACGGCCGGTCCTGAGCACGCCGTACGCCTATGCCAAGGATCTGCTTGAGACTCTTCCGGAATTGCTGATTCCATATGAGGATAAGATGTTGTGGTCTCGGCAAATGGCGGATATCCTTGCTAACAGCAACAAGCTTGAGCAGCTTGAACGTAAAATGATGCAAATCGGCTCCCCGATGCATTGGTCTAAGGTAGGAGAACTTCATCTTAAGCTGTTTAGTGACTTGACCAACACTCACCGTGAAGTTCTAAGGGCGAACTAAAGGAGGGTGAAGCTGTGTACTCCTATCATATCAGCCCAAGACATCTAATGAGGCTAACCGATGATACGGGACTTCTGGAACATGCACTCGGATCGATTCCGAGGAGAAATGAAGGCTATACTACAGACGACAATGCCAGGGGATTATGGGCCTGCTCCGTTATTCATAAGATCGCTGGCAAGGACGGGGGACAGTGGCTAAGGCTGGCAGAGAATTACCTAGCTTTTTTGTTATGGGTTCAGAGGGAGGACGGATCTTTTCATAACAATATCGCCTATGACCGCTCACCGGAAACTGAGATCGCTTCTGACGATTGCTTCGGCCGGACTTGCTGGGCTGCAGCAAATGCACTAGTCTTGCTGCCGAGTGAAGGAAGCAGGTTAGCTGCTGAACAGATTCTCTTAAAGGCCGCAAATCAGACAGATCAGCTCAGATTTCCAAGAGGGATTGCCTATGCGTTGTCGGCTTATGCATTTCTTCTTACCCATGAAGAGTTCTCTTCGGTCTGGTTGGATCGGAATTCTCTTCTGTCGAAGCTTAAAGCAATAGAATGGGTGAGCCGATTTGAGCAGCAGCTGCTCAATTGGTACGGCCAAGCGTCTTCTCCTGACTGGTGCTGGTTCGAGGAGAAGTTAACCTATGGCAACGGCTTACTGCCGTGGGCCCTGTTCAATGCTTATCAAGTCACTGGAAATGCAGAAGCCTTTCGAGTTGCCCGGGAGTCTATGGATTTTCTGGCTTCAAAGATGACGGCACCTGAAGGCTGGATTCGGCCTATCGGTAACGAGAGGTGGGCAACAGCTGAGCATATGAGCCAGTGGGACCAGCAACCGTTAGAGGTCTTCAAGCTTGCGCTCGCTGCCCGCGAAGCCTATCGGCTTGAGAAGCGTGAAGAAGATGCCCAGCTCATTGGTAGGTGTCGAGATTGGTTCTACGGTGAGAACGACTGTCGTAGGGCGTTGGCAGATGCTGAAGATGGCAGCTGCTGTGACGGACTGACGCTAACAGGACCTAATCTCAATCGGGGAGCAGAGTCTACACTCTCCTATCTTTTGACTGAGTACTTATATATCGATTTAGAGCTTGGTCCCAGAGCTCAAGATTCGTAGGGTGAATAATGACGCAGCAAAATCACATAATACGACTAAACAACGTAGGATGTGAGAACAGTTGAGCTGGCAGGATGTTTGGAATGAGGTGTGGAAATCCCTGGTCGTGATAATTGCAGGTATGCTGCTTCTTAGGCTCGCCGGCAGAAAATCCATTTCACAAATGACCATTCCCACAACGGTAATCATGGTGTCTATTGGAACCGTGATCGTGCAACCCATCGCGGACCGAAGCATCTGGATGGCTTTAATCGCCGCCAGCACCTTTGTTGTCCTTCTCCTCATTATTGAAGCTGTGCAGCTTAAGTGGAATGGGTTCGAGCAGTTCATGCGCAGCAGGGCACTTGTTGTTATTCAGAACGGGCAGCTGCAGACCCAGACCCTTAAGCGGCTTAGGCTGACGGTAGATCAGCTGGAGATGAAGCTGAGGCAAGCAGGCATCCAGAAAATTGAAGATGTAAAGACCGCAACTATTGAATCCAATGGGCAGCTGGGCTATGAATTAACTGAGGAAGCCAAGCCTGTCACCTTAAAACAGCTGAGAAACATGCTGGAGCTTTATTTGAATCCTTCAAGTATGGAGAGTTCGGCCAGCAGCAGCATAGGCGGGAAGAATGAAGACCAATCGAAGACCCTATTTAATGAATTAACAAATAGAGAAAAACAGGATACCGAAGAGAAATGGCTTCAGTAAATAGTAAAGGCAGTTCGCAATCAGTGCTAAATGATGCGAACTGCCTTTTTGCTGTTCTACTACCTGTGCAATTTACGTCTTAAAGGCTTTGTTTTTTTCGTCTCTTGACCAAAAAAGAGTTTCATCATCGGCGGTGTAACAATCGTTGTGATCAAGACTACAATGACGATGACCGCGAACATCTCCTCCTGAAGCAGGTTCGCCTCTTGACCAATCGCCGCGATAATCAGCGCGACTTCTCCGCGAGAGACCTGGCAGCGCCGATGCCGAGTGCGCTCCGCCATCCGAATCCGGCAGCCTTGGCTCCGAGTGCTGATCCGAGTAGTTTGGTAGCAATCGCTAAGATACTAAGGCCAAGGATAAGCCAAACTTGGGTTGATATGCCGGCAAAATCGACCTTGACACCGATGGTGGTGAAAAAGACGGGAACGAACACCGCATAACCAATCGTTTCAACCTTCTCGGTGACCTCGTGTCTATAATGGGTGAGGCTTATGGCAACCCCAGCTATATAAGCTCCAATTATAGCGGCCACCCCTGTATATTCTGCTAAATAGGCAAAGAAGAAGCAGATGATTAAGGCTGCTGAAATGACAGTCTCCGAAACACGGAGTGGGGCAAACTTTCGGAGTACCCAAGGCACAACTTTCCATGCCAGCAGAATCGCGATCACGAAGAAGGCAACTTTTTTGATCAGCACCATTCCCAGATGTACATCGCCGCCAGTCAGGCTCATGACGAAGGCTAGAATGATGATCACCAGCACATCGTCGATCACAGCTGCCCCGAGGATTGTGGTTCCTTCGCGGGTTTTGAGTTTACCCATTTCCTTAAGCGCCTGTACCGAGATACTTACACTGGTTGCAGACAGCAGCAGACCTAGAAAGATGGATTCAAACATAGGCATATTTAAAATGATTCCTGCAAGATAGCCTAACCCAAAGGGAGCAAGGATTCCTGCGATTCCCACATAAGACGAAGCTTTCCCCGTTCTTTTGAACTCATCCATATCGGTTTCCAGACCGGCAATAAACATCAGCATAATTACACCGATTTGGCTGATTTCTTCAAGAATGTCCGTACCGGTAATAAAGCCCATAACGGCTGGGCCTAAGACGATTCCGATTAACAGTTTTCCCAGAACAGCGGGCTGCTTCAATCGTACACTTAGATCTCCTGCCAGCTTGGATGCAAGTAAAATAATGGCTAATTCAAGAATTAACACCAAAGATCGCCCTCCAATTTTATGAATAGTGTGCTGAGGATTTGCAAAAGGATGCAAAAAAGCCTGCCACCAAGGCAGCACTGTGCAATTGCGCACAGCACTCCCTTGGTGACAGGCTCCTCCGAGTCATGCAAGATATTAAAAATTTTAAATGGATAATAAACGCCATTATATAATAATTATATAGATAAGTAAACCCTAATCTTTAAATACATAGGTTTAAAGATCGTTACAGGCCATATCAAAACTTGTAATTTGAGGCTAAAATCAAAATTTGGATTTTCGATGGTAGGTAGGTTTAAGCTTTCCGGCTGGCTGGAAGGGCTCTCTTTTCTGATTCTGGTCAGATCATCCAGATGCTGTTAAGATTGTCGGGATGATTCATGGCATACTGTTCCCGTTGTATCTGCTGTGTCTTATATATATCGCCTATGCTAACAGATGGTCAACATTCCGCTGGATTGTGGGTTTTTTGGTTGGTTTTCTGCCTTTTGGCACTTTTATATTTACTGCTTATTTGAATAAAAAAGGATGGAGATAGCCATGCTTGTCCGAACCCGCCTCCTTCTAAAGGAGAGCGGGTTCTTCTGTATAGCGGGAGCCACCGCGCCATAAAAGGGCATAATTAAGTGCTGTTAGTGAATCTTAGGGCTGAAGTTTAGTAAACAGCAAAAAACATCAAGTTCAAGGATCTAACTAGATTTATAATATTTGTGAAAGGAACGGTGGCATAAATGGAAGAAAGCAGGGTTTATTTTAAAAATTTAGTAGGGACAAGTTATGAAGTAGGGACGCAATTAGGAAAATGGATTTTATCCAAGCCTGATTTATTACAGAAAGTATTACTTCCCCCCAATGCCTATCCACATGACAAATTTATTGAAATTTCCTCTTTATTGGATTGTTATTGTCAAGGTATCAATGAGGAAATCGAAGGTTTTTCAGATACGATTGGTGTTTCCAAAGAACAGATGCTTTTTTATGCAATGACCTATTTGGAACGAGGGTGTAGCTTAATGGCGGCATTACCGAAAAAAACCGAAAGCGGGCATACTTTAATGGCAAGAAATTATGACTTCAATGATAAAATGGAAGAAATGTGCTTTGCTTTTACTGAGATTAAGGGGAAATATCGCTATATTGGCTCTACCTTAAATTTATTCGGTAGATGTGATGGAATGAATGAACACGGTCTTGCGGTGTGTAAGGCGTCTAATGGTTTACCTGTCGGCAATTTTGAGGGTGGCCAAAGAGCAGGAGTCACAGGATTCAGTTTTTGGATAGTTGTTCGCAGCATACTTGAAAACTGCAAAAATGTAGATGAAGCAATTAAATGGACCATGGATGCACCCATTGGTTATAACATTAATTTGATGTTGGCTGATAGGCATAATAAAATAGCATTACTTCAATGTGTTGATGGTCATAAGGCTTACAAAATTTTGGACGAAAACCATGATGAAGCATACCTTAGTTCCACAAATCATGTGCTATTGGATGATATAAAGCCTTATGAAAAAGTGCTCATTGAAAACTCTGTAATCCGCAATGACAGGATTGTTAGTCTGTTTGAGAGAAATAAACAAATTTCAAAAAAAAATATAAAGGAACTGCTTTCAACATCGTATCCAAATGGGCTTTGTTGTCATTATTATAGAGAATTTTTTGGTACGCTACGCTCTATGATATTTGATACAACTGATAGGACTATAGAAATGACGTTTGGTTCTCCACAAGCCAATGAATGGCATACGTTTTCTGTTGGAGCATTTGACATGGAAGAGATGAAAGTGTTGCTGCCGCAAGAAAAAGCTAGACCGGATTTTTACAAAATCAACTAATTCCTATTCTTACTCATTAGGATTTAGCGCATAGTGATTCATGGCATACTGTTCCCGCTGTATCTGCTGTGTCTTATACATATCGTCTATGCTTACAGATGGTCAGTATCCTGCAGGATATCGCTTATGTGAATAAATAAGAATGGAGATAGTTCGGGCTCCTCCCTTGTCTTGGAGTATTTTTCAACCCGCCAGCCTCTAAGGGTGGTGGGTTTTTAGGTATATCGGGAGCCATCTCGCCATAAAAAGGGTATAATTAAGTGTTATTAGCAAATCTTAAGAGCTAAGATTGGAACGAAGTCAGGGCCCTAGGCAATTCAGTTGATAGATGGATCAGTGTAGTAAGAAGGGAGACTCGGCATACCGGATGAAATGGAATTTCAATAATACTTATGTTCACTTGCCTGAATCATTTTATTCCATCGTTGAACCCAAACCTGTCCGTTCACCAAAGCTGGTCAGATTAAATGAGAATTTGGCTGAAGCACTGGGATTAGATAAATCAGAGCTGAAAGGACAAGCTGCGGTGGAAGTTTTCGCGGGCAACCAAATTCCCAAAGGAGGCGTACCGCTGGCTCAAGCATACGCCGGACATCAATTCGGCTATTTCACGATGCTCGGTGACGGCCGGGCGATGCTGCTTGGTGAGCACATCACTCCAGACGGAGAACGTCTAGACATTCAGCTTAAGGGCTCAGGAAGAACCCCTTATTCCCGAGGGGGAGATGGGAGGGCGGCACTCGGCCCCATGCTGCGCGAGTATATCATCAGCGAAGCTATGCACGCCTTGGGCATTCCTACGACCCGCAGCCTTGCCGTAGTAACCACAGGAGAATCTATTGTCCGGGAGACGATGCTTCCAGGAGCGATCTTAACACGTGTGGCTGCAAGCCACTTGCGGGTGGGCACCTTCCAATATGCTGCAAGCAGAGGAAATATAGAAGAGCTTCGGAGTCTTGCGGATTATGCAATAGCAAGACACTATCCTGAATTTAAGGAGAATGCGGAGCGATATGTACAGCTGCTGCAAGCAGTTATTCAGCGCCAGGCAAGCTTGATTGCCAAGTGGCAGCTTGTGGGCTTTATCCATGGCGTGATGAATACGGATAATATGACCATTAGCGGAGAGACCATTGATTACGGTCCCTGTGCATTTATGGATACTTATGATCCGAATACCGTTTTCAGCTCCATTGATACGCAAGGGAGATACGCCTTCGGAAATCAGCCAAATATCGCTGCCTGGAATCTGGCCAGATTCGCAGAAAGCCTACTGCCCCTGCTGCATGAGGACCCGGAAGAAGCTGTTCGACTTGCGGAACAGCAGTTAGAAGGTTATGGGGAAATTTATCATCACCAGTATATGGCTGGAATGAGGTCCAAATTAGGAATATTTAACACAGAGGACGAAGACGAAAGCTTGATGGGAAAGCTTCTGGGGATGATGAAAAAGTACAAAGCGGATTATACGAACACATTCCGTTTATTAACCTTAAACCAATTGAGCGATTCTGATCTGTTCGATTCTTCTGAATTTGCTGCATGGGACAAGCGATGGAAGGATCGGCTCGGCAGACAGGCTGAATCGGAAGAGGATTCCCGCGCGCTAATGCAGCGCAGCAATCCTGCAGTCATTGCGCGTAACCACAGGGTCGAAGAAGCACTTGAGGGGGCGACGATTCAAGGGGATTTCAGCAAGCTGGATAAGCTCCTTACCGTTCTTTCGAATCCGTTTGCCTACAGCGAAGAGCAGGAGGAATTCTGCTCGCTGCCAGTACCAGGCAATCGGCCTTACCGCACCTATTGTGGAACATGATCTTATGGAATACATGAAGCAGTCTCAGGTGAGGCTGCTTCATGTATTCACTCCATAAGGTGGATTAACATCTATAATTGTCCAATGCTATGATTATCCTATTCATTATTGAAATCGCTATCAAAAAAGGGGCGTAAACAAGGAGAAGGGGGGCGGTTCGCGTTCAACTCTTATTTTACACCATCTCATTCAAGCGGTTTAAATTTCCCACAAAGCTCATAGTTTGGGAGGACTTCTATGAGATTTACGAGCAGCAGCAAGCAGAGTATAAGAAGGTGAAGTAAGTAGTGACGAATGGAGCCTGCAGTCATGCAGGCTCTCTTCGTATTTGCGGACATATGTCCTTCTCATAAGGCTGCGGGTCCCTTTTAATAAGACTAACTAGAAAATGTAGGGGGAGAACTTCATGAAAGGTTTGATATTTGCATTTATGGCGGGATTCTTTGTGACACTGCAAAGCGTGGCGAACTCCCGCATCAGCCAGAGCATTGGCACTTGGCAGGCAGCAACCATTACCCAATTTACGGGCTTTATAACTGCACTTCTCATTCTGCTGTTTGTACGCAAAGTCAAGTGGCAGGGGTTCAAGCAGGTAAAGCCTCTATATTTGGGGAGCGGCGCTCTGGCGGCAATCATCATTTCAAGCAACGTGACGGCCGTCCACCAAATTGGAGTGACCCTGACGGTGTCCGCTGCGCTGATCGCGCAGCTAAGTATTACATTTCTAATCGACAGCAAAGGATGGTTTGGCGTCATCAAGCAAAAGATGCAGCTGCCCCAGTTCATTGGGATTGGGCTTATGATTATAGGAATTGTAATTTTGAAGTTTTAGCAAAGGAGATAGGAAAACATGATATTCGGTATACTATTTGCATTACTTGCCGGTTCTTTGGTCGGCTTGCAAAATATATTCAATAGCAGGGTAAATGAACGCGTAGGCTCTTGGCCTACAACGACATTAGTGCTGCTGCTGGGCTTTCTGGCTTCGTTTGTTCTGGGTCTAATATTTGAGGGGAAAAGCCTCTTCCACTTGGAACATATGCAGCCATGGTTCTGGTTCAGCGGCATTGTCGGTGTTGGCGTCGTTGTTTGTATGGTGAACGGTATGAAACGGCTTGGTCCAACCTATACCATCTCGATCGTGATGAGCTCCCAGCTCTTTTTTGCCCTGCTGTGGGATTCTCTTGGCTGGATGGGTCTGGAGAAGGTTCCCTTTAGCTTTAAGCAGCTCGCCGGCGTTCTGGTTCTGATTAGCGGGATATTGGTTTTTAAATTTGGTGGTATGCTGAAGCCGCGCCTGAGCTCTCCCCAGGGTGAAAAAGTACCCGAGCGTATCATGGCGGAAGAGTGATCTTCGTGATGGAGCTAGCGTTGCTGTCACCGAGTGCAAACGCACGGGTTATACATGTAAATTTGTTGATAATCTCGTTATACTCGCTTTGTGCTTCGGTGATTGCGAGCTTTGAATATACCTCCAAGGACTTGCAGCTGTCTGGTTTATGTTACCGATACGCTACTGTTGGGGACTCCTACAATAGGATCAGTCCTTTTTTTTGAAAGTTTTTTTAATTGAAGAATATATTTTCACTATAATTTTATCAAAAAAATCACTTAGATATTTTTTGACAAGAAAACCTACCCAAGCAAAGAATAGTGAAATAACTATTATTAACATAAATAGTTTTAGTCCGATTCCTATAGACTCCATCTAAATACAGCGCCTCCATTTCATTTGTGATTATATACATAACATTCACTTTAATCCAGTATCAGGAAGATACCTGACTGCAGTCAGACCTGGAACAACGAAATAAGCAATTTGCTATTATAATTATTTTTTATCTGTGCTCTATCTCTTCGATCGTGTAGACTGGGAATGAATGGGTGTTTCAGATGTCTAAAAATATAAATCATCGGATAGGGTGGGGGTGGGCATTTTGCCCAAACAAGAAAAAAAGTCTATGGGCTGGCTGCTTCAGTATCTCAGGCCTGTTAAGGGCCGGCTGCTGCTGCTTCTAGCTCTACTGTTGTCTTCAACAGGCCTTCAGCTGCTGAGTCCGCAGCTGATTCAACGATTTATTGATACGGCAGCCAGCGGCGGTGTTGTGATGAGTCTGATTCAGATAGCCGGCACATATTTGGTTGTTGCTGTGGTGAATCAATTGCTTACCGTTGCAGTGAGTTATTTGGGTAACGATGTTTCCTGGCGGGCGACCAACCGACTTCGGGCTGACCTGCTGAAGCATTGTTTGCGCCTCGATATGCGTTTTCATAATAGAAAAAACCCAGGAGAGATGATTGAGCGTGTGGATGGCGATGTGACGGGGATATCGAACTTTTTTGCGATGTTTATTGTTCAGGTCATCGGCAGCTTTGTGCTGTTAGCTGGGATCCTCGGATATATGTTCACCGTGAACTTTCCGATCGCCATGGTGATGACTGCCTTTACAATTCTGTCCATCTTATTTATGGTGCTGATTCGTAATCTTGGCGTAACTTCCTCTAAGAAAGAACGGGAAGCTAGAGCGTCCCTGTTTGGGCTCATCGAAGAGCGCATTGCTGGCATAGAAGATGTTCAGGCCAATGGGCATGTCTCGTATGTGATGAACCGATTCTATCGTGTGATGCGCCAAGTGTTCCTTAAAGGCAGAAGAGCATGGATGCTTAGAGTGATTCCCTGGAATACAACGGTGGTTCTGTTTGCCATTGCTGTTACGGCTGTTCTGCTGCTTGGTGTTCGCTATTATTTGGCGGGTACTATCAGCCTGGGCACCTTGTATCTTATCTATCAGTACACGCAGATGCTGAACGACCCGATTGAGATGCTGGGTGATCAGGTTCAGGAATTTCAAAAGGCAAAATCCGGTATGCTTCGCTCCAGAGAACTGTTGTCTTTAAGCAGTGAAATTGTTAATGGTGAACAGGAACAGCTGCCCGCAGGGGCGCTTGGTCTCGAATTTGATCATGTTCATTTCAGCTATACTCCGGACAAACCGGTGCTACAGGATATCAGCTTTGCCATTAAGCCTGGCGAACGTCTAGGCATCATCGGGCGGACT
Source organism: Paenibacillus sp. CAA11 (assembly GCF_003060825.1). Lineage (NCBI taxonomy): Bacteria > Bacillati > Bacillota > Bacilli > Caryophanales > Paenibacillaceae > Paenibacillus > Paenibacillus sp. CAA11. The sequence continues at coordinate 2,232,117 of NZ_CP028922.1, forward strand.
GGCAGCGGTAAATCCAGCCTTAGCCGTGCACTCTTAAGATTGTACAATATTCAAAGCGGGGAGATCCGCGTTGGCGGGGTAGACATCACTCAGCTCACATTGCCTGCGCTTTACCGGCGGGTAGGGATGGTGACCCAGGATGTCCAATTGTTTGACGGGACACTAAGGGACAATCTAACCTTGTTCAATCCGGAAATCTCGGATGGTTTTATAAGAGAGACAACAGCTAGATTAGGCCTGCTCGGGTGGATTGAATCACAGCCGCATGGATTGGATACTTACCTAGCTGCAGGAGGAGCCTCATTATCTGCAGGGGAAGCACAGCTCTTCGCCCTCACCCGCGTATTTCTTACTGAACCAAGCTTGGTTATTCTGGATGAACCTTCTTCAAGGCTGGATGCAGCTACAGAACAGATGCTTCAGACAGCCGTTAACCAGCTGATGAATCAGTGTACAGGAATTATTATTGCGCACAGGCTCGCAACCCTTGACCAGGTTGATAAAATTCTGGTGCTCAGCGACGGAAAAATGGTGGAGTTTGGAGATCGAGAGGCGCTGGCTTCCGATCCGGATTCACATTATGCCAGATTACGTACTACAGGCAGAGAGGAGGAACTGGCATGACGGTAATCGGCTTTATTAAACGTATCTTTCAATTCAGAATATCTCTGTATTTAATCAATGGCTTGCTTTGGTGCATTTTCCACTCTTTGCCGCTGGCCATTGGCATAGGCATGCAGTGGTTTTTCGACCGGGTTACGGGAAGCTCCCATGACTACATGTGGCTAGCAGTGCCACTAATCTTTATAGCCCTGATCCGAATCTCCAGAGTTGGAGTCTTTTTTGGAGCATTTTACACCTGGATTACTTACATCTATCATATTGAAGCCATTCTCCGCACGAATATGCTGGCGGGGATTATGCGGTGGCCTGGCCGCAATCTTCCCGCTTCGCCGGGCGAGGCGATGAGCAGGTTCCGTGATGACATAGACGAAGTCATCGAGGTGATGGAATCCTGGACTGATTTCTGGGGACGTCTTGTATTTGCCATCGTATCTATCTCTATTATGGGAAGTATTAACTGGAAAATAACACTGGTTGCCGTCCTGCCGCTTGTAGTGGTGACATTGCTTAATAATTTTTCGGGCAATCGGGCACGGCGTTATGGACAGAAAAACCGGGAAGCCACCGGACGAATAACGAGCTTTATTGCGGAAACCTTCGGGGCTGTCCAAGCATTGAAGCTGGGACAGGCGGAAGAGCATGTGCACTCGCGCTTTGTCAAGCTTAATGAGGAGCGGCGTCTGGCGGCACTGAAGGATAACCTGTTTAAGCAGTGGATGCGATCGCTGAACCAGCATGTGCTCAGCATTTGCACCGGACTCATTCTGTTGATGTGTGCCGCCGAGATGAGAGCAGGACATTTCACGGTGGGTGATTTTGCTCTCTTTACTTCATATCTGGTGAATATCGGGTACAGTATCTCCTTGTTTGGCTATATGATATTTCAACATAAGCGGTTAAAAGTCTCCTTCGACCGGATGCGGGCGCTGTTCCGGCCTGGGGAAGAAGATCGGATCATGGATTTCAGAGAAATTTATCTGCATGAAGACCCTCCGGAACCCGAGGAGCTCCCGAGAGATCTTAAGCAGAAGCTCAGAGAACTTGAGGTTAGCGGCTTAACATATCAATATCCGAACACAGATAAAGGGATACAGGAGATCAGTTTTCAACTAAAGCGCGGTCAGTTTCTTGTCATTACCGGCCGGATCGGGTCAGGAAAGTCGACCCTGATGCGCGTTCTGCTGGGACTGCTGCCTAAGCAGGGCGGAAGCATCTGCTGGAATGGGCAGGAGATTGATCCGGCAGCCTTCTTAAAGCCGCCTTACGCGGCATACACGCCTCAAGTACCCAGACTGTTCAGTGATACGCTGCAGGAGAATATTGTCCAGGGGAAGAAGACAAATGTGAAGGAAAATCTCGACAAGTCGATACGTCTGGCGGTGATGGAGAAGGACATTCATGATCTCGAACATGGGCTGGATACCTTTGTAGGCCCAAGAGGAGTCATGCTGTCCGGCGGGCAAATCCAGCGTGCGGCGACAGCCAGAATGCTGATGACTGGGGCGGATCTGCTCCTATTTGATGACCTGTCAAGCGCTCTGGATGTAGAGACAGAGCAGCAGGTCTGGGAAGGTCTCTTCGAGGAGCAGGATGTTACTTGTATAGCGGTTTCTCATAGACGGGCTGCCCTCAGCAGAGCAGATCATATTATTGTGCTCAAAGACGGGCGGATTGAAGCAGAAGGGAGCTTGACCGAGCTGCTCGAAAGCTGTGAAGAGATGCAACTGCTGTGGCAGGGCGAGCTAACGCAGCAAAATGTCGGTTCGTCTGCATGAAATACTGGAACTTTTAGCAAGCTAAACCTGTAGTATTAAATCGCAATCCATAAGGAGGCTACTTCAAATGACTCAGCAAAAGCGGAGACGAGAAGCTGCGTGGAAATCACGCAAGCAAGAGCAGCATTCCCATGGTAAAATCAAATCGCTGAAGGAACTTTCCAGCGAATATGATGCGGGGCATACTACACTGTAAATAGGGTTCAGAATGAACAGGCTGCCGGTCAATCCCGGCGGCCTGTTCGAATTAAATTTATTTATAATGCGCCGTTAAGCCAACAATTTGAGTCCGATTTCCTTCGCTTACGGTGCCTGTATGCTGGATGCCAAAACCGCCGTAATCATTGCTCTTGATCGGTGCAGAGATGGAGGCGTGATTCGGAAGATTTGCCTGTATCTGCTCGCTGGTTTGCTTAGATGTCGTGACGGCTTCCGCAGACAGCACGTTACTTGTCACAGCTAGCTCAATGGTACATTCCGGGTTAAAGGCCGTGGTAGACTGCGCCTCGCTAATGGGATGTCCAACACCGTTCACATACTCATATAGAGTGAAATCCGTGGCGAATCCGTACTTGGTTGTACGTTCTATTCTGAGCGCATACCCGGTCTTGGAATTCGTGTCATACTTAATATAAATCTCCAGATATTGTCCGTTCGGACTGCCAAATCCCTGTGCTGCAGTCTTCTCTGGATTCAGTTTGACCTTAAGGGACATGTCCCCGAACTTACCTTCTTGTGTATACAGCAGTCTAGCGCCCCGCCCGGTGGTCAACAGTCCTTGCTGATCCGCTGCGCCGTTGATGCCCGAAGCATACTTCCAGGGGCTCTCCTTGGCAGGGATCCATTTTGTCTTTTGATCCAGAGGATAATAGGTGTCTACTGTCCAGGTTCCTTTCATGATGTTAGGCTGCCAGCTTGCAGGAAAATTAGCGAAGGTGGTGCTGATGCTGTATTTGTCCTTTTCTTTGCCCGGAAGATCATCCAGTGAAACGGCCCTTTCACTGAATACCTTGACGGGTTCTCCCGGCTTACTCCTAAGATGCTTAGGGGAAATCGCAGCCATAATATAATGTCCTTCATCACCTGATGTTAAGGTGTATGAGGTCAAGGGCTGATCCTGACGGGAGACGGCGATCTCTACCGGGTTTGTGCCTTTCTTGTCGTTAACACGATACCAGGTAATGATGGATTCATCAGCTCTGACCCCTTTTTCATAGGTTAAGCCAAGTGTATAGTCCAGCTTGAGCTTGCCGTCCTTAGCTTTCTGTATGAATGGCTGTTTGATGAAGGACGGGGGAGGAAGCTGAGGAGGATAAACCTTGACTACAGTCTGGTTCGATATTCCACTTGCTGCAGTTGCTGACACAGTAACACTGACAGGCTTCTCACCGGTATAGTTGCCTTTTACGGTAACTTTATTTCCGCGCATACTGCTCAGTACAGCATCCTTACTGCTGACAGACCAAGTGAGATCAGCGTGTGCAGTGGAAGGGAATACAGAAGCTGTTAATTCGATACCAGCCTCCCCAGTACGAACTTCAGCTGATTTGATCATGCTGATATTCAGTGGAGGGTTTTGGATAGCCGATGCATGAACAGCCTGCTCCTTCGCCGGGTTCCAGCCGTCGTTTCCTTGAAGTAAACGGAAGGCGGTATAGGCTTTGGCTTGCGTTTGCGATAGTTCCTGGCCGTACTCATTAGGCAGAATGGAAAGCCGCTTTCCATTCAGGGTGTTGTTGTAAGCGTAGGATTGAATATGGCTGGAGGGATAAGGAGCCCAATGTATGGATTTAAGATTTCCTGTGAGATCGACAAAGGTGTTGTTGATCAGATATAAGGTTGAGGCGTTCTTAGCTAAGGTTAAATCCTGTGGATCTTCAAAATCAATTTCCCATGTACAGTCAATAAAAGCCATGCCCTGGGTCCCGGCTGCAAAAATAGGCTTGCTCGTATAGCTGTGCAAAACCGTATTCTTCATCACATGGATGGAGCCACCGCCCATAAAGTCGTCCGTACCTTGTACATAGCAGTATTCAAAATAAGCCCGCTGCACCTCTCCAAGTGCTAACGTATCCAGCATGCTGATAAACCGAACATTCTTGAACGAATATTGATCCAGAACTTTATTCGGATTTGAAGCTCCAATAGCATAGGCTTGTGTAATTGTGGAGGAACGTTTTTCTTGATTTTTAGAGGGGTTTTTGGGATAGATCAAAGGTACATTCGTATAGTTTCCGATCGTCAAATTCTCTGCATGAAAGCCTGTGCCTGTCACATAAAGAGTCTCAGCCGGGGAAGAACCAGATCCCGTGGGGCTTTCTGCTCCAAGGGTATGTCCGCGATGGTCGGCAAGCACAACGTCTATAGCATCCGTGGACAACCCGATCAAGCTGACCCAGTCTTTATCAATATAGAGCCCGCGGTCTGTGAGCGTGCCATTCATAGGATATACATCCGGCTCGATATAGATGACCATAGGCCGCTGCTCTGCCCCGCTGCTTGCGGCTTTGACAGCTTCATGGATCGTTCTGAACTGAAAGTTAGCGGTATCGCTCGCAGGAAGGGTGCTGTCCACATAGTAAGCGTTTTCATTTAAGTTTAAAAGCTGTCCGTTATGAGCGGTAACATTCACTGTTTTACTTTCGGCGTGAACGGGCGATGTTAAAGTAAATACACCTAACATCGAGATGATAAGCATCAAAAGTGTACACACAGCAAGCTTGTTCATTTTACATGCCTCCTAAGAGCTGAATATCCTAAACGGAATTTCTTCTCTAGCATGCCAAGGCTTTGTCTCACTCCCTTCATCGTTGCTTATTTGCTGACTGTCCATTCCTCAGTATAAATCGTAAATCGAAAGCCTTACCGTTATTTTATGCGAGGGGACTTGCTTGATATACAATAGGCGGCCCACAATGTATTGTAGAAGGACAATTAAAATTATGCAATAGATGGTAATGACTATCGAAATGTTGCTATCGTAGTATCAATCCCTTTAAGCTCCAGTGAGTAAGGGCTATACTGTCCGTTAGGAGGCGAAGAATATGGATCAAAAGCAGTTTGACCAAATTTACTCCACGGTGATGAAGAAGGATAGCACCTATGACGGGATTTATTATACTTGTGTGAAAACAACTAAAATCTTTTGCAGGCCTTCCTGCCGTGCTCGAACGCCATATCCGCAAAACGTGATTTTTATGACCTCTGTTGAGGATGCGGTGAAGGCCGGGTTTAGGCCATGCAAGCGCTGCAGACCAGAAGTTCCCGGCAGGGGAGGGCCTGATGAACAGCTTGCCAATAAGGTGGATGAGCTTCTTCAGGAACGCTTAGACCGTTCTGTTACGCTTCGCGTATTAGCGTCCGAGCTTTCTGTCAGCCCTTATCATCTCATGCGTGTATATAAGCGCGTTAGAGGGTACAGCCCTGCTGATCATTTGCGAGAGCTACGCTTAGAGCAAACGAAATGCCTGCTTCGTTCGGGTGCTAATTCCATAGCCGAGATTGGACGGAGCGTAGGGTACACAAGCGCAGCACATTTTTCCGCCTGGTTCAAACAAGCTTGTGCAGTGACGCCCGCTGAATATCGTGACATGAAGTGGAGAGGAGCAGATGAATCATGAATCATTCAACCGACCTATATTGGACAAGGTTCGGGAGGGTTGAAGAGCAATGGACACTCTTTGCTACCAATAAGGGCATTTGCCGGGTGGTCTATCCTCACATGGATTTTGACACTGCGGTCATCGGGATTCGCCGCTATTTCCCTCATGCCGAATTCAAGCAAAGTGATGAAGTTTTCGAGACATTCGGCGTGCTGGCATTGCTAGAAAAGTATTTTGCCGGCCAGCATATTTCCTTCGATTCCATTCCTCTGGACCTGGGAAGCGGAACGGAATTCCAGCGAGAGGTATGGTCAGCTCTGCGGCGAATTCCTTATGGTGCAGTTTGCACCTACAGGGAGGTTGCGGAATTTATCGGGCGTCCGCGAGCTGTTCGGGCTGTAGGAACGGCTAACGGTGCGAACCCGGTGCCAGTGATCGTCCCGTGTCATCGGGTGGTTGGTTCAAACAGCACGCTCGTCGGATACCGCGGAGGATTGCAGATGAAGGAGAGACTGCTGCACTTGGAAGGGGTGAATCATGTTGAAGCCGCTGGACATGTCCGGTTCCAGTTTTGAGATCAAGACTCCTGAGCTGTTTCGGTTTGCTCCCTGCTTGGACTATTTTGCCCGCTCAACCCAAGAATGCCTGTATGAAATCCAAGGGGACAGCATCCAGAAGCTGCTGCATGTTGGTGGACGTCATGTACTCGTTTCTATACAAAGCCCCCAGGATCATGCACTGGAAGTCAAGGTCCTAACCGGAGGGCCGCTTACAACGGAGGAGCAGGAGGAAGCGCACACGTATATTCGGGAATGGTTCGATCTGGAGCGGGATATACTGCCGTTTTATTACCTCGCTGGCAAGGATGAGAACTTGAAAGGTGTTGTTCAGCGCTTTTACGGGCTGCGGATCATTCGGATTCCTGACTTGTTCGAAGCACTCTGTTGGGCTGTGCTGGGCCAGCAGGTCAATCTATCCTTCGCCTACACGATGAAGAGGAGAGTTACGGAGGCTTTCGGGGACAGTTTGGAGTGGGAGGGAAGGATCTTTCGCTGCTTCCCAGCTCCAGAGCAGCTTCTTACAGCAAGCTTGGAGGAGCTGGCCAGCATGAAGCTTAGTCGGATGAAGAGCGCAACCATTCTTGAAATTGCCCGGATGATGGTAGAGGGCGAACTGTCCCGCGAAGGCTTGCTCGCTATGGGTGAGATGGATCTGGTAGAGAAGCGGCTGCTGGCAATCCGTGGAATTGGTCCGTGGACGGCTCATTATGTCCGCATGAGGTGTCTTGGAGATCAGAGTGCCTTCCCGATTGGGGATGCAGGTCTGCATAATGCGGTAAGAGAGCTGCTTGGGCTCTCCCAGAAGCCATCAGCCGCCGAATTGCGCCATCTATTCTCTGCATGGAAGGGATGGGAGGCGTATGCCACGTTTTATCTTTGGCGGACTCTGTATTAATAAGGTTGCAGGAGCAGATCATTTTTGACAAATGCTTTAATGAAGTTAGAGAGGAGGTGCGCTTAAGCATGAGCCATATAGCTGAAGAGAACTTGGTTATTAAGCGGGTGTATGAGCCCTATGATCCGGAGGATGGGTACCGTGTTCTGGTTGACCGGTTGTGGCCGCGGGGCGTAGCGAAAGAGCGGGCCATGATCCATGAATGGATGAAGGACATTGCTCCGAGTCCTGGGCTTCGCAAATGGTTCGGGCACGATCCAGAGCGGTTCAACAATTTCACGGAACTTTATATTCAGGAGCTGGAACAGGGGGAGGCCGCTTCATCATTGGCAGCGAAAATTCGAGATTTAGGAGCGGACCAGAAGGTGACGCTAGTATATGCAGCTAAAGATCCTGTTAACAATCATGCGATAATATTGCGGAATTGGTTGTTGAATAAATGAAACCCATTTCATCTATGTTAGTTATCTGATATGATTAACTACAAGATTTCGGAAAGAGGTAGGTTTTATTCCATGACACCTGTCACTATTTATGATATTGCGAAAGAGGCGAATGTTTCTGTAGCTACAGTTTCGCGGGTTTTGAACGATACGGCTCCTGTCCGGGCCAGCACGCGCGAGAAGGTTATGGCGGTCATCGAGAAGCATCAGTTCCAGCCCAATGCGCTTGCTCGCAGTCTGATCAAGAAAGAGACCGGAACCATCGCGATTATCCTGCCTGATATTACGAATCCGTTCTTCCCAGAGGTGTTTTGGGGGGCGGAGAATGAAGCCAGGGACAAGGGATATACTTTTTTTCTATGCAATACTGGAGGAGATCATGAAAGGGAGTCGCAGTATCTGTCTATCCTCCGCGAGAAACGGGTTGACGGCATGATCTTTCTGGGAGGGAGGATCAATCTCCAGAATTGTCCTGAGGAGATGGCTCAGGAGTTGATTGAGCTTGGCAGGCATCTGCCGATCGTGCTAGTCAATGGGAATCTTCCAAGGAGCGGCTTGCACAGGATTTACACGGATGAGGCAAAGGGAGCTGCCTTGGCTGCAGAACATCTGCTGGAATTAGGGCATCGGGAATTTGCCTTCGTTGGCGGGCTGCAGAAAATGGCGACCACCATGGTTAAAGTAAGAGCCATTCAGAAAAAACTCAAGGAGCATGGATTGGAGCTTAAAAAAGAACGGATCTTACTAGGTGATTTCTCCATCGAGACCGGCAAGCAGCTGATGTCTCAGTTGCTTAAGCAGGACACTCCGCCTAGTGCCGTCGTTTGCGTGAATGACTACACAGCGATCGGTGCGATGAAGGCCGCCATTGAGCATGGTTTGTCCATACCGAAAGACATATCGATCGTAGGCTTTGACAATACACCGCTTGCAAGTGCAGTGATCCCCGAACTGACTACGGTTTCGCAGAATACGTACCAGCTTGGAAAGCTAGCGGTAGATGTGCTGCACGATCTGATTAATCAGAATAAGACTCCGAAGCAAGTCGTTCTTCGCCCGGAGCTCATCGTTCGTCAAAGCACAGGCCCATCAAGAATCTCCTAGCGTTATGCAATACAATAATGCTTTAATGCACTTCAGCGGCCTGTTTAATCCCAAAAGAAATCGTTGACATTTTTGTGAAGCATAACATATAATGATTGCGAATGAAACCCCTTTCATAACGTGGAGCGGGTTTTTAATTCAGCTGTTATGAAACCCGTTTCATGAAATCGGTTTCAGTGAGTTGCTTTTCGATCCTAAACTTAAATCTGAGGGGGATTATGTGTGAAAAGAAACTTTGCAGTCATCTCATTATTAGTTCTGGCAATGTTGTTTGGTTTGACGGCTTGCGGCGGAAGCGGGGGTTCCTCACCAGGAGAGTCCGGCGATGGCGGGAAGAAAGTGGACCTCTCTATGACCATCTGGGGTTCCGAGGACGAGAAGAAGATCTACGAGGAACGGCTGGCTGTGGTGAAGCAGAAATATCCTGATATTCATGTCAAGCTGAATGTTGTCGCCGGGGACTATGACCAGAAGGTCCAGACCATGATTGCTGGCGGCACGGCTCCCGATATCATGATGATTGCGGAGAACTATCAGGCCTATGCCTCCAAAAATCAAATTATCCCCTTGGATGATCTGATCAAATCAAATCATGTGAATATGTCCGAGCGTTATTCAGACGATATAGCGAATCTTATGAAATATGATGGCAAGCAGTACGGCATGCCCGACCGGGCAGGAGCTATGGTACTGTTCTATAACAAGGATTTATTCGACAAAGCCGGTGTCGCTTATCCGACCAAGGATTGGACACAGAAGGATCTGCTGGAAGCAGCCCAAAAGCTGACGGTGAAGGAGAACGGCAAAACCGTACAGTGGGGTTATTATCCCGGAACCTGGTGGCCGCAGTGGATGCAGTTGGTCTACCAAAATAAAGGGTCCATCTTTGATGAGAGTGGGAAGCCAACCTTTGACAGCGAGCCTGTCCGCAAGGCCCTCCAATTCTTGAATGATTTGACCTTTAAATATGGTTCTGGCCCTACACCGACAGAAATCGCAGATATGGGCAATATCGGTGCCGACCCGCTGTTTGCTCAAGGAAAAATCGCTATGGAGACTACCGGATTCTGGAATATCGGCTCTCTAGCCAAGGTGAAAGGTATCAATTGGGACATTGCGCCGATTTGGGGAGAGACGAATGCCTTCTTCAACGGCTTTACGATCACCAACGCCTCCAAGCACAAGGAAGAAGCTTTTAAAGTCATAGAAGCCCTGACCACACTGGAAGCTCAGCTGCCGATGATCGAGAAAGGGCAGGATGCTCCAGCTACTAAGGCGGGGTTATCCAGTGAGAAATTCCTCAATGCGGAATACGGCGGGAAGAAAATCAACATGGCCGCATTCAGTGAATCCAAGATCTACGCAGAACCCCTCAATCCGCAGTGGAATGAAATGATGAAGCTCATCAACGATAAGCTTGGCGTATATTTCAACAACAAAGCATCATTGGATGATACCGTTACCGAGATTCAGAGCGGACTTGAAAAGCTCTACAAATAGATAGAATGAACTAAAGACATGAACGTTATAGGACAGTATTAGCCGTGATAACAGAAAATTCAATGTAAAACTTTAGTTCAATCTATATAGATCGTTAGCGCAAAGACGGAGGATGGGGCTGTCCGTGGGTTAAACACAAAACCAGCTCCCATCTTTTCGTCCTTAAGGCCTAGGGAGGGTTGGCAATGAGAAGAGGGGACGGAAAATGGTTCTACTTGTTCATTTCCCCGTGGTTAATCGGCTTTGTTGGACTTACGCTTGGCCCCATCCTGTTCTCCATTTATATGAGCTTTACCGACTGGGATCTGTTCCAGTCACCGAACTTTGTCGGGTTAGCAAACTATATCAACTTATTAACGGATGACCCCTTGTTCTGGAAGTCAGTAGGGAATACCTTCTTTTATGCGCTGATCTCCATACCGCTGGGAATGTCAATTTCCCTATGGATTGCCTATTATCTCAATAAGAAAATCAAAGGCATTACGTTCTTTCGGATTTTATTCTATCTTCCTTCTGTCGTGCCAGTTGTAGCCAGCTCTCTATTGTTTGTTCATCTTCTCGCACCTACAGAAGGGCTGATCAATAAAGCGCTGCGCATCTTTGGCATTCAGGGTCCTGCCTGGCTCCTCGATCCTACTTGGGTCAAACCTGCTCTGATCATCATGTCGCTATGGGGAGTGGGGGGCGGAGTAGTCTTGCTGCTGGCCGGAATGAAAGGAATTCCTCAAGAAATGTATGAAGCGGCTTCCATCGATGGGGCCAGAAATACACAGTCCTTTTTTCATATCACCTTTCCTATGCTTACACCGGTCATCTTCTTCAATCTGGTTACCGGAATTATCGGTGCGCTTCAAACCTTTGCCCAGGTGTTTATCGTGACTTCCGGAGGTCCGGATAATTCAAGCCAGATGGTTGTGCCCTATCTCTTTCAGAATGCGTTCCAGTTCTATAAGATGGGCTATGCCTCGTCAATTGCTTGGGTGCTGTTCATCATGATTATGGCATTGACCTTGATCGTCTTCAGATCTTCAGCGCTGTGGGTGCATTATGAGGAGGGAAAAGCCAATGACTAATTCTTCTGCCCGGGATAAGGTGATTTCTTATTTCTTTCTTATTATTGTCGGCGTTCTGCTGGCTTCTCCTTTTCTGTATATGGTTTCCATTGCGCTTGCGAGTGACGCTACCACTGTAAAATCTGCCTTCACGTTTGTCCCCCGGGAATTTGAATGGACCAACTTTACTAGTATATTCACCCATAACAATCTGGGCGTTTATCTGAAGAATTCTGTGATTATTACAGTTTTCACTATTATGGGATCAGTGCTGTCCGCCTCTGTTGTGTCCTACGGCTTTGCTCGGATCAAGGCAAGAGGAAGCCGGGTTCTCTTCATTGTGCTTCTCAGCACGATGATGATTCCTGGCGAAGTTACGATGGTACCGCAGTTTATCATTTTCCGCCATCTGGAATGGGTTAACACATTCTATCCGCTGATTGTTCCAAGCTTTTTTGCAGGAGCCTTCAATGTGTTCCTAATTCGGCAGTTCGTTATGGGAATTCCCAAGTCGCTGGATGAGGCGGCCATGATTGACGGGATGGGACACCCGGGGATTTATCTGAAAATCATCATGCCGCTTACTTACCCTATTCTCGCAGCAATTGCGATCTTCTCTTTCTCCTGGAACTGGGGGAACTTCATGGGTCCCCTGATTTATATTAATGATCCGAACAAAATGCCCCTTGCGCTAGGGGTTCAGCTGATGACAACGGTCGGCGGCGGACAAATGCCCCCGTGGAATCTGGTCATGGTAGCCTCTCTTTTCCTAACAATTCCTATGGTCTTGGTGTATTTGTTCGGACAGCGGTTTGTCTATGAAGCTAATATCAACGGCGGCAGCAGCGGTATTAAGTAAGGAGTGTGGGGATGAAGATTCGGAAGAGAACCAGCTTGATCATCATAACCCTGACTCTGGTGCTGCTGGCGGGAGGAGGCATATGGATGAAGCATAATTCTACAGGGAGGCTGAACACGATCCATTTTGATCAAGAACCGGTGCAGCTGAAGCTCGAGGCCGCCTATGAAGGCTTTGAAGGCTGGGGTACCTCGCTGGCTTGGTGGGCCAATGTACTCGGGGGTTGGAAGGACCAAGCTCGGGCGGATGAGGTGATGGATTTGATCTTCGATGCGGGTCAGGGACTCGGCATCAACATTGTCCGCTATAATATTGGCGGAGGTGAGAATCCAGACCTTAAGGGACTTCGGCCGGGGGGAGATGTTCCCGGATTTCAGCCCGAGAAGGGGCAGTGGGACTGGGCGGCCGATGCGAATCAAAGAGCAGTTCTGCAAGGAGCTATAGAACGCGGAGTAACAATTACAGAAGCGTTCTCAAATTCGCCTCCGTATTGGATGACGGTGAGCGGTTCCGTAACTGGAGCCGTGGATGGGGGCAACAACTTGAGAGTGGATCAATATGAGGCTTTTGCGGATTATTTGACCGAAGTTGTAAAGCAATATAGGGATCAATGGGGCATTACCTTCAGGACGCTTGATCCGCTCAATGAGCCTTCCTCAGATTGGTGGAAAAAGGGAAATCAACAGGAAGGCAGCCATTTCTCGACCGACAAGCAGATGGAATTGATCAAGAGGGTGGAGAAATTACTGCAAAGTAAAGGTCTTGAGGGTACAACCATAAGCGCAGCGGACGATAACAGTATTGATGAGACGGTAGATAACCTGAAGACTTATGATGCAGACACCCTGCAGGCGATCACTCAGATCAACACCCATTCTTACAACGGCAGTCGCATGGAAGAGCTGCGGCAGCTGGCGAACCAGCACGGTAAGCGGCTGTGGATGTCTGAGTACGGCACTGGAGGGAGCGAGCCGCACAGCCATGAAGACATGTCCTCAGTACAGGAGCTGGCGGAGCGGATTATGTTCGATCTCAAGGTTATGAAGCCGGCGGCCTGGATTTATTGGCAGGCGGTTGAGGATGAGGGCGCGAATAACAATTGGGGGTTTATCCATGCGGATTTTAAGCAGGAGAATGGCTATGAAATCACTAAGCAGTATTATGGAATGGCCCAATTCAGCAAATTCATACGACCTGGAGCTGTAATTATTCCTACAGATAATGGAAGAACACTGGCAGCTTACGACAAGCTTGGGGATAAGCTGGTTCTCATTGTTCGCAACGAACTGTCTGAAGGGAAGACGGCCTTTGATTTGAAAGACTTTATAGTAAGTGAGGGGGCCAAAGCAGAGGTATACCAGACCTCGCCGGATCATAATATGACCCAGCTGGATGACATTTCAGTATACTCGAACGGTCTGGAGGTTCCGATCGCCGATAACTCGATAACGACTATTGTTGTACATGGAATTAGGCTTCACTAGGGATATGATACAAACAAATAATCGGGAACGAGGAGGAACGTATGACCCATAAACCAGCTGAAATGACGTATGATCATCGAAGCTTCCTGCTGAACGGGACTAGAGTATTTTTGAACAGTGCAGCTGTCCATTATTTCCGAAGTCCAAAGGAAGAATGGCGGGAGGTGCTGATGAAGGCTAAGCTTGCCGGAATGAACTGTATTGATACTTATTTTGCCTGGAATGTGCATGAGCCTAACGAGGGGGTATGGGATTTCGAAGGGGACCGGGATTGCGGAGCCTTCCTTGATCTGTGTGCAGAGCTGGTTCTATGGGTTATTGCCCGGCCGGGGCCTTTTATCTGTGCAGAATGGGACTTTGGCGGGTTCCCCTGGTGGCTTAGCGGCAAGGAGGATGTGAAATTTCGCGAATATAACGAAGCCTATCTGCATTACGTGGATATATATTTTGACAAGCTGATCCCCCTTCTTAGAGAAAGGCAAATCTCTTCAGGAGGGCCCGTTATTCTAGTACAGGTTGAGAACGAATACGGGTATTTGCAAGCTGATGAGCAGGCGAGCCGATATATGAATTATCTTCGGGACGGTCTAATAAGCCGGGGGATAACCGTTCCTCTGATCACCTGTGTAGGCGGTGCGGAAGGCACCGTGGAGGGAGCAAATTTCTGGTCGGGAGCGGATAAGCATTATGTGGAGCTAAGAGCCAAGCAGCCCGATGCGCCTAAGCTCGTAACGGAATTCTGGACAGGATGGTTTGAGCATTGGGGTGGTTCTGCCGCTAGTCAAAAAACAGCCTCGCTGTATGAAAAGCACTTTATGGAAGTCATCCGCGCCGGATTTACGGGCATCAGCCATTATATGTTCTATGGGGGTACCAATTTTAACGGCTATGGAGGTAGAACCGTAGGGGCGAGTGATATTTTTATGGTCACTTCTTATGACTACAATGCTCCGCTAAATGAATACGGCAGAATAACGGATAAATACGCAGCGGCCAAGCGGCTGTCCTATTTCCTGTCAGCTTTTCAACATTTGCTGCTGGAAGCAGAGGAGATCACTGCCGAAGAAGTGCGTGCCTCTAAGGGGATTACGGTTCGCGGACGTGGGCTGAGCCGGCAAAAAATCTGGTTTGTTGAGAGCCGAAGGGATGAACGGGCGACGGTGAACATCACCTTAGAGACAGGAAGAACGGTTCCCCTCTCGATCGCACCCGGTCAAATCGTTCCTATTCTAGATCGCGTACAAATTGCAGAAGGGGTCTATCTAACGAGCAGTGCTCTGATTACAGGCAATGAAGAGGTTGGCGGAGAACTCACTTTATTTGCTGCGGCAGATCGGGGCCAGCGGTCCTGGATCGAGCTGGAGGCAGAGGGACTGGATATCCTAAGCCATGGACTTAACATGGTCTATGAGATTGACCCAGACCGAAGTGCTCTTCGCTTGGATCTGTGCCATTTTGAGGAGCCGGCAATCATTCGAATGATGGCGAGCAAGAGAAGCTTCAGGCTGGTTGTGCTGGATCAAGCGGCCATGAACCGTCTGTGGAGAGTCAACTTCCATCATGATGGAGCGGTGCATTATGTCCTTGGACCGGATGATATGGACACGGATTCGCAGGGGAAGGTACTAGGGATGATGGATGATCCGGACCGCAGCTTAATTGTGCTGGGCGGAAGGGGGCAAGGGGGAATCCGGTATATCGGCCGGGACTTCATGAAGCAAGCACCGCTTGCGATTCTTCCTCCGGTCACACTGCATTCTTGGGAGTCTAGCCGGCCAGCTTTTGTAACGGATGGCGTCCCTGAGAGCGGGCAGCTTGTGAAACAGCCTGTAGATTTTACCCGGTATGGTCAGGATTACGGTTACCTATTATATGAATGTGATTTTGAGAACGAGGAGGGCGGAGCCACGAATTTAATGGTTCCAAACCTTCAGGATTCTGCACGAATTTATGTAAATGGGGAAGAGCAGGCGATAGTTCGCCAGCTTGGAGCAGCTGGTGTCCGTATACAATGTGCACAGGGCAGGAATAAGCTGCAAATGCTAATACAGCATATGGGCCGGCTGAACTTTTCCCCATACTTAGGTGAATCCAAGGGAATGAAGGGACCCGTGTATCTTGGCGGCGAAGTCATGGATATCCGGCGGGACTGGCAAGCAGAAAATGAAGTTATTCATTTGGATGAAGTGCGAGACCCGTCTGACGGCCCGCTTCTAAGAAGAAGCTTCTTACCCGGAAGCTATGACCGGGCCATCATCGTGGGTGCGGTGAGCAGAGGTCTGCGCGTCAACGGTCAGGAAGTACTTATGGAAGGCTATCACGATTGGTTCGCTTTCAACACGGTGGATATTTCACAGTTTGTACAGCCTGGTCAAGTGAACAAGATAGAAATGCCTTATTCTGCTGCTCCGATCCATCGACTGGAGCTGCTGCTATGGCAGAGCGCGGATGAGCTTACCGGCTGGCGTATTTCGGGGAATGAGGCTTTGCGGCCTCGAGACTGGAAGCTGCAGCAGCTTGGGCAAGGAGCTGCTCCTGCCGGGAACCCCGTCTGGTACAGGTGTAAGTTCGATAAACCAACCATTCCAAATAGCTATCATGTAAGATTGAAGCTGCGGTTAACCGGGATGAGTAAAGGCTTCATTCTGCTGAACGGCCATCACCTTGGGCGATATTGGCAAATTGGTCCACAGGAGGACTATAAAGTCCCTGTGATCTGGCTGCAGGAGGAGAACGAGCTGCTTCTGTTTGATGAGGCAGGGCATTCGCCAGAGCATATAAGGCTGCTTTATGACAAACCCTCCATATATCCATGGTTCGAGATTCCTCTTGATGGAGACGGGGAAAATGACGGAGATAACGGAGATGTTGGAGGGTCGGCTACACAGTTTTAAAATTATGAGGTCGTCGCAAAGTCATCATAGATGACTTTGCGACGACTGTTAGATGAAAATAAAGTGTTAGACTGCTGCTGGTGATTAAGCTAACGTTCCTCGTTAGCTCAACGATTAATTATTATTCAATCAATCAGATAGAGAGAATTATTCACTTTGAATGGATAAAGATAATTGCCAATCAGTACCCTTCTAAATGTCGGGCATCATTATACTTTATAAGTGACCAAGTATTATCTTCTTGTTTCAACCAGTGTGTTATGGATGTATGGTCAGTTTGAAATCCAACCTTCGGCATTTCAAATGCGTTTAACCCGAAAAAAAACTGGAACGAGCAATCGATCACACCACCGTGACACACAATTGCAATGGTCTTTCCCTCATATTGATGAAAAATTCGATTAAGGGATGACCCTATACGCAAAACAAATTGAGGCCAATTCTCGGCACCGGGAGCTATCAAAGAAAACGGATTCTGCTTAGGGTTATGCAAGGCCAGTAGTTCATCCAAACTCACTTTGTTCATGCCAAGCGCTTGACCAGGGCGCATCTCTTGGAAATCATCATCCAGAACAACAGAAACTTTTAACCCGTCCGCAATTATCTCAGCGGTCTGCTTCGCTCGGAGAAATGAGCTTGCTATCCACACATCCGCCTGGATTTCCCCTGATCTAACCAGCCGATCCCTCAGTTTCCTGGCCTGCGCCACACCTATCTCTGTTAGTCCGTAATCATTCACTATTCCGTCCTTTATAATACAAGCATCACCATGCCTTATTAGGTATAGCTGCGTCATTGATCTCATCCCTCATTTACAAATTCTTATTTCGGCAGCTAAACCTTCCGTTAGCTACAGCGCGTCATCATAATCTAAAGTTCCTCGTTAATTCAATGTTTTAATATATAAGCAAGTAAGTATGTTACGATTTCTCCTATTCATAAATCTTTTTTCAAGCATCATTCCCAGCTTTTCAGCTACTCTTCTAGAAGCTTGGTGAGTTTCCGGCATATTTGCGCATATTCGCTTTAGATGTAAATCTTCGAGCCCATACATCATTAATGCTTTTGCAGCCTCGTATCCAATACCTTGACCCCAGTAAGTGGATTTAATAATGTAACCTAAGTCGTTCTCGATTTGTCCATCTGTCTCAAGCTTTAACAGCCCCGCATCTCCAATTATTTCACCTGTTTCCTTGAGTTCAACCGCAAGTCTGCCATATCCTGCTTGGTAATTTTCGATTCCTCTTTTTTGGATCCATTCTTTACATTGAGAATAATCAAAGGGCCTTGGCCAGAAGCTCATAGTTAGGTTATCCGAAAGAATTTGATGCAATGCCGAGAGATCCTCTGTTGTATACTCCCTTATACGAAGTCTTGCTGTTTCGATTTTCTTCATAATAGAAACCCACTCCCATTCGTTGCCGCGGTTTACTTACAGACGTTAGTAGCCTTTAAATGTTTCGTTATCCTGCCCCGTTAGCTTAATGCTTGTTATTTCGAGACTAACACTTTATTTTCTCAGTTTATCAAGACCTAAATTTAAGAAAGATAGATATATTAAAGGGTTTCACATATTAGTCATGACTAGCATGTGAAACCCTTTATGTTCAACTATCATTTCCCGTTAGATCAACAAGTAATAGGGTTATCATGTATTATAATAATGGAAATTTAATGAAGGGTAGTGTTTTTTAATTGAAAACTTTTTATTGTGATCTGGAAATCACTTTAAATGTCATTGGCGGGAAGTGGAGGCCTCTTATTTTGTATTATTTAATAAAAGGTCCTAAACGGACCGGTGAATTGAAAAGGCTCATACCCACAATATCTCAGAAAATGTTAGTCCAGTCGTTGCGGGAGTTGGAGAGTGCTAATTTGATTATAAGAAAAATGTACAATCAGGTACCACCAAAAGTGGAATATTCAATATCAGAAATGGGTATGTCACTTGAACCCACTTTGCGAGCTCTTTGTGATTGGGGCCAAAATTATGCAGAGAAGAACTTGAGCAAGGATGAATATCGGAGATTAAATGTAGAATAGAGTAATTTCATTGACCCATTTATTCTGCACTTCATCACAATTATCACTTTTTAGTTACTATATAACCTAAAAGTACGTACTATTTTAAAAGTTATAGATGGAACATAATAGACTTGTGGCCATGAAGAAAATCAAAGAATTAATAAAAGGAGTCGTATGTAGGTCGATAAGTTTTTGGAGGTGCGTTATGAAATTTGGCTTTATTGGTGCTGGAACAGTTGCTCAAACGCTGGCGAAACATCTATTGCTTCACGGTCATGAAGTTATTCTCAGTAATAGTCGTGGTCCCGAAACGCTCTCAGATCTGATAAGCTCGCTCGGTGCTGGCGCAAAATCCGGAACACCGTCAGAAGCAGCTGAGCAGGACTTTGTAATATTATGCGTGACGTGGGCGCAAATGCCTGCTGCTTTGTCAATGGTTCCTGACTGGACAGGCCGCGTTCTTATTGATGCTACCAACCGTTTTGAAAATACGGAACCTCTACTTGGTGAATGGTCAGGAAAGAATTCAAGTGAAATCGTAGCCCAATATGCTCCGGGTGCTCATGTAATTAAAGCTTTTAACAGTGTTCCGATGGAATGGATTAAGGATTACACGGAGGAGAAGCCGAAGACTGTCCTGTTCATGTCCGGTGATGACATCCAGGTAAAACAAGTCTTGAAAGAAATTTGGGAGAAGATTGGCTTTGCCTGTATTGATCTTGGATCCTTGAGCCAGGGCGGTCTGCTGCAGCAAATAGGAGGACCTCTCGCCGGATTGAATTTAAATCTGCTGGATCAATACACTGTACGATAACGTTATTCAATACTGCAACTGGTTTATCAATAAAAGTTCAAAGGGGTTACTAATATGGGTAAAATACTTATTACTGGAGCAACGGGTAATCTTGGCAGCAGGACGCTAAACCTTCTTCTTAAAAAGGTTCCGGCAAATCAGGTCGCTGTATTGGTACGTGATCCGCAATCCGAAAAAATTGAAAGGTTTGTTAAAGAAGGTGTGGAGGCCCATCAGGGCGACTATTTTGATTATAACTCCCTTCTGCGAGCTTTTAATGGTGTTGACAAAGTCATGCTTATCTCCGCGCAAGCATTTACCGACCGTAATACGCAACATTTCAATGTCATCGCAGCTGCAAAGCAGGCTGGTGTTAAACAAGTGATCTTCACGTCGATCATACGAAGAGAAAATTCAAATCTTATTGTGCCCGAAGTGTCGATGTCAGACTTATTTGCTGAACAAACGCTTAAAGCATCCGGATTAGCTTATACCATTCTGCGGAATCCACCGTATCTTGAAGTCATGCATATGTATTTCGGAGATGCGCTTAAAGCCGGCGTGCGAGTGCCAGAGGGTTCCGGCAAAGTTGCCGCTGCATCTCTGGATGATTTGGCGGCAGCTAACGTAGCCGTTCTCACCCAACACGGGCACGAAAATAAGTCATACACGCTAAGTGGCAGCGAGGGAAGCTCTTTTGCAGACATCGCTGAAGCCCTCTCGGAGATTAGTGAGATAAATGTCCCTTATGAGGCAGTTAGCGAAAAAGAATATATAGACTCTATGGTAGCGAATGGCTTGCCTGTTTTCATGACTGATTTTTTATTAGGCTGGGTGCGAGGAGTCAACACTGGAGAATTTTCGGAGACATCCGGGGATCTTGAACGTCTGATTGGCCGAAAACCAATGACATATAAGGAATTCTTTAAATATCAGTTTTCTAAAGTTGAAGATTGAAAAAAAACAGCGACAGCCAAGGACGAAAAATTGACTGTCGCTATTTTATTGAGCTAACGTTTCCCGCCCGGAATGACTTATAATTCGCTTTACTACTCGTTAAGGTCTACCTCTAAACCGTTTAATTGCATCCTCAGTCACTGGCCTAAGAACGAAATTCATATTCAATCTACCTCAAAAATGATAGAAGTTGCGGAGATTAGCTCATATAGTGAACTAACACCATCCTCTATTTAAGTTACTACAAGATTACATATGAGAGACTACACGCTCGAAAATATGAAGCAAATCAATCGGAGCGAGCTGGGCAATTTCGTACCAGCTGTTCGAATTGTTCCGTGACCTCAAGATTGGACTGCCGTTGATTGTAGGCCAGTACGAGCGCACCCTTCATGTTGCTGTAGAAGATTGCTTTTGTAAGGGGCTCTCAAGAAAATACTTAACAGGACGGTAAGCGTAAGGAGAAGTGAAATGCAATGTACACGGTGATGAGCACTGCGAGTATGAGGTATGCCTGCAGTAATCCTGCACCCGCGGGAAGCATAAAGAGGGATTCCCCTAATTGGGAGAATCGCAAAGACTCCCTTAGAATATACATATTCGGCTATGAAATTTAGAAGAAGGGAGGACGTCAGATGTCAAGGTATATTCCCAAGCAGCATGGGGCTTGGGCGATGCTTGTTCTTCCTTTTTTGATGGGACTGTCAATATCCGGAGGAAGAGTAATTCATATTCCGCTATTTCTCTGCTGGTTCTTCATTTATTTGTTCAGCTTCCCGGTTCTGCAGTGGATCAAAACAGGAAAGAAAGAGCGGTACCGCGGACCGGCGCTGCTGTACGGAGCGATTCTGCTGCCTTTGGTGTTAGCTCTGATATGGTATGATCCCATCCTGATTGGATATGGTGTGCTGCTGCTCATTTTTTTCATCCCCAATATTTATTTCGCCAGAACTAAGAATGAGCGTGCCCTCTTAAATGATATTGTTGCTGTAATTATGTTCTGCTCCTTCATCTTCCCAGTAGTGTATGTAGGCGGCAGCAGAGATTTTGAAGCCGCTACGCAATTATTTATCCTATTAACCGCCTACTTTATCGGAACAGCATTATACGTGAAGACGGTGATTCGGGAGAAAAACAATCCGAGGTACTATTACACCTCAGTAGTCTATCATTTGTTACTCATTGGAATTGCGTTGGGAGTTCACCTCTATTTGGTCATCCCATCCGTGATTCTACTGCTCCGTGCTGCGTGGCTGCCTAAGCTGCGATGGAGTGTGAAGCAGACAGGAATTGGAGAATTTGTTTTTGCCTTGCTGCTGTATGTTTCTGTACTGCTCATATATTTCTGATTGAAGCCATCCACGAGATGTGGATGGCTTTTGTGTGACTTAAAACACAGGGATTTCCTCAGGAGCCAATAGGACATTCCCTAATGGGAACAATCATTAGTTCCTTTCATAATTAGAGTATAAATTTGCGGCTCTTTTAAGTTACGTGAATTATTTATGCAAAGGAGCGTCCTGCCTCAATGAAAAGAAAAAGAAGCCTGAATTTTTTTAAACCTATTGAAAGTTACTCCGGAAATTGGTCCATTCTTGAGGAGAAAAATAGAGAGTGGGAGAACGTATACCGGCAGCGCTGGTCACATGACAAAATTGTGCGGACAACACATGGAGTGAATTGTACCGGCTCATGCAGCTGGAAGGTGTTTGTCAAGAACGGCATCATTACCTGGGAGAATCAGCAAATCGACTATCCTTCCTGCGGGCCGGACATGCCGGAGTTTGAACCGCGCGGCTGTCCGCGTGGTGCCAGCTTCTCCTGGTATGAATACAGCCCGCTTCGTGTGAAATATCCATATATGCGCGGAAAACTCTGGCGGCTGTGGGAAGCTGCTCTGGCAGAACACAGCAATCCAGTAGATGCCTGGGCAAGCATTGTTGAGAATCCTGAGAAGGCCAAGATTTATAAATCTGCACGGGGAAAGGGCGGCCACTTACGCGTCGGATGGGATGATGCTCTGAGATTGATCTCGGCGCAGCTGATCTACACCATCCGCAAGTATGGTCCTGACCGGATTGCAGGCTTTACACCTATTCCTGCGATGTCCATGATCAGCTATGCATCGGGTGCACGCTTTATCTCTCTGCTGGGCGGTCAAATGCTTAGCTTCTATGACTGGTATGCGGATCTTCCGCCGGCCTCCCCGCAAATTTGGGGCGAGCAAACCGATGTACCGGAATCCTCGGATTGGTACAACGCCGGCTATTTGATCATGTGGGGCTCAAATGTGCCTCTTACCCGTACTCCAGATGCTCATTTCATGACAGAGGTGCGCTATAAAGGGACAAAAGTCGTGTCTGTAGCTCCGGATCTGGCGGAGAACGTGAAGTTTGCCGACAACTGGCTTGCTCCGAACCCTGGCACGGATGCAGCTCTGGCGCAAGCAATGACCCATGTCATTCTGGATGAATTTTATAAAGACCGCAAAGAACCTATGTTTTTGAATTACGCTAAGCAGTATACAGATATGCCGTTCCTTATTCTATTAGATTCTCATGAGGATGCGTGGAAGGGCGGCCGTTTCCTTAGAGCAAGTGATCTGGGAGATACTTCGCCAAATGCTGATTGGAAGCCGGTCATCTATGACGAGGCTGCCAGTGAACTGATGGTTCCTAACGGCACACTGGGTCAGAGATGGGAGCAGGGCAAGAAGTGGAACCTGATCCTTGAGCGGGAGGATGGAACCAAGGTCGAGCCTGCACTTTCCGTTGAAGGCCATGGAGAACAGTGGGAGACCATTGTATTCCCGTACTTTGATAATGCGAAGAACGGAACGTTCAAGCGGGTTATTCCGGTTAAGAAAATACGTCTAGCGGATGGTACAGAGCGCCTAGCAGCAACCGTCTACGACCTCATGATGAGCCAGTACGGTGTAGCACGGACGGAGAGTCCGTACAACGCCAAGGGCTATGATGACGCATCAGCTCATTATACGCCGGCTTGGCAGGAGAAGATTACAGGCGTTAAACCGTCCGTAGTTGTACAAATCGCCAGAGAATTTGCCCAGAACGCTCTGGATACAGGTGGACGCTCCATGATCATCATGGGTGCCGGCATCAACCACTGGTTCAACAGCGATACGATCTATCGGGCTATCCTGAACCTTGTCGTGCTAACCGCTTCTCAAGGGGTTAATGGCGGCGGCTGGGCCCATTATGTGGGACAGGAGAAGTGCCGTCCGATCGAGGGTTGGTCTACCATTGCCTTCGCGAAGGATTGGCAGGGCCCGGCGCGGCTGCAAAATGCCACCTCCTTCTTCTACTTTGCAACAGAGCAGTGGAGATATGAGGAGAGCGGAACGGATTCGCTGAAGTCTCCAACCGCCGGGGATGTTCACTACCAGCATCCAGCGGATTACAATGTGCTGGCAGCTCGTCTGGGCTGGCTGCCATCTTATCCGCAGTTCAATAAGAACAGCCTGCTGTTCGCAGAAGAAGCGGCCCAGGCAGGCAAGAAATCGAATGAAGAGATTATCCGCCATTCGGTGGAGGAGATTAAATCGCGCAAGACCCGCTTTGCAGTAGAAGACCCGGGCGCGCCTGAGAACTTCCCGCGGTCACTGTTTATTTGGCGGTCGAACCTGATTTCGAGCTCGGCCAAGGGGCAAGAGTATTTCATGAAGCATCTCCTCGGGGCATCTGATGCCTTGCTGGCCAGTCCAAATGAAGAGCAGAAGCCTGAAGAGATCATTTGGCGGGAGGATACCGAAGGCAAGCTAGACCTGATGGTCACCCTCGATTTCCGGATGACGGCAACCCCGCTGTATGCGGATATTGTGCTGCCAGCGGCAACCTGGTATGAGAAGACGGACTTGTCCTCAACGGATATGCATCCTTTCGTGCATCCGTTCAATCCGGCGATTAACCCGCTGTGGGAATCCCGGTCGGACTGGGATATTTACCGCCGTCTGTCCGAAGTGTTCTCCGAGATGGCAAAAGAGCATTTGCCTGGCATCTATAAAGACTTAGTTACTGCTCCTCTCGGTCATGACTCCGTCGGAGAAATTGCCCAGCCTATGGGTCTGATCAAGGACTGGACCAAGGGAGAGATTGAGGCAGTACCCGGCAAGACCATGCCGAACTTCAGCATTGTAGAACGTGACTATACAAAGATCCATGACAAATTTATCTCGCTCGGACCCAACTTAGCCATCGGCAAGACAGGCGCTCACGGGGTCAGCTTCTCGGTCGCGGAAGAATATGAGGAACTTAAGAAGCTGAACGGTGTGTACTATGATAATTCGATCAAGGATGGCCTGCCGAAGATCCTAAGTGCGCGTCAGGCTGCAGACGCAGTTCTGCACTTATCATCCGCAACGAACGGACGTGTATCGCAGAAAGCCTATGAAGAGGCAGAGAAAGAGCATGGCGTTCCGCTGAAGGATATCTCGGCAGACCGCGCAGCAGAGAAGATCACGTTCCAGAGCATCACTGCCCAGCCGAGAGAGGTTATCCCAACGCCGGTATTCAGCGGTTCGAACAAGCAAGGGCGGCGCTATTCACCATTTACAACGAATATCGAACGTCTGGTTCCATTCCGCACCCTGACTGGCAGACAGCATTTTTATCTGGATCATGAAATCTTCCTTCAGTTTGGAGAGGCACTTCCGGTCTATAAACCAACCCTGCCTCCAATGGTGTTCGGGCCAAGAGACAAAGAGGTCAAAGGCGGTATGGATACGCTGGTGCTCCGCTATCTGACACCGCACGGCAAGTGGAATATTCACTCCACTTATCAGGATAATCAGCACATGCTGACCTTGTTCCGCGGAGGTCCAACCGTGTGGATCAACAATGAGGATGCAGAGGCACACGGGCTTGCCGATAACGACTGGGTAGAAGTTTACAACCGCAACGGAGTGGTTACAGCTAGAGCCGTTGTCAGCCACCGGATGCCTAGAGGCACGATGTTCATGTATCATGCCCAGGACAAACACATCAACGTGCCCGGCTCTGAAATCACAGACACGCGCGGCGGCAGCCATAACGCTCCGACACGGATTCATCTGAAACCGACTCAGATGGTGGGCGGATATGCGCAGCTCAGCTACGGATTCAACTATTATGGGCCAATCGGCAATCAGCGTGACGTATATGTAGCGGTCCGTAAAATGAAGGAGGTCAACTGGCTTGAAGATTAAAGCACAAATCGGAATGGTCATGAACTTAGATAAATGTATCGGCTGCCACACCTGCAGCGTAACTTGTAAAACAACCTGGACAAACCGCAAAGGCGCTGAATATATCTGGTTTAACAACGTAGAGACCAAGCCTGGGATCGGTTACCCGAAGCGCTGGGAAGACCAGGAACAGTATAAAGGCGGCTGGGAGCTGCGCAAGGGCAAGCTGGAGCTGAAGGCAGGGAATAAGCTCTCCAAGGTTGCGCTCGGTAAGATTTTCTATAACCCTGATATGCCTGAAATGAAAGATTACTATGAGCCATGGACCTATAACTATGACCATCTGACTCAAGCCAAGGAACAGAAGCATTCCCCGGTAGCTAAGCCGCATTCCGCGGTAACCGGGGAGAAAATGAATCTGGAATGGGGACCGAACTGGGAGGATGATCTCGCTGGAGCCCATGTCACTGGACCGCTTGACCCTAACATTAAGAAGATTGAGGAAGAGATCAAGTTCAATTTTGAAAAGTCGTTCATGATGTATCTTCCCCGGCTCTGTGAGCATTGCTTGAATCCAAGCTGCGTGGCTTCTTGTCCATCGGGAGCCATGTATAAGCGGGACGAGGACGGTATCGTCCTCGTAGATCAGGAAGCGTGCCGGGGCTGGAGATACTGCATGACAGGCTGCCCTTATAAGAAGGTTTACTTCAACTGGCAGACGAATAAGGCAGAGAAGTGCACCTTCTGCTTCCCTCGGGTAGAAGCAGGCCTGCCAACCGTGTGCTCTGAAACCTGCACCGGACGAATTCGTTATTTAGGTGTTCTGCTCTATGATGCCGATCGCGTGCTCGAAGCCGCATCTGCACCAGATGAGAAGGACCTTTATAAAGAGCAATGCGACCTATTCCTGGATCCGAACGATCCAGAGGTGATTGCCCAGGCAAGACGGGATGGAATCTCGGAAGATTGGATTGAAGCTGCTCAGAATTCTCCGGTTTATAAGCTGGCGATCGAATATAAGCTTGCTTTCCCGCTTCACCCGGAATACCGTACGCTTCCGATGGTCTGGTATGTTCCGCCGCTTAGCCCGATTATGAACTATTTCGAAGGTAAAGACTCTATCAAGAATCCAGACGCGATCTTCTCAGCTATTGAAGAAATGCGGACTCCGATCGAGTATCTGGCTAATCTTCTTACTGCGGGAGATACGGTCACCGTCAAGGAGTCTCTGCAGCGCATGGCTATGATGCGTTCCTATATGCGCTCTAAATCCAGCGGAATGGAATTTGACAACAGCCGGCTTGAGCGGGTTGGATTGACGGCGCAACAGACGGAGGAAATGTACAGACTGCTGGCGATTGCGAAGTATGAAGACCGCTTCGTGATTCCTTCTTCCCATAAAGAGGAGCACATGAATCCTTACCGTGCTCAAGGTTCCGCCGGATTCAATCATGTGATGGGCGATGTTGGTGTGGGGCAGGGCTGCAGCGGTTGTGGCGCGGTTCAGAGCATGAACCAAAGCCCGGTCAAGACGGAGGAATCCGGCAAAGAATTCGGAGAGAATTTCTACGGGGGGATTTGGCGTGATTGATGCGATTGACGTGGCACAGCTGTACGAGTATAAGAACTCACTCGGTTTCTTCTCGCGTCAGCTGATGTATCCTGAGAAGCTGGATTTTCACCCTTCCATGCTGGAAGAGGCTTTTGACGCACAGCATCCGGCCTACTCCCATGTCCATACTTACTGGTCAGAAATGCAGAATCTCAGTATGGATGAAATTCGAGAGCTGTATACAGAGACCTATGATTTCGATAAAAATTGTGCACTTTATATGACTTATTTTAAGTTTGAAGACGCTAAAGAGCGCGGGCAAATGCTGGCAAAGCTCAAGATGCTGTATGAGCTTTACGGGCTTAATATGCCGGAAGGGGAACTCCCGGATTATCTTCCCTTGATGTGTGAATTCTTCTATGCGGCAGAGTGGAGGAAGGACCCGCGCACCCCTGAGAACTTCAAAATGCCGATCATGATTCTGGAGGACGGCACTTATCATCTGCTCAAATCACTTGAGAAGAAGAACAGTCCTTACGTTCATTTGATCAAGGGGCTGCGTCAAACATTAAAGGCCTGTGTAAGACAGGGGGTCCATGAATCATGAATATGTTAAATCAGTTCTTATGGGTTATTTTTCCTTACCTATGCTTAGTTATATTTGTTGTAGGTCATATCTTCCGGTATCGGACAGATCAGTTCAACTGGACGGCTAAATCCAGTGAATTTATTGAGAAAAAGCGGCTTATGGCCGGAAGCCTTCTGTTCCACCTTGGCGTGATTCCGGTATTTTTTGGCCATGTATCCGGTCTTGGCATCCCTAAATCATGGATGCATGCCCTTGGGGTGAGCGACCATCTTTATCATATCGGTGCGGTTTATATTGGCGGTATCTTCGGAGCGATGACACTGATCGGTATGTTAATTCTAACCGCACGGCGTTTTACGCTGAAGAATGTGCGCCGTTTAAGCTCGGCCTCTGATTTGGCTGTCAATGCTCTGCTGCTGATTATCGTCTGCATGGGCATGTATGCTACGCTCGTTACGAATGCGGTTCAACCAGAGTTCGATTACCGGGAGACGATTTCAGTCTGGTTCCGCGGTCTGTTCACGCTTAGACCCGATCCATCGCTGATGGCAGATGTTCCTTTGTCCTTTAAGCTGCATGCGCTGATGGGATTTGCTATTTTTGCTTTCTGGCCATTCAGTCGTCTCGTGCATGTATGGAGTGTTCCATTGAATTATATTGGCAGAAGTTATATTCTGTATAGAAGACATAAATCAAACTAGAAGAGAAGGCTAAGCCTTCTTTTCTAGTTTCCATAGGAGATTGAACGATGAAGAATACGGTGGCATTCCAGAGGGAACTCGACTTGGCTCGGGAAACCTTCGGTTTTGATTTCATGGCACTGGCCCTTGTTGAATCGGCAGAACACAACTATGTCATCAAATGGAAGTATGCTTCCGGCAATAAGAATGATCGCTATAAACGGATTGTGCTCCAATCCGGGAAAGGGATTGCCGGAATGGTATTTAAGATCGGGAAGCCGCTCTTAATTCCTTCTATTGAACAGGTTATAGGTTCAAGCAGCCTGTTTAACTATCCGATCGCTCAATCCGAGAGCTTGAAGAGTATGGGTGCAGTACCGCTGTGGAATGATCAAAGGGTTGAAGGGGTTCTGCTCGGGGCATTCAGAGGCGAGAACCAGGTAACGAATGAACAGCTTCAGGCCATGGTAGAATTGACCCGAACGGGATTCAGAGATTTGAACGGGAAGGAAATGACGACTTCTTGATGACACAGACCCAATTAGATTATCTTATCCCGCTGCTGATGAAGTTGTTTGAGAACAGTACGGAAGCGATATTCTTCTTCGACCGTAATGGAAAGACGATAGCTATGAATCCAGCTGCAGAAGAAATTGTAGGTGAGGATGTGCTTATCCAGCTTTATCAGGGGAAGCATCGCGCCCTATGCGCCACCTGCCGCGGCTATACTAGCGATACAGAGGCTATAACCTGCCTGGAATGCTATTTTCAAATTCCGGAGACGGAGAATCTTAGCTCCTTCCAAGTCTATCTTGAGACAAAAGGGAAGGGGGTTGTTCCCTATACGGCCTCTTTCCATACGATAGATCCTGATTACGGGATCCGTGTGTTTATGCTGCGGGATCTAACGATGCAGTTTCAGACTCAGGAGAATTTGTATCAGAACAAGATGATGAAGCATGTTATCGAGGCACAGGAGAACGAACGCAAACGTATCTCCCGCGAGCTGCACGACAGTGTTGCCCAAGAGCTGATGAGCGCAGTTGTCGATCTTCGGGTGCTAAAGTATATGACCCAGGATGAGCAGCTGCTGAAGAAGATGAAGCAGACCGAGGCTTCTATGACCCGCCTGCTTGACGATATCCGGAACCTGTCTGTTGAACTGCGTCCTCCTGCCCTTGATGATCTCGGATTGGAAGCAGCATTCCGCTCGCATTTCAAGAGACTTGAACGGAATTATGGGTTCTTAATCGAATTTACCTCAGATCTGTCACAGAAGCGGTATAGGAGCGAAGTGGAGACGGTGATTTATCGGGTCTGCCAGGAAGCATTATTAAACGCGCTCAAATATGCACAGGTTGATACGGTTCATGTCTCGTTAACAGATACGGGTGAAATGCTGTATTTGCGGGTTGAAGACGAAGGTGTGGGCTTTGAGCCTGGAGACAAGCCGCTTGGAACGGGTATGGGGCTATATGGAATGCAGGAACGGGCAGAATTGGCTGGCGGAAGCTTCAGCGTTCAGTCCAGGGCTGGCTCCGGAACCAAGATCCTTTTGCAGATTCCAGTCGGAAATGAAAAAGGAGAGGACTAAAGCATGATACAAATTGTAATTGCAGATGACCACGCAATCGTACGCAGCGGATTTTCGATGATCCTGAACTTTCAAGAGGATATGGAGGTCATCGGGACGGCTGCAGACGGCATGGAGGCTTATACAGTGACGGCCAAATGTCGTCCGGATATTCTGATTATGGACCTCAGCATGCCGCCGGGAGAAAGCGGGCTGATTGCTACCGGCAAGATTAAGGAGGATTTCCCGGATACCAAGATTCTGATCTTGACGATGCATGATGACGAAGACTACTTGTTCCATGTCTTGAAGAGTGGCGCATCCGGTTATGTGCTGAAGAATGCTCCGGACGAGGAGCTTCTGCTTGCGATCCGAACCATTTACAGCGGCGGAACCTATATTCACCCGAAAATGGCGACCTCACTGGTCCGCGAATTTATCAATAAGGATAAGGATAAACCCTCCCACTCGGATGACCCATTCGAGCTCTTATCTAAGCGGGAGCTGGAGATTCTTCCGTTGATCGCTAAGGGGTATGGGAATAAGGAGATTGCGGAGATGTTGTTTGTTTCTGTGAAAACTGTTGAAGCTCATAAGGCTAAAATTATGGAGAAGCTGCAATTTAAGAACCGGCCGGAGCTGGTGGAATATGCGCTTAAGAAAAAATTGCTTGATTTTTGATCAATATCAACGAATGTGCAAACTAAAACACCTTCAAGGAAATACATGCCATCCCGCAAGAGATGGGCATTACCTTGAAGGTGTTTTGTTACTTCAGACGACTCTTACTAAGTTCTTCGCGGCCAAGCATACTCTTGAGAGCAAGAACAAAGCTGATAAAAATAACTATGCTGGCCGTGATATAAGGGAAGGTAATATTAATATCGAATAACACACCCGCAATTAGGGGCCCTAGGATGTTCCCCATGCTTGTGAATGACGAATTTAATCCGGCAATGTACCCTTGCTGCTGGCCGGCGAGCTTGGACATATATGTTCCAATAGCCGGACGAAGAATATCAATTGATAAGAACAGGACAAAGGTTACAGCTAATACGGTCCAGTAACTATTTGCAAACAGTACAAGTAATGTGAATACGGCTGCCGTAAGCAAAGTTAACTTGATGATCTTGCCTTCTCCAAACGTGTTAAGCAGCCAGCCGAAAGCTGTTAACTGTACAACTGCCCCTGCAATCGAGGTGAAGGTGATGATAAAGGCAATATCTTTAGGTGTATAAGAGAACTTATGATCCATGAAGAGACTAAATACCGTTTCAAAGTTAGCCAGTCCAAAAGAGGCTACCAGGACAATAATCAGGCTTATAAAATAGGGCTCCCGGTAGACTAACATCAGTTGATTGAAGATTCCTGGTTTCTTCTCATTCGCTGCAGCAAGGGAATCCTCCGGAGCATGCTGTTCGGGCTTGGAATCAGGCAGCACAAACAAGGTGATGATTGCCGCGAAGGCACCAGCTATTCCAGCGGTATAGAAGGGGACTCGGATTCCGTATTCTGCTAGGTAACCACCAATACCGGGACCAATCACGAAGCCTGTAGTAATTGCTGCATTAATAAGGCCCATACCTTTAGCACGCTCTTCATTGTTTGTCATATCGGCCACATAAGCCATGACTGACGGCATAACCAGCGCAGAGCCAATTCCACCTACGATTCGGGCAAGGAAGAGAAGGACCGGATGACTAGCAACTCCGAAGAGCCATTCAGATAGAGCAAAGAGAACAATACCTGCTATGATATTCTTCTTGCGTCCAATGGAGTCTGAAAGCTTACCTGCTAAGGGAGAAAATAACAGCTGGCTTAAAGAAAAAGCGGCGACCATAAAACCGAGGAAGCTGCCGTTCAGATGCAGTTCATTCATGAAGGTGGGCATTACTGGAATGACAAGCCCAATACCTGTAAACACAAGCAGGATATTAAACATAAGAATTGGAATTGCGAAGCGATTACGAGCTAATAATGACATTTTTGCTTTACCTCTCTATATTTATGTATAAGTTAGGATTGCCTTGAATCCTCATTAAAAATACCATCCAAGATCACTCGGATTGCTGTTCTATACATAGCCAACGCCTCACTGAGCTCAATCGTGCGCTTGGCGATCTGGGTGAGACCAAGCCATAATCCTTCTAATAGAATGGCGAGATGGCTCACATCATACCCACTCTTAATTTCACCTTGGTTGATTCCTTCCTGGAGGAGTTTCTTATAGAACTCAACATGGCTCATTAGCATTTCTGTATAGCGTTTATCAACATCCCCGGTTTTATCTTCAATATAAAGAAACTCGTCGGCAGCTTTGGTTAGAGGATGGTTAAAGTCGTCTTCTATCAGCAGCTCGGCTAGGGCGAATAGCTTATCCCGAGTGGACGCGTATTTGGCTTCCTTCTCATACCATTGTTGTTCCCACTCTATGTCCCATTCCTCAAGCAGGTGCAGGAAGAGACCTTCTTTGCTTTTGAAATGATAGTAGATATTTCCCTTACTGCAGTTCGTAGCCGCAACAATATCCTCAATAGAGGTCCCTTTGTAGCCCTTTTGAGCAAAAAGAGTCTTGGCCGCAGCTGCAATTTTATTTTTGGTTTGGTTGGCAAGAAGCTGTTTTTTATTCATAGGGCGATAACCTTTCCTTTTATTATACTGAACGTTCGTTCAATGAAATGATATCAGATAGGGAATTAAAACACAATCTTCGCTGAAGAATCCGGACTTATATCGGGGATTCCCTTGCCCGGGAGAGGGGACTCCCCTATATCTGCAATTTCAGAGTAGGAATACAATAGGATAAGAAACTGTAACTCTGGGATTTTCCAGTTAAATTGTAGAAAAGGTGAGTAGAATGATTAGAAAAATGCAGCTGCCTCTGCAAACTTTGAATCTGATCGTCGGATTTGCGATCTGGGTGATTATCTCATCCTTGATGCCCTTTATTACGGATGACATTCAGATTCCTGCAAGCAAATTATCCATGGTGACGGCCATACCTGTGGTCCTTGGCTCTGTTTTACGAATTCCGTTAGGTTATTACGCTAACATTTTTGGAGCAAGAATCATATTTTTGGTCAGCTTTGTCCTCCTGCTGTTCCCCGTTTATTACATAAGTGAGGCTTCAAGCTTGACTGATCTCATCATCGGGGGGTTGTTCCTCGGGATCGGCGGGGCGGTGTTCTCCGTTGGTGTTACCTCGCTTCCCAAATACTATCCTAAAGAGAAGCATGGTTTGGTTAACGGTGTGTACGGTATGGGGAATATCGGAACTGCGGTTACAACCTTCTCAGCACCGATCATAGCTAAACAAATTGGATGGGCTCCTACAGTCAAGCTGTATCTGATTCTCCTGCTGGTCTTCATCGTGCTGAACCTCTTCTTGGGAGACCGTAAAGAGGTCAAGGTCAAAACGCCGATTATCGAACAGATGAAGGGTGTATATAAGAATCAAAAGCTGTGGTTCTTCTCGCTCTTCTATTTCATTACTTTTGGTTCCTTTGTAGCGTTTACGGTATATCTGCCAAACTTCCTCGTTTCGAATTTTGAACTGGATAAAGTGGATGCTGGTATGCGGACGGCAGGCTTTATCGCGGTCGCCACTTTCCTTAGACCAGTAGGCGGATGGCTGGCAGACCGCTTTCAGCCTTTGTTTCTTCTTATGGGGACATTTGCCACTTATACTTTGGCGGCTATTCTCCTGGCCTTCTCGCCATCCATTGGTCTATATTCGGTAGGAAGCCTGGCTATTGCTGTGTGTGCAGGTATCGGAAACGGGGTTATCTTCAAGCTCGTTCCATTCTATTTCAACAAGCAAGCCGGCGTGGTGAACGGGATTGTCTCTATGATGGGCGGTCTTGGCGGCTTCTTCCCGCCTATTATGTTATCGGCGATTCATAGTGCAACCGGTCAATATGCCATCGGATTTATGCTCTTGTCCCAGGTAGCGCTCGCCAGCCTGGTGCTGGTGGTCTGGATGTACTATCAAGACCGCTTATCCCTGCAATCCGAGGTCTTTAACTCGACAGGACAGGGAGTTCTCGTTACAGACATTTCCGGCACGATTATGGCGGTGAACCCTGCGTTCTGTCAGCTTACAGGCTATTCGGAGGAAGAAGTGGTAGGAGAGAAGCCAAGCGTACTCAAATCCGGACGCCAGCCTAAAGAGTTCTATAATCAGATGTGGGCGGAAATTAAGGAGAAGGGCATTTGGCAGGGAGAGATCTGGAACAAACGTAAGAATGGTCAGCAGTATTTACAGTGGCTAACTATTAGTGCGGTGAAGGATGAGACGGGAGAAGACGTCCGCTATGTAGGCACGTTCAATGATATTACAGGGGAGAAGTCTAAGAAAACTGTACAGGGAAGAAGCTCTTGATTTATAAATGAGATACGAGTGAACCATTCGGTGGAAGGGCGGAATCGGCAGCTCACATCATGAACGACAAAAAAGGGGAGGGGCCATTATGACTAGAGATATCATAGAGGATCAGCATCATCGGCCTGTTCGGGATTTAAGAATATCTGTGACGGATCGCTGTAATTTTCGCTGCACTTATTGCATGCCGAAGGAGC
The DNA here is from genome assembly GCF_003060825.1 of Paenibacillus sp. CAA11. NCBI lineage: Bacteria > Bacillati > Bacillota > Bacilli > Caryophanales > Paenibacillaceae > Paenibacillus > Paenibacillus sp. CAA11. Next base: position 2,266,838 of record NZ_CP028922.1, read on the forward strand.
TGTTTGGTGATGACTATGCGTTTCTCCCCAAGGACAAGCTGCTGACATTCGAAGAGATTCACCGGCTCACCAGGCTCTTCGTATCTCTGGGCGCGAAGAAAGTTCGCTTAACCGGCGGTGAACCGCTGCTAAGGCGCGGCCTCCCAGATTTGGTTGTGTCCCTGCTAGCCATTGAGGGTGTCGAGGATATAGGCTTAACAACCAATGGACTGCTTCTTGGACAGCAGGCACGCTCGTTATATGATGCAGGGCTTCGCCGGCTCAATGTCAGCTTGGATGCCCTGGACCCTGAGTTGTTCGGAAGAATAAACGGCCGCGGCATTAAGCCTGACGTGATCTTGAAGAACATTGAGCATGCCCAGGCCATTGGCTTTGATATAAAAGTGAATATGGTTGTGCAAAAGAACGTGAACGATTGCGAAATGCTGCCGATGGCTGTTTATTTCAAGAAGAGAGGCATTTCCCTAAGATTTATTGAATTCATGGACGTCGGCAATGACAATGGCTGGAGCTTTAAGAAAGTAGTAACCAAGCAAGAAATGATTGAGCGCTTGCGTAAGGTATACGAGTTGGAGCCTGTGGAACAAGGCTATTTCGGTGAGGTTGCGAAACGGTATCGGTATTTGGATGGAGGAGCCGAGGTAGGGTTCATCAGCTCGGTCTCCGAGTCGTTCTGTTCATCCTGCACCCGGGCTAGATTGTCTTCAGAAGGGAAAATGTATACTTGCTTGTTCGCGTCCACAGGCTATGACTTACGCGATATGCTTCGCAGTGGAGCCGACGATGAAGCGTTACGTACTGCCATTAGGCAGGTTTGGGAGCGAAGAAGCGACCGTTATTCTGATGAGCGTACAGAGCAATCGGCTCAGAGAAAGAAGATCGGCATGTCTTATATAGGCGGATAGTTGCTATGATAAAAAAGAGTTTTATTACCTCAACTGGTAATAAAGCTCTCTTTTATTTAAATGCTGCATACTTTTGAATCCTTCAGCTGTTAATGGAGGTGCTTTGTTTGTCATTCTTGGCTGATTCGAAGTTCCCGGTACCCACACGGCGGCGTATTTCTTCTTCGCTAAGCGGGCTTCCCACTTGTCCGGTTGGAATCTCGACTGTACCAGGCTCAACTTCAGCGCGTTCTACTCGTGCAAAACCCTCGTTCGTCAAACGGCCGACTCGCTCCCGTTCCTGTCTAGTTAAAGACAGGGTATCTTGAGCTTGTGAATAAATAAGTTTCCTAAAGTAGGTTGAAATCATTAAATAAGTATATATCCTTCAAGGACGATGTTGAATGAAGAAGCCGTTTATTTACGTGATTGTTCTGTTATGGGCCATGGTCCTGGCTCTCAGCGGATGCGGTGGAAATAGTGGAAATCAAGGTGTTTCCCCTAATCCGTCCAGCCCATCGGATAACAATGTGGCAATTTGAACAAAACGGCTCCAGCATTCTAGTGAAATTCACGTCAGTGAATACAGACCGTTATAAATGGGAGAATGCCGAGCTATTCTAGCCAGCAGGAGCGGCATACGAGGTGGATCTCTGGATACAAAAAGGTGCTGGCACCGTAGTTTCGGTGCCAGCTCTCTCACACCCTATTCTGGTCGAGCTGCCTTACTCAGCTTCAGCAGGATCGGAGTCTACAATCGGTGTTAACAGATGGAACAAGTCGCAATCCTCTTCAGTGGGAATATGTAGGAGGGACCTTAGATTCCAAACCCAAGAAGGTTAGTGTTCTGCTGAATACGTTTGGCACAATATGCCGCAATTTCATAGGACAAAGTGTTCCGGGATGTCCCTTCATCGCATTGGACATATGGTGAAATTCGTTCACTTTCATCTAAACATTTGGTCATTGAACACTCTCTGTAATGTGTTCTTCGGGCAAAGCCTCGAGAATAAAGAAATGTAAATTACATTCTGTTTACAGTTCCCCCTCTTGAAAGTAAAATGAATAAATGCTTGATATTTTTGACCAAGGCATCAAGAGGGGGAACTTTGTTTGAGTGTACAGTTTGGCACTTATGTAACTCTAGGAATTTACTTCATAGGAATGCTGCTGATCGGCTGGTACGCCTACCGTAAGTCGACCGGCGATCTGGAAGGGTATATGCTTGGGGGCAGAGGAGTAGGACCAGTAGTAACGGCGTTATCGGCCGGGGCTGCCGATATGAGCGGCTGGATGCTCATGGGCCTGCCGGGTTCGGTGCTTATTGCCGGTATATCGGGAATGTGGATTGTCGTAGGCCTTAGTATTGGAGCTTATCTAAACTATGTTTATGTCGCCCCGCGTCTCAGAATCTATACCAAGGTAGCCCGCGACTCAATAACGATTCCAGATTTTTTTGAGAATCGCTTTAGAGATCGGTCTCGTCTTCTGAAGCTGATCTCAGCTGCTGTTATTTTTGTTTTCTTTACATTCTATACGTCTTCAGGCATGGTATCTGGCGGGCGGTTCTTTGAATCGGCATTTGGGATGGATTACAGATTCGGGCTGTTTTTGGTTACCTTCATTGTCATTGCTTATACGCTATTTGGCGGTTATTTGGCAGTGAGCTTAACAGATTCTGTACAGGGTCTAATTATGTTTGCTGCACTCGTTACCATTCCAGCAGTTGCGATCTACAACCTGGGCGGCTTTAAACACACTTTCGATATCATTCATAGTGTGGACCCGGCCCATTTTAATATTCTGAAAGGTGTAAAAGTGCTGGGTATTATTTCTCTGCTGGCATGGGGCCTCGGTTACTTTGGACAGCCGCATATTCTGGTGCGCTTTATGTCTATCACATCAGCTCGGGAACTCAAGACGGCCCGGCGGATTGGGATCAGCTGGATGGTGATCGGATTGATCGGAGCTTCCATGATTGGCTTAGTAGGGTTTGCCTATATCCATGCGAACCATCTGAAGCTGGATGATCCGGAGACGATCTTTGTATTGTTCTCAAATATCCTCTTCAATCCTTATGTAACGGGTATTCTGCTCGCTGCGCTGCTCGCGGCCATTATGAGCACCATTTCCTCCCAGCTGCTCGTGACAGCAAGCGCCGTGACAGAGGACTTCTACCGTGCCTTCTTGCGCCGTGAGGCTTCCGACAAAGAGCTGGTGCGGGTCGGCCGTCTATCCGTGCTCGGTATTGCCTTGATTGCTCTTGCCATGTCTTATTCCCCGAATGACACCATACTTAATCTGGTCGGATATGCCTGGGCGGGGTTTGGATCTTCATTTGGACCTGCAATTCTGCTTAGTCTGTTCTGGAAACGGATGAATGGTTGGGGGGCAATTGCCGGTATTGTGATCGGTGCAGTGACCGTCATTTTGTGGGTTCTACTTGGGCTATCCGGTACGCTGTATGAGATGATTCCGGCATTTGCGGCCAGCTTGATTGCCATCGTGGTCGTCAGCTTGCTCACCTCTAAACCCAACGCGGAAATCATCAGCGAATTTGAACAAACAAAGCGGGAACATCTTGAGATGGTATAAATGAATGAGCCGCTAATTTCATTTGATCCTATAACTTTTAATTGGATCTGTATGTTTACGGGAAATGTCCATGACGTTGGTACTGCTCCAAGCAACAAAAAAGATGAGCTTCTCCTTACGAGAGAAGTTCATCTTTTTGTTTATGTGCTAAAGATACTTAAGGCTTATTTAGAATTCTGGGAGGCTGCCGAGCCTCTCCAGATTTTGCGTTCAATTCTTTCGTATAGGGCGATAGCCCCTTCGACAGCTCTATTTGCAGTTCGATTATGCGCAAGCAGGCTGTGTACAATAACAGCGCAGCCGGTACCCAGCAAGGCTCCCGCCAATATATCGGAAGGATAGTGAACGCCCGTATAGACTCTAGAAATGGAGATCAGTGCTGCAAGCAGCAGCCATAAACTACGAAACTTAAGTCTATTTAAGGCAAAGGTAACTGCTAGAGCAAATGTAAAGTTGGCATGGTCACTAGGAAAAGATGCGTTAGCAGCGTGGCTAATCAGCTGGATAACCTCGTGCGCAACAAAAGGACGATCACGGGACACGAGGTGTCCGATGACGAAGCTAATGCCGAGCCCGATACAGACAGCGATCACGGACTGCACAACCGCCCGCCGATAGTTAGGGCGCCGGGTGAACCAGTAGAGAACCAGGCCGAGTGCGAGAAGATACTGCGCATCCTCGGCCAGAAAACGCATGATGCTGTTCCACATAGGATGTAGTCCTGCCTGTTCGTTAATGAAGTGGAAAATCTGATAGTCTAAATCGGTTAAAGTCATAGATGTGTCTCCTTGTTGTTGGGATCAATGTTGACGATAAGCCCGATTATATACCTAACAAGTAGAAAAATGATTAAGAAAATATTAAATTTTATAATTTAGAGTTATTCATAGCGCAGGCCATTTGACAATTGGTCCAGCTTCTCCCAATCTTGCAGACTGCATAAGAAGCACCGGAACTGATTATTAAAATTAGTTCCGGTGCTTCTTTTTTAGGGCTTATTACCCATATATTTTCATTTATTGATAAAATGTGTAAAAATACTATAGAAGATATCCTATCAACGGAAGCTTCTGCAAGGTATTAGCCTAAATGGAGGTGCATGAAATTGATAAGGTGATTGGATAAGGGAAAGAATTACATACGGGCGTAGTTGAACTCAGACTTATTAAGCGGCTCTATAACTTAATTATACAAGGAGAAAAACCATGGCGAAAAATCATGAATTCATTCCACAGCCGAAGACATACGGAATGCTTGGTAACATTCCTTTGATAGATAAGGATTCACCTTCATTATCCCTAGGGGAGCTTGCTAGAGAGTATGGTCCCATCTTCCGGTTTGAAAGGGTCGGAGGCGAATCCACGATTATCATTACCGGTCACAAACTGATGGCAGAGGTGGCGGATGAAACGCGGTTTGACAAGAGTATTGAGGGACCGCTGAGCAAGGTGCGCGCTTTTACCGGTGACGGGCTATTCACGAGCAGAACGGATGAGCCCAACTGGAGAAGGGCTCATAATCTTCTGCTCCCTGCATTTAGCCAGCAGGCCATGAAAGGCTACCATTCCATGATGGTTGATATTGCCCTGCAGCTGGTACAGAAATGGGCGAGATTGAATTCGGACGATGTAATCAACGTGCCGGAAGATATGACTAGGCTAACCTTGGATACCATTGGCTTATGCGCATTTAACTACAGGTTTAACAGCTTTTACCGGGAACAGGCAAACCCCTTCATACAGAGTATGGTCAGAGCGTTGGATGAAGCCATGCACCAAGGAAGCCGTCTGCCTATTCAAAACAAGCTGATGGTCTCCAAACGCCGTCAATTCCAGCATGATATCAAGTCGATGTTTGCCTTGGCGGATAAACTGATTTCGGACCGGAGAGAGAAGGGGGATCAGGGGGAGACCGACCTGCTCGCCAGGATGCTGAGCGTCAAGAATCCGGAAACGGGTGAAACACTGGACAGCGAGAATATCAGGTATCAGATGATCACTTTCCTGATCGCCGGTCATGAAACAACAAGCGGCTTGTTATCCTTTGCTATATACTTCTTGCTAAAGCATCCGGAGGTGTTGGCCAAGGCGGTTCAGGAGGCTGATGAAGTCATAACAGGTGATGCTCCTACTTATAAAGAGGTAACCCAGCTTAAATATATACGTACAGTGCTTAATGAATCGCTTCGTTTATGGCCGACAGCTCCAGGCTTCTCCCTATATGCGAAAGAGGATACGGTGATAGGCGGCAAATACGAGATCAAGAAAGGGGAGCAGATCAGCATCGTTCTGCCTGAGCTTCATCGGGATAAGGAAGCTTGGGGAGAGGATGCTGAGGAGTTCAAGCCTGAGCGTTTTGCAGAGCCTGGTAAAATTCCTGCCCATGCGTATAAGCCTTTTGGCAACGGCCAGAGAGCCTGCATCGGGATGCAGTTCGCACTGCATGAAGCGAACCTTGTGTTAGGCATGATTTTGAAGCATTTTGAGCTGCTTCCGAATGGTGATTATCAGCTTAAAATCAAACAAACTTTGACTTTGAAGCCGGATAACTTCACGATCCGTGTCAAGCTTCGCAGTCCTCAGATGCCTGCTGGAGCAGAGACTGTTCTAAATGCCGATCCTAAGATAGACAATAAGCCTGCTAGGATACAAGAACCTGAGTCGAAGGGTAGTCTCCTAGGTATAAACAATAGGCCGCTTGTGGTGCTGTATGGCTCCAACATGGGAACTGCGCAGGGAGTAGCCCGTTCCTTGGCCGATACGGCAAGTCTGCATGGCGTCAGAAGCGAGGTCGCGGCACTGAATGACCGAGTCGGCAAATTGCCGAAGGAAGGGGCTCTATTGATCGTGGCTTCCTCTTACAATGGCAAGCCGACGACAAATGCTGCTGAGTTCATTCAATGGCTGGACAATTTGGGCGCTGGAGAGCTTGAGGGAGTTACTTACTCGGTATTTGGCTGCGGTGACCGCAACTGGACAAGCACTTATCAGGATGTGCCAAGGTACATTGACGAGAAGCTGGAACAGAAGGGAGCCAAGCGATTCTCACCGCGCGGAGAGGGAGACGCAAGCTCGGATTTCGAGAAGCAGCTTGAGGATTGGCAGTCTACGATGTGGGCTGACGCTATTGCCGAATTCGGGCTAACCTTCAATCCCAGTGCGGAGAGAGAGAAGGCCGCGCTTAACATTCAATTTGTGAGCAGTGCGGCCGGAACTCCTTTAGCCGAAACGTATGAAGCCGTTCATGCGGCAGTGCTTGCGAATAACGAGCTGCAGCTGGAAGGGAGTGAGCGAAGCACCCGCCATATCGAACTGAGGCTGCCTGAGGAGGTGTCTTATCAGGAAGGAGATCACCTCGGGGTGCTTCCTAAGAATTCGGAGGCTATCGTCAAGCGGGTTCTGCACAGGTTCCAGCTGAGCGGTAATGATCATATTGTGCTGACTGCCAGCGGGCTTAGTGCAAGGCATCTGCCACTAGGTCATCCAGTGCGGCTGTTTGATCTGCTCAGCGCAAGTGTAGAGCTGCAGGAGCCGGCGAGCCGAGCTCAGCTTCGGGAGCTGGCTTCATATACTGTCTGTCCTCCTCATAAGAAAGAACTTGAAGCTATGTTGCTTGAGGAGAACTACAAGCGCGAAATTCTGGACAAGAGAATCACGATGCTTGATCTTCTTGAGAGATATGCAGCTTGTGAGCTGCCATTCGAACGATTTCTGGAGCTGCTTCCTCCGCTAAGACCGAGATACTACTCGATCTCAAGTTCTCCTAAGATTGATGCGAGCCAGCTAAGCATCACTGTAGCCGTTGTACAAGGACCTGCACGAAGCGGGCAGGGGACTTTTAAAGGAGTAACATCGAATTATTTGGCTGGCCTTAAGCCGGGAGAGGAAGTCATGGTTTTTGTCCGAACCCCGGAGTCTGGCTTCCAATTGCCGGAGGACCCCGAAGTGCCAATCATCATGGTAGGGCCAGGCACAGGAGTTGCTCCTTTCCGCGGCTTCCTGCAGGCAAGACATGTACTGAAGCAGCAGGGGCGGTCTTTAGGGAAAGCCCATTTGTATTTTGGATGCAGAAACGACCAAGATTTTATTTACCGGAAAGAGCTGAATGACTATCAGGAGCAAGGGCTTGTCACCCTTCACACCGCATTTTCCAGGGGGAAGGGGCTACCGAAAGTCTATGTACAGCATTTAATGGAACAGGATGCGGAGCAGATTATTCGTGTTTTAGATCAGGGAGGAAGATTATACATCTGCGGAGATGGCAGCGCCATGGCCCCGGATGTGGAAGCAACGCTGCGCCGTGCCTATAGTTCTGTCCATGGAGCTGATGAACAAGCTGCACGAGAGTGGCTCAACAGACTGCAAGCAAACGGTTACTATGCCAAGGATGTTTGGGCAGGAATCTAATGGCTAAAGTGTGGATAAAGATGGTAGAATGGTTGGACAATTATATGAATGCTATTGTGAAGGGATGATTGTTCAACGATGACGACTGATGTTCTTCAACAAATCGTAAAAAGCTACGGGATACGCCAGCCTGTTATTACTTACCTAAGACATAGTGAGAACCGGACGTATCGCGTAGAGGATTTGGATGGGCACAAATATCTATTGCGGATTCATCGTCCGGTAAAAGACAGCATGGCAGGTCTTCAGCATACCTATGAGGGGCTGCTGGGCGAACTTGAGATGTTGGAGAAGCTTGCCGCAAAGAGCCGTCAGAAGATACAGTCTCCCTTACGCCAGCTTAATGGAAATCTGATTCATGTAATGGAGTACGAAGGCAAGCAGCTGAACAGTTCGATGCTCACTTGGCTGGAAGGCCGGGATATTCAGCGGGAGGATGTTGCCAGCATCGAGATGGCTAAGAAGCTGGGAGCGCAGATTGCAGAGCTGCATGCCTTCTTCAGAACGTACAAGTCTGCTGGGCTGCAGCATCGCCCAAGCCAGGACATTGCATATAATGAGCGCATGGTTCACACCGTCAGACAGGGGATCGAGAAGGGTTTATTCGCTGCAGACGACATCGATACGATTGATGAGACGATACAGCTCATTAATTCCAGGCTTCACAAGCTTGGCATCACGGCGGAAACATGGGGACTTATTCATGGCGATCTGGGGGTGGGCAATACAATTATTGACGACACAGGGGAGGCAAGCTTCATTGACTTCGGCTTCTTCGGGACGGGCTACTATTTAACAGACGTAGCTATGGGGACGTTCATGTTCCCGTCTGGCCACAGGGACGCATTTATGGAGAGCTACTATGATTATTTGGGCGTGCAGCCTTATGACTTGGAGCTTATAGAAGGTTTCATGCTTGTTGCCATTATAGGCTTCTATGCCTTTGAGCTTGGGAACGAGGCTTTCCATGATTGGATGCGTGAGCGAATGCCAAAACTGTGTGCAGATTATTGCCGGCCCTACCTATTGGGAGAACGCATTTTTTACAAATTTTAATTAATACATGGAGCAATAAGAGAAGGATTTAGTAAATAAGCACTGGCATTTTATAAAGTTATATGTTAGCATATAAAAAATTCAAAATTTCATGTGATGATAAGGACCAGTACCTATGGACCGGTTTCAGAAAGCTGCTGGTTGATGTGAAGCAGCACCTGGTGAATAGGGAACTCCCCTTGGAGCAGCCTGATTGAAATCCTTAATCAAGAATGGTTGATGGAGACTAGGTTAGGACGGACGGCCCTCCGTTAAAGGGGAAGGGGAGCAGCTCGCTTAAATGGCTGTGTCTCTAAAAAGGGCGTGAACAATGTTCACGAAACTAGAGTGGTACCGCGTAGGACAACAGTCTTTCGTCTCTTGATAATTCAAGAGGTGAAAGGCTTTTTTTATTTATAGAGGGGGAATAATCGTATGTTTGACCATCGAAAATATCAGAAGCAGTATTATCTTCCGCCAGTTATGACCTATGATTGGGTGAAGAAGGACAGTATCGAGCAGGCGCCTATTTGGTGCAGTGTAGATCTTAGAGATGGAAATCAGGCCCTTGCCGCACCTATGGATCTGAGTGAGAAGCTTAAGATGTTTGAGCTCCTTGTAGAGATTGGATTTAAGGAGATCGAGGTAGCTTTTCCAGCTGCATCGGATACAGAGTTTCAATTCCTGCGGACCATCATAGAGAATCACATGATTCCGGAAGATGTAACGATTCAGGTGATTACGCAGGCTAGGGAGCATATTATCCGGCGTACGTTCGAAGCCCTTGAAGGCGTACCTAAAGCGATAGTGCATCTTTATAACTCCACCTCAGAGGCACAGCGCAGACAGGTATTCCAGAAATCCAAGGAGGAAATAAAACAGCTTGCCATTGATGGGGCCATTTGGGTTCAGAAGTATGCTCAGAAGACCAAAGGAGATTTCTATTTCCAATATAGTCCGGAAAGCTTCCCTGGAACTGAAGTTGAGTATGCCCTTGAAATTTGCAATGAGGTTCTAGAGGTGTGGCAGCCGACCCCAGACCATAAGGTGATCATAAATATTCCGACGACCGTTGAAAATGCTATGCCGCATATTTTTGCAGGTCAAATTGAGTATATTCACAAGCACTTGCAGTACAGAGACAGTGTCGTCCTATCGATTCATCCTCATAACGACCGAGGCTGCGGTGTCTCCGATGCTGAATTTGGAGTGATGGCCGGTGCCGACCGGGTGGAGGGGACTTTGTTTGGCAATGGAGAACGAACGGGGAACGTTGATCTGATTACGGTAGCTATGAATTTGTATTCTCATGGCGTAGATCCTAAGCTCAAGCTCGGCAATATGCCGAAGATTTGTGAGACTTATGAGCAATTGACTAAGATGAAGGTACATGAGCGTCAGCCATACTCTGGCGCACTGGTATTCACTGCTTTCTCGGGTTCACATCAGGACGCGATAGCCAAGGGGATGAAGTATAGAGAAGCAGCCCAGAGTGAGTTCTGGGATGTTCCCTATCTTCCGATCGATCCTGCTGATGTGGGGCGCAATTATGAAACAGAAGTTATTCGGATCAACAGCCAATCCGGCAAGGGCGGAATTGGTTATGTGCTGCAGCACCATTATGGCATTAAGCTGCCTTACAGCATGAATGAGGAAATGGGCTATCTGGTGAAAGAGGAATCAGACCATAAGCATAAGGAGCTCTCCTCGCAGGAAATCTATCAAGTGTTTGAGAGATCTTATCTTGAATTTAGACCGGTGCTTAATGTTGCGGATTTTAGATTTACACGGGAGGAAGAGATCACGGCAGACGTCACCGTGGAATACCAAGGCAAGCAGCAGCAGATCAGCGGGCGGGGGAAAGGACGACTGGATTCCGTCAGCAATGCCCTAAAACATGAGCTCGGCCTGGAGTTTGTTCTGGAAGACTATGAGGAGCATTCACTCGGGAAGGATTCTTCTGCCAAAGCAATAGCCTATGTAGGAATCAAACATCAGGACAACTATTACTGGGGGGCCGGAACAGATGAAGATATTATCCGCGCCTCGGTCTTTGCACTGACGGTGGCAATCAACAGAATGATAGAACATAAGGGGAGAGCCATTCGTTAACACGGTTACTTTGCTTGATAGATGGATCGAAACTGACTAGGAGGTGGGCGCAGGGCCTGCCTCTTTTTTGTATCAGAGGAATGTAATTTGGATAAGAGTAAGGGAATGAGTAATCCGATTGGTTGGAACATATATGTAAAATAATAAATAATTGACAAAAGCGGAGTCTGATGCAATTATAGTCATGTATCTGCTTACCTTTTGTGCAAACGTTTTCCTTGGAAAGTTCTTGGGATATAAATTCAAATATCATTCTTTATCAGTAGGGCGATATCTAGCAATCTCAACCAAAGAGCAGCAGTAAATCCCTAATTTTGAAAGCGTGTTCAGTACTGTGGTATGGTTCATTTTCGCTCTGTTTACTCCTAACCCTAGGTTAGTTGTAAAAATAAAGACCATAAGGAGAGTGTTGTATGAAGAGAAAAGTCAGACAGTTATGGAGTCTCGTTCTGTTTGCGGCATTGCTGTTGCAGTCCTGGGGCTTTACGGCAGAGGCTCAGACAAGTACGGATATCACACAGCTCGAAAGTCAGAGTATACATCCGTCCCAAGCATCTAACTATGGGCTTCCGCTTAACACCAAAGACGGTCTTATCTTTCACGCATGGAACTGGTCATTTGAGAGCATCATGAACCATCTTCCAGCCCTTGCAGAAGCCGGATTTAAATCGGTGCAGACATCTCCAATTCAGGGCACAAAAGAGAGTTCAACAGAAGGCAGCAAGTGGTGGGTATTATACCAGCCTGTTAACTTCAAGATAGGCAACAGCCAGCTCGGTACTCGGGAGCAATTCAAGAGAATGTGTGAAGAAGCAGAGAAGTATGGCATTAGCATTATTGTTGATGTAGTCGCTAACCACACAGGAAATGCAGGCGGTGGAAATCTAACCTATACTCCGGCTGCAAATGTTGATCCTGCCATCAAGAATAACAGCAGCTTTTGGCATGAAGCAAGAGGAGTTGAGAATTGGAATGACAGATGGCAGGTCACCCAATGGGGGGTCGGACTGCCTGACCTTAATACGTCTAACCAGCAATTGCAGGATATGATCATCTCTTTCATGAATGACGCCATTAATCTGGGCGCCGACGGATTTAGGTTTGATACGGCGAAGCATATTGAGCTGCCTAATGATCCGGGTGGTTCAAATTTCTGGCCAAGAGTATTAGGCGGTCTCTCTAACAAAGCAAGTCTGTTTAATTACGGTGAAGTGCTTCAGGGCGGAGCTGATAACTTTGCGGGTTATACTAGCTATCTTAACGTGACTGCCTCCAACTATGGTCATAGTGTGCGAAATGCGGTCGGCTATCAAAGCAGTAAAAATGTCGAGGCCGCTAAGTTTTTCAACGCCAGTGGGGTTAGCCCTTCAAAACTGGTGACATGGGTTGAATCCCATGACGACTATGCGAATGATAACAATGTTTCTACAGCTATGAATGAATGGCAGATCAAGATGGGTTGGGCGATCATTGCCTCTCGGGCAGAAACTACGTCGCTCTTTTTTAACAGACCTGTCGGGAATGGTAAATTTGCTGGGAAGCTTGGGGACCCTGGGAATTCCCTGTGGAAAGATCCTGACATTGCAGCCGTGAACAAATTCCATAACGCAATGACCGGAGAAGGGGAGTACCTTAGAACCCAAGGAAATGAGACCCTCTTGGTGGAACGCGGCACCAAAGGTATGGCCATCATTAACCTGGGCGGCATTACTCAAATCAACTCAGAGACCAAACTTGCGGATGGCATCTATGAGAATCGGGCCAGCAGCGGCGGTACGTTCACCGTATCTAAAGGCAGAATTACAGGCAGCCTTGGAGGCGGCCAAATTGCAGTTCTCTACAAAACAGGGGGACAAACTCCAACCGTATCCATTGATGTGCCTGAAGGCGAATTCAATACAGATTCCCTTAAAGTTAAAATGACATATGCCAATGCCGATTCTGCAGTTTATTCACTGAATGACGGGCCGGAAACCGCTTTTCGTTCAGGAGACACAATTACGCTTGGAACAGGGGCACCTATAGGTTCTACCTTTGTTCTTAAGATTACTGCTTTGAGTGCGGCAGGCCAGACTGTGAAAACATACACCTTTAAGAAAGAGGACCCGAGTTCATCGCTGATCGTTCACTTCTATAAGCCTTCCGGGTGGGGGACACCGAATATCTATTATTACGATGACACTGCGAGTCCTATCAAAGAAGGAGCTCCCTGGCCGGGAACTGCAATGAGAGGTGAAGGAAACGGCTGGTATGTGTTGCAGATTCCGACATGGAAGATAGCCAAAGTTATGTTCAACTCAGGCAGCAATCAAATCCCCGGACCTCAAATGCCAGGTTTTGAAGTGAGCGGGGAGAAGTGGATTAAGGATGGCCAAGTATTCTCTAGCAACCCTGAATCTAATCCTGTTCATCTCCTCATGGACCAAGAAGAGCAGCTATTCTATACGGAGACACCGGGTGTATATAGAATCAACTAAAGAAAAGAACGTTATAGGACCGTATTTAAGCCGTGATAACAGAAAATTCAATGTAAAACTTTATCTATGTAACTATCAGTAAATAACCGTAAGTAAAGGGTTGGAATTAAAGCGCCTTTCTAAAAGGAATGCAAACGTTTTCTAATTGAGCTTGGTATAAGTGAAATAGTATAAACTTGTGTCTGTTATTGAATAAGATCCCTCATCTATATAGGATAGATGGGGGATTTTGCTTTGTATCTATAAATCTATATTAAAAGTTTGAACCTGATTCATAATCATTTCGCCTATATAGTATAGACAACAAGGTTAGGATGTGATGTTACAAATGCAAGATGAACAATACTGGATCAATTGCTGCCGTAACGGCGACCAAAATGCGTTTTATATGCTGGTTGAGCCCCTGCTGAACAAGGTTTACAGTGCCTCTGTTGCGATTCTGCGCTCTACTCACCAAGCGGAAGATGCTGTCCAGAATGCAATGCTTGAGGCATATGCTGCCATTATGAAGGGTAAGGAAATTCGGAATTTTACCAGCTGGTTCAAGCAGCTAGTTGCCATGAGGGCTATAGATTTAGCCAGGAAACAGACCAGACAACAGCAGCTGACAGAGAATTGGGGATGCATGGAACCGGTTGATGAAGAGGAGCAGCCCGCTGAAGCTTTGCTCAGGAAGGAAGAAGAAGCCATACTTCTGAAGCAAGTGATGTCGCTGGATTTCAACCATAGATCGGTGATCCTGCTCTACTATTATCAGGACATGTCCATTGAAGAAATTGCTGATGTGTTGAACATCAAAAAGGGAACTGTTAAATCAAGACTCCATCACGCCCGTCTAAAGCTGTTAAAGCTTAACCAAGCTAATCCAAATAAGAAGGTGATTCTACATGCTTAATCAGTTGGACGAGAAAGAGCTGGTACAGGGGATAAAGGCATCGTTGGAGCCGCTTGCCGCTCCCGAATCGTTAAAGGCCTTTGCACACGATATTGCCAGCCATGCTCAAGAATCGAAGAGACTCCATGCTGCCAAGCGCAAAAAGAAATACTGGAGAGGACTGGCGGCTTGTGCAGCGGCTTGCGGAATTCTAATATTCACGGCCCAAGTGTCACCTGCATTTGCAAGCATGCTTCAGAACATCCCCGGCTTCTCTGTAGCTTCGGATTGGCTGTCTACCAAGAGAGGCCAGGATGGGGTGGAGAACGCGGCACATCACCAGTACAAACCATTTGAACCTGTGATGGAGCAGTTTGGAGACATTAAAGTCAGCTTAGCTGATGTCTATCTAACGAGCGATAAACTGGTGTATAAAGCTTTTATCAGCTCAAGCGCATTTGAAGGGCACATCATCCGGAATCCGGATGGAACCCTGGGTCTTGACCGGGAAGCAGAGCGTTTCACGGTCTTGAATGAAGATTTTGAACAGATTGAAGGGGGAGAAAGTCAGGAGATCATTCGGGATAAGGAGACTGGGGAATCCATCCTCGTGAGCTCTTACACCATTCAATTGACTCCAGAAGAGGTACAGGCCTTTATCAAGAAGAATCCGAAGATTCTCCAATTCAAACTGTATATAGCAGGTGTGAACAAACAGAAGGCGGATCGAGAATTCGCCGTCAACGTACCCTTCCAATCCTCTCAATGGATGCAGGACCGGGTGATTCATCTTAACCAGCCTGTGGATGTAACAGGTGATCCCGATATCCAAGGCCTTGTGCTGGAAAATGTTAAGATCACACCGGTGCATACTTATGCTGAACTTCGTCTGGATTCAAGCCAGGCTTACGAGCTGAATCTGGACCTAGCCAAGGAGCATGTGGTTCAGCTGACAGATAACAATGGCAAGGTTTATCCGCTGGAAACTTACCGATTAAAGTACCAGCCGACAAACGTTAAATATGAGCCGGGACGAATTGAACTTTCCTTCAATTCTTCTCCATATTTCGATGAGACGGTGAAAAGTCTGCAGCTTCATATAGCAGATATAGAGGTGTCGGATGTATCACAGGGAAGTATGTTTACATTGGACATGAATGAGAAGCTCCCGCAGGTTGTTCAATTTAAGAATAGTAAAATGACGATTACCAAGGCTCGCTATGAGGAGGGATTCTTGAAACTTACGGTCGTTCAAGATACAGAAGCACCTATGCAGATTCGCTTCAATGTTCCAGCCTATATGAAGAAGATAGCCGAATCACCGGAACTCACCAAAAAGTATTATGAGGAAGACACCGCATCCCGTGCGGATTTGCTGATTCCAGAAGCAGGTCGTACTGAATATGAATTGTCAATTATGGCTCCAGAACAAAGCAAATATGAAATCCAAATGGCAAGAGAACTGGATGAGGTCCAGGTCAATCGAACGATTGACGTTAATTTGAAATAAGGCGAAGAATTAGAGTGGCAGACAGAGCAGCCTTGGACGAAATAAAGTCCAAGGCTCCTTCCTATTTTGTTGCATATTCTTATTTCAGGTCATGCTCGAGCTCGGTGATCATCCCTTTGGCCAACTCCATAACCGCATCATCTCCTGCAAGGAGTGCAAATTTGGCAACTAAGGCCGGATAGGCTGCCCACTGTTCCACAATATGCTCATGCATTCTAGGCCAGACTTGGCCTCCAAAACGTTCATACCTCTGAAGCAAATCGCGAAGTCCCTCTGGGCCAAAGAGTCCGAGATAGATGGTGAAATCTTTTCCCGGGTCAGCACCTTCGGCCTCGCTCCAATCAATGAAGCCTGTCACACGCTGCGACGGATCAACTAGAATGTGGGGTGGATGTAAATCGCCATGGTTTATCGTAGAATGCTCTGGCCAATAGGAGTCTGTGGACAACCACTTATCCCACCTTTCTTGAACTTTGGACGGAATTGCAAGGGAGTGTTTAATGTCTTCAATATTGCTGGAAAATTCCTTGCGTGCCTCATCCGGACCCTTGATTCGTATGCCGGCCTTTGCTGCTGCATCTTGATCAATACCGTGAAGAGCAGCTAACGCTTCAGCTAAGGAATCAAAGAACACATCAGGCAGAGCTTGCTGATCCTGCTGCCAGAGATAACCGCCTCCGGAAGGATCCACAGTCGCAACTGGCGTCCCGTTGAGCAGCGGATAGGCGATAAGCTCACGGGTAACAATACGCCAATTCGGCACATCAATAGGGAGTTTGTCCCGGATGAACAGCAGCGCCTTGTGCTCGTTCTCTGCCCGCTCCCAAACATCGGGACGTCTCGGGCTGCGCAGCACCCAATCAGTACCTTCATAATCTGTCGCGAATGCAACGCGAAAGTCCATTCCTGTCTCATTCAATTCCATGCGGTGAGGGTCCAATCTCAAGCCGCAATGGCCGGCGATTGCAGCTAGTTCATCCTTTATCTTCTGATGATCGTGTTTGTCAGCTCCCATAAAGCCAACCAACCTCCTTATGATAAAAATAAATAAACACAGGGCATGCTGCCTGTGTTTATAATCGAAAAGGCCATGATCATCTCTAATAGGCGTAAGAAAATAGACTCCCCCTTAATAGGGGAGAGGAAAATGATCTTAAGGCCATATTATAGGTATACGTACGTGGAAAGAAAGGCCAATCCCGATTCTGCAGAACACAGACAGCTAGCCAGCAGTATGCTGCGGTTATTTGCATTGGATTCTTACTCGGCCATAATCAATCACACGTAACCCTCCGTTCAGTTGAATTATGAAAATTTTACCATACGTTGTCGTTGGAAATCAACCAGCTTCACAACGGAAATATTATGGTCATAAAAAATGAGTTGATTGAGAGGAGCGAGTTCAATGCTTCTTCATCATTAGGTGAGATTCTTCCACTATTAATCATTATATGGCATAATTTTTTTAAAGCTCGTTTGAGGCATTAGGTTTTGAGAAAAGACTGATTTATGATCAGAGAATAGAGGGGATTTACATATGAATATACGAGACTATGTCAAAGCAGGCTTTGAAGCCCATTACAATCGCTTTAATGAAGTATCGGAGGACGGTTTTTGCAGATGGATGCGTCCAGGTGTCCCTAATTCAATGAGGGTAACCCCGAATGATGAGGAATGGGCAGTGTGGAAGCTGGTCCCGTCCACAGTTACTGAAGAAGATATTCATCAGCTGGAAGAAGAGTTTGGTTTAACTTTTCCAGAGTGGTATCGGGCGTTTATTTCTGTATATCATCACTATTTCGACGATATTCCTGAGCAAGGACTGGATGAACCGCTGGATGATATCAGACTCATGTACAATCCCTTGCTGTGCAAGCACGGCTATCTCCCGTTCTCTTGGGATTCGGAGTATGGATGTATTATGTGCATAGATCTTAACGGCGGAGCGGATGAGGAACAGCAAGCAATTTACCAAATCGATCATGAAATACTATTTGATTTCGAGGAGGACGCGGCTCGGGAGCAGCTTCAGGCCTCGTTGCAGTACTTGTACCCGAATTTTAAAACTTATTTTGATCAGCAATTTGTGAATCCTATTACAAGATAAAATGAAAGGGATCCCATAGTAATCGAAGATTATACGAGCAGACAGGCCGAAGATGAGTTTCATTACTCACTTCGGCCTATTTGTCTTACGGTGATGCGGAAATATAGGAATGTATGTTCTTAATTTAGGTCTTTTAGGGCTAGGGTCACTAGAAAATATTAGGTATGATATATACTACAGGCTAAATATCATATATCTATAGTTCTGTTAACTGTTAGATGGACCATTGTAGAGGGGGAAGGGAAGTTTGTTAGAGATTACGGACACTTGGATCGACTCACTTGCGCCAAACAGCGCTGCTATAAAGAATGGAAAAGACTTGAACAAGAAAGGGAAGTACATCGAGCTTCATCAGTCAGAGGATGAGCAGGTGCTGTTCGGTCTATGTGCGGGAAGCGGTAAGAACCCGTATGCTGCCCCTTCAGCAGATTTCGTCACCCCGGACAAACCGGTAATGCGGTGCAGTTGTCCAAGCCGACAGTTCCCATGTAAGCATGTGCTTGGCTTGCTGTATGCTTATGCGGAAGGAAAGCCGTTTACAACTGCTCCGGTTCCTGAAGACCTTGCGGCCAAAAGGGAAAAGGCCGAGAAACGCGAGGAGAAGAAGGCCAAGGAGACTGCCACTGGAGCTGCCGTCAACAAACCGAAAAAGGTCAATAAGGCAGCGCTCAAGAAGAAAATTATGGCCCAGCTTGAGGGGCTGGATTTGCTTGAACGGCTGACGAACTCCTTGATTCGGCGCGGTCTTGGCACGTTGGACGCCAAAGATCTCAAAACCATTCAAGAGCATGTGAAGCAGATGAAGAGCCACTATTTGAGCGGTGCTCAAATTCAGCTGCGCAAGCTGCAATTGATTCTGTCGGATGGTAAGGACCAGGAGAAGGCGTATTCCTTGGCCGCAGAACAGCTTGCCGTGGTTCATGCCTTCATTAAGAAAGGCCGGGCTCATTTGAACGTGCGGCTGGAAGATCCCGAATTAGCGCTGGACCACGAATCCTCGATCGAAGAATGGCTTGGTCATGCCTGGCAGCTATCCGAGCTTAAAGAGGCCGGATTAGTCTTACCTGAGACAGAGCTGGTTCAGCTGTCCTTCCACAGCTGTGATGATGTCTCGCGTCAGGAATTTGCTGATCGGGGCTATTGGATGAACCTACATAATGGAGAAGTATATTATACGGTCCAGTACCGTCCTTATAAAGCTGCAAAGTTGATGCGTGAAGAAGACAGCTTCTTTGAAGTGGCTACCGTGCCGGAACTCTATCTTTATCCCGGAGAGCTAAACCGGCGTGTTCGCTATGAATCTATGGCTGCGAGAGCAATTACAGAGCAGGACATCACGCACATTCGGAAAGCTGCCGCCAAGTCTTATGCGGAGGTTGCGAAGAAAGTGAAGAACCAGCTTAAAAATCCGCTCAGTGATCCGCATCCTGTCGTACTGCTCTATGCAGAGAAGATAGTTACCGATGCCGAAGGCAAACTCTTTATGGCCGACTTGCAAGGGGATACGCTTGAACTGCGGGACATTCTCGAAGACGGTACCATTCATCTGTTGAAATTTTTACAAGAAAATAACTTAAGAGAGGTTGCTGTGCTTGGAATGTTCAATCATGATTCGCATAGCGGACGATTGACGGTCCAACCTCTAAGCATTGTAAATAAGCAAGAGCTGCTTCGTTTGATCTATTAATAAGCCGATATGGAGGAACGTGCATAATGAGTCATGCATTGCTAATAGAACTCAACCAAGAATTACGGCGGCTATATATCGCCGGGAGCGATTTGGCGGCCGAGGACTTTAGATTGAAGAGGCTGCTGCCCTCCTTTCAACAGCTGGGAGAACGGGCACCGGTATTTAAGAAGCTTGCGGAGGGGATTGATGCTTTAATCTCTGGAGGCAGCGGAGCAGACTCGGCTGTGCGGCTCCAGGATGTGAATCTGCTGCTGCAATCGGTACTCCGTACCCAGGGGAAAGGAGGGGCCGAGGGTCAAACGTCCGATCTGTACAATAAGGCGGTGAATCTGCCCACCAGCTTCTCATATCGCAGACTTTCTCCCGTCCGTACCGCGCTTACAACCCGTGGCGGAGGACGTCACGAAATCATTGTAGGAGCGTTCCGGGAAGGGATATTCCAGGACCTCCGCCTGCTTCCGCTGGCGATTGAAGCTTTGAACGATCCCTACGTAGAGATTGCAGAGTTTGTAATGACCGATATTTTACCATCTTATGGCCCGGCGCTTGTGCCGCACCTTATTGAGAGCTTTAATCCAGAAGGCGGCAGGCTTGAAGCCCGCAAGCTGATAGTTATGGCCAAGAGCGGTGGAGAAGAGGTACTGAAGCTGATTTATGAAGCAGCCATGGCCGGCTCGAATGAAGTACGGACGACGGCAATCCGGCTGCTTGCTGATCATGCCGAGTATGAACAGGTTCTGCTGGACTTGAGTCATGATAAGAAAAAGAACATTCGTGAGGCTGCCTATCAAGGGCTGGCCGAGAGCAGCTGGGACAGTGCGGCAGAACGCCTGTATGAAGCGTCCAAAGGGAAAGACAGCGAGCTTGTGGGTCCTTCATTATCCCGAAGTCAGTCGGAGCTGCTTAGCGGTTGGCTGATACGAGATCTTGCTGAGCTGGTTCATATCGCAGAGGACACCGCACTTAATAAGGAGAAGCGAGAAGAGCTGAGAACACAGGCCGTCCGTTATTTCTGGGCGGTGAGCCGCAAGGAGAGCCAGGAATTGGAGCAGATTTATTTAAAGGTTCTGCGAAACTATAAACACTTTATGTTTACATTAGGCTGGACGTTCTTGGTGAATGAAGCGATGAATTATTTGAAGAGCATCGGGTCGGAAGAAGGACGGGAGCTGATGAAGGCGGCAATTGAACTCGATCTGAAAAAGTATGCCGGCACGCATTCCTACGCTGGGGATGTCTTTGTCAAAGCTCAGCCTATTCTTTCTCCAGAGCGGCTATATGAAGAATACTCTGCTCTTCTTAATGGACGGAAGCATGCTTCGGCTGCGAGCCGGAGTGTGAATACGGCCAAACAGCTTCTGGATACGATGGAGAGCATGGTGATCAACCGGAGATACCAGATGATCAGACAGGAATGGGCCTATGGAGAAGAGGGCTATGCCTATAAGGTAGAGATACCGTCACAGGAAGAAATTGCTGCAACCTGGGATTCCCGCTGGCTGGATCATTTTATTGAACTGGATCGTATGAATCTGGTCAGTGTTTTTGCTCGCCCAGGGCATGCGGAAGTAGCCTCTTTCTTACTAAAGAAGCTGCGCCATTCTCCGGAATTCCGCAACCGATTCGCGAATATCGCTGTCATCGGGCTGGTTCGTGCAGGCGTATCGGAAGAAGTATTACACGAGGCGCTCATACAGGCTGTGGAGGACGAGCGAAATACGGAATGCCGGGAGATCGAGCCGTTTTTATTCGAACAGCTAAACCGTCTTCCTGCTGTCTATGCAGACCGTCTTCGCGCTTGCCTGCATAAATTCACCTTCACAAGCAGCGAGCAGCTGGAATTTATCTTGAAAAACATGGAATCGTCCATTCATTCATAAAAGGGAGCGAGCAAAATATGAGTACGGAACCGGTGATGCAGGACATCATGCGTAAGCCTGCGGAGATTTTATATCAAGAAGAACTGCAGGCTTTGATTCGTGAGGACCAGGGGAAAGTTCCGACGGGATGGCAGATGTCACCCCAGTCGGTGCTCAAATTTATTGTTGGTGGAACCGCGGGAAGTCAGATCATTACACCTAAATATATCGGAAACCGGCGTATAGTTGAAATGGCCATTGCGACACTTGTTACAGACCGGGCCCTGCTATTGATCGGTGAACCCGGCACAGCTAAGTCCTGGCTGTCAGAGAACCTGGCTGCGGCAATTTACGGCCAATCCGGTCTGGTTGTGCAGGGAACTGCTGGCACAACCGAAGAACAGGTGAGGTATTCCTGGAATTATGCCATGCTGCTTGCACAAGGCCCTACACCTGATGCCCTGGTCAAGAGTCCGATCATGCGGGCAATGGAAGCAGGGGGGATTGCCAGGTTTGAGGAGATTTCTCGCTGTGCATCTGAGGTGCAGGATGCTCTGATCTCGATTTTGTCAGAGAAGACGATCTCTATCCCCGAGCTCGGCAAGGAGCTGAATGCGCACAAAGGCTTCAGTGTGATTGCTACGGCCAATACCCGCGACCGCGGTGTGAATGAGATGTCAACGGCATTGAAGCGACGTTTCAATATGATCGTGCTGCCTGCGCCAGCGGACCTTGAAACCGAGGTGGAGATTGTGAAGAAGCGCGTCTCCGAGATTGCCGCTTCTTATGATTTGCAGGCGGCGGCTCCGGCTGACGAAGCCCTGCTCAAGGTCGTGACCATCTTCCGGGAGCTGCGCAGCGGAATGACACTCGACAAGAAAGAGAAAGTGAAATCCCCAGCCGGTGTCATCTCAACTGCAGAAGCGATCTCACTGCTTACAAACAGCATGGCGCTGGCAGCGAGCTTTGGAAGTGGAGAAATGACAGATGAGGATCTGGCGGCCGGACTGCAAGGGGCTATTGTAAAGGATGACGACAAAGACCGGTTAGTCTGGAAGGAATATTTGGACAATGTGATGAAGAAGCGCGGAGCAAGCTGGCGCAGTCTGTATACCGCATGTAAGGAGTTGAATTCATGAACACGGCTTGCGGCGCTGGAGTGCATATTTACGGCGTCCGGCATCTGTCGCCAGCCGGTGCATACCATGTTACCGAATATTTGGAGCGGGTACAGCCAACGGCAGTATTAATAGAGGGTCCTTCGGATGCATCATCCGAGATTGTGCACTTGACGAATAGATCGACCAAGCCTCCGGTAGCGATCTTAGCTTTTACGGAGGAGCTGCCGGTACGAACCGTTCTCTGGCCTTTTGCCGTGTATTCGCCGGAATATCAGGCAATGATGTGGGCACAGCATCATGGGGCTTATTGTGCATTTATAGATTTGCCTTCTAGCTCGGCAGTCTGCTTGCAGGATGTCCGGGGGATTGCTCTAGAGGTCCCTTCTTCCGCACATGTTGGAGATGCGGAAGAAGACGGGCTGCCTATCTCTGAGGGGAGCAGCGAGGGCACGGAAAGCACACTTTACAACCAAATCGCGGAGCTCGCTGGGGAGTATGACTATGACACGTATTGGGAGCGCAGCTTTGAACATAACCTGAGTCCGGGCGCGTATGAGCAGTCGATCTTAGAGCTTTCCAAGCAGATGCGGGAGCTTACCGAAGAACAGGAACAGCGACACCACAGGGTTGAATACGTTTATAACGCTGTGCGCGAAGCTTATATGTGCCGGCAAATTGCAGATGCGATTGCAGCAGGACACAAACCGGAGAAGGTTGTGGTCATTTGCGGGGCATATCATGCTTCGGCCCTTCTCGATCTCACGAACGCGATGAACGATAGGGACTTGGAAGAGCTCCCCTCTCGTAAGACCAAGCTGACGCTGATGCCGTATTCCTATTTGAAGCTGTCGTCATTAACCGGCTATGGGGCGGGGAACATCGCGCCATATTATTTCCAGATGATGTGGGAACACATGCGGCGGGGAAAGCTTAAGGAATTACCGTATCTCTATTTGGCTTCCGTTGCCGCCGATCTTAGAAAATCAGGCACTCATCGGTCAACAGCGGAGGTAATTGAAGCAGTCAGATTCGCCGAATCGCTGGCAGCTTTACATGACGGCTTTGCTCCCACATTGATGGATCTTAGGGATGCTGCCAAGACGCTGCTCGGCCGCGGTGAGCTGTCCGTAGTTGCGGAATCGCTGGCTCGGATCGAGGTGGGAACGGCGATTGGTGCTTTAGCCGAAGGTGTCAGCCAGACGCCTATTCAGGATGATGTGAACAGGCAGCTAAAGAGACTTAAGCTGGAGAAATACAAAACGGCGGTGTCAGCCGATCTTGCTCTGGATCTCCGAGAAAATCGAAGAGTGTCTTCAGAAGAAGCGGCTTTTCTTGATCTAAATCGTTCGTTCTGGTTCCATCGTCTGAAGCTGCTGGGCATTCATTTTGTCAAAGAGAGGACAAAGACTGAGACCCAAGCCGTATGGGCAGAGCACTGGATCATCCAATGGTCGCCTGAAGTGGAGATCCAGGTGGTGGAATCCAATCTGCTGGGGGAGACCGTGGAGACCGCTGCTGCATTTGTTCTGCAGCAGCGGCTGGAGAGCTGCTCCTCCATTAAAGAAGCCGGCGAACTTATCACCGCTGCTTACGAATGCGGGATGATTCATCAGATGGAAGCTGGACGAATTGCCTTACAGCGGCTTGCTGTCCAGAGTCAGAATGTGGTAGAGATTGCGACTGCCGCAAGGCAGCTCTCGCAGCTTATCCGGTTTGGCGGCATACGCAGAATAGATACGTCTCCGCTCATACCGCTGCTGCAGCAGCTGTTCTTGCGCGCTTGCCTGTTCTTATATGATGCCAGCCAGTGCAATGATGAAGCCGCACAGGCCATGGCCGGAGCCATGAATGAACTGAACCATATGGCACCTGAACATCACGAGGATGTGGATGATATCCTCTGGGCCCAGGAACTGGTCCGGCTATCTGAAAGGGACGATGCCCATCCGCTGCTTTCCGGGCTGGCCTGTGCCATGCTTCTGGAACGAGGCGCACTTACTGCTGAGCAGTGCGCAGCGGAGGTGTCCCGGCGGCTGTCACCAGGCATTCCGGCAGATCTTGGTGCGGGCTGGTTCGAGGGCTTGTCCATGCGGAATCGGTATGCGCTGCTATCCCGGTTGAGCTTATGGGAGCAGCTTGATGCGTATATATGCGCATTGGACACCGATGAATTTAAGCGAGCGCTGGTTTTTCTGCGGCGCGCATTCAGCGTTTTCAGCTCCAAGGAAAAGACGATGGTTGCCGAATTGCTCGGCGAACTCTGGGGAGTAGAGCCAGAGCAGGCAGCTGAAGTGATGATGGATGATCTGAAGGAGGAAGAAGCCCAGATGTTAGATGAACTCAATGATTTTGATTTTGAGGATTTCTAGGCAATGGTAGAACCGTTAAATCGTCAAGCCCTTTCCCGATGGCGGCTCATTCTGGGCGCGGCCGCTGAAGGGGAGCTTGCGCAGCTTGGCAGAGAAGGACAGGTTGGACTTACGAATGATGAGCTCATCATGGATCAGGCGCTTGCTGCCATCTATGATGAGACAGACCAGACCGGGGGCGGCAGTTCAGGGAGCAGCACAGGTTCCCGCGGGGCCGGACAAGGCAAATCCGCACCCAGGCTGGCTAAGTGGCTTGGGGATGTGCGGAGCTTGTTCCCTGAGGACGTCGTCTCCGTCATTCAGAACGATGCGATGGAGCGCAAGGGCTGGAAGCAGCTCTTGTTCGAGCCTGAGGTGCTTGCCAGTGTGAAGCCGGATATTCAGCTCGTCGGTACGCTGCTCACCCTCAAAGGCAAGATTCCCGAACAGACCAAAGACACAGCACGCATGCTAGTGCAGGCTGTGGTGGATGAGCTGGTCAAGCGGATGAGCCAAGAGATTCATAGGGCGGTAACAGGCGCTTTGAACCGCAGGCAGCATACGCCGCTTCCTTCCCTAAGCGGGATTGATTGGAAGCGCACGATCCAGCGAAACCTCAAGCACTATGATGCTAAATCCAAACGGATCATTCCTGAAAGGTTCTATTATTTCGACAGGGCCAAACGGAACAAAGAGTGGACAGTTATCGTCGATATTGATCAAAGCGGGTCAATGTCGGAATCCGTCATCTGGGCATCGGTGGTCGGGTCCATCTTTGCCAGCATTCCTGCACTCGATACCCGAGTGGTTGTATTTGATACGGAAGTGGTCGACCTGACCGAGCAATGCGCGAACGATCCCGTGGATATGCTGTTTGGCATCCAGCTTGGCGGGGGGACTAATATTGATAAATCTGTCGCTTACTGTGAGCAGTTTATTCATGAACCGAAGAAGACTTTGTTCATCCTTATTTCTGATCTCTATGAAGGGGGCAACCAATCGAGGCTGATCCGTCGAATGCAGGAAATGAAGGAGTCCGGGGTCAAGACGTTATGCCTGCTGGCCTTGTCGGATGAAGGCAAGCCCTTCTACGATGAACGGATAGCCAGAGCCTTCGCTAAGGGCGGAACGCCTAGCTTTGCCTGTACGCCAGCCATGCTGCCGCAGCTGGTGGAAGGTGCGCTGCAAGGACAGGACTTGTCCCTGCTGGTTAAGAAGCTGGAAAATAAAGCCGGTTCTGCTGTTTAAGGGATCTCTGCGAAGGTGCGATGCTTGTATCCATTACAAGGATTCTGTTTTTTTACAAGAGGGAGATTCGTTATAATGGGTACAGTGTTCTAGGAAAGGAATGTCATCATGAAGAAAGTGATTGTGATCGGAGCAGGGATTCTCGGGGCATCTACTGCGTATCAGCTATCAAAAATGGGGTCTAAAGTGATTCTTGTTGACCGTAAGGATGAAGGACAGGCTACAGATGCCGCAGCCGGCATTATCTGTCCCTGGCTATCCCAGCGGCGGAATCAGGCATGGTACCGCCTGGCCAAGGCAGGAGCGCGCTTTTATCCAGGCTTGATCGAAGGGTTGATCTCTGAAGGAGAAACCGAAACCGGCTATGCCCGGGTTGGTGCGCTGAGCATTCACCAGGACCCGGAGAAAGTTGTGAAGATGGAGGAACGGGCACAGCTGCGGAAGGCGGATGCACCGGAAATCGGGGGAATTACCCGTCTTGATGAACAAGCAACTGCTGAGCAATTTCCTCTACTGGCAGAAGGGTATCACTCGGTTCATATCAGTGGTGCTGCTCGTATAGATGGCCGTGCCCTGCGTGATGCACTGATCCGCTCGGCTCAAAGGGAGGGAGCGGTTCTGATTGAGGGAGATGCAGTACTTGAGTTTGAATCTGGCCATGTAATAGGAGTCCGTGTTAGAGGAGAACGGATTCTGGCTGACGAGATCATTGTATGCGCTGGCGCTTGGGCTAATCAACTGCTTAAACCCTTAGGGGTTGACCTTAAAGTTCGTTATCAAAAAGCGCAAATTATGCATTTACAGCTGGATGGTCAGGAGGACACAAGCAACTGGCCTGTCGTTATACCTCCATCAGACCAGTATTTACTAGCGTTCGATCATCAAAAAATCGTGATTGGAGCTACACACGAGAATGAAGTAGAAGGTTACGATACAAGGATCACCGCGGGCGGCATGCAAGAAGTGCTGAATAAGGGACTGGAATTGGCACCTGGTTTGGCGAACAGTACTTTTGCAGAGGTAAGAGTGGGGTTCCGGCCATTCACGCCGGGTTTCCTTCCGGTGATAGGCAGGGTTCCCGGCTGGGAAGGACTAATTGCAGCTAATGGACTAGGATCATCGGGATTAACCATGGGTCCATTCATCGGCAGTCAGCTGGCGAGGCTGGCGCTTGGTCTGGATTTAGAAATCGATATTCGTGATTATGATTTAAGGAGTGCAATGGAGGAGAGCTGATTCAGTTCTGACGGTAAACCTTCATCTGCTTCTCACGACCGTGCTTTGAAGCGCGGTTTTTTTTGTTTCTCATGACACAGAATCTATCATTATTTATCAGTACTGAGTTCCAGAAATTGATAAATTTTGTAATTGCGCACTTATAATAAATACATTAGTCTACCAATAAGATTGTTATTAGGAACCCCAATTTTGCAAACGCATTCAGAGGATGATTTTGGAGGAAAGGGTGAATGATCATTGAAGCATGGCGTTAATCGAGAGTACGGTACAGAACCCAGACACCTTAAGACGGCTTCTGCGCATGCACGGTGACAGCCCAAACACCGAAACCCATTGTCCGATGATGAGCTTGCCCAGCGGCTGAAAGCCTGCTTTAAGCTGGAGAACTAAATTCACCGCATTGTCCACAAAGCTAGTTTCTCTTAGGTGATCTAATTATGCGTCAATGTCGCTCAAGGAACGCCCCGGATATATAACGCTGCGCGACATCACATGTCACTAGATGAGCCCGAGGCTCCTGCATTTGTAGGCCGTCTCCTATGTCAAATTACCGCAGTAAACGAGGTTGGCCGCTTAAGGCTGGATCCTTGTTTTACTGCGGTTTTTTCTATGACTTTAACGCAATAATGTCATAGATAGATTGTTGTCATAGGGAGTCTTCAAGCCGGTCGACAACATCCTTCGCATCTTTCAAGGACAGGTTGGTGGCGATTCGAAGTTCCTTGATGGCCTTAATTTTACTGCCTTTCCGGATCAGAGTGATCAATCTGAAGCGTAGATGATCGTCTAGCTGCATAGTGTCAGGATGCCCGAACTTTGCAGGATCATAGATAAAATGAGTTTGCGGGTCAGGCATGTTAGAAGGGGAACTTGGTGAGTAGTTCTTCAGGCGCTCCACATCACGTTTTAATTCTCGTACCTGACCCGACAAATACATTACCCAAATAAGCAGCAGGGCAACAAGAAGCAGCAGGATCATAGCGAATAGGGTCATGTTCATCACGAATTGCATCTTTCCTTTCCAATTCTGTTACTGATGTCTAGCAAATAATAGGTTATAGTATAAGATTAAACTTCAGACGCATTTGGTACAAACCGGCATTGACTTATGCCTGTCGAGTTTAGCAAGGCCACTCATGAAAAAAACTTTTTCCAGAATAAGATAAGTGAGGGCTAGATCTGGTGTGTAAGTATAATTATTCACAAATAATAGAAAATAAAAATAATTGATGCATTATATATACGGATTGTATAATAAATATTAACGTGAAAAAGAAAGAGTACAAGGGCTAGTACAACTAAGAGATGAAGCGTACTCGAAGTCATCATGAAGGAGGACATATGAAATTAACTAAGGTCTCATTATCAATTGTATCGCTGCTGCTCCTCCTAGTTACCGGATTGTCCGGTTGGACGGGAAGTGCCGCTGCAGAAGCAAACTCAGGAAAGACGTATATTATCGGTACCGATATTACGTTTGCGCCGTTTGAGTTTCAAGATGTGAATGGCAATTATGTCGGCATCGACTTGGATTTATTGGATGCCATCGCCAAAGATCAGAATTTCAAGTATGAGGTTAAGCCATTAGGATTTAACGCAGCCGTTCAAGCGCTGGAGTCAAATCAGGTAGATGGCGTCATCGCGGGGATGAGCATCACCGACGAGAGAAAGCAGAAATTCGATTTTTCAGAGCCCTATTATCAGTCCGGTGTGGTCATGGGTGTACGAAAAAGTAATGAGGATATTAAAAGCTACGAGGATTTAAAGGGTAAAAAGGTAGCTGTAAAAACAGGTACAGCAGGTTTTAGTTTTGCTGAATCGATCGCCTCAAAATATGGTTTTACACTTGTTCCATTTGACGATTCTACTCAGATGTATGACGATGTGAAGACTGGAAACTCGGCAGCCTGTTTTGAAGATTATCCTGTACTTCGCTATGGTGTATACTCCCAAAATAACGGTCTAAAAATCGTTACCGAGATGGAAAAAGGGGGATCCTATGGCTTTGCAGTAAGCAAAGGTCGGAACCAAGAGCTCTTGACAAAGTTTAACGCTGGACTGGCAAATCTCCATGCAAATGGCGAGTACGACAAGATCAAAGCCAAGTATCTCGGTGATGATACGAAGGTGGCACCTCTTGGCCGCTGGGAACTCATCCAGCAATCTTTACCGGCACTCTTAAAAGGTCTTGGAAAGACACTGTTGTACACGATTGTTTCTCTGTTCTTTGCCTTTATTCTGGGACTGATCTTTGGGTTTATGAAGGTAGGCCGCAATCGGTTCCTGCGCGGCGTCGCAACCGTATTTGTTGATGTATTCCGCGGCATTCCGCTAATTGTCCTGGCTTTCTTTATCTATTTTGGTATTCCCCAAGCACTTGGCTTTACTATGCCGCTGTACTTGGCTGCCATTCTGACACTCAGTTTGAACGCGGGCGCCTATATTACAGAAATCATCCGGGGCGGTATTCAATCGATTGATGCTGGCCAAATGGAAGCTGCACGTTCGCTTGGTCTGCCGTACGGGAAGTCCATGATGAAGATTATTATCCCGCAAGCGATTAGGATTATGATTCCTGCCTTTATCAACCAATTGGTTATCACGCTCAAGGATACGTCGATTCTATCGGCCATCGGTCTGGTTGATCTTACTCAATCGGGTAAAATCA
The DNA here is from genome assembly GCF_003060825.1 of Paenibacillus sp. CAA11. NCBI lineage: Bacteria > Bacillati > Bacillota > Bacilli > Caryophanales > Paenibacillaceae > Paenibacillus > Paenibacillus sp. CAA11. The sequence goes on from NZ_CP028922.1 coordinate 2,297,011, forward strand.
TTATCGCCAGAACGTTCGCATCCTTTGACATCTGGCTGGTTGTTGCCATTATGTATCTGATTGTTATCACGATCTTGACGAAAATTTCAAGTCATTTGGAAGGGAGGGTTCGCCGTGGGTAAGATCCGTGTTGAAGGATTGAAGAAAAGCTATGGCACGAATGAGGTGCTGAAGGGAATTGATCTGTCCGTCAATGAAGGAGAAGTTGTCTGTCTCATCGGCCCTTCCGGTTCAGGGAAAAGTACCTTCTTACGTTGTATCAATCGGTTGGAGGAGATCTCGGCAGGCCGGGTTATCGTAGATGATCAGGACCTGAATGATCCGAAAACAGATATTAACAAAGCAAGGGAAAATATCGGCATGGTATTCCAGCACTTCAACTTGTTTCCACATTTCAGTGTGCTTAAAAATATCATGTTCGCTCCGATGGAACTTGGCAAAATGAATGGGGAGCAGGCGCGCAGCACAGCGCTTCGCTTGCTGGAACGTGTAGGCCTGGCAGACAAAGCGCAGGCTTTCCCGAATCAGCTGTCGGGCGGGCAAAAGCAGCGGGTCGCGATCGCCCGTGCACTGGCTATGAACCCTGACGTTATGCTCTTTGACGAGCCAACATCCGCGCTCGATCCGGAGATGGTTGGTGAAGTGCTTAGCGTCATGAAGGACTTGGCGCGTGAAGGAATGACAATGGTGATTGTTACGCACGAGATGGGCTTTGCCCGAGAGGTGGCAGACCGTGTTATCTTTATGGACGGAGGCTTCATCGTGGAAGAGGGGTCACCAGAGAATGTATTCGGAAATCCGAAGAACGAGCGTACCATCAACTTCCTGGAGAAAGTGCTGTAAAATAGATATAATGATAAAAAGTTCTTGTTCCTAAGTAGGGGACAAGGACTTTTTTTGTTAATTATGAAGCCTTTGAACGGATGGCATAACAAATTGACAAATATTAATAAAAACGATGGGAAAAGAGCAAGGAAGAAGTAAAAAGCAAGAGGTTTCTATGCTAAGCTTTTATTAAACCCAATTTTGCAAGCGTTATCATTGATTTGGGATATTGTCAGTTGTGCCGTAGCATTCCAATCGTTCTCTTCGTGTTGCTTGGATTAAATTGCAATAAGGAGCAAACTGTCCCTTGGGAAAATTTAAAGTTAAAATACTTATTTACGGTTTGTTGTTAGGGTGCGTTCCGACAGTAATCATCGGTCTCTTCTCATACTTTATAGCTTCCAAAGATGTGGAGAAGAAGGTGAATGAAGGGAATATGCACCTCCTCAACCAGACACGGATGAGGGTGGAGCAGGTATTGGATTCCATGCAGAGAACTGCCTTGCAGTTCGAAAACTCATCTCTGCTTAAATCTGTAATGGGCAGCAAGCTTAGTGGACAGGATTTCATCAAGGTTCGTGAACTGATGAAAGAAATGTTTAATATGCAGACATTAGCCACTTTAAAACAGGCATATGTTGTTAATCTCAAGCAAAGCTGGATTGTGGACTTAAATTCGTTGAGGTCACTAGATACTATGAACCCTGGAGAATTGAACCGTTACTTAAACACTGCAAAAAGCATTTTCTGGGTAAACGGGTCTGATTCATTTTCTAAGAACTCAATGACAGCGGATGCGGATAATGCGGATAATTGGAACGGCCCTCGAGAGACGGCGACGACATTAAGGCTGGTGCATAAAATTCCTCTCCTCTCCCACAAAAGGTCCCCCTCCGGGATCGTGATACTTGAGATTTCGGTCAAAGATATTCTCGATATGCTGGATCCGGGCAGCTTGCTTGCAACACAGTATATTCTTAATGAGCATGGGGAAGCCTTCCTGTCGCTCGCGGAGGATAAGGAAGCTTATCAGGGTATCAATGAACATATCGCTGAACATGTGGGTCGTTCCGGGCAGCTTGAAGGTGCATTTCATGTGGATAGTGAAGAAGGAAAGGTTAGTGTGCAGTACACAAGTTCAGAATATAATGGATGGACATATGTTTCGGTAGTACCGCTTGATAAAGTAACGGAACAGATGGGAAATATCGCTCTGATTACGGCCGCAGCTTGCTCCTGCATGATGGTTACTGTTCTCCTGGCATCCTTGCTTGGCAGCCGGAAGATGTATTCTCCAATCCGAAGACTTCACGAGTTTGCAGCCGGCGTTCAGCCGGAGCGTGGAGCTTTTTCACTTCAGCAGGATGAATTTGAGTCCATCAGGGAGAGTCTATCTTCGCTTGCCATATCCAGAAACGAACTGGACAAACAGATGAAATCCCATACGGTACATTTACGTGAATTCTATGTTCTCAAGCTGTTCACTGAGCAGATGCCTGGGGAATATGGCAAATTTGCTTTTGAAAGATACGGTTTCCCGTGGGGTTGGGGAAGTCTTGGAGTATTGGCACTGGAGATCGATAATCTTCAGCAATCACGATTTCATGAACAGGACCGGGAGTTGTTGCTCTTTGCTATAAATAATATAGTCGCAGAAGCCTTACCGGATGAATCACGCTTTTGCCCAATTGTACTGAATCATACTCAAGTTACGCTGCTAACTTGCAAAGAGGAGGATCCTGCGGCAGGGCATGCTTTGTTCTATGAGACTGCTCAACAGATTAAATTGAAGGTTCAACAATATTTGAGCCTGGAATGTAGCATTGGTATCAGTCATCCATTCAAGAAGCTGGCCGATACGAAGCATGCTTATCAGGAGAGCATGACGGCTCTAAAAATGCGCTTTGCCCTCGGGTCCAATATTATTGTCCGATATGCGGATACCCAGGAACAAGGCAAGGTTGAGAAGATGGCTTACATGAAATTGCGACAAATCGAGGATCAAATTATGCTTGCTTTGGAGGAAAGGCAGCCAGAACAGGTCGAACAGCTGCTCCAGCTGTACCTCAGTCAATTATTGTGTAAAGAAGGACTGCATCAAGAGCATCAATTCCTGTTACTGCAATTGGCATCGAGGACGGTGAGCTTTGTGCATGAGCAAGGCCTGACCTTACAGCAATTATGGAGAGGAGAAGAAGAACTGGAGCATCTGTTCCTTCTCCAGACACGAGCTGAAATTTCGAACTGGTTCCTATCCAAATTGTTTATGCCGATTATCGAAATATTGACGGACATGTCCGAAAAACAATTTGTGAATATATCACGCCGCATGGTCCAGATTGTGCATGAGCAATTTGATAACAATATCTCACTTGACTACTGCGCGGCGGTGATGAACTATAACCCTGCTTATATTAGCCGAGTATTTAAGAAGGAAATGGGCGTCTCCTTCAGTGAGTATTTGTGTGAATACCGGATGAACTATGCCAAGCAGCTGCTTGAGACTACGAATATGAAAATCTCGGAGATCGGCGAGAAGGTTAGCTACACCAATATCAGCGCATTTATTCGAACCTTTCGGAGAAACTTCGGTCTGACCCCCGGTCAGTATCGGGATCAGTTAAACAAGGGAGATGGACGCTAAATCAACCCTCTGCTATAGGATCATCATTCTTAAAGAGCCGGGCGATATCGTCCGGCTTTCCTCATGAAGCAATGTGCAGAATTAAAGATGCTGTCGGGTGAAGTGATAAACAGCATATGGAAGGTTGAAGACGAAGGATGGGCCGGGAAGCTACTAGCTGACAAACTACCTTAGGACCACGCTTTTTCCGCGTCCCACCTAGAAAGTCATAATCGGAGTATAGCTTATCATGAATAGCTTGATAAATAATGAGTTGAGAAAGCGCATTCAACAAGCTGAAGTATACATCTATTGCTAGGGGAGAGGTGCCTATGAAATCTAATCACACTCTGGCGTCGGCAGGTTCACAGATGAAGAAAGATCTGCGCCGGCAGAGGAGGATGCAACTTAAACGGGATTTGCTAAGGGACAGGTGGATGTATCTGATGCTGCTGCCCGGAGTGCTGTATTTTATCATTTTCAAATATGTTCCGATGTACGGGGTGACCATGGCATTTCAGGATTACAAGCCTCATCTCGGCTTTTTCGGAAGCCCGTGGGTCGGATTCAAGCATTTTATTCGCTTTTTCAATGAACCGCAGTTCTGGATGCTCTTCCGCAATACGCTTATTCTAGCCTTGTACAATCTAATCTTCTTCTTTCCACTGCCGATTGTTTTATCGCTCATGTTAAATGAGCTGCGAAGAGAGCGTTTCAAGAGATTTGTACAGACATTAATTTATATTCCTCATTTTGTATCCTGGGTTGTTGTCGTAGGCATTTTCTATATTTTGTTTACCACCGAAAACGGTATTCTTAACGAAATCATATATCAGGTGACCGGACAGAAAATCGCCTTCTTGCTGGAGGCTGATTGGTTTAGGACCCTAATCGTATCTCAGGGTATCTGGAAGGAAGTAGGCTGGGGGACCGTTATTTTTCTGGCTGCCTTAGCCGGTGTTAACTTGACGCTCTATGAAGCCGCTCGTATCGATGGGGCGGGACGCTGGCGCCAGCTTTGGCATATCACGCTTCCGGCTATTCGCAGCACGATCATCATCCTGCTGATTCTTCGCCTCGGGAATTTTCTGGATTCAGGATTTGAGCAGATTTTCCTTATGATTACTCCAACGAACCGGGAAGTGAGCGAAGTGTTCGATACGTACGTGTACACAAAAGGGATGACGCAAGCCCAATACAGCTATAGTGCTGCCGTAGGCTTGTTTAAATCCTTTGTCGGATTACTGCTCGTTCTCGGCTCGAACTGGTTGGCCAAGAAATTCGGGGAAGAAGGCGTTTATTAAGATGGTGCATATTCGCAAGATGACAGGAGGGACAGAAGTTGCGTCAAGATAAGAACTGGGGTAATCGGCTGTTTGACATCATCAACTATTCGGTTCTATTAATTACTGCCATCGTCTGTGTCCTTCCCTTCCTCTATGTTCTGGCGGTGTCGTTTGCAAGCCCGGCTGAAGTTGCCAAGGGCGGGCTGATCTTATGGCCCAAAGAGTGGTCACTTGTATCTTACCGGTATATCTTCTCCTCCGAGACACTTCCTCGAAGTCTACTCGTCTCTGTGTACATTACGGTAATAGGCACGCTGATTAACCTTACTCTTACTTCACTTACGGCATATCCCTTATCCAAGGTGACCCTTCGGGGCAGAAATCCTATCTTACTCGGAGTGTTGATCACCATGCTGTTCAGCGGGGGGATGATTCCTACCTATTTTATCGTGAATGCACTGAATATGACCAATACGCTATGGTCATTAATGATCCCTAATGCAATCAGTGCATTCAATCTGATTGTTCTCAAGAATTTCTTCCAACAGATCCCCGAAGGCCTAGAAGACTCTGCTAAAATTGATGGCTGTCACGACCTGGGAGTTCTGCTGCGGATTGTCATTCCGTTGTCACTGCCCGCAATGGCTACCTTCGGATTATTCTATGCCGTTGCTCACTGGAATCAGTTCTTCAATGCAATCCTGTATATCAATGACAGCTCGAAATGGCCAATTCAGGTACTGCTTAGAGAGATTGTAATTTTGGCACAGAGCCGAGTTGGAGATTCCAATTTTGATGAGATGGATGTACAGCCTCTAACCATCCGCATGGCGGTCATTGTTTTTGCGACCTTGCCCATCTTGATCGTATATCCTTTTCTGCAAAAGCATTTTGCCAAGGGTGTCATGTTGGGCTCTGTAAAAGGTTGAATTCCGGATAGAGAAAATTATTTTGGAGGGATAACATGAGGAGAAGATGGATGAATCTCTTCCTAATGATGCTTTCAGGTATGCTGATCCTTACTGCATGCGGAGGCAAAAGCGATTCTGCTAATGAGGACGATGGACCCTATCCACTCACACTGGTTGTTAATCAGGTAGGGGAAATACCGGACCCGAAGAACCCGATCGAGGAGAAGATCAGAGAGTACACAGGTACGGATCTCCGGATTCAGTGGATTCCTTATTCTGCATACGATGAGAAGATTAACGTCATGATTGCTTCTAATGAGCTCCCCAAGCTCATCAAGCTAAACTATACGCCCACTACAATCAGTTCACTTGAAGCAGATTTGTTCTGGGATATAACCTCTCATCTTAAAAATTATCCGAATTTGGCCGCACAACCGCAGCAATATTACGATAATATCAGTGTAAATGGCAAAGTCTACGGTGTTCCTCTATTCCGGGATATGGGCCGGGCGATTGTCAGCTTTCGTCAAGACTGGCTGGACGCTGCTGGGCTTAAGGCACCTGTAACTTTGGATGACTGGTATAACATCATTCGTTACAGCACAGAAGAAGACCCGGATAAGAACGGTAAGAGGGATACCTATGGCATGATGCTGGATAAAGGGTACAACCGAGGAAATGCCTCTACATTGACCCGGCTTGCCGTCTCTCAGGGAGCTCCTAACAAATGGGGGATCGATGAAGAAGGGAATTTCTATCCTGAATTTGAATCCGCACCATTCTACGAGGTAATGAAGCTGCTTAGGAGATTGTATGAGGGGAAGCTGATCAATCAGGATTTTGCCGTTGTTGATTCATCTGAGCTGAATAAGGTGTATGAGGCAGGGCGTGCGAATATCCGGATTTCTGGAGGGAACGCTCAATCCCTGCAATCCAAAGTGGAGAAGGTGATTCCGACTGCTGTTGTGAACGTATCGCCGTTACAAGGTCCAGAAGGGATTAGAGTTCCTGGAGAAAGCGGAAATACGGGATTTTTGGCCATTCCCAAATCGACCGTTACTTCCGAGGATGAATTGAAGAAAGTGCTGACATTTGTCGACAAGCTGCTCGACCCGGAGATGGTGAATTTGATTAACAAAGGGATTGAAGGCGTCCATTATAAAGTGGAAGGTGATTACACAGTGACCCTAGATGTCGATAAGGATGTTCAGGAAGTGAAGCCTTATCGGGATTCACTTCCGCAGCGGGGCGAATTGTACAATATGGAGAAGAAGGCCAAAGGTACCGAGCTCTTTAATCTGAATAAAAAAATTGTGTATGAAAACGAAAAGTATATCGTTCCCAATCCGGCGCTTACCCTTAAATCCAATACCTATAATGAACGAGGAGGTGAATTGGAGCAGATCATTACCGATGCCCAAACCAAGTTCATCATGGGACAGATTGACGAAGCAGGCTGGAAGGCTGAGGTAGAAAAATGGAAAAAGAGCGGCGGAGATCAAATGGAAGCAGAATATAAAGAATCCAGCCAGCATCAATAGATGACTCTTGATTATTGATTAACTTGAAATCCTAGCCAAGCGAACAATATTTATGGAATGCCTTTATTTTATCCATGTCGTTTGCGATACTGCAACGGAGTCGTACCCGTGACTTTCTTAAATATTTTGTTGAAGTGGGCAGTATGTTCAAAGCCCATTTGTTCGGAAATGACTTGAACGGATTCCCTGCTGCTAATGAGCTTTTCCTGTGCTTCCCAAACCCTTACCGTCTGCAAATACTCGCGAAAGTGAAATCCTGTGAGCTTGAAGAAGATGCGGCTAAGATACGAGGGGCTGATATAGAACTGCTTGGCTACCTGCTCCAAAGTGAGCCGTTCATGATAATTGGACTTGATATAACGGGCAATTTCTGAGATCTTCTGGTGCATGGGATGTTCATATTCAGGAGCAACCTTGGATTGAAGTGTGGCCTCAATCCGGTGGAGACGTATGAGCAGCTCATTCATTAGTGAGCATACCAATGAGATATAATGAGCTTCCTTTGTCTTACATTCGACTTGCATCAGGTGAAGCAGCCGTTCAATTTCAGGCTGATCTCTCAGAGGAATCCGCATGAGTCTTGATTCACCGTGCTTTAATAGCTCAGCTGCATTGGCATTGCTTTGTTCAATGAAACTCTCAGAAAAGCTGATCAGGACTCGCTCAAATAGCAGCTTATCTGAGCTTGCGGTGGAGTGCAGTTCGTGCGGGGGGATGATCATCATATCACCTTTCTTAACAGTAAAGATCTTATCATTTACGAAGTACATCCTCTCGCCGCCAAGCAAATAGTACATTTCAAAGTAAGGATGCTTATGAGGGCGGGGCATGCTGCTGGAACCGTTGCGGGCCATATATTGAATAGAGAAATCGTGATCTCCAATATGGTACTTTGGATTTAATCTGTCATTCACCTTCACACGCAGCTCCTTTCAGCAAGGGTTTATCTTAGCAGTTATGAAATCCTCAACAGCAGAACGCATTAAACATCGTACAAAATATATATCATGGCGGATTCGGTCATACAAGGATAGGGAGATACATTTCGTTGCTTGCATGGCTTAAGACGTAGTTCACATAATTTCTGCAACTGATAACGAATTCTTCACCGTTTTTTAAGAAGAGGAGGGGGATGGAGTGGTATTAATGTCAGAAACGTTAATGTGGTACGACAAACCGGCTCAACATTGGAATGAAGCTTTACCTATCGGGAATGGAAGACTCGGAGGTATGGTGTTTGGATCGGTTGAACAGGAGCGGATTCAATTTAATGAAGACTCAGTGTGGTATGGAGGACCTAGAGATCGGAATAATCCCGATGCGTTACAGAATCTTACACTCATTCGCCAACTTCTGTTTGAAGGAAAGCTGAAGGAAGCACATCGTTTGTCGGAGACGGCGTTTTCCGGAACGCCGCGAAGCCAAAGACACTATGTAACGGCGGGCGATTTGTATATTAATTTCGAGCATCCAGAGGGGGAATTATCTAATTACCGCAGAGAGCTGGACTTGGATAGGGCGATCATAGCAACAAAGTATCAGTATGGAGACATTACTTATCGCCGTGAGGTATTTTCAAGCTATCCAGATCAAGTGATGGTCATTCTGCTTGAAGCAGACCGATGCGGTGCCATTACCTTTGCAGCACGCTTTGAGCGCAGCGAAGGTAAGCACATGGATATATCACACAGATATGGCTCGGATACAGTTGTGATGACAAATGATTGCGGAGGAAGGGATGGGCTTGTCTACAGTGTGGCTGTCAAAGCAATCGCTGTAGGCGGAACAGTAAAGGTTGTCGGTGAGCATTTGCTGGTGGATCAGGCTGATAAAGTTTTTTTATTTCTTGCTGCTGCTAGTACGTTCCGGGTTGCTGAGCCAAGTAGACACTGTTACGAATTGCTCGAGAACGCATCGCTTCAGGATTACAGCCAGCTGCTGAACAAGCATGTTCAGGATTACAGGGAGCTGTTCCAGAGGGTTAAGCTTGAGCTGCGTGCGGCCACAAGTCAGGAACCGAGTTCTATACCTGTTGATAGGCGTTTGGAACGAATTCAGGCCGGTGAGGATGATGCCGAACTGTACACTTTATATTTTAACTTTGGTAGGTATTTGCTTATCTCCTGCAGCCGTCCCGGGTCATTGCCAGCTAATCTGCAAGGCATTTGGAATGATTCGATGTCCCCGCCATGGGACAGCAAATTTACGATTAATATCAACACCCAGATGAATTATTGGCCTGCGGAGAGCTGCAATCTTCCCGAGTGTCATGAACCCTTGTTCGAACTTATCGAGCGGATGAGACAATCTGGACGAATTACGGCGCAGAAAATGTATGGTTGTCGCGGGTTTGTTGCTCACCACAATACAGACATTTGGGCGGATACTGCGCCCCAAGATATCTATCCTCCTGCTACCCAATGGGTGATGGGGGCGGCTTGGCTTGCGCTGCATCTGTGGGAGCATTACAGATTTAACCCACATCCGGCTTTTTTGAAGAAGGCATATGAAACGATGAAGGAATCGGCTTTGTTCTTTAAGGACTTTCTGGTACAAAGTCCAGAAGGCTATCTGGTGACAAGTCCGTCCGTGTCTCCCGAAAACAGATATGTCTTGCCAAATGGTGAAGCTGGGACATTGTGTTATGGGCCCTACATGGATACCGAAATTTTGCTAGAACTGTTAGAAGCCTGCATTCAGGCCAGTACGGAGCTGAACATTGATGAACCTGCCCGTGAGGATTGGAAGGCAATGAAAGCAAGTTTGCCCGAACTGAGAATCGGGAAGTATGGGCAGCTGCAGGAGTGGCTGGTAGATTATGAAGAAGCAGACCCCGGACATAGGCATATCTCCCACTTGTTTGCGCTACATCCGGGTAATGCGATTAGCCCTGATACGACTCCAACCTTAGCGGAAGCTGCCAAGGTCACCTTGCAGCGGCGCCTCGATCATGGCGGGGGACATACAGGGTGGAGCCGGGCCTGGATCATAAATTTCTGGGCACGTCTGCTGGATGGCGAACAGGCTTATTTTCACACAAGGGAGCTGTTGAAGAAGTCTACGCTTCCGAATCTGCTTGATAATCATCCTCCGTTCCAAATCGATGGCAATTTCGGAGCTGCCGCAGGTATGGCCGAAATGCTGATACAAAGCCATCTTGGGTTTATTCGTCTTCTGCCAGCACTTCCGGAAGCATGGCCTAAAGGACGTGTACAAGGGCTTCGTGCAAGAGGAGGCTTTGTCGTTGACATCGAGTGGAACGATCTGCGACTTGTGGAAAGCGTTATCATCTCACAGGGCGGAAAAAATCTTCGGTTGTACACGGATCATCCTGTAACCATCATGGCATCTGATGGAAGGGAAGTGATTGCAGCTCAGCATGGTCATATATTAAATATTCCAACTTATAAAGGTGGAAAGTACAGGATTATTCCATTGTAGAAGCAAAGCCTGTGATTTGGACACAAGGAGGTTCATTTGAAGGAAGGGAGGTGATGCAGTACAAACCGCTGCTCTGAATTATTAATGAAGGAGGAGACTTGCACTTGAAAACAACAAAATGGTTGAAACAGATGATGGTCATCGTGATGTTGTTCACTTGCTTTACGGACGGGGTATACGCAGAAGAGGGATCACAATCCGTGAAATCGACGAATTCTTCAAGGACCCCTGCCTTTCCAGGTGCTGAAGGAGGCGGTAAATATACTACAGGGGGACGAGGAGGTGAAGTGGTTGAAGTAACTACACTTGCCGATTCGGGCCCAGGATCGCTTCGAGAGGCTGTCAGTACAGGCAACCGAACCATTGTTTTTAAGGTTGGCGGAGTCATACAGCTGGAGTCGCCTCTGAAGATTATTGGGGACAATGTGACCATTGCCGGCCAGACAGCTCCGGGAGACGGAATCACGGTCATTGGTCATCCGACGACCTTTGAGGGCAACAATCTGATTGTCCGATATATGCGGTTTCGGCTGGGTGATGCCAATGTCGCTGGAGCTACCCTGCCGAAGCGGGATGCTATTGATGCCAGAATTATTAGCAATGTTATTCACCGGACAGGAACTCATATCAACTCCCAGAACGAGGTGGGAGGATATCCGCTGTTTGAGAGGGCCGTAACGACTTTGGCCGATGACGATCATGATGGGATGCCTAATGAATGGGAAACAGCGCATGGATTAGATCCGCACAATTACGGTGATCGCAATCTGGTTAATGAAGAGGGGTATACCAACTTAGAACTCTACTTGAACTCAATAACGGGAAATGGTTCGGCCAACCCTTCTGTGGCTATTACCAAACCGGCTAACAACACGATTATCAAGGCAGGATCGAACGTGACTTTCGAAACTTCCGTTGCCGACAAAGACGGCACGGTCAAGAAGGTAGAGTTCTTTCATGATGGGAAGAAAGTCGGCGAGGATGACCGCAAGCCATTTCGCTATAAGTGGAAAGATGTGACGGACGGAACCCATTATTGGACAGCGAAGGCTATTGATGATACAGGCACGGCTTCATTTTCAACAAGTGTTGTCGTTCATGTGAATACGAAGGGGAACATCAAGCCTTGGCAGTCTTCAGATATCGGGAATCCTGGCATCCCGGGACATACTCAGCCTGGTGAAAACTCTGGAGACATCACGATTAAATCCGCAGGCGATATCGGCGGCACGAAGGATGCCTTCCATTTTGCACACCAGAAGATTACAGGGGACGCTGAAATTATCGCCAAGGTTGAAAGCGTGACCGCAACAAATGAGGAAGCAGAAGCTGGTGTCATGTTCCGGGAAAGCCTGAAGGAAGACGCTCCCTTTGCCTCCCTTGTCGTCCCGTATATCAGAACAGGCAAAAAAGGCGTTACACTCAGTCGTGCGGCAAAAGGTGGAGAGGTCTCATCTATAGTCCCTGAGCAGGAATTCCAGCTGCCCTATTGGATTAAGCTTGTTCGTCAGGGGAATCAGTTCACATCGCTGATCTCTCAAGATGGGAAGGACTGGACTTCTGTAGGCAAAGTCAACATTGACTTACCGAAGAAGGTATATGTCGGCTTGGTCGCGGATGCTGCCAAAGTCAACAACGAGACGGATAAATATAATACCTCTAAGTTTTCTGGTGTAGCAATAAGGCCTGTTACCGCAGAACGCCCACAAACCATTTACTATGTGAACGATAATTTTGAGAATTTGGAAATTGGCTCAGTTCCTGCCGGATATGTGGTTAACCCGAATCCTCAGGATGCGGATCATACGGTCACGATCCAGAAGGTTCCGGCGGATTTTTCCGGGAATGATTCTGATAAGGTCCTGAAAATCTATGATCAGGCCGCAGGCAGCACCTGGTTCGCCCTTAACTTTCCGAAGCAAATGGGGACGGTTATCGTGGAGGCGGACTTTATGTCTCCTGCAGTTCCAGGGACCTCAACCTTGTTACAGGTAAAGGATCCCGATGGTGCGAAGACACCGATCTCCATAGAGGTGCGTAAACCGCAATTACCCGTGTCAGAAGATGCTTATGCCTTAGTCTACAAGAACAAGCAGGGTCAAGATGTGAAGCTGGCCGACCTTCCGAAAGATAATCGCTGGTACAATCTGAAGCTAATTGCTAACGCGGCAGCGAACACGATGGATATTTACCTAGATAATGTGCTTGCTGCAGAGCAGGTTGAGCTGAGAGAAGATATGCAGCTGCTGGGACATGGGAGTGCTTTGTTTGGCAAGACTCCAGGAACCGGCAAGGGCACCTATTATTTGGACAATATTAAGGTTTATGTAGAGCCTGTAACCATACCGAAAGGATTGCGGGCGATTCCGGGGAATGGGAAGGTACAACTGGATTGGAGCACCGCAAGTGGTGCTTTAACGTATTTGATTAAAAGAAGCACGACTAGCGGAGGGCCTTATGAAACAGTGGCCTCGGGTTTAAGTGCATCCACCACGACATACTTGGATACTACCGTTATAAATGAGACTACATATTATTATGTAGTTACCGCTGTGAGTGAATTAGGGGAAAGTGATCCTTCCAACTCAGTTCACGCCACCCCTTCAGTCCATGCTGTAAAGCCACAAGCCCCAACTGGGCTTATAGGACTTGCCCGCAGCACGCAAGCTGAGCTGGTCTGGCAGCCGGTCGAGCAAGCGATTAGCTATACGGTGAAGCGCAGCGAAAGCCGGGAGGGGCCTTATGTTGAAACTGCTCGTGTGGAGGAGCCTTTTTACAGGGACAGCGGTCTTATTAATGGAAAAGAGTACTATTACACCGTAACGGCAGCGAGTGTTGCAGGTGAAAGCGAGACTTCTGATGTGACAGCGGTTCGCCCCATAGCCCCGCTGCAGACGCCCAAAGCGCTAATAGCTAGTTCCGGCGATGCCTCGGTCATGCTTTCATGGAATATTGTTGAAGGGGCCACAAGCTATCAGATCAAGCGAAGCACAGTGAACGGAGGCCCTTACACTGTAATTGCTGATCAAGTGACTGGAACCAGCTATGAGGATCGGGGTCTGGAGAACGGTACCGTATATCACTATGTTCTCTCCGCTCAGAATGAAGCGGCTTCCAGCATGAATTCCGATCTTGTCCGTGCTACGCCTTACGCTGCGAATACTCTACCAGCTACAGCGCATCTTCAATTATCCGCCGCTGAAGACCGGGTGACGCTCTCCTGGCCGGCCGTTGATGGTGCGAGTTCATACCAATTAACGCGGTCGGATTCCCGAGATAGGGTAGGCACCGTGATCGCTTCCGGTTTGGAGCAGCCAGAATATACAGATACTGACGTCAAAACGGGCAAAACCTACTATTACTCGGTTCAGACGGTTAATGAGAATGGTCCTGGCGTCGCCTCGTACCCACATGCGGCCACTCCTGCTAAAGTGATCGTGGTAGCCAAAAATGGGAGCGGGATGTTTACAAGCGTTCAGGCAGCGGTAGATTCCATTCCGGAAGGGAATACGGACAGAACGGTCATCTATATCCATGATGGAATCTATGAGGAGCAGCTAACGATTCCGAAGACGAAGCGTGCCCTCAGTTTGATTGGCGAAAGCGAGGAAGGAACTATAATTACCTACACCGGAATTACAGGCACAGGGTTTAATGAAAGAGCTACTGCTGTTGAATCCGATGATTTCATTGCCGAGAACATCACGTTTGCGAACGGTGCCGGGCCCCAGGGACCAGCGCCCGCATTAGAGCTTAAGGGGGATCGGGCGTATTTCAATCATGTACGCATGCTTGGTTATCAGGATACATTCTATGTAAATAATACAGGGAAGCGGGCCTACTTGGAGAACAGCTATATTGAAGGGGCAGTGGATTTTATCTATGGGCCAGGGATTGCTGTATTTAACCGAAGCGTTATCCATAATGTCCGGTCCGGTGGATATATTACTGCAGCTAGCACCCCGCAAGATCAGACCTATGGATTCTTATTCATAAACAGCAAGATCACCGGGACAAGCGGAATTGAAGACGTTTATCTTGGACGTCCTTGGAGACCGTTCGCCCAAGTTCTCTTCATGAACACGGAAATGGAAGGGATTCTTCACAGCAAAGGCTGGCATAACTGGGGGAAGCCGGACAATGAGAAGACCGCCAGATATGCTGAGTTCAGCAATTTTGGAGCCGGAGCGGCTGCGGAATCCCGGGCGGCCTGGTCTAAGCAGCTGACGCCAGAGGAAGCCAACCATTTTACGATCCCTATGATGATGAAGGGAAGCGATGACTGGGATCCGACACGGATGCCGGTTCTACCCAAGGTAGGGCAGTGAGATTCGAGTGGACCAAAGCACCGGTTGCTTACGCCGGATGATTTTGGTCCTTTTTTGGCATGATCAGCTAAGCCATCCTTATCATTTTTTGATAATTAGTGTCTATAATCGAACCGAGCCAGAAATGGAATTAGCAGATAGGAGGCAATAATTATGAGAAAATTATCAAGAGCTTGGATGATCTTAATCGTGAGCGTATTCGTCCTGGTAACAGGATGTGATTACTTGGATGACTTCAAACAGAAGGTCATTGAAGAGACGCAAAAAACAGCCCATTATACAATAGATCTCGATGAGGATACTGCCTATACGCTTGAACAGCTTATCGATGAAGGAAGAGTGGACAGAGTCGTGTTTGATGGAAAGCTGTATGAGTTTGAAGGCAGTGCTGAGCCGGAGTCGAAGGGGGAGAATTTGGGTTTTATCGGAAAGACCTATTATGTGGATCAGGAGGGAAAGAGGTGGACGGAGGAGGAACTAAAGAAGCCATATATTAATAAGGATCCAAAAGATATCCGAGAGAAACGTCCCCTCATCTATGGCTTGGTCTATCGTTACAAAGGGGAGCCCAAAGGCAGTACCAGCCGGATCGTCATTGAATTTAACCGTAAGCTTGTCAAGGCGAAGTTAATTCGTGGTGAATAAAATACTGCTGGTTTCTGAGAACCCAAAAAATGAAATGCCCCAAATCATCCGGCACTTTTGCCGGGCGATTTGGGGCATTTATAGTGTGCGCCCGGCATGGGCGATAACTCGGCGGTGAAAGTCCGCTACAGGCTTGGCAGTAGGAACTGTTAGCTGAAGGCAAGGGTGTCCGCCGCGAGGCGGAATCTGAAGGAAGCCGGAGGCAAACCCTCGGTCTGACGAACAGAAATCACATAGAAGGCATCATGGGACGGACGAGCTTGCACTACAAAGCAAAGTCCAATACTGCCCGAATCCCATGGTGTAAATGTGGCAGATAGATGAGGGGAAGGTTATCGCTCTTACCCGGGGAGGTCTCACAGACGACAAGTAGGAAAAAAAACCGAAAGACGGAGTAAAGCTTGCTGTGAGAAGTCAGCAGAGGCCATAGTACCCGGAAGGTTTTTTTTTTCGGGGAAGGGCCGAACAATCGTAAGTCTCGAGTACATACCGAAAGGAGAGCTGACGCGATGAAAGCAGAATACCGAAAGGGCTACCTGCAAAGGGATAGCGTGGAACGCGAAGAGCATGCGGGAGTGCGGAGCGCCGGCACTCGGGAACGTAAAGAAAGAGGCGGTGCAACAGACCTGCTGGAGCAGATTCTGGACAGAGACAATTTGAACAGAGCCTACAAACAGGTCAAACGCAACCATGGAGCGCCAGGAATCGACGGAATGACCGTAGAAGACGCGCTACCCTGGCTGCAGGAACATAGAGACGAGCTGTTGCAAAAGATCCGGGAAGGCAGATACAAGCCCAGCCCAGTACGGCGCAAGGAAATTCCCAAAGCAGATGGAAGCGGAGTACGGAAGCTTGGCATACCCACGGTCGTAGACCGAGTGATTCAGCAGGCAGTCGCCCAGCAGCTCCAGCCCCTGTTCGAGCCGCTCTTCTCGGAGGGAAGCTATGGCTACCGCCCCGGTCGGAGCGCACAACAGG
Source organism: Paenibacillus sp. CAA11 (assembly GCF_003060825.1). Lineage (NCBI taxonomy): Bacteria > Bacillati > Bacillota > Bacilli > Caryophanales > Paenibacillaceae > Paenibacillus > Paenibacillus sp. CAA11. The sequence goes on from NZ_CP028922.1 coordinate 2,313,589, forward strand.
CCATTCGCAAGGTGAAAGACTATGCAGAACAGGGATACGGCTACGCAGTAGAAATCGACCTCTCCAAATACTTCGACACGCTGAATCATGAGCTGCTTATGCATCTTTTGCGCAAACAAATTCAGGACAGACGCGTAACCGAACTGATTAAGAGATACCTGAAAAGTGGGGTTATGGAGAACGGGGTGCACTGCAAAACAGAAGAAGGCTCCCCTCAGGGAGGCCCCCTGTCGCCGCTTCTGGCGAACATCTACCTGAACGAATTTGACCAAGAGATGAAAGGCCGCGGAGTGAACGTCATCCGCTATGCGGACGATATTGTGGTGCTTGCCAAAAGCAAACGGGCAGCGGTGCGGCTACTGGAATCCTGCGGAAAGTACCTGGAGACCAAACTGAGACTCCAGATCAATACGCAGAAAAGTAAGGTCGGTAGCGTAGTGGCTCGAAAGCACTTCAAATTTCTCGGCTTTGCCCTGGGAAAGAACAAGAACGGCATGTATATCCGTGCCCATGGACAATCCCTCGCAAAAGCGAAGAAGAAGTTGAAAGAACTCACAAGTCGCAGCCAGGGCAGAAATGTTCGCCAAGTCATGGAAAAGGTAAAAGTCTACATTCGGGGATGGATTGGTTACTACTATGTGGCCGACATGAAACGGATTCTGCAAAGCTGGAGCGAATGGTTGCGAAGACGACTGCGGATGTACATCTGGAAACAGTGGAAAAAGCCGCGAACAAAAGTACAAAACCTGCGGAAGCTGGGGGTACCGGAATGGCAGGCTTACCAGTGGGGCAATTCCCGTCTCGGGTACTGGCGCATCGCCGGAAGTCCAGTGTTGTCTCGTTCCATAACAAACAAAAAGCTCGTACAGGCAGGATATTATGACTTTCCTGCGCAATACGAGCGTCTACGTAAATTGCACTTATGCGGTTGAACCGCCGTATACCGAACGGTACGTACGGTGGTGTGAGAGGTCGGCTACTCATCTAATGAATAGCCTCCTACTCGATTATGATATGTCTGGTGAAACTCACAAGAAAGTGATGGAGCGTAAGTTATCTGTACCAAGAGCTAGGCTCAACCCTTGGTTTCCAGTTGGAGAGAAGGCCCAAAGAACTCATAATGCAGCTGTTCATCACGGAAGCCGAGCGCTTTAAGATCACGAATGACAGATTCCATGAACGACACGGGCCCACATACATATACATCACCGGATGGGTCTACATATTCCTGAAGCAGTTCTTTGTTGATTCGCTCAGATTTCTGCTTCGAATATACAAATTTCAACTTGGCATTGCTTAGTTGTTTTGCCTTAGCTTCAATCTCATGACGGAAAGCACCAAGCTTCTCGTTACGAGCTGCATGTACAAAGGCAACCTGGCGCTCAGGGGTGAGCGAAGCAACGGTTTCGAACATGCTCATCATCGGAGTAATTCCGACACCCGCAGATATAAATGCAACAGGTGTGGTCTTCTTCGTATCCAGAACGAATTCGCCAGCAGGCGCACTTATTTCCAGTGTATCCCCTTCCTTGACTTCATCATGAAGAAATAGGGAGACCCGGCCATTCGGATCATTGTCAGCTTCCCGTTTAACAGAAATACGGAATTCGTCAGGATGGGCGGCCTGTGACAGGCTGTACTGGCGAATCATGGTATACTCTCCCCCTGGAATAGATACACGTACCGAAATATATTGTCCAGGCTGGTACGAAGGAACTTGCTCGCCATCAGCGGGTTTTAAATAGAAGGAGATGATACTACCGCTCTCCTGCACTTTCCGAGCGACAATAAATGGCTTGAAGAAATTCCAGCTATGCTCCTGTTCTCTTGCTTCTTTGTACATTCCTGCTTCAACGCCGATAAAAGCATCAGCGATTACACTATACGCTTCTTTCCAGGCATTCATAATCTCATCCGTCGCTGCGTCGCCGAGCACCTCTTTGATCGCCTTCAATAGAAATTCCCCAACGATCGGGTAATGCTCCGGTTTGATGCCAAGACTGACATGCTTATGAGAAATCTGCACGACAGCAGGAAGAATAGCTTCCAGATTATCGATGTGTACAGCGGCAGCATAGACGGTATTGGCAAGCGCGGTTTGCTGCCGGCCCTTTGCTTGATTGGCATGATTGAATATATTCAGCAGTTCCGGATGCGCTTCGAACATTCTACGGTAAAAGACCGATGTAATGGCGGTACCGTGTTCTGCCAGTATTGGAGCAGTAGATTTTACGATTTCACGAGTTCGTTGAGACAGCATGTTGATTCCTCCCTAGATAGTGTTTGTCGCTTAACGGAAACCATATTTAAGTTTCATAACGGTTCTAAGGTTAGAACAACTGGATGGTATCAAGCGTGATTATTATCACTATTTTTGTGAATTTTGTGACAAATGTCACTGTCCGAACCGATACAAGAATTAATAACATTTACTTGTTTTACTCCTGATTTCCTATCCTGGAGGCAACTGAACGCAACTGAACGCAACATGAAATGTAATCGTTGAATGGTAGTGAAATCGAAAAAAGAAATTATAATACTTTTAAGGATGTGAAAAAAATGATTAGTATGAATTTAAAAAAAATGCGCAAAGTGCATCGCCTCACTCAAGAACAAGTTGCCGAACGGATTGGGGTTTCAAGACAGGCTGTGGCGAAATGGGAGAGTGGCGAGACTGTGCCGGACATTCAAAATTGCATAGCTCTAGCGGAAATGTATGGGGTGGCACTTGATGACCTTGTTCATTATTCCGATGACAAAGAAGGGATCCGGCCAAAGGGGAAACACATTTTTGGCATGGTAAAAGTAGGAGAAAGGGGACAAATCGTGATCCCTAAGAAAGCCAGAGAGGTCTTCGACATTCGCCCTGGAAGCAGCCTACTCGTGCTAGGTGATGAGGCGCAAGGGGGGATCGCGATTATGAAGAGCGAAGACTTGCTGCAATTTGCTAACGAGATTTTTCAAGCACAGACCCATGAGGAGGATCATGAGTGATTGCCATTCAAACAAAGAACTTGACGAAGAAGTTTCGGAACAAAACCGCAGTAAATGGTCTCAATTTAACGATAAACCACGGAGAATTATATACTTTGCTTGGGGTAAACGGGGCAGGCAAGACAACCACAATCAAGATGCTGACCTGTCTAAGCAAACCTACGAGCGGAGATGCAATGCTGTTAGGTGACAGTATTGCTTCGAGTACATATAACGTCAAGGAAAAGATCAATGTATCTCCACAGGAAACGGCTGTCGCCCGCAATCTGTCGGTTAAGGAAAACCTTGAATTTATTGCCCGGATTTATGGTTTTGATAAAAAAGATATTGCGGCAAAGGTACAAGAAATGCTGAGCACTTTCAAGCTTGAAGATTACTCCAGAGATAAAGCAAAGACTTTATCTGGAGGACTGCAAAGACGGCTTAGTATTGCCATGGCTTTGATTTCTGATCCGAAGATTCTGTTCCTTGATGAGCCAACACTTGGACTAGATGTGCTTGCTAGACGGGAGCTGTGGACAGCGATCGAGAAGCTTAAGGGGGAAGTAACAATCATTCTCACAACGCACTACATGGAGGAGGCGCAGGCTCTTTCGGATCGGGTAGGCATTATGGCCAAAGGGGAATTGAAAGCCGTTGGAACGGTGGCGGAGCTAATGGCGATGACGAACACCAAGACCCTTGAAGATGCATTTGTATCCCTTGCAGCCATGGAGGAGGATAAGTCATGAAGTCTTTAGCATTTGCCACAAGAAACCGCAAGGAAATGGTTCGGGATCCGCTGAATTTAGCATTCGGCATCGGTTTTCCCTTAGTTATACTGCTGCTGTTATCTGCTCTGCAAGCGAACAGTGAAGTCGAACTATATGTTATTGATCAGCTAGTTCCAGGTGTAGCCGTATTTGGTCTGTCCTTTATTTCTTTATTCTCAGGTATGCTAATCGCTAAGGATCGCGGCAGCTCTTTTCTAATGAGGTTATTTACTGCCCCTCTTGGAGCTTCGGAATATATTCTAGGCTATACGCTCCCGCTAATCCCAATGGCGATACTGCAAATTGCCGTTAGTTTTATTGCTGCATTTTTCCTGGGATTACCGGTGAGCTTCAGCGCGCTGTTCTCGATTATTGTACTTATTCCAACAGCCGTGCTATTTATCGCAATCGGGCTGCTGGCGGGCAGTATATTCAATGACAAGCAGGTTGGGGGGATTTGTGGAGCGCTGTTAACTAACCTTAGCGCTTGGCTTAGCGGTACGTGGTTTGATCTGAACCTAGTTGGCGGCTGGTTCAAAGAAATTGCTTATCTACTGCCTTTTGCGCATGCAGTGGAAGCAGGGAGAGCAGCCCTTTCAGGAAATTACTCATTGATCTTTCCTCATCTGTGGTGGGTCATAGGTTACGCGGTTGCGATCACAATTATAGCTATCCTTGCGTTCAAGAGGAAAATGGATGGCGACAACGAATAATCGTTTGAAAGTCAACTTAAGTTTGTGCTACGATAGACTTAACTTAAACGAGAGGAGTGGGAGGATGGATATTTCTTGCTAAGGATATAAAACAATAATGCGATTTTTTTTCGCATGTTTTAATCTTTATGCAAGAAAGTTACTTCATCTTTTCACTCCTAGAATATATCCATATCTGATGCCTTACTTAAGGTCAGTCGGGTTGCTGTATATTTGGGCTGCAGGAAAGTTGTAACTTTCTTGCAGCCTTTAATTTTTGCGCTAGGAGGTTACCTCTCATGTCACTAATCCAAGTTAGCAACCTGACCTTTGCTTATGACGGCAGCTATGACAATATTTTTGAGAATGTCAGTTTTCAGATCGATACTAATTGGAAGCTGGGCTTCACGGGAAGAAACGGGCGGGGAAAAACGACCTTTTTGAACCTTTTGCTTGGCAAGTACGAATACAGCGGCCATATTTCCGCAGATGTCTCCTTTGAGTATTTCCCTTTCCAGCTGGAGAACAAGGAGAAGCTGACCATGGATATCGTTGAAGAAATCTATCCGGATTACGTTCACTGGGAATTGATGCGCGAGCTGTCACTGCTGAAAGTATCTGACGATGTGTTATACCGGCCGTTCGAGTCCTTATCGAATGGAGAGCAAACGAAGGTGATGCTCGCAGCTTTGTTCCTGAAGGAAAATAGCTTTCTGCTGATAGATGAACCGACCAACCACCTCGATCGGGAAGCCAGAACGCTCGTCAGCGATTATTTGAACAAAAAAAGCGGATTTATTCTGGTGTCCCATGATCGAGCCTTCCTGGACAACTGCGTAGATCACATTCTCTCCATAAATAAGACCCATCTTGAAATCCAGAAAGGAACCTTCTCGGATTGGTGGGAAAATAAACAGCGTATGGATAACTTTGAACTTGCAGAAAACGAGAAGCTTCGCAAGGACATCAAGCGTTTGTCTGAGGCGGCTAAGCGAACAGACGGCTGGTCAGATGAAGTGGAGAAGACGAAGAATGGAACAAGAAACTCCGGCTCTAAGGTGGACAAAGGCTACATCGGCCACAAGGCTGCCAAGATGATGAAACGGTCCAAGTCTATGGAACAAAGACAGCAGTCAGCGATTGAGGAAAAGTCCAAGCTTCTGAAAAATATTGAGACTTCGGAGAGCTTGAAGCTTACACAGCTCATCTACCTTAAGCCACAGCTAGTTGAGCTGGAGAGAGTCTCTATTTATTATGGGGATAAACAGGCTTGCCAGGATATCAGCTTTACGATAGAACGGGGGGACCGGATCGCGTTATCCGGACAGAACGGTTCTGGCAAATCCAGTATTATCAAACTAATTAATGGAGAGGATATCCGTTATACTGGAACATTCCGCAAGGGAAGTCAGCTGAAAATTTCCTATGTGTCACAGGACACCTCACATTTGAAAGGCAATTTGTCAGAGTATGCACAAAGCCGTGGTATTGACGAAAGCCTGTTTAAGGCGATTTTGCGGAAATTGGATTTTTCCCGGATACAATTTGAGAAGGATATGGCAGATTTCAGCGGCGGCCAGAAGAAAAAGGTGCTTATCGCGGGAAGCCTCTGCGAGCAAGCACATCTGCTCATTTGGGATGAACCGCTGAATTTTATTGATGTGATTTCCCGCATGCAGATCGAGGAGCTCTTGCTTGAATATGAGCCAACTATATTGTTTGTGGAGCATGACCGTGAATTCTGCGATACCATTGCCACCAAACAAGTTGAACTTTAACAGCAGGTAAGTATAAATCCGGTGTACACCAGACCGATGAGTTGTTTTACAAAGACGAGAGGGAAGCTAGCTTAAGATGCTTAAGCCAAGCTTCCCTCTCCTCTTTGTATAGGCTCAAAAGCCCTAAGAACCCTTTTCTAATTCATCACGGCATACTTTACCCCGAAGCCAGGTTCCAAGCTTCTTTGATTGAAATAGGTGCCTTCTTGCTTGTCTGTCCGCTGCCTTCTTCAGTCCAGAGCGGAGGATAATAGCCAAACACTTGTCCAGCCTCGAGCTGTTTGATGTCCTCTTGCCACCCCTTCCAGCGGAAGGTCTGATAGAAAAGGTTCAAATCTCCACTTGCTAGCCAACCGACGAAACCGGAATATTGAAGGTCTGTTGATTCCCATTCCAGCGCATCCGGTGCAAAATAGTAAATCAGTCCGCTGCGTCCAAATTTGCCTGTGTCTAGCGCAAAAAAACCACCTGCCGCATCATAAGCGACTACAAGCAGTCCATCCGCTGCTGATATCACGGGATTCTGAAGCCCGTTCCAAGAGGCCAGGCTGCCAAAGATTCCATCACAGCCCGAACCAAGCAAAGTAATCCAGCCGCTGTCCCATTGAACCCCGCCTGTCTCGAGCGCAATCGCTCCTAAATACGACTTCGTGCTCACCTGTAAGCGATATAAAGTATCTTCTGCAGACTCACGGTTAGCAGGAAAAAGAGCATAGGAATTGGCACCTTGGCGGAAAAGATCCAGGATCTCATCCCAGGCGTGATGGTTTAGGTCAATTAGTTCTGCAACAGATAATGGATGCATATGATCTCCTGCCTTTCATTATTATATCTATCTAGCTATCTATCTTCTCCATGCTTTTCCAGTGTATCATGCATAGATAAGAAAGATCGAATGGTTATGTTCTTGTACCGTGAAGGGTACCCTCAGCCTTATATCAGCAAAGTTAAGCAGGTCAGCGCTGTACAGAACACCTGACACTCTTCGCTTTGCGGAAATATCTTCTTGTCTACTTTTCAAACAAAACTTGATAAGGTAGAGGGTACAACCAAGAAGAGGTGATGATGAGTATGATCAAAAAGCAGTGTCTGTTCTGTGATGAGATTGTTCCCACAAAACCGGATGGAGATTATGATAGATATATAGGCTGCTCTTGTTCACAAGGCGGGTTCTATCGGCTGCAGAGAGACAGCTATACGGCTATTCATTCGCTTCCTTATCAAAAGAAACGTGACATGTTCCATTTAGTATCGGCTTATATTCGGGAGCTAACAGATGCTGATGAAACGGTCACTTTGTCGGACAGCGACTTAGAGCCTATTGTAAATTCTTCACGAATTCCCGTGAGCATCGAGGACAAAGGAAACCGTCTGCTGCAATATCTATATAGACATTCCGAAGGGCCCATGGACCCGGTAGTCATCCGGCCGCTCTCAAGCAACTATAACCTGACATACTCTCATAATTTACAGGAACTGGTATATATTATCGATAAGCTAATCAGCGAGAAATTGATCCTTAGAGAAGGCATGACCTTTAAGCTAACAGAAGAAGGCTGGCGGGAAGCTTCCGCGGCTGCTGGAGGAAGAGTATTGAAGCCCTGCTTCGTACTCATGCCGAATAAGGAGGATGTTAGAACGGAGTGGCAGGATCGGTTGTTCCCCAAAATCGAGCAATCGGGTTACCTGCCGCGTATACAGACACATTTGGATCAGCCTAATCGTGATAAGTCCACCTTGGAGCAAATTGCTGATAGTAAATTGGTGATTGCTGATTTAACAGGACAAGCTTCGGAAGTGTATTTTGCAGCCGGGTATGCACTGGGCCTGGACATCCCTGTGATATGGACCGTGAACAGAAATGATGCCGATCGGCGAATATGTCCTGTACAGGATATTCGTCCAATCGTATGGGATACCATTGATGAACTAGGAATAATGCTTCAGCAGAAATTGAGTTCATGACCTAAAGGAATGACCAGCAACAGCACATGGCGTTATAGGGCCAAGGCTACAGCTGGTCATCATTATAAGGCCGGGTATCTGTCCTAGATAAGGAGGAACTGATTTATGAATAGCTTGCCTACAATTCTATTAGAACGATTAACATTACGGCCTTTCAGTTTAGAGGATGCACCCGCAGTTCAAGCATTAGCGGGCGATCAATATGTTGCTGCAACGACATTGTACATCCCGCATCCTTACGAGGATGGAATAGCAGAAGAATGGATTCGAACCCATACTGCTAATTTCCATGAAGGCCGGGTACTTGAGTTGGCGATTGTACATACGGAGGAACAATATTTAGTCGGCGCTATAAGCATCGCTCTAAACAAGAACTTTGATCATGGGGAACTCGGATATTGGATTGGGCAGAAGTATAAGGGTCAAGGTTATTGCACTGAGGCAGCACGAGGAATCGTAACATATGCCTTTGAAGAGATGGATTTAAATCGCATATTTGGCCGCCATCTAGCAAACAATCCTGCATCCGGGAAGGTCATGCAAAAATTAGGCATGCAGTATGAAGGACGGCTCAGACAGCATGTGAAAAAATGGGGGAAGTATGAAGATCTGCTGCACTACGGCCTATTAAAGAATGAGTACTATTCAGAAAAAAATTAAAAAACGCTCAAATTAGGAACATCTTCCTCCTCCACTGCCTCAGTTTGGTATAATTAAGAACACCATCAAATATATGGAGGTAACTATGGGAGCAGGAAGAATATTGGGAATAGCCTATAATGTAATTCCGGTTACAAACGTAGAGAAATCTGCAGCATGGTTTGTGAAGCATTTTGGATTCAATATTCGGAATCAACGGGAAGGGTATTTAAGTCTTTTCCGGGATAACCGCCCAATCTTAGATTTGATTCAAACGGACCATCCATCGAGAGCAGTATTTCAAGTACAAGGGAAGAACAGATGGGTCATTACCTTTTTTACAAACGACATCGAAGCCTTACATAACGATTTGAAAGCCGACGAAGTAAAAGTAGGAAACATTAGTGATGAAGGGAAGTACGGAAAGTTCTTTGTGTTTGAAGACCCGGACGGCAACTTATTCGATGTTTGGGAACATCATGATTGTGAATTGGTGTACTGATGAAGACCTCGGAATTTTTTCCGAGTCTTTCTTTAACTTGCGTAACTTGGGCGACTTGATCTCCTATATAATGTGGAGCAAAACATAAAGAAATTAAACTATCGAGCAAATGACAGCGCTTTTATAATTGTGGGGAGTAGTTATGGAAAGGAGCGTGAAATTACGGTGAGTCAGAAGATAAGGTTTAATGATGGCTGGGAGTTTGCCAAAAGCGGTCTGGAGACTTTAGATCTATCGGATTTAACCTTTGAACCGGTAGATGTTCCCCATGATTGGCTGATCTACAATACCCTTGATCTCTATGAAGATAGCATTGGCTGGTACAAAAAGACGTTTACTTATACGGAAAGTAATCAGGAGGTCTTGCTAGCCTTCGATGGGGTTTATATGGATTCTTCATTGTATGTGAACGGGCGGTGGATGGGGGAATGGAAGTACGGATATTCTTCCTTCGAGCATGAGATTACAGAAGCGCTTGCATCTGGGGAGAACGAAATTCTTCTTAAGGTGGTACATCAAAGTCCGAACAGCAGGTGGTACTCCGGTGCGGGGATTTACCGCAGTGTATGGTTGAAGACCCGAAGCCACAGCCATATCGTAACAGATGGCATCTATATCTCTACTGCGCGGGCCGATGAGGACTGGCAAGTGGACATTCAGACGGAATTGCAGCTTGATCAGAATGCGCAAGTTTCCCACACTTTGATGTACAAGGGCAATATCATTCAATCGAGTTCGGAGCGGGTCACAGCAGATGCCGATTCTGAGATATTGAATTTGCAAAAGCTTACAGTCTCTCATCCGCATCTATGGAGTACTGAAGAGCCTCATTTATATACGCTTGTTACAGAATTGCGCGTGGCAGAGCAGGAAACGGATGATTTAATTTCCGGCGTGATCATAGACACCGTGACTCAATCTGTCGGTTTCCGGGAAATACTCTTAACTCCCGATACAGGCCTATTTTTGAACGGGAAGCCAATGAAGTTAAAGGGTGTCTGTGAACATCATGATCTAGGCGCTCTGGGGGCTGCCTTTAATAAGGATGCCTTGAAACGGAGATTTCGGATATTGCAGGAGATGGGCGTTAACGCGATCCGGACGGCACATAATATGCCGGCACCCGAGTTGATGGACCTGGCTGATGAGATGGGGCTTCTGGTTGTATCCGAGGCTTTTGACATGTGGGAAAGATCTAAAACAACCTATGATTACGCTCGCTTCTTCAAGGAATGGTCATCTGCGGATGTAAAGAGCTGGGTCAAGAGAGACCGGAATCATCCTAGCCTCCTTATGTGGAGCATCGGCAATGAAATCTACGATACCCATGCTAGCGAGAGAGGGCAGGAAGTAACCCGGATGCTGATGGAGGAAGTGCTCAAGCACGATCCTAAGCAGAATGCCCGGGTCACCATCGGCTCTAATTACATGCCTTGGGAGAACGCGCAGAAATGCGCGGATATCGTAAAGGTTGCGGGCTATAATTATGCGGAAAAATACTACTCTCAGCACCATTCCGAGCACCCGGACTGGATCATCTATGGCAGTGAAACCGCTTCGGTCGTGCAGAGCCGGGGAGTGTACCATTTCCCGCTGGAGCAGTCTATTCTATCCGATGATGATGAGCAGTGCTCCGCGCTCGGGAACAGCTCTACCAGCTGGGGAGCGAAATCTGCTGAAGCCTGTATTTTGGCTGAAAGAGACACCCCTTTCTCCTTAGGACAATTCTTGTGGAGCGGGTTTGACTATTTAGGCGAACCCACCCCCTACCATACTAAAAATTCTTATTTCGGACAGATTGATACAGCGACTTTCCCAAAAGATTCTTACTTTATCTATCAGGCGGAATGGACGGATTACAGGCAGCAGCCAATGGTTCATTTGTTTCCTTACTGGGACTTTAACCCAGGACAAATGATTGATGTCCGCATCTGTTCGAACGCTCCCCGTGTTGAACTGATATGCAACGGTACTGTAATTGGAAGCCACGAAATTGATCACGCAAAGGGCCAACAGCTGGTCGGATGGTGGAAAATCCCCTATCAGGAAGGTGAGATTAAGGCCATTGCCTATGATGAGAAGGGAGATGTAATCGCGACAGATATCCGCACCTCGTTCAAGGATGCGGCACGGATCAAGCTTATGCCCGATAAGGAGCATCTGATCGCGAGCGGAACGGATCTTATTTTCGTCGAAATCAGCATGGTGGATGAAGAAGGCCGCCTGGTTGAGAACGCAAATAACAGGGTGCTCGTTGAGGTAACGGGAGCAGGCCGGCTCATTGGACTAGATAACGGTGACAGTACCGATTACGATCCATATAAAGGAATTAGCCGAAGACTATTCAGCGGAAAACTCATGGCGATCGTTGCGTCGGGTACAGCGCCAGGCACCATCCGGATGAAGGTCAGCTCACAGGGGATGGAAAGCCAGGAGCAGGAATTTGATGCATTACCTTGTGCGTCCGAAGAGCTGCGGGGAACCTCCACGCTGATGAGCAACCAGGAAATGCCGTGCGTCACTGGCACCTCTGATGAAATTCCGCTGCGCAAGCTGGAACTATTCAGCCGCTCAGGTCAGCACTTGAACGAATCGAAGTCCGAAATTGAGGTGGAAGCCAAGCTGCATCCTCATAATACCTCTTACACAGAAGTGGAATGGAGCATTGTGAATGATGCCGGAATTCCTTCGAATCTTGCTGAAGTTGAAGGAGACGGACATTTAGCACGCATTAAAGCTTTAGGAGACGGTCAATTCCGTGTTCGGTGCACCAGTAGGAATGGTACGGACAAGATCAAGCTGATCTCTGAGCTGGAGTTCCAAGTTACAGGAATCGGTACAGCGGGTAAGGACCCCTACAATTTTATCTCCGCCGGACTATACGATTATAGCTTTGGGGAAATTAGCAACGGTAATGAAAGAGGTGTCGCTACGAGCAGGGACGGCGAAACCCGGGTTGGTTACCGGAATTTAGATTTCGGACCTCATGGCTCTGGTGAAATCACAATTCCTATCTTTGCGTTATCCAGCGAACCTTATCCGCTGCAAATCTGGGAAGGCATGCCTGGAGAAGAAGGCAGTCAGTTGCTTGCAGAGGCCGTTTATCAGAAAAAGTCGAAATGGAATGTATACCAGGAAGCCACGTTCCGTCTAAAGAAGAGACTCAGAGGCGTGACTTCGATTTGCTTTGTATTATGGCAGAAAATCCATATCAAAGGGTTCTATTTCAGCCGCCAGAATAGGGCCTTTGAACAGAATGCAGCGGCAGATTGTAACCGCATTTACGGGGATACGTACAATATCGCGGAAACCCGCGTGGAGGGGATCGGCAACAATGTGTCGCTCGAAATCAAGCAGATGGATTTTAGGACAGAAGGTGCTTCAAGACTACTTGTTTATGGACACTCGCCGATCGACAAGAACACCGTTCATGTTCGATTCTCCGGTCAAGATGGCGAAAGTCAGCAGCTGATCGAATTTACTCAAACCAGCGGGTACGAATTGAAGGAATTCTCACTGAACAAGGTGATCGGCAATCAGGATGTGACGTTTATTTTTCTGCCGGGCAGCCAATTTAATTTTGGCTGGTTCCAGTTCGGAAAATAATGCGCTAAGGCAAAATTTGGAGATACGATCCAGTATATGATATTAAATGACCATTTTTTTATATTTATAAATAGAGCTTATTAACTTAGAATGTCATTATATTTGAGAAGCCGCTCATCAGCGGTTTTTTTGCTGATTGGACTTATCGGATGAACACAAAGGCATAAAGGAGAAGGTAGAGTGGCGAAACGAACGAAGAACTTTAACAAGGCATATGCCATGCAGCTGGCTACGATATTTTTAGGGTTTGTTGTATTTGGATTTTCGGAGAATATCAAAGGTCCGGCCATTCCGCGCATACAGCTGGACTTCTTATTGAATGAATCCCAAATTGGCACCTTATTATCGCTTAATGCGCTAGGCTATTTAATTGCTTGTTCTTTTACAGCTTTCCTGACCAGGAAATGGGGAATCAAGCGAGTAACGGTTGCTGCCTTCACCGTGATGATTATTTCGGGTGTTTTCATTTTTTTCTCCAACCTGTATTCTTTGTTCTCTGCGTCTTACTTCTTGATGTATATCGGCAACGGCATGCTCGAGATCGGTTTGGCTATACTGGGGGCGCGAATTTTTGTTAAGAACACGGGAATGATGATGAATCTGACCCATGGCTTCTATGGACTCAGCTCAACCGTAGCTCCGCTTATCGCCTCAGGACTGATGAGAGTAACTATTAATGGCTATACGCTCGATTGGCGGGGAATGTATCTCGTTATGCTTTCCTTATCCATCCTGCCGATTATTTTTGCTCTCTTAAGCCGCTTTCCAGGAGATGATATTAAGCAGGAGGAACGAGTTCCGTTTAGAATACTGCTGAAAGACCCTGTATTATGGTTGATGGTGCTTATTCTCTCATTTGGCGTCGTATCGGAACTAGCCGTTGGAGGTTGGCTTGTCAACTTCCTGGAGAAATCCTATAAATGGGATGCAGTTACGGCTTCGGGGATGCTGTCTGCCTTTTTTGTCTGCTTCACACTTGCTAGGCTTCTGCTGGGACCGGTAACGGATAAAATCGGATTTACTTTATCCCTTACTATTTTCTCTGGATTCTCGGCCGTGTGCACCTTCGCTGCAATCCTTGGAGAGGAAGCTTGGGCATTTCTATTTGCTGCATCCGGGATCGGAATTGCGATGATATATCCCACAGTGATGGCCTTCATCTCCAAGAGATATCCCAATGGAAGCGATACGGCCATAACGTTCACGGTTACACTTATGGGTCTCTTCAGCGTGATCGGTAACTATCTGATTGGCGGAGTTATAGAAGGGGTCAAGAGCTTATTCAAGGCTGACTCGCAGTTGGCTCTGCTCCGCGGGCTCCAAGCTGGATATGGATTTATCGGCTTATGTGCGGCGTTATGCTCGGTTACCGGGATCATTCTATACGTTTATCTACATAAACGACAAGAAGTAATATAACTACGTGACCTATTGAAATCTATGGATCACCAAGAGTTCTAGGTTAATGTGTGGAAAAATATAAACCAAGCCCAAGCCCTGAGCACTCTGCTCAGGGCTTCGTTAAATTCATCACTTGTTGATGACCCATTAAAACCGCGTTATTAAATAAATACCCAATAAGCAAATTTTCTCAATAGGCATTATTGCACAATGGGCAACCAAGTGTTAAGCTATACCCAATAAATCTTGGAGAAATGGAGGTGTAAGGTGAGACCATGAAGCCACAAAGCTTGCGTGACATCAAAAGGGAAGCAACGGCCAAGGCGCTGGCAAATGCAGCGTTCGAACTAGCCATTGAACGGGGAATGGACGAGTTTGTCGTTGAAGATGTAGTCCAGCGTGCGGGTTATTCAAGAAGAACATTTGCCAATCACTTCTCCTGCAAGGAAGAGGCGATAGCATCAGCAGTCATATCGTTCAGCAGTACAGAAGAAGCAGAGTTCGAGATGCTGGATAAGCCGGAAAACATAACCCCGCTCAATGCGCTTCAGCAGTGGTTAAAATTGCAGCTTACAGCCAATTTGCTGTGGAAGCTTCGGGAGATTATTTCACTATCGAAGCGGCATCCCTCCCTGGAACCGTATATTCTCAGCATGTTCCATGGCCTCCAAAAGCGGGCTCAGGAAACCCTAAGCAGCTATTTTGAAGGCCGCTATTCAGAGGAATATACATATCTCCTGGTAGGGGCTCTGTATGGAGCATTACTGCCTGTACTTGATGGCAGTCTTACTGTACTGCTGCCCGGTGATTCGGCTGAAGGCCATCCTGAGGCTACAACATTTGATCAATATTTGGCTAAGACGTTCAGCTACTTGCGGAGCGGATTCTGATTCCATAGAAGTACAAGGTTTATATTGTATTTAAGGGAGAGAACATACTGATATGTCGAAATTTTTGTATAAGCTGGGAAAGAAGGCGTACGACAAGCCGTGGTACTTTATTAGTGCCTGGATCCTCATATTAGGTGTCGTTATTGCGCTGCTCGGCATTAATGGGATGAGTGTAAGCTCTGATATGAAAATTGAGGGGACCGAGTCTCAGAAGGTGCTGGACAAGCTGGCAAAAGAACTGCCTGAGGCCTCTGGCGGTCAAGGCAGTGTGGTGTTTACAGTCCCTGATGGGGAACGCCTGGATACCCCGGAACGTGTCCAAGCGATTACGGAAGCGGTTAACAAGGTATACGGATTAGATTATGTAATTAATCCTGCCGAATTAGCTGCTGCAGCCGGAAGCGGATCAGCACAAGCTGATCAGACAGCGCAGGCTCAAGCACAGGCTCAAGCCGCCCAGGGAGGGAATACAGCAGGGTCAGAAAACGCTGCACCAGCTGAAATGCCTCCTTACGGACCGCTTAAGGTGAATGGGTTACCTGTACCAGGTGTGTTAATAGCTACAGACGGCAGTGTTGCCCTGTTCCAATTCCAGTTCACTGTGCAGCAGACTTCACTTCCTAAAGGCGTTACGGACTCGGTTCTTGATGCCGTCACTGGAGTAGAACAGAACACAGATATTACTGCGCTGCCAAGTGATTCTCTGAAAACAACAGAAGCGCCGATTGGGACAAATGAGATCTTCGGACTGGTTATAGCGGCTATTGTCCTTATTGTAACACTCGGCTCCATCGTGGCCGCTGGATTGCCCCTTGTCACTGCGCTGTTCGGTGTGGGGATCGGCGTCGGCGGGGCATTCGCGATTTCCAGCTTCGTAGCCATGACCTCCTTCACCCCTGTACTAGCCCTTATGGTCGGTCTGGCTGTAGGCATCGACTATGCGCTCTTTATTGTGAATCGTCAGCGCCGTCTTATTATGGACCAGCAGTTATCTGCGCGTGAAGCAGCAAGCCGGGCTGTCGGCACATCGGGAAGCGCCGTCTTCTTCGCGGGTTTAACCGTCATCATCGCTTTGTGTGGACTGCTCGTCATCGGTATCTCCTTCCTGAGCATGATGGCGATCGTAGCTTCTGTAACGGTGCTGCTTAACGTTCTGATTGCACTTACCATGCTACCGGCACTGCTTGGTCTGGTGGGTGAGCGAATCTGTTCGCGTAAGGCGCGTGAGAAGAGCCATGCCAAGGCGGCGAACAAAGAACATGGCGCTGCAAATGGCTGGATTAAGGGAATCGTGAAATTCCGCTGGCCTGTGATCATCGCTATTGTTGTTATTCTAGGCACAGCAGCTATACCGGTTGCCAAGATGGAGCTGGGAATGCCTTCAGGCGCTACGGCTAACTTGGATACATCTGCGCGGCAAAGCTATGACGCAATTTCCAAAGGCTTTGGTGAAGGATATAACGGTCCGCTTCTTATTGTGGCCGAGCCGAAAGATCCTTCGGGTAAGATCACGACAGAGACGCTGTATGGTCTTGTCCAGGATATTCAGCAGGCCCAGAATGTGTCTGTCGTATCACCAATGGGTGTGAATAAGGACGGTAATGTGGCGATTCTGAGCCTAATTCCGAAAACAGGCCCGACGGATACCGTAACGAAAGATTTAGTACAGGAGCTGCGTGCTACCGATTCAGCAATAGCTCAAAGCCATAACGTAACCCTTGGGGTTACAGGATTCACAGCAATTAATATTGATATGTCGTCCAAGCTTGCGGAAGTCTTCCCGATTTATATTGGTATCATTGTCGTTCTGTCTCTGATTATTCTGTTATTGGTATTCCGGTCGATCCTTGTTCCGATCAAAGCTACAGTCGGTTTCCTGCTCAGCGTGCTCGCTACCTTCGGAGTGACAACGGCCGTCTTCCAATGGGGATGGTTGAAGGAGCTCTTTGGTTTTGATACTGGCGGACCGCTGCTGAGCTTTATTCCGATCATAGTTACGGGGATTCTTTACGGATTAGCTATGGATTATCAGGTCTTCCTCGTGTCTTCTATGCGTGAATCCTATGTCCACGGACACCGGGGCAGACATAGTGTAGTTCACGGCTTTAATCTGGCCAGCAGGGTTGTTGTAGCGGCTGCAATTATCATGGTTTCGGTATTTGCAGGCTTCATCTTCTCGCATGATATTATGATTAAGCAGATCGGTTTTGCGCTGGCCTTCGGTATTCTGATTGACGCATTCGTCGTGCGGATTACACTGGTTCCGGCAATCATGGCACTGTTTGGCGATAAAGCTTGGTGGCTGCCGAACTGGCTGGATCGCTTGCTGCCGAACCTTGATGTTGAAGGGGATAAGCTTATTGCAGAACTTAATGCCGGTGCTGCTAACGGCTCAAAAGGCTTACCGACCTCTCACTAGTATGATCTTTACAAAAAAATGAATAATCTAACCCTATACTTAAAAAGGTCGCCGAAACGGCGGCTTTTTTTGTGTAAACAACACAGATTGGGTGCATCGAATTGACGACTGAGTATATACTGTATATACTATATATATACAGTATATACTCGATGAAATTTAGTGAGGTGTGATCGGACATAAAAATTACAATATCGAACGCTTCAAGCGACCCGATTTATATACAGATCACGAACCAGATTAGACAAAGCATCTTGAGCGGTGAGCTGCACGCAGGAGACAGCCTGCCCTCCATTAGACAGTTAGCTAAGCTACTACAAGTCAGCGTAATTACGACGAAGCGTGCGTATGAAGAGCTGGAGAATGAGAAGCTGATCGACTCCGTCTTAGGTAAAGGATGCTTTGTATCCGGTGCGAATAAAGACTTCATTCGGGAGCAGCGTATGAAACTGCTGGAAGAGAAAATGGTAGAAATTATTCGAGAAAGCAGGGAGCTTAACATGAGTCAGAAGGAACTAATCGGGCATCTGAGTCTATTGTTTGAGGGGGAAGAGACAGAATGAATGTGATTGAAATACGCAATGTAACCAAAGCATATCCAGGGTTCACAATCGATAATTTATCTTTGGATGTAAAACAAGGCTATATTACAGGCTTAATTGGCCCAAATGGGGTTGGCAAAAGCACCTTGATCAAGATGATGATTGGCATGATTCAGCCTGACTCCGGGAACATAAAAATCCTTGGCCGTGATATGCCCAAGCAAGAAGTGGAAATTAAGCAGCGCATTGGTGTCGTTTCAGATGATTGTTTCTACTATGAGCATCTTACGATTCGTGAGATGGAGAGGATGATCGGACCATTCTATAAGCAGTGGAATCGCAAGAAGTTTAATGATTATCTTGAGCAATTTGGGCTGTCGCCCAAGAGCAAGATTGAGAATTTATCCAAGGGGATGAAGATTAAGTTCTCCCTCGCGGTAGCACTATCCCATGAGGCTGAGCTGCTGATCATGGATGAGCCTACCTCTGGACTAGATCCTGTGTTTAGAAGAGAGATGTTAGACCTGCTTGGGGATATGATTCAGGATGAGCGAAATTCGATTATTTTCTCCACTCATATTACGACGGATCTAGACCGTATTGCCGATTATGTCACCTTCATAAACCGCGGTAAACTTGTTATTCATCAAGCGAAAGATGAAATGCTCGACAGTTATGTCATTGTGAAGGGAGATGTCCGGCTCATTGATTCCGACATTAGAAATAACTTTATCGGAATTCGAGAGACTCCTATAGGTTTTGAGGGCTTGGCAGGAGACAGACAGGAAGCTGTAAAGTGGTTTGGCAATGAGGTTATTTATGAAAAACCCTCATTAGAAGACATCATGTATTTTACAGATAAAGGGAAGGTGTAAATATGCTTAATTTGCTGCGTAAAGACTTGATCGCCTTAAAAAGCTCACTATGGATGGGATTTTTTTATCTGGCTGTATTTAGTTGCGCTTTTATACCCAAAAGTGAATTGTCCATTCACTTTGTAGGGATCTACACCGCTTTCGGCTTGATCAGTCTCGGCACCATGATAGATATCAAAAACCATAACCATCATTTTCTGGTGACACTTCCGGTCAACCGCAAGCATATTGTGCAAGCCAAATACGTAGCAGCCGTTATTTTTGCGCTGTTTGGAGTCCTTGGTTCGTATGGGATTCACACGATCGCTAAATCGGCTATCCCGCAGCTTAATAAGCCAGATTATACGGTTCTGGATATCCTGATCCCGGCCGGAGTTCTGCTGATCTTGATCTCCATTTATATGCCTCTTTTTTACGCACTTAGTAAAAAGGGGGCCGGAATTATTAATACCGTTTTCTTAATAGCCTTAATCATTCTGGCCCAGCCCACAGCCTATCTAATCAATATGTTGAATGAGAAAAGTGCAGCCCATGAACAAGCCTTGCTATTGATTCCAGTAGGCATCTTGCTGCTATTCATTGCTTCCTATTTCTTAACCATATATCTGTTTCGTAGAAAGGATCTATAAGGGGAGTGCCGGAAGATGCGCTTGACTACAAATCTGCTAGATGAGATGATGTGTTGATCTTAATTCAGATGATTCATTGACTTCGAAATGAAACAAGCCAAAGCATTCTGCCCAGCAGAACAGCTTTGGCTTCTGGCGATATTCCTGTATAAGGTGTTTGGTTTCTTAAGCGTTCATATCGTACAAACCAGGGCTGTGTTCGTTAGGCATTTCTGGTAGGACAGGAACCGGGAATCCTTGAGGAGGGTTGACGACTTCCAATGTTCCACCGTTGCGGCTTGGCGTTTGACCGCTGAATATTTCGCCGATTCGTGTAGAGTCTAGCCGGAAATTAAACTGTGCATTATGGAAGCCCATATCCACGTATTTTCGGCATTCTGGATATTTATTGATGTCATAGTTAGGAACAGGGAACAGTTTACCCCACTCGACTCCAAGTGTCTCAAGAGCTTTGGCGAATGCATTCTGATGTGCATTATCGCGGACGATCAGAAAGGCAAGCGTCTCGCGGAAAGTTTTATTCGTACTCATTTCATAAATCCGTGATTTCTGCAGCACTCCAGTTGATTCAAGTACAAGGTTGTCAAGCAGGTCACTGATCAGATTGCCATGACTGTATACATAGTTGCCGTTCCACGGATTTCCGGCTGCATCCACCGGTAATGAGCTTTGCGCCCCCATGATGAAATGGTGGGGATTGGCATGTTTAATTGCCTCTTGAAGAGGTGCTCCGTTCACTCCGCCGTTTCCTGGCGGCTCTTCTCCAGAACCGGTTAGCAGTTGGTTAATCGTATTCTGAACCAGTTCCACATGACTGATTTCCTCTAGAAATATTCCTTTTAGTAAATCCCGGTACTGAAGAGCATTCCCGCGGAAATTGCTGCTCTGGAAAAAGAACTGCATCATGGTCCGCATCTCGCCAAAGCGGCCGCCCAAAGTTTCTTGAAGCACCTTGGCTGCTTCCGGATCAGGCTTGTCCGGTACGATGATGTTTATCAAATCTTCTTTATAGAAGTACAACAGATTTCCTCCTTGTCATAGCTGTATTTATTTCTTATACTTCATTTTGGTACAGACGCTGGGTAATTATGCGATGCATGAGAAACTCCATAATCATTTCCAGACTCAATGACAGCTAGTTGTTGGAACGACAGGAGGAGCCTTGAGTGACCATTGAAGTTAAAGACGTTGTTTCCAGGAAAATTCTTAATGAGGCATCGGGCTATTTGGATATTGGATTCACACATTCCCTAAATCCTTATAGCGGTTGTGCATTTGCGTGCAAATATTGTTATGTCAGAGAGATGCCCATTCAACAGTTTAAGGATATGCCCTGGGGAGAATGGGTGGAGATCAAGACGAATGCAGTCGATATCTATAAGAGTGAAATGATCAAACTCCGCCGCAAAAGCAGTAAGGCTCATATTTTTATGTCTTCGGCTACGGATCCTTATCAACCTATTGAGCGCGAGGCTGGCATTACAAGAGCAATACTGGAAGCCATGCTGCAAGAGCCTCCTGATCTGCTGCAAATTCAGACCCGAAGTCCTCTGGTGACCAGGGATATTGACTTATTAACACAACTTAAGGATCAATGCCAAGTTCTAGTCTCGATGACGATTGAAACCGATCGAGAAGAGATCAAGCGCATTTTTGCCCCTTACGCACCTGGAATCAATATGCGATTAGAGGCATTAAAAAAAATTCATGATGCCGGCATTTATACTCAGGCCGCATTGTCTCCTGTGTTACCTTTTACCCCTCAATTCCCAACGGTCTTAGCAGAGATTGCGGATCGAATCTGGATCGACACCTTGAATATTGGAGATGGTCGGAGCGGAAAACGCTCGGAGCGATTAGGCATGCCTCAGTTATTTAAGTCCCACGGCCTTTCGGAGTGGTACCGGAAGGATATCCATATCAGGGTCAAGAAATACTTCATGCGAAGCTATCCACCTGAGAAGATTCATGTTTCAAAGGAGGAAGCTTTTTGGGATGGTGGAGATCTAAAATAAAATAGTAAGGACGATAAAATACAATGAGGGAATGCTGCTTTAAAATAAATCTATCCTTAGAAGAAGCTAAAAAGCGCTATAGAGAATGGTCAAATGAAGATGTCCAATTTGAAATAGATGAAGCTGGGATCTGCATGGCGGATTCAATTCAAATCTCTGAGGCAGAAGAGGGCTGGACCTATTTTATAGACTTTGAAGGTGAAGCATTCTTTGGCTTATCAAGAGAAGCCTGGATCAAGCTTGCAATGGATAGTTCTGTGATCTACGCGTATTATGATGAAAATTTCAATGCAGAGCTAGTTGTAATTGAAAACGGCAAATTAATTCGAGAATTTGCACGTTATGAAGATGAGCCCGATGCGAATGCAGATTTCGGAGTATTAGCTTGTGAAGAGAGCTCGGCCATTGACGGATGGGAGGATGTAGCAGATTACATAGAACAAGAACTGATCATATAATTACTAATTTTCCCCACGAGGTGAGTAATGGATTTACTGCTGCAAATCTGTTTAGCGGTCTTGTTGATTTTAGCGATTATCAGCATTATTGTTTTATTTGTTGACCCTAATTTTAAACATTGTCTTGTTGCCTTGATCATATCAACCAGCTTTTTTATATGTTTTCTTGTTTACATTCAGCAATTTTTAGGAAGGGGGATCTAACCTTACTATTAACTAATAACCTTACATAACGAATACTCAGTTAATAAGATACTGCAATCTGTCATATAGACAGTTATTTTAGAAGCAACCTAATCCCAACATGTAAAGGGGTTAGGTTGTTTTAATTTTTTTTAACTATAGATTAGGCCATATTTTCTATTGAGCAGTAGAGAACTTACGAGAGATGTTCCTAAACTGTGTAGGTGATATCCCTTTTTTAGCTTTAAATTGCTTAAAAAAATAAGTGTCATACTCAAACCCAGTAGCGCGGGCAATATCATCAAGCTTCATATCTGTATGCGTTAAAAGCTCACACGCAACTTTCAACCGATGTGAAAGCAAGTAGCCTATGGCTGTAGTTTCGCACCTTTCTTGAAATAACTTATTAAGAGTTACACGGTTGAGATGCGCGCAATTCGTCAAATCCTCTAAGGAAATCTTTCTCGTGTAGTTCGTGTGAATATATTCTAACACTAAGTCAACAGGGGACTGCTCTCGATTCTGATTTAAGTCCTCTAACAGCCCTAAAATCTGAATGAGGTATTTTTTTATCCTGCATACCCAGCGTCTATCGCTTTGCGCTTGCACTTCCATACCAAGTATAAAAAACCACTCAAATAAAAGCGGAAATGCTTTTTCAGTTACACGAGGCATGCCAGAATATAGATGATCACGTTGAAAAAGTGAAAGCCCTGTTTGGATGCTCGGAACGCTTGGAAAGTACCCTTGAGTTTCAGAGAGGGCTACTGAATTAAGAAATTCACGGTCAAAACTAAAGGATTGCGCAGCGAAAATACAATTCTGGGTGACTACCATATGATCATTTTCAGCCAAGCAAAGGACACCTGGAGCAACTATCGATATTGGATGTTCATTTAAGTTCCCATTCATGGTTCCAGATGTAATTAAAATTAGTGTAAGACGCTCTGGGTAAGGAAGATTAGTAAAGTCCTCGACTGCGATAAATTCAATATTTACGGAACGGTTTTTGTACCGGTCAATTTGCGGCATAGTGTATTCACCTTATCAAATAGTATAGTTAGATGCTTCATTTTTTGCATTGTAGCACAGAAGTTCAAGGGATATTATTCGATGTAACACAACAATAGAGGAGGAAAATTAAGATGGCTGCTGAACGTTTTCATATTCACATTCCCGATGAAATCCTTGATGACTTAAAAAACAGATTACATCATGTCCGCTGGCCAGATCAATTAGAAGGCTCAGGTTGGGAGCTAGGAACGGATTTAAAAGCACTGAAATCTCTCGTCTCGTATTGGCGGGAACAGTATGATTGGCGCAAACAAGAAGCTCAGTTGAATCGCCTCTCCCAGTTCGCCTGCAAGATTGATGGGATTGAGATACACTTCGTGCATGAGCGAGGTAAAGGGCCTAACCCAATGCCCCTTATTCTTACTCACGGGTGGCCAGACAGTTACCTTCGTTACCAAAAAATCATCCCTTATCTTACGGATCCGGTTAGCCACGGCGGTGACCCTGAGGACTCTTTTGATGTCATTGTTCCTTCCATACCTGGATTCGGATTCTCCAGCCACCCTAAGCAACCTGGGATTAATAATTATCGTGTCTCTGAAATGTGGGCTAAATTAATGACACAAGAATTAGGATACAAGAAGTTTGCTGCTGGAGGCGGGGATATTGGCTCCGGGATTACCCGATATCTGGCATCCAACTATCCAGAACTTTTATTTGGAATTCACCTAACAGATATTGGAATTATACGAGATCTTCTCACCTCACAGGAGCAGATAACACTGTCAGAGGAAGAACTGCAATACAAGAACAAAGCGTTAGCATGGATTTCACTAGAGGGAGGGTACATGTCCCTACAATCGACACGCCCTCAGACGCTTGCTTATGGACTTTCCGATTCGCCAGTGGGCTTGGCTGGTTGGATGATTGAGAAATTCCGTGCTTGGAGTGATTGTAATGGAGACCTTCTGCAGAAATTCAGCGAGGATGAGCTGATAACGAATATTATGGTTTATTGGCTTACTAACACCATTGGCTCAGCAGCACGTATATATTATGAGAATTCAAATTCTTTGCCGCCACTCGGCTACATCAAAGTACCGACCGGAGTTGCCTTGTTCCCGGCAGATATATTGTCACCGCCTAAAGAATGGGCCATGCGCAACCTAAATGTAACGCGATGGACTTCCATGGCTCGCGGCGGACATTTTACCGCTATGGAAGAGCCTGAACTTTTAGCCGAGGATATTCGTGCCTTCTATAAGCCTTTTAGGGTCGGAAGATAAGAGCTGAATATGACTATATTTGTAGAAGAGAATATGTAAGCTTCCTTATCATTTCCTTATCATTTCCTTATCATTTCCTTAGAATTACTTGATAATCTTCCCTTAAGATCTACAACGTACTAAGGAGAGGTGACTAGGAAAGATGAGAGTTTTTAGTAAAAAAGGCATGTGGCTAGGTAAAGCAGCAGTAATTCTGACGCTGGGGACAATGGTTCTGAATTCTCCCTTCTCGGTAGGGGCAGCCGCATCTGTAAAGACGGCAAATCAAGAAAACAGAACAAAGCAAGTTATGCAGAAGCAGGCGCATTCATTATGGTCATTAACATCAGAAGACTTCAAAGATTTGCAGTTTCTCAAGAAAACACTCAAAGACAAAAAAGTCGTTAGCTTGGGGGAAAACTTCCATAGAGTGAAGGAGTACAGCCAGATCAAGATCCGCCTGATCAAATACCTGCATGAAGAACTGGGGTATGATGTCATTGCCTTCGAATCCGGGATGATGGAAGCGGAGGCAGCCCGTATCAATCAAGATCAGCTTACACCGGAGATGATGATGAAGGGCTCCATTTTCCAAATTTGGCACTCTGAAGAGACGCTTGAGCTGTTCAACTACATACAAGAGCAGGCAAAAACGGATCATCCGCTCATATTAGCGGGTTATGATATGCAGCTGAGCTCTTACTACTCAACTGCTTTTATTGGACAGTGGATGTCGAAGATCAGCCCCGAGACGGGTGCTGAATTTCAAAAGATGGACATGGAAGCAATACCGGCTGTATACGCAGCTTATGGCAATCAATTGGAGGAAAAAATAAGCCCGGAAAAAAAGGCGGCCCTGAAGAAGGTCGAGGCGGAATATACGCCTAAGTACCGTGCGGCTATGGATTTTATGAAGAAGCATAAGAAAGAGCTGTTAAGTATGTATCCAAAAGAGCCGAAGCTTGTGGATATGGCGGTAAAGATGCTTGCAGATCGAGTGGCGTTTATTCGCATGATGCAGAAGGATGCCGTGGATTCCTATGAATATAGGGATCAGATCATGGCGGAACATGTGGAATGGCTGAGCCGTGAATTGTATCCGAATAAGAAAATGATACTCTGGGCGCATAACGATCACCTGGCTAAAAATACCTCCAAAATGAAGACGATCGAAGGCGGCAAATGGGTCAATAGTTTTAAGAGTATGGGCGAGATTCTTCATCAAAAGCTCAAAGACCAAATGTATGTTGTCGGACTGTACATGAATCAAGGATCGGCTGCGAAAATATCTACAGGAGAGCCATTTAAAATCAAAAGGATGCCGGCAGGCAGCCTGGAATATCGAGTGATGCAAAGCGGCTACAGCAAGTCTTTCATTGACTTATCGGCTTTCAAGACAAAAACAAAAGATACGGCTTGGATGTGGCAGCCCGTCTACGCGGCAGAGGATGGGATGACGTCCGAAGTCATCGCGCCGATGTCCATGAAGTTTGTACCTAAAGAACAGTATGATGGATTGATTGTGATAGATCAGGTTCATGCTCCAACACCGGTGAAATCTACGTTAGAAAAATAGTTTAGCTCCTGAGCTTGTTCAGTAAAAAGTGAATCTGATTAATTCAATAATATACAGTGGCAGCTAAGGATTTGATACAAAGTCCTAGACTGCCGCTGTTTTTTTGAGCCAATTTAAGCTCTCTGCGCGTACAGTTGGGAAGTCACGCGATCGAGCCTCTCTTTGATCAGGATTGCATTTGCATATCGAGCAGGGATACCCTCGAATCCGTAGTAAATCCCTGCCAACCCGCCGGCAATGGCACCGATCGTATCGGAATCTCCTCCCAGATTGGCTGCTTGCTGCACAACCCCTGCAAAATCCGGCGCTTGGAGCAAAATATGCAGTACCCACCTGAAAGTATGTACGACAAAACCGCTCGGCGGGCAGTCAGGCTCTGCTTCAATGTTTCCTTCATATTCACTTCCCGCTATCTCGGCCAGGATGGCCGCTCTTAAGTTCTCACCCATCAGAAGACGATGAGCCATCCGATTATACATAACGCATACTTCAGTACACCTCGGATCGTAATGCGTCATTCGTGACTGCGTTGCGGTTACTCGCTCGGCGGTTTCTAGATCCTTATATGCCAGTGCCACCGGCAGGCATCGCATGAGAGAACCGTTCCCGCCGCTTTGACCTAGGTCCATGTGCGCAACAAAAGCTGATTCCAACCAGTTTCCTTCATATTTTTCAAAAACATGACGAATGATATTCCCTATATCTTTTGGCCTTGATTGGTACCATTCCAAAAATAAACGTCCGATTGGCTCTATCGGATCATCCGGATTCTCGAGAATACCTTCTGCTACGCAGAGCGTCATCATGGTGTCGTCTGTCACTTCTCCTGGTTCCAGGCGCCACACCCCGCCGCCGATGATTTCTGTCAAATAGCCATGATATATCTCAATCTCCCGCGTGCTCATAAATTCCGTTGTTCCGCCAAGAGCGTCGCCAACGGCGACTCCGTATAGTCCGCCCTTAATTCGGTCGAATAATTTGCTGTCCATGCCAGGCACCTCACGTTCTGCTGGTTTTAAAGAAATCTATTCTTCTATCTTCTCCTTACAGTCTATTACTAAATTTAATGTGTTCACAACTCTATTTTGCTGTCGAATCCTTAGAGGAAATATTGTCCGTTAAACCGCTTCTTCGTTTAAAACGATGAGATGTGGTTCTTTCCATATTTCAGCTAAATATGTCATGATGAATTTGGAGGGCGATACAAGATGTTTAATGATTTCAAGCTTACAGATCGGGACCGGCCTGCCTACATCCAGGTCAAAGACTATTTAAAACGGCTAATTCTAAGGGGCGCGCTGCAGGAGAATCAGAAGCTGCCTTCGACTAGAGAAATGAGCACGCTGCTCTCGGTCAGCCGCAACACTGTGATCGCTGCGTATACCGATCTTGAGGAGGAGAGGCTGCTATATGCTGTTCCGGGCAAAGGCAGCTATGTAGCCGCTGTTCAATCCTCCGTTACCGATGAAGAGCTCTCCTGGCAGACCAACTGGGACTCCCGAATCAATTCTTATGCACGCAAGGCTGTGGAGCTGGACCGGATGAAGCATGGCATACGTGCAGGCAGAGGCTTTATTTCCTTTACAAGCATCGCACCTGATGAAGAGCTGTTTGATCTGGAAAATGTCAGACGGGCGTTCATGGACAGAATGGCGATTGAAGGAAATGTGCTGCTGAATTACGGTTATGCCAAGGGTTATAAGCCATTAATCGAATATTTAAAGCGCTATATGGAACAGAAGGGTGTAGATTTGGAAGGGAAGGATCTCTTGATTACCAGCGGTTTTACGGAAGGATTCGATATCGTCTTATCTGCGTTGGGCCGTACTCATGGTACCGTGCTTTGTGAGAATCCGACGCACCATACCGCGATCAAAAATCTCAAGCTGAATGGATTTGAGATTACCGGGATCGAGATGGAGGATGACGGTCTGAATCTTCAGCAGCTGAAGCAAGCGCTGTCCGAGCGGGCATACGATTGTGCGTATCTGGTTCCTTCTTACCACAACCCAACAGGGATCGTAACTTCTCCGGCAAGAAGGATTGCTGTGATGAAGCTCCTGGCAGAGCATCAAATCCCCGTCATCGAGGACGGCTTTAATGAAGAGCTCCGCTATTCAAGCTCACATGCATTGCCTTTAATGTCACTTGCAGGACAGGGGAACGGGGTCATCTATCTGGGAAGCTTCTCCAAGGTGCTGTTTCCGGGAATGCGGGTAGGGTGGGTGCTTGCCGATAGGGAACTTGTTTCTTATTTGGAGAGTATTAAACGGGCTCGTAACATTCATACTTCAACGCTTGATCAGTCGGTGCTGTACCAATACCTGCACAACGGCCATTTGGATAAATATTTGAAGAAAGCACGCTCCATATACAAGAGGAAATTTGAATGGACGCGGAAGTGCTGTGAACAATTCATCCCTTTTGCCAAGGTTTCTGGAGATGGAGGACTGCATCTTTTCCTAAAATTCAATCCGGATTTTGATACACATCTGCTATTAGAAGCGTGTTCTGAGCAGGGCGTCGTCTTTACGCCTGGGGATATGTTCTATACGGATGAAAGGGGCAGAAACACCATGCGGATTGGTTTTTCCCGGGTCAGTGAGAATGATATAGAAAGAGGACTTCGGATCATCGGGCGAACGGCTGCCGAGCTGCTTGGCAAAAGATTATAAGGGGGACGCGATGATGAGAGTAGGCGTTATCATGGGAGGAAATTCCTCGGAAAGGGAAATATCCTTGTTAACCGGAAAGGAAATGCTGGCGCATCTGGATACACGTAAATATGACGCGATCCCTATAGAAATTCGGGACACAGAGGAACTAGCTGCCAGAGATTTAGACATCGATTTTGTTCTGCTTGCGCTGCATGGGTCTTCCGGCGAAGATGGGACCGTTCAGGCGATGCTGGAATCGATGGGCATCCCCTATTCGGGGAGCAGCCCTGCGGCCAGTAACCTATGCATGGATAAAAACAGCTCCAAAAAGCTGCTGCGCTCCTCCGGTATTCCTACCCCGGATTGGCTGTGTTGGAGGAGCCAAAATGACTACTCGGAGGAGGCCGTGCAGCAGCTTGGATATCCGGCCTTCGTTAAACCGAATACGGGCGGTTCCAGCGTGGGGGCATTGCCAGTAACCGGTGAGGAGTCGCTTAAGGCCGCGGTACAGGAGGCTTCTCGTTGGGATACCGCTGTGTTAATCGAACAATTAATCGAAGGCCGTGAACTGACCTGTTCCATTCTAGGCAGGGAAGTGCTTCCTATCCTGAGCATTCGTCCCCAAACTTCCGGATGGTTCGATTACCGGGCTAAATATGAAATGGGAGGAGCGGATGAGCAGGTCGCTGATCTGCCTCCAGCTGTTAAAATACGGGAGGAAGAAGTGGCACTGGCCACTTATCGAGTGTTAAATTGCAGCGTCTACGCCCGAATTGACATGATGCTACACCAAGGGATTCCATACGTCCTTGAAGCCAACACCTTGCCTGGCTTGACACAGACCAGTCTGATGCCCAAAAGTGCTGCAGCGGCAGGCATAAGCTTCTCAGAATTGCTTGACCGCATTATTGAGCTGTCGCTTCAAGAAAGAAACAAGGATAGGAAGGGAATCATCCATGAATAAGCAGACGTTTTTTTATAGAGATACATGGGTAGATGTTGACCTTGGACATATCGCTGAGAATGTGAGCCTGATCAAGCAGCAGCTGCCTGAAGAGGTGGCGATCATCGCTGTAGTCAAAGCAAATGCATACGGACATGGAGATTTGCAGGTGGCACAAACAGCGCTTGCTGCAGGCGCATCCTACCTTGCTGTTGCATTTCTGGATGAAGCCATCGCGCTTAGAGAGCAGGGGATCCATGCCCCAATTCTTGTATTGGGCGCTACGAGGGCAAGAGACGCACATGTGGCAGCAGCTTACCGCGTTACGTTAACCGTTTATCAAACTGATTGGATCGAGGAAGCGAAATATGTGCTAGAAGATCAGGAACAGCTTGCGGTGCATCTAAAGCTTGATACCGGGATGGGCCGGATCGGCATAAGAAACTCAGAAGAACTACAGCAAATAGAACATAGCTTAAAGGGAGTCGGCCGTTTCAACCTGGAAGGCGTATTTACGCATTTTTCCACCGCTGACGGGCCAGATGAGGCTTATTTTCAAGACCAGTATAAGAAATTTCAGGAGCTGCTTGCTGTTATGGAGCATCTGCCTCCCCTCGTACACTGCAGCAATAGTGCGGCTGCTCTTCGGTATCCGGCTGTACATTGCAATGCAGTTCGGATCGGTATTGCTATGTATGGGCTGGCGCCCTCTCCCACAATGAAACAGCAGATGTCAGTATCTTTGAAAGAAGCCTTCTCGCTGCATAGCAAGCTGGTACATGTAAAAAAGGTGGCTAAAGGAGAAAAAATCGGTTATGGAGCCACCTATGAGACCCAAAAGGACGAGTGGATCGGAACGCTTCCCATCGGCTATGCTGATGGCTGGATCCGCAAGCTGCAAGGGCAGGAGGTGCTTGTAAAGGGACAACGGGTCCCTATTGTAGGCAGAATATGCATGGATCAATGTATGATCCGACTGCCATTTGAAGTTGAAGTGGGTACGCCAGTTACATTAATTGGCTGTAATGGCGGACAAAGAATATCAATCGATGAAATAGCGGGCTCGCTGGACACGATTAATTACGAAGTTCCTTGTCTGATTGGGTCCCGGGTTCCGAGGGTTTATACGTATTAAAGAGCATCCATTTTTGTGCGGGAGTGAATTGTATTAGTTTTGAGCCTCATCAGCTATGTTAAATGGCTGATGATTTTTTTCTATGAATAAGCAAAGTATTTCATCAAGAACAAGCAAGGTCCATGTTATAATCATGTTAAACATATCCAGAAGTTCTGTATTTATACGATAATTCCATCTATGTGAAAGTTACCCTCCATACAAAACAAAGCTCATTTCCTTTAAGAACAATTGTAAGCGCTTTATGATGAATGATGAATGAAGGAGGATCTGTCCATTGGAGAACAGGATGTTACCGCCGAATAATACGAACGGTTTACCAAGAAAACTAAACCGAGGTGTACCCGCATGGAAAGAGAAAATCAGCCATTTAGAGGGAACTGTCTATAATCCGTTGATCTGGGCCGATATTCCAGACCCCGATGTAATACGGGTTGGAGAAATCTATTATATGACCAGCACGACCATGCATTTCAACCCAGGCGTTCCGGTGATGAAGTCGTACGATCTCGTACATTGGAATATTGTTAACTATGTCTACGATACTCTAGAAGATGGTGACGAACAAAGACTGAGCAATGGTCGTAGCGAGTATGGAAAAGGCTCCTGGGCAAGCAGTCTACGCTTTCATAGCGGTAAATTCTATGTTGTATTCTCATCCAATTCGGCGGGGAAGACATATATTTACCAAACGTTGGACATTGAGAAAGGCCCCTGGACACGTTCGACACTTGCTTTCTATCATGATATGTCCTTGCTCTTCGATGACGATGGTCGTGTGTATCTCGTGCATGGCAGCGGTGACATACGAATTACAGAGCTCACATCGGACGCGACAATGGAGAAAGAGGACGGTCTGAACAAAGTAATTATCAGAAATGCTAGTTTGATTGCGGGCCCGAACGTCGGCCTTCCCGCAGAAGGTGCTCATATCCAGAAGATAAATGGATATTATTATATATCTCTGATTACTTGGCCTAAAGGCGGCATGCGAACACAGCTGATCTATCGTTCTGACACCATTGATGGACCTTATGAGGGGAGAGTAGCTCTTCAGGATGCTGGTATCGCTCAGGGTGGTCTGATCGATACCTGTTCAGGAGACTGGTATGCGCTTTTGTTCGGAGATCGGGGTTCTGTCGGCCGAATTCCTTACCTCGTACCGGTAACCTGGAAAGATGACTGGCCGATTTTGGGATATCAAGGCAAAGTCCCTGACTCTCTATCCTTGCCGCTTCATCGTACAGAATCAAACCTTGTAACCTCTGATGAGTTTGATCAACGGTCTGAATCTGCTTCTTCCTCTTCCAATCTGGCTCTAGCGTGGCAATGGAATCATAACCCAGATGGTCATTCCTGGTCTCTTACAGAACGTCCTGGCTTCTTGCGGCTTAAGAATGGACGCATATGCCGAGAGCTTCTAGACGCCCGCAACACTTTAACACAGAGAAGCTTTGGTCCAGAAAGTTCTGGCTGCATTGCTATTGAAGTGGGTCATATGAAAGATGGGGATACAGCTGGTCTTGCTGCATTACAGGAGAACTATGGTTTTGTTGGTGTTAAAATGAACGGTTCCGCTAAATCTATCGTTATGGCTAACGGTAGCACTGCACAACTGCAAGTCATTGAAAGTATCCCTCTAACTCAGGATCGCGTTTATTTAAAAATTGAATTTGATTTTTACCATTTAACTGATAAGGCATATTTTTATTACAGCCTTGACGGCAATCTATGGACACCCATTGGCAATACACTTCAAATGACCTATACACTCCCTCATTTTGTTGGATATCGATTTGCATTATTTAACTACGCTACAGTCACTGCTGGAGGATATGTTGATTTTGATTATTTTAGGGTGGACGACCAGATTACTGCTAATCACAAATCTAATTCTGATCTGAGAAGCACAGAAGATCCATTATTAACGAAAGAGGTAGATGGCAAATGAACGAAAATTTCCTGAGAGACCTTCGCTCAAATGTGGGTGATGGTGACGGGCCAATTGCCCCCAAAGATCCGGTTGCCAAACGCAGCGGATTTTATGTTATTCATGAATCTCTGATCGAGTCTACTGTTCGTCCGGATGGCAAGCTTTCACATGAGATATATCTGGAAGGCCGGCTAGCCGAGAAAGCTCGTTATACAGGTGGGGTTTTGGATGAGAGCATTCTGACCCAATTAGGAAACTCCAGTGGTTTTCGTCAGTTAGTACATAGTATTGGGATCTCAGTCAAAGCAGAAGACAGCGAGATATCCTCCGTTCAATTTACCATGGAGAACCGGGAAGTAATCAGTCCATATGAATCAGGCTCTCAATTTACAATCTCCTGCCCGGCGGACGGCTCAGAAGTAATTCTAATTCTGGATCAGTACGAGCGGTCTCCAAATGATGAAGTTCCCGGGAAATTCACCTTTGAATTCGAGCAGGGAGGGGTGGTTGCGACTGCCAGCGTAAAGTTCTACCTCCATGATGGCTATCAAGTTCCGGAGGCTACAACAGAACCACCGATTGACTTTGAATCACAGGCCTATCACGAAATGATTGCCAAATCCCTTCTAAACAAAGGCAACAATAGACGGTTAAAGGCAGCTATCAAAAAAGCGAAGAAAGGCGAGGAAGTTACGATCGCTTATATCGGCGGGTCTATTACTCAAGGTGCAACAGCTGTACCGCTTCATAAGGAATGCTATGCCTATCGTTCATATAATCTCTTCAAGCAAATGTTTGGACAGGACGGAACGGAGAAGGTGCATCTCATTAAAGCAGGAGTGGGCGGAACGCCATCAGAGCTGGGCCTCGTTCGTTATGAACGGGATGTGCTAAGAGATGGGGCTGTGAATCCGGAAATAGTGATTGTGGAGTTCGCTGTTAACGATGCCGGTGACGAAACACGGGGAAACTGTTATGAAAGCTTGGTGCTTAAAGCATTGAACTCCCCCAACAAGCCCGCCGTGATCCTACTGTTCAGCGTGTTCATAGACGACTGGAATTTGCAAGAACGGCTGGCTCCTGTAGGCTGGCACTACAACCTACCTATGGTTAGCATAAAGGATGCTGTAGTTGACCAGTTCCGTCTGAGCAGAGCTGAAGGTAAGGTCATTTCGAAGAAGCAGTTTTTCTATGATATCTATCATCCAACCAATGCTGGACATAAGATTATGTCTGATTGTCTAGGCTGGTTGTTCGAAGTAACAGACCGCTCCTCTCTGGATGAGCAGGACATCACTACAGATAAGCCGCCGATGATTGGAAATGACTTTGTTAACGTGCGGCTGCTGGACCGCCGGAATGCAGATGCGATTGCTGATCTTGACATAGGCAGCTTCAGAGAAATTGACACCGATCTGCAGATGGTGGAATTGGATGATCATCCCTATGCTTCTCCTCAATTCCCATATAATTGGATGCACGCCGGCAATGATGAAAGTCAGGGCTTCAAGATGACGATCTTCTGCAAGCGCCTTCTCCTTGTGTACAAGGACTCAGGAAAGAGCGAATTTGGAACAGCGGAAATATGGGTTGATGGCAAGCTCTTTAAAACTGCTGATCCCCACGAGAACAATTGGACACACTGTAATGCTGTAATTCTGGTCAATGAGCAGGTTGCTGCTGAACATACGATTGAAATCAAGATGGCTGCTGAGCACAAGGAGAAGCAGTTTACCATACTGGCCTTTGGTTACGGGCTGTGACCCATACACAGAAGGTTTCAAGGATGCGGTTTTAGGATGGGAGGTGCTGAACTTGCGAATACTTAAATGGCCCTGGTTAGGGCTTTTTCTTGTGGGGGTATTTTTATTCATTACTCTCGTATTTCAAGATCGAAGCAATAAGCTAGATCAACAGGTCATGACGAAAAATGATGAGAGACATCATAGTTATAGGGGACCAGGATTAAGTAAATACAACCCGCCTATTGTACTTACCTTCGTACAGGAGAATAGCGATGAACTTGAGGATCTGATCAATGTCCTTCCGGGTGAGACACTGGAGAACAATCGCTGGAGCCAGCTCTATGAGCAGGTGCTTGGTATTCAGATTAAATATGATTGGGCTGCTAAAGGAAATTTATATTATCAAAAGCTGGGAGTAGCCCTTGCCTCAGGGAATCTGCCGGATATCGTAAGGGTAAATGGCGAGCAGCTCCGACAGCTCAGCAATGCAGGAATGATACAAGATTTGACTCAAGTCTACGAGGATTATGCGGCTCCATTGACCAAAGAAATTCTTGGTCAGGAAGGAACAGGCCCCTTTGAAGCTGCTACTGTGGACGGGAAACTGATGGGAATACCTGAGACGGATTCATCGATCGAAGAGGCTGAGTTCATATGGATCCGAACCGATTGGCTTGAGCGTTTAGGGTTGCAGCCGCCGAAGACGATGCAAGATGTGCTCGTCATCTCTAAAGCTTTTACGGACCAAGACCCTGATCAAAACAAAAAGAAGGATACCATGGGCTTGCCTATAACGCAGAACCTATGGGACCCTGTTATGGGTCTAACTGGTTTTATGGCAGGTTATGAAGCCTATCCTAACCTATGGATACAGGAGGATTCAGGAAAGCTAGTTTATGGAGCCGTTCAGCCATCAGTAAAGAAAGCATTAAAGGTGCTTCAGGACATGTATCGGACAGGGCAAATAGATAAAGAATTTATGTACAATGACGGTGTCAAAGTAAAGGAACAGCTCACCAATGGGAAATACGGGATGATGTATGGGCAACAGTGGGGCTCTTTTTGGGTTGAGGCCAATTATTCACAAGACCGTTCAGCAAGGTGGAAGGCTTTCCCGATCGTTTCCAATACAGAAAAAGCAGCCAAAGTACCATTACGGTTTGCTACCCACCAATTTCTTGCTGTGAAAAAAGGGTATGCCCATCCTGAAGCGATCGTGAAGCTATTGAATCTGCATTTGGAGAAGAACTGGGGTGCCACAGCCGAATATGAAACCTACTACAGCACCCCTTATCCAGTATGGAAGCTATCTCCAGTGACTCCATATCCCGCTCTTAAGAATCTCGATGCTTATTACCAAATTGAAGAGGCTCGTCGGACGGGCAACTCTGCTGTCCTTAAAGATGAAGCTAGAGCGATTCAAAAATATATGGATGGCTTTGTCACAAGAAATGACTTAATAGGATGGGGATGGGAAAAAACCTATGGACCTACCGGTGCTTTTGCCATTCTCGATCATTATAGGAAGAATAACCAGCTATTGTACGACAGCTTTGCAGGCGCTTCAACAGACACCATGATAGATATGGAACCAATTCTCGATACGCTTAAGAATGATACTTTTATAAATATTATCATTGGTCGTCCGCTTGAAGATTTCGATTCCTTCGTCAAGGAGTGGTATCGATTAGGCGGGGCGAAGATGACGGAAGAAGTGAATGAATGGTACCGAAATAAGAAGGAATAAGTCCATTAAATGAAGTTCAAAAGTGAATTTTAAAGTATCGGAGGGGCGTTTCGTTGTTAAGGATCCCTGTAAATTCATTGCGCCACACCATCTTCGTGAGGCTATTAATGATGTATTTGGTCATTATCCTTCCGATCATATTGCTTGGAGTCTATCTGTACAACTGGAGCTATAGGAATGCAAGCGAGGAAATGTCCCGGAATACTTTGACGCAATTATCAACATACCTCGAAGATTTGAACCGGGAAATAGAATGGCTAGAAATTCAACAGTTCGATATTTTGCAAGAAGGGGAATTAAATAGAATTGCTGTTACTTGGCAGCAAATGGATAGGGTTGAGCAAAGGAGGAGTATTAATTATGTACTCCGTCGCTTGGTCTCGATCAAAAACAGCAGTGCTTATGTTAAAGATATCTATGTTCATATCCCTTCCATAAATAAAACAATATCGGCTAATAGCGCTGTACATGCCCTAGAACGAGAGCGCTACGAGCAGATCCGTTCCATGGGAGGTCCCGGTGCAAGCCGATTGGTCAGACAGGGAGATTCGCTTCAGCTCAGCGCATTCAGGTTTGGGGGAAAGCATAACAAGGAGCCGCTATGTACTGTTCAGGTTGAAATCGATAGCGAGAAATTAAAAGACACACTGCAACTACTCAATGTATACCCTGGAAGCGGATCCATGCTCATTTCGAAGGATTCTGGATTTCAAGTTGAGAGCCGCGGTGCGTCGCAAGAGGTTATAGAGGCTTTCAAGAGAAAGGCTGGGGGGAGAACTGACAATACGATCATTTTAGGAATTGAAGGCCACAAGTATCATTTTAACATGGCAGATTCCAACAAACTTAACCTTTCACTTCTATCCTATTTACCTGAGGAAACCGTTAAAAGACCGTTATATAAATTTAATCGTTGGGCATGGTTATTTATGATTACGTCAGTCTTTGCCCTGCTCGTCTATATTATCTCCACCTATCGTTTCGTTCATCGACCACTGCTTCTATTAGTACAAAGCTTTCGAAGAATGGAGAGCGGAATTCTAAATAGTCAAATCAAACATGCCCAAAAGGATGAGTTTGGCTACCTATACGATCGCTTTAATCAAATGCTCATTAAGCTGCAAACATTAATAGACCAAGATTATAAGCAAAAATTGATGATGCAAAAGGCCGAGTTAAAACAATTACAATCGCAAATTAATCCCCATTTCTTATATAACAGCTTTTTTATTCTGAATTCGCTTGCCAAAACTGGCGATATAGAACGGATTGAGAAATTCACGGTTATGCTGGGCGAATATTATAGATTTATTACGCGTAATAGTGAAGACAACGTGCCGCTCTCC
Source organism: Paenibacillus sp. CAA11 (assembly GCF_003060825.1). Taxonomy (NCBI): domain Bacteria; kingdom Bacillati; phylum Bacillota; class Bacilli; order Caryophanales; family Paenibacillaceae; genus Paenibacillus; species Paenibacillus sp. CAA11. The sequence continues at coordinate 2,351,290 of NZ_CP028922.1, forward strand.
GAGGAAATCAAGCATGCAAGAAGGTATATGGAGATTCAGCAGCTTCGATTTTCCAGACGAATCCGTGTTCAATTCGATGAACTACCTAAGGAGATGGAGAGGATTAAGGTACCTAGGCTGATCGTTCAGCCGATTATTGAAAATGCGTATGAACATAGTCTCGAAAAAGTGCAGAAGGAAGGCTTGTTAAGGGTCACATTTGCACAGTCCTCTGGCGAATGGACTATTTCCGTGGAGGACAATGGAATCTGCCTTGATGATGCAGAAATCGAGATGCTAAAGGAGCACTTAGCACATCATACTAAATCTCATGAAATGACCGGATTAATGAACATTCATCGACGCATCGTACTGACCTATGGAGAAGGCAGCGGATTAATCATATCGAGAAGTGAACTAAATGGTCTTAAGATTGTCATTCGAATTCAGGCCAAGGAGGAGATCCTAGATGTATAGACTTCTGATTGTTGACGATGAGGATATCATTACCGATGGTCTTTATGAAGTCTTTAGTCATTTGAAACCAGGACAGCTTGATGTATGCAAGGCTTATTCTGCCAAGGAAGCCCTTGACTGGATGTCGCGCACAAGAATTGATATTATCTTGACGGATATTGCCATGCCAGGCATGAATGGGCTGGAACTATCAGAAGAGATTCAGCGATATTGGCCCCGGTGTAAGGTCATTTTCTTGACCGGGTATCAGGAGTTTGAGTTTGTCTACCGCGCTATTCAGCAGCTGAATGTGCGTTATGTTCTGAAGGCGGAGGGGTATGGTAAAGTCATTGATGCCGTGCAGAGTGTAATCAGCGAAATAGAGCAAGATTACTCGCTAAACCAGCTTCTAGAGCAGTCTCAGGAGCATTTATTATCGATCCGGTCTATGGAACAGAACAATTATTTGCGGTATGTGCTTCAGGAGAGTGATGTTCTATGCGAGCGGGAGGAAGCTTGGCATGATGATTTTCACAAGCTAGATATACCTTTGGATCCAGAATATCCGGTAGTGCTGGCGCTTGGACACATCTCTTACCGGGTAGGGATGACATATGCGGAGAAAAGCAGCATCGTTCTATCCGTTAAAATGTTAGGCAGTTCTTTTTTTATGGAGAAGACCCGCAGCATGTGCATTGTCGATAAGCATGATGAGCTGATCTGGTTTGTTCAGCCGTCTCCTGAGGTCAGCGGTAACCCTGACGGCCATTTCATGAAGTATGTGGAGGGAACACTGGAACTGTTCCAGGAAGCGTGCATTACATCCTTAGGACAGTCTATCGGGTTAACCATGAGCGGCTTCGCTTGTGAATGGAAGATGGTGACGCACCAGTATGAGCGGCTTCGCCAGCTGCAGCAGTTAAAGATGGGTAATGGCGATTTGATATTTGTCAGAGATCGTGAACATGGTTCGCTCCTAGAAGGTAGGCAAGGCAGGGAATGCTTTGCAGATGGACGGGAAGTCGAAGTATTGAAAACCCATCTTGAATCCGGAAGGATGAAGGAGTTCCTGACGGAGTTAGATAAAGTGTCGAGTAAGATGCTGCACATGGACGGAAACGGAAATGTGCAGCTTGTGGTTGAAACTTATTATACGATTGCGTTGATGCTGTATTCCTGCATTGCCCGTCTGGGGCTACATATACATATTGATGACTACGGAAGGCTTCTGCGTTTGGATGAGCATACCTCGATTCGAGAAGGATTTGCTTATTTAGAGCAAACAGGGAAGCGAATCTTTCGATTTAAACAAACAGAAGAGCAAGGCAGATCTGCGCTCATGGTTGATCGGATCTGTCAGTATATCGAACAGCATCTCGGTGAAGATTTATCGCTTGTTCGGCTTTCCGAAATCCATCATTTTAATCCGTCGTATTTATCTCGCTTTTTTAAGCAGGCGAAGGGGATCAATCTATCCGAGTTTATCGATTCATGCCGAGTCAAGAAGGCCAAGGAACTGCTCAGAGAAAATGATCTGAAGGTAAGAGAGGTCGCTTTGTCTGTCGGTTATGAGGCTGCTCACTCATTTACCCGCTTTTTTAAAAAAATGACAGGGCTGACCCCGCAGGAATATCGTGACAGTTTACTGTTAGGATGAAAAAGAAGACCAATTCCTTGAATTTGACGGGTGATTAGAGCAGATTAGGCTGGTTTTTTTGGCCTAGAGAAGGCATTACAATAATTAAAATTCTCAGTATGAAAAGGCATGGTTATAAACTGGGGAATTAAGCTTACTTGGGAGTTGATGATAATGACGAATGAAGTGATCCATTCACCGATCGGCAAAGTGCCGCCAAACGGTAACCCGCTAGTGTCCCATCGGTTTGGGGCTGACCCTTATGTGTTAGTCTTTAAGAATCGTGTATATGTGTTTAATACGGACGACGTGCTGGAATACGATGAGCATGGGGGAATTAAAGACAATAGTTATAGTACGATTAACCGAATATCAGTCCTGTCTTCGGATGATTTGGTGAACTGGACGGATCATGGAGTCATTCCTGTTGCGGGTTCCGAGGGGATTGCCAAGTGGGCGACTCAATCATGGGCGCCGGCAGCTGTTCACAAGTGCATAGGGGGGAAAGATCAGTTTTTCTTATACTTTGCCAATAACGCAAGTAGCATCGGAGTATTGAAGAGCGACAATCCTACAGGTCCTTGGGTAGATCCTATCGGCAAGCCGCTGATTACAAGGGACACAGCCGGCGTTGAAGGTGTGGTATGGCTGTTCGATCCTGCCGTTCTGGTCGATGATGATGGTCAAGCCTATATATATTTTGGCGGAGGTCTGCGGGAAGGTCAGCATGAGCAGCCGGATACCGCTCGTGTAATGCGACTAGGCGAAGATATGATCAGCGTCACTGGTGAAGCAAGAATAATTCCGGCCCCATTCATGTTTGAAGATTCGGGTATCCATAAAACTGAAGGCATTTATTATTACACATACTGTTCTAATTTCTATACTGGCTCACGATCTGACGGAAGTCCACCGGCGGGGGAAATTGCTTATATGACCAGTGATAACCCAATGGGGCCCTGGACTTATAAAGGTACCATTCTCAAGAACCCAGGTCACTTTTTCGGGGTGAGCGGAAACAATCACCATGCGATTTTTCAGTTTCAGAATGCTTGGTATATCGCCTATCATGCACAAACCTTATCCAAGGCGATGGGGACTTCGAAGGGCTATCGTTCGACCCATATCAATCGAATAAATTATGATGAAGATGGTTTCATTAAGGAGGTCGCTGCTGATTTGAAGGGAGTGGAGCAGATCAAGCCGCTGAACCCTTTCATCCGTACAGAGGCTGGAACTTTAGCTTGGAGTGCAGGAATCAGCGTGCAGATGCTGCAGGAATCCGTTTCGTTGCAAACTGGTGCGTCTAGGATGATCTTGACTGATATCCATCATGGTGATTGGATTGCTGTATCCGGCGTTGATTTCGGTAACGGAGCGGCCTCCTTCTCTGCTTCTATGTTAAATAATGGTGAAGGAGTTGGGTGGATCGAGCTTCATCTGGATACTGTGAATGGAAGGCTCATTGGAATGCTTGAGGTTCCTATAACTTATGGGAAATGGAAGACGATTGCTACAAACATTAGTGATGCTTCAGGTATTCATGACCTGTATTTACTGTTCAAGGGCGCCTCCAAGCAGCCTTTGTTCCAGATTGAGAGTTGGCAATTCAAATCATCCATATCTTGATGCCATCTAAACTAGAGGCCCGCCCGGTCATGCCGAGGCGGGCCTTTGGTGTTATTGAATTATGCAGAGAGGGTGATTTGCTTCCTAAATTCTTTGGCACTAACCCCCGTATAAGACTTGAATTTCTTGTAGAACCAGTCAAGCTCGACATATCCAACTTCCTTGGCAATTTCATAAACTTTCAAATTTGTGTTTGCCAGCAAGTATTTCGCTTTTTCCATGCGCTGTTGAAGTAGGTATTCTTTGAAGGTCATGCTCATTTGGTCTTTAAATTTTTGTCCCAAGTAAGAATAATTAAAATGAAAAATATTTGATATTTCCTTCAGTGTGATATTCTGATCCAGCGTATCTTCAATATAAGCTGTGACCTTATCAATAATGCTGGCTGAAGGCACTGAAGAAGCTTTGTTGGCGGGATAAACAGCAAGTTCTGATCGAGATGCGAAGACGTCCTCTGATTGAGACTTTACCTTTTCCATACTTTCTACAAAGTCCCGCGGCATAAAGGGGTCCGGCAAAAAGTCGCTTACACGGTAGGACAATGCTTTCCGAGCCACTTGAAAGTCTTTGCTGCCGCCGATTAATATAATCGGCACATGGCTGATTCTCCGGATTTGTCCGCACAGCCGGAGACCTTCATCCTCTGAGGATCTCAGACTAATCACTACAAGGGAGTTGTAATCTCTGGATAATATAGACATGGCATCAGCAGGTGAAGCGGTTTGGAATTCATAAGAGAAACTGATCCGTTCTCCGTTAATCAGGGCATGCGTTATTTCTTTTGAACGATGATCGGGATCAACAAGCAGCACTTTATACAAAATGTTTCCCCCTTTAACTTATCGAGTCATAGCTGCAGCATATTTTGTAATCGTTTTCTTCTATTATGAAAAGCACAACCTTATCAGGCAATGTGCTTTTTTTTATTTTGGCAACCGTTGTTTACTTATTCGCACGGTACAGGCAGCAATTTAATTCCATCTATGATTTGACGGGTAGAAATTCTAATTTGCAGCAGGTTGCTCCATTTCGGATGTAAGCGCTACAATTTTCGTGTCAATGGGTTTCTTATCATGAGACAGGGAGGGTTTTGGGCATGCGAATTCGGAAAACGTTGATGCTGCTCTGTACGCTGGTGCTTATATTGTCGGCCTGCAGCAGTAGCAGCTCAAGCTCACAAAACGGGGCTAACAAAAAGGTGAACCAGGAGGCAAAGGAGAACAACAGTACAACAACTGCCAATACAAATAATAAGGTGGATACGGGAGGCGATCAGACGTACAAGACGCCAGAAATGAATTTTGACATGGGCGGCAGAACGATCAAAATGGTCTCGTGGTGGGATATGACAATCCCGGAGGATAATCCGGACAATATCCAGCGTAAGAAGAATCTTGAAGAGCTGGAGAAGAAGCATAACTTCAAGATGGAGTATGTAGCAATTGATTATGGCGAATACCAGCAGAAAGTGACGGCATCTTTATTAGCGGGAGAGCCGATCGGGGACATTGTTAGACTTGGAAAGTTTTATACCATTCCCACGCTCGTAAAACAGGATTTATTCTGGCCCATTGATGAGTATACAAAAAATCCAGTTTCATTCAATCAGCAAGTAACAGATGAATATATGCGTTACAACGGAAGAGGTTATGGGTTCAACAACCAAGCCAATATCGTACAGGGTATTTTTTACAACCGTACGCTGATGAACAAGCTCGGCATGAAACCTCTGCAAGAGTATGTGAACGAAGACAAGTGGAATTGGGATACCTTTATCCAAGTTGCAAAAGAGGCTAATAAGGATACGAATAACGACGGTAAATTAGATTCCTGGGGGCTTGCTAACCCTTCGCCATTGGAATTTGCATTAATATCCAATGAAACTAGTCTTACAAAAGAGGACAAACAAAATCTAAGTGATCCTAAAACAATAGAAGCGCTTAACTTTGTTTCACAGATTGCAAGGGAGAAAGTAGCCCGACCGACTGAAGGCGGAGATTGGACTGAACCAGACCAGTTCTTCCGTCAAGGTAACACGTTGATGTATACAGGAGCTCTATTTCAGTTAGATGGATTTAAGAAGGATATGCCTGATGCTGATATTGGTTTTGTTCCTTTTCCTAAGGGGCCGAGCGCTTCAAAATATCATTCTTACGAGGCGGCATATCAAGCTTTATTCATCCCTAAAGCGGTGAAGGATCCTGATAAATTACTTTATATTTGGGAGAAAATTAATGACATTGATTCTATATATGACTATCCAGACCAGGCATCTTATGAAAGTCTGCTTACGAATGAAGAAGATATAAGTAATGCGAAGGAAGTAGCGGCCAATATGGTCTTACTCGACCACAAGACCTTTCCTAACTTAAAGTACTATGATTTTGTCGGGGAGCTCAGTGATGGAACCTCGGTATCCACCGTTGTAGAGAAATACAAGGCATCATTCCAGGCAGCGATCGATGAGGTATATGGAAAGAAGTAAAGCGACAGCATGTTCATTCGAGTCCCGGTTAGATCTAACTCTGATCGGGACTGATAATTCACTAATAGTCTTTTGCTGCAGGAGGGAGAAATGTGATCTTCAAAAAGAAGAGCCTTGCCATCATCATACTCATTCTTGTCACCCTATCATCTGTCAGTATTTTTTCCCCTTCGGGATCAAATGAGACTAGGCGAGTTCATGCTCAGACGGATTTCCAAAACACAGAACAAACCTTCGACCCAAACGGCTACGAGTCTTATCTAAAGTCTCACTCCAATGCCAAGCAGCCTGCTCAGACGATCCGTATAGAGGGCGAGAAATTCTCCACTACAGAAGGGGAAGGGTTTGAAATTGTTAAGCAGGAAAAGGGAGAAGCCGTCCTAACACCAGAATCAGGGGCGATCAGCTGGAAGGTTCAGATTGATCAGCCTGGTCTTTACAACATCAGAATTCGATATTTGCCTGTGGAAGGTAAAAGCTCTGCGATTGAAAGGCAGCTTCAGATTAATCAGCAGCTGCCTTTTAAAGAGGCGGATATATTCACGTTAGACCGAGTTTGGGGGAACCGTGATCAGAAGATCATACAGGATGACAGGGGAAATGACCTGCGTCCAAAACAAGTCGAGAAGCCTATTTGGCAGATTGGACCCTTAACAGATAAAAATGGTTATTTTGATGAGCCCTTGTTGTTTTATTTTGATGAAGGGCTGCAAAGCATTACTCTGACAGCAATCAGAGAGCCTGTGACCATTGATTATATTGAATTGTACCAGGAAGAGAAGCTGCAGACCTATGAAGAACTGAAGGCAGAGTACGAAGTCAGAGGAATAAAACCGGCCGCAGATCAGTACATGCTCATACAAGCCGAGGAGGCAGTGTACAAATCCTCGCCGACGCTATATCCGATATCTGACAGGTCTAGTCCGACAGTTGTTCCTTACGATGTGTCCAAGATCCGGATCAACACGATCGGGGGTGGGAATTGGAAGCTGCCAGGGCAATGGATCGAGTGGGAATTTGAAGCTAAGGAGGACGGTCTTTATCAAATCGCATTGAAGGAGAAGCAGAATCAGCTCCGCGGCATCTTTGCAACTAGAAGTCTGACGATTGACGGGAAAATTCCCTTTAAGGAAATGAAACGAGTTCGCTTTGATTTTAGTCGGGATTGGAACATGCATGTGTTAGGTGAGGGTGAGAAGGAGCCATATTTGTTTCATCTGACTAAAGGCAAGCATCAGATTCGTATGATGGTCTCACTGGGAGAGATGGCTCCACTGCTTCGAACCATCCAGTCGAGTGTACTTCAGCTGAATGAGACATATAGAAAGATCTTGATGATTACGTCCAACACGCCAGATTTATATCGAGATTATCAGCTGGAGAAGCGAATTCCAGGGATGGTGGAGCAGTTCAAGCGGCAAGCCAAGTCGATCCAAAGCGTCGCGGATTACTTGGAACTAGCAACAGGGGAACAAAGTGATAAAGTCGCAATACTTCACACGATGGTCAAACAGCTGGAAGACATGGCGAATAATCCAGAGACGGTCGCAAAGCGCTTGGAAGCTTTTAAGACCAATGTTGGCGGGTTGGGAACCTGGATTCTTACGGTAAGGGAACAACCGCTTGCCCTGGATTACATTGTCATCTTCTCGCCGAATCAAAAGCTGCCTAAAGCGGATGCCACGCTCATGCAAGTGCTCAAGCATGAAGCTGGCGCCCTAACAGCTTCCTACACTCAGGACTATGACAGTGTAGGCAACATCGGTAAGAATAAGCGTGCGATTACGGCATGGATCACCACAGGGCGCGACCAGGCACAGGTGATAAAGAGCTTAATCGATGAGTCTTTTACCCCAAGCACGAACATATCGGTCGAACTCAAGCTGGTTCCTGCCAATATTCTCCTTCCAGCTACCCTTGCCGGAGAAGGGCCCGATGTCGCCATGCAGATCGGTGAAGATGTACCCGTTAATTACGCAATGAGGGGGGCGGCCGCCGATTTGACGAAGTTTCCTGATTTCGATACAGTAGCCGCCCGCTTTCGTGATAGCGGACTTGTGCCCTACAAGTATGCTGAGGGAGTATATGCTCTGCCGGAGCAACAGACCTTCCCGATGCTATTCTATCGGAAGGATATCCTGAAGGAATTGAACCTCAAGCCGCCAGAAACCTGGCAGGATATCTATAACATGATCTCGGTATTACAAAAGCATAACATGGAATTCTATCTACCCATTGAAGCCATAAACGCCAGCCTAGTTCCGAATGCAACGTTCTCTATGCTGCTGTATCAGAACGGGGGAGAGTTCTACCGCGATGGAGGCAGGAAGAGTGCGCTGGATTCAGATATCTCTATCGAAGCGTTCAAGAGATGGACCCAATTCTATACGAGCTATAAGTTCCCGCTGCTTGCCGATTTTCCGAACCGGTTCCGAACCGGCGAAATGCCGATCGGCATAGCGGATTATACGACTTACAACATGCTCACAGTCTTGGCTCCAGAAATTAAGGGACTATGGGAATTTACCATGGTTCCGGGTACGAAGAGAAATGGCATCATCCATCATGAGGTAGCCAGTCATACCACGGGGGTGATGCTGCTTGAGCGCGCCAAGGAGAAGGAGGCGGCTTGGGAATTTATGAAATGGTGGACGGATAAGGAAACCCAAATCGCTTATGGGCGCGAGATGGAAGGCTTGATGGGCGAGGCTGCGCGGTACCCAACCGCAAATGTCGAAGCGCTGGAAGAACTTCCGTGGCCGGTCAGAGATTATCGCAATTTGGATAACCAGTGGAAATGGGTAAGAGGGATTCCGCAGGTTCCGGGAGGCTACTTTACTGGCAGACATCTAGATAATGCGTTTCGAAAAGTCGTTAACGCAAACGAGAACCCGCGTGAAGCTTTATCTGATTATCTCTTATACATCAATGATGAGATTGAGGTCAAACGGAAGGAATTCAAGTTACCTTAACAGTCAGGGGGTGATGTCCGATGCAACCCGAAACAACTCGTCAAACTTCGCCGGGACGGATTCAACCTAAGAAGCAATCTAGGCTGAGCCAGGTTGTCACAGAAATGAAGAAGAACAAGCATTACTACATTTTGATGGGGCCGTACATGCTTATTTTCTTCACATTTACGGTTATCCCCGTCATTTTTTCAATGATCCTCAGTTTCTTTAATTTCAATATGCTTGAATTTCCGAGGTTCGTAGGCTGGCATAATTATTCCAGATTGTTTTTAAGCGATGATGTTTTTATGATTGCTTTAAAAAATACGCTGTTATTCGCGGTGATCTGCGGACCGGTCAGCTATCTTGCCTGTTTCCTTTTTGCTTGGATTATCAACGAGTTATCCCCTAAGATCCGAGCCATCATGACACTTGTCTTTTACGCGCCATCCATCTCGGGCAACGTGTTCTTTATATGGCTTATCGTATTTTCGGGAGACCGATACGGCTATTTAAATGGATTCTTGATTAAGTACGGGTTCATGCTCGAACCGATCCAGTGGCTAACGAACGAGAAATATATTCTAGGTATTATCATGGTCGTTCAGTTGTGGCTTAGTCTAGGCACCAGTTTTTTGGCGTTTATCGCCGGTCTACAGACAATCGACCGATCTCTAGTCGAAGCCGGAGCGATAGACGGCATCCGAAATCGCTGGCAGGAACTGTGGTTCATTACCCTGCCTTCCATGAGGCCCCAGCTGATGTTCGGGGCTGTCATGCAGATAACAAGCTCATTCGCTGTCGCGGATATTTCGATAGCGCTTGCAGGATTTCCTAGTGTTAACTATGCCGGACATACGATCGTTACTCACTTGCTGGATTATGGAACCATTCGTTTTGAAATGGGCTATGCATCCGCCATAGCGACGGTATTGTTCGGGATTATGCTTGGGACCAACATGCTGACACAGCGACTGCTTAGAAAGGTAGGGGAGTGAGGTTGGGAGCGAGAACGATAGGTGCATTCCGAATGACCAAACGGCTTAACCGGTCGCTTTCTGTCAGCTTTTTCCTGTTCGTCTTCCTTGCTTTGGTCGGGGCATTTATGGCACTTCCATTGGTATACGCTGTAAATAACGCTTTTAAACCATTAGATGAATTGTTTATTTTTCCCCCACGTTTTCTGGTCAATAACCCGACGCTCGACAACTTCTATGATCTCATCGCTTTAATGGGCAATTCATGGGTGCCCCTTTCCCGTTATGTAATGAATACGCTGGTTATTACCGTTATTGGAACTGTCGGCCATATTTTGTTGGCTTCCGCGGCAGCTTACCCGTTAGCGAAATATCGCTTCCCAGGGTCCAAGACATTATTCTCCATCGTGGTTATGTCCCTGATGTTTTCAGGTCATGTTACAGCCATCCCTAATTATATGGTGATGTCCTGGCTCGGATGGATTAATACACATGCATCGATCATCGTGCCTTCTCTTGCATTTTCTTTGGGACTGTTCCTAATGAAGCAATTCATGGAACAGATTCCTGATGCCCTGCTAGAAGCCGCGAAGATCGACGGAGCTAACGAGTACCGTATTTATTGGACTATCGTGATGCCGAATGTGAAGCCAGCGTGGTTAACTTTGATGATTTTGCAGTTTCCATTGCTATGGGGGTCCGACGGCGGCAATTTCATTTATAGCGAAAACTTGAAAACGCTCCATTACGCATTGGGCCAGATTGCTGCAGGAGGAATTGCTCGTGCTGGTGTAGGAGCCGCCGTTGCCTTGATCTTGATGGTCGTTCCGATTACACTCTTTATCATTTCACAGAGCAACGTCATTCAAACGATGGCGACTTCCGGAATGAAAGAGTAGCGAGGAGAGTCTGCCATGATGCGAAGAAGCAGATTGATATGGAAAGCCTCACTTTCGGCCGTGATTTGCTGTCTGGTAAGCATAGGTTTAGGGGCGATGTCAGCTTATGCCGATAATAGCCCCTCCTATAATTACTCATACTGGAAGGATACCGTCCCTGCTCCGGCTGCTTATGAAGCGACTTCCTTGTTGGATGGAAATAGACTGGGAATCGGTCGTTTCAAGGATCCGAGCGATATTCATGTTACAGCAGACAACCGGGTCTATATCCTGGATTCTGGCAATAACCGGGTGGTTGTATTAGATGACAAGCTTGAGCTGGAGAAGGTCATTGATTCTTTTAATCACGATGGAAAGAAGGATACGTTCAACCACCCGCAAGGATTGTTCGTGAGTGAGCAGAACGAATTATTCGTTGCCGATACAGGCAACAAACGGGTTGTTCATCTTAATCCAGAGTTACAGCCTATTAAAATCATTAAAGCACCGAAATCAGATTTGCTGCAGTCAAACTTTGACTTTCAGCCGGTTCGTCTGGTCGTCGATCGGGCTCAGCGAATTTATGTAATGTCGACCGGTGTGTTCGATGGATTCATGGAATTCAATGTTGATGGAGTCTTTACCTCCTTTATCGGAGCTAACCGGGTCAAGGTGAATCCCGTAGAGCTATTCTGGAAGAGAATATCCACGAAAGCCCAGCGCAGCCAAATGCTCATGTTCACGCCCACAGAATTTACGAATCTAGATATTGATGAAGACGGATTCATCTATGCTACGAGCGGGGATTATTCGAACAATCCCATCAAGAAGCTTAATGCACAGGGCACCGATATTTTAAGGCGTACCGGGTATTTTAATCCGGAGGGCGATATCCGCTTTACCGCCGATGAAGGTCCCTCAAGAATTGTCGATATCGATGTCACAGACAGCGAGATGTATTCTGTACTTGATGGTAAGCGGGGAAGAATCTTCACGTACAGCGGAGAAGGGCATTTGATGTATATCTTCGGCGGTCTTGGCAACCGGAGTGGTGAATTTAAAACCCCAGTGGCAATTGAACGGATGGGAGACAATTTTCTTGTGTTGGATAAGGCCTACGGAGAGGTTGCGGTGTTTCATACAACAGAATACGGACGAACTTTGAATCAAGCGGTCAGAAGCTACTACAGCGGAGATGAAGAGAAGGCATATATTCTTTTTAAGCAGACCATCCATATGAATGCCAACCTAGAGTTTGCCTACTCTGGTATTGGCAAGGCGCTCCTTCGGAAGGGGGAGTACAAAGAGGCGATGCATTATTTTAAGGAAAGCTATGACCGAACAAATTATTCGAAGGCGTTTTTGCTCTATCGCAAGCAGGTGCTTAAATTGTACTTTCCATCCATAATGACCACCATTACGGTACTTGCCATAGGTTTGCCGCTTGCTAGAAAAATACTGAGAAAGAGAAGGAAAAGGAGGGATTACGTTGAGTCTTGAACCGTTGAAGTACCCGTTATATCTAATTGTTCATCCCTTCAATGCTTATTGGGAGCATAAATACGAGCGGAACAAGCGGCAAGATCTGATCACCTCCTTCGTGATCTTGTTTCTAATGATCTTGACGAATGTGCTTGGCTATCAGTACAGCGGTTTTCTGGTGAACATGAACAATCCATTGGATATGAATAGTCTCATGGAAGCCGTATATGTAATCGTGCCTGTCTTGTTCTGGTGCGTGGCTAACTGGTCGCTGACAACTCTGATGGAAGGGGAGGGGAAATTTACTGAAATCTTCACATCCACTTGCTTTGCACTGGTCCCCATGATCATTATCAACTTTCCCTGGATATGGCTAAGCAATGTTATTTCTATACAGGAGACTACATTTTATTATTTCTCGCAAAGCTTGGCTATCTTATGGTCGATGTACTTATTGTTTGTAGGAAATATGACGGTACATCAATACTCCCCCTCGAAGACAATCACTACCATTTTCCTAACTATTTTGGCTATGGGGTTTTTAGCCTTTATCTGTTTGTTGTTCTTCGGTCTGATTAGACAGATCGTTTCGTTCGCTGACATCATTTATCAGGAAATTACAATGAGGAGCTCATGAAAGGAGCGGGAGAAGTGGGGAAAGCTGCAACTGCACTAGTCGCCATAATCCTCATTATATTGGTACTGGCCGGTGGCTCTGATTCGAAGTCGGCCAATTCCAACCCTGCAACTAGCCAAACTGCATCCACCTTTACAAAAGGTCAGCCTTTAAGGTCGATCTTCACAGACTCTCGTGCACCCGGGATGTCAGGGGTAGTGGAGAATGAGCGATTACAGCTATTTGTGGATGAGGGAACAGGCGCAATCGCTGTTCTTGACAAACAAAACGGTCAGTTTTGGCACAGTAACCCACCAGGACGAGACAACGACAAAGTCGCTTCCGGTGTAAATAAGAGTAACTTATCGTCGCAGTTAAAGTTCGATTACTATAACAGTTTCGGGCAAGTCACATCAATGAACACCTTCTCTGACAGCGCTGCCCATAAACAAATCAGGTTTGAATCCATTCCCGGCGGGCTTCGGGTAACTTATCAGTTCGGTACAGCTGTAAAGTCAGCCGCCGATTTGCCGATGATGTTAAGCCTTCCGCGCATGGAAGAACTATTGAACAAGCTGGATAAAAGTGGTCAGAGGGCTTTGATCATTGGATATAAGGAAACTCCAGACAAGAAGGCTTTTGTTCGAAATGATAGTGCACTGAGCGGACTGCAGTTGGAGCGGGCTTTTAAGGCATTTGAAAAGGCAGGATATACTCAGGAGGACCTTCGGAAGGACATGGAGGAACTTGGCTTTACCCAGGAAAAGCCTGAACCTCGTATCTTTCTAGTTTCGATAGAATACGTGTTGGATGGAGATCATCTGATTGTAAATGTTCCTGTCTCACAGATTGAATATCCTGACGATTACCCCATCGGCACGATTTCGCTCCTGAGTTTCATGGGAGCAGCCGGGCCGGGGGAGGAAGGTTCGCTTTTTGTACCGGATGGCTCCGGTGCGCTCATTCATTTTAATAACGGTAAGCAACAATACCCAGCATATCAACAAGCGGTGTATGGAGACGATTTGACTTTGAAAATGTCCGAGGGTACCGAGGGGACCAAGACTGAGCAGGCTGTCAGATTGCCTGTATTCGGGATGATCCGAGACCATAACGCTCTTCTTGGAATTATAGAGAAAGGAGCATCGGTCGCAACGGTTAACGCGGATGTAGGCGGGAGGCTTAATAGTTATAACTATGTATATCCCAGCTTCAGTCTAATCAACAAGGGTCAGGTTACACTGAAGGCCAACGAACAGGAACGAACGCTGCCAAGATTCCAAGAGCAGCCAGTTAAGACCGATTTTACAGTTCGCTATGTGTTTTTAGGAAGGGATCAGGCGTCCTATCAGGGAATGGCGAAATATTACCAAAGCTATCTGGAGCAAACCGGTGGCCTGCCTAAACGGGAAGCAACTGCGGATGAGGGGGAAGTACCTTTCTACCTTCAGTTAGTGGGCGGCATTAAGAAGCAAAAGCAATTTATCGGCATCCCCTATCAAACGATTGAGCCCTTAACGACGTTTAAACAGGCTGAGGAGATTCTCCAGCAGATGAGGAAACGTGATATTCACAATATCAAGTTGAAATTTTCGGGTTGGTTTAATGGAGGAATCACGCACAAAGTACCCAAGCGGATTTCCGTTGATCAAGCAGTGGGCGGCAGCAAAGGACTGAATGGCTTGTTATCATTCGTACATGAGCAAGGGATCATGATCTATCCAGACCTGGCCATCCTCAGAGCAAATGCTGGAGAAGGCTTTAGCAAAAACAGGGACGCAGCGAGAACGCTCACAGGGGTTCCAGCCTCAATCTATTCCCTGGATCTTGCACTAAATCGCCGAGAAAGCAGCAAATCGCCATCCTATGCACTCTCGCCTCGGCTTGTTGTTCCATATGTAACATCAATGCTTGAGAATTTAAAGAAATATCAGTTAAGCGGCATCTCACTGCGGGATTTGGCAGGAGAAATTAACAGCGATTATCGGAAGAATAAGCAGATCGACAGATCGGAGTCCGAGGATGCCTCGGTCCAAGCACTGAAGAGCATTCGGAAGGAGGGTCTCCAGATTATGGGCGATGGCGGCAATGGGTATGCCCTATCTTCCTTGTCCGATATTACGAACGCCCCCATGACCCATAGCCAATTGAAAATTGAAGATGAGGAGATCCCATTTTATCAAATGGTCATTCGAGGATACATCAATTATACAGGCAGCCCTTATAACCTATCAACGTTTACGGGGGAGCGGCAATATATCCTAAAAAGCTTGGAATATGGTTCAGGCGTGTACTTCAATTGGATTCACGAACCTAATTACAAGACGAAGGAAACGGAATACAACCATTTATACGCAGTTAATTATGAGGCGTGGATCGATCAGGCTGCTAGAATTTATCATGAAGTGAATGACGTTCTAAAGAAGGTCCAGAATCAGCGCATTGTGAAACATGAGAAGCTTGGTGAAGGTGTGTATAAGACCAGTTATGAGAACAGTGTATATATTATTGTTAACTATAATAATGAACCGATATCGATAGAAGGGCAAACAGTAAAGGCTGAGAGCTATGTGACAGGTGGTGGACAATCTTGAGAATCATCATGAAGCTCGGTGGGAAGCGCCGTTCTTATAAGGAGCAGAAAGCAATTTGGGGAATAATTTACGTTCTTCCCTGGCTGATAGGCTTTGTCTTTTTTTTCTTCGTACCCCTGATCATATCCTTGCGCTATAGCTTAAGCACTATTGATGCAAACGCTAACGGCATGAAGATCAGCTTTGCTGGATTATCCAACTATGCGGAAGCGTTAACGGTAAATACGAGTTTTAACCGAACGCTTATCAATTCAATAGTAGACATGGTAATCAACGTTCCATTGATCGTTATTTTCAGCTTATTTCTGGCTGTATTGTTGAACCAAAAGTTTGTTGGCAGATCCATTGCAAGATCCATCTTCTTCCTTCCTGTCATACTGGCCTCAGGGGTAATTGCGAATCTGGAGGCATCTAGTTTGGTTGAAGCGATTAATCAGCAGAATGCAGGGGGCGTTATCAACGGTTTTGGAACCGGCGAGCTGTCTCGGATCATGATAAGGTCTGGCGTCAATGAGGACATCGTTATGTACCTAGTATCTGCAGTGGATCGTATCTATCAGATTGTAAGTCAGTCAGGTGTACAAATTTTGATCTTCTTGGCAGGGATCCAGACGGTGTCACCCCAGCTCTATGAGGCATCGAAAATGGAGGGGGCTACTGGATATGAAGCATTCTGGAAAATTACACTTCCGATGGTCAGCCCGCTGATTCTAGTCAATGTGATTTATACGATCATCGACTCCTTCTCTCAAAGCAAGATGACGACACTGATTAAGGAAACGGGATTTACGAGCTTCAACTTCGGATTGAGCTCAGCAATGGCTTGGATCTATTTCGTCGCGATAATGATTGTATTAATGATCGCTACGTATATTTTGTCGAAAAGGATTTTTTATCAGGAATAAGGGGAGAGTGAGGAGCGTTGCATATAGCCCGTCTCTTGTCGTTGGAAAGCTGGAAGCGATGGCTGTGGTCATTTGTACGCCTGGTATTGATGGCCGGATTATCGTTCGTGATTCTATACCCTATACTTCAGAAAATATCAACGGCTATAAAGGACAAAAGCGACTTGTACTCACCGGTTGTCATATTTATACCCGAGCATTACACATTAGATAATTTTAAGCAAGCGATATCGATTATGGATTACTGGCTAACGTTGCTCAACACCTTTGCGTTGTCTGCTGTTACTACTATCCTGACAGCCGCTTCCTGTGCATTCGCAGGCTATGCCTTTGCCCGGCTCAAATTTAAAGGCAGCAACTTGCTTTTTGGTGGAGTAATACTAACCATTCTGGTTCCTCCTACGACAATCCTTATACCTATCTATATGAATTTAAAGGATTTCGACCTGATGGGTCTAATTCCCCTGATGACAGGTGGAACGATTAACCTGCTGGATTCGTACTGGCCCTTTATTCTAACTTCAATCACGGCAAATTCCTTAAAAGCAGGGCTTTACATTTTTATATTCAGGCAGTTTTTTAGAGGAATTCCTAAGGAAATGGAGGAGGCTGCTTATATTGACGGAGCAGGAGTAAGCAAGACCTTCCTGCGTATTATGTTGCCTAGTGCTTTACCGGCAATCGTAACGGTATTAATCTTCTCATTTGTATGGCAGTGGAACGATAGCTTCTTTACCACCACATACTTGACCTCGGGTAAAGTGATGTCTACGCAATTGGCTTCGCTGCCTCACAACCTTTCCATCATGCTTGAAGGCGGGGTAGCGACCAACAAAGATCCTTTTTATATGAGTATGGTACAGGATACTGGAATACTGCTTGCTATTCTGCCTTTAATTCTTATTTATTTGGTGGCACAGCGATATTTTGTTGAAAGTATCGAACGTACAGGAATCGTCGGTTAAACACGGCTTGGATAGACACAGATCACTTTTAGATTTGAGGGAAAATATAAAAAGCGCGTGCCATTAAAGTAAAGGCACGCGCTTGCAGTTAACTGATCTTGATGAATTTCCATTGCTGATTTAGATCGCCGCGATATAAATTCTGCTGAAGCTTCGCTCCGTCTGCGTTAGAAGCCCCAGTAACCTCAACGGCTTTATTGCTGTTTACATTAAGAATGCTCCAGTTCCCGTTGCTTAGCTTAATTAATCTGAACTGCTGTGCCGTATTTTTTAGATCCTGCATGAGCTGAATAGCTTCACCATTATTCTTCGTCCCATTTCGAACATCCATTACTTTATGATCAGAAGAGCTTACACTTTGTAGTTTATAAAAATTGTTGTAGGTTCCCAAATCATCGACGATCCATTGCTGAGCAGTCGCGTTATTATCCGGCCATTGCTGGAGTTGGAGTCCATTGGTATTTTGTCCGCCCGGCACATCGATCACTTTGCCTGATGCCTGATTAACAATCTTATAGGTGGAACCTGAGGATAATCCATTCCAAATCCCATTCCAAGGATTAATCTGTGCGCGCTCATAGAACCATTCAAATATAAAGCGTGCCATGCCATCTCGTGCCGCATCTCCATCATATTTCAAGCCCGCTGTCGGATCAGCAAAAGAGCTTCTTGGACCAGCTTCAAGTAGAAACCCATTCATATGAACGGCGATGCTGACATTTCCAGCCTCGGTGAAGATGGCCTTGGTATTCTTGCCGAAACCCGCATTTGAACCATTGAATAATTCCCAATAGGACGAGTCGCCTGGTAATGTTTTGAACCAAGTTGTCTCTGTTATATTAATAGGATATTTGTCAGCACAAGGCTTTATGTTAGTGTCCCATTGCTGCTTCAATGTTGAATAATCGTCATGGGCACCATATCCTGGGTACCAGTGAACAGCATAGCCTAGATTATTTAATGGGTCTGTTAACGGGTGAGAAGCGGCTAATTGATAGTATTGATCCCAGCCTAACCCTGCCGCCCAAATCACATTATCCGCGCCCTTGTTCCGAATCGTTGAGATAATAGAGTTTTGGAATTTCTTGAGGGAATTCCAATGCTCAACAAAGTTCCCTTGGTAGGGATTTCCTCCCCATTGTCCATTTACATCGCTCAATACAGGCTCATTGATAAGCTCGAACATGACGTTATCTGCGCTCTTAATTCCGTTTTGAGAGGCAAGATAACCCCAAATCTGATTAAACTTCTCGAGATTTGATTGTGTTGTGGCTTTATTGTCCAGCAATGTAAAGTCAAGCCCAAGTGTAACATAGACACCTTTAGTCTTAGCATAGTTAATATAAGGAATAATAAGATTCTGAGTAACAGCCTGCAGTCCGGCAAAATTGTATGTTCCTGCCGCAACATCCCCCATGTCTTCCCGGTCAATGAACAGGCGGACCTGATTCATATACCACCCATGACTGTTACCATACTTAGGGGAAGTGCTGGTAAAGGTGTCCGTAATGTCTTTTAAATACTCTAAAGTCGCTGCATGCCGATTCCCTCCATTGCGATCAAGATAGTACTTGCTGCTCTGATATGTCCAGTAAGAACCGCTAGGCTGATGCCATCCACTTAACAATACCGGCTGTCCACTGCTATTTACGAGTTGATTACCGTTAACATGAAGCTTAGAAACAGGCGTGCCCTCCCATGCTTTAGCAGAATTGCCGTTCGCCATTAACGGAACCATGATTAGCGCCACCACTAGCAACATTTTTAGTGCCGAGCTAAATCTTTTCTTCCTCACAAACACCATCTCCTTTTTTATTTTGTATATATGTGTAGTTTCTTGGGGGTTCCAGTTCAGGCATTAAATGTAAACGTGTTCAATAAAATTGTACTGTGCAGGAAAATGAAGAAACAACCTGTTAAATTACGGATTCTAGCAGGCCCCGAGATCAAACGATAAGCGAGAGGGGCTAATATTGAGTTTGGATTTTGGCTGGGCAAGGAACAATTTCGTAAGGGAGGTGAGGAAAGTTGGGCGATATGAACTGATTTCTCAGCCATCAAATCAATATGAAGAAAGAGAGGATCTGTCAACAAAAAAATGATAGCGCTTACCTACTTCCTTGTTCATCAAACGTTGGTTCACATTACGATGAGTAAACGAGAGGATGGGGGCTTGTGATTACGATGAAACGGAAATGCGGATTGATCTTATTTCTATGTGCGTTTACCTTCTCAAGCCTTGGCTGGGGCACATTCTTTGGGATTAAAGCGGTAAGTGCGGCGGTGGGAGAAGAGGAGACCGCTGATGTAATGATGTATAAATATGATTTCGGCTCTGGAGATACGGCAGAAGGCTATACGACAGTCGCTGCGGATACCGCTTATACCGCTGAGTCGGGTTATGGCTTCACAGACCTGTCCAAGGTCACGGTTCAGGACCGAGGCACGGATGACCCGCTCCGGTCGGATTTTGCTTTGCTGACCGAAGGGGCGGGATTTAACATTGATCTGCCAAATGGTGATTACACCGTCTCCCTGATAGCCGGAGATCCGCAAGGGAATACGGACATTGCCATCAAGGTGGAGAGCATGGACAAGGTGCTGTCCACCGCCAAAGCAGCCGGTGAATATCTGGAGATGAGCATTGATATTGCACTGGTGGATGGGCAAATGAACTTTTTGTTTGCCGGAGCGGCGGCAAAATTGAATTCGCTCACAATTAAGAAGCTGCCGGACCGTGAGGCTGGCAGCAAGCCGGTACTGTACCTTGTAGGAGATTCCACCATGCAAACGTATGATCCCTACTGGCAGCCTCAGGCAGGCTATGGACAAATGCTGCCGTCTTTTTTCAGCGATGCCGTGGAGATCAAAAATCACTCCATCGGCGGACGCAGCTCGAAATCGTTCATCGTCCAGGGCAGACTGGATGAAATACTGAGAGTCATTCGTCCCGGAGACTATTTGCTGGTGCAGTTTGGACATAATGACGCTACAATCAGCGTACCTGATCGCTATGCTTCGCCCGCCGATTACAAAAACTATCTGAAAACCTACATAGACGGGGCGAAACAGCGAGGGGCAACGCCGATTCTGGTAACGCCAATGGGACGGAGAGACTTCAATGCCGATACAGGCAAGTTTAATGTGTCTTTCCCTGAATATGTGCAGGCCATGAAAGAGGTCGCCGCTGAGAAAAATGTAAAGCTGATTGACCTTAGCGCACGGAGCATTGCCTATTACGATTCGATAGGTCCGGAAGCGACCTTGTCCGTATTCCTTCACGTGCCTGCAGGGATCTACCAAGCGTTCCCAAACGGGGCAACAGACAATACCCATTTCCAGGAATACGGGGCAATTCAGATTGCCCGGCTTGTTGCTAATGGTATTCGCGAACTGGGTCTACCGCTATCGGAAGCGGTCAAGGATGCCGAGGTTCCTGCAGAAGTTCCTGCCAAGCCTAAGGATCTAAGAGCAGGCAGCATTGGAAACGCAGGAGCAGATCTAAAATGGACAGACGATGAAACTGCTGATATTTACAAGATATACCGCAAACGGGCTTTCGAGCCGGAGTCGGCCTATAAGCTTGCGGGAACGGCAACCGTGCCGATGTTTACAATGAGCGGGCTGACGGAAGGGCAGTCCTATTCGGTTCGCATTACGGGAGTAAACAATCGCGGGGAATCTGAACCGTCCGATGAAGTCGTCCTTACGACCAAGTCTGCTGCCTACAGATATGATTTCGGCCCAGAGGGTTCTCCGGTTGCGACGGGATATACCGAGGTGAATCGCAAGACGATCTATACGCCCGAGCTCGGATATGGGCTGACCTCTTCAGCGAATATGGGGGATCGGGATCGAGGCAGTGTTACGGATGATCTGCGCCGCGATTTCGTCATTTATTTCAACGGGACTTATGAATTCAAGGTGGATTTGCCGAATGGAACGTACTCGGTCAAAACATATACAGGGGATTGGATAGGTTCTACGAGAACTAACGTTTCGATCGAAGGCAAGGATTATGGAACTGTAGCCTCGGGTAAAGGCAGTATTGCAGAAAAGGTATTCACCTCAGTCAACGTCCAAGATGGACAGATGAATTTGGTCTTTGGCGGTCAAACCGCACATCTCAATGGGCTTGAGATCACCCCTATCTTAATGGCTCCTGATCATCTGAAGCTGGATGTACTGAACCTGGAAGAAGATCCTGTTACAGCAGCACTTTCATGGGATGGGGTTGAAGAAGCTTCACAATATAATGTCTATCGCCAAATGGCCGGAACTTCTAAATCGGAATTGTTGACAACAACAGCTGAACCTCATTATATCGACAGCCAAATAAACTTAGGGATGAATTATAGCTATACGGTGACGGCTCTAGATCGAACGGGTACCGAATCCGTAAATTCGAACATCCTAGAGGTATCGACGATAGACTCCTCTGTTGAAAAGGCGGAGGTCCCTTCTGGCCTCATCTTGCAGAATGTGAACAAGAATACGGCTACAATAGGTTGGAATGCAGCGGCAGGGGCCCGTTCGTATCAGATTTATCGTTCGGTCAAAGCGGACGGCCCTTTCGATCTGATCGGGCGTACGCATGAGACAGCATACACAGATACCACCATTCTCAGTACAATTCCTTATTATTATAAGGTGGCTTCGGTGGGAGTATCGGAGCTGTCGGCAATGCTAGAGACGCCCGTAGTCACAAAGCTCACCCGTGACATGGAGTACCTGAATCGCGCCCCCATCGCCGTCCAGACAGACAAAGGCAACTACATCGGTTGGCGGATGCTGGGTTTAGACCCGGATTCCATTGCATTTAACGTATATCGCGATGGAGAGAAGCTGAACAAGGAGCCGATTACGAACAGCACGAACTATTTGGATGAGGAGGGAAAAGAGTCTTCCAAGTACCGTGTGATGAGCGTAGTGGATGACGCCGAAAAGGCGGTAACGAAGGAATTCGGCGTATGGCAGCAGCAGTACCTGTCCATCCCGCTGCAGAAACCAGCGGATGATTATACAAAGGATGGTCAGCCGTATTCTTACTATGCTGGAGACGCAAGCGTCGGTGATCTGGACGGCGATGGCGAATACGAAATCGTCCTCATGTGGTCTCCGAACAACGCGAAAGACAACTCCCAAAGCGGTTATACGGGAATCGTATACATGGACGCCTACAAGCTGGACGGAACAAGGCTGTGGCGCATTAATATGGGACCGAATATTCGGGCTGGAGCGCACTATTCGCCATTTCTAGTCTATGACTTTGATGGCGATGGCCGGGCGGAGCTGATGATGCGTACCGCGGATGGGACGGTTGATGGCCAGGGTAAGGTGATTGGAGATGCCGGTGCGGATCACCGCAACAGCTCGGGCTATGTGCTGCTGGGTGATGAGTTCCTGACCGTGTTTGACGGAGAGACCGGGGCCGCGCTAGACACGGTGGACTATGATCCGCCCCGTGGAGATGTTAGTTCATGGGGAGACGGATATGGAAACCGGGTAGACCGTTTTCTGGCAGCGGTTGCATATGTAGATGGCGAGCATCCCAGCGCCTTGTTTAGTCGAGGTTACTATACACGCACGGTGTTGGCAACCTACAATTTCCGCGATGGCAAGCTAAGCAAAGTCTGGCGATTTGATTCCAATGACGAGGGGTATGCCGAATACGCCGGTCAGGGGAACCATAATCTGTCGGTGGGCGATGTGGATGGGGACGGCAAGGATGAAATCACTTTTGGCGCCATGGCGATTGATGATGACGGCACACCGCTGTACAATACCAAGCTTGGGCACGGAGACGCGATGCATTTGGGGGATCTGGACCCTGCGCGTGAAGGGCTCGAAGTGTTTGATGTGCATGAACATAAAGATGCCAAATACGGGATGGAGATGCGGGATGCGGCTACAGGCGAGATATTATGGGGCGTATTTACAGGAGAGGATACAGGGCGCGGCATGGCAGCCGATATTGATCCTAATTATCCGGGGGCCGAAGTGTGGGCTTCCAAAATCACGAATGCTCAGCATATCCCGATAACAGGATTATATAGTGCCCGGGGTGAGCTGATTTCGACCGAGATTCCTTCATCTACGAACTTCGGGGTTTGGTGGGATGGAGATTTGCTGCGTGAGCTGCAGGACAATATTCGTATCGACAAGTGGGACAGTGAGAAGAGAATGACGGTGAATCTGCTCACGGCCAGCGGAGCCGCTTCGAACAATTCCACGAAGGCCAATCCAAGCTTGCAAGCCGATCTGTTTGGCGACTGGCGCGAGGAAGTGATGTGGCGCAGCCAGGACAGTTCTGAATTGCGCATCTACACCACAACGGATAGAACGGAAGAGCGCATGCGCACCCTGATGCATGATCCTATCTACCGTCTTGGTGTGGCGTGGCAAAATGCTGGCTATAACCAGCCGCCGCATACCAGCTTCTATTTGGGTATAGACATGGAGAAGCCTGCTGCCCCGAACATTCGTTATATCGGTGCACCGCATGAACCCGAGGACACTACTCCTCCGGTTATCACGGGGATGCCTGCAGAACGGATGAATGAGAATGAAGTGCTGCAGGTAAAAGTTAGAGCGGAAGATCTTGAATCCGGTATTACTGGACTGGAGTTGAAGTGGGACGGCGAACCGGTGAAGCAGGGCGATCAGATCAGCCTGAAAGGTCTGGCTGGCAAACACATGTTTACTGCGCGAGCGGTCAATGGGGTGGGCCTGATCACTGAGTTGTCGGTAGAAGTAACGGTAATCGCCGTCGATCAGGTGGCCGGACCGCCAGGGGTGCCTGTGTTGTCTAGCAACAACGGGCATGAAGATGGTCTTGCAGGCGGCAATTATTCGATTACCATGAATATGTGGTGGGGGAACAACGGAACTAAGTACAAATTGTATGAAAACGGAAAATTGATCGACACCCAGCAGCTTACTGCATCGTCGCCATCCGCCCAGAAAGCGGTCACCGAGATTTCAGGCCGCGTGAACGGCACATACGTGTACACCTGCGAGCTTATCAATGCCGAGGGTGTAGCAGAAAGTTCGCCGCTCATTGTGAAGGTTACGAACGCAGCTCCAGGTAAACCTGTGCTGTCAGCCGACAATTGGGATGGCGATGGCAACTATACCATTACGATCAATATGTGGTGGGGGACTAATGCTACCTCCTACCGCCTGTATGAAAATGGCCAAGAGATCGATGCCCAGCTGCTAACTGAAGCAACTCCCCATGCCCAGGAGGCTAAGGTGAAGATCGAGGGCCGTTCACCTGGCGAGTATGAATATGTTGTGGAATGGATTAATGAAGGGGGAACGGTAACAAGCGAGGTCTTGAAGGTAACCGTAACTCATGAATAGAAACAAAGTATGCATGGTGTAAGAATGAGAACAACTTACGGTTACCCCCAGGTAGGGGATAGCCGTGAGTTTCTTATCCGGATTGAGTGAGAAAAATTCAAAAAGAAAATAAGACCATTCGATTCTCTTCCATTCCTGATGATGCTACGATTATAATCACCTTCGTCCGAGCATGTTGAATGAAAGAGAAGCCTTAATCAGGGAGCTTTTTGCGAAAACCGGAGAGAAGTTTATAATAGAGCAGCCTTTTGTATGTGATCAAGGGTATAACATTGAGATAGGTGAGAATTTCTTCTGCAATCATAATAGTGTGATGCTGGATGCAGCCAAGATTACTTTTGGAGATTATGTGTTTATCGCGCCTAATTGCGCATTCTATACTGCGGGACATCCACTGGATGTAGAACAACGCAATCAGGGGTTAGAAATTGCACTTCCCATCACATGAGATCGAGAAATTATTACAGAAGAATATGCAAAACGGCCACTTAGCCGGAAAAGTGTGAGACAAACAAATTACTGTATGAAATCTGGGATTGTTAGGAGATTATAAAGTGATACCAAAGGAGATTGTTCCATATTATTCCTTATGGTGTATAATGGACAAGAATAACTGCATGATTCTAAGGAGGCTGTTCTACATGTCAATCCGTTTGAATCCGTATTTGAATTTTGATGGTAACACCAAAGAGGCGGTTTACTTCTATGAGAAAGCATTAGGCGGAAAACTGATGGGTATCATGACCTTTGGCGATATGCCAGCGGACCCGAATTTTCCAATGACGGATGACATGAAGGAACGCGTTATGCATGCAAACTTGAAAATCGGCGATTCGGAAATTATGTTTTCGGATACGTTCCCAGGCCAGCCTGCTCAGCCAGGTAATGCAATTCAAATTGCTATCCATTTTACAGAGGAATCACGAGCGAAGGAAGTCTTCGCTGCATTAGAAGATGGCGGACAAGTCATCATGCCACTTCAGACGACGGAATGGAGTCCGCTCTACGGGATCGTTAAAGACAAGTACGGAATTACCTTCCAAGTCAATGTTTCAGTTCAGTAATCGTAGAGGTTGGACATAATCTAGTAAGCTTGAGCCCCGGTCTAAGATAAGAGCTATTTTAGACTGGGGTT
Organism: Paenibacillus sp. CAA11; assembly: GCF_003060825.1. NCBI lineage: Bacteria > Bacillati > Bacillota > Bacilli > Caryophanales > Paenibacillaceae > Paenibacillus > Paenibacillus sp. CAA11. Next base: position 2,377,343 of record NZ_CP028922.1, read on the forward strand.
TGTATTTGGATCCGAATAGTTGATAGGGGGTAAAGCGAATGCCAATGCTTAAGTTTAAAGATTTAGAAATGTATTATGAGAAAATGGGTAGTGGGGACAATGTTATCTTTTTACATAGTAGTTATTCACGCGGGATATTGGCTTTCTCTAATCAAATGTTAGATTTTCAGAATAAATATACTTGCTATTTTCCGGATTTTAGAGGGCATGGTAGAACTAGATGTGAGAGTCTTGAGTGGTCAACACCTCGAATCACAGAGGACATCATTGACTTCATGGATCAACTAGATATTGCTGCAGCGCATTTGATTGGTTACAGTATGGGAGCCAACGTTGGCCTTTACCTTGCCACTAATCATCCTGAGAGAGTTGTGACGCTTACTACAATAGGTACAAGCGGGTTTTGCGACCCAACGGGTGCCGAGGAATTTGAGCCCGAATGGCTTATTCAACATGGACTTCAAGATACAATTGATCAAATGATAGAAAGACATTTGGAAGCACATAGAGGGCATTGGGAAGCGTTTATGAGACAATCGGCACAAGATTGGCGTTTGTACCCGCAGCTTACGTTAGAACAGCTTGGAAATATTCAATGTCCAGCGTTATTTATTACTGGGGAACATGATCATTTTGTTGGTGAGGAAAAAGTCAAACGACTGGCTTCACTTGTTAAAGAATCAAGGTACCATGTGGTTCAAAACGGAAGTCATAGACCTCATATGGTTAGGGAAAATCCTATTGAAGTAAATGATACGATACTCCAGTTTCTGGAACATAACAAAGCACCCGGTTATTGAGCGTCAGGCTTATCTTGTGATGAATGACGATCCGCCAAGGACAGCGGAACCGACTAAGATGATATATAATCGTAGGATCGTAAAGGCATTGCGTTTGACAGGACGATGAAGAAGGTGTACGATGAGTTAATCGTAATTTTTACGATTAGAACAAAACTCCATCAGGCGCTTAAGCAATGAATAGAATTTCTGCAACCGTGGAAGGGGAAGAATTGTGGCTAAAAAGTCTAAAGTAGTGAAGGAACTAAAAAGACAGGCACTTGTTGAAAAATATGCACAAAAGCGACGAGAGCTAAAGGACAAAGGCGACTATGAAGCATTACAGAAGCTGCCGCGCGATTCATCGCCAAGCCGCCTCCATAACCGCTGCTCGGTAAGTGGCAGACCTAGAGGTTACATCAGTAAATACAAGGTCTCGCGAATTGTGTTCCGTGAATTGGCGCATCAAGGGCAAATTCCTGGTGTCAAGAAAGCAAGCTGGTAAGATGCGCTGTACAACCAATTGTTATGTAAAAGCAGCTGATCAGATGTGATCAGGCTGCTTTTTTTACTTTTTTCAAGGCTGTACTAAACTTAATTGTTCCATTGCCTTCTTTTCGTCTGGGAAGAAAAAAATGTCTTTCCCTTTATTGCATTCATAGATAAAATCACTCAAACTCTTGCTTGAATATACCGAGAAGTCCCCTGTAATGGCTATTTTCACATGATAATTGATAAACTTTTGTAGGATTTCCCCTGCAAGTTTCGTACTTAAATGAAAAAAATCCTCACATATTGCCGATTTATTCAGAATTATACGGTTACATCCAGTTTCGTAAGACACTGTCGCTATAAAATCCAATGCTGACTGAACATCTTTTATCAGTATCTCGTCACTGGTTATGACAGCAATTTCAATATTATTGTGATTAACGGTACTTATTTTCATAATAGTCCTCCGCTACGGTAAATCGTTTTTTAAGACACTCCTACGTCTTATTATAATTTATATTAGGTGGATATTTCCATTTCGGAATCACGCAATGATAAATGCGGGAGTACCCCCTTAAGACTGACTAGTTCCACGGGGTTCAAATCGGGATTCAGCTACACACGAATTGAGTAAAGCCGATGTTGAAAAGTGTGCAGATCAGTTCTTTCAAACTTTATTATAGGAATACAGTATCATGAATTGAGAATATAGTGTCTTAAATACATGATACAAGGTGATATAATCATATATTGTAAATCGCTACCATTCTCATAAAATAATAAGGGGGGACTTTACATGCCAAAGTCAATTTTTCAAGACTTTAACTGGCTGAATGAAAGCAGCGTTCGGTATGAAGATGAATTTGTGGTATTGTTCGCACCAGAGCAAAGTGATTTTTTCTGTAATCATGTAGCCGCAGCTGAAGGCGGGACAACCCCACAATCGCTTACCAACGCGCCCTTTTTCTTCACGGAAGTATCCGGGGACTTTGTACTGCGCGTCAAAGTACAACATGACTTTCAAGATGTGTATGATTCCGCCTCTGTCATGGTTATGAAGGACATGAATGTTTGGGCGAAATTATGCTTTGAGCTCACTGATTTCTACACTCATGCAGTTGTAAGCGTAGTCACCAATCAATTCTCCGATGATGCTAATGGGAACAATATCGAGGGGAACTCCGTCTGGCTTCAAATTACACGAGTTGGACAATCTTTTGCCTTTCATTATTCAACGGACGGTACTCAATTTTACATGACAAGATACTTTACTCTGCCCGTTGAAGAGAAGGTGAAGGTAGGGCTCGTGCCGCAGTCTCCTAAGGGCAAAGGTGGGGAGAGAATCTATTCTGACTTTTCACTGGTAAATAAGACTGTAAAGAACATACGAATGGGTGAATAATCCTTGGTATAGCTGATCAACAGGAGGTTGCTATGGATATCGACAAAATTAAGAGCATTACGAATACTGGGGAGATGTATGATGTATGATGACGCTGCTGAAAATGTAGCCGAGGCTAGGGCACATGCATTAGCGATGTGTCGTAAATACAACCATAAAGTAAATACGAATGACGAATACGATATGTCCATTTTGAAGGATTTGTTCTCGAAAGTAGGGGAGAACGTATATATCGAGTCCAATTTTCGCTGCGAATTCGGCTTTAATATATCCATTGGCAACGATGTTTATATCAATCATGACATGATTATTCTTGATTGTAACGAAGTAAGCATTGGAAATGATGTGTACATAGGACCAAGGGCAGGACTGTATGGCGCGAATCATGCTGAAGATCCGTTTGAGCGTGCAGATAAAGGGGTTTATTCCGCTCCTATAACGCTAGAGGACAGAGTATGGCTCGGTGGGGATGTCAGGATTACACACAGCAGGAAATCCATGCAAGGTTATTAGGCCTATTAAGCTTTCTGATATTCGCTGGAAAAGATCAAAATGATCCGCTATGAATGGTAAGTTTGGTTGATAACGTTAATAGAAGTACATGAAGAAACCGGAACTGGTACGTTGACCAGTCCCGGTTTTATTCATTCTACAATGGAGCAGCAGGGAACTTCCTGGTTGCAAACATCAAAAAGATGTCCGTTTCAGTAAGTTCAATATGTGAATCGCAGGAAAACAAAATAAAACAACATAATATGTGTAGTATTTTGTTGACAACAAACTTAAACAAAGATAGGATAAGGGCAGAAGTATTGGATTATCAAAACTTGGCAAAGAAAAATCCATACATAAGGGGAATAACCATGAACGACTATATAGCCGTTGATATTGGGGCTTCGAGCGGAAGGCTAGTTGCAGCACGAATGACAGGGGGCAGGTTGGAACTACAAGAAATTCATCGCTTTAGCAATGGCTTCGCTGAACATGATGGCCATAATTACTGGGATATTGAGTACTTGTTCCAAGAGATCCTGCAAGGCCTCAAGCTTGCCAAAGAAGCGGGGATTCACGATTGCACGCTTGGCATAGATACTTGGGCGGTCGATTATGTTCTGCTTGACAGCGAAGGGAACCGACTCAGTGAAGTTTACGCTTACCGAGACAGCCGTACCCAAGGAGCACCGGATTTATTCCACAAGCTGATCAGCAGGGAGACGGTTTACGCCAAGACGGGGATTCAAGAGCTCAACTTTAACACCCTCTATCAACTGTTTGTCCATGATCGGAAGGAATTATACCGGGCAGAGCGGATATTAATGGTACCGGATTATTTATATTACCGGCTGTCCGGTCGTTATATGAATGAAGTGACCAATGCATCAACGATGCAGCTGCTCAATGCAGCAGTCCGGGAATTTGATGAAGACCTGCTTGCTGCTGTAAAAGTGCGCCGAAATCAGTTCGTAAAGCTGACTGAACCGGGTGAGGTGCTGGGAGAGCTGCTGCCGGAGCTCGTGCAGAAGTATCAGCTTCCCCGATGCAGCCTGGTTGTCGTCCCGTCCCATGATACCGCTTCCGCTGTAGCGGGAGTACCGGCTGATGCGAAGCGCAGCTGGGCTTACTTAAGCAGCGGGACCTGGTCCCTTCTCGGCGTGGAGCGAAGTGAGCCGCTGATTGGGGTGAGCGCCAGGAAAGCTAACTATACAAACGAATGGGGAGCTTACGGCACCTATAGATTTCTGAAAAATATTATGGGCCTGTGGATGATCCAGGAAGTACGCAAAGAGCTGGACAGCACATACAGCTTTGCAGAATTGGCCGAACTGGCCGAGGCTGCTCCTGCATTCAGGAGCCTCGTGCCCTGTAACGCAGCTCGATTTCTTAATCCGGATCGCATGATCGGAGAAATTCAGAGCTGCTGCCGGGAGAGCGGGCAGCCTATACCGGGGTCTCCCGGGGAGCTGGCCCGGTGCATTTTCGATAGTCTAGCTTTGACTTACCGGGATGCCCTGCAAGAGTTAATGGAGTTAACCGGAGAGCGGGTCAATGTGCTGCATATCGTAGGGGGCGGCTCTAACAATAAGCTGCTGTGCCGCCTTACGGCCGATCTCCTTGAAATTGAGGTTCAGGCGGGACCTTCGGAATCAACCGCTCTTGGAAATATTGCGGTACAGATGATCAGCACGGGTCAGCTTAAGGACTTAGCTGAAGCCCGAGAGCTCATTGCCCGGTCATTCCCCACAGAGATTTACCTGCCTGATCCGCTTGAGGGACGAGAAGAGGTCTTAGGCCGATGGCAGGAGCTGAAGTCAAGATTCTAGAGCAGTACAAAACTAATCAATAACAAGGTAAAGGAGCTAGCGCTATGAACCAAGCTATTGAGTCCAGTTATCAGGAAGCCAAACGTTTATATGCCCACCATGGAATCGATACAGATGCTGCACTCGAGCAGCTAGAGAACATCAAAATTTCGCTTCACTGCTGGCAGGGCGATGACGTCAGAGGGTTTCTCTTTAAGGATAAAAGTCTCAGCGGAGGGATTGCAGTAACCGGCAGTTATCCCGGCCGTGCCGGTACGCCAGAAGAGCTGCGTCAAGATTTGGAGAAGGCTCTTTCTATGATTCCCGGCAAGCATAAAGTGAACCTTCACGCGATATACGCGGATACGGAAGAAGAGGTAGACCTGGATAGACTTGAGCCCCGGCATTTTCAGCGCTGGGTAGATTGGGCAAAAGAGCAAGACCTCGGCCTTGACTTCAACCCAACGCTGTTCTCCCATCCGAAGGCGGAAGACGGCTTTACCCTAAGTCACCCGGACCCGGACATCCGTAAGTTCTGGATCGAACACTGCAAAGCTTCGCGTAAAATCGCTGAGCATTTCGGGAAGGAGCTGGGCCAGCCTTGCGTGACCAATCATTGGATGCCTGACGGTTACAAGGACACACCGGTTGACCGGCTGGCGCCACGCGAGAAATTGCGGGATTCACTGGATGAGATTTTCAAGGAGGAAATAAGCAGCGACTACAACATTGACGCCGTGGAGAGCAAGCTGTTCGGCATTGGATCGGAAAGTTACGTTGTGGGATCTCATGAATTTTATATGGGCTATGCCATGAGCCGCAATAAAGCGATCTGTCTGGATGCAGGTCATTTCCACCCGACTGAAGTCATTTCCAATAAAATCTCTTCCATTCTAATGTTTACGGATCAGCTGCTGCTGCACGTTAGCAGACCCGTCCGCTGGGACAGTGACCATGTCGTAACGATGGATGATGAGCTGCTGGAGATTGCAAGAGAACTGGTAAGAGGCGGATTCCTGCCGCGTACGCATATTGGACTGGACTTCTTCGACGGCAGCATCAACCATATTGCCGCTTGGGTAATCGGTACACGCAATACCATTAAGGCGCTGCTTCGGGCCATGCTGGAGCCGGTAGATCTGTTAAGAGCAGCTGAAACCGAAATGGATTACACAACACGACTAGCACTGGTGGAGGAATTTAAATCGTATCCGTTTGGCGCGGTATGGGATTACTACTGTGCAAAATCCGGCGTTCCTGTCCGGGAAGCTTGGCTGGATGAAGTGAAGAGCTACGAACGTGACGTTTTGCTAAAGCGCTAAAATCCTATTAAAGAGGATAGAGGAGAGAGATATGTGATGAATTCTTCCTACATGAATACCCAAAACCAAGCTACAGGACTAGAAATTCCATTTGTCCGTGAGATGGCTGAGATAACCCAGCATATGTGGAGAAACGGCTGGGATGAGCGGAACGGCGGGAATGTGAGCTATATCCTGGATGAACAGGAAGTAGCTAAATACCTTGATCCAAAACAAGTCATTCGTACGATAAAGCCGACTTTTCCGGCTCACGAGCTCGCGGGAAAATACTTTATTGTGACAGGGTCGGGCAAATACTTTAAAAATGTCATATCCGCTCCTGCCGCTAACCTTGGTGTACTCCGTGTATCAAATGATGGTGAGCAGCTGGAGCTGCTGTGGGGCCTGGCGAACAATGCTGTGCCAACTAGTGAGCTGGCCTCCCACTTTATGAGCCATATCGAACGGTTGAAGGTAGACCCTGACCACCGGGTGGTGATTCATAATCACGCCTCTAACACCATTGCGATGACCTTTATACATGATCTGGACGAAAATAAATTCACCAAAACGCTTTGGGAAATGTGCACCGAGTGCATTGTGGTATTCCCTGACGGCATCGGCATTATTCCTTGGATGGTTCCAGGATCGAACGAGATCGGCAGAGCCACAGCTGCCAAAATGAAGGAACACCACGCTGTTATCTGGCCTCATCACGGCATTTTTGGCACAGGCAGCACGATTGATGAAGCCTTCGGCTTAATCGAAACGGTTGAGAAAGCTGCGCAAATCTACATGCTTATTGCCGGGCATGAGATCAAGCAAAGAATTACCGATCAGGAGCTGGCTGATTTGGCGAAGGCCTTTAAGGTAAAACCGCGCATGGGTATTTTGAACGCATAATAACCTATAGACCATAAATAAAGGGATGACATTCTAATATTTGAATGTCATCTTTTTCTTGTTACATATTCATTCTTATTTGATAATTATTTATTGTAAAACAATAAAACAAATGCTACAATCAATGCCAAACTACTAATTGAGGTGCATGACATGGAACGAATAACTACCCTCTTCCTCAGGGTAACCGTTGTCCTTATTGGAATTGTGATTCTCGCTTTATGTATCTTTGTACTGCCTTTGATCGCTAATAAATTAGCAGATCATTATCCGCTTTCCTGGCGATCTTCTGTGATCATAGGTATGTACGCAGCAGTTATTCCGTTTTTTATTGCACTGTTTCAAGCTTTAAAACTATTAAGCTATATCGACAAGAACAAGGCTTTCTCGGATTTATCTGTAAGAGCTTTAAAGAATATCAAATACTGTGCAATTGCAATTAGTATCTTGTATGTCGCCATCGCTCCGTTCTTATATCTTATGGCGCAGAAAGACGACGCTCCGGGTATGGTAGCCTTTGGATGTGTCATTATCTTTGCCTCCCTAGTGATTGCAGTCTTTGCCGCTGTCCTTCAAAAGCTATTAGAAAATGCCATAGATATAAAATCTGAAAATGATCTAACGGTCTGAGGTGGGTAACATGGCGATAATAATTAATATTGATGTGATGTTGGCTAAAAGGAAGATGAGCGTCACCGAGCTTTCGGAGAGAGTGGGAATCACTATGTCTAACCTTTCTATATTGAAGAATGGAAAGGCCAAAGCGGTTCGATTTTCGACTTTAGAGGCGATTTGTAAGGCATTGGATTGCCAACCTGGGGATCTTTTAGAATACCAAAGTAATGATGGGGATTAGGACTTTTTTGCCGAAGCAGGTGCTGCTTATGGGAATTAACCCATTGAAGAAGGAGTGAGCATATGAGGTTTCATGAATTTTATATCGGTCAGGAATTTAGAACCGAATCGTTAACCTTATCCAAAGAAAGTATCTACAAATTTGCTTCGGAATTTGACCCGCAATATATGCACTTAGACGAGGAAAAAGCTATGCAGGGCAGATTCAATGGCATTATCGCCTCTGGCATTCAAACCTTAGCCATCTCCTTCAAGCTATGGATTGAAACTGGGAGTTATGGTGATGATGTCATCTGCGGTACGGCTATGAACAATATCAAATTTACCAAACCAGTTTACCCTGGAGATACATTGTACACTCTTGTGAAGGTGACAGAATTAAGGGAGAATCGGAGTGGGCCTGGCCTAGTCACTGTTATGTTGACAACTTTCAATGAGAAGGAAGAGAAGGTCTTTGAAGGGGAATTATCTGCTTTGGTGAGAAAATAAGGTATAAATTTGTACAAACTAAAGTTGCCGGAGGAAGAGTCAATGGATAAACAGCAAATCATTGATTATTGTCTTACTTACACCGATGCTTATGAAGACTATCCTTTTGACGAGAAGTGGACGGTAGTCCGTCATAGGAGCAATAAGAAAATCTTTGCCATGATCTACAACTATAATGGGCATCTGTGCATTAACCTCAAGTGTGAACCTAACAGAGCCGATTTCCTTCGCAGTATATTTAAAGAGGTTCTGCCTGGTTACCATATGAACAAACTGCATTGGAACACAGTTATTCTAGATGGCGGTATGCAGGATGATGATGTTTTCGAAATGGTACAGCACAGTTTTCAACTTACAATGCCCAAATTAAAAAGAGGACAGGCATAAGCGACAGCCCTCGGAACTTCCGATCCGAAGCTGTCGCTTTTTTTATTTTCTAATAGATGAAATGACCATTGCCGTGAAGGTTATTGGATCATAGCCTAACGCGCGCTCTCAAGAGGATATCCCATTGATGCTGGACCAAAGGTGCTGGTAAAATAGATGCATGACAACGCCCATGATCGCCACCAAATTTCATATCCCTACGCCTCGGCCAAAAACGGTTCTACGCCAGCGCTTAACCGAGAGATTAAGCAAGGGTTTGCACCGGAAATTGACCCTGATCTCTGCCCCGGCGGGCTATGGCAAAACGACTTTAGTTTGTGAGTGGCTAGCTGACTGCGGCCAGCCAGCTGCATGGCTTTCGCTCGAAGAAGGGGACAATGAACTTACCCGTTTTTTAACTTATATGATTTCTTCTCTTCAGACTGTAGTGGGGAAAATAGGAGAAGGTGTACTAGCTGTGCTTAGGTCCCCCCATCCGCTAGCGGTTGAAGCTATTCTGCCGCTTCTAACGAATCTTATTAATGAACTCGCGGCCATGTCGAGTCCTTTAATCCTCGTCCTTGATGACTACCATTTGGCGAGTTCGAAGGAGGTCGATGAAGCTTTATCCTTCCTGATTGAACATCTTCCAAAGCAAATGCACTTAACCATAACGACCCGAGAAGATCCCGGTTTCTCCTTATCACGCTTGCGTGTTAGGGACCAATTAACCGAGCTGCACGCTGCTGACATGAGATTCACTCTTTCTGAAGCCGAAGCTTTTTTTAACCATGTCATGGATCTTAATTTGTCCATGGATAGCATAACTAAATTCCAATTACGCACCGAAGGCTGGGTTGCGGGTCTGCACTTGGCTGCGATCTCTATACATGGAGAGCATGACGCCGGTCAGCTGCTTCAGGCTTTTACGGGGAACTACCATTTTGTGCTCGATTATTTGGTAGAGGAAGTTCTGCAAAGGCAATCCGTAACTATACAGGACTTTTTAATCCGAACATCCATGCTCGATCGACTGTGCGGATCGCTATGTGATGATCTCTTGCTCAATCCTGAGGTTAACGGAAAGAAAATGTTAATCGAGCTGGATCTGAGGAACTTGTTCGTCATTCCCCTGGATAAGGAACGGAAGTGGTATCGTTATCACCATTTATTCGCGGATCTCCTGCGCAGACGGCTGCATGAAAATCTAGATTGGAGCAGTATTAAGGAAATGCATAAACGAGCAAGTGTGTGGTATGAGGATCATGGCTTCGAGGTTGAGGCGTTTCGTCATGCCGTGGAATCTCGGGACATGGATCGCAGCTCACGTCTGCTTCAAGGTGACGGAATGCCGCTGCATTTACGTGGAGCGGCAGGAATTTCGCTCAACTGGCTGAAGTCTCTGCCTTCATCTGAACTTGATGCCAGACCTGCGTTATGGGTGATCTATGGTTCGGCTCTATTGATATCGGGTAAGCCGACAGAGGTTGAACACAAGCTGCAAGCGGCAGAGACGGCCTTGGAAGGCTTGGATCAGGACGCCACCGTCAAGGAACTGATTGGTTGGATTGCGGCGACTCGTGCTACATTGGCATCTTTAATTTTGTCTGATCATGATGATGAGGCTAAGCGAAAACTTTACGAAGCCGAAGCAGCTATGCAAGCCACGGGGCTTGAAGATAAGACCGATGAACTTGTCGGGTTGATAGTTCCCGCAAGCGATGCTCAGACCAGTGGAACACACGGAATAGATGTTGTTATTGATGAGTCACGACGTGCACTCGCATACCTGCGACCGGATAACCTTCCTGTTCGGACGGCTTCCGCTTGGATGCTGGGCGCCGCTTGTCAAAGGCGGGGAGATTACGCCGAGGCTTGTGCAGCCTATAATGAAGTCATATTGAATAGCCAAAAGATAGGTCATCGACTAATGGCTGTATTAGCCACAATCGGAATCGGTCAAATACGAGAGGAAGAAGATCGCCCCGATCTTGCAGCAGAGCATTATCGAGAAGCCCTGCGGCTAGCAGGCGATCTACCGCACCCTTCTATTCAAGAAGCTCAAAGGGGGCTGGAGCGTCTAAATAGGCGCCTCGAACGCAAGCAGATCGAACCGCTCAGCGAGCGCGAATTCGAGGTGTTGGAGCTCATAGCCAAGGGGCTTTCTAACCGTGAAATCGGTGAGAGACTCTTCTTGGCATTAGATACAGTGAAAGGTCATAATCGGAGAATATTCGAAAAGCTTCAAGTGCAGAGACGTACGGAAGCCATTGCCCGAGCCCGCGAGTTGAACTTATTAACTGACACCTCTAAACCACACTAAAGTGTCTACAGGATCAGGTCCTCTTCGAGCTATACTGCTAATAAAATTAGCGAAGAGGAGATCATAAATGAAAAAGACGGCAAGAGTGGTAGGGGTGTTATTTTTACTGTCCACGACCGCATTCCTAATTGGAAGCGGAATGATGGATCCTATTCTACATCGGACGGATATACTTACCCATACGGATCCCAACCGAACAAGCATGTTAGCAGGGGTGTTCTTGGAGTTGATCAACGCCGTAGCAGTTGCGGGGATTGCCATGCTTCTGCAGCCTATTTTGAAGAGATATAATGAAGCGTTTGCGATGGGGTACTTCGCCTCCCGGATCATGGAATCTGTGCTGCTCATCCTAAGTTTAATCGGACCACTTGTCCTTATCATGTTAAGCAAGCAATCCATTCACATAGGAACGTCTGGCGACTCTTACATGCAAACACTTGGTCATTTAGCCGTGCAGGTTCATTTCATGCTATTTGAAATAGCTATGTTCGTGCTGAGTGTAGGCAGTTTGCTGTTTTGTTATATCCTCTATGATTCGAAGTTAGTTCCACGATGGCTGTCCATTATTGGCTTGATCGGGTACACGGGATTGCTGGCGAGCAGCTGTCTCTCGATTGCAGGCCTGGATATAGGGTCTGTTCTCTATATCCCAGGTGCCATATTCGAAATTGTATTGCCGATTTGGTTAATAGTGAAAGGCCTCAATCTTCGCTCGGGATAGAGCATTCAATCAAACAGCGACAGCCCTCGGATGATCTTTTTGTCCAAGGCTGCCGCTATTTCTTTCTCCTCGGCTCTACAGAATAATCGCACTTAAATTTTGCGAATTCGGCTATAGAGCCTTGACCATACGCATACAAACCAATCACGACACCTGTAAACCCGCCAGCAACCTCGGAAGAAAGATATTTTGTCTGTGCCGAGCCTAAGTGTATATCTTTACCATTCGTGTGAAGGTAGAAGTTATATTGTTCAGAATTTGACTGTATTCTTAGTGTAGCTTGGCCGTGATCTCCCAGGTCAATTGCATGCTGAATCGTCTTGATATCTCCAATATTTAGGCGTTCGATGACCTTGTATCCGTTCTCATCTTTGCATAAGGCTAAATCATAATGATGATGCTCGTCCATGTATAGCGTTATGCCGGCTTCTCCACGGGTTAGACTTACATCACACGAAATTAACGCGTTGAAGTCCTTTTGACGGATGCCGATGAAGGTCGGAGATTCGGGTTGATTCAGCGAAACTTCAGTTCCTTTAAGAGTGAGCTTGTTGGGTTCAAATTGGTAATTGTGTGCATGAGGATGCCGGAGATAGATCCATTCTTTGTCCCATTCCGTATTCTCAAAGGTAAAGGACTTTTTCTCCACTTGAACAGTGGCCTCTGGAATTCGATCAGTTTCAAAAGTTAATAGGGTAGTTCCGTTAAGGCCAGCCTTAAACCAGCCATCCTCATCAAACGTTACAGGAGTTAGAAAGACTTCACGCCCAAGGTGATGATAAGTCAGCCACTGCCCGATCTGTCGGAATCCTAAGTGAAATAGCCACCAATTCCCCTGATGATCCTGAACTAGATCCCCATGCCCAACGCCCTGTAGTTCATAGCCACCTAAATTCCGATTCGTGAGGACTGGGTTAAAAGGAAACGCTTCGAAGGGCCCGGATACTAACGTCCCCCTTGCGTAAGTTTCCATATGGCCATATTCGGTTCCACCCTCAGCAGCTAGCAAATAATAGTGACCGTTTATTTTATACATATGAGGACTTTCCAGATAACGGCCCCCTGAACCTTGCCAGATCGTGCGGCTCGGCGTCAGCTTCTTGCCGGTTTCAATCTCTATTTCACACTGAACAATACGCGCTACTCCAAAATCGTCCAAGCCATTGCTCATGAAATACGTCTTGTCATTTTCAAAATATAAGTCTGGATCAATTTGCCCTGATCTACGTAGATCGGTTCAGACCATTCACCATAAATATCATCTGTCCAAACATAGAAATTTTGCCGGGTCGTGTCATTTGTAGTTGTCATGTAGAATCGTCCATTGTGGTGGCGAAGAGTAGGGGCAAATACTCCGCCTGAACTGTTTACCTTATCGAGTTGAACCTGGCTAGCTCTCGTTAAGCAATGGCCGATTTGCTGCCAGTTAATCAAGTCCTTGCTCTCGAAGATGGGAACGCTGGGGAAATACTGAAACGAGCTGCAAATGAGATAGTAGGTATCGTCTACTTTACAAACACTCGGGTCAGGATAGAAGCCTTTAATGACCGGATTATTATATTTCAATTCACTCACCTCAATAGTATATTTTCTTATTATAGGAATTGTCTGTCATGAACAGCTAATGAAATTAAACACCAAGCCTAAAGTGATTTCAATGCAACTAGGTTGAATGTTCCAACAATAACTATTAAATTAATATAAATGTGAATTCAATCGTTGGATGGAGATTATGCACATGCTTAAAGCAAACGGGGAACCCCAATACATGGCCTTATACGAAGCGTTGGCAAGCGAGGTTAGGTGGAAGATCATGGGCTTAATCAGCGTTAAAGAAATGAGTGTGAAGGAAATAGCCGCTAAGCTTGCGCTTAGCCCCTCCATTATCACCATGCATATACGCAAACTCGAACAAGCTGAACTGATCGGGAGCCGAAGGATACGCCGAAATGGCGGAACACACAAAATGTGTTTCCTCAAACAAACAGAAATCGAGATCGAGCTTCCATCTGTCAACAGCAGCATGAGGGTAATAGAACAGACGATTTCCATTGGTCACTACTCGGCTTACGAAATTCATCCCACCTGCGGCCTCGGTACACTGGAGAAGGAGATAGGGGTTTGGGATGATCCACGCTATTTCCTTGATCCCGAGCGAGTTCAAGCTTCCATTCTGTGGTTCGGTAAAGGTTACGTGGAGTATAAAATCTCTAATGATTTACTTCCTGATCAAACGGCTGATGCGGTTGAGATTTCAATGGAAATAGCCTCAGAAGCACCAGGCTTGGGAGATCACTGGCCCTCGGATATTACATTTACATTTAACAGCATTGTACTTGGCACATGGACAAGTCCGGCTGATTTTGGCAGGGCAGCTCGTGGCAAGTATACGCCAGCGTGGTGGCATCGAAACGTGAATCAATACGGTCTGCTTAAGACGATTCGCATAGACGCGTCAGGATGCTATATGGATGGAGAGCGGATGTCAGAGGTGACTCTGGCTGATATCAAGCTCACGGATCCATTCTGGACCCTTCGTTTCGCGGTAGAGGAAGAGGCGGCCCATGTTGGCGGTTTAACGCTGTATGGGTCCGGATTCGGCAATCACGACCAGGATATTGTGATCCGCGTGTATCTGAAGGACGAGACTCACGTCCAATAAAGGGAAATTTGCGGCGCTTGGCAATAGTGGGAATTGTGATAAGGTTATCTAGGCAATGCCAGGATGATTACATCAGAAGACGAACAAAGGAGATTAAACACAGTGTTTTTTAAAAAATGGATTTCCAGCTTATTAATTATTCTAGTTACGTTCATGCTCGCGGGTTGCTCACTTCAATCTATATCTGGTGTTAACTCAGCTCGATCGGACTCAGGTCTTACACAATTTGATGAAGTTGCCAAATATATCACTGAACATCATGAGCTTCCGGCAAATTATATTACTAAGAAAGAGGCTAGGGAGCTTGGCTGGGAACCAAGCAAAGGAAACCTGCAAAAGATAGCTCCAGGTAAAAGCATTGGCGGGGATGTGTATAAAAATCGGGAAGGATTGTTGCCCAAGAAGAAAGGGCGAATCTGGTATGAAGCAGACATTAATTATTCAGGGGGGACGAGAGGGAGTGACCGTATTTTATACTCCAATGATGGCTTAATCTACAAAACAACAGATCATTACCGTTCGTTTGAGCGGCTAAAATAATAGACGGAGGAGCTATGAGAATTATAACTATAGACGGAAAGAATATTCATGGAAAAGAGGAGCTGCATGAGGTGCTTCAATCCAAGCTTGGATTAGACCCAAGCTATGGGCGGAATTTGGATGCATTATGGGATTGCCTAACAGGCTACGTGGCGATGCCGCTAACCATTGAATGGCTGAACTTTGAGGCAAGCAAGGAATCGTTAGGCGAATACGCAGATCAGTTGTTGGAATTGATGTGTGAAGTTGAAGAAGAGCTTGAGGGATTTACATTTGATTTGAAATGATAGTTCATACTAATTACATTTCGTAGGCTTTTAAAGCCATCAAGAACGGTGGAAAAGCAAGAAAAGAACCTGAGATCATTCTCAGGTTCTTTGATATTGCGTATAAACAGACACAATGATATAATCAGATCACATTTGAGTAAATTAAATGTAGACACAAATAGTTTATCCTACAATTTTATTGTAACATGCCGGTAATTCTTTGTCAAATGTGTTTTTCTCAATTTAAGGGTTAGGGGAGATGCTGAAGTGAGTTCAATGGTTCTTGGTCTTCAAGAAATTGAAAAATCACAACTTACGCTTGTCGGTGGGAAAGGATTAAATTTAGGGCGACTGTCAAAAATGGAAGGAATTCAAGTCCCTGATGGTTTTTGTGTTACAACAACAGGGTACAAAAAGGCCGTCGAACCAAACGAAACATATCATGCATTGCTCAATCAACTATCCATGCTTAAAGCAGAGGACCGAGATCAAATCGGTGAAATCACCAGCGAGATCAGGCAAATCATTATGGAAGCTGAGCTTCCTAGTGATGTTGTGAAGGCAGTGACTCACTACCTCTCCCAGTTTGGCGAGGAACATGCTTATGCCGTGCGTTCTAGTGCGACTGCTGAAGATTTGCCATATGCCTCTTTTGCGGGTCAACAAGAGACCTATTTAAATATTATCGGCTTAGAAGCAATTTTACAGCATATCAGCAAATGTTGGGCTTCCCTATTTACGGACCGCGCAGTAATCTACCGTATGCAAAACGGATTTGACCACAGTCAGGTGTATTTATCCGTTATTGTTCAAAAAATGGTGTTCCCAGAGGCGTCGGGGATTTTATTTACCGCTGATCCAATGACTGGAAGCCGAAAGCGACACTCCATCGATGCCAGCTTTGGACTTGGAGAGGCCTTAGTCTCTGGCTTGGTATCTGCGGATGGTTATAAAGTAGAGGAAGAGAAAATCGTTGATAAGCGAATCGCGACCAAACCGTGGGCGATCTATGGCCGAACAGAAGGGGGAACCGAGACCCGGAAGATCGAACCCGAGCAGCAAAAAACACAAACCCTTACGGATGGGCAAATATTACAACTGGCACGCATCGGAAGACAGATCGAAGCTTATTTCGGCCAGCCGCAAGATATTGAATGGTGTTTGGCCCATGATGCGTTTTATATTGTTCAAAGCCGGCCAATCACCACTTTATACCCGATCCCTGAAGCGAATGATCAAGAGAATCACGTTTATGTATCTGTCGGCCATCAACAAATGATGACAGACCCAATAAAACCATTGGGATTGTCATTTTGGCTGTTAACGACTCCTGCAAACATGCGTATAGCCGGTGGGAGATTGTTTGTTGATGTTGCACCTATGCTGGCTTCACCTGCCAGTAGAGAATCTATATTAAAGTTGGGCCAATCCGATCCGCTTATAAAAGACGCACTCCTGACCGTACTAGATCGAGGCGATTTTATTAAAAAGTTACCAAATGATGAAAAAGAAATGAGCTTCGATAAAAGCAAAAAAGGGTTGCCGCCTGCGAGTTATCAAACATTAATTGAGTATGATCCGACCATCGTATCTGATTTGATAAAGCGTAGTCAAACATCGATAGAAGAGTTGAAACAAAAAATCCAAACGAAATCAGGGCCGGATCTGTTTGATTTTATTCTGGAAGATATCCAGCAATTAAAGATAAGTATAACTGATCCACAAAGCTTTGGTGTATTTATGACAGCCATGAACGCTTCAGCCTGGATCAATGAAAATATGAACAAGTGGTTAGGTGAAAAAAACGCAGCTGACACGCTTTCTCAATCTGTAACAAACAATATTACTTCGGAAATGGGCTTGGCGTTACTCGATGTCGCAGATGTGATTCGTCCCTATCCGGAAGTTATTAATTATTTACATCATGTACAAAATGATGACTTTCTTGATGAACTGGTTAAATTTGAGGGCGGGCAGGAGATCCAAACCGCGATCTATGATTATCTCAGCAAATACGGAATGCGGTGTACCGGAGAAATCGATATTACCAGAACGCGATGGAGCGAAAAACCATCGACTCTCCTCCCTATAATCCTTAGTAATATCAAAAACTTTGAACCAAATGCCAGCCAGCGGAAATTTGAGCAAGGGCGGCAGGAAGCTATGAACAAAGAACAAGAGTTACTGGACCGCTTAAGGTTATTACCGGAGGGTGAACAGAAAGCGCAAGAAACCAAAAGAATGATTGACCTAATCCGAAATTATATAGGCTATCGGGAATATCCCAAATACGGCATGGTTCAACGCTATTTCATTTATAAGCAGGCTTTGCTGAAAGAAGCTAAACGTCTCGTACAAAGTGGGCTTATTCAAGACCATGAAGACATCTTCTATCTCACTTTCGAAGAATTTCACGAAGCCGTGCGCTCAAATAAACTGGATGATAAGATTATCAGCAAGCGAAAAGAAGAGTACAAATTATACGATAAACTAACTCCACCCCGTGTGATCACGTCGGATGGAGAAATCATTATGGGGAAGTACCAACGAGAAAATCTCCCAGCCGAAGCTCTCGTAGGTCTGCCTGTTTCCTCTGGAGTGATCGAGGGACGCGCACGTGTCATCTTAAATATGGAAGATGCTAATCTAGAAGATGGAGATATATTAGTTACCTCCTTTACTGACCCTAGCTGGACCCCCTTGTTTGTATCCATAAAAGGCCTAGTCACTGAAGTGGGTGGATTGATGACCCACGGAGCGGTTATTGCTCGAGAATATGGCTTACCAGCCGTGGTTGGAGTGGAGAATGCGACTAATCTGATCAAAGACGGGCAAAGGATTCGTGTACATGGAACAGAAGGGTATATAGAAATATTGTAATTTAGATTAATTATGACTTTTACGAAGAGGCCGCAAAATTGCGGCTTCTTATTTTGTTGAGGACATAGGTTCACCCAAGCATAATCTTATAGACAACATACATTAATAGAGTGAACCTAGTACTTTAGAGGGGGAGATGTTATTGGGTAAGAGCAATATTCATGGCTGTCCAGCCCCGCAGAATATCACCTTGGTTCAGCGACTGCAGCCGCTTGTGGGGCGGACGGTTACGGTGTTTCAACCGGGATTTCCGAAGTTGACCAGAACGACAGGTAAGCTCTCCAACGTGACCAAGTCCTCGTTCACAGTCGGAACAACAGTAGTCGTGATTCAAACCTCTTTCTTTATTGTTTTGAACGAACGGGTTAGACGGACGCTGCCTGTTGAAGTGACGGCCACTGCAGAAGATATTGGAGAGCTGCAGGGCGTATTAATTCGCGTGGGCCGGGGCTTCATCGAGTTTGTCCAGACTCCCGGGCGGAGGGTGCCTACTCTTTTTCCGTTGAATTTGTTTACAGAAGTAACTTGCGAGAGTGAAGAGGAGTAAGGAGTTTACCAATCGAAGGGCCCGCCTGTTGTTTTTATGAAAGGATAGGCTGGCTCTTCCAACTTCTCTTCGAGACTCCGTATAGGTCATGTTAACATTCACTTATGACGTAGAGTAGAAGGTGTGGCTTCTTTCGATGAGTATTCGATCTCCACGTAACCGATTATTAGAATCGCAGCAATTCGTTCATGATCTTGGATTCCTAATCTATAGCGTTATTGCATGGTCGTAGATCCAATTCTCGATGCCTACAAATATGCCAAGCTCATTTTCCGATCCAAGCAATCGTATATTCGTACGGGGGATCAGCTTCCCGATTCGAGTATCTGCAAAAGAACTCATCATGTAGGATTTCTCTCTATGGGAAAAAGAATATCATAATCAGAAAAGATCGTAAAAAAACTGAAGAAATATGTCGAAAATTGTCTAATTCAATAAGGGATTATGCCGATATAATATTTATCACAAATGAAAGAAGGCACCTTATGAGTAGACAAAAACGTCTCAAAAATAAACGAAAATCCATGCAGCGATTACATACATCTTTGCTGGCTGGAACATTACTGGCTGGTTCTATACCGGGTCTTGTTCATGCCGCTGGGGATAATACCGCTGCGTCCTCAGCAGCAGCTTCTTCGAAATTCACCGATCTGAGCAAAACTCCAAAATCCAAGCAGGATGCAATTCAGGAAGCCGCTGGGCTGGGGTTTGTAACCGGGGATTCAACTGGGCAATTTAGGCCATCAGAGATACTAACCCGCCAAGAGCTAGCTGTATTGCTCACACGCGTGATGAAGCTTCCAGTTTCAAGCCAACAACGCTCTTCTTTCAAAGATGTGTCTGCTTCAAGCTGGAGCGCTTCCGCGATTGAGGCGGTAAGCAAGGCAGGCATTATGACGGGCAACGGAACGGGCGGGTTCAGGCCAGGAAAACCTGTATCTAGAGAAGAACTAGCAGCTATTTTCGTCCGAGCCGTGAATGGCGTTGGAGCGCAAGGGGGCAGCGAAGTTCAGGTACAGGACAGAAGTAAGGTATCCGGATGGGCGTCAGATGCTGTAGATACGGCGCTGCGTCTTCAGTTGATTGATACGCCGGATGACAAATTGAATCCGTTAGATTCCGTTAAGCGTGAAGATATAGCATCATTCCTGCTGGATATTTTCCATTCTGGAGAACAAACCTCGACGATCTCCAAGGTGGACGGTGATATCATCGAAGTTGATGGTAAGCCGTATTTAGTGGACGGAAAACTAAAGGAGCTGCTCGGTCAATCGAATGCAGACGCACTTGAGGGGGCCATTCTACGTTATAAATCAGCCAACCGAAATATTAACGATTTGTCGGAACTGGAAATTGTGAAGAGTGCTGTTGTTTTTGATGCAAAAGACACTGTGTTAGAGGGAACTCTGAAAATTTCAGCAAATGGTGTGACCGTAAAGGGCGCCTCGTTAAGCCAGTTAACTTTGGGACAAGGTGTATCTAATGTAAACGTAGATGCCAAGGTTAATACGCTCGTGGTGGACGGGGGACAAGAAATTCAACTGAAGGGCAATGCTCTAGTCGATACTTTGAAGGTGACAAATCCAGGGGCGAAATTGAATCTTGACAGTCATGTAGAGATTGCCAAGGTACAACTGCCTACGGACTTGAAGTGGTCGCAGGTATTCGCAAATTGGCAGCAGCTGGATGGACAAATTCAGCGAGTGCAAGGAGGCATTGACGACCGACCGAAACCAAGTTCAACTTCAAATTCGACTTCGTCTTCAGCTTCATCTTCATATCCGTCTTCGCCTTCGTCTCCAAGTCCGGTAACGCCACCTGTGCAAAAGAATCATGCACCGACTGTGCAAAACAACATGGATTCAGTCACCGCCGAAGTTACGGATGGCATCCAGACAGTGAGCCTGAAGAACGTATTTGCAGATGCAGATAATGATACGCTGAATTTTAAGGCTAATTCTTCGAATGAAGGTATTGCGACGGTAAGCGTTGATGGGGAGAATTTGAAAATTACACCTGTAAATGCGGGAACAACGACCATCACCGTGACAGCAGATGACGGCAACGGTGGCACAATGGATACAGATTTCACCGCAACGTTTACTGCTCCCCAGCTGCCACCCCAGCAGCCTATTAACCATAGTCCAAGCGTAGCCAATCCGATCAATGACGTGTCGGCAGATGTGACGGATGGGCCTCAGCATATAAACCTGAGTAATGTCTTCAGTGATGAAGACAACGATTCGCTGACATACACAGCGATATCTAGCGATGTAGCCACAGCAGAGGTATCTATTACGGACAGCCAGTTGACCGTGACGCCGCTGAAAGCTGGCCAGGTGACCATCACCGTGACAGCAGATGACGGCAATGGCGGCACCATGGCTACGGATTTCACCGTGACATTTACGGCTTCCCAGCAGCCAATTAACCATAGTCCAAGCGTAGCCAATCCGATCAATGACGTGTCGGCAGATGTGACGGATGGGCCTCAGCATATAAACCTGAGTAATGTCTTCAGTGATGAAGACAATGACTCGCTGACATACACAGCGGTATCTAGCGATGTAGCCACAGCAGAGGTATCTATTACGGACAGCCAGTTGACCGTGACGCCGCTGAAAGCTGGCCAGGTGACCATCACCGTGACAGCAGATGACGGCAATGGCGGTACCGTGGATACGGATTTCACCGTGACATTTACTGCAGCGGATCCAACGCTACCGCCATCGGTCGGACAACCATCTCCGTTCATCTCGGAAATGGTTTGGGGTTCTAATTATTCAATGGCCGTCGAGCTCTACAACCCAACGGATGAACCGATCTATAACGTGATTGTACGTATTGAGGATTATGATATTTATGTCAATGATCCAATTCCTGCACATGGCACACTTGTCCTTTATGAAATATCGGGTCAGATGACGGATACGGATTCGTATTCTCCAACGAGCTTTGACAGCTTCATTGACTCCACAAGCCCGGTGGCGCTTTCTCTTTATATCAACAATGATATTGATCATGTGGTAGATCAAGCTACTTACACACCTGGCCAGACTTTACGCCGAAATGTGAGTACCATAAAAGGTTCGGAGGCATTTGATAGTTCCCAATGGGGCCAGCCGCTTCCGGGCGACACGTTCGATGGACTGGGCAGCTTTGATTAAAATAGTGGATTAAACAGACATACAAAAAGTACAAACCTTATTATGAAGTGCGCCTTTTAGAGTAGACATTGGAAAACCTCTGGTGATTCCTATGATCTCTAAGGGGCGTATTTTTATGGTATTGCTAGGACAAATGTTTATCAGTTGGAGAGCGGGGCTTTCAAAATTGATATATTTACATAATTTGGTTCGTGTGCTATGTTAACCGTGAAAGCGCATCCATGAATTGATAGATCAACCAGTTATTTATCAAATTTAACATGGAAAGGAAGATGGGAATGAAAGGTTGGCTTAAAAAGGCAGGCTCAAGTATGCTGGCAATTACGCTGGTAGTTCCTTTGCTGCTTGGATTCATGACAGCACCTGTTCATGCAGGCAGCGCACTTTTCACGATGGAAAGCGAAGATGCTCAGCTCACCCCCGATCTTCATGTCGCGACTGAAATTTATGGGCAGCCCAAGCCCGGATACTCCGGGAAAGGATTTGTCTGGATGCAGAATTCAGGCACATTAACCTTCACAGTGACGGTCCCAGAAACCGGTATGTATGCAATTTCTACTAGGTATATGCAGGAATTGAGTTCTGACGGCAGACTACAATACTTAACTGTTAACGGCGTTACCAAAGGTTCTTATATGCTGCCCTACACGACCACGTGGTCGAATTTCGATTTCGGATTTCATAAGCTGAATCAAGGAAGTAACACCATCCAAGTGAAGGCAGGTTGGGGATTCGCTTATTTTGACACTTTCACTGTGGATTATGCTAATCTCGATCCTTTGGATGTGCAGCCTGTTCTCTCCGATTCTCATGCTACGCCCGAAACGCAAGCATTGATGAATTATTTAACAGAGGTTTACGGCGACCATATTATTTCCGGCCAGCAGGAGATTTATGGAGGCGGGAATAACGGCAATTCTGAGTTGGAATTCGATTGGATCTACAATTTAACTGGAAAATATCCGGCAATCCGTGGTTTCGATTTTATGAACTATAATCCGTTGTACGGTTGGGAGGACGGCACAACCGATCGGGTCATTGATTGGGTGAATAACCGCGGCGGGATTGCGACAGCTTCATGGCATATCAATGTGCCCCGAAATTTCAATGCCTATCAGCTCGGACAATTTGTGGATTGGAAGGATGCCACCTATAAGCCAACGGAAACCAATTTTAATACAGCTAATGCGGTAATTCCCGGAACTAAGGAATATCAATACGTGATGTTGACCATTGAGGATTTGGCGGAACAGCTGCAAATTCTGCAAGACAACAATGTTCCGGTGATTTTCCGTCCTTATCATGAGGCAGAGGGTAACGGTGGATTGAAAGGGGAAGGTGCGTGGTTCTGGTGGGCTTCGGCAGGCGCAGATGTCTACAAACAGCTGTGGGATTTGCTCTATACCGAACTTACGGAAACATACGGCTTGCACAACCTGATCTGGACCTATAACAGCTATGTGTACAGCACTTCTCCTGCATGGTATCCTGGTGACCATCAGGTGGATATTGTCGGCTATGATAAATACAATACGATCTACAACCGCCATGACGGCTTGTCCGGCGTACCGAACGAGGATGCCATAACTTCGACTTTCTATCAGCTTGTGAATTTAACAGGCGGTAAGAAAATGGTGGCTATGACGGAGAACGATACGGTCCCAAGTGTTAAGAATCTGACAGAGGAAAAGGCAGGATGGCTCTATTTCTGCCCTTGGTATGGCGAGCATCTCATGAGTTCTGCCTTTAATTATCCAGCAACTCTAAAGACGCTTTATCAAAGCGATTATGTAATTACACTGGATGAGCTGCCGAATTTAAAGGCTGTTAAATGATGTATAGCTTAATGAACAGGTTACTGGAGATTAGAACAGTCAGTTTGAAATGGTTGATTTATCCGTAGGGAGGTAAGAAAATAAGGGTTGGATCAAGGATTATATTCCTTGATCCGACCCTTGTTTGTTTTGGTAGTTGCGCATTTTTCATAAAACAGCAGACCATATAGCCACTTAAAGCGAAGACATGGAAATGAAAGGAACCTTTCTAAACCTATAAACAAAGTGATTAAATGATGTACAATATTATAAATAATTTATGTAAAATGGCGAGTACTCTCTCCTAAAATAAAGTTCTTAAGTCCATGAGGTGCACAATGAAACGAATTTTACTGGTTGAAGATGATGATAATTTGGTGTTTGGCATCGAATATACCCTAACAAGTGAAGGATATAACGTTGTTCTAGCCGATAGCATAGCAGAAGCAAGAAAGGTAATTAAGACCGAGGCTGTTGATCTAATTTTGCTGGATGTGAATCTACCTGACGGGTCAGGATATGACCTGTGTAGGGAGATCCGGTCAGTGTCTCACATTCCCATCATCATCCTAACTGCTTTGGATGAGGAGGCAAATATTGTTGCCGGTCTCGACTTGGGGGCAGATGATTACATGACCAAGCCCATTCGGACTAAAGAGCTTCTCTCTAGAATGAAAGCCGTATTGAGACGTAATCATAATAATCCTAAGCATGAAGTGAATAGATGGATTTCTGACGCTATTGAAGTTCGAATTCTCGAAGGGACTGTTCTCAAAAACAATGAAGAAGTTTTGTTGACAGGCCTTGAATATCGATTGTTATTGATGCTAATGACTCATTCAAAACAAATTTGCAGCAGAAGTGCCATTCTTAACAGTCTGTGGGATCTGTCCGGAGAATTCATTGATGATAACACCCTCTCCGTTCATGTTAGAAGGTTAAGAGAGAAGATTGAAGATGTTCCTGCTGCACCGAAATATATCACTACGGTTCGAGGGGTTGGATACAAATGGAATACAGATGTTGTAGGGCGATAAGTCATGATTGAAGTCGTCCGTAATCCTGAGTGGAAGTCTCTCGCCGTTAAAATCATTGGATTGCAAGTTGTGTTATCGGTAATTATGTTGTTTTATATGAGTCATCAGGTCAGCCATCTTAATAAGGGGATGGTTGATCAGAATGCTGCATTCATTGGGTTGGTTTTGAAACATGATCCGCAAATCGAAAATGAAATTATTCACTTCGTTACCCAAGGGGCTCAAGAAAATGATATCGTGGAGGGACGTACTAAATGAACAAGATGCCGGATTTAACTACCATGATCGAGTAGAGGAGCTAGCCCAAGCCAAAAACGACACCATGACTCTCAGTATCCTGCTTTACGGTTTTATCGGCGTTATTGTGTTAATTGCATTTTTGAACATCGTAAATACAGTAAGCACGAATCTTATACTTCGAACGAAAGAGTTTACAGTTCTTAAGGCCATCGGTATGACTCAGTCTGAAGTGAGGAAAATGATCCTTTTAGAAGGGATTTTCCATGGTTTGTTTACTGCTGTCATCGGAATTATTATCGGGACGGCGCTGGATTACGGGATACATGATCTTTTCTCAGGTGCTTGGGACACAGCTTGGGTGATCCCGTGGTACAGTATAGCCATAGCTTTCGCAGGTGCGATCATTACGACGCTTGTCGCCACGTTTTGGCCAATGTACAGGTTGAATAAACTTAGCATCGTTGATGCGCTGCGGAGAGAGAATTAAGATATTATGAAAGGTTAGGAGTGTGATTACACTGAGTATTGAAAAAGAGAAGATATACCCTAACTGCCCAATTATAAACAGAATAGTAGAGGTTGGGGGCTTTAAGAAGTCGGAACTTGTCGAGAAATTGCAAGAACACTCTATTCAGTTAAATGAGTATGGTGAGAGACTATTAAATGATGGGAAATTTACGACTTCCGAAACAAGGTATAGCCTGCAGACCGTTGAACTAGCCGTTAGAGACCTTGGTTTTTCGGATGGAGCTGTCACGGCTCAAATCTTTAAGAAGGCGAATGAAGTTGGTTTGAAATTATGCCCGCTCGAACTGGGACCCTACCTACGATTGCAGTATCTGGACCAGCCTGAAGGCCATTTGGGGAATCCAATTAAGCAACACCAGGCTCCAGCGGGTTCCATTACCATAGCATCGGAAATGTTGTCCGAAGATCATGATTTTCCGAAAGGCTTCTACCTTAGACGAATGAACGGCGTCTTGTGGCTGCGTGGATATATTGCTGATGATTTGCATATTTGGAGTCCTGATGACCATTTTATCTTTTGCCAGAAGTGACTATACGATGAAACCTTTTTTCTAAATCACACGCAGAAATATTCCAATGAACGACTAAAGCCTTAAATTGGGTTTTTAATCAATTTGGATCTTAACATGAAAGCAAGCCTTTCGTCCTTTAATCGGATGGAAGGCTTTTTAATGATCTACTGTACTAACTTATCCAATTCTGGCTGTAATTTGGTCCGCAGTGCATACATCATGATAGCACCAACGAGGAACGCGGCCGCATCTGCAATGACGAGCGACCAGACTACCCCGTGAAAGCCGTTCATTCGATTGGCGATATACAGCACAGGAATCAGAGTCACTCCTTGAATGATTGACATCATAAATGCTGCGGTTCCTTGCGCTGTTGCTTGGAAGATTCCCGTAAAGAGCGTGGTCATGCCTGAAATGAACAAGGATAAGAACGTCACATGCAGGATGTAGCTGCCCATTTCAATTAATTGTGGATCATTCGTAAATAAACCAATCAAGTGGTCCGAAATCAGGTAGACAACGACGCCGAACACGACGGCTAATGCCACAATCGTTTTGATTGTAAAACCAATGGTATGCTTCATGCGTAATTTGTTTGCTGTAAAAGAGAAGGCAATGAGCGGCACGATTCCCTCGCATAAGCCCATCAGAATAAACTCAGGAAATTGCAATAAACGTGATGAAATTCCGTACCCCGCTACGGCCTGATCCCCATATTCAACAAGGTAATGATTGAAGATAAGTGACATTGCACCCAAAAAGACACTCATAATAAAGACGGGAACTCCAATTTTGAATACATTACTCAGAATGTCCTTGGTAATCTTGAAGCATCTCATAGATACAGTTAAAAATTGGCTCTTAAATCCTATATGGAAGGCGTAGAATAGACTTGCAACCAAGTTGGAGATGACCGTTGCAGATGCAACGCCGATCACATCCCCATGGAACACGAAAATGACTAACGCATCAAGGACAATATTTACGACAACACTGAGAATCATACCGATCATCGACGTGATTGCTGCACCCTCAGAACGCACGATATTCTCCAGTGTGAAGAATAAGATGACAATTGGTGAACCGATAAGCATAACCGTGACATAGTCTTTCGTGAATTCAAAGGAATCTGGCGTTGCCCCCAGGCTATGAACGATCTGATCGATCAGCGGGAGCCCGGAGACAATTACAACAAGACCGAGAACTAAACTGCTGTAAAAGGCGAATGAAGACACTTGTTTGACATCGTCATATTTTTTCTCTCCTAGCAAACGGGAGATGAACGTACCGCTACCTATACCTATCAGGTTGCCAAACGCCATAATGATCGCAAATAACGGTAAGGTTAATGCGAGTGCGGTTAACATGGCAGTGCTATGGAGTGTACCAAGGAAATAGGCATTCAAAATGGAATAGATGACACTCATTGAAGTGCCTAACATCATCGGTATAGCAAAGTGGGCTACGGCTTTTGCGATGGGTGCTTTTTCAAAGTAATGGAGGTTTTCTGCATCCATGTGGATCACTACTTTCTTTGTTTAATTAGGATCAAACTAACGGTGTTAGATTGAACCTTACAGTGTTAGATGATATCATGAACATATGGACCTGTAAAGTATAAACTTACACTGTTAGATAAAAGGGCGGATTATGATGAGAAAACAGCAGCCTCAGATTTCGGAGGATAAAATTCTTGAAGCTTCTTGGGAGCTTCTTAGGGAGGAGGGCATTGAGAAATTCAGCATGAGACGATTGGCCGACCGGCTGGGGATTCAAGCTCCTTCTCTGTATTGGTACTTCAAGAGCAAACAGAATCTCTACCAGCGTCTGGCCAATCATGTATCAAAAATAATTCTAGAGGAGTTGCAATCCGAAGGAGACTGGAAAGAACAGCTGACGGAGCTTGCGATCACGACAAGAAATGTGCTCAGCCGCTATCCCTGTTCAACACAGCTCATGATGATGACGCTGCCCCACGAACCGGACATCATCCGGTTCACCAACCGTATGCTGCTCTGCGTGGAATCGACGCCGCTGGAGCAAGAGCAGAAAATGCAAGTGGTTACCACGCTTGTGAACTATGTCTTCTACTTCGTTCTGGACGATTATCAGCATGAGCGCAATGTCTCTGCTATGTTTAAGGACAATGTGTCGCTTCCGGAGGATGAGTTGATTCGTCTACTGGATACCATGAGTGATACAGAAGCCGGCTTGTTCCGGAGAATGTTTACGAACGGGCTGTTCGAGCTGATGGGAACCGATAGGGCGTTTGAGTTCGGCTTAAGGCTGATTTTGCTGGGGATTGAACAGATCATAAAGGAGCAGGAGAAGTAGAAGGTAAAAAAGTTCATCCGGTTATCGATGGCGTGTTCATAAGCCGCAGTCAGCGATAAATGATTGGAAGCTGTGAATTAATATAAAAACCCATCTTGAACCAGGCGAAGGTGGCGCCGCCGTTCAAGATGGGATTTAACAGCCTAGTGTTATTTAGTCAACCTTAACCATTAGAGCTTGTCGTTACGGATGCCGATGTCTTTGATCAATATTTTGCCTTCTGCCGTTTTGTCAAACACAAAGCTAATTTTGCTGATTCTCTCTGGCAGCAGATTGGCGTTAGCTTTGATAAAGTCGGCCATATCGAAAGCAAAGCTCTGAAAGACCGGTTCCATAGTTGTCTGAAAGAAACTAAACGGCCACTTTGCAAGTTTTCCTTCGAACATAGGCAGCAGGGGAGAAACATGACTTAGTGGCAAACGGCTGATGTTGCCGTTGGCATCCTCTACGGATACCGTCAAGTCAACTAAGGCGTCAGATTTATTGTTGTTTGCTATAGAAAATACAATGGAGCTTTGCTTGGATGTTTTGATTCCCGATTGAGGCAGATTTACCTTGTAGGTAGGAATGGATGGGGCGGCTGAACTATCCCATTCAAGGGAAGCCGCGCTGTATTGGTCATTCGAAAGTGCCACTTTGACCTTTTCTTCCTTCCAGATCTTAAGTGCCTCACCTTCCAGGCGTCCACCTGGCAGCGTAGTTGTCCCAGGATCGTAATCCTCTTCATAATTGCTAATCAAGGTCGTATTTCCATCCCAATAATTACTAATATACATTGTCTTGGGGAGCCATTCCTTGGCGTAGCCTAGATCCTTAAACACCATTCGATACTGATCATTCTCTCTCAAGGTGGCTTCCAAAAAGGAAGAAATCAATACTTTTGCGACTAATGACTGTTGTTCTTCAGGAAGAAGCTGAGCATTGTTAAACAACCTGTTTCCAAATCCTACAGAGTCGTGTCTGCCCCATGATTTATTGAACTGGCCATGATTCGCGCCATAGATATAAACATAGGATTTGAAGAAATCAGTGTTGTCTGTAATATGAGTTCGATAATACTGATTCGCTCCGGCAAAGGAATTTACGTCCATGTCGTGGGAACCATGCAAAGCCAAATAGTTTATGTTCTTAAGTTCAATGGGTTGCCCGCTTGGTTTGTACTGCATGTCGGTACCTGATATCGAGATGATGGAACGAATATTGAAATGGTAGTCAAACTTGATGTTAGCGTTCTCGGGATATGTAGTCATTTCATTGTAAGCTGCTGCTACAGAAACGGCTTCGCCTCCCCGGGAATGTCCAATTAGCGCAATATGCTGCATATCCACCTTGCCATGGAACGGGTTTCCTTTCGTGGAGTTCCATTTGTCCCATGTCTTCAAATGTTCTAGCATCAGCCAGCCTCTGGCCCGGTTCTCGTCTTCCAAGCCTCCAAAAAACAACAGATCGTCGTAAGGCGATGAGTTCAGAAAGTTCTCATCAATTGAAGCCAAGATATATCCCCGACTCGCCAGCAACTTGCCCAGATAAGCATATCCCGGATCTGAATAATCGGTGGCGAGATGGTTACCATGTACGATCAATACGAGAGGGAAAGGGCCATCGCCTTCAGGATACCAGACTGTGCCGTTTAAGGGCATAGCTTCCGGACCAAAGCCGAACGTCTTCGTTCGCTGGGATTTCCAGTTGTCCACAAAAGCCGATCCGTCTACGGTTTCTGTCGTCAGCCGCTCTTTGCTGTCCAGATCCTTGCGGTACGTTGGATTACTTGCATAGGTTATGGATTTTACGTGAAATGCCCCAGGTTCTGCCGGATTGGCCATTGACGTCTGATAACGCTCTGCTGTTTTGACGGCCTGCAATGGATACGGAATGCGAAGTCCAGCATTTCCTTCACTCACGAGCCAATATCCGAGCACACCAATCATGATAATAACAGCTGCTCCTCCTACGCCCGCCGTTAGTTTTACCCCTTTGGCGGCATCACGATAAGCACCTTTAATGAAACGATAGAGTAGAGATCCCAGCAGGGAAAATAGTATTGTAATTGCTAAAAAGACAAGCAATGAAAGGGGAAATGGACTTAAAAAACTGAGCAGAATAATAAAAAACGAGGCAAGCACGAGCCATACATAACGGGAAGGCAGTTTTTTCGCCCAATGCAATAAACCTGTAATGATCCCTGTGATGGTTAGAATTCCTAACAGAGTTAACAAGGTACCGATGAAGTAGTCTTTAATCCCTCGTGACGCAAGATAATAATATCCTTGAACGAAAAGTATGAATAATGTAATAAGAGACAACCCGAGTAGGGCACCTTTCCAACCCGTACTAAGAGGGGAAACGTGAGGAAATGCAATCTTGGGTAATCGCTTTTTTTTGATTTCTTCTTGGGTTTGAGATGTGATTCTTTCCATAGAATGTTCCGCCTTTCAAATTTTGTTCAGTTCGCTACCATTTAAAACTTGATTAAAACCTGCTTATAATACACATTTTTTTGTAAAGATGGCATACATCAAGCAGCCAAGGCTATTATCTTTATTTATTATATAGATAACGCTTAGGTGTTCCTCCGGGCTGTAGACGGTTTTTTAAACTGGTCTTAGGTCTGAATTATACAGCGTTGGAGCCCGAGTGGATCGTGAATGAGCGAGGGTATCGAAGTATAAGGTTGTCCTGAACAAGGCAGTGGCACTCCGGAATGAAGTTAGGTATCCTATGCTTAAGGAATATCGGCCAAGCATCCAAACAAAGGAAGTGTAAAGCGATGAATTTAGAAATGGTTATGCAAGAACTTGAGGCTCTCGGCAAGGAAAGACTTAAGAAAATGTACCTATCCAATGGGGCGCGGGAGCCTCTCTTTGGGGTGGCTACAGGAGAAATGAAGCCGATATTCAAGAAGACTAAGCTCAATCAAACTTTGGCAGAGCAGCTTTATGCCACGGGGAATTACGACGCCATGTACTTTGCAGGAATCATAGCCGAACCGAACGTAATGACAGAGTCGGATTATGACCGTTGGATGGACTCCGCATATTTCTATATGCTGTCCGATTACGTGGTGGCGGTCACTTTGTCAGAAGCGGACATTGCGCAAGATGTTGCAGATAGGTGGATTGCAAGTGGCGAAGATTTGAGAATGTCAGCCGGCTGGAGCTGCTATTGCTGGCTGCTCGGCAGCCGTCCAGATCCCGAATTTTCGGAAAGCAAACTTAGCAAGATGCTTGAACTAGTGGAACATACGATTCACCATGCTCCTGAGCGAACGAAATATTCAATGAATAACTTTATATACACAGTGGCAACTTCCTATATACCACTTCATGATAAGGCTGTCGCAATCGCAAAGGCAGTATACCCGGTAGAAGTCAAAAGTGATAAGGGAAAAAGCAAGTTCCTAAGCGCTGCCGATAATATTCAAAAGGCTGTAGAGAAAGGGAGGCTCGGCTTTAAGCGCAAGCATGTAAGGTGTTAGTGTTAGCTAACCTAACCAAGGCTCTAAACACCAAAGCGCCGATCGAGCCCGATCAGCGCTTACGGATAAACAGAGTGAGAGATGCCTTTAGTGGCGGCTCATTTACGAAGAATAGAGGTACCCATTTATTTAGGGGACTTAACCGAACCTAAGTCTCAACACGTCCCCTTACTCAAGGGTATTTATTTTATGGACGAGCTGCGTCCGTCTGGAAATACCGAGTTTTTGGAAGATCGCGTTTAAATGTTTTTTTACGGTTATTTCTGAAATGTATAGCTGTTTGGCTATATCTTTATTCGATAACCCTATCATAACTAGGTGAGCGACTTCCTGCTCCCGATTTGTTAAGTGACTTTTCCATGATATAGTTTCTGTGAGAAGGGTCTTAGAAAAGGGCGATTGATTGGATGACCCGTCCGGAGTTATTCGGCTTTTAATTAATATCTGTTCAATAAAGGACCTTAGCTTCTCACCTCGTGTATCTAATACAAACGTTGGTGTTGTCGTTACACTATCATAATTGGTATGGCTCGCGCCTTGTGCTACTTCAAATCCAAAACCCGTGTATGCATGATGAGTAATTGGGCTGGGAAAAGGTGAGGCGAGAAGCAGACCTCCTCTGCACATATACGCATAGAAAAGATAAATTCCCTCGATTCGAATTTCTGGATTAAGGAGATCGATGAAATCAGCCGTCCGGATAAACCAACCGCAAGGAGAATCTTCGTGAACGGCTAAAGCTTTTCTTTCATCAAGACTACATGACAGGATAAAAGGACTGGTAACAGGATCTCGTTCAAGCCAAGGAAGTGTTCCCTTGTGAATGGGGATAATTACAGATAAAGCGGCAACCTCTCCTTGATCATTACGAAGAAGCAGAAGTGAACGAGGATCTAAATGGAATACTTCATAAATATCAAGATGGTGAATATTGAAGCGAATTTCCTCCGAAGAATACTCAATACAAAATTCTTTGCCGGTAACAGGATCGATTTCAACGCGAGAACGTGTTTGACTTGTGGCTCTCCGCCACTCTACGTACGACTTCGCCTCTGGCAAGGTTGATTCCGTGACCACCTCCCAATAATATCCGTTCTTACGTTCTCCTGTTAGTGCACGTATAACATCTACATCCATATAACGAAAGAACTCACCAACCTCCCAATCCATACTTATCCTATCAGAGGAGGTTAATATCCGTTCTGCATAATAGAGGGCACATCGATCGGTTAATTTTCTACAACTCACAGGGGATCTAAATCTAAAACGTTGATGAGTGAAAACGCGCATTAATTCATGAAGCTGCCAACCCCGTTCTGTTCTACGTACAAAGGATAAATGGATTAGCTGATCAAACTGATTCGTCGGTATCTCTTCATTTAAAATAAAGGATAGTGCGTCTTGATCAAACACATGGAATAGTGAGGCGGCGTCCAAATAACGTCTAAGGACTGAATCGGGGACCTCACGCAGCCAAGTTTCTGCAACATCTTCAAACCAATGTTTATGTTCACTTATTAATTCATCTGAGTCACACCTCGATGCAGTATACAAAGAAAGGGACAGGGGATGTCCGTGTGTGCGTTCCCAGATTCGTTGAGTCTCGTTCTCGTCATAAATATCACACTTTTGAAGGTATTGAGAAGTCTCACTTTGATTCAAATAATTTAAGGGGATCTGAAGAATACGTTCTCTCCAGGCTGGAGAAGAGATCCAAGGACCTTTTAACGGATAACGCCCTGCAAAAACAATGAATACCTCTTCCATAATTAAAGGAAGCAGGTCGCGCAGCCAAGGTTCTACTTCTGGCATTTCTTCAAATGTATCAAAAGCAATCACGAGGGTTGTACTCGCAGATATTTGAAGAAGCAGCTCAATGAGATCCGAGAGGGAACTGGACTTCTGCTGACATGCCTTCGCATATGGGGGATGTGTTAGCTCTAATTGTCTATAAATTGCTTTAACTAAACCTTCGGCCGTATGAATAAAATCACTGCTATCCAACTGCAAAAACAAATACCCCAGGTCTTCAACGGCTGTCTTACAGATGTGAAGAAATGTAGTTTTCCCAATTCCTCCGGTCCCATAGATGTGAAATATGGATGGCCGCTCATGATCACGATCCTTAATGAACTGCGAAAACTGTAAAAGTTCCTTTTGACGACCCACAAAATAGTACGTTTCGCGTTCCTTAATCCTGCTTGTTATACCCTCCAACACAATCACCATCCAGAAATACAACTTTATTCCATTATAGCAAACAACGGTTAATTCCAGTCGGTAAAAAATAAATGAAAGCCGTATCCAAGTATCCGTATATTATCCTTTCGTATAATATCGCCACTTCCAAAAATGTGATAATTTTCATAAGGGTTAATTAATCGGGTCCGTTTGGACCTCATCTTATGGAGGTTATATGAAGAAGATTCAACAATTATTAAAATCCGCTTACTCCAATTTAGAGCCAAGGGAAGCTTTGCAGCGGCCCGTAGATATTTTACTTGGCGTAAGCTCTCAAGCACGAGAAGCCTTAGTGAAGCTGGAGATTCATAGTGTATTCGATTTGGCTTTGTCCGTTATTTTTCAAAATGCTTCCAAACTTCTCTCCAGCAAAGAAAACCCGGTAGACTCTCTTGTCCGGTACGGATCGGTACCCTCAGACTTCATTGACTCTTCCGCAGAGAATTCGGATGTTGCAACCCTGGCGGGTATGGACATTCAGGTATTAGCGGGGATTGGACCCATAACAGGTCCAGAGATAAAAAATGCTCTGCAAGTGCAAACGGTACGTGATCTGGCACTATGGCCGGCTTATGAAGCAGCAAAGCTAATTTTTCAAGAGGCTTTTAATCCGGAAAATACGCCAGACTATGATTCGGAAGCTCCGGCGGAACTGTTACCTAAAGCGGGAGTTTATCCGACAGAACGGGTATTTTATGAAACGATTCTTCTGGATCAAATCCTGGACGACCCTTCCGGAATGCAGCCTTTGGAAGGTGCAGGACCTGTAGATGTGACCGCAAGCGCAGGCGAAGATTTTGGATTTAAGAAACCTGCAGTTGGAGCTATTCTAAAACACTCACAAACTTGGTATACACAAGGAGTAGCGCTTGGACAGCTGCTGCACAGCGTGGCATTGGCACCAGGCGAGAGTACGAAGATAGCAATGCTCGACTGGTCAAGACATACTAAAACCAACGTTGATGAGAATATCTCAGAGACAGAGCGGCTGGCCAATATTATGAATCACAACCGCTCGATTAGCGAAGTAACAAAGGCTGTTGCTAACGAAGCTCAAAGCGGCTTTAGCAACACAGCTTCTCGCAGTTCCTCTGCGGAGGTGGGTGCAGGATTAGGAGGAGCCATAGGCGGATTCTTGTTCGGAGCTGCTGGAGGCTACGGCCAGAACGATACCCAAGCTGCCAGCTTCGCTACTTCTTCCGGCCGAAGAGATATTACAGCAAACATGCTGCAAAATATTGCTGACAGCACTCAGCAGAACGCGAATGGAGCTCGCAACCGGCGTGCTTCCATCGTCAAAGAAGTATCACAGGCTGAAAGTGAAAAGGTAACCACTCGGGTGATCACGAACTACAACCATATGCATGCGTTATCGGTCCAATATTATGAAGTTGTGCAATTGTACCGTGTGGTTATGCAGCTATCGGACGTAGATAAGTGTTTGTTCATCCCTATGAAGGTTTTAAATTTTGGTGACCCCAATGTGGTACAACGCTTTAAATCTGTACTGGCCGCAGCGTCGCTTACGCCTCTTATGCAGCAGATGCTCATTAGTGAAGCAGAGCAGTTCTACGTAAAACCGATGACGGTAGACCCGCTTCCACCAAAGCCGGAGCCAATGCCGCCAACTCCCAAACCGGGCCAGCCGCCTGGTGGTGTCGTTTACATTCCGGACGGCAGGTACTGGCTGCAACATATACAAAGGCTAACTGCTGCGGTAGGTACAGAGGTATTGCAAAAGGACGGTCAGTATAAATTGCCGCCTGGCATTCAAATTCTTGGCTTCTATATGGGTTATTCATATAAAACATATACGATTGAACGTCGCAATGGATCGAGCATTTCCGGAGAGAGACCGGTATCAAGTGCGTCTATTACCTTTGCTGAGCCGGTACTTTTGGATGATATCATGTCGGTTACCTTTAACTTCGAAAATGCAGATACGAATCCCTCTTATGCAGATTTGTATCTAAAAGCCAATGTAAAAGGGAATGTGATCGAAATTCACATACCAGTGGCTTACCCAGCTCAAGGAGGTATTGTCAAAGCATTGGTTGTTAGCCCTGGCTTGAAGGGCGGCTCGGATCTTACACAGCATCTGAAAGCCAATGCCCTTTATTATAGCCAAGCAGTTTGGAGAAACCTGGATTCAGCAACACTGTCTCTTCTGTTATCTCCTTTCAAGTTTGAAGGTAAGCCTGTCATGCAGCTCATCGCCCCAAAACCGGTAGCCGTAGCAGGGAACTTCCTTGCGTTCCGGATGCATTCTGACCCCGTAGCTGATCCAGCTTGGGCGACATGGCTGCAAGAACATGGTATTGATCGTTCGGCAGTTAAGCAGGAAATTATCCCGCTCCCAAGCGGCGGCGTGTTTGCGGAAGCCGTACTCGGACGCTACAATGCAGCGGAGAAATTGGATATGACACGGTTCTGGAACTGGCAGGATTCACCGATACCCAATCAGGCACCTGAGATTGCGCCCGTACAAGTCATCACACGAGCCCTGCCGGATGATACAAAGCCCGGGCAGCTTAGCCAACCGGTGATCCAGATTACTCAACCAGCGCCTCTTCCAGATCCGGCAGGAATATCTGCTATACTTACAGCCATCCAAAATGGCAATATGTTCCGTGACATGAGTGGTCTAGCGGCCACTATCGGCTTAGCCCAAGCCGGACTAACCGCCGCAAGTGCTGGTGCTAGCCATGCGGCTGGCCAAGCGGGAACAAACATGAACACAGCAGCGCAATATCAAATTGAAATGCTTAAGAGCTTGTTGCCGTTAATAACAAGCGCAATGGGAGCTACTACAGGTGCTGGTGGCGGGAAGACAAATATTTCAGAAGACGGTGCCAAGTATAACGAAGGCAAAAAGATCGATGAGAAAAACGGGAAAGCGCCGAATGCAGGTGAGGATGGAACTGGGGGATCAGGGCAGAATGGTGCAGATCCTGGATCTAACGGTGGAGGCAAGGGACAGGGGACAGGTGTGATTCCCGCCGTATACGGTTCCGGCTCCCACGCTATTGATGCATTCAATCAGTCATTAGGTAATAGTGGTGCCTTATATTCTCTTCTTGGCTCACTCCTCCAGAATATTATAGCTGCAATGCCACCGGCGGCCACCAAATCCGTCTTGACATTAGGGCAAAAAGTTCCAAATAAGAACGAGGCAGATGTGGTAGGAGCTATAAGCGGAAAAATTGTACGGGGGACTCCAGAATTCGAAAATTTAGTCACAAGCACCAATGTCGATATTGTCTTTAAGGATGAAGAAGGCACAGGGGCTGACAAAGTCATGTCGAAGAGAATGAAAGAAAAACTCGATAAACTTGCCGAACTCGTCAAAAAGGAATGGCCTTCTTTAAAGCTGCGCGTAACCGAATGTTGGGATGAGAATAATGAACACAGCTCCAATAGCACACATTATGAGGGAAGAGGAGCTGATCTCACGACCAGTGACGTTGATAAGAGCAAGCTTGGGCGGCTTGGTCAACTTGCGGTTGATGCAGGCCTTGACTGGGTATTTTATGAGAACGATGCCCACATCCATGTATCCGTCAAAAAAGACGAGTCTCCTGCAGGTGGCAGTAACAATGGAGAAATCCAAGTCTAACTCAAGACAAACACAAATAGACTGGTCCTTATAAAGGGTCAGTCTATTTGTTGTTTAGCCGTGAGGCTGCCTTTATTTGATTAAGGTAGCACAAATTGACTAGGAAATATTATTGTGGAATCATGAAATAGGGTGATGAAATGGCAAAGTTAGTTAATAAAGAAGGAACGGATTGTACGGCTAGCCGTAGGGGAGGAAACCGGAAAGGGGCAGGCCGTAAACCAATCGGCGTAACTAGAAAAATCTCATTAACTTTACCGCAGGAATGTTGGGATGAAATTGACCGCTACTGTTATAGAGGGGATTATTCTATTTCCGAAGTATTACGATCCATTATCGAAGACAATCTTCATAATTCCGATCTATTATAATTTAGTAGTTGGGGGAGGTTCATGTTATGATCGAAGACATTTTAAACATTGATGGCGGACAGCTTTTCTACACAGTTTCAGGAGAAGGTGATCCTGTTGTTCTAATTCATGGAAATTTCAATGATCATCAAATCTGGAATGAGCAAGCGGACTTTTTTTCCACACATTAAATTATATCAATTTCCGGTTGAAAGGGTGCAAGAAAGCTATTGATTCATTCATAGCTAATCCTTACTGGAACTACTTCTTTCCTTCAATAAGAAAGGAAGAAGCTCGAACAAAATTGATCCATAATGTCAGTAACCCTAATAACTTCTGCAGATTCTCTCCGAGACTTTCTGTTGCAGTTAAGCCTTATGCTTTTAATCGACTGCATGAAATACATATACCAACCCTTATCATAATCTCAGATCAAGATCATTTATTTAACATAGAGACTGCGGAAGCTTTACATAAAAGTATTAAACCGTCTTCAAAAATAATCATGCAAGACTGCAGTCACCTCCCATTTGTCGAGGCATCGAATGAGTTCAATCAAGCAGTTCTTGATTTTCTGGCAAAAGGCTAAGAGATTTGCGATGAAAACGTGCCAATTGGGGCCAATATCTCTTCTGAAAGGAATTTGTTCATTTTTAAAATGCCGGGCAGCGAATGAAATTTACTCTTCTTCCCGCTCTGTTTGTAGTCGCTGTTTTTTTGGGCGGATTGTTTTTTTACATAATTGCTTTGCTATTGTATAACCAATAAGATATGCAGCAGAAGATGTGTTTCCATCAACTGTAAATGGAATGATGGATGCATCTGCAACAATCAAATCCATGACTCCGTGTACATTTCCTCTACGATCCACAACTCCTCCTTTGGATAAAGGAGCCATCCGTAAAAAAACTTGCTGATGATGATTATGATCGAAATTTTCTCTAATAAACTCTTCGAGTCTTTCATCATCATCAATCACTTCAAAAGTAGGCGAGATCAGCTGGTAAGAAGGATCAAACTGAGATAGCTCTAAAGCAATATTCTTGATATAAGTTCGATAGATCCTTTTTACAGCTTCCATATCGTCTGGATCAGAAAGAAATCCTTCGTCTGCCAATACAATGTTTAGCGGATCTTTGCTTTGTATGCGGATATTCCCTTCGCTACGGGGTCGTAAATATAAAATCGCTAAGGTTAATCGTTGATCGGCTCCAATCCCAATTAGCTGAACAGCCCGTTGATCTGGATCGTTGCCCGATGGGTCCGGAAGGAAAGCTCCTCCTGTATAAAGTGCATCAGGATCTATGGCGGGGAGAGGGCGATCCTTTGAATTGGTAGAAAATACAGCAAAGTTTAAAGTGTGATTTTTTAATCGTTGCCCTACGTTTGGATTATTGAAGACGACAGGAATACCAGTCTTTTTCAACATTTTAGCGGAGCCGATTCCAGACAGCATCAAGAGCTGAGGGCTATAGATGCCTGCCGATATAATAACCTTTTTTCGAGAATACGCACGGGTGCAGTTTCCATCATTCAAAAATTCAACTCCAATGGCACGTTTACCGGAAAAGAGAACCCGCAAAGCTGTTGTCCTAAATAGAACGGTTAGTTTACGATTATTCACCCCCAGTCCTGAAGGTGTCATAACATCCGAAGATAAAAAGGCTGTGGACGCGCTTTCCCTGTGACCATTAGGCTGTTGGTATAATTGCCAGCGTGTAAACGGGCCAAAGGGAGTATCAGGATCATTATAGTCAAGAATGGTCGGAAATCCTGAAGCCCGCTCAATCGCAGTTACTAATTTCTCTGCCATCGATGTCGGGTTTTCAGGCGCTTGCCTGATATCTATCCTTCCATGAAAACCGTGTACAGCTTTATTTGTAGTTGAACCATTGAAATTTTCCAACTGTTTAAAGCGCTGTAGGGCTTTATCCGGTGACCATAGAGGTCCAAGCAGCCGTTCCCATTTTTGGAGTACAGCTACTGTCGGTCGTACATATTGCTCTCCATTGATGGATGAACCGCCCCCTAAGAGGCGTCCTGTAGTCCACTCGAATGAGCGACCATCGAGTCCTTCTTGGGGAACACCTTCACCTTGCCAAAAGTAATTTGGGTAATAGCTTTCTTCAAGTTCCGGCGCAAAGGTGGAATCCTTAATCGGTTTATCTGTATCATGATTGCTGCCCGATTCTAAGACAAGTACAGAGATTTGTTTGTCGTTAGTGAGCGACTGCGCGATTACGATAAACTAATTTAGAGTATTATGTTGTACTGAAAAAAGTGCCTATTATTGTACCGGCCTACTTATCAAAATGGGAAGAATGCGACGATATGAATAGGCTTATTTGCAAATAGTTTCTATAGTATGACCATTCATCCAAGTCCGTTTATATCTTTCGTCATAGGATAGACAGAACATGATGAAAGGGAGGATTTATATGGCGCATAAAGTGAAGGTAAGCCCAGAATTCAAAAAGCTTTGTAACCAATTTGGAAGAATATTAGGGGGCGAATCGGAGATTGAGCAAGGTCCGGTTTGTTTTGTCACGCGGATGACGAACCTTAGGGAAACCATTCTGGGAAGAAGAACGCGTTCCCCATTAGTCCAGATGCAGATGTTTTCGTTTGAATCTCTGGATAAGGCGGGACGCGCGCTTTGTTTGGGTGAGACTGCCGTACACCAAAATCAAGTAAATCGATTGATATCGAATCTTCGTAAACGTGGGATTAAAGTGACTGCGGTCCATAATCACTGGCTAAATGAAAACCCGCGGTTAATGTACATGCACTGGGAAGCCACTATGAATCCTGTTGTGTTTGCTAGAAGAACTAAAGAATCCATTGCATTCTTAGGTTAATGCAGTCGAGGGTAAAGGTGTGATTAATCATTTAATTGAAAGGAATGATACAGCATGTCTCAACAAGTTAAAGCAAGTCCCCGCTTTAGAAGACTATGTAATCAATTTTCAACCATTTTAGGTGGAACAGAGCACTCCATTACAAAAGGTCCGGTTTGTTTTGTTAGCAGAAATAGAAGAATCAAAGCAACTGTCTTAGGAAGACGTACCACATCTCCGTTGATCCGTTATCAGCTGTTCTCCTTTGAATCGCTGGATAGTTCGGGACGCGCACTCTGTTTAGGGGAAACGGCTCTCTTTCAAAACCAAGTCAATCGCTTGTTATCAAACCTTCGGAAGAATGGGATTAAAGTAACAGCTGTTCATAATCACTGGCTGTTCGAGGAACCGCGTCTGATGTATGTTCACTGGGAATCGATCGACAATCCCATTGATTTTGCAAGAAAAGTAAAACGCTCTATTGCTTTCTTAGGTTAAAAAATGCTCATTCCACTCAAATAAGCAGAGGATACCTTGATCCGAGATATGCTCCTCTCATAATAGACAGAAACAGCCACTTACTCTGTCTATTATGAGGGGATTTTTGGGATTGAAGCTGGGATGCAGCGTGCGGCAATCCATGAGTCAATTATGGCGAAATGGGGAAAAGTAACACTTTCTGGCTGGATTGGTTACTAATGCGGATCCGCCACCTTCCGATCAAAATTACTTAAAGACTCTGCTGACTAGAGCCGGCAGAGCCTATCTAACAATTTGATTTCCGATGAAAATATATCTGTCTAATGTCCCTTCCTTGGGAGAGCACTATCCTTCATTCTTATTTCTTGGATCGAATGACTTCTTCAATCGCATTCTTCATTAATTTCCCGGCCCTGTCCCAGGATAAGCGAAGCATATCCTTTCTACCTTGGCGTCCTTTTTGTTTACAAAGTCCAGGGTTTTGGTACGCTTTCCTCATGAGTTTTTTTAGAGCGTCTAGATCCGGTTCCGCCCATAGTTGTCCCTTTTGTACAAACAGGTTGCTGAACTTTTTAGAGATGGCTCTGTTCATGCCGCTTGACGTACTACGTAGTTGGTACGGAATCAGGAATGAGTTGCTGTGTGTTAGAAAATCCATTTGCCCTCCCCAACTTGTAGTGATGACCGGTACGCCGCTCGCAAGCGATTCTAGAAAAGGTAATCCAACCCCCTCGCCACGAGTTGGGAGTACGAAAACATCGCCGAGCGTATACAAACCTTTTAGCTGAGTTTCACTAAGGCGACGGCCGATAATGACAACGGGGGCTGTGTCTTTTTGAATGCCCCGTCTTTTTTTGTATTGCGCTATTTTTGCCCGGATCCATTTTTCGTTCTCATGGGCCGCATATCCGTTTGTTTTGATCACAAGCACGACGTTATCTTTAGAGGAAAACTCTTCCCAATATGCCCTGAGCAAGCCCTCCGGATTTTTGCGGTGCTGGAAGCCGAATACGGATACGAAAGTAAACCTACCTGCCGCACCCCGCAGTGACAGCTTCTTATTGTGCGGATGAAATGCCTTTGTATTTACACCATGAGGCACGACAAAAATCGGGATTTGCACACCACTATTTCTTAGCGCTCTTCTATTATGCTGGGAGGGTACACAAACGGCATCAAACTTATTGATATGGAAAATCCAGTCCTTTGGAATCTGGCTGGTTTCCCAAACGGTATTCAAAATAATAAGATCATAGATGCTGCGCACTTTTTTCCATTGAATCCTACTGGGTATGTGGTGATAAATCAGTACTTTTTTGAATGGGCTGCCTTTTTTATGCTGTGTCGAGGCTCCGATACTAACAGCAACACCTTGCCGTTTAAGTGATTGTGCATATGCTCTGCTGGCACGGCCAAGCCCGCTTGCTTTGTGTACAGGTCCCTTCCAGACGACATGATAAAGCTTCATGTGACAGCATTCCTTGTAGAAAAATGATCATCTTTGCGTTGGTGAGAAGATACAGATCTGAATCTCTTGATCAGGAAAGACTTCTTTATTGGGATAGTCATTTGCTCATCTCCATAATTCTCATATATGAATTATCATATGCCGGAGGACTAGCACTTGGAGACTCAACAGCATAGGAAAAATTCTACACAGATCGAAACATGGCACTTTGTTTAAACCATTGAGCAAGGTCTGGTTTATTTTGTCACGTGGATGACCGCTCACACCAAAATCAGGTAATTGAATTAATATCGAATCTTCGTTAAAGTAGCAGCTGTTCATAATCTGAGAAGCTAGCGGGTGAGTCCAATACATTTAATCGGGGAAGAGTATTAAAATTCGGTGTAAACAGGGATGATATTAATAAGGTTTCGGAAGGTGACCACATTGGATATATTAACGAATTTGCTGGAACATTACGGGTATAGTCTTATTTTTCTGTTCCTGTGCTTTGAAATGCTGGCCTTGCCGCTTCCCGGGGAAATGATGATGAGCTACATTGGCCTTTCAGTATATGAACAGAAGTTAAGCTGGTTTATCAGTATTGTGTCAGCAGGTGCAGGCGTTTTGACGGGAGTCACACTTTCATATTGGATTGGTTATCGGTTAGGAAGGCCATTTGTCGACCGATACGGAAAACGCGTTCATCTAACGGAAGAGCGCATGGATAAAATGGCCCTTTGGTTTGAAAAATATAGACAAGCTGCTTTTCGCAGCTTATTTCATTCCGGGCGTCCGGCATATTACAGGTTATTTTTGTGGCGTAACTCGTATACCGTTTAAGCGTTACGTTTTCTTCGCCTATACCGGCGCAATTTTCTGGGTGGGCTTGTTCATCTCCTTGGGCAAGGTGCTTGGTCCTAAATGGGAGGAGTACCATACAACGGTAAACCACTACTTGATTATCTTCGGTATCGCATCCGTACTCCTGACCGTTGTCATCTATGTATATGGCAAGTATAAGGATCAGGTAGTTGAAGCACTTATGCAGCTGCTTAAAAAGGGTGTGAACCGTTTTAACTCGTTTGGGAAGGTACGTTTTCTGCTGATCGCTTCGTTCGCCCTTTTCGTGTTGTTCTTCTCGCTGATGCTCGGCTTAATTCAGGACTTTCTTGCCCAGGAATTTGGACAATTCGATGAAATCGTGTCTTATCTGGTTGCAGCTGTGTTCGGTACGGAGTGGAGCGAGTGGATGCGTCGTTTCTCGAAGTTTGGCACCTTATATTTCTATGGGCCCTTGCTTGCTTTAACGGCGTTATGGATCATGCTCCACAGCAAGGAGAGAAAGTTAGACCTTTTCTTTCTGGCATGGGTAGTCGTTGGCGGGGAGTTTATTGATGGAATTTTACGTATAGTGTTCCATCGCCCCGGACCCGTAACGGCTGGCTTTCAGCTTTTTAATACCTTTCCGAGTGAGGAAACGTTAACTTCACTAACAATATGCGGTTTTTCAGCGTATAGCTTTCGTTATACCCGTGTGCCCATCATTTTGGGCGCGATCCTGATTTGCCTGGCGGTTGGGATCAGTCGAATTTATTTCAAGATGCAATATCCCAGTGATGTCTTTGCAGGATATGTGTTCGGCGGCGTTTGGGTCAGTCTCCATGTAATGCTTTTGGAGATTCTCCGAAAATTGCGAACAGTCAAGGGATAACACTTTATGTAAAGGAGGTAGGGAATA
Source organism: Paenibacillus sp. CAA11 (assembly GCF_003060825.1). Lineage (NCBI taxonomy): Bacteria > Bacillati > Bacillota > Bacilli > Caryophanales > Paenibacillaceae > Paenibacillus > Paenibacillus sp. CAA11. The sequence goes on from NZ_CP028922.1 coordinate 2,421,991, forward strand.
TGGCTGTTCTGGCTATTCTGCATAATCTTCCTCTCATCGCGGCTCTCTGTGCGATTGTTGCTGCTCAGTTCATTAAGGTACCCATATATCTCATCGCGCATCGTACCTGGAACGTCAGACTTGGGTTCAGTACAGGCGGCATGCCGAGCTCGCATTCCGCAGCAGTGACTTCACTAGCCACTGCAATCGGAATCCGGAATGGTTTTCAATCCAGCGAATTTGCCATAGCGGCAATTGTGAGTGCGATTACTATGTTCGACGCTGCAGGCATTCGACGGCATGCAGGAATGCATGCCTCAATTTTGAACCAATGGGCTAAATCCATTCCGGGGATTTCATCCCAGGAAGATAGCTTATGGACCGAACTGAATGAACTGCTTGGGCACAAACCTAGCGAGGTTTTTGTCGGAGCAATATTTGGGATCTTGGTTAGTGTTGTGCTTCATAGCATCACGTTACTTTTTTAACCGCCTGAAGATATAAACTGCATTTTCATCCGAAGGGGGTAAAATTAAGGAAGATAAGTGTTCGTCTAATTCCATAGAAAAACATTGTTGGTTATAATAAGTTTCAAAATCCCCAGTATAAGTTGCATTCTTTGTTCCGATGACAATGTAAAGATCAACGGAATCTGACTGAAAGACATGCCTTTCATATGTATTTTTGGGGACAGGCCAGGAACATATAACCGCTTTTGGTTGGTACTTGTTTAGAGCCGTTTTGGAGTCCGCTTTTTCCACAAAATCCGGATATGTAATATAGTGCTTCCAACTGTAGTCGTCAGTCGCTCTACATTCAAGTAGCTGCTGTTTGTTTAAGAAAGCAGTTAAAGTACCATCTCCTGCGCCAATTTCCACGCAGCTCTTCTCACCGATTAACACTGAAAGTTCTTTGATTAATTCTTTGGAGTAGAAACAGTATATTCCCTTCTGATTAACAAGTGGCAAGAGCACTCTTTTGTTAATAATCAATCTCCAAAAAATGCGGAACACGCGTACAGATACTGGTTTTCGTTCAAAGCCTCTTCTAAACAGAAGTTTCTGCAAAATGGTTCCATCCCATAGGTTAAAACGCACGCTATTATTAGTAGTGTTGGAAGAGGCAATTACATTTAACTGTTCCAGTAAATAAAAGGCTAGACGGGCTTTTATAATATCTGGTAAAAAAACTTTGATGGTTCTTTCGTTCATTCCGCTTGTAGATATTTTATTTTTTGCAATCTTCGCGCTGTAGGTGTATTTATCGAGAATGGCTTTGATAAAGTTAGGCTTGTCGCTATTCTTCAAAGCTTTGATTTCTTGCAGGACTTCCTCCTGATAATCAGGATATAGCTTTAACAACGTTTCTACATTAATTTCATCTACTAATATTTTTCTTGCTGTTTCTCCACTGAAATTTCTCATTTTTAACCTCACTCACTAGTAAAGGATAAATAAGGGGCATCGCGCTTATTTTACCTGAAATAGAAGTGAAGTAATGTGATATAGATCGTTCTGATGATTGGAATACAATCCAATAACAGGAGGGACGAGGCTAACAGCATTTGTAGACTGGTGCTTGGTTTGTGGCTAGTCCCAAACTTCATCCGGCTCAAGTTTACGGCAGCAAAAGACGTATACGGGCGGAAAGTTAAATGGGTTAAACTTACTCTTCTCAAGTTGGAAGTTTTTAATAAGATCCCATTTCAAGTTTGGTGAAGGATGATAGGCAATAAACTGGCCATTAGGTTTGAGAGCATAGTAAATTTGATCAAGAAAATGCGCGCGTAGCACAGGTGGAAATTTAAGGAGCGGCAAGCCACTTATAATGCAATCGGCTTGCCTTGGTTCTAACGAATGCAGGCTAGAGAGAACATCTATATCTGTTTGAACTCGCTTGACAAGTAAACGAGCGATAGATTCCTGGGCTGCTCCTCCAATTATTACAAGAGCTAGGGAAGTTAAGCAATTGTCGGCGATTCACGAAATAGCGAGAGGAGAACGACGGGCGTTCTTTTTTTTGCAGAAACATATTGTGTACCTCTTTCTAGGCGGAAATCTACTGTTTTTTTCGTTTAAGTATGACCCGCACGCCTGCTAAGCTAAAACATAGTTCCCCTACTAAAATACCTCCAACAATGTCTACCGCTACGTGTTGTTTCACTAGAACAGTTGAGATCATTATAAGAACGGACATACTTGCAATCAGCCACCAAATGACTTTGCTAAATATGCGTGCTCCCCGAAGTATTAAGTAGCTGCTTAACACGTGAATACTTGGAAAACAATTGTAAGGTTGATCTGTACTGTACACTAATTCGATTAAACGATAGAGAAAACCTGGTTCATTTTGGACGTCTGGACGCTGAATTGCCGTTTGAAATAGAGCAAAGAAAAGGTACGAGATGATTAGACCCGCGCAGAGTGCAATGAAAGTTTGAAAATAGGCTTTCCTGTTCTTAAAAGCAAGAGCGACTAGCACACCTGTTATGAAGGGATACCATAATAGATAAGGGATTATAAAGACCGGTACGAAGGGGATCAGCTGCTCAAAACTCATTTCAAGACTAAAGACATGATCTCCAGCCCGATTCAAAATTCCATAGAATATATTTAAGATCGGGATGATTAAGAGCCATAAGAGAGATAACCATGCCGATCTATAAGATGGCTTTTCAAGATGAACCACGTTCTCACTCCTAAAATAGTTAATAAATTCATAATATATACAATCTCTGAAGAACTAAAGAGGAAATTACTAAAGAAATTCCAAAGATTGAACGAGAACCATCATTCTACCATCGGCAGTATCCGGTAATAGGATGTTGTTACTTGGGGGAACGGGATACTAGTCTAACGAGGTCCAAAGTGACAAACGGGAGTCGCGTGCCTGCCGGATATGCTAAATATCTCGGCTACCCTAACAAGGTGCTTCGGGAAGTATGGCTGCAGCGTCACTATTCTTTTAAAAATCCTTTGAGTATTGCAGCAACTCAGGCGCTTACGAACATGGTCAGCAGTGGCACAAAGAATTATTACAGTATCTTGACGATAACTTCAAGTTTACGGATGAGTTTCTAAGTCAATACCTGCCTGAAGCCGAATTTAAAATCCCTGAAGCCACCTACCTGGCATGGGTCAATATTAGCAAATACATTTCGGGAGAGGAAGACGTAACAGGACTCTTCGCTAGTCAGGCAGGTGTGCTTCTGGAGGATGGAAGCATGTTCGTTGATCATGGCCAGGGGTATATCCGTCTTAATCTTGCCTGTCCAAGAGCTGTTTTGAAACATTTTTGAACTGGTTCTTTCACTTAAGGAATCAATAAACGTCCGCATATTGCAGCAAAGAAGAGGGGGACGATTTCCTACAGAGACTTCTTGTAGAATTAGTGTTAGTGGCTCGTTTTTGACACCACCACGTTAATAATTTTATTTTTTAGTTAACTATACTGGTGAAAAGATGATCAGATTGAAATTCAAAATAAATTTTTTTGAATCTGTTTCAGTAAAAGACATACGACCCTAAGCGTTACCCATTCTTTTAATTACAGAAATCATTAACTCGATATTAAAAATTTGATATTATATAATCTATAGGTCATTCGAATTTCGGAAATGAATGAACCTCAGAATAGGTCGAATTCTAAATACACCCGATTATACATCACCATATTTCCTTGAAGGGGGACGCCTGTTATGGATGCGCAGTTTCTAGATTTATTGGCCCAAGAATACGATACAGAAGAGAAAGTCATAACAGAGATCATCAACCTTGAAGCGATCTCCAATCTCCCCAAGGGAACTGAGCATTATGTCAGTGATTTGCATGGAGAGTTCCAGGCTTTTCAGCATGTGCTAAGAAACGGTTCGGGTACTGTAAAAGAAAAAATCAGAGACTTATTCCGTGATGTTTGGACGGATGATGAAATCAACGATTTTGCGGCGTTAGTATATTATCCGGAAGATAAAATACAGCTGGTGAAGGCAGACCTGTCCAATAAAGAAGCCTTGAACCGATGGCATAGAGAAACGATTGAACACATGCTTAAGCTTATTTCCTATGCTTCTTCCAAGTACACTCGCTCGAAATTGCGTAAAGCTCTGCCAGAGCAGTTTGTTTATATTATAGAAGAGCTTCTATACAAGACAGATCCGACCAATAATAAGAATCCTTATTATGAGGAGATATACCGGCAAATTATCTCCTTAGGCCAGGCGGACAAGCTTATTATCGGCCTTGCTTATACGACCCAGCGCCTAGTGGTTGACCACCTTCATGTGGTCGGAGATATCTATGACCGCGGGCCTGACCCCCATAAAATTATGGACACGTTGATTAATTACCATTCTGTAGACATTCAGTGGGGGAACCATGATGTCCTGTGGATAGGTGCTTATGCGGGCTCCCAGGTCTGCCTTGCGAATATTATCCGGATCTGCGCCAGATACAACAATCTAGACATCATCGAGGACGTATACGGAATCAATCTTCGTCCACTGTTGAACTTAGCGGAGAAATACTATGATGACAATCCAGCCTTCAGACCGAAGCTGCAGGCCGACCATAACGCATCGGAGCAGGAAATCCTGCAGATTACTAAGATTCATCAAGCCATTGCCATGATCCAATTTAAGCTTGAAATCCCGATTATCAAGAGACGTCCATACTTTAATATGTCTGACAGACTTTTGCTTGAGCAGATCGATTACGACAAACATGAAATCAAGATCGGCGGAAAAGCTTACCCGATGGAAAATACCTGTTTCGCAACCGTAAATCCACAGCGACCTGAACAATTGCTTGAAGAAGAAGAGCAGGTGATGGAGAAGCTGCTGTTCTCTGTTCAGAATTCCGAAAAGCTGGCCAGACATATGAATTTTCTGATGAAAAAGGGCAGCCTTTATTTAAAATACAACGGAAACTTGTTAATCCATGGCTGTATTCCTTTGGATGAAGAAGGAAATATGGAAGAAATGCAGATTGAAGACAAGACGTATTCGGGCCGTCAGCTGCTCGATGTCTTTGAATATTATTTGCGTCACGCCTTTGCGCATCCGGAAGAGACGGATGATCTGGCTACGGATATGGTATGGTATATCTGGACAGGGAAAAGTTCCTCGCTCTTTGGAAAGAGAGAAATGACTACCTTTGAACGGTACTTTATTCAAGATAAAGAAACCCATAAGGAGAGAAAGAACTCTTATTACCATTTGCGGGAAAATGAAGAGATTTGCCGAAAAATCCTGTTGGAGTTTGATTTGAATCCGGATCATGGACATATCATTAACGGTCACACGCCAGTTAGAGAAATTCGCGGTGAGAACCCCGTTAAAGCAAACGGGAAAATGATCGTCATTGACGGCGGTTTTTCCAAAGCCTATCAATCCACTACGGGCATCGCCGGATATACCTTGTTGTATAATTCCTTTGGCATGCAGCTCGTCGCCCATAAGAAATTTAATTCAAAAGAGGATGTGTTATGTAACGGAACGGACGTATTATCTGTAAAAAGACTGGTGGACAAAGAACTGGAGCGGAAGCTGGTAAGGGAGACCAATGTCGGGGAGAAGCTTCAGCAGAAAATCTCAACTTTGAAGGATCTCCTGGAATATCGCTACATGAAATGAGACAGCAGCTATCTGGAGAATTAATTAAAAAATGGCCGACTCGATGGAGTCGGCCATTTTTTATGTGAGATTGGGAATGAGTCGTTTAGACTGTATTGAAAAGTCATATCCCATATCCAGCAAGGAACCGCACTGTATAAAATCAACTGTTTTATCCATAATAATACAGCTTGGTTTATTTAAAACTTACAGAGGAGCAGGTGGATGTGAAAAACAAATGGATACTAGCATTGCTTGTAACTTTAGTGCTTGTTTTGAGCATGACACAGGTGATAGTACCTGTGCAAGCAATGGTGGCAGAAAAGAAGGATCAGAATTGCATAAGTCCCCAAATGGTGCAGCTGAGAATGGATATGCAGAAGGTTTGGATCGATCATACGATCTGGACGAGAAGTTATATTGTCAGCGCCATCTCCAATCGTGCAGACCAGAAAGACGTATTGGACCGGCTTTTGAGAAACCAGCAAGACATTGGCAATGTGATCAAACCTTATTACGGAGAAGCCGCCGGCAATAAACTGGCTGATCTTCTAAGAGAGCATATTCTGATCGCAGGGAAAATTGTAGCAGCGGCTAAAGCTGGAAATCAGGCTGATATGAAAAAGTTAGAGGCGGATTGGCATAGAAACGCCGACGATATCGCCAAATTTTTAAGCTCGTTGAATCCGAACTGGCAGTTTAAAACGCTGCAAGATATGCTCTATACGCATCTGCAGTTAATTACGGAAATAGTCCTTAACTGTCTTAAAGGAGATTGGAAAGCTGATATTGCAGCAACCGACAAAAACGAGATCCACATGATTCATTTCGCGGACATCTTGACAGAAGGAATTATCAAACAATTCCCCGAAAAATTTTAGGTGATCACGATAAACACCGAAAAACGGAATAGCTTTTTATAATCGCCCGGGTAGGGCTGTAATGAAAACTTTTTTTAAGAAAAATTTTATTTTCTACCTCAGTTCTTTTTTAATAATTTTCTTTATCCTTCGAATATACGAAGGTAAGGAGGAAGCTGGAACATGAAGAAGTGGGTTACTTGTCTTTTAGTTTTATTGCTGCTGTGCTATGGGTATACAAAGTTTAAGACGGGTGCGAACGATCTGTCTAATAAATCTGAGGTACATACTGAAAGCACAGGTATGCCTGATTCGTCTAATCAGGCGGACGGTTCTAAAATAAAATTATCGAAGAAAATGATTTACCAAGGGGATCTGCTGCTTGTCAATAAGGACCATCCCGTACCAGACGGTCTACATCCTGAATCGGATGCAGTGAATCTGTTCAATAATCCTGAGCTTATCAACGGATTTGGTGTGCTTGATAATACGGTTTTACTATCGCCTCGGATAGTGGACAAGTTTCATACTATGATCAAGGACGCGGCACAGGAAGGAGTTGTCCATTTCTTGATCAGCAGCGGATACCGGAACGAGACTCGGCAGGAGGAACTGTATCGCACATCGGGTGCGCAATTCGCCCTGCCGGCTGGGTATAGTGAGCATAATCTCGGTTTATCAATGGATATCGGCTCCTCACAGGCGGAGATGAATCGGGCTCCGGAAGGAAAATGGCTGAAAGATAATTCTTGGAAATACGGTTTTGTTTTACGCTATCCTGAGGATAAAACAGCCGTGACAGGCATTCAATTCGAACCATGGCATTTTCGCTACGTCGGTTTGCCGCATAGCGCGATTATGTGGGAGAAAAACCTTGTTCTAGAAGAATATCTGGATTATCTGAAGCAGCAGGGTTCAGTGAGTACAACGATCGGGGAGGAAAATTATCAAGTCTTCTACTATCCGGTAAACGAAAATCGAATAATCACAGTACCGGCTCATGGCGAATATGAGATTTCCGGCAACAATCAGGACGGTGTTATCGTTACAGTTCACAAATAAGCGGGTCCAGTGATTGCTATTTCCACAGTTCATCATGTTGAAAGAGTACTTGAAATTGCAAGCGGCACTCGGTTATGCTTTCCTTGAAAGGGAGAGAGTGCCATGAAATCTATCACCATTCTGATTGCGGATGACGAGGCGGAAATCGCCGACCTGATCGAACTGCATCTAGTCAAAGAGGGTTACCGGTGCCTGAAAGCTGCTGACGGACAAGCCGCGCTCGACATGTTCCAGACGCAGTCCGTGGATTTAGCGATATTGGATATTATGATGCCCAAGATCGACGGGTACGAAGTGACCCGGTTAATCCGCGAGCAATACCATCTGCCCATTATTTTTCTAAGCGCGAAGGCAAGCGACATGGATAAGATCACCGGCCTGGTTCGCGGTGCCGATGACTATATGGTCAAACCGTTTAACCCTATGGAGCTGGTAGCTCGGGTAAACGCTCAATTACGCCGTTTCATACAGTTGAATCCGTCAATGGCCGGTCCGGCGGACACGTCCGTACTTGAAGCTGGAGGACTCGTAATCCATCCTGAGCAGCGAACGGTTTTCCTATACGGTAACCCGATAGAACTTACGCCCAAGGAGTTCGATATATTGGTGTTGCTCGCGAGCCATCCGAAGAAAGTATTCAGCCCGGAGCATTTATTTCAGAGTGTGTGGGGCGAAGCATATTATGAAGGCGGGAATACGGTGATGGTGCATATTCGAACGTTGCGGAAGAAGCTGGGGGAGGATCAGCGTAAGAACAAGTTAATCAAAACGGTCTGGGGAGTAGGTTATACATACAATGGCTAAACCCATTTTTCGAAGCTTCCGTTTCCAAATGATCCGTTTGTTTGGGCTCAGCATGCTGTTGTCCGCGGGTACTACCTTTTTAATTTACTTGGTGCTACAGCAGTATTACCACACACTGCTCCGTGAAAACGTGATGTTCCAAGTTCGCGAATTCATTCGGGGTATCGGCGATACTAACGCGTTTCTGATCCTCTTTTTTCCGATTTCGTTTTTTTATTTCTTTCTGCTTACCCGGCGTTACGTTGCCTATTTCCAGGAGATTTCCCGCGGGATCAACCAATTGGCTGGAGGGGATTTATTCCATCAGGTTCTTATCCCGACCAATGATGAATTCGGAGACATCGCCCGGGACATCAACTTAGCCAGCGAAAAGCTGAAGCAAGCGGAGGATCGGGGGGATTTCGCCGAGAACAGCAAGGAGCAGTTAGTGCTTAACCTTGCACATGATTTGCGCACCCCGCTGACTTCTGTCATCGGGTATTTGGATTTTGTTCTTCAAGGCAAGGATTTGACAGCCGAGCAAATGAAGCACTACACGACGATCGCCTTTACGAAATCGCAGCGGCTGGAGAAGCTCATCGACGAGCTGTTTGAGATAACACGGATGAATTACGGCAAGTTAAGTATTCACCGCGAGCCGCTTGACCTAGGGAAGCTGCTGACTCAATTAACCGAAGAGATGTATCCGGTTTTTGAAAAAAATGAGCTGACCGCACGGCTTGAGATTGCTTCGCATCTGATGGTCTCCGGTGACGGTGACCTGCTCGCACGCGTTTTCGAGAACCTGCTGTTCAATGCTGTTCGTTACGGTAGGGATGGCGAATACGTCGATATTCGCGGAAGTCATAAGGAGGGGAAAGTCGTTATTCAAGTCATTAATTACGGGAGTACTGCCATCCCGCCTGATGAACTTCCTCATATATTTGATATGTTTTTTACCGGGGATCGTGCACGAACCCACCAGGAGGGGAGCACCGGGCTTGGCCTGTTTATCGCCAAGAACATCTTAGAACAGCATGAAGGTGTTATATCGGTTCAAAGTGATCTCATCTGTACCGAATTCGAGGTGCAGTTGCCTTACTTGGCATCATCAACAACAACAAATTAAAACAATTCCATTAAGGTGCTATGGGGAATACGAAAAAAGAAGTCGATCATTTCGATGATCGACTTCTTTTTAATTTACTGCACGGTCAAAATTTGTGGACCTTCAGGCGTGATCGCGATCGTATGCTCGTATTGGGCGGCAAGCTTGTGATCCATCGTCCGTGCGGTCCAGCCGTCCGAATCAATTGTCATAAGGTAGGTGCCTTCGGTGATCATGGGTTCAATTGTGAACACCATACCTTCCTTGATACGCATGCCTTTTCCGGGTTTGCCAACATGCATATAGGTCGGCTCCTCGTGCAGGTCGCGGCCGATGCCATGGGCGAGAAGATCGCGTACGACGCCGTAACCGTGTGATTCCGCATGCCGCTGAATTGTGCTTGTCACGTCGCCGAGTCGATTGCCAGGCTGTGCCTGTTTGATGCCCAGGTCAAGACATTCCTTCGTGACGCGCATCAACTTCTCGGCTGTCGGCGAGATCTGCCCGACTGCATAGCTCCAAGCCGAATCGCCAAGCCAGCCATCGAGCTCAGCGACCGTGTCGATCGTGACGATATCGCCTTCCTCAAGTGGCTTATTGCTAGGGAAGCCATGTGCGATCACGTCGTTAAGTTAGGATTTGAATGTCGTGGTGGGAAAGATATGTTAATCTGTCTTATAGTGAACCCCATTTAGAGAGAGGGATGTTGCTTGAGAAGAAGCGTATTATATATCGAAGATAATGAGAAAATAGGCAGTTGGGTAAAAGAAGAATTGGAACAGCGAGGATTTTCGGTTCAGTGGCTGCTTTCTGGTGAAGAAGCCGAACGAGAAGTAGGTCAGCATGAAGTCGTTATTTTGGATATCATGTTACCCGGTTTAGACGGATTTACGATAGGAAAGCGATTAAAAAAGGCAGCTCCTGACCTTCCTATATTGCTGTTATCGGCTCGAACGTCGATAGCTGATAAGGTCGATGGTTTGCAATTTGCTGATGATTATTTAACAAAACCATTCCATACGGATGAATTGATTGCAAGATTAGAAGTATTAATCCGGCGAAGAGGCGCAACTCATTCCGAACGCTTTTCATTAGGAAATCAGATCGAAGTAGATCCACAAGGCCAAATGGTGTTTGACAAACGCACAGGAGAAGAAATTATATTGACTGGTAAACAACATCAAATCTTAATGTACTTCCTAAGGCACCCTAATCAGGTTTTACCAAAAGAACAAATCTATGAAGCTATATGGGAAGAACCATACATGACGGGTGACAAAACATTAATGGTACATATCCATCGGCTGCGTCAAAAGCTGGAACGTCATCCAGATTCACCGGAGATTATTGAAACTTTGAAGGGAATTGGTTATCGGGTGAAATTATGAAGCAAAATAGATCATTATTTCGTCGTTTTCTAAAAGTCCATTTTCTATTTATCTTTCTTCCTCCTATTATGCTTATTTTCTTCAGTGCGTTTTTTGAGGTTTCTGATACCCATAAAAAAGAACTAAGTACGTTAAATCTGTTTTACGTTACCGTACTATTGTTTGGTTTTATTCTAATCGCTTTTGTTATTTTATCTTGGCTGTTCTTCTTGAAACTTCAAAAACGTCTAGTCCGCTTACAGGAAGTCATGTCATTTTCAGCTAAAAACAACTCATTTCCAGAACTCATACCTGTTCAATCGGATCGAATGGATGAGATAGATCAATTAGGAAGTTCTTTTAATTGGATGATTCAGCAGCTTGAAGGCAGCCGCAAGCGAGCATATGAAGAAGAATTGTTACGACATCGCCTCATTACAAATTTATCGCATGACTTAAGAACGCCACTTACCATTTTGAGGGGACATATCACCAGATTAAATAAAGAATCCTTGAGTCTTGAAGGACAAGACTCGTTAACAGAGATCAACCATACGATTACACGAGTCGGGGATCTAATGGATGATTTACTTACCTATACGTTGCTTACATCAGGAAAACATCCTTTTGAGCCCGTTTCAACAGATATGGGGCGTTTAGTTAGGGCATCTGTTGCTGCGTGGTATCCTGTATTTGAAGAACATGAGATTCAGCTCGATGCAGATTTACCGGCAGACGAAACTTTTTATTGGCTAGCCGATCCTAAATGGATGACACGGGTTCTGGATAATTTATTTCAGAATATAGTTCGCCATGCAGCAGAGGGAAAGTATGCAAATATTGTGGTCGATGTAGAACAAGAACAGATTATTGTTGCGGACAGCGGTCCAGGTATGAATAACTCTTCCTATGATCAGGGGGCGGGGATTGGTTTATCGACATGTCATTATATGTTGAACAAAATGAAGCTGAAGGCTGATTTTACATCAAATGAAAATGGTACGAGGGTAGTTATTGGTAGGGCTTAATTTAAAGTTAACCCAGAATTAAACAGGCTGATAAACGGGATGTAACTTTGCGTCTATAAAATTAAAACCATAACAGAAAGGGAGTGTTATGGTTGCTTGAAATTAATAGCTTAGTCAAACATCGCGGAACTCAAGAAATTTTATCAGGTATCAGCTTTACAGCTAGACCAGGTAGAGTAACCGGATTTTTAGGTCCAAATGGAGCAGGTAAAAGCTCTACGCTTCGCATCCTGCTTGGATTAGATCGTGCCACCTCTGGGAGTGCGCTAATTAATGGCAAGCCATTCGCAGAATTACATAATCCTTTAACGACTATAGGTGCCGTATTGGATGGATCTGGAGCCCACCGTAGCCGAACAGGACGGGCACACTTGCGCTGGATTACACATGCTGCAGGATTGCCTCGCTCACGTGTCGAGGAAGTTCTGAAGATAGTGGGTCTTATTGATGCAGCTGGTCAAAGAGTGGGAAAATACTCCTTGGGGTTGGGGAGAAGGCTTGGAATAGCAGCAGCACTGCTTGGTGATCCAAAAATATTGGTTCTGGATGAACCCGTAAACGGCCTAGACCCGGAAGGAATTCGCTGGATTCGGACATTTTTACGTGAACGCGCCGAGTCCGGGAACACGGTGTTACTATCCAGTCATCTCATGGGAGAGCTTGCAGAGACTGTTGATGACGTGGTGATTATTAAGCATGGAACCATTGTTGCCAATGGAACCTTGGAACAAGTAATAGGTAACCACTCCTCGCTGGAGGAAGCCTTTTTTGCCCTGACATCTGACAAAGCAGGTGACATGGTATGAGAGCATTCAACGCGGAACTGTCTAAACTGTTCTCCCTGCCGGGCATTTGGCTTGCCTTTCTTATCGGAGCATTTGCCCCAGCGGTCATAGCTGCCTTGGACAGTATATCGGAAAAAGAGGAAATTATAGCTGGCGTTAGCACACGGCTACCGGAAGTTGGTTATATTGGATTAGCTCTTGGAGTGCAGGGTGCCATCATACTAGGTGTGCTTGCTGTCAGCAGTGAGTATTTGACAGAGAGCAGTGAATCTGGCGGAGGACAACAGATTACAACAAGCTTAACTGTTGTTTCATCAAGGCTTCATTTTTTGCTGGTCAAAGCAGGCGCTGTGACAGCGATCAGCATATTGCTTTGTGTTGTTGCTATTATAACAACTTTGTCAGCCACGCACCTTGTTCTTGGTGAGTACACACCGGCATTTGAATGGTCTAAACTGCTAGGTGCAGTTTGTTACTGGACATTTACTGCTCTTTTAGCATTGGGGATTACTGTTCTAACTAAGAATGGCACTATTCCACTTGCTGTGCTCATCCTAAATACATCCTTTGTATCCTTCAGTTTCCTGCTTTCTAAGGCTACAAAGTTAGCGCTATACTTGCCAGACCGGGCTGGCACTGAGATGTTTATGTTTACGAGCGACAGATTTCTCACCCCGTTCACAGGCGGTTTAGTCATGTTTGCCTGGGTAGCCGTTCTTTTCATTGCTGCAGCTATTGTATTCCATAGGAGGGACGTTGCATCATGAGTGTCCCTTCTAGTAAGAAGATAACATTAATCCTCCGTGCTGAACTGGACAAATTAGTCACCTTACCCTTGACATGGCTCACCCTTATGGGCACATTCATTCTTAATTTAATTTTAGCCGCAGCTTATACATCGATCGGTCTACAAGGGGCAGCAGGGAAGCAAAGTATACTGAATATAGGGCTTGCTTCTATGGGATATCTTCAATCAGGGTTCATTATTCTTGGAGTCTTAGCTGCTTGTTCGGAGTATAACGGTGGACAAATTCGAACTACGTTAACTACGATACCTTGGCGAGGGATTCAACTATCCACAAAGTATTTGGCATTGGCAATCATAACCGCTCCCATCGCTTTTATTATTGCTGCATCAGGCGTACTATACACTTTTATTAGGATGAGAAGTACAGCAGTAGGGTTTGAAATAGACACCATAATAGAGGCATTAGCAGGTGCAACAGGCTATCTAACACTAACTACACTTCTCAGTGCAGCTGTAGGTGCTTTATTAAGGCGGACCACTCCTGCTTTAGTGGTAATGCTTGGCTATCATTTCGTTATCAGTCCATTGGCGAGAGACTATCTATCTAGGTTTAAAAATTATTTTCCGGATATGGCAGGATATTATATGTATACGATGCCTTCATCTGGCGAAATAAATGCCCTTACACCAAAGCAAGGGGCAGGTATTTTGATGTTATGGACCCTGATGTTTACTACAGCAGCTATTATATTTTATCGCAGGAGAGATGCCTAAGTTTAGGATTTCTATCTGATAGGGTGATTGTCTGGAGATAAGAATAGTCATAACCAGTAGGTGAAATTCGAGGTGATAAGGATGAGTATATTAAGATACAGTTATCCCACAATGCTAAAAAGAAGCAAAAGCTTGTCTTATCGACAGCAAGTTACTTCAATGACAACGGTACTAATGAATTTTTTAGTAGAGCATAAGTTAATTGTGATAGAACCTTTCCATGAGGATGGTTCGCTTAAGGACGACTTGGAACTGCGGAGCTCTGATTTAACCGATTTAGGGAATGAATTCTTCAAAGTAGTTTTCCCCAAATGGTCTGCGTATATTGATCGCGGCGGAGATATTCAAAAAACAACCATGGATTGAACAAGCTGCAAATATAGCTTCGGTTTTGTGAATAAAAGAACGCTGACAGTTGTTCAACCCGATAGCGTAGTAATGATGCAGCTAACTAGAACAGTATTGGTTGGTTAGCTAATACTTTCCGTTACTTAGGGGGCACAACGCTATGTTGTGCCCCCTTAATTATTTCCATAGAGGGCTTGTTTTCGGTAACAAATTAGGAGGTAGCTAAGAGTGATTCAAGGATTTAGTCCAACTGATCGAGTAGTCATAATGAATGCAGATGATTTGGGAGTGACGCACTGCACGAATCAGGCTAGTTTACCCGAGGTTATCGGAAAATGAACCTTTTGCCCTTATTGTTTGTTCTTATATCAGACGGTAATAACCTTCCAAGTAAGCTTTCACTAGAAGACCGTTGATCTAGAAATTACAGAAGAACGGATGGAGGTGTACTACGGATGAAGAGTGACAGGGAGCTGTTCGAGGCTTATAAGCAGGATGTATATAAGCTTTGCCGGTACATGACAAATAACGGGACCGATGCCGAGGACATTTGCCAGGAAGTATTCATTAAAGCTCTCGGACAGGACCGAAACCGGGTAACCGAGGAAAGGGCGTGGTTGCTGCGCATTGCGGCTAACCTGTGCCGAAATCATTACAATCGGAAAAAGAGAGGGGCTTATAAGGAGATCCGCTCCGTCTTCCTCATGAGGCCATCCATGCCCGAGCAGCCGGAAGATGAGGTGGTGAGGCAGGAGCAGTCCGATGAGTTCGCTCAGTTGCTAGAAGACCTGCCTGTGAAGCTTCGCACAACCCTCACGCTCCGCTACGGGAATGGTCTCAGTCTGGAAGAAGTGGCGCAAATATTGGAGATTCCGCTCGGCACCGTGAAATCGAGAATCCATAAGGGCTTGGCGCTGATGAGAAAAAGGATGGAATCTCAGGAAAGCTGCAACGGGAAAGGAGAAGAGTGCTTTGACTAAGTCGATGGAATGGAATCTAGAACGGATGGGACGCCCTTTGGACGGGGAGCCGGATTATGAGGCCATGTGGAGTAGGATCGAAGAACGGCTCGCGCATAAGAATCAACTGGAGCGTGCTTCCCAGCGGGGGATTCGTCATAAGAAGAAAGTGCTCGTGCTGGTAGCTTCCGTCTCCATTTTGGCAGCCCTACCGGCTATGGCTGCCGTAAACGGTAGCTGGGATAGCTTATGGAATGGCCGAAGCTCGTTTAACGCTATCGAGCAAGGGGTAGGAAATCGTATTAATCAGACGGTCACAAGCGGAGGAATCCCCCTCACCTTAGACGGAGTGGCAACCGACGACCAGCGGATGAACATGCTCTTGACCATGAATGTTTCTGATCTTCCTACTTACGATGCCATAGAATTCGGGAGGTCGGAGCTGTCGGAAGGCAAGGATAAGGCGAAGCGTATTCAAGTACAGCTCAAGCAAGATCAGGGCCAAGGGCGTCTGTTCGGATTAGCGACGGTGCAGAACAAGCTAGGGGAAGAAAGAAAGAGTTACCGTCTTACCTTGGAGAACATAGTCTTCTATCAGTACCGCAACTTCCCGCTGGATGTGATTCCAGCTGAATCACAGGACAAGACAGCTGCGCTTTCTGGTGGTCCTGTGACTTCCGTTGAGATGACCTCGGTAATCCGCAAAGGGAATGTTTTCACGGTACGGTATAAGCTCAGCGGGGTAAACCAAGAGGCCGCACGGAAGGCCAATCCGCATCTTGTGCTTATCTCAGGTGGTCAGGTTATCAAGGAAAAGTATGCAGCTGTGCTTCCTTCTGAGGATCCGAACGTGATCGTATGCCAAAGCAACTTTGAAATCTCCGATGCCGATCTTAAAAAGTCGCATTTTGAGCTCTCCGTTCTTGAGGAATCCGGAAGAAAAGAGGGCAGCTGGAACTTCGCCTTCGAGGCTGACGGGAAGAAAGCGGCTCAGGCTATGTTTGCGGTTCAGCTGGAGCCGGCGGATGTTGCTAATGATTCCATGATGAAATTCACTGAACTGGTGATTACCCCTCTCGAGATCCGATTGATGTATGAAATGGGAGGGCGTTCCCCCCAACCGGATGTTCCTCTGATTCATTATGAATCGGTTAAGCTCATCGTTGACGGGCAGGAAATGGACAGCGGATCGGGCTTCTGGACGACGAAGGACGGCCGCTTCTACCGTAGGTTCGAGCTGCCGCAGTGGTACGAGCAGAAGGATTGGAGTAACGTGCCTATGAAGGTGATTCTTTCTGGCAAAAAAGTTCAGGAGCGCGCCAATAAAGACCATTTACTTACACTGGATCAGCCTGCAGCCCAAAAAAAGACGGTAACGACGGAGCTGCATGGCACTTCGGTTGAGTTTACTTATTACAAAGAAGGTAAGGATCTGATCGTGGAGTCTTCCTCCAGTGATCCATCGTTTGGGGGCATCACCCAAAGCTACCTTGACATCAACGGGGAGAGGAAGTTTCCCGAAATAAATCCGAATCCTCCGGAAGGAAATGGAACCAACCGCAAAGTCGAACGCTACGTCAATATACCAGAGGGTGACTTGAAACTGAATCCTTTCTTGTACCAATGGTTTGATCCCAAGGCTAGAGTGGAGTTGAATCTCCGCTAATATGTCAGTTGTATGTCAGTTGCAGGGCTCTAGCCCTTACAAATGATCAAGGAAGCGGTACAAGGTATTATTCCACATCAACTGGATGCTGAATTTTATCCTTATAATCATCCACATAAAGTTGTCCGTTGCTACCTTTTACGGCGTAAAATATATCCTCTAACTTTTTGCCACGTGCCTTTAGTTGGGACAATATCCAGGATTCAGAGATATGGTTGGAGTTTAGAGTGTCGTGCAAAAGCTGTCCGTCTATTATAAGCTCAATTGGAAACTGTGTGGCATTACCTGCATTCAACTGCAGATCTTTTAATGTCGCGGCTTGTAGCTCCTTTTTCTTTTGAACAGATAGTTTACCGTTAATCTCAAGTAGAGCGTACTCCACATCGTCTATATTAAAAATCTCTTTCTGGCGAAGCTGTTCGTTCAAAGAATCAATTGTCATATTACTTTTTTTCATATTATCTTCCAAAATTAACCCACCTTCTATGAGAACGGTGGGTGTTCCTTCTGTCCACATCTTAAATTTTCTGAATTTTAAAAAAAGCTTGGATAAAACATAAGAAGTAATTGTGAAGACAGACAGGGCTATTAATAGGTGGGTAACTTCTATTTTCTCATTAAATGCAAAGTTGGCTGCTATAGCGCCCAATATGACTGCTGTTACGAATTCATGAAAGTTCATGTTGGAGAGGGTCTGCTTTCCTAGTGCTCTTGCAATTACCATTAGGATTACGAATGCTGAAAAACTTCTAATCAAAATAATGAGATGGTCCTTCATGCAAAACCCTCCAAGTTTAAAAGTGTATTTTCAATATATAGATTACCCACTATAATTGAAGGATATACCAGCATAAGTGTGCTTTTGAACTGGTTGCTAAACGTAATAATCTCTAATTAGGAGTTAACAAGCGAGTAACAGGCGACAACATAACTTTATAGTGGGAGTGGAAATATGAAAAAAATAATATTGCTTTGTATTATGATAATGTTGATGCTAGCATCGGCTTGTGGAAATGTTGAAACGACATCAAATCCAAATACTTCTAGTGAGCCTAAACCTGCAAAGGATGAGTCTATTATTCCAAAAAATACATCCGAATATTGTGATTTAGAAAGTAAAAATTTGGATAGTGAAACTGAAAAATATTTCTATGGAACTTGGAAGGTTGAGAAGCTTTTAGGATTTGCAAATTCATATAATGATGCTTCTGAATATCCAACAGGGCAAAAATTTATTGGAGATGAAATTATAATCAAAAAAGACTTTTTTTCATCAAAAGGACTAAAAAACTATAAGAAATATCAATATGAACTAAAAAATCCACTATATGAGATTACAGCGAAATGCTCTAACTCTGACTCTTTTTATAGATCATATAAAATAGATATCCCAAACTTAAATATAAACGATGTAGTAAAAGTAATAGATATAAGTGAACCTTCTACAAAACGTAGCATACCTGTAAGTGTAGGTTTTTTTGTTGTTAATAACGATAGGCTTATCTTGATATCAGAGGCAACTATTTTTGAGCTTAAAAAAATTACTGATTAAATGAATTAAGGTTCTATGGCAGGAACCTATATGCCAATTTGTGATTCGTTCCAGTTAAAATTTGAACAGAAGATAATGCAGACAGAACTTTTACTTACTTGAAAAAATCAATCCATAGACAAGGAGCAAGATCCACGGAGATCTTGCTCCTTGTCTATATTTATATAGGGAAAGATAAAATTCCTTGGCTGCGACGAAGACCCAATGTGGGATAAACTTCATCAGAAAAACACCCTGTTGCTAAATAAAAACATAGTCCAATAAGAGTTCGCGCCAAGCGCGGTTTTTCTGTTTTAAATGCCGATATGTTTTCTGAATTTCACTGGGACTAAATGAGATTGAAAATCATTATCATTTATGCTATCATGATTTTTGTTCAGTACTGAACAAAAAGTCCGGCTGGCTGCGGCGGCTAATGAACTTGGCCGCCTGTAACTATGAATACAAGAGAGGGGAGATTGTGCAATTGGAGTTTCTGTATCAATCTAAACGTCATCTTTACGAGCAGTATATAAAAATGCTGCATCTGAATGAGTTGTATACTGAACATGAAATTGACATGTTTCGGCAACTAGCCAGGGAGCAACAGATTGACATGCTCTCTAACAATATTACAAGTGTACACGTTATCGATTGCATTGGTGATTATGAACCTATAAACCATACCGGAATTGTGAAGAAAATGGATTTGTCCAAAGCAAGCATTACTAATATTTGTTCAAAGCTGCTGGAAACGGACTTTATTATGAGAAGTCAGCTGAACAACAATCGTAAGGAGATTTATTTTAGCTTAACGGATAAGGGAAGACGTGTTTATCATTTGCATAAAAAGCTGCATCAAGAGAAAGAAGAAAGTTTTTACCGTTTTATCGAATCCTATTCAGAGTCTGAGTTACAGACTATCCGAAAATTTATGAGTGATTTGTTGGTGCGTGCCGAAGAAGACTACGGAAGGGGAGCAGGGGAAAATGAAGACCTTAAAGATTGAAGAATTAAGAAGCAAAGTTGAAGGGAAAGAAATTTTAAAAGGGCTCACATTGGAGATTCATGGCGGAGAAATCCATGCGATTATGGGTCCTTCAATTTGAGATAGAAGGAAGCATCGGTTGACTTATTAATTTAATCTATCAAGCATTTTACTTTTCAGGAGGCATGGGGTGTGTTTTAATGAAGAAAAATAACTCAGACATCTCAGAATTAGAGCAAATTACTCGCGAGAAAAAGAAAATTCAGTTCTATCTCAATATGCTCTTAGGACTGAGTGCAAGTTGTGGTGTGATAATACCTACAGATCCAATTTATACGATTTTAATGGAACTTTCAGATCAAGAGGCCTCCCTTATAAAAAAGTTAGAGGATCAATCAGAACATCTTATGGTCAAATCGAGCAGCTAAGATAGCTTGATGTCGGGGGACAAGAACAGGAGCCGATTGCCGATTAGACAAGTATCTAATATTAAATATCAGAAAATGATATCCCTTCAAGAAGCAACGGCAGTCGGGCCAAGAGATCGGCTGCCGTTGCAGGTGATTGTCATGATGGTGGCTTTCGAAATCTCGCTCAAAGCCTTAAGCCTAAACGGGCGCTTTTCTGGAATTGTGAGAAGGTTTATTAAATTGAATAATGGAAGAATACGTTGTACAATCTCTATTTTAGAGTTATGGATTACATAATATTAAAAGAAGCAAGCCAAAAGTAGAGTTAACTCCCCGAATGAGCCGATGGGCGGGAGAACAAAGCAAAGAAAGGAACAGAAACATGATTAGTGTTTTGATTATAGACGATGACAAAGAGCTTTGCGCTCTTATAAAAAAATGTGTAGAGCAGGAAAATCTACCTGCTTTAATTGCTCCAGGCGGTGTAAAAGGGCTGCGGTTGGCTGATGAAAATCGGAATAGCCTTTCGCTTGTCATTCTTGATGTCATGATGTCCGACTTGGACGGTTTTCAAGTGCTCCAAAAAATTAGAGAAACCAGCAATGTCCCTGTTCTGATGCTCACCGCCAAAAGTGACGAGGAAGATAAAGTTTCCGGGCTGCAGCTCGGTGCTGATGATTATTTGACAAAGCCATTCAGTATTAACGAACTGATGGCCCGTGTCAATTCCCTTATTCGCCGCTATACCACCTTAAACTCTACGACGGGAATAGACACCGAGTGCATGGTGCTTAACGAAATGGTCCTTGACAAAACAAACCGTCTTGTTACTGTGAAGGACAATACGGTCGAGCTTACTGGAAAGGAATTTGATCTGCTTTTCTTCCTGGCAACAAATAAAGGGCGGGTGTTCACCAAAAAACAGATTTACACTCAGGTCTGGGAAGAAGATTACGCTTTTGACGACAGCAATATCATGTCTTTTATTAGTAAATTGCGAAAAAAGATTGAGCCAGATCCAGAGCATCCGTTTTATATCCAAACCGTGCGTGGCGTGGGGTATCGCTTCAATAAGGAGGCATGAATATGAGTATTGATGGTTATCTGATTTTGGGATTTGTCCTTGCACTGCTGATTATCCTGTATCTTGTTTTGAAGCTGCATCATTTCCGGGAACAGCTCTCTTTTATTAAAGACGCTTTGGAGGATCTGAAAAGCGGCAATCTCAACCGCCGTGTTCTGGTACGTGAAAACGATATGACAAGACAAATTTGTTATGATATCAACGAAGTTGCAATTAGTGGCCAATCCCGGCTTATTCAGCAAAGACAAGCAGAGCAGGCATTTAAGCGCCTAATGACAAGCCTTTCCCATGACGTAAAGACCCCTTTGGCTTCGCTTGTCGGCTATTTGGAAGCCATCGAAAACGGGTTAGTAACCGGGCAGGAAAAAGACGAATATATTCATGTAGCTTCTGATAAAGCGCATCGTCTTAAAGATTTCGTCACAGCCCTATTTGAATGGGTAAAGCTGGATGCGGGGGAACAGATTTTTCACTTTGAGCAATTTGACCTCAACGAATTATCCCGCAACATTATCGCAGAGTGGGTTCCCATTTTAGAGAATGCTGGTTTAAATTATGACATTGAGATACCCGAAACAGAGTATCCTATTCGGATTGACCCAAACGCATATACCCGTATCCTTAATAACTTGTTGCAAAATATTATGACTCACAGCGAGGCGAATCATGTAGTGCTGTGCATTACCGAGGATACACAGCAGGCAAAAATCATGGTAACAGACAACGGCAAAGGAATTTCACCCGAAGATATTCCTCATGTCTTTGAGCGAATGTATCGGTGCGATCACTCCAGGTCTGCCAAAGGAAATGGGCTTGGGCTTTCTATTGCCAAAGAACTTGTCAGCGCCCACAAAGGAATGATTACAGCGGCCAGCACGCCTGGCTTAGGAACTACATTTACGGTTTTATTGCCGAAAGCCCTGTGAACCCACAGGGCTTTCTTGCTGTCAAAACAAGTTTAAAACAAGGTTCCGGCAAGGTTTTGGCAAGGTTAATGTTTTATACTTCTAATTGTCATTGTTTCTGCCATTCTACTTGGTTATGACATTACAAAAGCAAATTAATTGAGAGTGAGGAAATTTTATATGAATGATTTTGTGATTGAAACGAAACAACTGACCAAAATCTACGGTGATCAGACAGCAGTTAGCACAGTCAACCTCCATGTAAAAAAAGGCCGGATTTACGGTCTGTTAGGGCGAAACGGAGCCGGGAAAACCACTATTATGAAAATGATTTTAGGCTTAACTCCGATCACTTCTGGCGAGGTAGATGTATTCGGAAAGAATATCAAAGGCCGGGAGAAACGAGTATATCCTCGTATCGGTGCTATTATCGAGACACCAGGATTTTATCCAAATTTAACGGGAACGGAGAACTTGGAGATTTTTGCGAAGCTGCGTGGTACTGCTGCCCCACATGCAGTGGAAAACGCTTTGAAAGTGGTAGGTTTACCTTATAAAGACAAAAAGTTGGTTAGTAAGTATTCCCTTGGGATGAAGCAGCGTCTTGGTATTGCGAACGCTATTTTGCATGATCCAGAACTGCTTATTTTAGACGAACCTACAAATGGTCTAGACCCTATCGGCATTACAGAAGTAAGAGATTTTATAAAGAATTTGAGCGCCACGCAAGGAAAGACAATTCTTATTTCCAGTCATATTCTTTCAGAAATCTCATTATTGGCTGATGATATTGGAATCATCGATCATGGCGTTCTTTTAGAAGAAATCAGCATGAGCGAACTGGAAAAGAAAAACAGGAAGTATATCCAGCTTCAGGTTTCGGATGTTCCCAAAGCCTCTTTGCTTTTGGAGCGGCAGTTTGGTGTGAAGGACTATGAGGTACAGGGCGAGCATTCGCTGCGGCTTTATGACACTTCTCTGGATGTGGCAGCCATCAACAAGGCCCTTGTGGTAGAGGATGTCGCCGTTGTTAGTTCTCAACTTTGTCATGATACCTTAGAGGACTATTTCAAAAAAATTACAGGAGGAGAAGGGATTGCTTAGACTTATTCAAACAGAATTTCTTAAACTGCGCCGAAGAAAACTTGTCTGGCTAATGTTGTTGGCTGCCCTCATTATGCCGTTTTTCGCACTATTATATTTCAAGTATTTTGAGAGAACAGGTGTTGACCCCATACAGTTTTATAAATGGTCTGCATTCGGTTTTACGCTTTGGATTATCTTGCCTTTTATTATAGGAATGCTTTGTACCATACTTATGTATGACGAAAATCAGTATGATATGCTCAAACAACTTTGGATAGTGCCTATCAGCAAAATGGGATACTTTTTCAGTAAATTTTTTGTGGTTTTAATTTACTCCATTTGTTTCATGCTGATTACAGCCGTTGTTTCCGTTCTGTTCAGTGTACTTCCCGGATGTGTCGCATTTGAATGGGGGAGCGTTTTATATTTGCTGAAAAAATGTTTAGAGATTGGTTTTATTACTGCTTTTGCCATGTTACCGATTTTGGCAGTAGCTTCATCCCAAAAAGGATATATTCTTCCGATTTGTATAGCATTGGTTTATATCTTTCTCGGCTTTTTTACAATTTCGGTAAATATGTATTTGCACCCGTTATCCAGTATGGCAGTAATAATTTTACGAAATAGAGATATTCCGGGCATTGTACTTACACAGGCAATTAACATTCCCTTAGCAATTTTTTGCATTTGCTGTTGGGGTATTGTTGCAGTATTACTTGCAAACATCGCATTGGGTAGAAGGAAGTGAGGTGTGATAATGCAAAAATTACTTTGGGCGGAACTTCAAAAGCTTCGCCGTTCAAAGATTATTTGGATTACAGTTTTTGCAACAGTTTTAATTGCAATCATTGTTTTTATAGCGGGCGGAGTTGTGCATGATGGCATCCGAGATATAGACAGTGCAGGTTGGTATATGACTGTTATTCAACCATGGGCAACTTTATTTGTTCTTCCTGCGGTCATTTCCCTTTTGGGCAGTTATATGATTTGTCGTGAAGAACAGGAGGACACTATAAAATCCCTGCGGCTTATTCCCATAAATGAAGCAAAATTAACCGCTTCAAAAATGATTATTACTTTCGCATTCAGCATACTCATTTACTTGCTGCTCTTTGTTATAGCATTTTTAGCCGAATCTATTTTACATTTTTCCGATTTATCGTTGGGAATGAGTTTAAGTTTTCTGAAAACATATTTTCTCAACGGTTTAGGTGTATTCCTTGCCATCTCTCCCATTATTGCATTGGTATCGAATATGAAGAAGAGCTATTGGCTTGCGTTAGTATTAACTGAGATATATTCTTTTGCCGGAATATTTATGAGTATGTCTAATACCCTAAAAACCTTCTATCCCATTACAGCGGTATTTGGTCTTTCCGGCTACTATGAAACTACCATTGAAAATCGGATGGGAAGTATTGCAATCTTGTTGCTATGTGGTTGCCTTTCTGCCTTAATACTAAAAGGGCTAATACATCGTGGAAGAAAATGAAATATTGAAGGGCTAGACGCTTAGGCGCAGAGTAGATGAACAATGAGAGAAAGGTAAATATTCAATGAAAAAAAGGTGGAATATTAGCATATATCCTACTTGTGATTTTTATACTGAAAGAGCCAAAAGGTTTGTAAATTGGGAGGGGGGACGGCAGGCCGTATGATCTTCTGAGCAATATTTTCCGCAATGGTACGTCCGAGGTGTTTGAAGTCTCCGGATTCTTCGACAGCGATTTTATTCATAAACATCCTTATGAGTTGTGACACAATTTATCAAAAGCAAATTTGGGGGTAGTTTAAAGCTACCTTTTATTTAAGGGATTGGCGCATTACCGCTTCAAGTCCATGGGAAACAGCGCTTGAAAGGCGTTTACCATATCCAGAACGTCAGCTACCATAGCCGTCTAAAAAAGGGGATGGACCGTTTCAATGGTGTGGCAACAAAGTACCTGGAGCATTACTTTGCGTGGTTCCGCTATCTCGACAGCAAGGAGTATGAGAACACAACGTCGAACAAGAAGAATATGTTGGTAACATCGTGTTTGCTTTCCGTTAGGGAGACGAACGCAACACTTAGAAAGATAGCTTACGGTTAGCCTTAGCATGCGCGTAGAATATGTCCAATACACAAAATGTTGGCTTTTTTGGAATAGGGGGGTACTTTAATGACAAATGCATTGCAATCAATTATCGAACATTACTTTCCTCTAGATACTGTAAATACTGAACCTGTTCCCTTCGGGTTAACGAATACAACCTGTTTCGTAACGGTAAACGACCAAAAATACGTAGCTCGTCATTATGACCGTTATACTAAGTCCGCAGAAAGTTTACACTTAGAAATGGAAGTGACATCATTTCTGCTACGCTCGGCTCTTTCGTTTAGTATCCCGTCGTTTCTGCCAACGCAGAATGGAGACTTGTATGTTAAGTTATTAGACGGGACAATGGGTGCTCTCGTATCTTATATTCAGGGAACACCTCCACCGCTTCAAACTCCAGATGATGCATACTTATTTGGTCGCGTTGTCGGTGAAGTCAGTGCGAGACTGAGTGAATATAAAAGACCGAAGGATATAAATTACGATGGAATCCAATTTACTGACCTGTATCGGCTACATCCTCTTGCTAGTGCAGAAAATGTAGCTTCTTTCTGGAAACGACCGCCTTTTCCAGTTACAGACGAGCAGAAACATTTTTATTACGAAGCACTGATTTCTGTTGAGACAAATCGTGAAGCTCTATTGTCTTTGCCCCGACAACTGGTCCATCACGACTTATTGGTCTTCAACTTATTATCTGTAGACCGCTGTATTACGGGGGTCTTGGATTTTGATTTCCTTGCGGTCGATATCTCTTTTTTGGAATTCGTGATAAGCCTTAATCATGTTCTTCAGATGTCTGGCGGATCACTTGAAATGGCGGCAGCTTTTATTGAAGGGTATGCTGTGTTTCGGACCTGCTCATCTGAGGAATTGCTGCAACTACGCACATTGACCCGTTTGTACCATATTGCTGTCCTACACATATATATAGGACAATACGGAGCAGGTAAGGACAACTCTACTGCTTTTGCCTACATTGCGAATCAACTAATTGAACGAGATAACTGGTTGGAGCATAATAAAAGTCATCTAGAAGGGTTGCTATTACCGTTATTTCGAAAGGAAACCCTCTAAAATCCGAACAGTTAAATAATCGACCACAGAAGAGGCGGTTGATTATTATTTAAGATAAAATCAACAATCAAATTTAACAAAGCCTTTTGTTTAGAAGACTATATTCGGCTTTGGAGAAACTCGCTATTCTAGAAGAAACTGAACATGAGAGAGCTGGCTTAAATGCTGTCGGCCAAAAATACAGTATTAATACGGGATGGCAACGCCGGTATATGGTGTATGGTTTTGAAGGTTTGGAGAGCTGTGTTCATAATCGAGTTATAGTGCTGAGCTTAAGCTCCAAACGGTGAAGGATTACCTTGAAGGGACGTTATCCCATTATCAGACAACGATAAATATAAGATTGCTAGTAGATTCTGTACACACATATGGAGCAAAAAGAATAATGATGTGTACGTCAATGGCAATACTGTCTCGCTTCAATTCATAAACAAGGTGTTGTAATTCCGGTTGCTGATAAGCTTTCTAAAATTCTTATTGAGTATAAATCTCAAATTAAAAATGTAAATATATTTGACCAGATATTTATGTTTAAAAAAGGGGAGTTTGCTCAAGCGTCAGTTGTCGAGGGACAAGAACATATTCCTATTGAAGTCGCTATTTTAGCGGCTTTTTTATTTTATCGGTACAAGTTCTTGTCCCAAGCCAAGGACAAGAACTTGTACCGATGCCGAAAAGGACAAGAATATGAGCCGATTATCGATTAGATAAGCATTCAACTGCATTTATTAACAAGCAGGGGAGTTCAAGTCTGCTTGAGCTACTCCATTGTCAGGAGTGGCTTTTTATATTTTATGGGGTCAAACTGTACTTTGTGTTTTGATACGTTACGGTGAACCGTATCACAAGTGATGGTACACACGATCACCATTAGAAAAGAAATTGTTTTGGATAGTAGCTATATCAGCAGATTAAGACGATAGTAAGTAATCCGGCGAACAAAGAATAGAACATAGGCTTTTGTTCGCCTCTGCTTTATTGAACCTAGCGTTTCCCGCTGCCCTAGTGGCTTATTTTTTAATCATTGGCTTCATTTCTAAAATTTCGATAATCTTTGGGTGTTCGTTCATAATATTTCTTAAATGATTGAATGAAATGGTTAACATGATTGAAGCCTACTTTGTGCGCAATTTCTGTAATTGTATAATCTGTTGACAGTAACAATTCACTACTTTTTTTGATACGGTACTTAATTAAGTAGTCGTAAGGTGTCATATGAATTTTTTTCTTAAAACTTCGAGTGCATTCCGAAACACTCAGATGTGCCACATCAGCAATTTCTTGCAGCGTGATATTATTAGAGTAATTCTGATGGATGAAGCTAAGCATTAATTGTAGTCTTTCTTGCTGCAATTTTAAGTGTTTAGGAGTTTCCTCAGAAATGAGTGGGATTTTAGAAATTAAGGTAAACCAAAGTTGTACCGTTTTGATTGAAACCTCATATTCCCATCCCCAGCTTTTTTTCATATCAAATTTCTTTTTCATTTCCCAAAGCATAGCTAGCACTTCGTTTTCCCACTCCAGCTCGCCCTTGATTACAAGTGACACCAAAGAAGAATTTGTATAGGGTAGTACATAATTTTTTTCCATGGCACTATCTGTGTAGAAGGCTAGCAGCTTCTCTGGAAAATTAAAGCTGACATACTGACCTTGATGTGTAAGGTGCGTAGTAACATGAAGAATCCCTTTATTAATTAAAATAGCCTGTCCTGTTTCTAGTTCATAATCCATCCCATTAACTTGTATAGCTAGCTTTCCCTTAGTAACCAAAGTAATTTGTAGTTCTTCGTGCCAATGTAAATCATTAAATCCTCTACCTTCCGGAATACTTTTATGAATAGTATGGGTGTACATGATGTACGGAAATGAAACATCAGGATATACAATGGACTCGTGCAATTGTTTTTTCATTTGTGTGGCTCCTTTTCCGTGACGATATTTCTATATAAATTAAAGATATAGTTACACAAATAAAATAAAAATGGTGATATTATTATATCAAATCTTCGGTTTATCATTACAATCCTGTGCACAGACGATTGGATAAAACATCTTGGGGGCGTACATGTGTGAAAATAAATCGATCGTCGTTATCGTTTCATCCGTATATTTTGCTTTTCATCAGTATACTGTCTGTTTCTATCTCATCCATCATGATAAAGTCCTCAGATACTCCAACCTCTGTGGCGGGGATGTACAGATTGTATATATCAGTAATCATTATGCTTCCTTTTATACCTTGGAAAACTCTCCGATCCTCAGAGATCAACAAAAAAGATTGGAGCACTGTTTTTTTAGCTGGTCTATTTCTCGGATTATATTTCTTATGTTGGATGGAATCTTTAGTATATACCTCAGTTGCGAGCTCCATGGTTATCTTATCGTTACAACCTTTATTTGTAATGATTGGTTCATATTTTATGTTTAGAGAACGAACCAACATATTGACAATTCTTTGTTTGTTAGGTGCTCTTCTAGGTTCAGTAATTATAGCTTGGGGAGACATCGGGGTTTCGAGAGAGGCGTTAATAGGAGATGGATTATCCTTATTAGGAACAATTTTGGTTTCAGCTTATATGTTAGCTGGACAGAAAGTAAGTCGCAAAATTCACGCAAATTTATACAGTGTTATTGTCTTCTTTATTGGTGGGAGCGTCATGCTAATATACAGTTTGTTAAATAATATCACTTTGGTAGAATATGACTCCTCTGATTGGACATATTTCTTTTTACTTGCAGTAATCCCAACTATCTTTGGACAATATATTTTTAACCTGTTGTTAAAATCGATAGGTGCAACTACTGTTTCTGTAGGTATTATTGGAGAGCCTGTGTTAGCAATAATTCTCGCCTATCTATTCTTGGGAGAAACAATCTCTATATTTCAATCAGCAGGTGGATTGATGACATTACTGAGCATGGGTATGTATTTTTGGTTACAATCCTTAAACCACTCAGTTGCTAATTATAAATCTAATTGATTAGTGTGTAATTAAGAAAAAACAATAGATGGGGTGAATTTTTAAATGGCAACAATTGATGATTTTTTGGAACTGGATATTCGTGTTGGAACAATTATTAAGGCTGAGTTTTTCGCAAAAGCAAAAGTACCTGCTATCAAACTTGAAATTGATTTTGGACAAGAAATCGGAATAAAAACGTCTAGTGCACAAATAACAAAAAGATATACAGCTGAAGATATTATAGGACAACAAGTAATAGGGGTAGTCAATTTTCCCCCACGCCGTATAGCAGGGTTTAATTCAGAGGTATTAGTTCTTGGGGGAATACCAGAGAAGGGTGATGTCGTTCTATTGAAGCCTGATTTTAAACTA
This sequence comes from Paenibacillus sp. CAA11, assembly GCF_003060825.1. NCBI lineage: Bacteria > Bacillati > Bacillota > Bacilli > Caryophanales > Paenibacillaceae > Paenibacillus > Paenibacillus sp. CAA11. The sequence goes on from NZ_CP028922.1 coordinate 2,451,578, forward strand.
CCTGATGGTACACCGATAGGGTGATAGATCGTTTCTATTATTGAGAGTAAGATTTATAAACTGGGTTTACTTTTTATTAAGTAGGTCGTAAACTGTAAAAAGTAAGTAGTACCTAAGACACTTAACAACTTTGAAAATATAAACTTGACCAAACACTTAGAAGGCTTATTCCACTTGTTTAAGATGGAGTGAGCCTTTTTTGCATGCAGAAAACACTAAGGAGATGAACAGACAATGGCAAAACGTGAATAGGTAGTAGAGGCGGCAGTAGTAGAGGAAACGGCAGAAGAAACGGTTCGTTCGATTGCCCAGGCACAAGCAGACTATGAACAGCTTATGGATGAGATTCGGGGTTATTGGCAACAGGCAAGGGACTTGCGGGAGAAGGCGGTAGAGTTGGAACTATCGGGGCGCACAGATGCACAGGTAGGAGCAGAAATTCGGCATAGATCAAGCTGGACGGTTTGAAATGTTAGGGGATCAGAAAGACAGGCATGAAAAACAAGAAGCAATTCGTTACATTGAAGATTTACAGCGTGAAGCATATGCGCTGCGGGGAACTGTACAGCACAACCAAACTGTATTAACCCGCCAGCGTAAGGAACTGGAGGAAGCGAAGAAAGAAGCGGTGAGAAGAACGAGTGCAGGAAACGGAACAGCTTTTAGTCTATGAGATGGCGAGGCTGGCAGAATTGGAGGGGAACGGAGTTGAATAGAAAGCTACCTAGAGAACTTGAACCAATGGCAAAATACCTTAGGCGGAAATACGGCACAAGGGAGCCTCATTATCTGAATGGTTACGAAATAACCGGAGTAAAGGCAGAAGATGAGTTTGTCATTGAGATAGTGGACGAAGACGAAGTAATTGAAATAGTGGAGGATTAGTTATATGACACAATTAAGCCACGAAGCACTGGAAGCACGCCGCAAGCATGAACGGGAGTACAAAAGGAAGTGGCGGCAGAAGCCAGAGAACAAACAGAAGGTAAAGGGATATAGGCAGAAGTATTGGGAACGTAAAGCAAAGGAAGTAATGCAGTAATACGATCACCAACGAGAAGGGTGCAGAGACGTGTTGCGGATAACTTGTACCGTATATTCTAGCCCCCGAACACTGAAACACGATATAAACCAAACTTCATGGTTACAGGAGGGTATAACAAAGATGGACGAGATGACAGAGTACGAAAGGTTCTTATGGGAAGAACTACGCGCAGCAAATGACATGATGTTACTCAACGCGTACCTGCTAGATGACTATATAGATTACATCAATGCAGCAGGACTGCGTGAAGAGTTTGAAGCATTCAGGAAAGTAAAGGCACAGCAAGAAGCAGCTACGAGGAACTGAAATAATGTCGTTAGATGTCGAACAGTGATGAAACAAGACTTGAAAATATAGCATGAGGTTATGCACGGCTGGGAGTGGATTCATCCCCCTGGGGCAAAGGAAACGAACCCCATGATATATGGTTAGGCGGTGTAAGGATGGAGAAAAAGCTGTGTGGAGCTAAGACGAGAAGCGGCGAACCTTGTAAGAAAGCTGCTCTAACAAATGGGTTGCAGGTTTCCTGGAGGAAAATCCACTGGAGCGAAAAACCCTAACAAACTGAAAGGGAACAAAAATGCCTTGAAGCATGGACTGTAAACGATATGGCTAGATACATTGACTGAGGAAGAGCAGGAGCTGTTCGCTCAGGTATCAACTGACCCGACAACGCAAGTAGAGAATAGGTTCAAGTTATCAGAGAAACGCATACGACGCATGATGAACCGGATAAATCAAGAGCAACAGAAGAAAAAGCCGAACCCTACTATCATCCGAGCCATTGAGGAAGGCATTACGAGAATTGAAGTGAACTTGGTGAGCCTTGTAAGAGAGAGTAGCAGGTTGCTAGAAATAAACAAAAGTAAAAATGATGGGTCATTAGATCGGCTGAATGAAATACTTGAGCGCGCAAGGAAAGATCATGCAAGGAAGGAATACGAACGCTAACAGAGGGGGGGACAAACAGGTGATGAAGCTTGTTCGTTCCCTTTTTGTGATTGAAGCAGTAGGATGGCAAAATTCAAAATAAATTTGTTTTACCACGATCACGGTAAAAGAGCTGTAGGAAGGATAAAAGGAATTGTAATTTCCTTAATCTAGGTCGTATAGTGTTTACAAAAAAGGAGGACTGGACATGGGTAACGTGAAAATGAAGAGAGTGGTTGGATACGCCCGTATTTCTTCTGAGAGACGGGATTAAGCATTCACACATTGCGATACTATGAGCAAATTGGGTTAGTTGACGGTATAGAACGGAATGAAAATGGATATCGTCTGTTTTCAGAGCCCGATGTCGCATGGTTTCAAGTTTTAAGTTACTTTCGAGCGATGGGGATGCCGATTCGGGAGATGCAGCAGTTTATCGTCTTACATAATAGTGAGGTCTCAACAACAACAGCACGACAAGAATTTATGGAAGCTTATCGCCGGAAAGTTATCAATTAAATGAAGGAACTTGAAAAGACGCTGAAGAAAATCGATCTCAAAATCAATTTTTTCAAAAATCTAGAGGACCTAGATAAACTACAAGAGGACAGATAATAAAACAGTGACCATAACGTGTTAAGATCTCCGTTGAGCATTAACAAGGATCTCAAACCATAGAAATCAATGATAGTTACGAAGGGGTTGCCTTGTTTAATATACATATGTACAAAATACGAGTTTTGTGAAGAAGTATATAGAATCAATGTCACTAAACACTCTTTAAGTGTTAAATTTTTTTATCCGTTGAAGCGACCACTATTGCTTCAATTGCAACTGTTCAGTTGGTTATTCAACCATATTAAGCTTCAAATGTTTAGTTATACACTTACTTTATTTACTTAGGAATTCCATCATGAACATTTCTCTAATGCGATTGACAGGAAAAATTCAAATTTTCACTAGCCAATGACAATGCGGCCATAATTATATAGACAAGTAAGAATTTCCTTTATATTGAAGTCTACTTCCTCTTCTCTTTATAATTAATATTGTCGCACTCCCACCAAAGTCCCCTTCATTTATAACATAACAACATCGATAATTAAGTACTCAGCAAAGGACAAAAACTTCAAATTTAAGTAAAGACAGCGGCCCTAAACAGCACACTGTCCTTTTTTACTATCCTTGATCGTAGACGGACTAAAAAGCTATGCCAATTCCACCTTCACCCGCATAAGTCCCCATTACAGGCCCCATGCAGGATAGCAATACCTCTTTAAAGGGATACTTATCCAGAATAAGTTTCTTAATCTGAAGTGCTAGTTGCTCGCAGTTACTATGCACAATAGCAACTATGGCTTTTTCGTAATCATGCTCCTTGTCCTCTAGCTTCGCCAATAGATGGTTAATTGCCTTGGAGGTCCCTCGAGTTTTCTCTACAACCTCAACAGTACCTTCGGCACTGATCTTTAACAGCAGTTTGATGTTTAATACAGAAGCTACTGCACCTGGCAGCCGTTTTAGCCGTCCTCCCTTAATTACATTCTCCAACGTAGTGAGTGTGAAGTAGGCGTTTACAGATTTGATTTTATTCAGAACCATTTGTTTGAGCTCCTTCAGACTTGAGCAGGTAAGTGACCATTTCGCCGCCATGTAAACAATAAGAGCCAAACCGCCAGAGAAATTTCTGGAATCGATAATTTCAATTGCATTTTGATGACCTTCTTCTTCATACATTTCCTTAGCTAATATTGCAGTATGATAGGTGCTGCTTATATTGCTTGACATACAGATGACCAGAATATCTGTACCTGCTTCCACTTCGAGAAATTTGTTCAGAAATACCTGCGGGCTGGGGCTGGCTGTCTTTGGCAGATCTTTGGATTCCCGCATCTTTGAATAAAAATTCTGCGTATCCATACCTTCTGGCATCACTTCGTGTCCAAAATGAACTGGTAGAGGCACTATATCAACATCGAACTTCTCAACAACATCAAGAGGCAAGTCAGAACCACTATCCGTAATAATTTTTATAGGCATTAGAACACCTCCATAAATTGTACCTACAAGACGTTTCTATCTCTTATCAGATTAATCAGGAAACTTCTCATTTAAACCTCTTCCTCCGTATGTTCGGTTTATCGATATATCAGATATGAATAATTCCGCGTTCCATGGCTGTTGCGACGGCTTGGGATCTTGACTCCACTCCAAGTTTAGTATAGATGCTTGTTAAATGTGCTTTGACTGTCCGTTCAGTGACCCCCATATCAAATGCGATCTCTTTGCTTTTATATCCGCGCGCCACAAACTGCAGGATAATCTTCTCTTTGTCTGTTAAAACGGAGAACTCCGCTTCTTTAGGTTTTGATAACTTATTGCGCTCTTTGGCCGCTAATACTTTGGGAAGCATATCTGCCTGTAATAGCGTTTCTCCCAATACTGCCGATTCGATAGTGCGGAACAGATGGGTACGACTGGTATCTTTCAACAGATATCCTTTAGCACCAAGTGCAAGAGCATTGACCATTAAATCATCTTCATTATAAGTCGTTAATATGATGACAGGAATGTCACATTGATTATTACTTAATACTTCCATAACTTCCATTCCGCTCATTACTGGCATATTCAGATCCAACAGAATCACATCAGGCTTCATTTCATCAATGAGATCCAGCCCTACCTTCCCATTTTCTGCTTCACCAATGATAACAAAGCGTTTGTTGGTCTCGATAATGAGTTTCAAGCCATCACGAACAAGTTGATGATCATCAACAATTAATACCTTTATAACACTCATAGTTTATCTCCTTCATCAATTGGGGCCTCTAGTGTAATCCGTGTGCCGTTGGATAAGCTAAAGATTTGAACCTGCCCTCCTATCAACCTTGCACGTTCATAAATACCCAGTATGCCATAATGGCCAGTTTTTGTACCAATTAACGCCGTATCAAAGCCTATTCCATTGTCCTTAATTTCAATACGCACGCGGCCGTTTTGTTCAGTAACTGTAATCCATACTTTGTCAGCTTTAGCGTGCTTGGCCACATTAGTCAGGCATTCACTAACGATTTGCAGAGTATGCTCCATCAGCATTCTAGACAAACGGCTAGACATTTGGATTGTAGGATAAACGTTAATTCCCGTTGCTAGGAAAAAACGCTGAATCTCATCAGTAAGTGACTCAAAAAAATCCACATCGGAGGCAGATTTCGACCGAAGATTATCAATTGCCCGCCGAGCTTCAGAGAGCGTCCTTCTCGCTTGACTCATGGACTGCTGGATAATTTCCTGTGACCTTTGGATATTACCTTGTGAGATGAATTCATCTGCCGCCTCAAGCTGCATAATAAAACCCGCTACCCCCTGAGCCAGCGTATCATGGAGATCGCGAGCTATACGCTGCCGTTCATTTGCCAGGGTTAGCTCCTCCACCTTGCGGTGCGCATCTTCCAGATCTTTCAGAAAAGCTTGTGTACGCAAGCGGGCATGAACTTGTTGAAAGAAAAGCAAGGCGTACGCTATAACTACAATTAACATTAATATGAATAAGGGGATCAGCAGTAGCAAATCAGGCATTTTCCCCAAATAGATCTGAGCATAGGAAAACATAAACACACAGTAGAGAAACACAAGCATGATTTTTGTTTTTTGATAATAAAGCCCTAAACTTTGTCCGATTAATATAGGCAACAATCCAATCAGAACAGCGGGAGAACCTTCAGGCAGAAGCAATGCGCAGGTCAGGATCAGCAATCCTTGAATCAGGAAATACAACCATGACCTAGCACGAGTTAAGCGATATGAATTCCAGTGTATCAGGATATGAAGTAAATAGATAATTGTGAAGAAAACACTGGGTAAGAAAAGCAGTTCTTTAACATTCTGTAGAATCATCGTCGCTATATATACCATTTGCAACCATAGCAGAATAGGAAGCCGTGAGACAAGCATTTCTTCAACACTTTCAAGCTGGTCTATTCTATTTTTATAGAATGTGCTAAATTTATTCATTATTACACAACCTTCCTCAAACTTGTCCATGGCAAAATGGTATGACAACCATTTTTGAGGCTATTTTACAATCCTGTCTAAGCTGTCTCAGGAACATAACACAATTGAAACAAGATCAACGGAATGAGCAGCAGCCGCAATCGGTGCCAAGGAAAGTTCGCAGCCCATTCAATCTCTCATTAGATTACCGATGTGACTTCAACAATATCAATATTTACTTTTGTCACAACCAGCCCTGTCAATCTTTCTACTTCCTGTTTCACATTCATCTGGAGTATTTTCATCAGAAGATGGAGTGGGGTGCCCAGAAGTACAACCGTATGCAAGTCAATCAAGAGTCCAGATTCTTCGATACGTATTCCAACAGCCTTATAGAACTTTTTTTTGTCGGTTCGTTTATTCCTCCCATCTACGAGTGCCGTCACTTCACGAATCGTTTGGATGACCGAACTAGCAATTTTCGCAATCGCCCGATGTGATATATTAATACTGCCCTTTACATTTTCATGCATTGTTTTCATTTAACACCCTCCTGTTTTTAGGACTTCGTTCGAAAAGGTCTTTAATAACCCTATCCTTGTTGAAGAAGTGACATATAGATCCCCTTGACCTCAATGTTTGTATACTTTTTCATTATAACGTTCTGAAGGCATAAAAAAATCGTACGTAAGGGTATGTACCTTATGTACGAAAGGGAAGTGAGTATGCCTTTGTCATCGTCTAGAAAAAAAACACACAAGAAACCGGGTCTACCCAGCCTGCGTGTTCTTTTTTACTGTTTCCGGCTTCTGTCCGAAGGCGTCAAACAGGACTTCCATCTTAGAATCGCATCACTATATTCAGAGCTGCTGTTCCGGAGACAATTGCAAGTGGTCCAGTTTGTCCTTCCTACCGCTTGGGTGTTTCATCTCCGTCATTACGGCATCCCCTTCAATATCCAGGTTCGGAAGTATTCGGTCCAGCCACTTCGGCAGATACCAAGCCGATTTCCCCATCAGTGTCATGGCCGCAGGAACAATCAACATTCTGACCACAAAGGCATCGAACAGAATGCCGAACGCAAGCGCAAAACCCATCGATTTGATGATCGGATCTTCAGCTAGCATAAAACCCGTAAAAACAGAGATCATAATGAGGCCCGCTGCAGTTACCACACTACCGCTGTGCCCCATTCCGGCAAGCACCGCCTGTTTCGCATCTCCGGTGTGCTTGAATTCCTCGCGCATCCGGCTTACAAGGAATACCTCATAGTCCATTGCAAGACCGAACAGGATACCCACAACGATAATCGGCAGAAAGTTCAACACCGTCCCCGTTCCATAGAAGCCAAACAGGCTGCCCATATGCCCATCCTGAATAACAAACACCGAAAATCCGAGCGTTGCCGCAAGGGACAGCATAAAGCCAAGCACGGCTTTAAGCGGTACAAGTAGGGAGCGGAACACCATCATCAGGAGAACAAAAGCCAATCCGACAATAACCAGACAAAATTTAGGGAGCGCCTCGTTCAGCTTTTGGGAAATATCTATATTGACTGCGGCAGTTCCCGTGACCATCAGTTCTACATGATTCTTTTTCAAAATCTCTGGTGCCTGATCCCTGATCGAATGTACAAGCTCTGAGGTTTTAATGTCATGAGGCCCGGTCGCAGGGGTAATATTGATCAACGCCAGTTTTCCAGATGGTCCTGGAATGGCCGGAGACAAACTTCCTACATTAGGCAATGCCCCGATCTCTTTCACTACATTGGATACATTCTCTAGAAATTTTCCTTCACCGTCAGCCCGTGCCAGAACCACAAGCGGACTATGGAAACCAGGGCCATATCCTTCAGACAGCAGATCGTAGGCACGGCGTTCTGTCTTTTGAGTTGGCTTTTGGCCATCATCGGGCAAGCCAAGCTCTATGTGAAGAAACGGCAGGGCTATCGTGCTCAGTAGAATCACGCCTGCGATGGTTATTATCATAGGCTTACGGGTCACGAAGCGACCCCAACGGTTGCTCTCATGGTTCGCTCTCTTGCGCGGCTTCAGCCATCTGTTGCCGCTGCTCGCGGTGATACGCTCTCCTAAAGCCGCCAACACCGCCGGTATCATGATGATAGAGGTTAGCATGGAGACAAATACAACAAATGCTCCAGACAACCCCATTGCAGTGAGAAATGGGATTTGAGCCACGGCAAGACCAGCGAGACCGATAATAACTGTTGCGGCCGCAAAAACAACCGAACTCCCTGCTGTTGCGTTAGCGATGGCAATCGATTCAGACCGCTCATACCCTTCCGCCAGCTGCTGACGGAATCTGGAGATGATAAAGAGCGCATAGTCTATTCCAACTGCCAGTCCCAGCATGGCTGCAAGCGAAAGTGCTACAGATTGAATATCTACCATATTGGAGCCTATCATCATTCCCAGCAGTCCGATCCCCAGCCCCACTACGGCAGTGACAATCGGCAGGACACCCAACAGAAACGAACTGAACGTAATGGCTAACACCACAAAGGCGATAACAACACCAATGACTTCCGATGGCCCCATAATCTTCATTTGTACGAATGCTTCGCCGGACAATTCAGCCTGCCAACCTGAGAGGCGCATAGATTCAGCCACAGCCGTTATATGTTCTCTGGATTTATCATTCACCTCACTTGCTGGTGTTTTATATGTTACGTCTATATACGCTATGGTCTTGTCTGCACTCAGCGACTGGTTCTCATAAGGACCCACAACGGACTTCACTTGTGTGTCTTCCGCAATCTCTTTCAAAGATTTCTGAATGAAGGCCTGAGAAGCTTCCGAGGACAATGTCTCCTGTTCCGGAGCCTTGATGACCATACGGGTCTGTCCTCCTTCTCCTCCTTGCGGATTCGCGAATTCCTTGTTCAGCAGTTCAATCGCTTTTTGGGATTTAAGCCCCGGCATTGACATGTCTCCACTGAATGCCGGTCCCATTGCTAATACCAGCACTGCCAATACCAACAATATCCCTACCCCTCCGATAATTACCTTCTTTGCATTTCTCGCCGACCAGTGTGCTAGCCGATACAAGTACTTGGCCATTCCATTTCCTCCCGCTATCCGAATTTTCTCTCTATACTTGAATTTATTTTACGATTTGGGCAGAAAAAAAACATTGTCCAAAAGGGAAGATAGTCCATGTACTTTTGGGAAATAACATATAAAAAAACATACGGAAGAGTATCTCTCCTCCGGTATGTCCGGAACTTATGACTTAATAATTGAAAATATCGGAAACAAAATTGTAAGTGGCAGTGGACTTATTAGTGACTAAGTAAGTCAAGTAAGTGAAAAAGGAGCCGTTGTCGTGAGACAACAGCTCCTTTTTCATAAATTCCCTAATCTAAATCCTCTCTAAAAAGATTCCACATTCAAGAATGAGTTGATTCGTATTAAGTTCCCAGCCTTTGCGATTCTTGAATCTACTGAATCAACAGTTATTTAATATCGTAGATTTTATATAGTTCATCTAACATCAGATTTGCTGCTATGACTCCGCCAGCTGTGTTCCAGATGGCATCATCTACACGAATAGCTTTGTTATTTTTTACCACATTAAGGCTTTTCCAGAGCGGATCATTCAGCATTTCTTTCTCCATTTCATTTCCTTTGCCGTCCCCAGTATCATATGTAAAGTAAAATAGCATGTCTGCATCTACTTCGGGAAGCCGTTCTTTTGTAATTTCCTCCACAAAGGTATCGGAATATTTCTGGTTGTCCGGACGTGTGATGCCTAATTTGGAGAAGGCTACGCCTGTAAAGGTGTCATCCAGGTAGATACGCGTCTTGCCAGCCATGAAACGAACAACTGAAACCTTCTGTTTCAGTTTATCTCCCGCTTTAGCCTTGAAATCTGCAGTTCGTGCATCGTACTCCGCAATAATCTTGTCTCCCTCCGCTGTTTTGCCCACAGCTTCAGCGTACAGTTTAAAGTTAGACTGCCATTCTCCACGGAGTGTTTCAGAGAATACGGTTGGAGCAATAGCTTTCAACTGATCATAAATTTTCTCCTGCCGCAGCTTATTGCCAATAATCAGATCTGGTTTGAGACTTGCAATCAGTTCAATATTAGGCTGACTTTCATCCCCTACCACAGTAACGCCTTCCATTTGATCCTTAATATGAGGATACCAAGGGTCACCAGTCCAGGATTTCACGGCGCCTACGGGCTTGATCCCCAATGCCAGAAGAGCTTCCGTCCCTTCGTTCGTTAGGACAACTACGCGCTGTGGGGTTCCCGAAATCTTGGTATCATCACCCATAGCATGCTTAACTATACGCACCTCTCCCTGAGCTTGTGAGCTATCCTTCGAGCTGACATTCTCCTTAGATGCTGAATTCCCGGTTTGCCCGCAACCTGTAATCAATACTGCAAAGACAAGCAGCAAGGTTGTCGCTGTCCCGATGATTTTACGTTTAAAAATGGCTGTCACGTGTTCTCCTCCTAGTAAATGAAAATGATTCTCAATTCGATACAAGCGAAACTATACCAAGTAAATTGTAAAGTGTCAATATAATTGAAAATGATTATCATATTCATTGACAAGGAAATACTCCATATTTAAAATATCTACTTAGTGATAATTTATTGAAACTTAAAAGGAAAGGGAAGCTATGGATATTCTATTATCTACACGAAATCAGAAAATTTTTGCCCTTTTGATCGCTACGCTGCTTCTCGCTGCAGGCATGGTCTGTAGTATTGCATTTGGAGTGACGAACATCAGCTGGCAAACCATCCTCAGCGCGCTGAACCATTTTGATGGAAGTCAAGAACAGCTTATTATCAAGACAGCGCGTATCCCTCGAGCTTTAATTGCTGCCATTGTAGGCGCGAGTCTAGCTGTTGCTGGCGCCCTTATGCAGGGCCTGACCCGCAACCCACTAGCTTCTCCCAGTATTCTTGGCATTAATTCCGGCGCCGCCTTTTTTATTGTAGTAGGTTCTGCTTATTTTAGTGCTGGGAGTCTATCCACATTCGCTGGATTAGCTTTCTTAGGCGCCGCATGCACAGCTATTTTAGTATACATACTAGGTTCAATCGGTACAGACGGTTTAACACCCATTAAAATAACTTTAGCCGGGGCCGCCTTGACTTCTTTTTTCTCTTCCCTTTCTCTCGGCATATTATTGACCGGTGGGCAGACCTTTGATCAGGTGCTGTACTGGTTCGTCGGCTCCGTCTCGGGACGGGATCTTGGCATTTTCAATGCTGCCTTCCCTTATATGACCCTAGCACTGATGGGAGCTGTGGTACTAGCCAGACATATGAACGTACTGGCTTTAGGTGAAGACATTGCTTCAGGCTTGGGACAAAAAACAATATATATCAAACTGGCCGTCGGCCTCGTCATTATCTTGCTTGCAGGAGGTTCGGTTTCGATGGCTGGCCCCATCGCCTTCATAGGGATTATTATTCCGCATGTGGCACGCTTTCTTGTGGGAACCGACTATCGGTGGGTGATTCCCTACTGCGCTATACTGGGAGCCGATCTTCTTTTGGCAGCTGATATTGGTTCACGTTATATCGCTTTTCCCAAAGAGGTGCCTGTCGGTATCATGACCGCCATATTAGGAGTTCCCTTCTTTGTATACATTGCACGAAAAGGAGGCCGCCGTTAGATGAACCATTGGTATTCCTTTAGGGGCCGCAAATACTCATTTCAGATTAGTAGAAGGACCCTTTGGGTCATCACACTATTAGCCATTGTTAATGTTATTGTAGCTATCCTATGTGTCGGTCTTGGCAGCCAGTACATTCGTCCGGACAATGTGGTCCGTTCTATGCTGGGTATCGGTGATTCGGTGGATTCTATGATCATTTTCTCGCTGCGCATGCCTCGTATCCTGATCGCTATTTTGGTAGGTGCTGCCCTTGCTGTATCCGGAGCCATTCTTCAGGGAGTTGTGCGTAATCCGCTCACTTCTCCTGATATGATTGGTATAACCGGTGGTGCTTCTCTCGGTACCGTTGTATTCATTATCTATTTCTCTGAAGTGAGTATTCGTTATATGCCTCTTAGTTCCATTGCTGGGGCATTTGGTGCAGCTCTGCTCATCTATATTCTCGCTTACCGAGGAGGCGTTACGCCACTTCGGCTTGTACTGATCGGCATAGGCATGGCTACTGCCCTGACGGCAGTAACTTACATGCTGATTCTAACAGCCTCATTCACACCGACAGCAGTTGCGGTTAAGGCATTTACTTTTATGACTGGAAGCATATACGGGGTATCGTGGGATCGGGATGTAACGACATTGCTTCCTTGGATCCTAGTCCTACTTCCTGTGGCGCTGTTCTATGCAAGACATTTGAATGTACAAGAGCTTGGCGATGACATCGCTGAAAGTGTCGGTAGTTCTGTTATGCGCAAGCGGACTATTCTATTAATGATGAGTGTTGCACTTGCCGGGGCAGCTGTTTCCATTGGAGGGGCCATTAATTTCATTGGTCTTATGGCTCCTCACATTGCCCGGAAATTAGTAGGCCCTGCTTTTGGGGGAGTCATTCCAGTGTCTGCACTTATCGGTTCACTAATTCTGCTGCTCTCTGATTTAGTGGCCAGAACTACCTTCCTACCCCTTGATATCCCGGCTGGCGTATTCACGGCAGCCATCGGAGCTCCATTCTTCATCTATCTGCTCTACCAGAGCCGCAAAGCGGCTTGATCGCATTATTATTTTGCAAACAAAGGAAGTGGGTCGTGTGTCTGTAATTGAGGTAAAGAACCTAGGGCTCGCCTATGGGCAGAAGCAGATTTTCTCGAATTTGGACTTAACCATCCCATCCGGTCAAATTACCGTATTAATAGGCAGCAATGGCTGCGGAAAATCCACGCTGCTTCGTTCCCTAGCCCGGCTTCTAAAGCCACAAAAGGGAAGTATTATCCTGGATGGTGAAGAAATATTTAAACTCCCGAGCAAAGAACTCGCTAGAAAGCTTGCCATCCTTCCGCAAGGTCCGATAGCGCCAGAAGGACTTACCGTTCATCAGCTTGTCAAGCAAGGTCGATATCCTTATCAGAGCTGGCTTCAGCAGTGGACGAAGAAAGATGAACTTATGGTTAATAAAGCACTTGAAGTCACCCGAATGAACGAATTCTCGCATCGGTCTCTGGACTCTTTATCAGGTGGACAGCGGCAGCGGGCTTGGATTGCGATGACATTAGCTCAGGATACCCCTTTCATCCTCTTGGATGAACCGACCACTTATTTGGATATGACCCATCAAGTTGAAATTCTCGATTTGCTTTTTGAGTTGAACGAAGTGGAAAAGCGAACCATTGTCATGGTTCTGCATGATATTAATCTGGCCTGCCGCTATGCCCATCATATTATTGCCGTCAAAGAAGGTGCTATCTATGGTAGCGGTGCACCTGAAGACATTGTAAATGAACAGCTGATTCGCGATGTATTCCGGATGGAGTGCAAGGTTGCTGCTGACCCCCTCTTCGGCACGCCTTTGTGTGTTCCCTTCGGCAAAGGACGTAAGCTTTCACAAAAGTTGAATGTATAACTGTTCTACGGTACCATCAGGAAAAAGCGAATTTACAACGCCGAGACTTTAGATCAAACCGGAGGGGAAGTTAAAATGGCTATTACTTATTGGACAGGGCAAGACCTAATATTAAGAGCAAGTCAACCTGACGATATTGTTATATTTGAATCATTAGATGATGAAATTCTGCGCAACATGGACTCGCTTCATTTTCCTCGTTCATCTGAAAAAATGAGAGAATGGGTAGAAGAACAATTGGAAGAAGATGAATTCCGTTTTATTGCAGTTGATAGAGATAATAATATTGTGGGTATAATTGAAACCTTTGATTGTGATCGGAAAAACGGTACCTTCGATTATTATTTGGCTGTATTTGAACCATACAGAGGCAAAGGGTATGCTAAATCCATGATTTTGATGGTTCTTCGTTTCTTCTTCTTGGAGCTTGCCTATCAAAAAGTAAATACGACTGTCTATTCTTTCAATACTCCCTCCATGCGATTACATGAAAAATTAGGTTTTATGAAAGAAGGGCAACTAAGAAATATCATTTTCACTAAAGGGCTGTATTATGATGGTATTTGCTATGGAATGACAAGAGAAGAATTTAAACTGAATCATGAAAAATAAAAAATTATTACATAAAGGTATCTTTTCATCCTGGATTTTCTTAAGCGTTATAAATTCATATTTTCCATACGGTACCCTCTATAATGCTATAAACGTAAAATGCACCCCGCTGTAGTTAGTGAACTACCGCGGGGTGCATTTTTGTTTCAAACGACCGGCTTATATGCATTGGTTTGTCAATAGCAGATCGCTATTAAACCAGCTTTACCAAGCTGTATTTCTTCTTGCCCTTCCGAATGATGATGAATTGTCCTCCGATGGCATCATCAGGAGTGACTTCAGCATCCAGTCCGCTCACACGTTCTCCGTTCATAGAGATCGCCCCACTGTTAATGTCCTCGCGTGCTTGGCGTTTGGACGGCTCAATGCCGAGATCCACCAGCCAATCTACAATGTTCTTGCTTTCTTTCCCCGCAGTATAGGTTGGCATCTCTTTGAAGCCTTCCTCGATTTCCTCTGCAGATAGAGAGCGAATGTCACCGCTGAATAGTGCAGCCGTAATGCGCTTAGCCTGCTCAAGCCGCTCTTCGCCATGCACGAATTTCGTCATTTCCTCGGCAAGAGCCTTCTGAGCTTCACGTTTGTGCGGTTCAGTCTCCACCTTGTGAGCCAGCTCTTCAATCTGCTCACGATCCAGGAAGGTGAAGTATTTCAAATATTTCACCACATCACGGTCATCGGTGTTCGCCCAGAATTGGTAGAATTCATACGGCGTCGTCTTCTTCGGATCCAGCCAAATGGCTCCGCCGGCAGATTTGCCGAACTTGGTGCCATCAGACTTCAGCATAAGCGGTATGGTCAGGCCGAAGGCTTTGGCCTCATTGCCTTCCTTTTTACGGATTAAATCCAGTCCGCTCGTGATATTCCCCCACTGGTCTGATCCACCGATCTGCAGCTGCACGTCTTCATGCTGGTACAGATGCAGGTAATCGATAGATTGAAGAATTTGATAGGAGAATTCAGTAAAAGATATGCCGCTATCCAGTCGGCTGGATACAACATCTTTGGCCAGCATCGTGTTGATGCTGAAGTTCTTGCCGTAATCACGCAGGAATTCAATGACATTGATTTGATGTGTCCAGTCATAGTTATTCACCATGCGGACCTGGTTATCTCCGTCTGTAACAAAAAGTTTCTTCATCTGTGCCGTCAAGGCTGCCACATTCTCCTGCACCTGCTCAAGAGTCTGCAGCGAACGCTCAGTCTGCCGGCCACTTGGGTCCCCAATGGTTCCTGTTGCTCCCCCAATCAAGATGACAGGACGGTGTCCTGCCAGCTGGAATCGCTTCAGCATAATAAACGGAATCAAGTGTCCGACATGCATGCTGTCCCCCGTTGGGTCAACCCCGCAATATAGGGAAATCGACTTGGTACTTGTCAGTTCCCGCAGGCCCTCTGCATCGGTTTGTTGGTTAATGGCATCGCGCCATTCCAGTTCATCAATAATGTTCAATTTAGGCAACTCCTTCTAAGTCATCTATTGGTTTATAAAAATAAAAAATCGTCCCCAGTCTTATTAAGACAAAAGGGACGATTATGGTTAACCGTGTTACCACCCAAATTGCATGATCAGCCCTCAAGACTTATCATGCCACTTTCTGCGAGGTATCGTTCGCTTGCATCCGCTTGGCATTACCCAAGTAGCTCCAGAGTGTAATTCACAGCATTTGTGTGTATCAGGTTCCATCAACCCCTGACTTTCTATAACAGGGACAAAGCCGCTACTGTCTCCTTCATTGCATATCACCTATAAGATTACAGATAGTATAGCCCAGCGCTAAAATCATTGTCAACCGCTTGAAGCTAATCTAATAATGAGTGAAGAAGCGTTCAGATATCTACAAATCAATCGGCTTAATAAACAGAGGTGTAGTCGCCTTAAGAGATCAGCTGGCCTGCAGGTGTTGCTGGAGTGGAACCATATGATGACGGTCATGCCAAATAAAGTCTTGCAGGTACTGCGGAATATTGAATTCATTACCATCGGCATCCGTATATTTTCGCGCGATGACCTCTTCTGGCATGACGCTGATTTCATGAATGATCTTCATCCGGATATCGATCGCCTGCTGGATCAATTCATCGGTAGAAACGTTTGCTGCATAATCCACAGCTTCCTTATTAAAGTCATCATATTTCAAATGCTGAAGCGTCAAGCCTTCCCCAGCAGCTATTTTTGCAATGGCTGTATCGTAAAAGTATTTGTCCCATCTCATCATGTGGGCGACAATGTCCTTGATAGACCATTTTCCCGGCTCCAGACTTGAGGCCCATTGTGCTTCATTTAACCCTTTCAAATCCTCGCAAAATAGAGCCCATTGTTCAAACGTAGTCAGCAGTGATGTTAATTCATTAGTCATCTTATCACTCTCTCCTTTAACGTTAATCCTCACGTGAAGATACTAGCGCTAAACAGTTGCTGCCCTGAGTCTGTCGCATAACTGCTTCTTACGATTACCAAGACTTCTCAAGCAGCTTCTCAAATTTACCTGCACTCATAATTTCATGCGTCACGAATTTACCGTTATAGAACAGACTGAACGTTGTCCATATGGCAGGAGATTGCTGGGCCTCTTCCCTTGTGGTGATGCGCTGCGTCTGAAAAGGAACTCCCTTGGCCTCTGCCACTTGACGCAAATCCTCTAGCACACCTATAGCGAATGGGCACTGAGCAGTATAGTAGATGAAAATGCCCTGATCTGAGCTTGCCCTTCCATGAACCGATGCTTTAAAAGAGGGGTTCGGCGCTTGCTCATTCCATTTGAGAACCAAAAGTTCGAAATAAGGACCGGCTTGATCCACTACCGTGAAGCCCATGTGCTCAAGATAGCGCTTGTCACTCAGATAAGGCATCTTCTTCTTACTGGACAAATGGACGATACCGTCCATACCCGCCTTCTTCGCATCCTGAATACATTGATCCAGCAGGTTTCTACTGTGCCCGCTACCTTTATGCCGTCCTGAAACCCAAAGGCAGTCAATGTACATGTAATTCGGAGCGTCGATGGGTACCCATGCTCTCTCAGCAGGCAAGTACTCGATAAATACCTTGGCCCTGTCATCAAGCCGATAGAATTTGAGCCCTTCCTCCATTCGATCGCTTAGCCATTGCTTCTTCTCGCGTACCGCGTCTTCGTACTGCTTGGCCCCCAGTGCGCAGCATATATGTTCTCTATCGATATTCTCCTTCGTAATTTGCAAATAAGTCATGATTGTATGCCTCTCCTTCGACTTAAGTTCAACATAAATAAAACTTCAATTACTAATTGAATTCTAAAGCTGCTCAATGTTCTATGTAAATTTGACGTACTTCAACTCAAAATCTCTGTTATTACTTTATCATGTTCAGCGCCATTTAAAAACCAATCTTTGGGACTACAACTATTTTTTTGTTTTACAAGTAGAGTAAAAAAAACGCAAAAAAGGAACCGTATTTTTGTACGGTTCCTCCCTCTGGGTCAGGCTAAATTCAGGTGCGTTTTGTCTCATCCAACCCGTTGGTTTCTTCCGTAGGCTGAGTGGTATAACGAGTTTGAGTTGGCAGAGGATACGTGCGCTTTGCATTATGAATGCGCGTGTCCTCATAGATCGTATTCGGATCTCCGTCTGTTTCATCTGGTCTTTGATCATAGGGCACTTGATATATCCCCTCCTTTTTATGCTTAGTTTATCCTGTATTCAGGCTTTCCATGCAAATCCTATTTATTGTGCCTTACGCCAGAATTGCCGCGATTTCTCATCACGTATAATGTAGCCCAGCTTCGCCAGTTCCCGCCGTAAGTCGCGGATATCCTCCGCCTCGTCCTTCTTCAGTGCGGACTCGCGTGCCTTCAAGAGAGCGTTAGCAGCCGCAGGCAAATCTGGAGTTTCCGGCACCCAACGGCAGAATTCTTCCTTATAGGGATCACCGGAATCCAGCCAAGGGTAACCATGCCTCTTGAAGGCTTCTGCAACTTTATTGGCAGACTCATCGCTTTGCTCTCTCGCAAGCTCGAACCCATTTCTCCCCAAGATAACGAGATGCTTTTTATCCAAAAATACGCTCCCCATCTCTTCTCTTAGGATGTCCTGTGTATAGTCCCCAATCACCAGTCTAACACTGGCATCCGATAGGATAATTCGAAGGGTCTCTTTAGCTACAATATAAGCTAGAATAACTCCAATAATTAACCCCACCGCACCGAGGATAAAGGGCAGCCATGGTCCATCAAACTTACGGATAAGCTTCAGCGGACCTTCAAACGGAAACCAGGGGAGATTTAAGAGCCACTTGGCTAGACTAGGAATAAAATAACCGATTACAGCACCAACGACTCCCAGTCCGCCATACATCATAATCAATGCAGATTTAGTAAAACCTACAATGGTGGCGGATGAGTCAGGGTATGT
This sequence comes from Paenibacillus sp. CAA11, assembly GCF_003060825.1. Classification (NCBI taxonomy): domain Bacteria; kingdom Bacillati; phylum Bacillota; class Bacilli; order Caryophanales; family Paenibacillaceae; genus Paenibacillus; species Paenibacillus sp. CAA11. The sequence continues at coordinate 2,470,104 of NZ_CP028922.1, forward strand.
TTTCGGTGCAGACATATCATATCACCTTCGCTTTGAATATTATGAATTTTTAACATTGCATGGCTCTATTCACGATGTGAATGAGCTGTGTCGCATAAACTTCTAAACTGACCTTCTTAGTGATTCCTGTATGGAGCATATATTCTCCAATCGCTCCTTGAATAAAGCTGGCCAGCACATCAATATGAAATGAGCCGAATTCCCCCTTCTTCTGTCCTTCACTTAAGATGCTCCTAAGCAAAGCCATCTGCTCATCTTCCGAATCGTCTTGCAATTTATAATAAGGAACATGATCGGAAGTCCTGACATGAAACACAATCTCCACCAGGGCTGTGCTGCGTTCAGGATATGTATGTTGGTAGGTGAGACTAGCTCTAATGAATGCATCCAATTGAGCTTGGGAGTTTTGTTCTCTGCTGACACTGTCCTTAATGTAAGCCGTGGACATTTCAATCAGCCGTGTGAGCAACTGGTCCATCAGATCATGTTTGTCAGAAAAATGATATGAGATCAGAGCTGTACTAATACCGGCTCGCTTAGCTATTTGTGACAGACTGGTCTTTACATATCCAATCTCATCCAGGGTTTTTATCGCTGCTTCAATAATTTGTTCCCGTCTTGCACCTGCAATGAATGATGGCTTTGCCTTGTCGTTCAAATCAGAACACTCCTTATAGTTAAAAGCACGTTCAATAATTTGATTGCTCATTCAATAAAATCGTAGCATGGATGATTATGGCAGTCAATAACGCAAAAAAAACGGACTTGCATGATGCAAGCCCGTTTGCCCAGTAGTAATTTAAAACTCATCAATCACAGAGATTATATTTTTTAACACTTCGATAGATTTAATGGGTTCTCCATCAAGCTCTAAATTGTGATTTCCACCGTCGATCATTTTTAATTTCATATTTTGATTGCTTTTCAATTTCTCATAACGGTCCACAATGTAACAACGATCCTTATCTCCAATTATACAGAGTCCTTTATTGCTATTGTTAACCATTGCGTTAAATACATCATTTCTTTGAAGCAATGGAGTCAACCATACTACTTTTGCTTCCTTCAACCTTGTGTGATTAAGCAGATAGCCCAAAGTTATCGTCCCTATTGATTTTGCCACTACATAATAATTACAGTATTTCTTGTTCTTGATTGCATTGTCGATAGTAAATTCTACATCTTTTGCGAAATCGTCTTCACTTAGAACAGATACCTCTTGCTTGCTAAGGGTGTAGTTCATGTGAAGGACATCAAAACCTTTAGTGTAAAATAACTTTGTTGTAAAGTGTAACAAGGGAGCTTGTGTTGTGTAACCAGCCCCTGGTAAGACAATAACTAAATGATTACTTTCTTCTTGTTGTTCTATCAATTTAAAAGAAATCCTATTAGAACCAGTATTAGTCACCGCATACTCACTCCCTAAGTTTCTATAGTTATTGTCTAGATTCAATACGGAAATACAATTTCCCTTCATGACTTTGTTATTCAATTATAGTTCCTATCTTCTAGCACCGGGGAAAATCCCGCTACTAACCTAGTTTTACTGAATGGTATCACCAGGACATATATCATAAACCGTTAAATCTTCAATATCAGAAAGCAGAGCAGAAAGTTCGCTTGGTCGACCGGTTAAAAAATCAAATCCGCCAAAATGTGTCGGGATTACATGTTTTATATTTAGAAGGCGGACTGCCTTGGCCGCCTCTCGAGGGGACATCGTAAAGACATCGCCAATTGGCAATAATGCCAGCTCTGGATCGTATAATTCCGCAATTAGAGCCATATCGCCAAATACGTTGGTGTCCCCAGCGTGATAGACCGTGTATCCATTTTCGAATTTGATTACGTACCCCATCGGCTCCCCACCATAGATAATCTGATCATCATCAACGAAAGCCGAAGAATGGTCTGCATGTACAGCAGTAATTGCAATGTCTCCTAATTTTCGAGTTCCGCCCTTATTTATCGCAACAACATTTTTGACACCTTTTTTCTGGAGAATAAATGCCAATTCCCAGCCTGCCAATACTATGGCACCTGTCGTTTGCGCAAGCCAAACAGCATCTTCTGCATGATCTCGATGTGCATGTGTGAGTAAAATGTAATCAACTTTTTGAATGTTTTTAATCGTCTCGGGGCAGGAAGGATTGTTTTTAATCCATGGATCAATAAGTATTTCTTTATTTCCGGGTGTTTTTATATAAAATCCGCCAAAACCAAGCCAAGTAAAAGAAATATTCCGGTTTAACATGTGGATGTTCCCCTTTTATAAATTTCTATATAGGAGGGCCATATTAGGCCGTGAGAATAGAAAGTTCAATGTAACTTTAGTTCAATCTATATAGTTGTAAAAACTTCCTTAGCCGCATTCAATCCATTTAAAGCGGCGGGGAAACCAGCATAGACTGCCATTTGCATCATGATCTCTAAAATCTCATCTTTTGTGCATCCAACTTTTAAGGCACCATTAATATGTACTTTCAGTTGGGGGATTGCGTAACCAAGGGCTGTTAAAGCAGCGATTGTAGCAATTTCTCGAGATTTCAGATCCAATTTAGGCCGACTGTAGATGTCACCGAATGGAAATTCAACTAAGAAACGTTCAAAATCTGGGGCAATTTCTTTCAAAAAGTCACGAGTATGACCTCCAGATTCTCCGACAACCTCATTCATGAATTGTAAACCGACTTCATATCTTTTTTCCGTCATCTTTAAAATCCTCCGTTTCTATTTTACCCGTGCCCTCAATGTACTTTTCGTAGAATGAAATTTTTTGAGCTACGGCATTCATAAGTAATTCAATATTTTGTTGTTGTTCAAGTAACTTATTCTGATGATCCATAAGAATCGAAAGTCGCTTGCTAACTGGCTCTTTGGGCATCTCTCCGGATTCCAAACGTTCCAGTATGCAGCCTTCTTTTGTAAACTCCAAAATATCTTCAAGGGACATCCCTGTTTTTTTGAGAGTTACCATAAATATAAGAAAGTTCACATCAGAATCCGTAAAATCTCGTATTCCGCTATCGTTTCTCTTTATTTTTGGAATCAACCCACTTCTTTCATAAAATCGAATGGTATGTGCAGAAAGTCCGGTTCTTTCCGCAACTTCTTTAATATTCATTTCAAGGAACTCCTTTTTGTTGTCGACTTGGTCCCATCTTACACCTTTAAGTTGACTCTAAGTCAAGCTATCTCTTTGGAGATTTTGGCTATCGGTGGTAATCGGTATGGAAGACCAAACGAAGACTTGCCGACAGATTTTGAAGAACAGCGTGAAGAAGCTTGATCACGACCTTTCCCAAAAACCAAGTTTCGAATCACGGAAAGGACAATTTGTCACGTGTCAAGTCGGAGCAACTGCGGAACTGGCCGATGACAAGTCTTCTGGATATTCTGAGAGTGGTGGTAAGCATGGGGGAAATCTGCAAAAAAGAAGCAGGCGTCTCTTTGAGTCAACGTGGAAGAAAAATCATCTTAAACAGAACGACCTAATCAATGGCCGTCCGTTATCTATACAGTGCAGGGGACGAACCTTATCCTTAATAAAGGAGAAGTCGGTATACTTGTCCGCTTTCTCCAGCAAAAGAAGGCTGTCGAGACTTACTCGACAGCCTGAAGCCATTGCGCCTGCTTTCTTTTGACTGGCGCTACTCTATTTTGCCTAAACTTCAATAATGATTGGAAGAATCATCGGCCTTCTCTTTGTCTGACTGTAAATATATTGACCTACGTTGTCTTTAAGCGTCTGCTTGATCAGATTCCATTGACTCCGCTCAAACTCCGTCAATTCATTCATGGTCGATAAGACCCTCTCCTGAATCTGATTCATCAGCTCTTCAGAATCCCTAACGAACACAAAGCCTCTGGAAATCACTTCGGGTGATGCAAGCATATGCTTTTCCGTTTTGCTTAAAGTGGTAACAATGATGATCATCCCGTCTGAAGACAGCTTGCGACGATCGCGCAGTACAATATTGCCTACATCGCCGATGCCGAGGCCATCTACAAGACTGTTGCCGGAAGCAACTTTGCGGCCTAAAGAAGCCCTTCCGCCCTCTACCTGGATCGTATCCCCGTTATTAACGATAAATACGTTCTCACCAGGGATTCCAACAGACTCCGCCAGCTGACGGTGTTGATACAGCATTCTAAATTCACCGTGGATCGGAATCAGATACTCCGGCTTCATCAAAGTCATCATTAGTTTAAGCTCTTCTTGGCTTCCGTGTCCGGAGACATGCATGCCTGTTGAGCTGCCAGAGCCATATATCACTTTGGCACCCAGAGCATAAAGATTATCAATAACATGGGCGAGGTTACGTTCGTTACCGGGAATGGCTCCTGCAGCGATAATAACCGTATCCCCTGGGAGGATCTCAATCTTGGGATGTTTGGAGCTAGCTAGCCGTGAAAGTGCAGCCATGGGTTCACCTTGGCTTCCTGTACAGAGTACAGCGATCTTATTCGAGGCATATCTCTCGGTCTCCACCGCCTCAATAAGCAAATTGTCCGGAAGATTTAAATAACCGAGATCGCGCGCCACTGAAACCACATTGACCATGCTCCGACCAAGCAGGACGAGCTTACGGCCTGTCTCCACCGCCGCATCGATAATTTGCTGAACCCGGTTTACATTGGAGGCAAAGGTGGAGATGAACACCTGCTGTTTGGCCCTGGCAAATGCATCAAGAATATGATCGCCCACCAAACGCTCAGAAGGTGTAAATCCGGGACGCTCTGCATTGGTGCTTTCTGATAATAGAACCTTGACCCCCTGTTTGCCTATATCCGCCATCCGGTGTAAGTCCGGATAGGGTCCACTCACTGGCGACATATCAAATTTGAAGTCACCAGTATGCACAACATTGCCTTCCGGCGTCTGGAAGAAGACACCAAGGCAATCAGGGATGCTGTGACTGGTAGCGAAGAATGTCGCACGTATTGCTCCGCAATCCACGGTTGAATCCGCATTGATGACGTGGAGCATCGCGTCTCTAAGAATGCCATGCTCTTTTAATTTGATCTTAATGAGACCCAGAGTCAGCTGAGCCCCGTATACGGGTACATTCAATTGCTTAAGAAAATAAGGAATCCCGCCAATGTGATCCTCATGTCCATGGGTCACGATAAGCGCTCTGACCCTCTCTTGGTTTTCCAACAAGTAAGTGATATCCGGGACAATCAAATCGATACCTGGCAGGTTCTCATCAGGAAATTTGGACCCGCAATCTATAACCACAATATCTTGGCCGTACTCAATAAAATACATGTTTTTCCCGATCTCATTGACGCCGCCTAAAGCCGCGATAAGCAATTTACTTCCCAAGCTTACGCCCCCTTTAAAACCGTAAAGTCTCACCATTAGTATTCATTTTCCAGGGAAACTTATTCATTGGGGGATGTTCCCAGTTAATCAAAGGGATTACTCAGCGCAGCAGATTAGTTTTCGCCAGTTCAATCAGTTCATCCCCTCGGCCATTCAGCACCGCCTTCATCATCCACAAGGTAAAGCCCTCCGCCTGTTTCAAATTGATGCGCGGCGGAAGTGACAGCTCCTGGCGGTTCACTACAACATCAACAAGTACAGGCCCCGGATGGTCGAAGGCTTGCTTCATAGCTTCTGGAAGTTCAGCCGGGTCCTCGACACGTATCCCCTTAATCTCCATTGCCTCTGCCACCTTAGCAAAGTTGGGATTCACGAGCTCTGTTCCCGATTCCAGGAAGCCGGCGGCTTTCATCTCCAGCTCTACGAAGCCGAGAGCTCCATTATTGAATACCACGACCTTGATCGGAAGCTGATGCTGCTTCAGGGTCAACAGATCCCCCATCAGCATCGTTAGTCCCCCATCACCGGATAAGGAAACCACTAGCCGATTCGGATTGGAGACTTGTGCGCCAATCGCTTGCGGGAGTGCATTGGCCATCGTGCCATGATTAAAGGAGCCGAGCAGCCTGCGGCTGGGATTCATTTCAAGATAGCGTGCCGCCCATACTGTTGGAGTGCCAACATCGCATGTAAAGATCGCATTTTCAGCAGCCGTATCACTGATCACCTTTGTCAGATATTGAGGATGAATCGGCTTCCTACCCGGCTTACCAACAGCCAGTTCATCCAGGTCCTTGCGTACTTTAGCATACCTGTCAACACACTTCTCCAGATGCTTGCTGCTATGCTCTGTGGTGAGATGAGGCAGCAATGCTTCTATTGTGGCTTTCACATCTCCGCATAATCCGAGGTCAAGCTTCGTCCTGCGCCCTAAGTGTGAGGACTGAAGATCGACCTGAAGCTTAATGGCATGCTCCGGGTAGAACTGTCGATAAGGGAAATCGGTGCCCAGCATTAGCAGAATATCGCAATCCATCATCGCGTGGTAGCCCGAAGAATACCCAATCAGTCCTGTCAGACCAACAAGGTAAGGATTATCATATTCTAAATGTTCCTTACCTCGTAGTGCGATCACCATGGGTGATTTCAATCGATCACAGAGCTCCATTAACTGTGCCTGAGCACCTGCGCAGCCGGAACCGCAGAGAAGAGTGATTTTTTTGTCTTGATTCAAATAGTCTGCCAGCTTCCGGATCTCCGAATCCGAAGGCTGAACCACCGGCTTGGTCACATGGTACACATGTTCCGGAACAGGCTGGTCAGAGGCATTAAGCGCGGCCACATCCCCTGGCAGGATGATTACTGACACCCCAGAGCGGGCAACCGCGGTTTGTATTGCCATCGTTAACGTACGCGGCATCTGCCTAGGCGTCGTGATGATTTCACAGAAATGGCTGCATTCCTGAAACAGCCTCTCAGGATGGGTCTCCTGGAAGTAATCACTGCCGAATTCATCACTCGGAATATGAGCGGCAATGGCTAGTACAGGGACCCGGTTGCGATGACAATCATATAGCCCGTTGATCAAGTGCATATTACCGGGGCCGCTGCTGCCTGCACAGACTGCAATACTGCCTGTAAGATCTGCATCCGCACCGGCTGCAAAAGCAGCTACCTCCTCATGACGAACATGAATCCATTCAATTTGTTCCGATCGGCGGATCGAATCCAGTATGGCATTAAGCGAATCACCTACAATCCCGTAGATGCGTTTGACTCCGGCATTTAGTAAAGCTTCTAGAACTTGATCCGCAATTGTTGTTTTCATCTGGACGCTCTCCTTCTTATTAAGGTTGTCAGTATTATCACCATTCTACAATTTAACAATTCTAATACCCATTGCTCCAAAGTATTAAACAATTACACAAATGAACCCCTCTGACAATTGCGTCCGAGACGCAGCAAGGCCGCTAACAGCTGTTAGCGGCCTCGTCCTTTGAATGATAATAATGTAGTTTTTTTATTCTCTTGGTTCACTGTCGACACTAAACATGTCAAGCAGTGCGGCCGGAACATGGAACTCCCGATCGCTTATGGTAATACGGCGAAGCTCCTGAAGCTCCTGCTCCTGCTGTGCATCCTTAATCTGCTTAATCTCACGATGCAGACGCTCCATCTGATGATCGAGCGCATTCGCAGAGTCAGCAGCCATCTTAAGCTCACGAAGCAGGTTCTCAGGAACCTCCTGATTATATTTATAGAAGATCTTATGCTCCAGACTGGCCCAGAAATCCATGGCAATCGTGCGGATTTGGACTTCCACACATACATGCTCCACCCGGTCTGACAAGAAGACAGGCACTTCAACAAGCAAATGCAAGCTTTGATAACCGTTCGGCTTAGGATTCTTGATGTAATCCTTGACCTTTAATACCTTAAGGTCGTTTTGCTTCTGCAACATCTCACTAACCTGATAAATATCAGAAATGAAGGAACATGTGATCCGAAGGCCTGCAATATCGTGAATTTCCTGCTCAATAGCTTCTAAGGAGAAGCCGCATTTTTTCCGCATCAGCTTCTTCATAATACTCTCAGGAGACTTCAGTCTGGATTTGGTATGCTCAATCGGACTATAATCATGCAGCGAGTGGAACTCTTCCTTTAGAATTTCAATTTTCGTCTCAATTTCATCAAGTGCGAACTTGTATTTCATCATAAAGCGGACAATTTCGTTTCTCATCGTCTTGATCTGTTCAATTTGAGGTGTTTTCATGATTTTGATTTCCTTCCTTGTGTTCGAGTAAGCTCCTGGTTAGGATCGTATGTACGGGTCATAAGAGACCTCCTCCTTGGAGAAGGGTCCTGAAGTCTTAATTTTACTTTAACGCGTATATAGTTCTAATGCAAATCATTAAGGATGTTCATTCTGATCTTAAAAAATAAGCAGCCTATCCATCAAGTTGTGGATACGACTGCCCTAAATGAATTATTCCCGCAAAATTAATCTTAGATGCTTGTACCTGTCATCTGCTGGTGCTCAAGGCTTTCGTGCTTTTGTGTGCTCCTTTTTAATTTTGCCGGTCTCGTAAGAGAGTAGATCGCACATAGGAAAGCAAGAATCATCAATCCCCCGCCGACCCAAGCATTGCTCTGAATAGAGGACGAGTGATCAATCACGACACCGCCTAGGCCCGATCCGACGGCAATCCCCACTTGGAGGGCCGAGAAATTAAAACTTTGCTGTATATCCGAGGAGCCCGGAGCGTTTTGAATAAGATAGCTTTGCTGCGCCGGGGACAGCGCCCAGCTGAGAACCCCCCAAATAAAGAGCACCACAGTAAACAACAGTTTACTCTGTGTTGAGAGCGGCAGCAGGAAGAGGACGGCAATGAATGCTCCCACAACGATTAAGATACTCTTACGGCTGCCAAGCTTGTCGGACAATACGCCGCCAATCAATCCGCCGCTGACCGCAGCGAGGCCGAATACGAAATAGGCTGCACTGATCCAGAAGGCATTCAGATGCATCGTACTCTCAAGAAACGGAGTAAAGTAAGCATACAGCGTATAGTGGCCAGCAAGCGTTAAGGTGGTGACCAGATGTGCGCTTATAATTTTGACGTCCTTTAAAGAGGAGAGCTGAGACTTAAGCGGCACATTTTGTTCTGTTAGAATTTTCCCTAAAAATAGATGTATAGTGACCATGGCTACCAGAGTTAGCAGGCCAATGATCAGGAATAGAATCCTCCAGCCAAGATAATCCTCTGCTACGACCCCCAAGGGAACCCCGAGCACGATGGAAGAGCTGACTCCCATGGAGATAATGCCAATGACACGGGCCTGAAATTCTTTTGGCACGATTTTGACGGCAATCGTTAAAGAGAGAGTAACAATCAACGAGCCGCTGGCTGCGGTAATAATTCTTGTGGCGAACAATACGGCATAATTAGGACTCCATGCGGCCAGCAAACTACCTGCTGTAAAAATTAGCATGGACCATAAGTAAAGCTTCTTCCGTTCCACTCTTCCGGTGACGGCAAGCAGTGTTGGACCGGATATTGCATACACAAGCGCATAAATGGTAATCAGCTGTCCTGCTGTGCTTAGTGAGACATTTAAGTCGCCTGCAATCATAGGCAGAACACCGCCAATAATCAACTCGACCAAGCCTACCGTAAACGTGGCTATGGTCAATACGAAAATTTTAAGATTCATGACCGATTGCTCCTTATTTAGTTAAATATTAACGTCTGCTGTACTCGTCGATACAAAAAAAATCCTGATTACAAGGGAAGGTAAGAATACACTTTCGCTTGTAATCAGGATTTATCGGTTCCTGGTAGAGACCCTCAAACCATATTATTGAGGTTATACAGACGTCGTATGAAATTGCACAAGTTGCATTTTATAGGATAGCTACTAAAAGGTCAACCCTATTTGCTGGCCAACGTGGATCCCTGCAAGACACTTCTCGTATAATCCTTGCAGGTTAAAGTATAGTAAGTCCCCTGCATTAACAAATAAATTCCAATAATCACAAGGGAATAACCCCAGTTGGACAAAGAGAGCAGCCTATCCATAGCCCACATGGCTACTAAAGAATTTAGAATCCCTACCGCACAAGGAAGAAAGAAGATTATACCCATTTGCATTCGTACCAAGCCTCGTACCTCAGATAGGGTCATGCCCATCCGAATAAGCGCCTGAAATTGTCTACGGTCCTCTTCTAGCTCAGTGTACTGCTTGAAATAAATGATACTTCCCGCAGCAATGAAGAACAGAAAACTAATAAACATCCCAATAAATAGGGTGAGCGATAATAACGATTGTGGATTTTCATATTGGGTTCGGTAACCGTCAAATTGAACGGACCGCCACAGGAGGTACATCGCACCCGACGATGTTAGAATAACAGAGCTCATGACCGACACGATAAAGAGCATACGCGCGTAGTCCTTAAGCTTGTATCCGAGCTGCGCAACAAGCACCATATTGATGCGATGGTAATACAGCGAATACCGCCGCTGAATGAACTGTATCACCCCTGTGCTTAACTGGGTGTACAACAGATAAGTCCCTAGAAGCACCAGCATCAACACCAGAAACGCTGTGTATTCGAAATATTTCACTTGAATTGTCAATGCAAGCGTATATCCGGCTGCTAAGCACACTACGGACAATACGGCGAGCGGCCTGGAGTATACGAATCGAGATTTTGATTTAACGCTGGCCTTTAACAGGTCCAGAATTTGTGTCCTACCTACGCTGATAGCATTGCCTGCTGAAACCAAAAGGCACAGCATAAGAAAGCAAGCAATCGTAAGGACTACCGCCCGAAGCGGCACTATGAACGGTATCGGCTGATTCATGTCCAGAAGAACTGCCAAGCCCATATAAAACAGCTTGCTGAATAAGATTCCAAGCCCTGTTCCGAGGACTATAGCCATAGTAGCTATTATCATACTCTCTTGGAAGATAAACCGACGAAGCTGCTGGCGTGTCATCCCAAATAAGCTGTAGAGTCCGAACTCCTTTTTTCTGGTCTTCAGAAAGGCGGAATTCGAATATATCATGAATAGAACCGAAAATATAATGATGATGTACTCACATAGCCGCATGGCCGTCCTAATCTGATTTGCGGCGATAATCTCGCCCCTGATCACGGCAGGGTGTTCAATAAATGATGCATAAATATAGAATAGCATTACTGAAAACCCGCTGCTCATAAAAAATGCGCTGTAGGCTCTTAGATTTCCTTTGATACTGCTAAGCGCCAGTGAACGGAACGTCATCAAAATTCCCTCCCAATACACTCAAGCAGTCCAGAATCTGCTGGTAAAAAGCCTGCCGATTTACGCCTCTGCGAATTTCAGAGAATAAACGGCCGTCCTTGATAAACAGAATTCTTTTACAATAGCTGGCTGAGAAAGGATCATGGGTCACCAAGAGTATCGTAGCCTGCTTTGCTTCGTTCATGCTTCTAAGGGATTCCATAACTTCTTTGGCTGCTCTGGAATCAAGATTACCTGTCAGCTCATCTGCCAATAGCAAAGAAGGGTTATGAATAACAGCCCTTGCAATCGCGGCTCGCTGCTTTTGCCCTCCTGAAATTTCATAGGTCCGCTTATCCACAAGCTGTTCAAGGCGTAAGCTGTGAAGCAAGGGCTGTAAGCTATACTCTATATCCTGTGGAGGCAACCCTTCAAGGACGAGAGGAAGAATAATATTTTCTTTTACAGACAGAGTATCCAGCAGATTGAAATCTTGAAAAATATATCCCAGTTCCCGGCGGCGAAAAAGGGCAAGCTCTTGATCGCTTAATAGACTGAGTTCCATCCCATTGACCTCAATCTTTCCTGATGTCGGTTCATCAAGGCCTGCTAGCAGATTAAGCAAGGTAGTCTTTCCGCTGCCCGAAGGACCCATAACCCCAACAAAATCACCGGCTTCAATCGTGAGATCAATATCATCCAATGCTCTGTAAATGACATTTCCTCTGGAATTATAATATTTACTAAGTGCCTGTGCCTGTAGTATAACGTTCAAGTGAGTGAACCTCCCGATCGCTGTAATGACTAGCTCTTCTCCACCTTATCATGGTTACCCGGGAAGGACTCATCGATATTCCTTGCAAACTTCCTTACGTTTCTGTCACTTTCCTCTCTTCTTCCGTTCTCCGGAAAAGTCTGACCATGAAAAAGAACGGTCATTTTCGTCCAGGCTCCCCTCTCCGATTCGGCCGTAAGCCCGTGTCCCAATCGGCTGCAAGCCTGTTTGGCCAAATAAAGGCCCATACCTGTAGATTCTCCGGACTCATGGCGATCTTCCCCTGTAAAAAAGGCATCAAAGATTCTTGGCAGGTCATGTGCTGCTATCCCAATACCGTTGTCAACAACCTCCAGAGATTTGGTGCCGTCTGCAACTGCAGCAAACAATCGAAATTGTAACTGTTTTACACCCGGCTTGCTCTTGCTGTATTTTATTGAATTACTGATCAATTGATGAAGTACAACAGTCAGCCACTTTACATCACTCTGCACCCACATTTGGCCTTGAATCTCCGGGAAAATGCTATGACGAATGCACAAATGCTTATATGTATTCACTGTCTTCCGTATTAGGTCATGAAGCGCGATGGTAGATGGCCGAAGATCCATTTCAAACTTACCAAGCCTTGCTGTATGGAGCATCAGCTCTAGACCATGATTTAATCGGTCTGTTTCTTCCTGGAGGTTCCTAAACAACTCCTTCTGCTCCTGCTCGGTTAACAAGCTTTCTTGTTCACCCTCCTGAGCCAAGAGGTCTATGACAGATACAGGTGTCTTCATGTGGTGTACCCATTGGAGCACAAAGTGGTTGTGAAGCTCCTGCTCTCTTCGATATCTCCCTAATTCGCTCAGATAAATAGCGTGCTGCTGCTTCATCAGCTGGACGACAAGATGCTGCTCATGTGAGACAGGGGCACTGAGCCCAATCACGGTTGGCAAGCTTTCCTTATCCCTAACGGCCAGCTCAAGCTGCCCAAGATACCTTCGATGCCGAATATAATCCATAGAGAACCAGGCGATGATTATTAGAATGCATAAGATTCCATAGTAAATCATCGTGCCCTTCTCTATGCCGGTAGAGGTTCTCAATCTCTCTAGCAGCAGCAGTCCCACTCCCAATCCTGACAGGATTACGCTAAGCAGGAGATAGCCTAAGCGATCCTTAACAAACCGATAAGCAGTTCGTTTTCTCATGGCGCAGTCCCTAGTCTTCCAGGATCTTCAGCATCCAGCCTATACCCCTGGCCGCGGACAGTAACAATGGCATGAGGCAGTCCAATCTCTTCTAGCTTCTTGCGGAGACGAGTAACGTTAACGGTTAGTGTATTGTCGTCGACGAATTGAGTATCGTTCCATAAGCATTCCAGAAGCTTCTCCCTGGAGACAATGCTCGCGTAACGTTCAAGGAGGCATCGGGCTAGCAGCTGTTCATTTTGGGTTAGGGTAACTAGAGAGCCCTGGAAATGCAGTTCATTTCGCCCTAAATCGAGTCTTAGCCCAGCGGCCTCCACCATATTGAGGGATAACTCCGAAGTCTTCTCATAGGCCTCATTCATCTGTTTGGCATATTCCCCATATGCCCTGCGAAGGACACCTTTAACTTTAGCGATCAGAAGCTCCAGCCGAATTGGCTTCGTGATATAATCATCCCCGCCATGCTCAATCGCCATGACCTGATCCATCTCTCCAGATCGTGCTGAGAGAAAGATAATGGGCAAATTCGAACGTGCGCGAATTTGCCTACACCAGTAATACCCATCGTAGTAAGGCAGATTAATATCCAGCAGCACCAGGTGCGGATCATATTCTATCAGTTCGGGCATCAATTCCTTGAAACCAGTCGCCGTCAAAGCTTCTAGCCCGTATTTCTCCAGCGTCTTCTTAAGAATCGTACGGATTTTGACATCATCCTCCACGATATAAATCCGGTACATTTATCGGTACCTCCATGCTCCCATTTGTTCGTTCATCGCGTATCCCTAGCACTACTGCTGGGGAATTAATTCATACAGGTCGGAGGGATCGCAGTTCAGTGTAGCCGCAATTGAAAGGGCTGTCTTTAACGGCATCACCCTGCGGTCCTCCATATAATCCATCAAGCGCTCCGGCCTGATCTTGAGCTCCGCTGCCAGCGCTTGGATGGATAAGCCCGCTTGGCCGAGCCTCTGCTGAAGCAGGCATGATCCTAGCTCGTATTTCAAGATTAGTACCTCCCTTCTTGGCAGCTGGAGCTTCGCGAGGAAGCCTGCTGCTAACGATGGTTCTCGTATTGATTAGGCTTACTAATGCTCTGAAGCTTCGAATATTCCGTCTCCGTTAAGGTGCCCCGCTTTGCTGCGCGGATATTATCCAGCAGCTGATTCACAGAGCTCGCTCCTGGAATGGCAGCAGCAACAGCAGGATGCTGGAGGCTGTAACGAATAGCTATAGTTCCCATATCTTCCGGGCTACCTGCAAGTTCTCTTAGCTGCAAGCGAACCTGCTTCAGCTCTTCAGAACTGTAATCCAAATAACCGTCTTGAACCTTTGTTTCTCCAGTTCCCGCTAATCTGCCGCCTGCAAGCGGTCCTCTGGCGATAAGCCCGATGCCGTTTTTCTCAAGGAGCGGCAGAACTTCTTCCTCGGCGCGGCGGTCCAGCAGACTGTATTGGTTCATTACACTTACGATCCGCGAACGGCTTACGTATTCCCTTATGACATTGGGGCGTATGGAGGAGATACCGTAATACCGAATAAGCCCTTCTTTCTGCAGCTGCTCAAAAGCCTCAATGGTCTCATCAATAGGATCATCCAGTGTGCCGCCATGAAGCTGATACAGATCTATATAATCTGTCCCAAGTCTGCGTAAGCTTTCCTTCACGGCATTCAGGATATAGTCCTTGGAAGGGTCCCATACCCAGCCTTCCCTTCCGGGAATTCGACGATTCCCAACCTTGGTAGCGATCACAACATCCTGCCTTCTTCCGCGAATGGCCTCGCCCACAACCTCTTCATTGCGTCCGCTGTCATACAAATCGGCTGTATCTAAGAAGTTGACGCCGAGATCCATCGCTTGATGGATAAGTTTAGTTCCAAATTCCATATCGGTTCCAAGGGACATGCATCCAAGCCCTACCTCAGATATCCATAAATCTGAGCTTCCCAGACGGTTCTTATTCATTGTTTTAGCCTCTTTTCTGCGCATCTCTAGTTTTGTAGTTAAATTGTAGATAAATCAGGAAGCTTGGTCAACGCTTCGCCAATAGCATTATGAGAAAATTAGAAAAGACGCTCACGATGTGAACGTCTTCCTCCTACTTACCTTATTTCCATTCGATCCTCAGGTGGGGTATCCGGCTGATCATATTGGTGCCTTGCCTGTTTTTTCTTCTTAATTCCGGACGAGATGAATTTCCAAAGGGCCACAATCCCCGCAATAATTACAAACCATACCTTCTTCAGGGCCAGCAAAATCATGGCCAGCAAGCCGGTCTTCTTGGCAACTACCAAGCCTGCGCCTCCGAGTATCAATCCTGTCAAGCCGTACTTGGCTTTTTTATCTGTAGATTTATTGAAATCCTGATAACGCTGACCTTCTACAATGGAGAAATTGCTTAATATCTTGCTCTCCATGGTTGCCCGGTCTGCAGCTAGATGCTCCGGATCGGAGACGAGAATGGCTGATATGTATCCCTCACGTGTAAGAAGACGGACATTGTAGTTGATCAGTTTATGTTGTGTCGAATCATGTCCAAGCAGTGACCAGCTCAAATTGTGCGTCCGATCATCATATTTGGGCGGTGTATCCCAGCCATCTATAAATAGTTGATTTTCAGGCGTTAATGTCTTGTTCGCCTCTTCGGTACCCTGTTTGTAGCTTTCCAGCAATGCATCGGCATCAATGTCATCCTTTTCACTATCTTCCACATGCCCTGGCTCTTCATATTCGAAAAAAAGTCCCCAAACGGCATCCTCGGATTTCGGGAACACAGCCCCGATTTCAAGTCCTGTTGGATTGCCGCCATTTTGCCGTTGAAGGGTCTGTGCATCAGCACCGTTCAAGAATAGAAAATCAGGATCAAGCTTAAGCTTTGCTAAATCTCCAACTTTGACTTCCTGCCCAGTCCCATCAATCCAATTCAATTCGGCTTGAGACTCTGTCTGGGAGCCTGAGATATTGCTTGTCCCTTCAGTCGCATACGTACTGGACGGGTGGGTTGTCCATAATAGCGCTGCGCTGAGAAGTAATACAGCTCCTGCCTTCTTATACATCTTCCCTCTACTAATCAATGTAATTCAAACCTTCCTTTTGAAGTTAAAATTTGCCTTCCACATCTTATCACAAAATTCAAGCTTTATTTCGGTAATGCAACAAAATACGACTTCAGACCCATAAAAAAAGGACATCTGTTATAGACGTCCTTTTCTTTACATGGTTTATTTTGCAATACTCTGCGGGGGTTCTGAGACTGATGGGCCATCCACTTTTTTACGCATTTGCTTGACAAAGAAAACCTGCTGAACGGCAAAAACCGCCAGCATTAACCCGCAAAAAATGACGTAGGACATGATCAATACAGCTACATTAACCTGTGGTGCCAAAACGGTCGAGCTTAAGATACCAAACAACCAAATGTGGGACAGCATCCCCCACACACTTGACCAAACGTAACCCCGAAACCGGATGGAAGATACAGACGCCATAAAAGAAACCAGGTTATTCGGCATGATTGGCAGAGTTCGCAACACGATCAGTGCCCAAATCCCGTAGTGGTCCATATAGCTCTGCCACCTTGAATAGCGCTTTAGCTTGTTCAGCCATTTACGCTGAAACCATTCAGAGAAAAAACGTTCAAACACCAAGTATACAATCAGTGTTGAGATAATTCCGACGCCCCAGCTGACAAGCAGCCCGCTGCCTAAGCCCAGCGCGGAAATATGAAGCATAATCAATGCCGCAAACGGATAAATGCCTAGAAAAGCCTGAATCACGGCAAGTGGGAGCGTGATCATGAGAACGGCGTAACCGTCAAGCTGAAGGGTGCTCAAAAGCCAATCAAGCCCCTCATCAATATAATTCCCCATGGTATGATCTACTCCTCTATAACAACCGCATTAATTATAATTATGTATATAGTTATATATTAACCTAAAAGTAACGGATTTGACATCCTTTTAGCAAGACAATTATACCCATTGAACAGGGCAGCTTTCATCCAGCAGAACGAAAGCTGCCCTCTCATATAACGATTAAGGCTTGAGGATCACCTTAGTACCATCCTCTTCCTTATCGTCAAATACCTGAAACCGTACAAAAAAACCGATCGGAGTCCGATCGGCCGGTGTAATGATATATAGCGATCATCTGTCTGCTTCATGTAAAGCGTTATAAATCTTAATATCTCCCACTGATTCTGCCCTCTCCACATAAGGCCCTTCGCTCAGACAAGAGAATGAAAGATGACAAGTACGCAGGCAAAGCAGCTTATCACCGGGGGCAAGTCCAAATTGCTTTAGCGACTTCAATGGAAGGTGGAAGATTCGGTCATGGTTTAGATGAACCCAGCAGAACAAGCGCTCTTTGAATTTCAGAACACGACCCTCTTCCACAGAGAAGTTCATGAGCTGGGGGACATTAGCAAAAATGGTTGCTAACGGTGAATTCCCGATAAGCTCCTTACATACAACACTAAATCCCCTTGACGTGTTACGCCCGGACATGAGAATAATAGGGGTTCCCGGCTGAATATGATATTCCTGCAGGGCTTGCTCCGGCAGGTAGAAGCTACCGTCGGACCCGATCATGCTCCATGCATAAATAAATTTACCGCCCTTGGCGACAAATGACATGCTCATCGACCTCCGATAGAGTAATGGAAAGCGATATCTTGATTCCATCATCTCTTAAAAAAACAAGGAGGGGATATGATATCTGTCACTTTTTCACCCTATACGGGATCAGTCCACTATTTCCTCGACTTTATCGGACAGGAAAATATGATAAATCTTCACCACTAGGATTTTAGCCATCATATACAGTGGGATCGCGAGCAACATACCAAGAATCCCGGCAATATCACCGGCAATCAAGATCAAGACCACCGTAGTTAGCGGATGGATATTAATGGTCTTCCCGTAAATATACGGTGATATCAAGTTTCCTTCAATCTGCTGGGCCACAAATACCACTACAATGACCCAGAGCACCATGGTTGTAGATTCTGTAAAGGCAACGATCACACAAGGAATAGCGCCTAGGATCGGTCCGAAATACGGGATAAAGTTAAATATAGCACACACGAGCGCAAGCATCAGCGGATAAGGAAGCCCGATAATCAGGAAGCCGATAAAGCTGAGCAATCCCAAGAGAAACGAGCTGATAATTCTTCCGGCGATAAATCCGCTGAGCGCATGGTCAATTTCTTCAGATACCTGCTTGCCATCCTTGCGGAATTTGGAGGGAACCATCCGCAGGAGAGCGGGCGATATGTTCCCGTCTTCTTTTAATAAATAGTAAAGAATAATCGGTACAGTCCCCACCACAATAAAGAAATCGCTAATAAAAGAGAAGAAGTGTGTCAAGGACGCAGTAAGCATGGATACAGCTTCATTAATGTACTCCGTTATTTTGCTGGTAATCTCTGAGCCGTTGTTAATCATTGCGAAATATTTGCTTTTCTGGATTTCATTAAATTGAGCACTGAGCCCGTTAATCAAGTTCGGCACATTATTGATAAATTGCTGAATCTGATTTCTCAGAGGCGGCCAGACCACGATAAAGAATACGGTAAGCAGGCCGATGATAACCAAATAAATCAACAGAACCGAGAGCATGCGCTTCACATTTTTCTTGTCCAGATAATGCACTACGGGTCTTAACAGATAGTATAAAAATACAGATACACTAACCGGAACTATGAGGATGGAGACAATGGTCACCAGCGGGTTAAACACGAAGCTGACCTTGTGCAGCAGATAGACAATCGTTAGAACCATGATGATAGCCAGTGATATTCGGTAAAAAGGCTTCTGTGGCATAGATACCCCTCCTTAACCTTTACGCATCCTAGTCAGCGAATTAATAACGATAAAAAGGGGATTACTCCCCTTCTCCAGGCATTGTATCAATCGCAGCATCAAGCAAGTCATCAAAAGAATCGTTATCGCCTTCAATATATTCATCTACAAGAAGCATCTTGTCCTCATCGCCTGATTCGTCAAAGAAATGAAGACTATAGTCCCAATCCTTCCCGTTCTTACTGAAGAACGTGATCTCGTAAGGAACATCATGTCCTTCAACCGTAAAAACCGTACTCCCCAGAAAGGAACCCTCCGCTTCTATTGTCATTGTCGCATTCGTAATGGTGATATTCATTCCTATTCTCCTTCTGGCTCTCTCTAGGAGAGCGTAATATTAGATTCATCAAGCCAGACCTTCATGAGCTTCAAGACATGCTCCAAATCCAGCGGCTTGCTGACATAATCATTAGCTCCGGAAGCTATGGACTTCTCCCGGTCCTCCTTCATCGCTTTGGCCGTCAAAGCAATGATCGGCAGCTCGGATAATTGGAGGGTACTTCGAATTTCCTGCATCGCCTGATAGCCGTCCATCTCCGGCATCATAATATCCATCAGGACGATGTCTACCTTCTCTTTAGTAAGTACCTCCAGACACTCATAGCCATTTTGAGCAATAAGCACTTGCATCTTGAATTTCTCAAGGGCCGTCGTCAGTGCATATACATTTCGGATATCATCGTCAACGACTAGGACGGTTTTCCCCTGCAAAATCTCATATCCCTGATCCAATCCTCCCCCTTCTAGGCCTGATATTTCGAGCCCAGCCGATACAGAAGTGGCTGCCTCCTCTGCTGCCGCAACCTCAGCAAGCGCCATGAGTGATTCCTCCGAGCTTCTCATGGGGGTATAGGGCGCATTTACAGGAAGAAGTAAGGTAAAGGTGCTGCCAACGCCCTCCTCGCTTTCTGCGCTCAGCTCGCCTCCTAACAGACGGGTCAGATTCAGAGAGATGGACAGGCCGAGTCCTGTTCCGCCATATTTTCTGGAGATAGCCCCATCCGCCTGACGGAAGGCCTCAAAGATTCCTTCCTTGTGCTCTGCAGCAATGCCTATGCCCGAGTCTTTGACTTTGAAGGAGAGAGCCTCCCCTTCGATCTCAATTCCTTGAAGCTTGGGATTCCTGATCCGTGCAATTGTTAATGATACTTCACCTTGATGCGTGAATTTAAACGCGTTGGACAGAAGATTTTTGAGAATTTGCAGCAGGCGCTGCTCATCCGTGTAGATGATCTCAGGTACATCCTCAGCACAGTGAATCCCAAAGCTAAGGTGCTTATTGTCGGCCGTTGCCTGAAAATAATTCCTCAGGATATTCGGCAGTTCCACTACCGCCACCGCATTTTTCTCCACGCTCATCTGCCCTGCCTCTACCTTCGAGAGGTCCAGAATATCATTAATCAGATTCAACAGGTCTTCACCCGAGCTATGAATGATGGAAGCGTAGTTTTTTTCCTCCTCAGAGAGCCGCCCCCCTTGATTCTCAGCAAGAATTTGAGACAGAATAAGCATACTGTTCAGCGGAGTGCGCAGCTCATGGGACATATTGGCCAGAAATTCCGATTTGTAATTTGAGCTCTTCTCCAGCTCCTTCGCCAGCCGATCAAGGCTGTTCGCCGATTCCTCGGCCTCGGCCTTCTGCACTTCAAGCCGTTCATTCAGAATTTGAAGCTCTTCAGCCTGCATCGTCAGCTCTTCCGTCTGGGCCTGTAATTCTTCAGCCTGTGATTGAAGCTCCTCGGTCTGCACCTGGAGCTCTTCATTCATGGTTTGAGATTCACGATATAGGCGATTGATCTCCATTCGTCTTAAGCAAGAATGAACGGCAACGCCTGCAATGCCTAACAGCTGATCTAGGAAAGCCATTTGTCTTTGCTCTAGAGGCTTAAGCAGGGCCAATTCCACTACGGCAACCGTCTCCTGCTCGAAGATGACCGGAGCCAGCAGTAAATGAAACGGCGTCATACTCCCCAAGCCTGAATGGACCTTAAGATAGTCTCCAGGAACATGATCCAGACAGATCATCTTCTTGTCTAATGCACATTGACCGACTAAGCCTTCACCATAATTGATCTTGAGCTCCCCAGGATTGAATCCGTTCTGACCAGCATAGACAGCATCCTGTCTTAAGCGTTGATCCTCTGTAGCTAAATATACCGCACCGGCAGCAGCCTGAAACAGCTCTGTTAGACGATTCAACAGTACAGCCGTTAAAGCACTGGGCTCCAGCGCGTTCTGTAAACTGGCTGAAAGCTCATTCAAGCGGTCCTTCTCTGAATTGGTTTTCTCCACCTCACTTAGGAGATCGTTCGCTGCATGGCCAAGTTCCCCAATTTCATCCTTAGTACGGACATGGATACGCTTTGATAGATTTCCACCTATACTAATTTCTCGGATCACGTTCATTACTTGCCGTACTGAGCTAACAATATTGCCTGAAACCACGATTCCGCTTCCGACCGCAATGCCGGCTACGGCGATCCAGAGAAGTACAATAAAACCAATCAGCCGATCGTTTCCCTCCGCAAGCTTCTCAATTCGTGCTGTAGTGAGTTCTTTCTCTGTTGTGCGGAAAGCATCAAACTCTACACGAATTTTATCGATAATCGGTTTTCCCGGATCATTAGAGAAGAAAGCACGAATTTGCTCTTCATTCCCCTGCTGCTTGTAATGAATAGACGGCTCGCCTGCGATTCGAATCCACTTCTCAATGTGGTTCTTGATCCCTTCCAGATTTTTGAGCTGATTCGGATTATCGGATATCAAGTCTTCCAGCTTGCTGTAGGACAGGTTTCAGGTGCTTAGCGCATTGTTATAAGGAACCAAATAGCTTTCATCTCCGGACAATAGGTACCCGCGCTGAGCGGTCTCCATGTCCAGTACCCATTTCTCAATATCATTGGTCAAATTATGTACTTCCAGATCATGGCTATTCAAAAAGTCTGTCTCCTGCTGAAGTGATTCAATACGTGCTGATACCATCCATAGAGACAAACCCACGGAAAGCACAACAATAAAGTAACCAAACAGGATTTTGGTTCGTATATTGATTATTCGACTTTTTAACAACTAACTCTTCCCTCCATAACATGTAATATAATAAAGAAAAGACTATAATGATAAAGATGATTTCTAATGAACACCTGTGTCCCAAATTATCCTACCACTTTTAACACAAATTCGGCATTGTTTTTTAATTTGAGAAGGAGTCGAAGCATACCGATGAACAGTTTAGCTTACGCATTGTTAGCCATGCTCGTTCGAAAGCCTTGTTCAGGCTATGAACTCGCAAAAATGATGGAAGTATTCTGGCAAGCCAAACACAGCCAAATCTACCCTCTCCTGGCTAAATTAGAGGGCGGAGGATTTCTTACAGCAGAGAATATAGAGCAGACGGGCAAGCCTAACAAGAAGATTTACACCATAACCGAAAGTGGACGAGCCCAATTGAAATCCTGGATCGGTAAGGCTCCCGCACATCCGGTGTCCAGAGATGAGTTCCTTATTAAGGCGTACTCTTTGTCGCTGTCTGATCGCGGCACCGCGGTGCGGCTATTTGAAGATCGGATCGAGTTATATGAGAAGAAACTGCAAGCCCGAAATCTGAAGTTAAATAGCATGATTGAGGAGTTTGGCGAACAGATTGAAAATCCCATCCATCCCGCTTTCGGCCGATATATTGTGCATCGCAGAAGGCTGCATTTGGAGGAACAAGAAATCGCCTGGTGCAGATGGGTGCTTGAACTGCTAGAGGCTTAGCATATTGATTTGGTGAGCAGGTTGAGATAAGGTAAAATAGTCTTTGTATAGACCATTATAATGGAGGAATCTAAAATGTCGGATTTTCAACAAAAGCTTGAGAAATACGCCGAACTGGCTGTCAAGGTTGGCGTCAACGTACAGCCAGGACAGAACCTTATAGTCAATGCTGCGCTTGATTCTGTGGAACTGGTTCGCCTGATTGTCAAGAAGGCCTACGAAGTAGGAGCCAGATTTGTCAAAGTCAATTGGAGCGACGACGTCGTTACCCGCTTGCGTTACGATATGGCTGCAGAAGAGTCTTTCTCGGATGAACCCAAGTGGTATGCCGGAGAAATGCTGGAGCTCGTGGAGGGCGGAGCCGCTGTCCTGCATGTGATGTCGTCCGATCCCGATCTTCTCAAAGGAGTTGCTCATGACCGCATTACCAATCTCCAGAAGGCAACCGGCAAAGTGATGAGCAAATACCGGCAGTATCAGCAATCTGATAAATTCAGCTGGTCGATCGTTGCCGTACCTTCCAAAGCTTGGGCAGCCAAAGTGTTCCCTAATGTACCAGAAAGCGAGCAGGTTGACAAACTCTGGGAAGCCATCTTCCGTTCCGTTCGCATTGACCAGCCGGACACATTCGAAGCCTGGGATAAACATATTCGCAATTTGAAGGAAAAATCCGAGTACCTCAATAATAAGAAGTATAAAAAATTGCATTACATAGCTCCAGGAACAGATTTAACCATCGAGCTTCCAGAGGGCCATTTGTGGGTAGCTGCTGACAGCATTAATGAGCAGGGGCATTCTTTCCTTGCCAACCTGCCAACAGAAGAAGTGTTCACAGCACCTAAGAAAACTGGTGTGAACGGTAAAGTTTCCAGCACCAAGCCGCTGAGCTACAGTGGTAACATTATTGACGAGTTTACCGTAACCTTTGAGAATGGACGGATTGTGGACGTAACGGCTAAGCAAGGCGAAGAAACGCTGAAGCAGCTGATCTCCCTGGACGAAGGAGCCCATTATCTGGGTGAGGTGGCTTTGGTGCCCCATAACTCGCCGATTTCAGAATCGAACATTTTGTTCTACAACACCCTGTTTGATGAAAATGCCTCCAACCACCTGGCCATCGGCAGTGCTTATGCCTTTAATCTTCAAGATGGTAAAGGCTTATCCCAGGAAGAGCTTGAGGCCCGCGGCTTGAACACCAGTATTACCCATGTGGATTTCATGGTGGGATCTGCAGAGATGGACATTTACGGTGTTACAGAAGACGGTAAAGAAGAACCGGTATTCTCCAAAGGGAACTGGGCGTT
This sequence comes from Paenibacillus sp. CAA11, assembly GCF_003060825.1. NCBI lineage: Bacteria > Bacillati > Bacillota > Bacilli > Caryophanales > Paenibacillaceae > Paenibacillus > Paenibacillus sp. CAA11. Next base: position 2,494,100 of record NZ_CP028922.1, read on the forward strand.
CTAATTAGACGTTTTAGGATCATTGGATAGTACTTATCATCGGCTGGATTTCGGCTTAACTGCTGAGGTTCAGCCGATTTTTCTTATCTTCAACTAAGTATCTGCATGAATAGACCCGTTCTTCTCTACTCCCTCTCTTCTTTGCTGTAGAGTGATTTATGTGTCAGCAATGGCTGTTTCCGGTTAAGAAAGAAGTATCCCTAGCAGCAAGGAGGAGTCAACAATGAGTCATCTAACAGAATCACAGCTGGATCAGCTGAAGAAAAGTCTTCTGGACGAAAAGCAGGATTTGGAGGAGCATTTTGATGAGAACGGAAACGGCCCTGGCCTCGATGAATCCCTGCGCGACTCTACAGGAGAACTGTCTGCGGCCGACAATCATCCTGCGGATGTAGGGACAGAAGTCTTTGAGCGAAGCCGTGATCTAGCCATTGATGACAATCTGGATCATCAGCTGAACCAAATCAATCATGCACTAGATTTGATGGACTCTGGAGATTATGGAAAATGCGAAGTTTGCGGACAAGAGATCCCTTTTGAACGGCTTGAGGCGCTCCCCTACACTACCTTCTGCATTGAACATACCCCGGAGAAGAGTATCTCCGAGCGGCGGGCGATAGAAGAGGAAGTGATGACCCTTCCCCCCAAAGGAGCCGGGGAATATCGTCAGCAGGATGCAGGACGATTTGATGATGCCGATGCTTGGCACACCGTTGAAGAGTATGGCAACTCAGACTCACCAGCTATGGCCGCCAAGCGTAATGTCGATAATTATGATGAGATTGCCGCAGACACTACTCCTGATGAAGATTAATACGGCAGCAACCCCGGGAGCTTGATGGGTTCAAGCGTCCGGGGTTGCTTGCATGAACAGCCTCTAAACAAAATGACAGGCTACCGAATGTTCGCCCTCGATAGGCCTCAAAATAGGCATCTCCTGCTTACATATATCCGCGGCATAAGGACAGCGAGTATGGAATTTACAGCCAGACGGAGGATTAGCCGGACTCGGAATATCGCCCTTAAGAACCATTCGTTCCCGTTTCATTTTAGGAATCGGGAGGGGAATCGCCGACAGTAATGCCTTAGTATACGGATGAAGCGGATTGTTGAACAGCTCTTCCCGTGTCCCCGTCTCCATTAAAGATCCCAAGTACATGACTCCAATCCTCGTGCATAGATGCTTCACTACGCTGAGGTCGTGGGATATAAATAAATAGGCAAGTCCTCGGCTCGCTTGAAGCTTGCTGAACAGATTAATAATCTGTGCTTGGATGGATACATCCAAAGCCGAAACCGGCTCATCCGCAATGATCAAATCCGGATTCAGGACTAGCGCCCGAGCAATACCAATTCGCTGACGCTGACCGCCTGAGAACTCATGAGGGAAGCGATCGATATGATATGTTGACAATCCGCATAACTCCAGTACTTCCTTCACCCGGTCACGGATCTCGCCTCGAGCCATAAGCCCATGATCCAGTAGCGGTTCCCCGATCGCATCTCCTACGCGAGTTCTGGGGTTTAAGGAGCTGTAAGGATCTTGAAAAATAAGCTGCAGACGCGGACGTATGCGCCTTAGCTCCTCAGACGAAAGACGATGGATATCCTGTCCGTCAAAGAAGATTTCTCCCTCTGTTTTGTCTACCAATCTGACAATACTTCGTCCCACCGTACTCTTACCGCTGCCTGACTCGCCAACAAGCCCATAGGTCTCACCGGGCTTGATCGTTAAGCTAATATCATCTACGGCCTTCACCTGGCCAACCGTTCGGTTGAACAAGCCGGATTTGATCGGAAAGTACTTCTTCAAATGGTTTACTTCAAGTAAACTTTTAGACATAAGCCCCCTCCCCTTCATATAACCAGCAGGCGGCTTGCTGCTCATCATTAAGCCGATTTAATTGAGGGGCTTTGATCCTGCATACTTCCATGCAGTGCTCACAGCGGTCATGGAAATAACATGACTCGGTAAGGTCCAGAGGATTGGGAACCTGCCCGGGAATAGAGTATAGCTCGGATAGCTGCTGATCCAGCGCCGGTTTGGATTTTAACAACCCCTGTGTATAAGGATGCTTGGGTGACTCGAACAATTGGCTGACCTCGCCCTCCTCAACGACCTTCCCAGAGTACATCACCACCACGTAATCCGCCATTTCGGCGACCACTCCCAGGTCATGTGTGATCAGAAGAATGGACATGCCTGATTTCTCCTTGAGCGATCTTAGCATATCAAGAACCTGGGCTTGTATGGTTACATCAAGAGCCGTTGTCGGCTCATCGGCAATAAGCAGTTTCGGATCACAGGAGATCGCCATCGCAATCATTATGCGTTGAAGCATCCCCCCGCTCAGCTCATGCGGATAAGACCTGAATATTTGTTCAGGACGTGAGATTTCTACAAGCTCAATCAATTCAATCGCCCGCTTAGCCGCTTCTTTCTTGCTAAGCTTCTTATGCTCAATTAACGGTTCCATAATTTGCTCACCGATCGTAAGCACCGGGTTAAGCGAGGACATCGGTTCCTGGAAGATCATGGATATCCTACTACCCCGGATCGCTCTAAGCTCATTCTTAGACATTCGGAGCAAATCATCGCCTTCAAAACGAATAGTCCCACCAGTAATGCGTCCGGCCGTTTTGTCAATCAGCCCCATGATCGACATCGCTGTAATGCTCTTGCCGCATCCCGATTCTCCGACAATACAAACCGTCTGCCCGCGCCGAATCTGTAGACTCACATCGTCCACAGCTTTAACGGTGCCTTCCCCGGTTTCGAAAAATGTTTGTAAATGCTCGATCTCCAACAGTTGTTCCATACGAATCCTTCCTCTACTTCCTATGTTTTGGATCCAAGACGTCCCTTAGGCCATCCCCGAACAAATTAATAGCTATAACAGTAGCAAATATAGAGAACCCTGGAGGAATCCACAGCCAAGGACGCTCCTGAAAATCAATAAGATTATTGGCGGTATCAATCATATTCCCCCAGGTAGGCGTCGGGGGGATGACCCCGAGACCGAAGAAGCTTAATACCGATTCCATCAGGATGGAGCCGCCGATGTTGAGGGTAGCAATAACAATTAGCAAAGGGATAATGTTAGGCAACAAGTGGTGAAACAGCTTCCGCCGATCTCGTAATCCCAGTACTGTTGCCGCTTGCATAAATTCCCGCTCCCTAAGGCTGAGCATCTGTCCTCTGACCATTCGGGCCAGTCCGGGCCAACCGACAAGACTAAGCATCACCATCACAATATACATCCTGTAATCCGTAGGCACTTTCCAATCAGACAGCAAGGCTCCAGCAATAAATAACAGCGGCAAGCTGGGAATAGTCAGCAGCAGATCCGCAATACGCATCACGACTTGATCTACAATTCCGCGATAGTACCCCGCAATAGCTCCTAGAATGGAGCCGATAAATACACTTAGAACCATAGAAGCTAATCCGACCGTTAATGAGATTCTACCCGCCTGCAGTACTCTAGTGAGCACATCTCTGCCCAGCTTATCCGTCCCCAGCCAGTGGTGAAGGCTTGGCGGCCTATTCATCTGGGCTAGGTTCACTCTACCGTCCGTATACGGAGAGAAAAAAGGACCCATAAAACACGCAAGAAACATAAACAGCACAACAATTAACCCGGTGACGGCAAGCTTGTTCCGCAGGAGACTTTTAAATGCAGTACGCCAAAGTGAGGACTTGGCCTTCTTCCGTTCCGGGGTAAAGCTCTCTGCATGTGGTGCGTCACTGCTAAGGAATGACATCGGTTCCCCCTCCTCAGAGCTTAACCCGCGGGTCAGCTAAACGATAAAGAATGTCGGACAACAAAGTGCCGATTACGGTTAAAATTGCAATAAACATCGTGAATCCCATCAGAAGCGGGTAGTCTCTAACCGAGAAGGAGGACATATACAGCTGGCCAATCCCTGGCCAATTGAAGATCTTCTCAATGATCAAGGAACCCCCGAACAAGCCAGGCAGCTCAAACCCCACCAGCGTGATCGCCGGCAGCAGCGCATTGCGCAGTGCATGTGTAAACAGCACCTTGCGCTCTTTCATTCCTTTAGCTCTTGCGGTTCTAATATAATCCTGCTGGATCACATCGATCATGTTCCCTCTGAAATATCGGGTTAATGAGCCCACCCCCAGCAGGGTCATCACAATGACGGGGATGGTCATGTGATGAATCACTTCTTTTACGTAAGCAAGCCCTGTAGCCGTGCTTCCGGTTGTGAGCATTCCTCCAGGAGGCAGCCATTTCAGGTCAACGGCCAGAATCTTGATCAGAAATAACCCGATAAAGAAGGATGGGATGGACATTGCCGCAAAAATGAACACCATCACGATGGAGTCAAACCAGGAATATTGCTTATAGGCAGCGATAACGCCAATAATTACAGCCAGCAGCCAGGTGAAGAAAGTAGACACAATCGCTAGCAAAAATGAGTTCCATATGTACTCATTGAAGAGCTGAAGCACAGGTTTCTGTTGGGCCAGTGAATATCCAAAATCACCATGGAGCGCGTTCTTCATCCACGTGATATAGCGTTCCATCAGCGGCTTGTTGAGTCCAAAAATCTCCCGAAGCTCTGCTTTGCGCTCAGGACTCAGCTTCATATTCCCGCTCACAAAGTCACCAGGCGTTAAGGCATACAAACTGAAGATAAGTAATGAGGCTGCAAGTAAAATAATGAGCATATAAGTCAGTCGCTTAATTAAATAAGTGCTCATGAACATAGCTCCTTGTTATTAACAGCCCCCGGCCAAGAAGACCTCCGGCACAGGGGCTGTGTATTGGATTTACTTAAGTGTCCAAGCCGGTATAGTCTGGGACAAACCGACGAACGGATTAATCTTAAGATTCTCAATTCTGCCGTTATAAGCAGAGACCGTCTTCTTATAGCTTGTGAAGATCACCGGCAGATCTTCATTGGCAATCTTGTACAGCTGGGAATAAACCTTCTTGCGAGCCTCAATATCACTGGTCTCCAGTCCTTGTTGATACAGCTTATTAAATTCAGGATTGTTGTAACCCTTGATCTCCCCATCAACGAATTGCACAAGCCCTTCCGATGGATCGGAGAGAATGGATGTAGAGAACGAGGCCATGTCATAATCGCCGCTCTCCACTTTGGATACCAGTGCGTTAAAGTCCGCAAAGACCTCAGGCTGGAAGTCCACGCCAATTTCTTTATAATTCTCGCTCGCCATAGCGATAAAGGTATCGGTCCCTGCATTCTTGCTGCCTAGAAAATGAATGGTCAGCTTCTTGCCGTCCTTCTCGCGGATTCCTCCAGCCCCTTCCTTCCATCCAGCCTCATCCAGCAGCTGCTTGGCCTTCTCGGGATCGAACTTATACGGGTTAATCCCTTCCTCGGTGTATGACCATGAGATTGGAGAAGAAGGAATGTTAGCCACTTGGCCTGCTCCTTGATTGGCATCCACATAAATACTTTGACGGTCCAAGCCATAGGTCAACGCCTGACGTACCTTTTTGCTCTTAAGCTGCTCATGCTCCAAATTTAGCTGTAGATATCCGTAATTGCTCGGCGTGTAAGGAATAATGTTCACGAAGCCAAGGCTTTTCAGCTTATCTAAATTCTCCTGGGTTGCATTAAAGGTGGCATAATCCACTTCCCCTGTCTCCAGGTATTGCCACACATCGCCTTCAGAGGTTTTATAAATAAACCGTTCTGTCTTGGGTTTGCCTTTATAGTAATATTCATTAGCCACAAACCGAACCTCTTGCCCCGGAATAAACTTATCCAGTTTGTATGGCCCATTGCCTAGCGGCTTCTCATGAAGCTTCTTTATGTAATCCAGTTGCCCAAATTTATAGTCTTTACCGTAATAAGCCTTGGAGAGTACAGCAGAGCCGAGTGTCGTAAGTGCCGTAGCATCCGGTTTCTCTATTGTGGCGGAAATGGTATGCGGATCAATAATCTTAATTCCGCTAATCGCGCTTGCCTTCCCTTCCTTATAATCCTTAGCTCCTTTGATCCCTATCGAATTTAATGTTGAATCGCCATCATAAGCCTTATCATTGATCAGCGTCCAGGTGAAGGCCACGTCTTCTGCGGTTAGAGGCGAGCCATCGCTAAACTTGGCATCTTGTGCAAGATGAAAGGTATAAGTTAATTCATCCTCACTAATATCCCAGCTCTCAGCGATCGCTGCTTCAGGCAGCCCTTTCTCATCCAGAGTTACCAAGGGAGTATACAGGAGGCTGGATACGTTACCGTCATACCCGCTCTGGTGAAAGTAAGGCGTAAACGCCCCAGAGGGGTCCGTTAACCCAACGATGATCGTATCCGTTCTTTTCTTCGCAATATCGGGCAATTTGGACAAATCTGCTGCTTGAACTGGTTCAAGCGATGTTGCTGTAGTTGTCACTGCATTGCTTGAGCCTTTGCTGCTTGGAGAGTTTGAGGCATTCTGCGAAGCCTGTTCATTGCTGTTTGAGCAGGCTGATAGCACCATTAATCCGGCTACAAATGCAGATACCAATACGAGCTTGCTAGTCTTCATCTCACTCCACTCCCTATTTTTTGGAATTAAACCTTGAATTCTACAATAATAAAACATATAATTTTGTCTAATTAATATATTCCGATTGTTTAACTATGTTTTATTTTGTTAAAGATCATTATAATAATTTGTTCCATTTATGTAAATAGTTATTTGTTTATGGATTATATGATAATAGACCCATTTTTTTATTATCTTATCATGGCAGACCAATAAACCATTCATTGCAAACAAATTCACCTCACAAATTGACGCAAAGAAAGGACAGGCACCCCGCCCTGTCCTTTCTTAATAGATATGAGTATGGCCTGCCCGTATGAAGCGCCGCCCGAAAACATACAATTTAATCTAAAAAAAGACAAGGACTAAGGTCTCTTGTCTTTTTCGTTCTATATGAAGTTAAGCGCCTGCTTCTTCAACCTGGAGGAAGGTCTCCGGCTGCTTCAGCAGCTTGATGCGCGATATTCTCTTGTTGTCAGTCTCCTCGATAATAAAGGTATAACCTTCAAAATTCACAGTCTGCCCAACCCGAGGAGGAAGTACCTCGATGTGCGAATAAACCCAGCCGCCAATCGTATCATAATCTTCTGAATCCATTTCCATGCCGAACCGGTCATTAATGGTCTCGATCAGCATCAACCCATCAATTGAGAAAGAATTCTCTCCCGTCTGCTCGATACCAGGCCGCTCCTCGTCGAATTCATCCTGGATTTCCCCTACAATCTGCTCCATGATGTCTTCCAAGGTCACAAGACCTGAAGTGCCGCCATATTCATCAATCAAGATGGCAATCTGCGTCTTGTTCCGCTGCATTCGCTTCATCAAATCACTGATAGAGATTGACTCTGGCACGGCCATAATAGGACGCAGCAGACTGCGAAGATCAATGCTTTCGGATCGAATCATATCTTTGATATGGATAAAGCCAATGATATGGTCCTTATCATTATCTGCAAGCGGATAGCGTGTTCGCATACCCTCAAGAGCAATATCAATATTCTCCTGAACCGTATTGTTCATGTACAAGCAGATCATTTCCGTACGGGGAATCATGATCTCCCTCGCTGTTGTATCCGCGAATTCAAAGATATTATCCATCAGCTTCATTTCTGCGCTGTCAATTAGGCCGCTCTCGCTGCTTTCTTTCATCAGAATTCGGATTTCTTCTTCTGTGTGCGCATAATCCTGCTCCGTTGCTGGACGGATATGCAGCATAGCCAACAAAGCGTTCGCAAGCCCATTAATTACCCATATCAAGGGGTACATTAAGGTATAGAAAAAGGTCATCGGTTTCGCAGACAGCAAGGTGACTTGCTCCGCCTTACGTACCGCGATCGTCTTGGGCGCAAGTTCGCCCAGTACAATATGCAGGACAGCTATGAAGAGAAAAGCTATAGCGAGGGACACGCCGTAGACTAAGCCTTGATGCCATCCCATCCAGTCAAACAGCGGCTGCAACAAGTTTGCCACAACCGGCTGCCCCAGCCACCCCAGTCCCAGGGAAGCTAGTGTTATGCCTAATTGGCACGCAGACATATATCCGTCTACATGGTTAATAATTCGTCTAGCTACCAGAGCGTTCTTACGGCCTTCTTCGACCAATGTCTCCATTCGGCCGCCTCTAATCTTGACCATGGCGTATTCCGCCGATACAAAAAAACCATTTAAAAGCACTAATAATAAAATCAGCCCAATTTGCAATAGACTCGGTAAAGGGTCACTCAATACGCTTCCTATCCCCGCTACATCTTACAGCAGTGAATAGGTGCACCTCCTTCGCGGATTAAAATGTGGATCTCCCAAACAACGACTCTTCATTCTTCCCAGCGTCAACTTCCCAATGTATCCATCTCCCTATCCTATAATTAATTCAATACTTACTTAACTTCATTATATATTTATACACTACACAGTCAAATCCCGTATTATGACACAAAACAGCGCAGAATGCCAAAGAACCCCCTTCTAAAGAAGCAGGAGGAGGTTCTTTGGCTGCTAATTGCTTAATATCGGCGGGTTACTGGCGGATTTCCAATCACACCAGGATATTGATAAACCAGCGGTTCGTCGAATGTAGCATAGTCCAAGTTCACCATCAAGAGAACCGTACGCTGACCCGTTGATGGATCACTAATGATGATATGATCGCGGCCAGCAGCTTCCAGAACACCCTTGAATATTTTTGCATTCCATTGACTGTTATTCTCATAGGTCATGTAGAAAGTGCCGATTTTCCCTAGATTAAGACGGAGTATATTCTCAATATAGGACTGTTCAAAAGTTGGGATTTGTTGCGGAACCACTGTTCCCCCTTGAGTCATAGGGCTTCCGCTTGGCACGCTTGGCGGCATGTTTCCTCCCTGCATAGTTCCCCCGTACATGGGTGCCGGAGCTTGAGCTGGTACTCCTGTCTTGTAATTCACCGTGCGATAAGGATATCCGTACATTTGTTTTTCCTCCTTAAAATAAGTGTTAAGTATAAGATCCAAACCTTAATATACGGCCGGGCAGTCCTCTGCGGATGGCGCGAAGAAGCAGTGGGCTTTAAAACGGCCTGTGTTTTGCTGATCGTACCAGGTCGCAGGACAATCCCCTGCCGGACGGAAGAACCACAGCGCATTGCTGGCCGGCCTAATCTTCTCCCCGTTAATCACCCGCTGTGCCAATCGAATGTCCCGATCTCTCGCCCTTTGGTAAAAGTATCCCTTCTGGGTGGCCTCAAATCCTCCTGGCGATTGAAACACCATTTGCTTCATCAGACGTATGTCTTGGAAATCGAGACAGTTGCCTAAAATCCGGTTTACACCGACATTACCGACCATCAGCATGCCTTGCTCTCCTTCGCCTTCTGCCTCCGCACGCATTAAGCGGGCCAGCAGTTTAACGTCTTCGGAATTCACATTAATGACTGCCAACGGCTTACCTCCTTTGGGCTCTTTATCAACGGTATATCTTATGTGTGTTCGCCCAATTGGTTCCTCTTTTTTGAACCTTTGATAATAAATTTCATAAGAAGTAAGTCATCTACATGTGAATGCGGTTACATTTTTGAACATTTCGTGACTGTTTCTGTGGACGCGCTTACATGAATAACATATACTAGAAACATATCCTATGTTTGCTTAGCTCCACAAAACTTAAGCGTATGCTTTCGAAGCAAGTTTTGTTGCGCCGTTTTCCATGTTGTATCGCTCCACAAAACTTTGAGGAGGTACCATTCATGAAAATAGCCATCATCGGAGGAGGCTTAGCCGGTCTAACGGCAGCCGCTTATCTATCATCCCATCCGGAAATTGAAGGAACTGTGTTTGAGCGCAGCCCACAGCTCGGAGGCCGGGCTTTTACCTATGAAAAAGCAGGTTTCACCCTGAATTATGGGGCGCATGCAGTTTACGGCATTGATCGGCACACCCTCCGCCATATGGAGGATGAGCTGGGAATCACGATTCCAAGCAAGCAGGTGGACAAACGCAAGGTCATGTACGCCAAGAATGGGCGCCTCACCCCTGCACCGCTTGATTTCGTTAATATCATGAAGACCGAAGTACTAACAACTATGGATAAAGTGCGTTTTGTAGGTGAGGTTGCAGCGATTATCGGCAATCTGCACCAGCTCAAGAATTATCCGACACTGGGTGATTATCTGGATCAATCCCACGCTGCAGATGATGTGAAAGAATTGTGGGCCCACCTGGTCTGCTCCAATTTCTTCATAACGCCTGAGGAAGCTCGTAAAGTTTCCGGTGAGGTCATTGCTGATTACTATCATAATCTGTTTCTCTCATCAAGACCGGTGAACTATGTACTCGGCAGCTGGGCGGTAATCACGAATCAGCTTAAGGAAAAGGTGGAGAACAGCGGCCGCTGGACGATTTCAGTTAAAGAGCCGGTCGAGACCATCTTGCAGGATGGTAAACAGTTTCTGTTAAACACTAAATCAAGAGAGCTGCTCCCATTCGATGCCGTTATCATTGCTTTGCCCGTTCAGCAAGTGGTGAAGCTGATGGAATCTTCTCCTTGGGAAGCTGCAATGATTCCTTATATGGACAACACATGCACAGAAGTCATGGTCTATGATCTCGGCTTCTCTACTATTGTAGCAAGACCTTTCCATTACATTAGTGATATGGACAACAAGCTGTTTATCAGCGATGTTTCCGCCACGGATAATACGGTAGCTCCAGAGAATGGACAGCTGCTGCAGGGTATCGCTTACTTGAATGATGAATTTGCTACGGAGGAAGAGCGCAAGCAGTACTTGGAGAAGAAGAGCAGCCAGCTCGAAGCGCTCTTTGATCAGCATTATCCGAATTGGAGAGATCATGTGGCGGTTAAGCGAGTTTCGAAAAAAGCCATGGTCTCGAGTGTTAAGAACATAGCGAGCAACCGGCTTCTGCCGCATCAACTGCCCGAAGTTCCTTTCTACTTCTGCGGCGATGGCTGCGAAGGAAAGGGCGAACTCGCAGAGAGAGCCTTCTCCAGCGCCAGAATCGTAGCTCAACAACTGTTATCACAGCAAAATGAAAAAGCGAAGGTATCCTCCATTTAAGAGGAACCTCCTGTTTATAGTCTGAACTACAGCAACAGCCCCGGGACCTATGGATCCGGGGCTGTTCGAGCATAGAAAATGGGCGGGATAATGTCTACTTTCATTGGAGTTAGACAGAATACGATCTGGCAATAGCTTTCACATTCCTGCGAAAACCGAGATAACGCCTGCCTTGAAAGGTCAAGCTTCCCTCATCTCCTTCCGAGGTCTGCCCATACTCTTCTCCTGTTACGGAAAATTCCAGCCGGTCCCCGCTCTCAACCTCAAAAGTAATGTAATATCTTGTAATCGACCTGCTGGATGAAGTCTCAGCATCCTGGGCCCGGATCACTTCCGTCCGTTTGCCGCTCACCACTGTAGCCACGGTAAGCACAGGCTGTCTAACCGTATGGAACCAGCGGAAGATGCCTCCAGCCATGGAGGCTGCCAAGATTCCTACCACGACGATCAGGAATACGGGTACCACCGAACCCGTGATATCGAACATCTCAAATCCGGTTAGCATGCTTGATCCCCTCCTTCCAAGTCCCAAAGCCAGGCAAATGTGTCCAAGATCCCGCTCCATTTCAGTATATGCCCACATCACTAAAACTTGTTTATCGATTTGAATCGAGTAGGAGGCTATTCATTAGATGAGTAGCCGACCTCTCACACCACCGTACGTACCGTTCGGTATACGGCGGTTCAACCGCATAAGTGCAATTTACGTAAACGCTCGTATTGCGCAGGAAAGTCATAATATCCTGCCTGTACGAGCTTTTTGTTTGTTATGGAACGAGACAACACTGGACTTCCGGCGATGCGCCAGTACCCGAGACGGGAATTGCCCCACTGGTAAGCCTGCCATTCCGGTATCCCCAGCTTCCGCAGGTTTTGTACTTTTGTTCGCGGCTTTTTCCACTGTTTCCAGATGTACATCCGCAGTCGTCTTCGCAACCATTCGCTCCAGCTTTGCAGGATCCGTTTCATGTCGGCCACATAGTAGTAACCAATCCATCCCCGAATGTAGACTTTTACCTTTTCCATGACTTGGCGAACATTTCTGCCCTGGCTGCGACTTGTGAGTTCTTTCAACTTCTTCTTCGCTTTTGCGAGGGATTGTCCATGGGCACGGATATACATGCCGTTCTTGTTCTTTCCCAGGGCAAAGCCGAGAAATTTGAAGTGCTTTCGAGCCACTACGCTACCGACCTTACTTTTCTGCGTATTGATCTGGAGTCTCAGTTTGGTCTCCAGGTACTTTCCGCAGGATTCCAGTAGCCGCACCGCTGCCCGTTTGCTTTTGGCAAGCACCACAATATCGTCCGCATAGCGGATGACGTTCACTCCGCGGCCTTTCATCTCTTGGTCAAATTCGTTCAGGTAGATGTTCGCCAGAAGCGGCGACAGGGGGCCTCCCTGAGGGGAGCCTTCTTCTGTTTTGCAGTGCACCCCGTTCTCCATAACCCCACTTTTCAGGTATCTCTTAATCAGTTCGGTTACGCGTCTGTCCTGAATTTGTTTGCGCAAAAGATGCATAAGCAGCTCATGATTCAGCGTGTCGAAGTATTTGGAGAGGTCGATTTCTACTGCGTAGCCGTATCCCTGTTCTGCATAGTCTTTCACCTTGCGAATGGCCTGTTGTGCGCTCCGACCGGGGCGGTAGCCATAGCTTCCCTCCGAGAAGAGCGGCTCGAACAGGGGCTGGAGCTGCTGGGCGACTGCCTGCTGAATCACTCGGTCTACGACCGTGGGTATGCCAAGCTTCCGTACTCCGCTTCCATCTGCTTTGGGAATTTCCTTGCGCCGTACTGGGCTGGGCTTGTATCTGCCTTCCCGGATCTTTTGCAACAGCTCGTCTCTATGTTCCTGCAGCCAGGGTAGCGCGTCTTCTACGGTCATTCCGTCGATTCCTGGCGCTCCATGGTTGCGTTTGACCTGTTTGTAGGCTCTGTTCAGATTGTCTCTGTCCAGAATCTGCTCCAGCAGGTCTGTTGCACCGCCTCTTTCTTTACGTTCCCGAGTGCCGGCGCTCCGCACTCCCGCATGCTCTTCGCGTTCCACGCTATCCCTTTGCAGGTAGCCCTTTCGGTATTCTGCTTTCATCGCGTCAGCTCTCCTTTCGGTATGTACTCGAGACTTACGATTGTTCGGCCCTTCCCCGAAAAAAAAACCTTCCGGGTACTATGGCCTCTGCTGACTTCTCACAGCAAGCTTTACTCCGTCTTTCGGTTTTTTTTCCTACTTGTCGTCTGTGAGACCTCCCCGGGTAAGAGCGATAACCTTCCCCTCATCTATCTGCCACATTTACACCATGGGATTCGGGCAGTATTGGACTTTGCTTTGTAGTGCAAGCTCGTCCGTCCCATGATGCCTTCTATGTGATTTCTGTTCGTCAGACCGAGGGTTTGCCTCCGGCTTCCTTCAGATTCCGCCTCGCGGCGGACACCCTTGCCTTCAGCTAACAGTTCCTACTGCCAAGCCTGTAGCGGACTTTCACCGCCGAGTTATCGCCCATGCCGGGCGCACACTCATAACAATAGCCTCCCCGATCCTCATTCTCGGGAAGGCTATTGTTTTCTTGAGAGGAAGTATAGATTAAGCATAATACTCCATAAGAAGTTGTCTTGTCTCTTCCGTACCGTCGGCTTCCTGTTCCATCATACCGTTCTCTTCCCAGCAAGCTCTGCAAGCTTCTTCCGTCGTACAGAGGTGTGCATCTTCACAGGTGTAGCAGAATTGGAGCAGGTTTCTTGTCATGACATCGTTTGTTGTTTTCATGATCTATCACTCCTTAAGGTTGTTTGTAACTTTGTGAATTTTCTTACAAGTTAAATATATCACAGCTTCTCATATCTACATGTGATTTTTTTCACAATATGAGCTAAATCACATTATTTATTTTCTAGCAGTCACAAGGTCATCCTGTAATGCCCTTTCCCGCATTCATAAAAAAAGACGCGTGCTCTTAGAGCACACGCCAATTCATTCCTCCATCCTTGGTCTGCAATAACAAGGACTTCCTCTCATCATAATTCTGAATTAGGATCCATCCTACAGAAGAAGATACAAACTCCAGCTTTGCCACCTCTGGATAATCGGTCATCATCTTCTCCAGTTTATCACTTACTGGCAGCTTAGCCCAAGTTTTCCCTTGATCCATAGTGTGAAGCAGATTAACCCCGCTTAAGCTCCAACCTTCCCTTCCATTAATGAATGTCGGAGGAATATAACGATTCGGGCCACTTTGCCATTCAAGCGGAAATGCAGCAAAAGACCAGGTTGCCCCTCGATCTGCCGTGAAATAACCATTGTACTTGCTCTCCTGCCCTCTACTGCATCCAACTGGGACCCAAGCGCTTGTATGCTGGGCATTTAAAAAGCTTATACTGCGTGAAGTATACTGATCACATTTGCCCATATCTTTCTTCTCAAAGTTAGAATTACTTGTCCGCCAGTGATATCCGCCATCAGTTGTGATGTACAGCTTCGGACGATCCAGCTCCTGCTGAACTACATAACCGTACATGCTGTTCCCAAACTCCATGTCGCTTATATAGCCGAATTCCGGAAGCGGTGTCGTGGATGAATTGTCAGTTTGGGAATGCATGACAGTCTTCCATGTCTTTCCACCATCTAACGTTCGATACAGAAGTTTCTCCTGATTGCCCGGAGTTGAATTCTGTGTCGTCATGAGCCAGCCTTGCTGTTTGGAGACGAAGGAAATATCACTGACTTGTACAGATTTCGGCAATGAGGATACCTTCCAATTGACTCCACCATCTGTCGTATAAAGAACAATTGTCTCCGAGGTACCTCCACCATTGCGTACAATCCAGCCGTTCATCGAATCTGCAAAGAAAAGTTCCTTACCGTATCTAACGATCCCCGGAAATTGTACGGTTCCGGCCGGGGAGATATTTGTCCAAGTGGTGCCATTATCCTCTGTTCTATATAGACGCAGCTCACCGCGTGTTGAACCCCAAGCAATGCCTGTCGTATCACTTAGCAGATGGAAATCTGAGAGTCGTGTCTGAATCTGATATTTTTTCTCGGGGCTTTCCGTTCTCTTCGTTGTTTCCGGCTCGGTACGATTAGGTTCGATCACCGTTAAGGTTTGCCCTTTCTCCTGTGAATCGTGCTCTGCAGGAAGATCCTTCGGCTGTTCCTTGCTTGAAGTGCATGCTGTCAGCAGCATGCCGGCTAGGAGAAGAAGAACCATGATCCTGCCGCCCTGATTTCTCAAGTTATGCAAGCCTCCTATCCTTTTTACATTTTCAGTGTCGGGTAGTTCTTTCTATTATATTAAAAAAGGAATACGCAAGTCCACGTTGCTAAAGTCTCTCATGTCTCTTACAATCTAGGATCCTTAGCAAAATTAAGAACAAAGTGCTGTTCCGGCTTGTAGACCGCAAAGGAGTAACCCTGTTTTTTCAGATAAGCAATAATTTGCGGAAGAGCTTGCACCGTCTGCTTCTTCTCATGCATTAGGATTACTTCTCTCTTCCCGTGTACTTGTTTGCGGATCTGTGCAATGACTTTATCGGGCTTGCCCGTATAACTCCAGTCTTTGGAATCTACGGTCCAGTCCCACATTTTGAATCCGGCGTCCGAGATAGCTCCTCTAAAAGTTGAGCCGATTTGAGGCGCACTGCCATAAGGTGCACGAATCAAGGTTGGAGTTATTCCGGTCAGCTTTTTAAACAGAGCCTGTTCCTCCTTGAATTCATGAACGAAATGAGCTGCGCTCCCGCTTTTATACAGCTTCTTGTAACTATGAGTCATGCTATGGAGTCCCACATAATGCCCTTGATCAAGCACTTTTTGAAGATTGGCTTTATTCTCCTCAAGCTGCGAACCGATCACGAAGAATGTAGCATGAATATGTTCCTTCTCCAATATATTTAGAATTTGCTTGGTATATGGCCCAGGGCCATCATCAAAGGTCAGGTAAACGACCTTCATATTTTGGGCCGGCGGGGTGGAAGTTGAAGCGGGCTTCTTATTAGCTTCAGGCACAGCCTTAGCTGCGGCGGTCTTTGTTTCCGCATTCTGTTTCGAAGCAGTGTCAGCATCCGCTGCCTTCACATTGGTATTGGCATGATCCTTTTTCGATGGGGACTGGAGTTCGGGCACCTCGACAGATTGCTTACCGGCCGTATGAGCGGAAGCAGATGCAGTCGTTTCAGCACTGGTGGAAGAACTGCTTGGCTGTTCGCCCTTCATAAAAAAAGAAACAGCCGCAAGCCCAATGACGGTAGCGGCTAAGAGGGTGTTGATTTTAGTTAGACTCCAAAATTTGTTCTTCTTGTTGGACTGTAATTGACTCATACAACTTATCACCGATTCCTTCTCTATGTATTCTACTACTAGCATAATACAAATTAGAGGAATGGTGCTTACAGAAAAGTTACACTATTAGAAGAATTCTATCATTTTATGACAAATTTCATATTTTCCGCGTGAGCTAATATAATTCTCAGCAAGAAATCTAAGGATTCGTGTATTTCTCCCTTTCTTTTACTTTTAAATTTTAACTATCTGTGTACAATAAACATTAGCTTCATTCTTATTTCAAGGAAGCTTGAGGGTTCCGCTTACAATTTCAGAACACGTACATATTCATTTTAAGCCTGGCGGGTAAATGGATTAGAGCGGAGCCTACACAATTTAAGCACTTGAGGTTCTGATTGAAAGCTGTAAATGAAGATGGAACTAATTGAAACCGCATTCTAAAGGAGATGATGTTTATGAAGAAATCAGGTCAGCGTTCAAATCGTGTGGTAATTATCGGCACAGGTGCCGTGGGAGCTACAACAGCTTATACCCTGTTCCTCCGGGAACGTGTATCCGAGCTCGTGCTGATTGATGCCAACCATGATAAGGCACTTGGCGAAGCGCTCGATATGAATCACGGCATGCCGTTTACCGGCGGCGTCAAACTGTGGGCAGGCGATTACAGTGATTGTGCAGATGCGGATATTATTATTATTGCAGCAGGCTCGAATCAACGCCCTGGCGAGACGCGCATTGACCTGCTTAAGCGTAATGCCTCCATCTTTGACAGCATCATTCAGAATATCGTGAAATACAACAATCATGGCATAATACTGGTTGCCACCAATCCGGTCGATATTCTATCCTATGTATCTCTGAAGAAGAGCGGATTTCCGGTCAGCCGGGTTATTGGTTCAGGCACGCTGCTTGACAGCGCTCGCTTTCGTTATTTGATCGGCCAGAACAAGAAGATCAATCCGCGAAGCATCCACGCCCATATTGTAGGAGAGCACGGTGACTCCGAATTGCCGCTGTGGAGCCTCGCCAACGTGGCCGGCATTGGACTGGAGTTTACCGATGAAGAGCGTGAGGACATTTTTGACCGTACCAAGAATGCGGCCTATGAGATCATTAACGCTAAGGGAGCAACCTCTTACGCCATTGCCCTCGCTCTAGACCGAATTGTCGTCTCCATTTTGCAGGATGAAGGCTCTGTCTTGAATGTCTCCACCCTTTTAGAAAATTACAATGGAGTATCCGATGTGTATCTAGGTGTTCCTTGTATCGTTGACTCCTCCGGAGTTCGCCAAGTGCTTGACCTTGAGCTTAACGATGAGGAGCTAGCCCGTTTTAAGGCATCTGCCGATAAATTGAAAGAACAAATTGCCAGCTTGGATCTGTAATCAATTCCAAGATAAGATTCCACACCAAAGCCCGGCCCTTCCATTGCTGAAGGGCCGGGCTTTGGCAATACGGATTTTATTCCTTCACTCCGCCCAAGGTCAAACCTGTGACAAAGTATTTTTGCAGGAATGGATAGACAATGACAATAGGCACTGTGGCGACAATCGTAATTGCAGCACGGATGGATGCAGGTGTGACAATGTTTGCCTGCACATTTTTGCTGTTCGCAAAGGCAGATTCAGCGCTGCCGCCAACACTCATATTCGCGGACTGAAGCTTCTTCATGAGCTCATATTGCAGTGTACTTAAATCTATATTTGAAGAGTTATACAGGAATGTATCAAACCAGCTGTTCCACTGGCCGACGGCGACAAACAGCGCCACCGTGGCCAGAACCGGCATGCTTAGCGGAAGAATGATTTTAATGAAAATCGTAAAGTGATTAGCCCCGTCGATTTGCGCGGACTCCACCAGGCTTTCAGGCAGCCC
The DNA here is from genome assembly GCF_003060825.1 of Paenibacillus sp. CAA11. Taxonomy (NCBI): domain Bacteria; kingdom Bacillati; phylum Bacillota; class Bacilli; order Caryophanales; family Paenibacillaceae; genus Paenibacillus; species Paenibacillus sp. CAA11. Next base: position 2,512,327 of record NZ_CP028922.1, read on the forward strand.
CTCCATGAAGGATCGCATGACAATAAGATTAAAGGCCCCAACCAGACCCGGAATGATATAGACCCAGAAGGTCCCGTTCAGCTGAAGATTTTTGATGAGCATATAGGTAGGAATTAATCCACCGCTGAAATACATCGTAAATACAAAGATAAAAGAAATGGGCTTGCGCAGTGCATATTCCTTCCGGCTGATTGTATAAGCGAGCATTGCGGTACAGAATACACTTGTGGCTGTCCCGATCAGCGTTCTCGCTACAGACACGAAGAAGGCATGAAACAGAACGCCGTCCTGAAATAAAGTGCTGTAGTTCAGTGTGGTGAATTTGCGGGGCCAGAGAAAGGTGCTGTCCCTCACAGTATCCGAGGCTTGGTTGAACGATACCGCAATCGTATTCAAGATCGGATACAAGGTCACCACGAGCAGCAGTAGCAGTAAAGCCATATTCACGATATCAAAAACTACGTCTCCCATAGACCGGCGTGTTCTGCCGGCAGAAGCTGTCCATGCTGACATATGAGTTCCCTCCTAGAACAGTCGCTCTTGTCCCATGCGTTTGGCCATCCGGTTCGCAGCAAGCAGCAAAACAACACTAATAACCGTTTTAAAGATGCCTGCCGCTGTAGCGAAGGAGAATCGCGACAAATTAATCCCGTATTTGAGCACAAAAATATCAATCGTCTCCGCATAATCCACTACCATCGGGGTCTGCAGCAAATATTGCTGTTCAAATCCGGCATCCAGGATGTGGCCTATGTTCATAATCAGCAGAATTACAATAATCGAGCGGATTCCCGGCAGCGTAATGTGAAAGATTTTTCGAAACCTTCCTGCCCCATCAATGCTGGCCGCTTCGTAAAGGGATGGATCAATCATGGTCATGGCAGCCAGATATATAATTGCACTCCAGCCAATTTCCTTCCATACGTTCGAAGAACCGATAATCCACCAGAAATAATGCGGTTCAGACAGCCACATGATGGGCTCCTTGATCACATGAAGGCTGACCAGAACTTTGTTGATAATCCCGTCAATGGACAGCATGTTCATAATGAGATTTGCCGCGACCACCCAGGATATAAAGTGCGGCAGATAACTGATGGTCTGCACGAAACGCTTGAAAAATATTTTACGAACCTCATTGAGCATCAAGGCCAGTGCGATCGAGCTTACAAAGCCGAAGACCAAATTGATCACACTCATGGCCAGCGTATTTTGGATGACACGAAGAAAAGCATCATCCTGAAACAGCTCCGTGAAATTGCTCCATCCCACCCATTCATTGTTCAGCATAGAAGAGCCGGGTTTATAGTTCTGAAAAGCCATCATCCAGCCATACAAAGGAACATAGGCGAAGATAATAACATAGACCAGGAACGGTATTGACATCAACATGAGCAGCTTTTGTTGCTTCAGTCTCTTCCACAAGGACTTGCGATCCTGCGGATGGTAGGCTTGCTTGTTTGCCAATTCTGTAGATGCGGGCATATCCTCTCCTCCTTGTCATCCAAGAATAAAGGCGCCGGCTGAATGAAGCTTGAAGCCCGGCGCCCTTCTTATGCTTACCAGTTCTCCTGGCGCTGCTTCACCTTCTCGGTCAACTCATCCAGCCAGCTTTGAACATCCAGCTTATTAACCGTGTCCACATATGCATTCCAATTTTTCTCGAAATCCTCCGGCGACTTGGAGACTACCATTAGTGGCGGGAATTTCTTGTTAATGTCGTCAAGCTTCTGATTGAAGACCTTAGCCTTCTCAGACAGCTCAATACTCCATAACGGGAAATACTTGCGGGCCATATTCGGTCCATCGAACAGGTCCTCATAAGTCTTGACTCCATAGGCTTTCAGAATTTCCTTATCCAGTTCATCATACCCGGCTGCAATCTCTTCGGGCTGTCTGTAGGATTCATAGTTGTTCCCATCCGGCATCGTTCCAGAGGAACCTGGCCAGAAGAACATAATGTTACCGAAAGTCTTCAGTCCGTTCTTAGGATCTGCAAAGAAGTCGCGCTGCTCTTGGGTACGATAGAACCGACCTTGGTCACTAACCGTGAAGTCTTCTCCCTTCACACCCCAGTTCCGCAAAATCTGCCCTTCATCGCTTGCCATGAAGTCTGCATACTTTATGGCTGCAACCGGGTCTTTACAACTCACGGTAATTGAGAAACCCTGATTATAGTTCAAAGAAGGCACATCGAGATAATCCGGCTGGATACTTTCATCGAAAGTAAGCTGCAGCGGAACATGAATGCGATTACTCTTCCCCTGCTGCTTCAAGGAATCCATCGCCGTCTGGAACTGCCACTTCTGATCGAAGAAACCGAGAACGCGACCACTCGACAGCTTGGCAAGGTATTGCTCGTAGTTCATGACGAATGCTTCCTTGTCGACCATGCCCTCGTTATACATTTCATTCAGCTTGGCATAATACCGCTTCGTGATGTTCTCATCGGTCTGATAGAACTTGAGAGTATTACTATTCGGGTCTACCAAAGCTCTGGAATCGTTAGGACCGCCTGCTAGGAATTGCATTGCTGTCGTTAAGGTAAAGTTCCGATTATCGTAAGTCAGAATCTCAAACGGAATGGTATCTGCACCGTCGATTTGCGGATATTTCTTGTAATAATTTTTGAGTACATCGACATATTGATCGAACGTAGTGATTTTAGGGTAGCCTGCATCCTTGAGCACTTCCTTCTGAATCCAGAAGGCTGCGCTTATCCCCTTGCTTGGCGTCCCGGTAGGGGCCACCTGCGGCAGAGCATAGATGTGACCATCCGCTGCCTTTAAGCGCTCCCAATAAGGCCCATAGATCCTCTTAATGTTTGGAGCATGTTGCTCAATCAAGTCCTCCAGCGGAATCAGAGCTTTAGCATCTTCGAATTTGACAGTCTGATCGGTATTAAGCAAGTCCGGGTAATCTTCGCCGGCAATCATAACACCTACCTTTTGCTCCTTCTCTCCAACCAGACGCTCGTATTTTATTTTCACGCCAGTTTTCTCTTGAATAATGTCGCCAATCTTCGTATGCTCCGGCACATTGTCGCCCGGATCAAAGATAAAATAGGTAAATGTCTTCGTTCCCCCGCTGTCCTTATTCCCTGCATTAGCTGAATTCTTGCTGTTATTCCCGCCAGAGCTGCATCCGCTGATCGTCAGGGATAAAATCAACGCCGCGGAAACCAGTATTGTAAGCGCTCTTTTTTTGTTCAACTTTGAACCCACCCTTTCGCTAATTTAGCTATACTTTAACACTCCGATCCCGATGGATGTACCCGATGAAACATAACAGCACCCCCCACAAATCTAAGAAGTTTGTTTCCAAGCAGGTGCGCTATTATTCAACAAAAAAACCTTCACAGCGGACGAATCCGTCGTGAAGGAATAAAACTTAAGTGAAGCAATCTATCTTATTGCTGGATGCTTATAATAACTTCTAAGAATCTGCTCGGCTGCTTTACCGTAAATGTCAAAGCCAACATTCTGCGCCGCCTCTTCTCTACTATAGAGCTTTGTGCGCCAATCCCACCAGAAATAGCCGGCAAACCAAGGCTCATCCCAGAAGGCTTCCAGGGCAGACCGGTAAAAGTTAGCTTGCTCGCTCTCAGAGAACGGAAGATCGGTATGCTCGAAATCCCAAGGCATCGTGGCACAGCCAAGAGCACTGCGGCAGCCGATCTCCATGAACACGACAGGTTTATTAAAGCGCTCCGATAACGCCTTCAAATGCGGTTTTTGTTTATTCCAGGCAGCAAGCATATTCTCATAGCTTTCCCCCGGAGCTGTGGCTACAGGATAGTATGCGCTCGTACCGATCAAGTCCACGGCATCCAGCCACTCGATTCCATCTTCTTTGCCATGATTGGCATTGTAAATGATCGGCCCTGTATAGAGCTCCCTTACCTGACTGATCAATGCCCGCCACTGCTGAGTCCTTGATTCTGTCATAATCATCTCACAGCCAATACACAACATCTCACATTCGAGCTCGCTGGCAAGCTCAGCATAATGCTTGATGAAATTCGTGTAAGATTCAAACCATGCGGCCCAATAGGAGACCGCGTCTTCCGGAAAACCGATCCGAGCTCTCCAAATGCCATCTCTTGAATTCACTACAGGCTTCAAGCATACTTTCAAACCCAATTGCTTGCCTTGCTTCACTGCAAAGGCTATATCCTGGTCCGTCGGAGTGTATCCATAATCGAAATAAATGCTTGTTGAATGAATGGTATCCTGCCAGGTCCAGAACGATAAAGCAATCCACTCGCTGCCTGTCTCGGCCAGCTTCCTCATTGAATCAACAGCCTCGTCAGTCTGATAGGCTCCGCGCTTCTCTCCCCAGCCATAGGTCATTCCCTTTAAAAAAATATGATTCATTGTCTATTATCTCCCCCCATAAAATCTAATGTTCATTAACCTTCGTTAGCTTAAATAACCCGTCAGATTAGCTCAATCACTAAACATTCCAACGTTGATAAACATATCCTTCTGTATAGAATGAACTAAAGAAATAGGTATTATAGGGCCGTATTAGGCCGCTATATATAGATAGGTCAATGTATAACTTTAGTTCAATCTATCTGGCTATAATTATACAATGATCTGTTATAACCACATAATAACTGTTAGAATAAAACAAAATAATATATATAACAAGATTGATTATTGTTATTGTCTTAAGAGGAGGCGAGCAGCCAGCATCGCAATATTGTAAAGGAGGTTCATTCCATTGACTAGAGAGCGCAGTCTAAGTCAATATTGGAATAATTTGAGACTTAAGAACAAGTTGATGATTCTCTATTTTACAGCCGTGTTTTTTCCGATTCTGCTGACCAATACGGTCTTCTACCACATGACTGCACAAAATGTAAGAAACGAGAAAATGAAAGATCTTAAGCAAGCACTGGAGAACAACAAAGACAACTTTCGCAAAATACTTGATGGCATCATTAGTTTCTCCACTGTAATTTACACGGATGGGCCCCTCTACAGCGCCCTCGATCAAACTTATTCGAGTCCTGAGGATGTGCTTACCGCTTATAATGATGTGCTCATTCGTTCCATCAACCGCTTTGTTCCACTTAACAAGCAATTTTATAATGCTTATTTGTATACGGATAACAAGACACTCCCTTCCTCAGGAATGCTCAATTCCATTAATGAGCAGACCCTGCAGCAGAATTGGTACAAAGCCGCCATGGACCCGGCCCGCAGCCGGAAATGGACCATCTACACTCACTCATCGGATGAAGTACGGTCAGGGGCAGCCATACAACGATCTCAATCGCCGTCTACTTATGTAAGCTTGATCCGCGAACTTGATTTCTACCAATTATATTCCAATTATCGGAAAATACTAAAAATCGATGTGCTCCCAGGCTACCTGCAGAATACCTTGTTTGATCGCTCCTTTCCTGGTGAATTGTATTTGATCAATCCCCGGGGAGAAGTCGTCTATACTTCTGTAGAATCACCTCCTGATCAGTTGGAAGTCTCTGTTACCAAAGGTCATACTTCCATTACAAGTCCATATGAGGGAGTAGATTACCTGCAAGGCTGGAAGATGGTCGGCGTATATCCAGACCGTGTTATGGGTCAAAGTCTGTTTGAGTCTCGTAAATTCATCGTCCTTCTTACCTGTGCCAATCTGCTCTTCCCCAGCCTGATCATCCTGGCGATAAGCCAGTCGCTCAACTCCCGGCTCGGGCTGCTTCTAAAGGGAATTCGAAGGGTTCAGAACCAGCGATTCGAGCAATTGAATACGCCAAGGGCCAATGATGAGATCGGCCAGCTGACCGAGGAATTCAACCGAATGACCCTGCGTATTGACGGCTTAATCCAAGATGTCTATATAGCCGAGCTGGATCGCAGGCAAGCCCAGTTCAATGCATTACAAAGCCAGATTAACCCTCACTACTTGTACAACACGCTGGATGCGATCAGAATGAGCTGTATCACAAAGGGAGAACATGAGACAGCAACGATGATTAAACTGCTTGGACGAGGATTTAGGCGTTCCCTAAGCTGGGGTCAAGACTTCATTCCCATCGAAGAGGAATTGGAATTTGTCGTGGATTATTTGGAAATCCAGCAGTTTCGGTTCGGCTCCAAGCTCACCTATGAGCTCAATCTGGATGAACAGGCAGCTGATGAACGAATTCCGAAGATGAGCATTCTCCCGCTTGTGGAGAACGCCTGCATACATGGAATCGAGCATCTAGAAACGCCCGGCTTCATCCGTATTTCGGTTACTCACACAGAACAATGGGTGCTAATCTCGATACAGGATGACGGAATTGGCATGAATGGAGCGAGGCTAGCTACTCTTAATGAGCAGTTAATTCACCCTAGTTATAACCAGGAAGGAAAACATGTAGGTCTAAAGAATGTGTATGATCGGCTAAAATGGCAGTTCGGAAGCAATTTCAATATGTCTATAAATTCGCAAGAGCATGTAGGAACTGAGATTGAGCTATGGATACCGCACTCCTCCAACGAAGAAGTTAATTCAATGAAGGGATAGATTCGCTTGCTGAAAACCTTGATTGTGGAAGATGAACCGAGAATGCGGGAAGGCTTGAAGAAGATTATTGCGTGGGAAGAACATGGATTTCTCTTATGCAATGAAGCCGAGAATGGAAGACAGGCACTTCAATTAATCAAGGCCGAGAAGCCGGAGCTGGTCATTACGGATATACGGCTTCCTGGCGTAAGTGGCCTTGAGCTTATGAAGGAAATCACAGAGGTGCAGGATACCTGTTTTGTTGTGATCTCAGGTTATGATGATTTTGACTATGTCAAAACTGCCTTGGTCTGCGGAGCCGTGGATTACATCTTGAAGCCCATAGAGGAAGAGCAGCTGATCAGCGCTTTGCATCGTGTTAAGAAACGGCTTGGCAAGGAATTGCTTAAGCTGCCGCAAGAATCTGTTGGGAACGTCGAAGATCCTATCGAATCCGTGAAGCAATATGTCAAGGAGCACTTTTATGAGCAGATTACGATGAAGGAGCTTGCCGGGAAAATGTACCTGCATCCTTTCTATCTCGGACAGCTGTTTAGAAAGTCAACGGGGTTGTACTTCAATGACTATGTCCATCAAATCAGGATTGAAGAAGCCAAGCAAAGACTGATAAAATCAGCTTGTAAAATTGCCGACATAGCAGCTACGGTCGGATACAATGACACGGATTATTTTGTCCAGCAATTTAAAAAGAACACAGGCTGCACGCCATCGGCTTACCGTAAGCAGAGTTCGCAGCAATAAGCAAGCAATATAGAACAAAGATAACCGGAGGTCTCATTCTACAACAAGAGCCTTCTATCTCAAGACATGAAACTAGAAGGCTCTATCTATATTTAAAAAGGATACTCCTCTTCTTCTCTTTCTTATCAAGAATTCGCTGAAACGACGGTTTGCAGTGGTTCCGGCTGCAGAAGCGTCAATAATTTATTAAGGGAAGAAAATTACGTTCCCAGTCCTTAAATCAAGCATCATATGCAACATAAAAATAATTATGTAAACTATATATCGTTTCACATCCGCAACTAATTCCTGGAAGTCACGTTAAACTGTTATGATGAAAAATTTAGGAGATGATTATGTTGCCACGAACACCTTATAAGCAATTTAAGGTCATAGGAGCCATTGCAATTTCTACGGGCCTGATCCTTTCTGGATTGAACTTCCCCGCCTCCGCTGCTCCTATCACTTCTTATTCCGGACATCTTGGGAACAGCTATTCTGATCGAACCAAGGTATTGACCCCGAAATGGCAGACCTCTGTCGATTATGTAGCTGACGGACCGATGAGTGCAGCCGCGGATAACGGAATGGTATTTTATACGCTACAAAATAAGCTGACTGCAGCAAATGTCAATACCGGCAAAGTGGTGTGGTCCTCCTCTTCGAAGAGAATATCCAACCTCATTGCCAGCAATAATGCAGTGTTCTATGTGGACAGTACGGGTACGCTCCTGAAGCTGAACGGTCAAACCGGTAAGGTCGGATGGACAGTCAAATCGGCTATAGCTGTCAAAGCAGATATAGATGTACAAGTCTTTTTACAATCTGGAACTTTATATGTAGTTGGCTTCAATCAGTTTGCTGCCTATGATGTACAGTCTGGCAAGAAAAAGTGGCAGATCAAGCCGCGCAGTACATACGGTTTTGATTTGAGCGGCGTCCATGACGGCGTGGTGCTGACTTCAGCACTGGTGGACGAGAATCCGGCCAATCAATATGCCGCCTACGATGCGGCCACCGGTAAACTGCTCTGGACCCTTGCAGAGGGACACTCGGGAATATTGGAATACCGCAGCGGAACAATTTATACACTTAAGGAAGGAACAAGCAGCGGTAAAGGCTATGCGGCTACCATCGATCAAATTGATGTAAAAACAGGAAAGATTCTCTCCTCTTATTCTTATATCCCTGTAAAGGATGTTGTGAACCAAAGCGCTCGTCAAGTCGTCATTGATGGTACTACCATTTATATTGTACAAGAGTTATCAGATTCAAATAGTAGAGTTAGCGAATTTGTCCTGGGACAAGATCCCGCCAAGCAAACCCCGAAAGTTACAGAAGGACGAGGGTTATGGCTGGCTGGTGTGTATAAAGGCCTGCACTTCTACGAAGACAACGATCAGCTCGTTGCACGCAAGGTTAACTCAGATGACTACACTCCATTCTTGGGCCCCAACAATCCCATTAACCGCTTGGACCTCATCGGGAATGGAGCCTACGTTGGTCTTACGGACGGCCAGTTTTATCTGACAAATGCACTAACAGGCAAAGTCACTGGGAAAATTAAAACTGCAGCTCGCAGCTTTGGCACTACGCTGGTAGAGAAGAATACCGTAATCATTCAGGCTGAAAATAAGCTGATTGCCGTTCAGCTTCCCGTCGGTCTTCAATAAACCAAATATATAAATGCAGAAGGGCCCCCAAGATAATATATAACGTATCTTGAGGGCTCATTCTATACTTCAACTCTAGATTGGAACGCGTGTATATGCATGTTCATAACGTTGATGGCGGTACTTTTCGTATAAGTATCATCCCGTTAAGCTTGTGTCCTTAAGCAGCCTGCTTGATCATCCCATCTCCACATAGGTCCATCCGAGATAAGATGAACGCCGCCCAGATACTTATTGATTCCCCGCACTTCAACTGCATCTCTTTTCCCTTGCAGAATCAACTCCCCTAAAGATGTTAAAGAGACTTCTGTTTGCCAGAATGAGTGCTGTCCTTGGGTTGAACCAAACTTCGGCGGTTCAGGATTACCTTGAATTTCTATTAAGGGGCTCGGAAGCTTAGCCAGAAGTGTCAGCTCGCGGGCCGCCTGTAAATCTGAGAATCCCAGCCAACGCAGCTTGTCACTGGCTTTCCTGAACAGCTCCAAAAGCTGCACTGTACCCTTCGCGATTTCACTCAATAAAGTCTGTTCGACAATACCGAGTCCGTTGTAGACCGAGGGGAATCTGGATAGATGAAACCGGAAGGCTTGCTCGCTGAAAGGAAGCTTCCCAGGCTGTTGATCAAGCAATAATTGAAGGGACAACGGATCGGAAGAGATATAAGCCTCCCAAATAAGGCGCCCTGCCTGCAGGTCCTCCGGGCCTAGCTGTGTCCAGGTACCCGATAGCTTCATCAGCTGATCAGAGGACAGCTGTCCAAACCCGTGAAAAGGCTCGATTCCAGGATATTCACCTATCGACAGAAGATGAATCGGTAGTTGCTTGCCTGAGGTGGTGCCCAACCCTTCCAGCTTGTGCAGTAGTAACATCAGCATGGTCTGATCGAACAAATCATATTCGAACCAAAGGATAATCCCCCCCTTCTGCTCCTCAACAAATTGCTGCAAGACCTGCTCCTGGCTTCTGCATCCCTCTTCATATATAGACATTGGGATACCGAGCTCTTGCTCCAGATATCTTCCGCGTTCCTTCAGATTCTTCACAGGCTCAGATGGAGAAAAATGCGGGCCCTCGGTGTACAATTCCCGCCAGACGAGAATCTCCCCCTTGATCCTCCCATCACGCAATTTCTCAGCAACTACATCTCCATTTACAATGTGAAGCATGCTTTGTCGGCCTCCTTGTTCAATGAGCTCAGGCAACGCTAACAAGTCTGCCGCCGGCAGGCTGATCTTGAGCTTATTCCTGGCGTCATAGAGTCTTTTCTTGAGCGTAGATAAAGGGATCTCCAGATGGGCAGCAGTCTCAGCTAGCGAATAACCGAAAATATGAAATAACAAGACGGCATTTCCCAGCTTTTCAGGCAAAGAGCCGATATAGCGGTGAACCGTTGCCTTAAGCTCATTTTGCAACGCGATCTCGGCCGGATTTAAACGCATGACCGGGCGATCCAAAGCATCTTCTCCCATGGCTACAGCCAGCTGCTTCTTGCGCAGTAGTCGATTACACTGCCTTCTTACAATGGTCAAATACCAGGAAGGGAATGCTCCTGGCTCCTTTAACTTGGCTAAATGCTGGTAGACTTCGGTCCATGCCTCCTGAACCGCATCCTCCGCCAAATAATAATCGTTCAAACGACGATAAGCTGTAATCATTCCCAGGGGAGTGAACTCCCGGTTTAGCCAATTGAAGGCAGCTTGCTTCCCTTGCTGTGCTTGTTGCACCTGCTGCTCCAGCAACCTGATCTCTCCTTTATCTCTAATCTCATTAATCAAGTGCCAACTCTATAAGGAAAAGTTACAAATGAGGTCGAAAAACATTAAAGTTTACATAATTTTATTTTCGTTAATATAAATTCAGAGGTTTCAGACTCTTTAAGTAGAATTACAATTTCACTTCAAGCCGTGCCATTGCATCCTCTTTTTCCCGATTGGTGATATGTGTGTATACGGTGGTGGTCTGAATGGAGGAATGGCCTAGCAGTTCTTGGACTGTTCTCAAATCGGCTCCTCGTCTCAGGAGCATCGTTGCGAACGAGTGCCGCAGCTTATGGCTGGAGTATGCGATCCGCTGATTCTCCGGCAGTTCGCTCTGGAATCGCTCGAACGTTTGGGATGCGATGTCTTGAATGCACCGAATGGACAGTCTCTTACCTTTCTGAGAAATAAATAGGGCTTCCTCCTTACTGCGCCAAGGCTGAAGCCGATGCTCTATCGCATCCTTCAGATAAGGGAGCACAGGCTCCGGAACCGGAACTGTACGCCACTTCCTCCCTTTTCCAAACACACTGAGCAGCCGTTTCTCCATATGGAGATCCGCTAAATTCAAGTGATGTACCTCGCCAACACGAAGCCCCATATAGCCCATCAGCAGGAAGATCGCCAGATTGCGTGACCTATACTTTCCCTCCACACTGTTTAAGAAGCGCTGAAGCTCTCGTTCTTCCAGAAAAACAGGCGACCTATTCTTCTCAGTCTTCGATTTCTTAACGCCAGCAGCCGGGTTTCCTTCAAAGACTTCAAGCTCATTAAGCGCCTTATAGAAGCAATTAATGGATGCATGCTTACGATTTCTGGTGCTATCGGATACCCCCCGTTCTCGGACAGAGGTTAAGTAGCTGACTATATGAAGACGCTTGACCTTCTCTAGTGGCTTACCTGATAATCCGCTTAAAAACTCTCGAACGTCCCCAAGGTAGGACTTTTGTGTATATGGAGTATAACCGGCATCTTTCATCCAAATCAGAAATGCCTCAAGCTCTTCTTCATACATTTCATCGATGACGGAGTAATCTGTTTTATGTTTTGGCAACGTTCTTCTCCCTCTCATCTCTTGGAAGCTGTTTCTATCAAACAGTGTATCGGATGCCAGTATGCATCGCAAGTCACGGGCAACAGTTCTACATATGAAGAGACTAGGTATTGATTTTATTGCATTTAGGAAAAATGAATCAATTCGGCCCTGATATGAAACATTTTCCATGTCATAAGCGTCTTTAATGCTGGAACTACAAGACAGTCATATTTAGGAGGTTAACACATGAATTATTCGAAGTTACTTAACCACAAGAAAATAGGTTCCGTACTCTTGGCATCCGCAGTCGTGCTGTCCGCCACGGCCGTTCCTTACTCTGCCGTCAACGCTAAAGCAGCTACTGCAGCCACACAGAAGCAAAGTAATAGCAATGTACAGACACTTAAGCCCGTATGGGAAAAGAACATAGGCAAAGCAAACAGTGCGCAAATCAGCTACACTTTCTCCAAAGGGATCATCTATTACAATGCGGGAACATCTCTGGCTGCAGCAGATATGAAGACAGGGAAAACCAAATGGACCTATAAAGCGACCCCATCCTCAGCACCCGTTGTAAATTCCGGCTATGTATTCTTTACAGACAATACGGGTCGACTCCACAAAGTAAACGCCAAAACAGGGAAGAGCACATGGACTGGCAAGGTATACGGTGCTCCAAAGAGTGGCAAGGCATATAAGCCGAATGGCGTATACTACCTGGATAAGATGATGATCGTTAACGATTCATACGGCTTGACCGCTTACGACATCAACACAGGGAAGCTCAAATGGAAATCCGAAGCCGAAGGAAATTCCGGTTATAACATTGAGATTATGAACGGTCTGATTTTGGCCAGTTCCCCAGTCAGCGGTGCCATTACTACCAACTATTTGTATGGTATTGACGCGTATACAGGCAAGGTAGAATGGACTTATAAAGGCGACTTCAAAAAAGTGCTACAAACTAGTCCAAATTTGTATATCGCCAAAAATAACAACGGTATAGACGATGGATACGCCCTCACGATCGATGTACTTGAACAAGCCACAGGCAAGGTGTTGAAAACGCTGGAGTATCAGCCCGTTCAATTTGTCGAGAGTGAATCGGCCCAACTGGTTGAGAACACGGCGAGCAATTATTATTTCGTGAAGCGTGCACAAGAAGGCGGAAGCATTCTAGGGGTCGTGCCGCATAACGCAGCTAACCACTCTGCCGCCGTGACTTCGTATAAATACGATTCAGAAATTACCGGAATTGAAGTCGCAGAAAGCTATAATACCATCGTCATTAGTTTGGCTGACGGACGGCTCGTCTTAAAAAACACTAAAACAGGTAAAGATACAGTTACCAAATACAGTTCTAAAATCAGCCGGTTCGATATTCTATATAACACGATCGCGATCGGGCTGGCAGACGGACGAATGGTTGTGAAAAATATCAAGACAGGCAAGGATGCTGCGAGCTACAAACTGGGCTCCGGAAACTTCCTTGAGACCATGCACAACGAGAGTAACAGACTGATTGTCCAAACTGGCAGCAAACTTTACCTTGTTCCACTTCCGGCAGGTTTGAAATTATAAACTCATCACAAAACCCCGCTCTTCCATTTCGGAAAGCGGGGTTTTTGGCCTCTCATTTTATCGGGCAAGTGATTGAGCGTTACATATAAAATCGATATCATCAAAAACTGCGTATAATTTATGTTATGCGCAGTTTTTTGCTTCATTTTCTAGCTTAAAAGGGACGATAATAACCATTTAATGGAGATATCCGCTAAGCCCTTGAATGCCTTAGGCTTAGCGGCATGTTTACCTGCTTATAGCTATCGTTACATTAGTCAACAAGCTTCAACCTTTTAAGAATCTCACAGAGGTGTTGTCGAGCTGGCCCGTTCAGCGCTTGCAGCGGCAACGGCAGGCAAGGACTGTCGACCGCCTCCTGTAATTCGGCTGCAGCTGCTATTACCCTTAGGCTGCCATATTGACGAAACAGCTCCCATAATGGATTCAGTTGTGCGGATTGCTGTAGGACATCCTCTGAATCACCCGCCTGTGCAGCACGAATGATGCTTAGACAAGGCTCGGGAAATAAGCCTCCAAGCGCCGAGTACCATATTTCACAACCAGCATTCAAGCCTGTTGCCGCAAATGGATCGCCGCTTATACCGATCGTCACATGTGGTGGAATCTGAGCACGCAGTTCTTCTATCCGTACCTTTGCTTCTTCAGGATCAAGCGTGACTCCCGGTATCTTGATGGAACTGACATTGGGAAGCTGAGCGATCCGGCCAAGTAATTCGTCACTGAATTGAAAATGAGTCGTACCCGGATTATCATAAATGCACAGTGGTATGGATAGATTACGCGTCACGGTTTCGTAAAGCGAAAAAACCTCCACGTCGGTGAGCTTCTGATACGATACCGGAGCCAAAAGCACAGCGCTTGCTCCCGCTATTTGTGCATCCTCTGCTAGCCGAAGCACAGTGTGAGTAGTCAGTGCCCCAATACCAACCATAACCGGCGTTCCTTCGGCATTCTCTACGGCAAGCTGAGTGACACGCATTCGTTCATCCCGAGAAAGATATGCGTAGCTCCCGGTTGAACCCAATGCGCCAATGGAGTCCACTCCCGCTGAGACCAAGCGTTTAACGAGTCGCACGAATGCCTTTTCATCAATACCTGTTTCGTTCAACGGTGTAAGCGGAAAAGCAGATAATCCAGAAAACATGTTTTTCACTCCTTTTATCCATTCTTCAATTTTAATGTTTAAACTTCCCCTTGGTTCCCTCTTTACTTTTTGCTTCATGAAAGATTAGACTTATTATAAAAATCATTTGGCCCCATTAAAAGATCCAGTTTCGAGTTATTTGATGATGCCAGGTGACACTGTCAGATAAATTAGGAACCGTCCAAGGAAGCACCGCTTCCAAAACTTTATTTAGAAAGAGGAAGTATAATGTTAGCGATAATGCCAGCTCTAGATACAGCAAAAAAGGAACCTCTCTATACCCAACTCTACCGTTATATAAAAAATGAAATTCAAGCAAATAACATTCCCACTCACAGCAAGCTGCCTTCACAAAGAAAATTAGCAAATGATTTAAATGTAAGTCGGAACACGGTAGACGCTGCTTACCAGCAGCTGATTGCCGAAGGTTATCTTCGAAGTGAGGCAAGAAAGGGATTATTTGTTGTCGATATAAGAAGCGAACTCCTTCTTGCAGGCTCCTCCTCTAACACAGAAATGAAGAGAAACACCCGTCAAGAGAAAGAGTGTCAAGGATCCACGTCAACAGCTGATGAGTATAATTTCAAGTATGGGAATATAGATTTAATCCATTTTCCATATAAGTTATGGCGTCAAATGACGATAAAAAGCCTAGCTTCAGGGCAAGATAGCCTACTATTGTATGGGGAACCGCAAGGAGAAATTGAACTTCGAAATCACATTGCAAGATACTTGTATCAATCTAGAGGAGTTGAATGCTCAGCTGAGCAAATCGTCATTGGAGCAGGAACACAATATCTGTTAAGTCTAATATGTAAATTGATTGGCAGGGATTTCGTTTATGGCATGGAAGAACCGGGGTATGATCGTGTACGGCTTATATTAAAAGACTATGTGAGAAGAGTTGAGCCCATCCATCTTGATGAGCATGGCATTGATGTAGCTAAGTTAACCCTTAGCGAAGCAAAGATCGTCTATGTTACTCCTTCTCATCAATTTCCATCTGGAATTGTAATGCCCGTTTCTCGGCGTTTGGAATTAATCGAATGGGCACAGACAACGGGAGGATATATCATTGAGGATGATTACGACAGTGAATTCAGATATGAAGGAAAGCCTATCCCATCACTACAAAGCCTTGATCGGCATGGAAACGTTATATATATAGGGACGTTCTCCAAATCTCTTATCCCCTCTCTCTGTTTGGGCTACATGGTGCTTCCAAATAAGCTGTTAGTAAAGTATATAGAAAAGTTTGGTCGATATAAACAGACGACTTCCCGACTACATCAACATACGCTAAAGCTCTTTATCGAAAACGGAAAATGGCTAAAGCATCTAAATAAAGTAAGAAATATTTATAGAAAAAGGCACCAGGCTTTACTTCAAGCGATTCAAATAAATATGAAAGATCGTGTCCGTATTTTGGGTTCAGATTCTGGTCTACACCTTCTTTTAGAACCAAGGAATAATATGTCAGAGGCAGAGCTTATCCGTGTCGCCAAGGAAAAAGGGGTTATAGTCTACCCCGTATCTCCATTTTATGAGTGTTCGGCTCCTTCTCAGTATCCCCAAATTCTTCTTGGATTTGCCGGTTTAGATGAGAACAAGATTCACGAGGGTATCCATTTACTTTCTGAAGCCTGGTATAACGAAAACTAGAATGTTGAATTGCGGGTTGGACCTTCAAAACCAATCCAAAAAAAAGAACTTCCCCCGTAGAGGAAGTTCTTTAGCTGAAAAAAAGATATGGTTATGCTTTAGCAATCTTGTCCTGAGTCGCCCGGTCTTGAGGTTCAACGGGTTCCACCGGATAGAGCTTGCGGAACAACAAATTCTGAAGCAGCAGGAAGGTTCCGCCCACCATCCAATAAAGAGGCAGCGCCGCTGGTGTATTGAATGAGAATACCAGCATCATGATAGGTGAGATATATCCCATTAACGCTAACTGCTTCTGCTGCTCAGCAGGCATATTCTTCTGGGACAACTTAGTCTGAAGCAGGTAAATGACTGCAACGATTATCGCCAACATATGATCCGGTTTGCCTAATTGAAACCAGAGAAAAGAATGAGATGACAATTCTGGGGTTAGGCGAATAGCCGTATACATTCCTGATAAAATAGGCAGCTGTATTAACACCGGTAAGCATCCGATATTTAGCGGGTTGAACTGGTGTTTTTTATATACAGCCATCGTCTCTTCCTGCAGCTTAAGCTGCGCGTCACGGTCCTTCTTCCCTGCATATTTCTCCTTAATCCGGTCCAGATCAGGCTTCATCAAATTCATCGTTCTTCGCATCTTCTGCTGGTTCCGGGCTTGCTTCATCATCAAAGGCATCAGGGCAATCCGTACCATCAGAGTGATTACCATAATAGCAAGCCCGTAGCTTCCGCCAAACCAATCCGCAAGATGCCGGACTAGATAGGACAGCGGAAATACTACATAATGATTGAAGAAACCAGGTGTATTTGAATCAATGACCTTCGTATTTGTGCCGCATGCCGACAGCAGAAGAACCAGCATTATGACACCGATAAGTCCAATAATCCGTCCCTTGGAAGTGAATCCTTTATTTGATCCCATGTAAATCCTCCTCTTGATTGTAGGTATAACTTCAACGAGGAGGAAGTACAGTCCGTATTGACATCTTCGTCAGGTGATTCTTTCCTTCGAATCATCCTTGACAGCCGGACCGGGCTCTCACACCGAATTATAACTACAATTGGCTGAGGATAATCACTGTTCCAAAGACGCCCGCTTTCGATCCTGCATTCCTGTAGCCCACAATACAAATGGGCTATATAAGCATAGCTTACCGTACAGATCAAACCAATGGAGAATAAATAAGGAAGCATGTCGCTTAATTCAAACAAAGGACTCACCTCCCTTCTAGATACTTAATCGTTATTATATCAAATAACTATTCCTTGTTACAAAAAGAGCTATATACAGATAATCGTACTCTATGTGTCTGCAAATGATTCTAATAATACGAAGTTATACAAGGGTACCGTTTGGATATGCAAATTTCACCTCTCTCTTTAAAAGTCGATCTAATAGTTTACATAACTTTTATTCCGTAAACTATTGATGTCCTTTTAACACTTAGGTACGTATATTGTTTGGATTTGTAGATGTGATGATATATAGGAATATTATTTCTTTTGTGAATTTTTCATATGATGAATTAAGATAAAATATATCCTTATTGCCTATCAAGCTTGAAAATCGCCAATTTCAACACATGTCTTTCGAATTGACGCATCTTTGAACACACGCTCCGCGGCTCTTTAAGATCTTTAGCGGTTAAGCTTCTGGATTCAGGTGGATACCTGCACCGATTTCATCCACACACCGCGCAACAATAGGCTGGTCGGCGCTTTGAGGAAGTACAATCAGCGGCACACCATAATAAAGGCTTTCGCTGGTACTATTCATGTCTCCATGTGTGATAAACAACTTGGCCTTCTGCAGTACTTCGAGTTGCGGCACGTAATTGCGGACAATAAAATTCGCAGGAATATCTTCGAAATCCGCAATCTCCGGGTATGTCTGTCAACAGATAGAATGACGGTGCATTCCGTTTCAGCGAACGCCGTAAAGCATAGCCTGTAAAAATCCAATGCTTGATTGAATACCGTGCCTTGACTCGACGCGATCACGAAACTGATCCATTTTAAAGTAAACCACCTCGCCCTCAGCTGATTTTTCACGTAGGCCCATAATCCCATTTAAGATCGTGTATAGCAACTGTTTGCCAATTCCATGCTTTTGTGAAAAGTGATTATACTCTGACTTTATATAGTATCGGTTCTGACCAATCCGAATGTAAAGTTATCAAGTAGCATAGACAACACCTCTTCCGGAAGTTTACATAATTTTATTACTTTAAACTTACTTCTTTATACCTCTAGATTCGTGTATAGTTTGGATATGCATTACGTATCTAGATATAATTTATTTCTATTATGAATTTTTCATATGATGGCTTTTGAGAACATTGTAGCGTTCTTCTTTATATCATATGAATTCTTTTGAAATTTGTTTACATAATTAAATTATTGTTACTATAAAATACAATCCCTTCATCCGTATAGCGGGTGACTTTATGTTTCGCGCGTTTACGCGCTCAACTGACTAAAGCCTAAAAAAAGCATGGCCTTTAACAGACCATGCTCATTGAACAAATTTATCTAAGTAAGCCCAATCCAATCCGACTTAGCTATCTCATGCCACCGCTGTCTTATTGCACGGTATTCTTCAGCTGACAACAGACCTTTCTCCAATAGAGCTGCATTTTGACGCCAGCGATCCGGATTCTGTGTGCCTACGATAGCGGTATCCACACCTGGAACAGTCAAGGTAAATCTTAAAGCTTGGCTTACAGAAACAGATACATCATCCCGCAAAAACTCATACTCCAGCTCCTGTAGCCTTTTCCAGTACGAATATGCATAGTCATTTCGATCTACATTCTCCTTGGTCCAAGCTACATTTGCTACAGGTCTTTTGGCGATAATGCCCATCCCCTTCTTCTTAGCCTCAGGAATCGTCAGCTCCACCGCTTCTTGATCTGCTATGTTTAGCGAAGTTTCAAAGCTGTCGAACACACCTGTAGCAATCGCATATACGGCCGCCGTGCTATCACCGCTGTAACCGATAAATCGGGTTTTGCCCTTCTCCTTCGCCCGCTGCAGCACTCCAATTACATCCCCCTGCCGGAGGATTTCCTCAGAACAGCTATGCAGGTGGATAACATCCACATAGTCTGTTTGCAGTCTTTGCAGGCTTCGGTCAATGGTCTTCTCCAGCAGCTTCGGCTCCCAATCATCCAGTTCCATGCCTGAGGCATGTCCGCATTTGGTAAAGAGATAGTAATCTTGCCGGCGATGAGCAAGAACCCGGCCGATCAGTTCTTCACTCTCTCCATAACATTCCGCCGTATCAATAACGTTAAGACCTGCATCCAATGCCGAGCCCAGCAGTTTATCCACTGCTAAAGCATCTGTTCCGCGCCCGATCTCAGCCCCACCGAACCCCAGCATACTTACCTTCATTCCTGTACGCCCAAATTCCCGCTGTTCCATTCTTTCAGCCTCCTGTCCAGGTGATTGTTGGTTCATGCATGTAAAAGAGCAGCTTTCTATGAACGCCAACTATTCTACTATAATTTGGGACGGCATGAAAGCGATCACACACTCTATCCTTCGGACCTGAACAACTGAATGATATTGCCGTTCTCTTCTCTTGTCTTTTCTACATACCCTTCAGGGGCAAATTCTTCGATTGTCTTTCTCCAGAACGCTTGGGCAGGGATATTTTTGGGGATTTGCTGTACTATCCACCTTCCTTCATATTTCCGGAACAGCTCATGTGCTGCAGCCTTTCCTACTCCCGATCTGCGAAACTTGCGAAGCACAAAAAATTCTGTGACATAATAGTCGCCATCCGGGTGACCGTTCAAGGCTTCTATTAACGCAAATCCAGCAAGCTCTCCTTTACATTTTATGAAATAGGCGTGCTTAAGCTGAGGCTCCTGACCCCAGAAGGCGTCAAGCGGATAGTTCGCAAACCTTCCATCATATTCAACACGGAGGTCTAAGTAATCCGTAAAATCATAGATGTAGAACTGCAATAAATTCTCAAGCACTTTGCGCTCAGATTCCTGTACCGGTTCTAGCCACTTCGTCATGTTATTCTCCTTCCATCCGTTCAAAGGTTCATTTGCTATGATACAATAAGAGATATTGCAGAAGTCATAGGGAGTGGAATCTCACATGAATATACAAAAAGAAATCGACCGAAAGAAACTCGATGAACGTGCCCCTCTTATGCCCTGGTTCGTTCAGCAGTTTATTGACTATAAACTGCCTGATCTATCCCCTTCCACACTGCTAGAATATATCAGGGATTATGAGCAGTTTTTTAATTGGCTTCGTGCCGAGGGGCTCAGCAGAGCGGGAACTAACCAAGATGTTACCCTGGAGGAGCTTGAGGTTCTGCATATGGAGAGCATCGTGGCTTACCGACTGTATCTTACAACGCGTACAACCGGCACGAATTCACGGATAACCGTATCCCGTAAGCTTTCTTCCTTACGCTCATTATTCCATTATTTAAGTCAAATTGCGGAAGATGAGAATTTCTATCCCCTGCTCAAGCGCAATATTATGGCCAAGGTGGAGATCAAACGAATCCACAAACCGAAGGACACAGCCGCCAAGCTGAAAGGGAAAATTCTTGAGGAAGATGAGCTGGTTGATTTCATCCACTACATTCACGAAGGCTATGGACAGGATGTTGCGAGCAACAAGCAGGCCTTACACGCTTTTGAGCAAAACAAGGTAAGAGATGCCTGTATTGCCAGCCTAATTCTCAATTCTGGGCTTCGCGTATCCGAGGTGGTAAATCTCAATGTCAATGACCTTGACCTGGCGAACAAAATGCTCTATGTATACCGTAAAGGCAACAACGACGAGACCTTTAAGGCACCGGTTTATTTTCGCGAACAAGCCAAAGATGATCTGGCCGAATATTTAACGTTAAGAGATTCAAGATACCGGACACCAAAGCGTGAAAAGGCGCTATTCGTAGCCCTGCCGAACGGCCAACAAGAAGGCAAACGGATGACCAAACGGGCGATTCAGGCCATGATCATTAAATATGCCAAACGGTTCGGCAAGCCTTACTTAACGGTACATAAGCTGCGTCACTCGTTCGCTACAGATTACTATTTGCAAAATGATATCTACAAGACCAAAGAGCAGCTCGGACATGCTTCTACAGAAACCACTGAAGTATACGCCCATCTAACCGATAAGACCATGTCTGAGGCGATTGAGCGCCGACTTGAACAATAGCTAAGTTGCGCCCCGTAAGGGGCGCGTTTAGTTTATAAAATAGGATTAATCCTGCTCAAAATAATCCATCGTCCACTTGATCCATCCGCCCTGGTCCTCCATATCAAATAGCGGCAATCCACCAGCACCTAGTAATTCACGTACCTCGGCTTCAGCCTCAGCCTTAGCTTGCTTCCAATAAATTATGCCAGCAGGCTGTTTAAGACGAAGCAGCTTCTTTATATCCCCCGGCTCTCTAACCAGCAGCAGCTTGGGATAGTCTTCTTCTTTGAAACCTTCGACCAGAATGAGGTCAAAGGTTCGGAATTGACCAACAAGGGAATCCAGGGAGCTCTCTTCTTCCCTTATGACTGCGGTTCGCTGTCTTGAAGTGATCGCGACTGCAGCTGCTCCTGCTTCGGTAAACCGAAATGTATCGGTCCCCTCATGATCCATTTCGAACTCATGTCCATCATGCTTGATCACGGCTACCCGAAGACCCCTACCCTTATAATGCTCGACTAGCTTTCGAACTACAGTGGTCTTGCCACTGTTCTTGTAACCTACAATTTGCAGCACCGGCGGAATGCGCAAATCCAAATCCAGTCTTTCACTCATCAGGCAGGAGTTCCAGAAAGCTTCAACACCTGAACAGACTCTCCCGCAGTCACACCGTTGGTTGTAGGCGGAATAACGATCAGGCAGTCGCTATCCTTAATGGTGATCATTACACTGGACTCATCCAAAGCAGCAGGGTATACATAAACTTTCCCTTCTTGAATCTCTGTTCTGCCTCGTACAAATCTTGTAAAGTTATTCACCTTGTTGTAATCTGACCCTAGTATCGCCTCAAAGCTCGTCAGATAAGGAGTAACAGAACCCATCATCGTCTGAATTGCGGGTCTGACAAACAGCTCGAATCCGACAAAGCAGGCTCCAGGATTGCCTGAGAGAGCAAAAAGCAACTTCCCGTTCTTAACAGCAGCTGTAGTGACACTGCCTGGGCGCATGGCAATTTTGTTGAACAGCAGCTCAACACCATCTTCCCGCACCAGATCCGCCATAATATCGAAGTCCCCTACCGACACGCCTCCTGTTGTGATCACAAAATCATATTCCGCTAACGCTTGCTCCACACGCCCTTTGGCCAGAACGAGATCGTCTTCAATGGCTTCGAGCATGAACGGTTCGGCTCCGGCTGCTCGAACCTGCGCTGCTAAAGTATAGGTGTTGCTATTGCGGATTTTCCCATCCTGGAGAGGTTCATCTACCCGAAGAAGCTCTGATCCCGTTGAGAAAATAGCAACTCTTGGTTTTACTGCTACTTGCACATTAGCAATTCCAAAAGTTGCGAGAACCGAGATCTCGCCAGCAGAAATTGCCCGGCCATGGTCCAGGATCAATTCCCCCTGTGCCAATTCTTGTCCGACAGGAGTAACATTCTTTCCAGCCTCGATCTCCCGTTTGAGTCCAATAAAGGTTCCGCCGCTCTCGCGGGTTTCTGTCATTTCCAGCATAACAACCGCATCTGCTTCATCGGGAACCTTCGCGCCTGTCATGATCCTAGCGACCATACCTGGCTTAAGAACTACTGACGGAAGCGATCCGCAAGGGATTTCGTCAACGACTTCAAGCCAGACCATTTCCTCGCTGCTTGCCCCCTTGGTATCTTCACTGCGAAGTGCAAATCCATCCATACCGGATCTGCGGAAGTGCGGATAAGGATGAGGAGCTATTACTTTCTCAGCCAGGATTCTGCCCTGAGCTTCTATAAGATTCACCGTTTCTACTGCCGCTCTTGGAACCCGGGGTAAAATTAATTGCTGTGCATCTGCAACCTGCAGAGCAGTACGCCGAAATTTAGATGATGAATTACTTGCTGCGTTCACTGTTATGCCTCCTGTTATCGTTGATCAGCATCATATCTACCATGGTATAGCACTTTTTCTCTTATTGGCAAATGGAATTTTAATTATAAGAAAAATAGACATGCTCAACAAAACAGCATGTCTATCCCACTTAAGCTAAATTTCCATTAACGTCGGCTTCGCCTAGAAATCCCGCCGCGACCTGATCTGGTCTTTGGCTTCGTGATCGACCTCTTTGGCTTAGAATAGCTCTTACTACTTGAGCTTCCATCCTTGTTTCGCGATATACTGCCTTTGCTGCTGCTTCCGGAATCCGAAGAGCCGCCGCCAAACCAGCTTGAACCACCGCTATCCGTACTTGTTTTGCCGCGCCGCGTAATGCTCCCCTTCTTCTCAACCGTTAAAGGAGGAGCCGCTTTCTTATCCTCTTGGGTAGGTGTTCGGTAGCTCTTCTCAGGATGATAGGTATCCCTGCTGCTATAACCTCGATAGCTGCCGCCTCCATAACCTCCCAGACTATCAAATAAGCTGCCGATCAGCGTGGCTGTCAGGTATCCCTGAAGAAAGCTGGAGTCGTAATTATTGCGAACGTACTCCTCCGAGTCCACCTCAATCAGGGTGTCCTCTGGTTTGGCCGTATCCTTCTGCAGATGATAATATTCCTTATCATAGACGAGGAACATGCGTTCATCGCTTTCGGCAGACATTTCCTTCGGCTTCTTCTGATCTGCCAGCTTGGCTGCTACCTCTGGAACGGTCTCGTTCACGGCGCGGTACACGTATGATGTCGAATTCCCCTCACGGTTTACGGATTCCAGCGGGTAGCTTTCCTTCACATTAGGCCCGCTGCCCCCACATCCGCTCAGCAATCCGACCACCAGACTCAGTACCAGAACGATCTTAAGATATAATGCAGGGCCTTTCTTCATTCCTATCACTCCTAGGTAGAGCGGATAACTTGAACGTCTCCTGAGATCACTTTTGCTCCTTCATACAGCATGAATCTGCCGTCCTGCCATTCTACTCGCAGAAGGCTGTTATCATCAGCCTGGAACTGCCAAACGTGCTGCTCACCGCCTTGACGAAACGGAGTTCTCCCGTTGATCGTCACACGGCCCTCATACTCCTCTTCCAGATAATAAGCTTTATCATCCAGAACCAGCTCGGTCGGTACTTCACTAGGATTGTCAAGTCTCCCGTCAATATCATCATATAGTGCATATTGAAGCAGTTCCCGCTCTTCAATATGCAGGTATTTAATTTCATTGCCATCCTGTAAAGACAGTACTACCGCATTTCTGCTTGGATTACGTACACTTCCTACAACCTGATAAGTAACAAGGGATACCTCACAAATATCCCCAGGTCCCAAATCCAGCATGCTCTTTTCTTTCACAGGTGGCTCCTGCTTCGCAAATAAACGACCGATTCGTTTCATTAGACCCATACCAAATCACGCTTCTCCTTTCACCCGCAAGGGATCACATACGATAGAAGAAGGAGAAACGCTAAGGCGGTTTCTCCTTCTAAGTCATACGTGCATCGATTAAGATTGTTTGTCGTACTGCTTCATCAAGGCAGCCAGTTCATCCTCAACCGCCTTATCCTTGTTCAGCTCGGCAAACTCCTCATCAAGAGATTTCGCTTTGGCACTCATCTCACCGGAAGCTTCCGCCTGGGCTTCCATTTGTAGCATTTTCTCTTCCATACGCTTCAAACCTGCAGAAGCGGAATCAGAGCCAAGTCCGGAAATCGCTTTGTTGATTTCATTCTGTGCTTTTGCAGCATTATAGCGGGCAACCAAAGTTTCGCGCTTATTCTTAAGCTCTGTCAGCTCTTTCTTCATTTGAACAAGCTTCGTGCGAAGAGTATCGGCTGCAGTCTTATTCTGCTCATAGCTTGTTTTGTACTGTGTCAGCTTCTCCTCTGCCGCTTTCTTCTCTTCCAGCGCACGGCGGGCAAGGTCTACATTTCCAGCCTGTGCTGCGGAATGTGCCTGTTCATTACGGCGGTTCACCAGTTCTTCCTGTTCTTCATACAACAGCTTGAATTTCTTCTCAATTGCGATCTGAGCGGCAACCGCCTTCTCAGCATCGTCTAGATCCTCTTGCATGTCACGGATGTACTGGTCCGTCAGTTTGATCGGATCTTCTGCTTTATCAATCAGTGCATTAATATTAGACATAGTCAGGTCACGCAATCTCTTGAAAATGGACATTTTTTAGTTCCTCCCAGAATCAAATATGTTTTATGATCATGTTTACGTAGTGAATTCACAGAACGTTTCATTTTTTTATAAAAAAATTATAATGTGCCTCTGCTACGTATATTCACGCATCATATTGTTGATTCTGTTCTGGTTCTATTACTGGCCCTATTTCTGGCTATAAAGTAACGGTATTGCCTTAATTCATGAGATAACCATTCATAAGCTCTGCCGTTCGCCAAGCGATCTCCTCAATATCATCCATGCCTAAATGATCGTAATGAATCCCCATAATTACAGTTACGGTGGTTCCCAGAGCTGAAGCAGCCTTACGGGCTAGCTCTGCAGTTAGCGTATACTCTTTATGACCGGGAACAGAGCTTGTATGTACATGAACAACCCCGTCCGTTAAGTATGCAGTTGTTGCTGCCCCAATATGGGACTTGCCTCCCGTCAAAAGAAATAACATATCCTGCCCTACCTGGTGAACTTCAAGCTTCAAATCCTCGAATCGGCTCATGATCATCGCCCCCATCTTATCCATACGCTGAAAATTCTTAGACAATTCCCCGAATTTCCTTCAATGAAGAGATGCCTAATTGCCTCATTAGATTCTCTAAGTCCCGGCTAAGATTCTCGCCAGCCCTCAAATCTACGAAGTTATGCGTGCCTACCTGCACGACTTCCGCCCCTGCCATAATAAACTCCAGAATATCCTCTGCACTGCTAATCCCGCCAAGCCCCATTACCGGGATGTGCACGCTTTGGCAAACCTGGTGCACCATTCGAAGGGCAATCGGCTTGATGGCTGGACCTGAAAGGCCCGCATAGCTGTTCTCAAATACACTTCTGCGCTTGTAAATGTCAATTTTCATTGCTGAAAAGGTGTTGACCAGTGAAACGGCTTCTGCTCCCTCCTCCTCACACATAAGCGCCATGCTTACAATGTCTTCAGCATTTGGCGACAGCTTTACAATCAGCGGCAGGGTGGTAGCTTTGCGGACAAGCCCCACTACCGTTCTTGCTGTCTCTGTCTGAATCCCATAGGCCATTCCACCCGCCTTCACATTTGGGCAAGAAATGTTCAGCTCGATCATATCGACAGCCTTCTTCCCTCTCTGCTGTCTATGCTTATAATCCTCTTCGATCAGTGCAGCTCCTCGCTCATAATCCTCCAGGCTGCTTCCGCCGAGATTCAAGATCCGCACAACATCATAGTTCTCCCATCGCTCAGCTTCCGTGGAGAGAAAAGCGGGAATCCCCGGATTCTCGAGGCCTACACTATTCAGCATACCGGCTGCCGTCTCCCAGGAGCGCAGACCTTCATTCCCGCTCTTCGGATGCAAAGTAAGCCCTTTTCCAGAGAATCCTCCTATCCGATCTAACGGATAGAACCTGTTATATTCATGACCAAATCCGAAGGTGCCTGATGCCATAACAATAGGATTTCTAAAGGCAATTCCAGCTATATGACAGGTTGTATCCATCACCATGATTTCACCTCCTCCACAGCGAACACCGGGCCGTCAACACAGGACTTCTTCCTCCCGCCCGTTGTTCCTACACTGCAGACCAGGCAGGCTCCCACTCCACAGGCCATCCGGTTCTCCAGCGAAACATAAACCTTGTTGCGTCCGCTCCATCGCTCATTCAGGCGCTGAGCTGCTTGCATCATGGCATTCGGTCCACATACAAATATCGCGTCATAAGCTTCATAATCAACGAGGTCAAGAATATGTCCGCCGACATTTACTGTAACCCGATCCGTTATCCTTTTGAAATGATCGACTTCGTAAGGCTTTTGACTGAAACCTAAGTATACATCCGCCTGAGGAAGACTTTGCAGCGCATAATAAAAAGGGGCGATGCCAATGCCTCCACCCACAAGCGCAACTTTTCCATTCAATTCCGGGAATCCGTTCCCAAACGGTCCCTCCAGTGTAATTTCGTCTCCAGCTTGGAGCATGGACAGAATTCGAGTTCCTTCACCGACGACCTGATACAGAAAGTGAATTTCTTCGGCGTCCAGGCTGTAAATACTGATAGGTCTTGATAATAAGGGAGTCTTGTCCCATGCACGCAGCATATAGAATTGCCCCATCTTCCCCGCGTATGCTCCAGCCACTGACATACGGAAGATGCCAGGAGCAACTTGAATATTAGCCGTTATTTCCGCCATGCTCTCTCTCCTCTAAATATGTGCTTCATCTAAAATGCCGTTTTTCCCGGCTTATAGCTGTGAGCAATATCACTCATATAAAGGGATAATTTCATCAAAAGGAGGAAATACCAAGGAAACATGAGTTATGTAAAGGAGCCCTCACCCATGAGAAGACACCCTCAAATTATCAAGACCGTATTAATCCTGCTGTTCACGCTCTTTCTAAACAGTGTTGGCTGGACAGCTTCAGTTGATGCCGGCACCAGCACTGTAGAAGAAACCATACATATCAAGCAGAGCAGCAAACCCGCTAGTAAGGATGAGACGTCCAGCCCCTCCTCCCTATCGCTCGGAGAACTCCGGCGCAAATACAAACAGACCTTCAAGTTTAAAGGCCCCCATGTCAAACAAGTGGCTTTAACCTTTGACGATGTTCCGGACCCGCGCTTTACTCCACAGGTACTTCAGGTACTCCGCAGCAAGGGAGTCAAGGCAACGTTCTTTATCGTGGGCAACAGAGCCGTTAAGCATCCTGATCTGGTTAGGCAAATCAATAATGAAGGACATGCGCTCGGCAACCACTCCTATTCCCATCCGGTGCTTAAAAAGATGAAGCTGGAGCAATTTATGCAGGAAATCTTAAAGACGGAAGATATCATTTACCGCCTGACGGGTAAACGTCCAAAAATAATTCGGCCCCCCTATGGGGAAGTGAATGAAGAGGAAGTTAAATGGGCCAAAGATCATCATTACATGATTGTGAATTGGAATGTAGACTCATTGGACTGGAAAGGGCTAGACCAAGAGAAAGTTAAGAAGAATGTATTAAGCGAGGTTGGTCCTGGAGCGATCGTGCTCCAGCATGCCGGCGGAGGAACCGGGTCAGATCTAACCGGGACGATCAAGGCGCTGCCCCAGATTATTGATCAATTGCGCTCAGAAGGCTACACCTTTGTAACCGTGCCTGAACTGCTGGGGATCCCTTCTCTGCGGGTTGATACAGGAGTAGACGGCCCCTAATTACCTTCTTGCCTAACATGAAGGTTGTCCCAAGATAAACTTTGGAACTAAGGAGCATCTTACGAACATCTCGGGCTATGGTACACTGCGGCTTTAGAAGACATTCCCCACACCTTGCGCTTTAGAATATTCACATAAATTGCTGTAGCTGTACCATTACACTTGAAAATGAAAAGAGGGTCGTCCCTCGATCATCTATGATGACTTCTGAGACACCCTCCATCATTTAAACCTTAAACACGGATACCGTTTGATTCATTTGCTCTGCCCTCTTGGCAAGCATGTTGGCCCCGGCGGAAACTTCCTCCATGGAAGCAGTAGTCTGCTCGACAACGGCGGCTACTGTTTGCGTTGCATCCGCAGCACGTTCGGAGATTTCGGCAATTTTCTTCATAGATTCCACCATAGTAACGGTTCCTCCGCTTACGGCTTTTGCCTCCATAGCAGCATTGTCCACCTCACCGCTCACCTCTTCTACAGCATCGACAATCTCGGAAAATACGGTACCCACCTCTTCAACAAGCACCATGCCTTCATTCAGAGAATGAACCCCTTCATTCATCGAGATCACAACTTCGTTTGTTCTCAACGTAATTTCGTTGACCAACGAAGATATTTTGCCCGTCGCTTCGCCTGCCTGCGTCGCCAGGTTGCGTACTTCACTGGCAACGACGGCAAATCCTTTTCCGTGCTCCCCTGCCCTTGCGGCTTCTATGGCTGCATTTAAGGAGAGCAAATTGGTTTGGGCCGCTATATCCTTGATCATAGCTGAAATTTGACTGATCTCGGCTGATTTTTTCCCCAAAATATTCACGACTTCCGCAGATTGCGTTACCTTGCTATGAACATCCCTGATTTGGGAAACTGTAGACGTGATTATGGCCTGGCCATTATGAGCCTTCTCCTGGGCTTGAGCGGAGAGACCGGCCACATTGCCAACCCGCTCGGTGATTTTCTCGACACTGCCGGAAACGTCTACCGTAATGTTCAACGTCTCGGCTATACCCGCTAATTGGGTTTGCGATCCCTCTGCGACTGAAGTCGCGCTTACAGCAATCTGCTCGGAAGCTGTACTCGTCTGCTCTGCACTCGCTGTCAACTGCTCTGCCGTAGAGGCAACTAGCAACGAATTTTCCACCACTTCATTCAAAAGGACACTCAGTGACTCGCACATGACATTGAAGTCCGCGGCCAGTTCCCCAACCTCGTCTTTGGAGCGAACCTGGAGCGGTTCGACTTGCAGGTTGCCCTTGGTTACGAGTTTCACTTGGCTCGCAATTTTTAAGATAGGCTTTGTGAACGATTGGGCCAATAAGAGCGAGCCGATAATTCCGAGGATCGTACTTATGATGGCCAAGGATATCATTAATACTTTGCCCGAGCGGTAAGACCGACTCGACAGGTCAGCCGCATCTATAGCATACTGCTCGTTAAGAGCCCGCAACTGATTGACATTATCCAAGGCTTTCTGATAAACAGCCGTATTTCCTTGGATAATCATGGTTGCCATGACTTTGTTGTTTTCCTCCATCGCCGCGGAAACCACGTTTAGATACCGGTGATACATCGACCACTGGCCGTAAAAGTTGGTGAACAGCTCCTTTTCCTTGACGGTGGAGGCTAGGTTTTGATATTGGTTTACGCTCTTTTCCATGGAAGTGATCGCTTTTTTCAGTTCATCCTGATCTTTTTTTCGAGCCTCAGGCTCCTCTTCAAGAATCATCCGTACTGTGAGTCTGTCGATTTCCGTAATCTGCTTATCCAACCCCTGAAGCAGAATTAGGGCCGGCAAGGAATGGTTATTGACATGATCCGAGGCTTGCCCCATTTCCGACATTTTAATGATGCCTACCACACTTGAAAGCGACAAAACGATAACCAGTACGAGCGCCGCGCTGATTAATTTTTTCTTTAACGTTAATTTAAACACCGTTTATCCCCCCTATGTCCGATCTCGCTGTCAGCGTTGGGCTTTCCAGTAAATGCGTATTTGATTCAACAATTCGGCCGAATCGATTTTTCCGCGGATATAGCTTTGAATAGAAGCTCCGGTAATGGCCCAATGATCGGGAGGAAGAGTTGTCATAAACGGCAGGGTCTTGCCAGCCGAGATATACGCTTTGATCGATTTACCCAAAGGATCGGCAGGTTCTAAAGCAATATTCTTAAACGCGGGGATCGTGTTCGTCTGATTGACCAGAAACTCCTGTCCGGACTTATCGAATACAAGCCAATCAAGAAACTTCTTGGCTTCCTCCTGCTGCTTGGGCGTGGTGGTCGTAGAGTCGATAAGTATATACTTGGTTACACCAACCGTAATTTTGGCATTAATAGGGTCCTCCGTATCATCGTTCAACGGTAACGGCAAGAAACCGTACTCCCCATTGGCTTTATCATTGCTCTTAATTACATCCCAAGCCCAGTTGCCCATAAACCAAAGCCCTACTTTTCCTTCTCCTAAAGCCTTGGCTCCGTCTTCCAAGGTGCTGCTCATCGGCGAATTTTTGTTGATATTGTTCTCTTTAAGCAAATCCAGGGTTTGAACCCACCCGTTCATCACATCATTTCGGGACATTTCTATGGAGCTGTTCTGCATGTCCTTAACAAACTTGGAGCCCCCTCCGGGTTGAACGGCGTAAGATACCGTTAAAAGATGGGAACCGAGCGACCAGTCCATCGGGGAGAGCATAACGGGTTCTACACCCGTCTCCTTGATTTGGTTCATTAACAAGTTTAAACTGCTTCGGCTTTTTACCGAGGAAGGATCGAATGAGCCTCCAACCGCCTTGTCGAGCACCTTCTTATTGTAAATTAATCCGTACCCTTCAACCGCGAACGGAAAACCAACCATAGATTCGTTCTTCTTCACGGCGTCCAATCCATTGTCTATCGTTTCATCCACCCATTTTTCTTGGCTTAGATCAACTGCCTTATCCAGAAACTGTTGAGCGTCCCCAGGATCGAGCATCGACAGGGTTGCCGCACTTCCCGAGCCATACATTGACATCAGCTTTTGATAGGCTGAAGTCCCTTCCGGTGCAGTTATAATCTCCAAAGTTACTCCGGGATGCGCTTGGTTGTATTGTTTCGCCATTTCCTCCATTTGAGCTTTTATCTCGGTTTTGGAATTCAGAAAGGTGATCCGGGTTGTTTGCTCTGTACCTGGAGAAGTTGAACATCCCATAACCATCAATAAACATACCAGCGAAAGTACCATCTTCAGCTGTCTCCTCATTAAGTTTCCCTCCGCATTGTCAGCAAATTTGTATTATTTGTGCACAAATGCACACTCTTAATATATCGGTATAATCTTATGAAGAGATGAGAATCTTACCGTGGTAATTATTGGGGGAGTCCAGATCGAACGGCGAGGAGATTATGGAGGTCCCAGGGCACGGTTGGGAATGACGACAGCGATTATCATCCGATGAAGTCAGCTCCGTGACGTCCCTCTCTCAAATGGATTTCTAAACATATATCCGGAAAATCTAAAAAAAAGCCCCCGCGTCTTCTTTGGGACGCGTGGACTTTTGGTTTCTAAAAAAACATATGGACATGCGCGGCTGAACAAGCGCTCCATTTTCGAAGAAAGAGTAAAAATAAAACAGCAATGGGGTATGGATCTAGCATCGATATAACGGAGCCCCAGCTCTGAGAATTTACTCGTGTGTACCCCCTTAATATCTCGGAGGACTAATTTACATCATCTAATTTAAAACATACAGCTTTACATCCTGGAAGCCAAACTGGCTGGCGGACTGCTGCGAACCTGGAATGAAAATATCAATTCGCTTGCCCTTAATCGCACTCCCCTGATCTGAAGCCGTAGCAACAAATGCCTGTTTAGGGAGGCCGGGATGACTATGCCCAGTTACCAATACTTTAGTGCCCATTGGAATTACAGCAGGATCAACAGCAATTGTCCCGAGACTTAGTGGTTTTCCATAATAATCAACAGCGCCCCACTGCCCGTTCTCGCTGGCTGCCGCCGAATAAGCAGTAGCTACAACATTAATCGTATTAGAGTAGTTAAAGGTTTTCCCCCAAGCTGTGACCTGATGGCTGGATGCTGAAGCATTCAGCAGCTTAACAGCCTCAGTGGAAGAGGCCTCCAGCTTAGCCGCATTTTCTCCCGGAATTTGAATAGACAGGCCTGCATAAATATTGTTTGCCTTAACGCTAGGATTTGCGCTCATCAGCTGATTTACCGATACTCCATACTGCTTGGCCAGCAGATAAAAAGTGTCTCCTTCCTTCGCCGTATGCACAGTGCCCGCAGCATAAGCAGACGCACCCTGCAGGGCGGCAGCAAGAGTAAGTGTCAGTGCCGCAGTCTTCAATACAAACGGCAATTTGTTAACATTTTTGTTTTTTCTGAAAGCAAATTTCATATGTAATCCTCCTTCGAATTGCCTCCGAGGTTAGTTGTCGGATTCGGACCCAAGGATGGCCCGGCGCTAAGAGTAAAGCGCTTCACCCCAAGAAGATAAACGTTCATCTTCGGAAAAATCATCCCCCGTTCCCTGCTGTATAGGGATTCGGCACTCCCCAAATATATCACAAATTTGTAACCTTTGATTCAGGTAAGTGTTACCACCTATGGAACAGCAAAAAACACGACATGGAACATGCCGTGTTTTTTGCCTAAATATGAAGTTACAGCACCTTGCTCAAGAAGTCCTTGGTTCGCGGGTGCTGAGGGGAGCTAAAGACCTGCTCTGGTGTCCCCTGCTCTACAATGAGCCCTTGATCCATAAAGAGAATACGGTCGCCTACTTCACGGGCAAATCCCATCTCATGGGTAACGATGACCATCGTCATCCCTTTCTCTGCCAACCTCTTCATAACGTCAAGCACTTCCCCGACCATTTCGGGGTCCAATGCCGAAGTAGGCTCATCAAATAGCATTACGTGCGGCTCCATCGCAAGCGCACGAGCGATTGCTATCCGCTGCTTTTGCCCGCCTGATAGCTGAGAAGGATACGCATTTTTCTTATCCTCAAGACCAACCGTTCTTAGAAGATCCGTAGCAATTTGCTCTGCCTTTACCTTATCCAGACCTTTAACCTTCATCGGAGCCAAGGTAATGTTCTTCAGCACCGACTTGTGCGGGAATAGGTTGAAATGCTGGAACACCATTCCCATTTTCTCCCGAGTAGCATTAATATCATGCCTCTTATCTGTTATGGATTTGCCTTCAAATAATATTTCACCGTCTGATGGCGTCTCCAGGAGATTTAAACAGCGAAGGAATGTACTTTTTCCCGAGCCGCTGGGCCCAATCAATACTACGACCTCTCCCTGCTTGATTTCAAGGTCAATCCCTTTGAGAATATGGAGCTGGCCGAATTTTTTGTTTAGTCCTTTAACGCTGATCACGGCTCATCAACTTCCTTTCGAACACGCCCAAAATTTTGGACAAAATAAAGGTTAGAATAAAGTACATTACGGCAATAATCAAGAATGGCGTCATTCCATCATAGGTCATCGACATGATGCTATTCGCTTGAAACATCATTTCCGATACCCCGATAACATACACAATGGACGACTCTTTGATAATGGTAATGAACTCATTACCGATGGCCGGAAGCACATTCTTAACTGCCTGGGGCAAAATGATATGACGCATGGCCATACTTTGTGTCATGCCTAGGGAACGAGCAGCCTCCGTCTGTCCGCGTTCCACTCCCTGAATACCGGCCCGGAATATCTCAGCCAAGTACGCGGAACTGTTAATCGTAAGCGTAATCGCACCCGATTGAAGGGCGCTGAATTTCAAATCAAATGCGGTTGCGAATCCATAATGAATGATTAAGAGCTGAACCAACATCGGCGTCCCGCGCAGGAACTCCACCCACACCGAGCCGATAAACCGAAGGACTTTCCATTTTGACATTCTGAGCAGGGCTACAAGCATTCCCAGTATGAATCCGCACACGACCCCGATCGCCGCGAGCAGCAGGGTGTATTTTACACCGTCCAGAAAATACTGCCTGTAATCCCAGAACATATTAAAAAATTGCATTCTCCTCTTCCTCTCCTTCCGCATGAAGGTCTGCCGCAAAAAAACAGAAAATAGCGAAGTTCTTCGCTATTTTCTGCGAGGGCCATCCATCATGCTTAGATCCTTAACAGGCAGGGCAAGCTTCGCTTACTCTTCTGCTAATGTACTAGCCTTTTGAACAAATTGATCAATCAGATTGTCCTTCTTCAAGCGATCCAGTGTCGTATTTACTTGATTCAGAAGTTCTGTATTGTCCTTCTTCACACCAACAACATAGCCTTCATCTTCAGTAACCGGCTTGGCATCTGCAATCGAAATGCCCTTCACGTTCTTGACAAAGGATTCTGCTACAGGACCTTCAATGATAGCTGCATCTACGCGCCCGGAATTTAGCTGCATAATAATATCATTAATCTTCGGCAGCGAAGTCAGCTTCGCTCCTTTAATCTCCTTAGCAATGCCCTCTTGAATGGAACCAGTCTGTACGCCGATGCTCGCATTCTCCAAAGATTTCAAGGTGCTGAACTTCGCTTTGTCTCCCTCGCGAACCACAACGGCCTGCTCAGCTTTATAATAGATGTTAGACAAGCCCACTTGCTTTGCGCGATCAGGTGTAGGACTTAGTCCGGAGATAACCATATCAATCCGTCCGCTATCCAATTCATTCAGCAGGGAGGAGAAGGTCATATCCTTAATCTCAAGCTCCGCTCCTGCATCCTTGGCAATTTCTTTGGCAATATCTACATCGAACCCGACAATTTCAACCTTACCGTTTTCTGTTTTCTTGAATTCATAGGGCGGGAAGTCAGCGCTCATGCCAACGATGAGTGTCTTCTTACTTCCTGTATTTCCCGATGCTTGATCGTTTCCGCTTGCGCTCTCTTTATTGTTCTTGTTCTGTCCGCATGCTGCCAGCAAGCTTGCTGTCATCACCATGCACACCAGTAATATACCCCATTTTTTCATTTTATCTCTCTCCTCGTTCTGTTCATATTCCAAATGACTGGACTAATTATAAATCAAACTGCATGAATATGCAAAGAGTTTTGTAACAAATCATCAACTTCCAATTTCAAACATCATCTTCAGCTAGGAACATCATCCCTGCATTCTATGTATTCGCCCAGCCTATGGTGATTTAAAACATTGATCTTAATTTTAGCCGCAGGCACTGGAACAAAGCCCATGCATAGTGGGTATACTGATTCATATAGCAAGTACTCAGGGTAATGAATGGCTATAATCCTTGCTGGAGGTGGTTTCATGCTGCTTGAAGCTTTTTATCACGTCCCGCGGGATAAGTGGGCCTATGCATATGATGCTGAAACAATTCATTTGCGGGTACGCACTCAACGGGACGATGTGGAACAGGTTTTTGTGTGGACGGGGGACAAATACAATTGGGATGGAACTTTCGCCGAGATCCTCATGGAGAAGGTCGCGCATGATCACATGTTCGATTTCTGGGAAGTCGAAGTCAGCCCCAAATTCAAACGTTTGTCCTACCTGTTCAAACTTGTGAAGGGCGATGAGATCGTCTATGCAACCGATAAGGGAATCAGTCATGATACCCCTTACCCGCCTGGAGGCAATTATGAATTTGCCTACATACATGAGATCGACGTATTCAAAGTTCCTGAGTGGGCAAAAGAAGCGGTCTTCTACCAGATTATGCCTGAGCGGTTTGCCAACGGCGACCCTTCAAATGACCCTAAGGGTGTACAGCCATGGGGCGGCAAACCTACAAGAGAGAACTTCTTTGGCGGTGATCTCCAAGGGGTTCTGGATCACCTTGATGATCTCGTGGACCTTGGCATTAATGCAATTTACTTTACTCCTTTGTTCAAAGCTCCATCTAACCACAAATATGACACGGTCGATTACAAGAATGTCGATCCGCATTTTGGGGATAACACGCTGCTCAAGAAAGTCGTGGATGCCTGCCACGAACGAGGCATTCGCGTAATGCTGGATGCTGTGTTTAACCATTGCAGCGAGCAGTTCCCTCCTTTCCAGGACGTTGTGAAGAACGGCCCGAACTCTAAATACAAGGACTGGTTCCATATCAACGACTATCCGCTGGAAGTACGAGATGGGATACCGACGTATGATACCTTTGGCTTTTTCGCTAATATGCCCAAATTTAATACCGCCAACCCGGAAGTCAAGCAGTACTTGCTCGGCGTTGCTGAATATTGGATCAAGGAAATCAAGCTTGACGGTTGGCGCCTTGATGTCGCAGATGAGATCGACCATCACTTCTGGCGGGATTTCCGCCAAGTGGTCAAAGCAGCGAACCCTGAAGCTTACATTGTCGGAGAAGTATGGAGTGATTCTCTGAACTGGCTGCTTGGGGATCAATTCGACTCCGTCATGAACTATCCTTTTGCCGATAAGGTGCTTGAGTTTTTCAACGGAGGTATGGATGGCTACGGGTTTGCCAACTCCATGGGAGCCTTAATCATGCGCTATCCGCAGCAGACGAATGAAGTCATCTTCAATCTCCTCTGCAGTCATGACACCCCTCGCTTACTAACCCGATTGGGCTGTGACAAGCGCAAGCTGAAGCTGTCGGTTGTGTTCCTGTTTACCTATATGGGTACACCTTGTATCTTCTATGGAGATGAAGTAGGCATCCGAGGCGAGGGTGATCCGGATTGCAGACAGTGTATGGTTTGGGATCCTGCCAAACAGGACCGGGAGCTGTATGACTTCTATAAGCTCATGATTGCGCTGCGCAAGAAGCACCCTGCCCTTAGAAAAGGAAGGTTCCGCTTCCTGCAGGCTGAGGAGAACAACCCCTGCATTATTTATGAAAGAGCAGACAATCAGATTCACTTTACGATATGGATGAATAATACAGATCAGCATCAGACCCTCTCTCATCCTATGGAGACTAATGACTGGCGGGATGCGTTAACAGAGGAACCTGTAAAGCCTGAGAAAGGAATCATGAATATTGGGCTGGATCCTTACGGATACCGGATTCTATATCGTCACTTGAAATAATCGGAATGTAAAAAAGGCAAAGCTCTATGTTCATAGAGCTTTGCCTTTTTTAATATCCCCGAATAAATAAAGGTGCCCTTCGCAATTAGCGAAAGACACCTTGGCTCAATCAAATGAAAGAGAGTTTACATCTAGTTCTTAGTTCTGAATCCGTTTATAAATCTCCGTATATTCTTCCGCAGATACACTCCAGCTGTAATCTCCGCCAAACGCGTTCTTCGTAATCACCTTCCAATGCTTTGGCTGGTGATAAAACTGAACAGCCCGGCGAATCGTATACAGTAGATCATGGGCGTTGTAGTTCGTGAACGTGAATCCGTTCCCCTCTCCCGTGAATTCATTGTAGGCCTGGACTGTATCGTTAAGCCCTCCAGTTT
The DNA here is from genome assembly GCF_003060825.1 of Paenibacillus sp. CAA11. Lineage (NCBI taxonomy): Bacteria > Bacillati > Bacillota > Bacilli > Caryophanales > Paenibacillaceae > Paenibacillus > Paenibacillus sp. CAA11. The sequence goes on from NZ_CP028922.1 coordinate 2,550,251, forward strand.
CGCGAACGATGGGGATGCTTCCATACCGAAGTGCGAGGAGCTGGCTGATCCCGCACGGCTCAAACCGGGAAGGCATAAGGAACAAATCACTGCCGGCATAAATTCGGCGGGACAATCCATCACTGAACTTGATCTGTGAGGACAGCTTCTGCGGCTGGCGTGAGGCTGCCTCTTTGAACCAATGCTCATAGTATGCATCTCCAGTACCGAGAACGACCACCTGTACATCATCGAAATACAGCAGCTCATCCAAAATCCGCATTACCAGATCCAGTCCCTTTGGCTCAACTAGCCGGGTCACCATGGCAATCAGCGGCACATCGGATTGAACAGGAAGCCCTATCTCCTTCTGCAGCGCCGTCTTATTCTCTCGCTTCTTGGTCAGGCTGGCCCTATACTTGGTCTTGAGAGCCTCATCCGTTGCCGGATTATAGAGCTCCGTATCAATTCCATTGACAATCCCGGATAAGCGGCTGCCCAGAGAGCGGAGCAACCCATCGAGCCCATAACCGTAATGAGATGTCTGAATCTCTTCAGCATAGGTTGGACTCACCGTGGTCACATGATCTGAATAAACCAGCCCGGCCTTCATAAAACTAACATTTCCGTAATATTCTAGCCCTTCGTATGTAAAATACTCGTCAGGCAGACCCAGCAAATCATACAGCGTTTCATAAGGGAAAATCCCTTGGTACAGCAAATTATGCACTGTAAAAACCGTCTTGATGTCCTTGTAGAATGGATCATGTAAATAATGATGCTTCAGCAGGACGGAGATGGGCCCGGTATGCCAGTCATGACTATGAATGACATCTGGTCGGTAATCAATCAGCGGGAGCATTTCAAGTACCGCACGGCTGAAGAAGGCAAAGCGTTCTCCGTCATCCATATAACCATAAATGCCATCTCTCCCAAAATACTGCTCATTATCAATAAAATATACGGGAATTCCCTCAAAATTCAGCTGCTGGATTCCGCAATACTGATTGCGCCAGCCAACAGGAACATTGGTTATATGCACAGGAACCATCTGCTCCTTATAGATATCTGGGATGGTATGGTATTTAGGCAGGACAATCCGAATGTCATGCCCTTGAGCATACAGTGCCTTGGGCAGGGCTCCGATCACATCGGCAAGCCCACCTGTTTTTACAAATGGAATCCCCTCTGCGGCAGCGAACAATATATTCATTCTATAGTTCCTCCTTGAACTAAGTATGCAGCCAGTTACAGGCTGATATTTCTCTCCTGGCTCCTTTGATCCTTAAGACGGCATCAGACTTTCGCTTTCCTTGAAGTCCGCTTCGTGCTCTGAGCTGGCTTATCCGCAGCTTTCGCAGCGGCTGAAGTTGCTCTCCCCTGCTTCTTCCAAATCGTCACACTAAGCGGAGCAAGGGACAGCTCTATACTGTGCGTCTGATCGTGCCAAGCAAGCTTTTCGGCCTTGATTGCGGCCTGATGCACACGTCCAGATCCACCGTATTCAAGCTGATCGCTGTTAAACACTTCTTCGTAATTCCCCGGTCTTGGCACACCAATGCGGTAGCGTTCTCTTGTGACAGGCTGAAAATTAATGACCACAAGCAAGGTGTCTCCAGGCTTTCTCCCTTTCCGCATAAAGGCAATGACGCTTTGCCTTGCATCATGCGGCGTCAACCACTGGAACCCATCCATGGAATGGTCAAGCTCCCAAAGCGCCTTCTCCTTGAGGTAGAAATGATTCAGGGCCGCTGAGTAATCCTGCAGCTTCCGGTGTGACTCATATTCGAGAAGGAACCAGTCAAGCTGTCCCTGGTCCCGCCATTCAATGAATTGACCAAATTCGCCTCCCATAAAGAGCAAACTCTTCCCCGGAGAGGTAAGCTGGTAAGCAAGCAGAACCCGAAGACCTGCAAATTTCTCCTCATAGCTGCCCGGCATCTTATCCAGCAGTGATTTCTTCCCATGCACTACTTCATCGTGAGACAAGGGTAGCGTGAAGTTCTCGGAGTAGGCGTAGACAATGGGAAACGTGAGAAGATTATGCTTCTCAGGACGATGATAAAAAGGGGTTTCTATGTACTCCAGCGTGTCGTTCATCCATCCCATATTCCACTTATAGTTAAAACCTAGTCCTCCCTCATGAACCGGAGCCGTTACAAGCGGCCATGCACTGGATTCCTCCGCCATCATCAGGGCATGAGGATGGTATTCAAAGACCCGGCTGTTCAGCTCCTGAAGAAAAGAAATCGCTTCGAGATTCTCGATTCCGCCATGGAGATTGCGCCGATATTGACCTTCAGACTTCTCAAAGTCCAGTCGGATCATACTGGTTACAGCGTCTACCCGCAACCCGTCGAAATGATACATATCCATCCAGTACAGCGCGTTAGAGATCAGGAACGATCTTACCTCTGGCTTACTGAAGTCGAAGCTCAGCGTGCCCCAACCTGGCTTATCTGCAAGAAGCGGATCTCCGTACTCGAAGAGTGGTGTCCCATCAAATAGTCGAAGACCATGGCTGTCTCGGGTAAAGTGACCCGGTACCCAATCCAGCACAACTCCAATTCCTGCCTGATGGCATTGATCCACAAAATACATCAGGTCTTTGGGCTGTCCGTAGCGGCTTGTCGGAGCAAAATACCCGGTCGCCTGATAACCCCATGATAAATCGTATGGATGTTCGGTTAACGGCATGATCTCAATATGGGTATAGCCCATCTTTTGCACATAAGGAATCAGCTCATCTGCCATTTCGCGGTACGTATAGAAGGAACCGTCTTCCTTCTGTTTCCAAGTTCCAAAATGAATTTCATAAATATTAAGCGGCTTCTGATAAGGAGCTCTCTGCTTCCGTCTCCAAATCCCGTCATTCCACTTATAGTCATCGACCGAGGCCACAACAGATGCGGTTGCAGGACGAACTTCTGCGCTAAAGCCGTAAGGATCTGCCTTTAAGAAGACGGCGCCATCAGGACCCATGATTTCATACTTGTAAAATGTTCCTTCTTCAATATCAGGGAAAAAACGACTCCAAATTCCCGAATCGGGTATCTTATATAATAAATCACTCTCTCCCCTCCAACCGTTCCAATCCGAAGCAATTCCGACCCGCTGCGCATGCGGTGCCCATACCGTAAAGCGAACGCCGCGGCGTCCTTCTTCTTCACATAGATGAGCTCCGAACGAACGGTAGCTGCGGCATAATGTACCTTCATGGAAGAGGTAGATATCTTGGGCCGAAATTCCGGCTTTCGGCTCATTCATATGCAGTTCTGGCAATTCATCACACCCTTTTTAAAGATGATTCACTTAGTCCATTACCCCATTATTTCAATTTTGAACAGCGAAAATGCCGCTGAAAAATAAAAATGTAATTTTTCAGTTAATTCCCAATAAACTGGTTTCAACAACAGTATATCTCGTTTATGTATAGACTACACTGACAAATTCATTGGGAGGGAAACGACATGAGTAAAAAGGAATGTATTGCCATGCTGTTGGCGGGAGGGGAAGGTCGCAGACTGTCTCCGCTTACGTCAAAGCAAGCGAAACCGGCCGTGCCGTTTGGCGGTCACTATCGTATTATCGATTTTCCTCTCAGCAACTGCGTGAATTCCGGAATCGATACGATCGGCGTATTAACCCAATATGAAGCAGAGTCCCTGCATAATCACATTGGAGATGGATCGGCTTGGGGACTCGGACGCAGCGAGACTGGAGGCATTGCTTTGCTTCCATCTTACAATACAGGTTCTGATGAGTATTTAGGCACCGCTGATGCCATTTATAAGAATATCGAATACATTGATTCCTATGCTCCGGAGAATGTCCTCATCTTGTCCGGGGACCATATTTACCATATGGATTATCGCGAGGTACTTGATTTCCATGTGAACTCGCAGGCCTCTGCAACGATCTCCGTGATGCCCGTTCCTTGGGAAGAGGCTCATCGCTTTGGCGTTATGGTTGCAGACGATAACTTCAAAATTACAGAATTTGAAGAAAAGCCGGAAAGTCCGAAGAGTAACCTGGCTTCCATGGGCATTTATATGTTCAGATGGGACTTCCTGAAGAAGCATCTGCTGATGGATGCTGCAAACGAAAGCTCCAGTCATGACTTCGGCAAAGATGTTATTCCTGCCATGCTGGCTGGCGATCTCCCGCTCTATGCCTACCCGTTCAAGGGCTACTGGAGAGATGTCGGCACAGTCTCCAGCCTGTGGGAGGCCCATATGGATATTCTAGCCGAGGATTCTGACTGGAAGCTCCACAATCCAAGCTGGCCAATGTACACCAACGAATGGGAGACCACGCTTAACGAGACGAAATTCCGCGGAATTCCTGCGAAGGGGTCCATGATCCATGATACTTGTGCTTTAGAAGGGTATGCAGAGCGCTCTGTTATCTTTGGAGGTACAGAGATTGGGCGGTTTGCCAAGATCAAAGATAGTGTGGTTATGCCAAATGCCAAGATTGGACGGAACGTACTCATCGAATGTGCGATCATTGGAGAAGGAGCCGTTATTAAGGATGGGGCAGTCATCAAGGGAGCCGCGAACGAAGTCATCGTGATCGGACCGAATGAGACCGTTCTGGCTAAGCCTGCCGTTCGTCCTCAGCCTTCCCGTATGCTTAAAGAAGTGTATGACAAGTCCACCAGATTGCGTGCTGGAGGCATGTCTTCTTAAACTAATATATGAATCGAGTAGGAGGCTATTCATTAGATGAGTAGCCGACCTCTCACACCACCGTACGTACCGTTCGGTATACGGCGGTTCAACCGCATAAGTGCAATTTACGTAAACGCTCGTATTGCGCAGGAAAGTCATAATATCCTGCCTGTACGAGCTTTTTGTTTGTTATGGAACGAGACAACACTGGACTTCCGGCGATGCGCCAGTACCCGAGACGGGAATTGCCCCACTGGTAAGCCTGCCATTCCGGTATCCCCAGCTTCCGCAGGTTTTGTACTTTTGTTCGCGGCTTTTTCCACTGTTTCCAGATGTACATCCGCAGTCGTCTTCGCAACCATTCGCTCCAGCTTTGCAGGATCCGTTTCATGTCGGCCACATAGTAGTAACCAATCCATCCCCGAATGTAGACTTTTACCTTTTCCATGACTTGGCGAACATTTCTGCCCTGGCTGCGACTTGTGAGTTCTTTCAACTTCTTCTTCGCTTTTGCGAGGGATTGTCCATGGGCACGGATATACATGCCGTTCTTGTTCTTTCCCAGGGCAAAGCCGAGAAATTTGAAGTGCTTTCGAGCCACTACGCTACCGACCTTACTTTTCTGCGTATTGATCTGGAGTCTCAGTTTGGTCTCCAGGTACTTTCCGCAGGATTCCAGTAGCCGCACCGCTGCCCGTTTGCTTTTGGCAAGCACCACAATATCGTCCGCATAGCGGATGACGTTCACTCCGCGGCCTTTCATCTCTTGGTCAAATTCGTTCAGGTAGATGTTCGCCAGAAGCGGCGACAGGGGGCCTCCCTGAGGGGAGCCTTCTTCTGTTTTGCAGTGCACCCCGTTCTCCATAACCCCACTTTTCAGGTATCTCTTAATCAGTTCGGTTACGCGTCTGTCCTGAATTTGTTTGCGCAAAAGATGCATAAGCAGCTCATGATTCAGCGTGTCGAAGTATTTGGAGAGGTCGATTTCTACTGCGTAGCCGTATCCCTGTTCTGCATAGTCTTTCACCTTGCGAATGGCCTGTTGTGCGCTCCGACCGGGGCGGTAGCCATAGCTTCCCTCCGAGAAGAGCGGCTCGAACAGGGGCTGGAGCTGCTGGGCGACTGCCTGCTGAATCACTCGGTCTACGACCGTGGGTATGCCAAGCTTCCGTACTCCGCTTCCATCTGCTTTGGGAATTTCCTTGCGCCGTACTGGGCTGGGCTTGTATCTGCCTTCCCGGATCTTTTGCAACAGCTCGTCTCTATGTTCCTGCAGCCAGGGTAGCGCGTCTTCTACGGTCATTCCGTCGATTCCTGGCGCTCCATGGTTGCGTTTGACCTGTTTGTAGGCTCTGTTCAGATTGTCTCTGTCCAGAATCTGCTCCAGCAGGTCTGTTGCACCGCCTCTTTCTTTACGTTCCCGAGTACCGGCGCTCCGCACTCCCGCATGCTCTTCGCGTTCCACGCTATCCCTTTGCAGGTAGCCCTTTCGGTATTCTGCTTTCATCGCGTCAGCTCTCCTTTCGGTATGTACTCGAGACTTACGATTGTTCGGCCCTTCCCCGAAAAAAAAACCTTCCGGGTACTATGGCCTCTGCTGACTTCTCACAGCAAGCTTTACTCCGTCTTTCGGTTTTTTTTTCCTACTTGTCGTCTGTGAGACCTCCCCGGGTAAGAGCGATAACCTTCCCCTCATCTATCTGCCACATTTACACCATGGGATTCGGGCAGTATTGGACTTTGCTTTGTAGTGCAAGCTCGTCCGTCCCATGATGCCTTCTATGTGATTTCTGTTCGTCAGACCGAGGGTTTGCCTCCGGCTTCCTTCAGATTCCGCCTCGCGGCGGACACCCTTGCCTTCAGCTAACAGTTCCTACTGCCAAGCCTGTAGCGGACTTTCACCGCCGAGTTATCGCCCATGCCGGGCGCACACTAAGAGCGGACCTTATGGGTCCGCTCTTTAACATTTTTGAATAGATATGCTATTGATATAAGTTCCAGCTGTTGCGGTCGATGCTCATAAGAAGAAGCTCTTCTTCCTTGTCTCCGAACTGGACAGTCATACGTTGGTCATCCTGCTCTTGCAGTCCTGCTGAGTGAAAGGATCGGATTGCGCGCTGATTCCATGCAAAGACACGTAGAGATATCTTATTCAGCTTAAGGATGTCGAAGGCGATGCGCAGCATCTCGCGGACCATGCGCTCCCCAAGTCCTTTTCCCCGAAAAGCCGCACTGCCGATAATAACCTTTCCGATCCAGCCTTCCCCTGTCTCGCGATTTAGATCCTCCAGGCTAATGTGACCGATTCGCTGGCCGCTTGCACGATGGATCACCGTATAGATGAGCCGATCGGATTTCCAAGGGAAGTTGGCTCCTGATAGGTATTCATCCAGCTGTTCATCTTGAAGCGGGTACTGCCAGTGTGGACCGGCCCATCCCAACAGAAACTCAGGAGAACCCGCCCATTGCTGAATCGCATCATAATCCCATTTGCCAAAATACACAAAATCGAGATCATCTTCTTCTTGGCCTGTCGTAAACCATTCATATAAGTTAAACTGGCGGTCTCCGTTATAACGAGTAGCCATGTAGCGGAACCCTAAGCTTTGATATAGCAGGTTCAAGTTCAAATTGGTGGATACGCAGTCCAATCTAATTCCCTTTTTCCCATCCTCCAGGGTTTTCTGAATCGCCCATTTCATCATCTGTTCCGACAATCCCATTCTCCGATACTTCGTTCGAACGTTAAGGCGATGCAGATAATAATAATCAGGATCGTTCATTTCCCCCCAATAGGAAGGATCGCTCTCCTGCAAAGTAAACATCGCAGCAGGCTCATCCCCAGCAAACCCAAGGAAAATACGTCTGGAATCAAAATAGGAAGATACTTCCTCTCTAGTAAAACTCTCTGGACGCCATTGGTCGATGCCCTTCTGCACCATCCAATTCGCCGCTTCCACCAGCAGTTCACGGACGGCATCAGCATCCGAAGGCTTTGCTTCTCTTATGATCAACGAAGGGACATCAATCTCTGTCTCCCATTCATCTTGCCAGTCACTCATGCCTGTCCCTCCTCTTCTGCAGTCATGTGTTGTCCGCCTGAGATTTGCTTAGAATGATCTGTCTGGTCGGTCTCCTCAGTACCTTTATAGAGAGGTAACTTTACAATCACTCTTGTGCCAACACCCAGCTCGCTCTGCATATCCATGATTCCCTTATGGAGCTCCACGAGTTGCTGAGTGATAGCAAGGCCAAGGCCTGTGCCCCCACCCTGGTGATTCACCTGGAAGAAGCGGTCTTTCACCTTCCGCAAGTGTTCTTCACTAATGCCAATTCCGGTGTCAGTCACTTCGGCCACCCCATACTCGCCCTCAGTCCGGATAGTCAGTGCAATAGTCGAGTTCTCATGCGAGAACTTGGTCGCATTATCCACCAGGTTGAGAAAGACCTGCTTGAGACGGTTAGGATCTCCATATACCCTGACTGGCTCCCCCGTCTGATTATCTAGCTGAAGCTGGATCTGCTTCTGTTCGGCTTTTACCCATACATTCAGCATGGTCTCTTGAAGAATTTCTACTAAATTCACATCGGATAGCACCAGCTTCATCTCATTCTGCTGCAGCTTCGAGAAGTCGAGCATTTCTTCCACCAGGCCGATCAGTCTATCGGTCTCTTTAGCAATAATCTGCATTCCAAGCTTCGTCTCTTCCGGATCGAACCCGCCAGAGGTCAAAGTTTCGCTCCATCCTTTAATTCCTGTCAAGGGGGTACGAAGCTCATGCGAAATGGATGTAATGAAATCATCCTTAATCTGATTGCTTCTTACGATTTCCTGAGCCATAAAGTTCAGTGTAGAGGCAAGCTGCCCCAACTCATATTTGTAGTCCCCTTTTACCCGAACATCAAACTTGCCCCTCGCCATCTGAGAGGAAACCGCCTGTATATTGTTGATTGGCTTCACAATGGAATTGGCCAGACCCATACTAAACAGAAGCACAACCGTTAACACAGCAACACCAACGCCGGAGGATACTAAAGAAATGTTCAGGACTTTGGCATTCACCTTGTCCAATGAGGTGACGTAACGAACGATATATTTAACTTCTCCGCTGACCTCGAACGGACTGGATACAGCCATAACCGATTCGCCGGTTCCCGGCTGACGGCCGATCCATTTGCTGATATTTCCCGCTAGCGCCTGGGGAACATCACTCGTCTGTATCGGTTTATCCACGATAAAGTTGGTGCTGTTTATAAGCACATGCCCCTCCCGATCAAGAATTTGCAGCTCGGCGTACTTTGAGCTATAGCTTTGGAGCATGACCGGCAAATAGTCCGAATCCTTATCCGAGCTGACTTTAAGTACGGTCTCAAAGTAACGATCAGCCGTTTCGATGTCACTCTTAAGCGTGTCATAGACACTATCGTAGTAGTATGTCCGGATGGCAAAAAGAAAGATGATTTCCACCATCAGCAGCGTAACAAACACTACAATAAAGTAGTGCAGCACGATCTGCCGGCCGATCCCTTTCTTAATCATTGTCCCTCGCCTTTCCACTTATAACCGTGTCCCCATACGGTTTGTAAAAAGGCCGGTTCGGAGGGGTTACTCTCAATCTTTTGGCGGAGTCTGCGGATATTCACATCGACAATTTTAGGGTCGCCCATATATTCCTTGCCCCATACATGATCCAGCAGAACATCGCGGCTCAGCGGCGTATTTTCCTTCTCCAGGAAATACTGAATCAGTGAGAATTCGGTCGGCGTCAGCTCAATTGGCTGTCCATTCTTTTTGAACTGCTTCGTAATCAAATCCAGGGTGAACGGTCCGGAGGCGAATGAAACCTTAGCGCTGCTCTCCCGATAGACATTTACGCGTCTAAGAAGAGACTGGATGCGAGCAATAAGCTCTGTCGGACTGAACGGCTTGCTTACATGATCATCCGCACCCACAGACAAAGCATACACCTTGTCCTGCTCCTGTACTTTTGCCGTCAAAAATATGATGCCGATCCGCTCATTGGTCTCCCGAACTCTGCGGCAAACCTCAAAGCCGTCTATCCCCGGAACCATGACATCAAGCAGTGCAATATCAATGTCGGGTACGCTTGTCAGCTTGCTCAGCGCCTCATTGCCGTCAGCTGCCTCCAGAACTTCAAAGCCGTTGCGCTTCAGATTGATGACAATAAAACTGCGAATGGACTCTTCATCTTCCAAAATCAATACTTTACTCAAACTAACCCTTCCTTTCCTAAGGTGTACGATCAGCGTTTGACCTCTTTCTCGCTTTTGCCCACCTTCAACTCGTATTTACTACGGTAACCGATCACTTTGTCATTGGTTCGGCTCAGCTCTTTCCAATCCTCACGGGCCCGATCCCACTGGGATAGGGTGAAGAACTTGATCTCGGTCACAGTCTCTCCATTGTCAATCCGTACAAACTTCAAATACTGATCCTTCTCAGACTTAGTATCTACTGTTATATTACCGTTCAGCTCACTCGGGAACGTGTAATAGAATCGTCCCTCTTGATCCATGTACTGCTGCATTACAAATTTCAATCCCTGTTTCTCATCATATTGGAAGTAGGAGAAGAACCACGGAATATCATCGAAAGAAAATCCATCCCATCCTTGGGGCTTCTGCTGGATGCCAATTTCCAGAATGCCATCCCGGTTCACATCACCACTAGAAATTATAAAGTCCTTCAGCGCCGCATCTTGAGAAAGCTTCTGAACAAGCTTTCCCTTCTCCATCACTACAAGAATAGAATAGGCGGAGTGCTGGGCCAAGGAAGCATCTAGAATAATTCCCCGCTGCTTGCCTTCTGAGATTCTTCCGGACACCACATTATAGTAATCATTCACATTTGCATCCAGCTCAAGCTGGTCAAGCTGTACAAATGAACCGTCCTTATACTGATATGTGGTTAGTGTTGAATATTCATTCTTCTGGAATGTAAGTATGGAGATATCCATCTGCCCATCCCCATTGAGGTCGTCAATGACATAGTGCGTATATGGCAGCACCAGCGCTTTCTCCACGGTCTTGTTATGGAAGGAATATATAGTCAGGCCTTGCTGCACCTGCTTATCCGAATTTGAATAGCCAACGACAATTTCCGTCTTTCCGTCATTCTTCAAATCACGCAGATCAACCGACTCAAGAACCTGGCCTTCAACATCGAAATTAGTAACGGCTGTCCATGTATCTCCTTCGGTCGTGAAAATAACACCGTGAATACGAACCGCATCATCCGGGGTTTCGTAAAAAACAACAGCCTCGGACTTCCCATCATTATCCAAGTCCCTGACACGGATTGAGCTTGCATCGCCCAGCTCACGGGGCTTGATGATCGAACCGCCGTTAGGAAGCCGGCTTAAGTAAGCGTTGACTACACTCTTCAGCGATTCTTTATCTGATGATAGTAATGGTGGTGATATCAGCTGCTTTGGATCCTGAATAAAAGTACAGCCGCTGAGCAATACAATCGTAAAACAGGAGGTGACCATAAGCAGCCGTTTTAAGCTTTTCAAGTACAGCCCCTCTTTTCGTCTTAAATGGAATTCTTCTCGGCACTTGTCAGTCTTCTTCCTGTAATGTCCCACAATAACCGCCCTTCTTTGATTCCCCACAATCTTGTGCACCAGCGTTCTGCCAAGTCAACCGGAAGCACGGTAATTACAGTCTTCCCCTTGTTCTGACAAAGCGATTTCAGCTCGGACAGCACTTTATCTGCAGTCTGCGGGTCCAGGCCGACTACCGGTTCATCTGCGGCAAGAACGTTTGCTCCGTGCACCAGCGCCCGGCTAATCGCTACGCGCTGCTTCTCGCCACCGCTAAGCTTCCCCGCAGGCAGCTTGGCTTTATCCAGCAAGCCAAACCGCTCCAGCTCATCCATAGCCCCCATGTAATCATCGGAGCGAACCATCCCCGTCAGTCTACGCCACCAAGGCGTTTGTCCCTTTTGACCGATCAGTACATTCTTAAGTGCTGTCTTCTCTCCATACAACTCGGGATTCTGCTCTAAATAAGCAAACTGGGATCTATATTTCATAGAGGCTCGCCCGCCTCCATTAATGATAATCTGCTCATCCATCTTAAACGTACCGCTTGTCCAGCTCTCACGCAGTGAGAGGCACCGAAGCAGCATACTTTTGCCGCCACCGCTTGGCCCCACTACGCCAACAAATTCACCCTGCTCAAATTCAAGATGAATATCCTTCAGTACCGTCTTCTTATCCTCTGGCAATGTAAGACTCAGATCTTTAATGATGAACATAGCTAATCTCCTTCTCTCCCGCCATCTCTACTCTTTAGTGTAGGGTAAAAAGTGCATAAAATCCATGCGAACAATCGTTCTTATTCTTGGCTAGCTGACTTCCTTCTTGAGAGAAAACCGGATGCGGCGAAAAGCGCATAAGAAGCTCCCATAAAGATGAACAAGCTGCTCGCTGCCCCAAGTTCCATCGCGGCTCCGCTCAAATTAGGACCGACAATGGAGCCTATGCTGAAATGGAACGAAGCAATTACATTTGCCGCTGGAAGCAATCCCTTCGGAAGAATATCTGCCGCATAGGCAAGTCCCAGGGAGAAAAACGAACCGACCAGCCCGCCGGCTACCATAAAGACGGCCAGTAAGGCCCCCATATGGGTACCGCACAAAGGCACTATAAGAAACAGAATTCCACCAAGCATCCCGGCAGCCATGAGCACTTTCTTCCGGCCAATCCGGTCACTCAGCAGTCCCAGTGGAAGCTGGAGAATGAGCCCCCCAACGCCAAAGAACGGCAAGAGGGTCGAAATTTCACTCGGACTAAGACCGATCCGAAGTCCATAGATTGGAAAGCTGCCGTTCATTCCGGCCTCTAAATAACCATATAAAAGTGCCGGAATAAGCGCAAACCAGGCCATACGGTAAATCGCCATATATTTTCTATGACCCTGCTCAGCTCCAGGTTGCTGCTTCTCCGGAAACGCCGCCCGCAATTTGAAGCAGACAATGAGAAGCATAATCAGGATGAAAATCGCTAATAATGCAAAAGGAGCCATATGTCCAAAATGAAGGAGCTTAATGCCTAGCGGGCCTGCGCTGAAGCCTAGCCCATAGAACATGCCATAGAGTGAGATAATTTTTCCCCGCTGGGCAGGCGGGGTAACCAGCAGCAGCCACAGCTGTGCGGCAAAGTTAATTGCACTGTCACCTATACCTACAATCAACCGCAGAATAAACCAAAGACTTAGATTCGTAAACAATGGGAAAAGAGGAAGCGCTACCGTCACCATCACCAAACCGACAATTAACAGCTTTTTAAAGCCCATTCGATCCAGCAGCCGCTCGGCCACCAGCGACATGGCGAAGGAGCCGATATAGAGAGCCGTTGCATGCAGGCCATTGACCGATGAGGATATCCCCCTCTCCTCCATAAATATAGATAAAACCGGAAGTAACAGCCCTTGGCTAAGCCCTGCCACCACCACAATAGAGATAAGAATAAACACAGGAGCCTTGGCGCTTTTTGTAAGCGAAGATGTAATTGACAACATAATTCCTCCAAATCTTCCATACCAAAATAGATGCTACCAGAATGTGATATGCTCAAACTAAGACATTATAGTGGACAACAGAGCTTCCTACAAGCCATAATGGAAAAAGAATGCAGTGCTTTTTTAGGAGGTTAACTCTTATATGTCCTTTAAATTGAACATAGATGCTTCACCGATTTACGAGCTTCTCAGCAGCTTCATGATTTACACCACCAGACGCTGGATTGCTAATCTGGATCTCACTTCAGCATGGATTGACGACATCGAAGCCCTGCTTGAGCCTGGTGAGCTTGAAGTTCTTCAACCTGCGGCCCAGTGGCCATTCAGCGATTACGATATTCTCTTCGCATGGGCCATCCATAGACAAGCCGGGGTTTCTGTTGAAAAATTTTTGGATGACTTGGAGCATACTCCAGCCGCTGAGCTGACTGAGCGGATCTCTACCTTGCTCCCAAGCTTGACTGCAAAAGAGGCGGAAATGATCCGCTCCCGTTATTTGCCTCTGCTTCGCCTATGGCATACCCGCTATTTTTCCGGCATAGCCCGCGAGATGGAGACGGCTCTTCTTGAAGATGCCGAGGACAAGCGTTCGCTCCTGTCCAAGATGGAGCCTTCAGCCTTTATAGAGTATGCTACAGGCGGGCTCGTTATGGATGCCAAACTGCACATGAAAGAGGTCATTTTGCTCCCGACAGTTCATTTTAAGCCGCTGAACACTTACTGCTTCTATAACGAACTGTTGTGCATTCAATACCCGCTCGATGAATCTGAACCCAGTGGCAAGGAACCTCCAAGCATCCTGCTTAGACTCACCCAGGCGCTTGCCTCATCAGAAAGACTGCGCCTGCTGCGCATTGTCGCGGAAGGCCCTAAAACCTTGGACGAAATTCAGGCCGCCGCTTATATGCCTGAAGAGCTTGTCCGGCAGCATCTGATGCAGCTGCGTTCCGCGGGACTCCTGCGCATTCATCTGGAGGGACCGGACAGCGAACGAATCGGCATACGCCGCGATGGGGCCGCCGAGCTGCAAATTTTCTTGGAAACCTATATTGGTTTGTAATTGAAACCGTGCAAAGTGGAAAGGCAAACTGAAGGAGTGAACACCCGTTTTGAAAACAACAGGATTAAAACAACAAATTATTTTTGATATGGATGATACGCTTGTGTACTGCAACAAATATTTCGATCAGGTGCTTGCAGAATTCGCAAACCAACTGCAGGAATGGTTTGGCGCCGAGCGGCTATCCGAACAAGACATACGCTCCAAGCAAATCGAAATCGACGTAGCCGGCGTTCATCAAATCGGCTTTACCAGCTCTCATTTTCCTCAATCCTTGGTCGATACGTACCGTTATTTTTCACATGCACTGAACCGCCCGGCAAACGATCTCGAAGAGCTTAGGCTCACCAAGCTAGGCTTAAGCGTCTATGAACAGAAGGTGGAGCCTTACCCCGGAATGGTAGAAACCCTGGAAATTCTAAGCCATCAAGGGCATGAGCTGTTCTTATACACCGGAGGTGAGAACGAAATCCAGCAACGCAAGATCGATCAGATGAAACTGAGCGCATATTTCAAAGACCGGATTTATATCCGGAGGCATAAGAATGTTCAGGCGCTGGAGGAGATTTTAGGTTTCCATTCTTTTGACCGCAATGTAACTTGGATGATCGGCAACAGCCTGCGCACTGACATTGAGCCTGCCCTACAGGCAGGCATCAACACCATATATATTAAGCGTCCCGATGAATGGGTCTACAATATGATCGAACTCAAGAACAACCCGGATGCAGTTATGTACACTGTCTCTTCCCTGGAAGAAGTTCCGGGGATTATTGCAGAGCATATGTCTCTTAAAGCTTTCAAACGGACCCTCTGAGGGTCCGTTTGTGTTTTTTTGTGCAACATTTAACTTCGTTCGAGAGCGAGCTTCCCACTGGCCTTATCCGTCAAAATAATCCGGGCCTTATAATCACCGGAGGCCGAATCTTTGAAGGTGAGCAGCTGGGTGTTACCCTTTGTCAGCAAAGCCGTCAGCATCGTCTCAGTAATCCGCTTGCCAGCGAATTCCTTCCAGATCACAAAACCGCAGCCCTGCTTAAAATGAGTGCAGCCATATCCCTTCTTCCCTTCAATCATCTGCCCCCCGCAGCCTTCTCTTGGACAGGACCCTAACAACTTACGTTCGGAAGAAGATGAAGAGTTCCTCCCTGCGGTATTACGGGGCATAGATTTCTGTTCTCCTTCTGAACGCTGTCTTCCCGCACTGCTCCTGGCCCTGCCGCGCCCGGATGGCTTCTCCTTGGCAGAGGCTTCAAATAGGGAAGCATCCGCCTTCGGCTGGGTGCGAACCTTCTCGATAATGGAAACGGTGAACCTCTTCACATTCTCCATGAATTTATCGCCGCCCGCTTCCCCTTTCGAGATCTGGTACAACCTGCGTTCCCACTGGCCCGTCATTTCCGGCGAGGTTAGCAGTTCAACACCGGCATGCCGAATCAGCTCGATCGCAGCTCTCCCCTTCGTCGTAACGGTAATCTTCTTACCCTGCATAGAGATGTAGCCGACCTTCTTCAGGCGCTCAATCGTAGCTGCTCGGGTGGCAGGTGTACCTAATCCCGCATCCTTCATTACCTCACGCAGCTCCTCATTTTCCAGCTGCTTGCCGGCACTTTCCATAGCTTTGAGCAGCGTGCCTTCCGTATAAGCTTTAGGAGGCTTGGTCGCCTTCTCTTTCGCTTCCGCTGCCGTACATTTTACCGGAAGATTTCGCTCCAGCGAGAAAGGATCGCTAACCAGCTCTTCGTCCTCCTCGTCGTCCTTCTTCCTGCCCCGACTTCCGGATTTGGCTCCGCCTGAAGTCTCCTCTGTACTCTGACATACCTTCCAGCCCAGAGACAGGAGCTCCTTAACATTCGTCTTGAACCGCTCCTTCTCCACTTCGGTCATGACGGTATGCTGCTTGTATTCTGCTGGCGGATAGAAGTGCGATAGGAATCTTCGGATGACAAGGTCATATAAATTTTGCTCATCCTTGCTCAGGGTGCCCGGCCGCTTCAGCGTGGGCAGGATCGCATGGTGGTCTTCCACACGCTCAGGGTTACAAACAGACTTATTCCCTTTATGCACCCTGCGTGAATCGGCGCCATTAGCCAAATCCCGATAATCGGTAGATTTCAGCATATGGAGCGCCTTCTGCATGCCGTCGATATTTTGCTCGGTAACATAGTTGGAGTTCGTCCGGGGATATGAGATGACCTTATGCTTCTCATACAAAGCTTGAGCAAGATCCAAGGTCTTCTTGGCGGAGTAGCCGTACTTGGCGTTAGCCTCCCGCTGAAGCAAGGTTAAGTCATACAGTTTAAAAGGATATTCCTTCGTTTCTTTCACTTCATACTCTACAATCCGTCCTTCTTGACCGTTAACCTTGTCCGCTATAGCTGCAGCTTTCTGCGGATCAGTTAATCGGTCACCCTGCCAGGTTCCGCTGTACTTCCGGTCATTCTGGTTAAATGCCGCCTTTACCTCATAGAAGGTCTGAGATTCAAAGGACTCTATCTCCTTCTGACGGTCGTAAATGAGCGCCAGCACGGGAGTCTGAACTCGTCCTACGGACAGCAGCTCCCGGTGCTTGGTCGTAAACGCTCTGGACGCATTCATCCCAATCAGCCAATCCGCCTCACTGCGGGCACGTGCAGCGAGCGTCAAATTGTCAAACTCCCGGCTGTCTCTTAGACTTTCAAATCCCTTGGCAATACTCTCCGCCGTCAGATCTGATATCCACAGCCGGCGAACCGGCTGCGTTAACTTTAACTGCTGCTGAATGAGTGCAAAAATATACTGCCCCTCCCGCCCGGCATCACAGGCATTAACGATCTTGTCACACCGTTTGGACAGCTCTCCAATCGTCTTTAGCTGGTCCTTTGTCTTAGGATTGGGAACGATCTTAAAGCTCTCAGGCAGAATTGGCAGGTCTGAGAAATTCCATCTCTTATATTTCGGATCATATGCATCTGGCTCAGCCAATCCGAGCAAATGGCCAATCGCCCAGGTGATGATATAATTCTCACCCTCTAAATAGGAACGGTTATTCTTCGCCCGCGGTTCAATCACAGCGCTAATCGTCCGGCCCATATCTGGCTTCTCGGCAATAACGAGCGTTTTCAAACAAACTTCCCCTCTTTCGCTTGTCCACAGAAGAGGACTTTCGCCAACAAGCGCGAAAGTCCTCTTCTGCCATGCTTATAACACTACTATATCACAATTCTGCCGAACCCGGCTAAACCTTAGGAGGCCTCATTTTGACCATTCACTACTCTAAGGCCTACTCTTCTTTTCTAAACTCTATGTAGTCTACCTTCTGCAAATTAACAACAAACAGCTTATTCTCACCTGTAGTCGTTTTGAAGGCACCGGGTTCCCCTGCTTTAAAGGCCTCGTAAAACACCTCTGAGAACTCCTCGATCGTCTCATCAATCTCGGCTTCCGTCATTCTGAACTCCTGCTTGATCTCTACCTCTTTCTTACCGCCCCCGGTAAAGTAAAAATCAAAAAATAGTCTCATATCACGACCTCCTCCTCCATTAGACTTTGAATGATTCTTCTATATAGATTGATCTAAAGTTTTACATTGACCTTTCTATTTATATTAATACGGCCCTATAACATTCATCGCTTTAGTTCATTCTATATAACTAACAAAGCTTGTGCCCCCTCCCAGCAGCTGCCTTCATGACGTCTGGTATGGAAAAAGCACAAGCTTAGTAATCATATGAAAAATTAATAGGACTTAGACCAAAACCGTAGCGCCTGTCAAAAATTTGTCAACCTCACGAGCGGCTTCGCGTCCCTCGTGAATTGCCCAAACTACAAGACTCTGGCCGCGGCGCATATCTCCAGCTGCGAACACTTTGTCCACGCTGGTCTTAAATTTACCGTATCCCGCTTTCACATTGGTCCGGCGATCCGTTGCAAGACCCAGCTGTTCCACCAAAGTTTGCTCCGGTCCGTCAAAACCAATGGCGATCAGCGCTAGCTGAGCTGGGAAAACCCGTTCAGTCCCTGGGACAGGCTGATAAATCTTGCGTCCGGTCTCATCAACGGTACGCTGAATTTGAATGGTATGCAGCTCCTTGAGATTGCCATTCTCATCCCCAACAAATTTAGTAGTCATAATAGAGAACTCACGCGGATCTTCACCATAAAGTGCTTTGGCCTCTTCCTGCGCATAATCCAATGTGTACACGTTCGGGAATTGCGGCCAAGGATTCTGAACCTGGTCCCGCTCGAGTGGAGCCTTGGCATGTGTACCGAACTGGGTAACACTGCGGCAGCCATGGCGAAGCGCTGTAGCTACACAGTCTGAACCAGTGTCTCCGCCTCCGATCACAATGACATCTTTGTCCTTGGCAGACAAGTAGCTGCCATCTTCCAGACCGCTGTCAAGGTAACTCTTAATCGTGCCGTTCAGATAAGGCATTGCATACTGCACCCCGTTCAAGTCACTGCCTTCAATATTGAATTCACGCGGTTTGGTTGCGCCTCCGCACAGTACAACCGCATCAAATTCATCCACCAGCTGCTTCGCAGGTATATCTTTGCCGATCTCCGTATTTGTGATGAACTTAACTCCTTCAGCAGCCAGCAAACCTACTCTGCGCTGAACTACAGCCTTGTCAAGCTTCATCGTAGGGATACCGTAAGTAAGCAGTCCGCCAATCCGGTCCGCTCTCTCATAGACGGTTACCTCGTGACCAGCTTTATTCAGCTGTGCTGCACAGGCGAGACCAGCAGGTCCAGAGCCGACCACGGCCACTCTTCGGCCCGTCCGTTTCTCAGGCGGGTTAGGCACGACCCATCCCTCTTCGAATCCTTTATCAATAATCGCTTGTTCAATTGTCTTAATCGTAACAGGCTGTCCAATCAAGCCTACTGTACATGAGCCCTCGCAAGGCGCCGGACAGACACGTCCAGTAAATTCCGGAAAGTTGTTCGTCTTATGCAGACGATCAAGCGCTTCCTTCCACTGATTACGGTAAACTAGATTATTCCACTCTGGAATCAGATTGTGTACAGGACATCCCGAGGTTCCTCCCGTCATATCCATGCCTGTATGGCAATAAGGGGTACCGCAATCCATACAACGGGCTCCCTGCGTACGCAGTTCTTCTTCCGACATATGTTTGTGGAATTCTTCCCAGTCTTTAATCCGTTCCAATGGACTCCGATCTGCTGGCAGCTGGCGCTTGTATTCCATAAAACCCGTTGGTGTAGACATTTACTTTCCCCCATCTCTCTTGCTTGTTTACTGATCTGGTGTCGATGTTTCAAATAGTTTAGCACCTGCGAAGAGCTTAGTTTAATGGACTATTCCATTAAATATTTGCACTATTATACATATTAAAAAATTCGATCATACGTTAAAAATCTGTAATCATAGGGATTTTTCTCATCACGAACTCCCTGTTTTTCATCCGTAAGCTCAAATTTTGAGAGGTCAAAATCAGGCATCACCACATCGCCTTCAATCTCTTCATTGATGAGAGTCACTAGGAGACGGTCCGCCAAAGGCAGGAATAGCAAGAAAATTTCACTTCCGCCAATGATCATGACCTCCTGCTCCTTGCTTAATTCCAGAACCTGTTCTATGGAATAAATTGCTTCAGCGCCTTTCGGCTTAAACGCTTTATCGCGGGTAAGCACCAGGTTTGTACGGTTTGGCAGTGGTTTGCTTCCCATTGACTCCCATGTCTTACGCCCCATTACGATGATTTTGCCTGTGGTTTGCGCTTTAAAAAAGGCTAAATCCGAAGGCAGTCTCCAAGGAAGCTTATTATCGCGCCCGATCACGCGGTTTTTGGCCATGGCCCATATCAGAGTGAGGCTCATAGTCATCTCTCCTCCACATCAAAGTATCAACCCATCATTAAATGGCTATCGGGGCCTTAATGCCAGGGTGATGCTGATAGTTTACAAACTCAAAGTCCTCATATTTATAATCGAAAATAGAATCCGGTTTCCGATTGATTTTTAACTCTGGCAAATCATAAGGTTCACGGGCTAGCTGGGTCTTCACCTGCTCCAAATGATTGCTATATATATGCACGTCTCCTCCAGACCAAATTAGCTCACCGACCTCCAGTTCACATTGCTGAGCTATCATATGGGTGAGCAAAGCATAACTCGCAATATTAAAAGGCAGGCCTAGGAACGTATCAACGGAGCGCATATTGAACATACAAGATAACTTCCCATCGGCCACATAGAATTGGAAAGCAAAATGGCATGGCGGCAGCTGCATCCGATCTACTTCCGCAACATTCCATGCGCTGACCAGATGGCGTCTAGATTCAGGGTTACGCTTAATTGAATCGATCACTTTTGTAATCTGATCAATAACCTCTCCATTAGCTCCTTGCCACGAACGCCACTGTGAGCCGTACACCGGTCCCAAATTGCCATTCTCATCTGCCCATTCATCCCAAATGGTAACCCCGTTTTCTTGGAGATACGCAATATTGGTCTCACCGCTGAGGAACCACAGCAACTCATGAATGACTGATTTAAGATGGATTCGCTTCGTGGTAATCAGCGGGAATCCTTTAGCAAGATCAAATCTCAGCTGGCGGCCGAATACGGAAATTGTTCCCGTACCAGTTCGATCTCCTCTTTCGGTCCCATGTTCCAGAATATCTTCAAGTAAATTCAAATAGTTTCTCACGTTACACCTCATCCGACTAAAATAGCATTGTAAAGCAGTTTATCGTTAATTATAACAAAGTATGTGACATTT
Source organism: Paenibacillus sp. CAA11 (assembly GCF_003060825.1). NCBI lineage: Bacteria > Bacillati > Bacillota > Bacilli > Caryophanales > Paenibacillaceae > Paenibacillus > Paenibacillus sp. CAA11. The sequence continues at coordinate 2,571,240 of NZ_CP028922.1, forward strand.
ATATATACAGCCTCTGAACAGAAAAAGGCAGGCACACTGATAAGCAATTCCTATTGGTAACCTACCAGATTTTAAATAAAAAAAACAAGCAAAGGCGCAGCAGCACCTTTGCTTGTTCTAAGTAACGATATATTAGCGAGAAATCACGTGAATAGGGTGACCTTCTACCAATTCGGCAGCTTCCATCACGATTTCGCCCAGGGTAGGGTGAGCGTGAATAGTCAAGGAGATATCCTCCAAGGTAGCGCCCATTTCAATCGCCAGGCCCAGCTCAGCAATCAGGTTGGAGGCTTCAATACCCACAACTTGAGCACCAATCACTACATGGTTATCCTCATGAGCAATCAGCTTGATGAAGCCATCTGGTTGATTCAGGGACAAAGCGCGGCCGTTACCTGCAAATGGGAACTTGCCAGCTTTAACTTTGTATCCTTTGTCTTTAGCTTCCTTCTCAGTGTAGCCTACGCTAGCACATTCTGGATCCGTGAAGCAAACAGCAGGAATAGCTTTGTAGTCTACTACAGAAGGCTGACCAGAGATCGCTTCAGCAGCTACCTTACCTTCATAAGAAGCTTTGTGTGCAAGCGCTGGTCCTGCAACTACATCGCCAATTGCGAAGATATTCGGGTTGGAAGTACGGCCTTGGTGGTCGACTTCGATCAGACCGCGCTCACCAACTTTAACGCCCGCAAGCTCAAGTCCAAGATCTCCGTCTGTGTTAGGACGACGGCCAACAGTTACGAGCAGATAATCTGCAGTGATCTCTTTGCTCTCACCATTCACAGAGTACTTAACTGTAACTTCTTTATCGTTCTGTTCAGCACTTTCAGCCTTAGCGTTAGTGATGATCTCGATATTTGTCTTCGCCATGTTCTTGGCAACCAGACGAGTCATATCCTTGTCAAATCCAGGCAGGATGCTGTCCATACCTTCAATGATGGTTACCTTTGTACCAAATTTGGAGTACATTTGGCCAAGCTCGGCACCGATGTATCCGCCACCGATCAGCACGAGGCTTTTTGGAATTTCTGGCAGTTCCAAAGCTTCGGTAGAAGACAAGATGCGTCCGCCGAATGGGAATGGCTTAAGCTCAATCGGACGGGAACCCGTAGCGATAATGCAGTTCTTGAAACGGTAGCGAGGGGATTCATGCTCGTTAAAGCAGCGCGCCTCGTTCTCGTTAATGAACATGCACTCACCGTTGAATACTTCAACCTTGTTGCCTTTGAGCAGACCAGCAACGCCGCCAGTCAGCTTTTTAACAACACTGTTCTTAAATTCTTGAGTTTTGCCAAAGTCCACTTTGACATTCTCAGCAGTAACACCGAATGCACTTCCATGCTGTGCAGACTCATATTGATGAGCAGCTGCAATCAGTGCTTTAGATGGGATACATCCGCGGTTCAAGCACACGCCGCCCACTTCGGATTTATCTACAATCAGAACCTTTTGGCCCAGCTGAGCGGCACGGATTGCCGCTACATAACCACCAGGACCTGCACCAATGACTAATGTATCGATATCAAGAGAAGCGTCTCCTACTACCATTGATTACACCTCCATAACAAGCAGCTCAGGGTTAGCGAGCAGTTGTTTAATGTAGTTCATGAAGTTTTGAGCAGTTGCGCCATCGATCAAGCGGTGGTCAAAGCTCAACGAAAGAGCCATTACAGGTGCTGCTACGATCTCACCGTTCTTCACAACCGGTTTCTCGGAGATGCGTCCAGTACCCAGAATTGCAACTTCAGGATAGTTAATAATTGGAGTAAAGAACATACCGCCAGCAGAACCGATATTAGTGATGGAGATCGAGCTGCCCTTCATTTCAGCAGGGCTCAGCTTACCGTCACGGCCGCGAGCAGCCAGGTCACGGATTGCATCAGCGATCATCCAAATGCTCTTACGGTCTGCATCCTTGATCACAGGAACGATCAAACCGTTGTCTGTATCTGTAGCAATACCGATATTGTAGTACTTCTTGTAAACAATTTCGTTGTTCTCTTCGTCAATAGATGCGTTAAGCGCAGGGAATTGACGGGAAGCAGCAACGAGTGCTTTAACGATGAATGGCAGGTAAGTTACCTTAACGCCTTTCTTCTCAGCGATCGGCTTCATGCGGGTACGGAACGCTACAAGCTCGGTTACGTCAACTTCGTCCATGATCGTAACGTGAGGAGCTGTATAAGCGGATTTAACCATAGCGTTGGAAATCGCTTTGCGGATACCCTTGAATGGTACGCGTTCTTCTTCCCCATTAGCCGCAGGAGCAGAAGCCGCTGGTTTAGAAGCAGCTGGAGCGGAAGCCTTAGGAGCTTCTTGTGCTGCCGGAGCTGCTGGAGCCGCAGCGCCGCCTTTCTTGAAGGCTTCTACGTCTTCTCTAGTGATCTTGCCAGCTTTGCCGCTGCCCTTCACTTGTGCCAGGTCTACGCCTTGCTCACGAGCAAATTTGCGGACGCTTGGAGTAGCCAGTACTTCTGCATTTGGAGCACCCGGAACGGTACCTGCAGTGTTAGCTCCGCCCTTAGCAGCGTCAGCTTCTTGTGCTGCAGCTTGTGCAGGCGCGGACTCTTGCTCAGGCACATCACCTTCAGCATCAATAACAGCCACAACCTGACCCACGCGGAAGACAGCGCCGTCTTTACCGAACACTTCAAGCACTGTACCGTTGACTGGACAAGGAACTTCAACTACAGCTTTATCGTTTTGAATTTCCATGATGATGTCCTCATCGGTTACTTTATCACCTGGTTTAATATGCATTTTGATAATTTCGCCTTCATGCAGACCTTCACCAAGTTCAGGGAACAAGTACTGGAATTTGGTAGAACCCGCTGCAGCAACAGGTGCTGGCGCAGCTTCAGCTGCCGGAGCTGCAGGCTCGCTATGGGATTCTGGAGCAGCTTCTTGCTCAGGAATGTCGCCTTCAGCCTCAATTACGGCTACGACTTGACCCACGCGGAATACTGCGCCATCCGTACCAAATACTTCTTGTACTACACCGTTCACAGGACAAGGAACTTCAACAACAGCCTTGTCATTCTGTACTTCCATAATAATATCTTCGTCGGTTACTTTATCGCCCGGCTTGATATGCATTTTGATGATCTCGCCCTCGTGCAAGCCTTCGCCCAACTCGGGAAAGCGATATTCAAACTTTGCCAATGAAAAGACCTCCTCTGGTTTGTATAAATTAAAATTCGAGAACTTTATTGACAGCGGCTACGACACGTGCCGGAGACGGAAGCCACTGATCTTCGATTTGTGCGAACGGATAAACAGTATCCGGACCAGTAACACGCAGAACAGGTGCTTCCAGGTGCAGGATTGCTTTTTCGTTGATTTGTGCAATAACTTCAGCAGCGATCCCAGCAGACTTTTGCGCTTCTTGAACCACAATTGCGCGGTTTGTCTTCTTAACGGAAGCTACAATTGTATCAATATCAAGCGGCACGAGTGTCCGCAGGTCAATCACTTCAGCTTTGATTCCGTTCTTCTCCAGCTCATCAGCAGCTTTTTGCGCTGTGTGAACCATCAGACCGTAAGCAATAATCGTTACGTCAGAACCTTCACGAACGACATTTGCCTTACCCAGCTCAACGGTATATTCACCGTCTGGCACTTCTGTACGGAAAGCATGGTACAGGTTCAAGTGCTCCATGAAGAAGACAGGGTCGTTATCACGGATGGCAGAGATCAAAAGACCTTTAGCATCATAAGGGTTGGAAGGCACTACCAATTTAATACCCGGAGTTTGGGCAATCAAACCTTCCAATGAGTCGGTGTGAAGCTCAGCCGCTTTTACACCGCCGCCGAACGGAGTGCGGAATACGACTGGCGCATTGTAACGGCCGCCGGAACGGAAGCGCACACGAGCTGCTTGAACCAGGATTTGGTCCAATGCTTCAAAGATAAAACCAACAAATTGGATTTCAGCGATCGGACGGAATCCTTGAATCCCGAGACCAAAAGCCAAACCGCCGATTGCGGATTCAGCCAGCGGTGTATCAAATACACGCTCTTCCCCAAACTCTTTTTGCAGACCTTCTGTTACACGGAATACACCGCCTACATGGCCTACGTCTTCCCCGAAGATCATGACATTCGGGTCGCGGTTCAATTCCACACGCATTGCGTCGCGGATCGCTTCTTTCATATTCATCTGTGCCATTGCTATTACTCCTCCTTAACAATTTCCAGTTCACGTCCGGATGGACTTATCTATTTGAAGCTAATAACGATCAATTATTGAAAATCAGCTTTTTGCTCTTCAAGATGCTTAGGTGTAGTCTCGAACATGCTGTCGATCAGACTAGCTACAGTCATCTTGTCAGTTTGCTCAGCCTTTTTGATTTGCTCGTTCACTTTAGCTTTCGCCTCTTCTTTAACACGAACTGTGTCTTCTTCAGTCCACAGACCTTTTTTCTCTAAGTATTTTGCAAGGCGGGCAATCGGATCCTTCTCGCTCCATTGTCCTTCTTCTTCTTTGGTACGATATTTAGTAGTATCGTCAGACAAGGAGTGAGGACGGAAACGGTAAGTAACAGCTTCGATCAAGGTTGCGCCTTCGCCGTTGCGGCCGCGTTCAGCTGCGTCTTGAACAGCTTTGATAACTGCGAGCACGTCCATGCCGTCGACCTTTACACCTTTGATACCAGCAGCAACAGCTTTGTGTGCAATGGACAGAGCAGCTGTTTGCTTAGCAAACGGAGTTGTAATCGCATAGCCGTTGTTTTGAACAAAGAAAATAACCGGCAGCTTGTATGCTCCAGCATAGTTCAGACCTTCGTAGAAATCACCTTCAGAAGATCCACCGTCACCCGTGTAAGTAATAACGACTTGTTTTTGTTTTTTCAGTTTGAAGCCCATAGCAATACCCATTGCATGAAGGATTTGCGCGCCGATGATGATCTGTGGCATCAGGACGTTAACACCTTCAGGGATTTGTCCGCCATGTTGATGTCCGCGGGAATAAAGGAACGCTTGATAAAGCGGAAGTCCGTGCCATACGATTTGCGGCATATCACGGTAACCAGGACAAACGAAGTCTTCTTTTTGAAGTGCAAATTCACTTCCGACCATAGTTGCTTCTTGACCAGATACAGGAGCGTAGAAACCAAGGCGTCCTTGACGACCCAGGTTGATAGCCCGTTCGTCCCAAGTACGTGTAAATACCATACGGTACATAATTTCTTTAAGCTGATCATCGGTTAATTCAGGAAGAAGTTTTTTGTTAACGATTTCACCGTCCGGCGAGAGCACGGACAACGCTTCAACTTCCTCGGTATATACTTCATAAGGAACCTTGCTCATTTTCTTCACCTCGACAAAAAATTTGAATATCATGTTCCGCTGTTATAGAATTATTATACATCTGTTTCACCGTTGAAGTCAAAGGATATACTACAAAATGTATTAATAATCTTGTTTTGTATGTATAACAGCGTTTCAAAAATAGTATAACAACAGTGATCATTGTCACAGTGTATGGGCTGTCCAATACATGGTTATCTTAACTGATCGCGTTATCAAATGCAAAACGGGAATGGGAGAGTGACGAGCGTCATGACGGATTCAAGATACTTGAAACGAACCGTGGTCAAAGAGGAAATCGAAAGTGCTTATTTGGGTGAAAAACGAAAGCTGCGCATTTATCTGCCCCCCGGCTATAACGATGTGCTGAGTTACCCGGTTGTCTACTGTCAGGATGGTGAAGAGTTCTTCAATTTTGGTAGAATTGCAACCCATGCCAACCGCCTGATCCTTGACGAGGATATTGAGCCATTCATTATTGTTGGTGTTGAAGTCAACACCTCTGTACGCACTGCGGAATATGCTCCTTTCGGCAATCGATTTAACGCCTATACATCATGCTTCACGGAAGAAATTATACCCTACGTAGAAAAAAATTATCCGGTTCGTCAAAACCGTGAGGAACGCATCTTGGCTGGAGATTCTTTAGGAGGCTCGGTCTCGCTCCATATCGCCATGAAACGGCCTGACCTTTTCTCCAAAATTATTAGCTTGTCTGGGGCCTACTACATTCCTTCACAAGAAATGATTGCAGCGGAGACAGATTTGTCGGGTCTTTCCTTATATATGGTTGTTGGATTGCAAGAGCGCGATTATCAAACGGATACAGGAATCTATGATTTTGTGGCGCTGAACCGTTCGACGAAAGAGCTGCTTGAGAAGCGCGGCGCAAAGGTCGTCTATTTCGAAAAGGACGGCAAGCACTTATGGGGCTTCTGGCAGCAGGAGCTGCCGGATGCGCTGAGCTACTTCTTGAAATAAACATAAAGGAGGGAGACTCATTTCTTGAGCCTCCCTCCTTTTTTCACTAGCCTGCTTTCCTTGATTTCATCAAGGCTTGATCCGACTGCGGCTGAGCAGGAACCACCTTCAGAGAGCGTCTTGGCAGCTTCCAGCGATAGTGTACGGAGAACATCCGAAAAATCACCACTGCAGCAAACAAAACAATGAGCTCAACATTGCTCTGAGTCCATCCTAAGCCGACGATTGCCCCTGCCAGCATAGCCCAAACCGCATAAATCTCATCCCGCAGGACAAGCGGCTTTCTGCCGGCAAGCAAGTCCCTTATGATCCCCCCACCGATTCCTGTCAGAACCGCGGCTACAATAACCGCGCTGATGGGATGCTTCATTTGTGTCGCATACAGCGCCCCTTGGATCGCAAAAGCCGACAAGCCAATAGCATCAAACAGGACCTCCGTCCTCTTCCAATGCTTGATCCAGGACATAGGCAGGACAAAAGCTGCGATTACTGAGAAAATAGCCAGCATAATCAATGGACCCTGGCTCCATAGCGTGGTTACCGGTACCCCGATTAACACATTGCGGACAATTCCTCCACCAAATGCTGTTGCCAGGCCCAGCACCATAATTCCTAAGATGTCGTAATCTTCCTCCATGGCTACAAATGCGCCGGACATCGCGAAGGCAATCGTACCAATAATGCTGAAAATGTCAAAGATATGCATGATGTTCTTCGTCCTACCCTCTCTTCGTTCAAGCTGACCCACGATGTAAACATTGTATTCCTTCCCGCTTCAATTGTGCAAGACATAAATCTGAACTATACTATTAGAAAGAAAATTGGGAATATACAATGTTCAATTAAAGAAGGAGATAACGAAAGATGCGACCATCCAGCAGAGTATTGATTTTTTCGGGAGGAAGCAACCATGCGGATCAGCTGAAGCACATCCAGCAGGGAGATTTCATTATTGGAGCTGACCGTGGAGCCCTGTTTCTGGTAGAGCATGGAATAGTCCCTGATATGGCCGTAGGTGATTTTGATTCTGTAACTATGGAAGAACTTGAAAAGGTAAAAGAAACGGGGCGCAAGCTCGTCACCTGTGATCCCGTTGATAAGAATCTGACCGATACAGAACTTGCTTTCGAAGTTGCCATGGATCAGCAGCCCGAAGAGATTCTGCTCTTCGGCGTGCTCGGCTCAAGGTTCGACCATTCTTTTATCAATATCCAGCTTTTAATTAGAGCTATGCAGCATCAAGTCAGCTGTGCCATTTTGGATCAAAATAACTATATTACTTTAACAGGTTCCACATGTACGGTTCACGATAGAGGATTTTCGTATGTGTCCCTGCTTCCCATCACTGCCGAAGTAACGGGAATTACACTAAGTGGCTTTATGTATCCACTGGACAAAGCAACCCTGAAAATGGGGCAATCTCGTGGAATCAGCAACAAACTTCTCGGCGAAGAAGGCACTGTTCAGATTGAGAGCGGTCTGCTGCTCGTCATTCAAAGCAAGGATTAATAATTACATTTATGTAACCAATCCTGCGTCAAGCCCGACCTCAGATTCAGTCCTAAACCCTTGTTATGACAAGGATTTAGGACTTTTTATTTGTTCAGAATTCTGGAGATTTTCTTAATTTTTTGTAAACTTTAATCGTTTTTTAATAATCAGGCCCAAACCTATGTGGGCCGTAAGTTTGCTGCAGCTGTGGAAAAATATAGGCCTTATCAAACCTGTTATACTTCAGTCATCCGAACACAAAACATTTTGGAGGTATAACAACAATGACAATGCAACGCAGATATATCCAAAAGGTAATGGCAGTAGGACTGGCAACTACAATTGCTTTCACAGCATTCGCCGCAGTCGGCCAACAAACCGTTCATGCACAAACAACAGCGCAGAGCACCAGCGTGTCCAAAGGACAGCAAATCATCAACTATGGCAAGAAGTTCTTAGGTAGACCTTATAAATTTGGTGCATCTACATCAACCACTAAAAATTTTGATTGCTCCTCTTTTACAAAATACGTCTTTAAGCATTATGGAATTACCCTTCCACGTACTTCCGCTCAGCAATCTAAAGTAGGTAAATTTGTATCTAAAGCCAGCCTGCGCGTAGGGGATCTAGTGTTCTTCTCCAGCGGCAGCCGCGCGAACGGCCATAACGTTACACATGTAGCTATCTATGCCGGAAACGGTAAGATCTTGCACACTTATGGTAAGCCGGGCGTTACGATCTCCAATTTGAACAGCGGCAACTGGAAGAGAACTTATTTAAGTGCACGCCGCGTTCTTTAAATCATATTCCTAAGCACTCAAATGAGGCCTTATCCAATTGGATAGGGCCTCTCTTATTAGGCAACAGTCACTCAAGTAAATATCCTGTTCCCCGAACCGTGTGGATCAGTTTACGTGAACGTCCCCGATCTATTTTCCCCCGCAAATGTCTGATATAGACGTCCACTACGTTCGTCTCCACATTAAACTCATAACCCCATACTTCCTGAAGCAGCACTTCTCGTGAGCAAACCCGGTGAACTCGATGAACGAGGAATACTAGCAGCTCATATTCCTTAGGCGTCAATTTGATTAGCTCTTCCCCGCGATAGACCTTGCGGTCATGTAGCCTTATACGCAAATCCTCATAGGCTAAGACAGACAATTCATCCAGCTGCATCCTGCGAAACAAGCTGTGTAAATGACGCAGCCTGACCGCCAACTCTTCTACAGGTGCCCCTTTTCCCAAATAATCATCTGCTCCGGCCTCAAACGCTCTAGTCAGACTAGTTGTTGATGGACACCGTTCAACGACAATGACCGGAATTAGTATGTCATTAGCTTCTCTTCTAAACTGTGCAAGCCACCGTAGTCTAATATCTTGATCGCAGTCTATCGCCAGAAGCAGGGCTATCGGCTTAGATTCCCTCAGCTGTTCCTGTACTTGTTCAGTTTGGTCTACAGTTAATACAGCCAATCCTTGTTCAGCCAGCTTTCGGGATATGATATAGGCGTATGTCGGGTCGGTATCCTTGATAAACAGAATATAATCCTCCAAGTTGAGCAGCCACCTCTTACCCAAATTCACGGTGCTTCTGCTTATTCTGCAACAGGAGGAATGACTTCATACCTCTAGCCGAAATAACGTGTATACAGAGTCTTAGCCTCCGCGATATTCTTCGTTCCATGAACTAACGCGCGTCCATCCTTAAATAGCACCATTCTGTGACCTCCAATGGAATAAGCGAGCAAGAAGGGATTGCGCTCGACCTTGCCTTCGCATAAGGCTTCAAGTTTTTGGGCAGCCTGAGACAAATCAATCTCCCGCCGGAACGGCGGCCTGATCTGAACCGTATCCCTGCCGCAGAGAACTTCACTTCGGGTTCGATTCTCTGCAGACAAATAAGGAAATACCGCGTTTGGCCCGCAGGAAGGACAATCCTCTTGCTTGGCATTCTCAACCTTAATTGAAGTTTGTTCATTCCTCCACAGATCGAAGGACAGAAGGGTTCCACGCAGAGCAGCTTGCTGGCCGGTTAGCAGCTTAAAGGCTTCTGTTGTCTGATGGGCAACCACCGTGTGAACAGCCATAGGAATAATCCCCGCCGTATCGCAGGTATCCCCTCCGAAAGGAACGGAACGCAAGAGGCAGTTAAGACAAGGTGTATCACCCGGAAGAACGGTAAAAGTCATACCATAGCTCCCTACACAGCCGCCATAAATCCAAGGAATCTGCCACTTTTGAGAAATATCATTGATTACTAATCTAGTCTCAAAATTGTCTGTAGCATCCATAATCAGGTCCACTTCCTTGACCAAAAGCTCAAGTTCCTCTGCCGTAACATCCATTACCCTCGCGTCTACCTCGACTTTAGAATTGATGGCAGATAGTCTTTGCTTAGCTGCGATCGCTTTCGGTAGTCTCTCCTTCGCATCCGCTTCAGAGAATAGCTGCTGACGCTGCAGATTACTCCATTCAACATAATCTCTGTCTGCGATCGTGAGCCTTCCTACGCCTCCTCGGGCCAGTGTTTCCGCAATTGCTGTTCCCAGTGCGCCCGCTCCAATAATAAGCACGTGGGATTGCAGCAGCTTTGCCTGGCCTTTGGTGCCGATCGGAGCGAATCGGATCTGTCTGGAGTAGCGCTCCACCTCTTCCTCAGGAACCTGAAGTTTTTTATCATCTGTCTGTTCTACATTTACGTCGCTTTCTTGCATGAACTATTTCCTCCCTGCCGTACTATAACCCGTTACTCCAAACATTCTATCATAGCCTTTGCAGATAATTATTTTTATTTTTATCCGCCTCCGACAAAATGAATAATTTCTATGCGGTCCCCGTCCTGCAGCTGCTCCTTTGCCTGCTGCTCAATAGGCACAATCTGATGATTGACCTCCACGACAACCGAGTTCATATGCAGCCCAATATATGTGAGCAGCTCCTTTATAGTCCTTGTTTTCCCAGAACAGGTAACGAGCTGTCCATTAATAGTTAATTTCATAGCCAAGCTGTTCCTCCTTCGTTCAAGTTAGCCAAGGAGGGGTTCTTGAATAACAAGCAAACAAAGAACCGCCTCCATAAGGAAGCGGCTCTATTCTCGATATGGCTGCGTTCAGCAAGTCTTCACAGTGACTGTACTAAAAATCACCGTATTGTTCCGCTGATCATATTAATATACGCCGCAAAGGCCGTATGTCCATATCGAATACCCACTTCCCTACGCTGGCATAATCCAGATCAGGTTGTAAGGGTCCGGCAGATTCATCCCCCGTCTCAGCCGCCTAATTCGCAGCTCCCCTAGTGAATAATTCAATTGTGTAACTGGAGTGATTTAGTTATGTGTTGACCAAGCTTCAACATCCCATACCTTGGTTACCCAGTCTTCATAGAAATCAGGTTCGTGTGATACAAGCAGCACAGTACCTTTGAATTCCTTAAGTGCCCGCTTTAGCTCTTCCTTGGCGGCAACATCCAGGTGATTCGTAGGTTCGTCAAATAGAATCCAGTTTGTCTCACGCATCATCAGCTTGCATAAACGTACCTTCGCCTGCTCGCCACCGCTTAGTGCACTGAGCTGACGGGTAATATGCTCGTTCTTAAGACCGCAGCGGGCCAAGTGAGCACGAACCTCATGCTGATTCAGATGCGGGAATTCGTTCCATACGTCATCGATTGGAGTTAAATTCCCGGGACGCACTTCTTGCTCGAAGTAAGCAGGATACAGGAAATCGCCGGTGTATGTTTTGCCGCTAACTGGTGGGATTTTCCCTAAAATGGTCTTTAGCAGTGTTGATTTTCCCACACCATTACAGCCAACAATAGCTATCTTCTCGCCGCGTTCAATAGTCATACTCATCTTCGGCAGCAGGGCATGGGAATAACCGATCTCAAAATCAATTCCTTCGAAAACCGTCTTGCCGCTGGCGCGAGATTCTTTGAAGCCGAATACAGGCTTAGCTGCTTCCTCCGGCTTATCGATTCGCTCCAGACGGTCCAGCTGTTTCTCCCGGCTCTTAGCTCGGCCGGATGTTGAATATCTGGCCTTATTGCGCTGAATAAAATCTTCCTGTTTCTTAATATACTCCCGCTGCTTCTCATAAGCATCAATATGCTGATTCTTATTGATATCAGCCATCTCAAGAAATTTCTCATAGTTGGCCGAATACCGGGTCAATTTAGCAAATTCTAAATGGTAAATGACCGAAACAACCTTGTTCATAAACTCTGTATCGTGAGAGATCAGAATGAAGGCATAAGGATATTCTTGAAGGTAATTCGTCAACCATTGAATATGCTCGACGTCCAGGTAGTTGGTTGGCTCATCAAGGAGAAGAACATTCGGCTTCTCCAGCAGAAGCTTGGCAAGCAGTACCTTTGTCCGCTGACCACCGCTCAGGGCGGACACGTCTCGATCTAAGCCGATAGCCGATAGCCCGAGACCATTTGCCATTTCCTCCACCTTAACATCGATAAGATAGAAATCTCCCAGCTCCAGCTGTTCCTGAATATCGCCCATCTGTACAAGAAGCTCTTCCAGCTCTTCCGGTGTGGCGTCACTCATTTTCTCTGTAATGGTCATCATCTCTTGCTCCAATTCCAGCAGAGGAAGAAAAGCGTCTTTCAGGACATCGCGAATCGTCTTGCCTGGCGTCAATTTTGTATGCTGATCCAGGTAACCATAACGTACCTTAGGCGTCCACTCTACCTTTCCGCTGTCCTTCAGCAGCTGTCCGGTGAGTATATTCATTAAGGTCGATTTTCCCACCCCATTCGCACCGACCAAGCCTACATGCTCGCCTGCCAGTAAACGAAAGGATACATTCTTAAATAATGTGCGGTCTCCAAAATTATGAGACAAATTATCTACAGTCAATAAACTCATTGTAATGAAACGGCTCCTATCACTATGATAATGAATGCCTTATCAGCCTCTATTTACGGCATTCCCTCTTATATTAACACAAGGAGCCATACTTCCGAAATATCGTGTTCATCCCTTAGCGAAATTAAAGCTATTTAGTCAGACAAGGAGCCTCAAAATATCCTCTCACCGCTGCTTCACGCTCATTCGTAAAAACTTCCTCAAGCTTATAGCTACCCTTACAAGACTCACGATAATAATATTTAATACCGCTGCTTAGATCGACACCTCCATAAATAACCTTCCGTTTGATCAGCCGTCCTCCCCCAAAGCTATAATTGTTATAATATTGCTCTCCCACCGGAATACCCTGCAGGAATACAAGTATTCCAACGTCTGCTAAGGTATTGTCCCAATCCTCATCAGGAATTGTTGGCAATGTGAACGTATATTTGAGTCCTGTCTGTCTAGCGTATGTATTGTGCTTATTAATAACCCCTGCCAGATCATCTTCTATGCAGCGGACAATTGTAGTCCTGCGAATATCATCAAAGCGGGCCTCCTGTTTAAGAATAGTGATATCCTGAGAAGCAGCCAGTTCTGCCCGCCTGCCGCGAGACCATTGTCTTCTCTGCGAGTCTAAAACCTCTACTTGATCATCTAATGTGAGTCGGATTGCCTTTCCCTGCTCATCTATTAATGTGTAGGGCTTCTTCTCAGACCATAGATGCTGGATTTGCGGTTCGCCATTCTTACTTAATGTCTCCTGGGAAGAATAAATGTAGTATCCATCATAATCAATGACCAGAACCGCAGGGATATATTGCAACAGCGCTTGTTGTGCTAAGGGATCGTCCACCACTCCGAAGTTAACATATAGCGTATTCAACAAGGCACTTAAAGCCCTCTCCTTGTTAGCTCTAAAATAACGCTCCGAGTCGTAGCCGGCTTCATACTTCTGCAGCTCGTTCTCATTCAGCCTGGTCGCTCCATCCTGAGCAGCAGTCCTAATTACGGCATTATACCTTTGTTCAATCAAATAACCCGCCCTTTGCTGAGCAGCATGTAGATCTTCGGCCCAGAACAAGCCACTGAAGACCATCACAAAAATCATCGCCCAATTAGTAATCTTCATTAAGCACCATGCCTCCATAAATGAGCGGGGATGCTAACATAGCCTGGCTCTCTCCGTACAGCAGCCGCTCAAGCGGCCCGGACGACAATTCTCCTGAAGATTTAATCTGAACAGAAAAATAATCTCCGCTCTCAAGATAGTATCTTCTATCTCCGAAATTCGTTCCTGTCCCCTGCTGTCCATACATACTTTCTAAGATATCATCCGTATAAAAAGCCTCATCTACAACATTATATTGATTCAGAAATGTAGTGGGATCTGCTGTATCTGCATACTCAGGTTGATACACCTTATGACGGTGCTCCATTTTCAGCTCATATCCATGAAGTGACAGCCCTAACTGGCGGTTGAATTCCTCATACATCCCCTGAGTGATATAACCCTTGGTTCGGACAGAGTCCACAAAGCGCTGCTGATCACGATATACGGACATTAGCGATAAGTCATCCTGCATCTTGGCGGTCTGCATCGTAGGATAGAAATATAGCAAGAGAACAGCAAGCAGGGCGGCCGTTATTTTGGACAAAGCGTTTGTCAGTTGAACCCCTCCTACTCTCTTGTAAATTCTATCCGGGTTATGTTCCCTCGGTCGTTACGCTCATAACTGGCTCTATACTTTCCCGCAAGGTCAATCCATGGAACGGTAGATGCGATTATTTTATCCTCAGGCGCCTCCACAGCCTTTTCCAGCTTATGTCCATCCACCTCGATTTCCAAACTCTGTTCATAATGATCTCTCCATAAGTAGAAAATTTGAGTACCCAAGTAGATTTCAATGTCTGTAGTTAATGCAGTACTCTGGGTATTAATTATTCCTTTCTGATTCTGCTTGCTGACCTCTATACTTTGAAGTCCCTTCTTCGCTAAATCCAGTCCCTGTAAAGCATAGACAGCAGCTCCCACCCATAACGCTAACGATGCAGCGATCCAAAGCATCTGTTTGACATGCCCGCTCATAGTTATCCTATCAACGCACCGTTGTTTGCGTGAAAATTAAGCCGCGCACAACATTTGAGCTGTCCTTGATGACATTAGCCTTGAATTTCCCGCTAGGATTCACATACTCATTGTCTGCCTCATTCCAAGTGTTTGCTATATCCCCTCTTCCCTCGTAGAGCACCGAACCATAGTCCGGATTTCCGGCAGCCTGAACGGCAAGCTGATAACCATACCATTGTCCACCGATGTTTTTACCTGTTTTTACCTGGATGCCGAATTGATCCTTACCTTTGTATTTCCTTAGGGCATTAGTCACCTGGGAACCACTAATGGTCGTCTCGTCATATACCGTAAAAGATGCTTGGGCCAGTTCAGTTTGAATATCCGAGAAATTGTTCTGTGCCGTCTTCGTAGCCTCCTGGGCTGAGATAAACAAGATAACTACAATCGTGATTAGAGCAATCGTTAGAAATATACCTGCAGCGACCTTTAAAGCTGATGAAGCATTATTCATTCTTGAATCCTCCTTATAAGTTAGGAAATATGCTGGATCTGTTCGTAATACACACCCATCTGATTAAAGCTCATCCATAATAGCGGAATCACAAGATAAAGGAACACTAGAGCATACATAGGCGTAAATCCGATCATTCTGCCCAGGTTCGCTTTACGATCTAGTAATTTCTCATATTCAAGCTTGCGTTGTTCGAAATAATAGCCCATCTCTTGATCCAGGTCATCAAAGGCTTTTCTTACCGGGAGCTTATCTACGGCGAGCATTAACTTATCTGTCAAAAGCTTAAATTCTACCAGCCCCACATCCTCTTTAAGCTCCTCAATCGCCTGAAGAGGGTTGTACTCATAGTTCAATAGGCATTTCTGAATTGGCGTTCTGAACATGATGGAATAGGAGTGCAGCCACTCCAGAATTTCTTCCGCAGAGATCCGCTCTATTTCTTTCAATATGCCGATCATTGCATAAAATTGATACACCTCGTGCTTCATATCCATCGTTCGAACTCTTCTGTAGAAATAGAGCATCCATAAAGGGGCATAGTAACCACAAAAGCCAGCCAAGAAGGCAACTAGCACCTCCCACCATTTCACATATTCGCTCTGATAACGCTTAAACTTAAATTCGAGACGCTCCGCCCAAACTTCAAGCTCTTCTTCACTGGGATGATTCAAACCCTCAGCATCGTAATAGTGCTTTAACTCATTCCGATCTAGGGAACCAGTTCCTTGAATTTGCCTCATAGCCCGTTGGTCCAACCGCGCCTGCTCTTCAGCTCGTGCTTGATCCTCTTTGGTCATTGTTCCAAACAGAATATTTGTAGGTTCCGTCGTTACAATGCGGTCTTTAGCAAGCAGATGCAGAAGTACGGCGATAACCATAGCGGCTGCAAATCCGATAATAAAATATAAAAATCGTCTGAGATATAACCACTCTACCTTCCAAGGAGTATCCGTATCTCTTATCAAAGCCTCGCTCCTGATATACGAAGATGATCCTCTTGCCGGCATCAGCTTTGAGACCACCCGTCTGATCCAGGACACGTTATACATCCTTTGTATCCACTCTCCCCGCCTGCCCGTCGCTTGGTAACCGGAATCATCCTCACTTCGCATACGTTTTAATAGGAGGTAAGCAATAAAGATAATAAGGTAGATTAAGATCTTGATAAGCATACCTGCTTTGCTTAAATAGAAGTCATTCATTAACGGGAAATTATTACGAGCCCACACCTCTACCGGTTTTGTAAAAAAGAGCGGGGCCAAAGCTATCACAGTTAAACCTTTAAGCAAATAATCCAACCGGGAGAGCCTTAGCAAATCAAGGTATATCTCTTGCTTGAGCCCTGATAAGGCATGAAGAAAAACCGACTTGCCTTCTGCCGGCCGATCCCCATACTCCATAATGAGGTAGCACAGCCCTGCATAAGATTTCAAATATCGTCCCGGTTGGGTCTCATAATACTGCTCCAAGGCTGCTTGCGTTCGTTCAGCCGACAGCGCTTCGGCAATAGTGTATGCATGCCTGGAAATTTGATCCTCTGCCTCCTCAGCCGCTTCAAGCACCGCTTCTTCCACGATTCCGTGCCGCTGATACGCATGCCTGGTCAGAGATAACAACTCCGAGGTTTGCCTTAGCAAATGCCGCTGCAATCGGTTTATACAGCTGCCAAGTACAACTTGATCCATGATCACCGCCGTCAGCACCAGGACCAAGAAATAAAACCAATCGGGATTGAGCAGCAGGAGCAAAGCTATGACAGAACCGTATCCCCCTAACAAAAGGTACACCATTCCTGTTACATGCAGCCTCAGCTCATACTCATTTTGCAGTGATATATGCGAAATTGCTTTTCGAACATGCTTTACGTACGTTCGTAGTGGAGGAATTTGCATGAATAACAAGTAAGATTTCTGCAAATACCCCTGCAACTTCCCTTTCAAGCTTTGTTGTTCGGAGATAAAAATAGCTTTTGTCCGAACGAGTCGCTGCTGCCGCTTTATGAGGAGAGCTGCAGCGATCAGCCCAGCTATCGCTACCGCTAAGATTAGAAACAATACCTCTTTAAGCCCCAAGCTTCTCCCTCCAATAACAGCCTATAAATCGGCCAAACAATCCAGCATCAGCAGAGGTCATTTCTGACTTCATGGAAGAGACCGTTGACTCTGTCATTGCCCGAGCGGGTTCATAACGACCATCACGATAGACGATGATGTCACGTTGTTCGAACAGAGCCTGACCACTCTCGCTCTCGCAAGGAATACATTCCGTGATCCTCTCGATATAGCGTTTGCCTGTCATATCATGCTTAAGATGAATGTCAAAATGAATAACATCCACAACTTGCCGCTCAGCTATGCGTTCATCTCGGAACACGCCCGCCTTCAGCAGAGAGTTGCGAAGAGAATGAACTAACGAAGAGAAGGTTCTCGCGTGGTGTGTAAACAAGGTAAACAAGCTGGCGACTTGGGCGGTCTGAATCATCCAGGCAGCCACCTCATCTGTAGCTACTTCCCCCAGAATATTCACAGTGCCGTCCGTCTTTTTCTGTAAATCAAGACCAGCTTGACCTGTTACATAATCGGTCTCACGAAATGTCAATATGTTCCTTGTCGGATAGAGCCTTCTTAAATGAAGCTCGAAAGACATTTCCTGAACACGCAGAGTATAAGCTTGGTAAATATATTTCACTAGCGCCATCAACAACGTAGTCTTGCCAGATCCTTGAGCGCCAGTGATCGCCGTAATTCGGCTGCCTTTCATCAGATAGGTAAGCAGTTCAACGACCATCTCCGCGTTCTCGCCAACGATAAGCTCTTCAAGTGCAGTTTTGGAAGCATCAAATTTACGGACAAAAAAAGCCCAGCTTTCCGCAAATGGTGGTCTAACCACAACTACTCTTGACCCATCCTTCATCTCATTCACCTTAAACCCATTTGCTTCCGATAAAGGTCCCGGCAGATTATATTTATAGATGTTCTGACAGACTCTCTTGAGTTCGCCCTCCGAGCCAAAGCTTAGGAAGGATAGATGAATGGACTTTCCTTTGAAAAAGATCCAGATGCTGTCCCAGCTTCGCTTGCCGGTGAAATCCTGCAGTGAATGGTCCAACGATATCTCCTGCGGAATACCGCTTACCCCGCCGCTCACGCCGTCTATATTTTGATCCCTAATCTCGTCTATAACCGACAGTCCTTTGTATTGCTGGTATACACGCTGCGCCACAAATTCAAGCTTCTCCTCATAAGTCAGCTTTCGATATTCCAGGTAAAAGGCGCGATCCACGTCTTCACGAGTGATCTCATATCTCCAGCCTGTAGACTCTCCTGCCATCTCCTTAGGATGATCCCAGTTATAATCAGTAATTAAGGCTGCTAATGCAGCATGACCATAACGAAGTTTATAAATATACAAAATCAGTTCAAAGCGGTCTTGAACAGTTAAGAGATTTCCTTCTTCGAAGGGAATGACAAAGTCGACATGTTCCGCCCCCAATCCATAGTCTGTCTGCAGTAGATTTGATATATAGCTTTTAACAAATCTTTTATCCTGCTCGTCACCAGTGACACAGCCCTTCAGAGCCTTCCTGAGCTCTGCCCGCTGATGCCTCCTGCGCTTATAAGCCTCCTCACTTAATCCGTAATCCTGCTGTTGATTCCTGCTGATCTCATGCATACTGAATTTGATATAAGCTATGATAGAATCCAAGCTGTATTTATCTCCTTGTGAGCTTTCGGCTGGTGAATGCCTACTCCTCGACAGCTTAATTAGAAGATAGCAAACAGACAGAAGGAGGATGGCCGCGAGCGCCAAGGTATTTAGTGCTGCATGTCCCATAGCTACGCTCCTTTCACCTGTCCGTCTGGACCTAATCCGCTCAAATATTGTTTAATTTCAGTAGTGATTGTCTGAATGGAAGACATAAGAGGATGACCTCCCCCCCTTCCTTGGTCCAGACTGTAGAATAACCGCTGAAAGAACGGGACCACTTCACCAGCATTCCAAGCATCCGTAAATTGAGTGTTGTAGGGTATACCATACACTCTGAATTGTTGACCATATTTCCTTTGCAAGTTCCGGGTAGAACAGGAAGCCATGGGATCATAGCTCCAAAGAGTAATGATAATAGGAATCCCTATGGTGCTCAGTCTGCCAGCATGCTCAGTAAAAAATCGTCTAATGCTGCCAGCGTTCTGACGAAGAACTACAATTCCCAGATCACCCGGCTCCAGCATGCTAAGTGCTGCTTGCTCCTCGGTGACATTTACATATACGCCATCGTAGCACTCTGCAGCTATTCGCCAGATATGGTGAACGTTCTGGATAACCTCAGAATCCTGCCAATGAACAGGCAGCTGATAGCCGGTAACTAAGTCCAGCCTTTCCTTGATTAGGGGACAAGTAAAGTTCTTAAGGCTTTGAGAATGAAGCCTACCGCTTTCTGAAAGCCTGTACAAAGCAGTAAACCCTTCATCCATTGCCGGAACCAAGCCTTCGCCCTCCAGCCGCTGCCCCAATCCTTCATCTACACTGGTGCCCCTTGGCCCGTGGTGCCCAACGATCACTCCCCCACTGTATTGCAAGCTATGGCTCACAGCCAATGCGGCCGTGATTTCTTTCGCTCCGATGGCATCCTCTGCGTTCCATACGATAACTTTGTTCATGCCTTTCTCCTCTCTGCCAGCTTTAGGGCACGCTTCGCTTGGGCCCCCTTCCAACCCGCCACCTGCACAACCAACTGACTAATAGATTTCTTATACGTTCTGGTCAATCTTCTTAAGGAAATAGCCCGGTCATGCCCATTCTCGATCTTAGCAGCATAGGCCAGCTCATCCGTTGCGATTGTCAGAGGCTCTTCACTCCACTTAACGGGCAATCCGCTAGCCAGCATTTGAACGTACTCAGGTGAGATTCTGCAATCCAAGTGATGCAGGAATACTGTCCGAATGAAGATTCCTTGAAGCTTCGGATACATCTGGAGCAGCCGTGCAAACCATTCTGTACTTCGCTCGACTTCAAAACGATCCATACTGCTGACCCACCAAACCGACTCCGCCTCAAGCCAGATCTCTGTAGACCCAAAAGACAGCTTCTCTAAATCGTAAATTACAATGTCATAGCTCTTGATATCCGTGCCCTGCTGTTCCAAATATTCTCTCAGTCCTTCATCTGAGAAAAATCCATCTGCAACCTCGAAGCCATAGAACTCAGTAACAGGGATATGCTTATCAAGCTTGCTTATCGAGTAGCGGTAGGTTTGCCTCTCGGTAGCATCAACTAAAAGCACTCTTAGGCCTGATACGGCAAGCAGACGTGACAAATATAGAAGCAGGTCCCTCTTGTCGCTTATACCGGTAAATATCCAGCTTCTCATCATTTTTCACCTTCTAGATCGGCAGGCTCACTGCCTGCATTGCTCTTGTTCATGGTCTGGCTGCTCTCATAGCTTGCAGCTTCCTGCGGGGTAACCATGGTCAGATTTTGTTCAAGCAAGACTCTTGCCGCCTTGCTCAGCGCATTCTCAGCCTTGACAACAATGTTCGGGTCTCTTTGTATTAATTGAAGAACTCGCTCGTTTACTGGATATGTAGAGACAGCCTCTTCCTGGAGCTCAGGTTCGACATATGTTAATGCATAGATAGATGCCTTATGCAGATAAGCATCAACAATAGCGCTGGACAAGGATAAAATCTCATGTTCTTTGAGTGTTACGGAAATGGTGTCTTTCGCAAGAGAATTTATTTTCTTCTTCGATAACAAAATATAATCCTGTCCGGTTGGAAATTGAATCCGAACATCTACCGTGTCGTGATTCTTTAAGGCCATAGGCAGCTGTACGAAGCTCATTTCCCGATTTCGCAAATCCGCTGTGGCTGGTTCATCGTTGTAAAGCAGAGTACTTGTTAACAACGTTTGTGGCTCCAAGCGAACTTTTGCCGTTTTTCCAATGACTTGATCTAACTCCGTTGCTGCATTGGCGGGGAGTATCGCCTTGGGAACTTCAACCGTTGCTACCGCCTCCTCTGGCACCTTATCCCCGGCAGCCACTGCCCTATTCACGGTATACACTGACTGGATCGTGAGATTCTGTGCCTCTTTAAACTTGTCTAGTTCAGCTTGATAATTGCGTTCCAATGCGGACTGCCTTGCAGCTGATTTTGCGTGTATCGTTATAAGAACGATAACAAAGATCAATGTGGTCACCAGAATGCCTGATAAAACGGCATAGATGATCTGTTTATTTCTTCTGCTTATTGAGACCATCACAATCCTCCCTGATCGAATTTCATACCTCTCCAAAGCCTTCGTAATCCTCTTCTTGGCGGTTCGGTTCCTCCAGTCAGCTTGGAACAAACCTGTTCAGCCCATTGCCGGCTCAGTTGCCGCGGCTCAAACGGGTTGGGGTCGGAAGGCACGGCGAAAGCTTCCTCAATTTCAAGCGTTCTTTGCAGAACAGAAATAGCTCTTTCATCCGCTGCCGGAAAGCAATAATACCGATTATCGGAGGGATGCTGTTCAAGCCATCCCCTTAATTCGTCAAGTTCCTGGCACTTCCAGATGGCGGGGGAAGATACGATTATCTGTAAATCCGCCCTAAGAAATTCCTCTAGACCTTCTTTATCCGTACTGCTTCCAAGATCCAGCACAACGGCGCCTTCTCCCGAGCCTAAGAGCGAAAGAAGTTGATTGCGGTTAGACCGCCTTATGTACTGAACACCTTCTATTTCAAAAGATTGTCCGTATTCCCGATCAGCCAAGACTTGACCAATCCTCTCGAAGGCCTTCGACTTCTGCTCCCAATCCATTAGCGTAAGCTTTGAATAACGAGCTTTCAGCGCATGACTTAGCAATATCGCCGTATGCGTAGTCCCTACGCCATGTGCAGTCCCCATTACTGCGATGACAATCGGTCTCGTCAGACCGCTATAGCTGCTTGAAGAAGCAGGCGGACTAACACTGCGAAATGCATGCATTACTTCTTGAGCGGATTGAAAACGATTTTCGGGCTTGTACTGAAGAAGCTTTCTGATCACCTTTACAAAAGAGGGCGTTAACTGAATACCGGGAATCTCATCTTGGGGGAAATTCCATTCGCTATACCTTCCCGATGTTGCTGCATATAGCAATATTGCTCCAAGCGCATAAAGATCGGTTCGCCCATCCGTTTGACTGCCTCCATACTGTTCTGGCGCAGCAAAGCCTATCGTTCCGAGCTGAACGGTATCCTCCGTTCTCTCCGCTTTGTATTCGCGTGCTGTGCCGAAATCAATGAACCGAAGCTCACCGTTTGGCTGAATCATGAGATTCGAAGGCTTAAGATCCCGATAAATAATCGCCGGCTGCCTGCTATGCAAATAATCTAATCCTTCGCAGATTTGCTCGCCTAATTTAATCAGAGTCTGCTCAGTCACTTGCTTGGTAGTCCTGACTGTCTGCTCCAGGGTTAC
Source organism: Paenibacillus sp. CAA11 (assembly GCF_003060825.1). Classification (NCBI taxonomy): domain Bacteria; kingdom Bacillati; phylum Bacillota; class Bacilli; order Caryophanales; family Paenibacillaceae; genus Paenibacillus; species Paenibacillus sp. CAA11. The sequence goes on from NZ_CP028922.1 coordinate 2,593,919, forward strand.
GCCATCAATAAGATCCATAATTAAATAAGTCTCTCCTTCGGTTCCTGGAGGGAAAAAATCAACAATTCTTGGCAACCGAGGGTGCTGCAGCGTAATCAGCATGGTCGCTTCTTCTTCTATGTAGGCATAAGAACTTGTCTCTGCCACACTCTGCTTGACTGCCCATATCTTACCAGGCAGCCTTAGATCAGCTGCGGCGTATACCCTGCTTGTCCCACCGTGTCCAATAGGACGGACAACTTTGTATCTATTACCGATGATTGTTCCAGGTTGCAGCAGTTGAGGCAGCTTCATTTCTTCTCCTTTCCGAGCGCAAAAAAAGAAAGCACCCTAACCCGTTATTCCACCTTTGGAAAAAAACGGATTGGGATGCTTTCCCTGCGTCCTAATGGTTAATTTTGGTATTAGTATAAACCAGCTGGCGATCAAATGTAAAGTAATAATTTTAAAAAGGGGTATATTGTTTAATATCTTTAATATTTAATCATATAAAGTGTTATTTCGTCCCTATTATGGAACAGCTGTTTAGCACGTTGTATTTGCATGTTAGCATCTTCATACAGTTGTATGACTTCACGAATCAAGGCAAGCGGCTTTTTGGACAACAGCTTGATCGTAACTACTGCGGTTCCACCTGGAACAAGACTGTAAAGCAGCTCAGTAACCAGCTTTACCGTTAGCTTTGGACTCCAGCTCATATCACACACGAGAAGATCAAACTGATTGTCCCGGAATTTCACACTGTCTGCATTTCTCTTCAAATATGTTAAATCAGGATGATTCAGAAGAGAGGGATGCATGTTAGCCGGATCAACTGCTGTTACCTTTAGGCCCCTCTCCAGCAGAAAGGAAGTCCACCCTCCTGGAGCAGCACCAATATCAAGTGCGCTGTGAAAGGACGTAAAATCAATGCCAAAGGTTCGTTCCGCCTCAAGCAGCTTGAACTTAGCCCGGGATATTTGTCCTTCTTCACGTTGAAAGCGAACTGCACCGCCGTTCCAATCCGACAAATTAGCTTCAGGCTTGGAGATCCCTGCATAAAGGAAGCCACCTGCAGCGTATACAGACAAAGTCCAATCTGCATCCTTAACTACAAACTGTGCTCCAGTAATATTTATACGTTCCTCTAACCGTTCCTTAAGCTCAAGTGCAGTGCCTTTCCATCCGCTTGAGGATGCTTTGCGAGCCTGTATGACAATCCGGGATGCATCGAGCATACTATTGCCGGAAGCAAAATCAACCACAGCACTAACTGCTTCATCTGCAGAATCTAGCTCGTCAAAAGATATCTGTACATCTAGAGGAAACCAATGCCTCAAAAAAACCGGATTCTCATCAACTAAGCGTCTAACGGCTTCCTCCCGAACTACAGGCAATGTAGCTAGAAAGACTTCTCCCTGTTCGAGAACACGGCTCTTGACCGAACCAAACGTTCTTCGAAGCTCCTCCTGGGCATAAGAAGCAAAGCCGTGATTGGCCGTACATATAAATTGGGATCCTGTAAATTCCGATGCGGTTGCATCTATATTTTCATTTAACATCATTTAATTCTACTTCCCTCTGGCTTATTGCCGGTATCTACTTTTCTTTCTCTTCTGCTTTCTCTGCAATTTCATCCAGCCGTTCGAACGGGATTGGACAGCTATGCACGACCACTCCCTCAGGCTTATTAGGATATAACAGTTCATACATACTGTTCTTTCCATGAATGCTGGATGTATGCAAAAATATTTCTTTGGCGTACAGCCCTTCACGAACCATGGCAGCAGCCACCTCAGTCCCTGTCATTCCATCCGGACCCATATCATGGTCCAAAGATAAAATATCCACTTCCATCTCCCTTAACAGCTCCAGACACTCTTCGCCTGTCCTTGCAAGTACAAACCCTTTGGGACAACGGCGAAGGTCATCCATATATAAGTGAATCACACCCGTTCTTCCTTTCCCTCTCACGTTTATTCCAGTCCAGCTTCGCTCCACAGCTCTATCTGATGCATATCCTGCATATAGGTTCCATCCCTGCCTGTCTCGCTTTCCAGCACCAAAGGCAACCCCTTCAGCTCGGGTATGCTGAGCAGCCAACGAAAGCCTGCCTCACCAATGTGCCCTGTTCCGACTCTGGCATGTCGATCTTTACGGGAACCTGCAGGATATTTGGAATCATTGAAGTGTAGCACCTTTAGGGCTTCAAAATAATTCAAATCCCTTGCCTTATCCAGGAATGCCGTATCTCCGGCTCCTCCCCAAATTCCAGCTGCAAAAGCGTGACAGGTATCCAGGCAAAAGCCAATATGCTCTGGCCGCTCACAGAGCTTGCGGATCTGCACCATTTCCTCGAGCGTTTTGCCTTCCTCACCATGATCACCGGCTTGGTTCTCCAAGAGAAGTAGAGCATTTCCCTTCCACCCCTGAAGCACTTCATTGATACATTGTATAATATTTTTATAAATTTGTAAGGGGTTTCCATCCCTGGAACTCCCAAAATGAACCACAATACCTAAGGACCCGCAGGCCTCTGCAATTTCAAGGTCATTGCGCAATGAATCTACTACCTTAGAACGAGCCTCTTTCTGAGTGACCGGTTCAAGAGCTAGATTGCTCGGGTAAGGCGTGTGAGCCACCGATACGATTTCCTTCTCTCCACATAGCACTTTGCATCGCTCGGCATCTCTAGGATCAACCTGCTTCACCGACAGGCTCCGCGGGTTCTTTGGAAAATACTGAAATACCCCTGCTCCTTGGGCAGCAGCAGCCAGAGCGGCACCTGCAAACCCCTTACGTATGCTTAGATGTCCTCCTACCCTAACCATTCTATTCATGCTGGCAGTTCGTGCAATAAAATACTTTTCTACCAGAAATTTCTGCCTTCACAATAGGTTGGCCGCACACCAGACATGCCTCGCCTCCACGATCATAAACCCGGCAGTGCTCATTAAATCCGCCAGTTAATTGATCTTCTTGGGTTAACGGCAGCTCTATATATCCGCCTTGCCGGGTGGCCTCTGTCAAAACCTCACGAGCGGCATGGTACAGTTTTGATAGATCCTCAGCAGTTAGGCTTTGAAGTTTAGCGTCCGGCCTAATTCCGGCTACAAAGGCGATTTCATCCGCATAGCAGTTGCCAATCCCGGCAATGATGCTCTGATTGACAAGAGCCGTTTTAAGATTTCCACGGCGCTTTCCAAGCAGCTCCGCAAATTTATGTTCGTTCATGCGTCGATCAAATAGCTCGGGGCCAAGGTCGGACAAAGCCTCTTCCGTCTCCTTAGCACTTAACAAATGAAGATAGCCGAGTCGAAGACCAATGAAATACAGGGTCTGCTCTCCAAATGATATTTCAATTTGTGTCGTTCGGGCCGGCTTATGTTCCGCCCCTCCGAAGTATAACAACCCGCCAAGCATCAGATGCAGCAGCAGGCGGCGTCCATTATCCAAATGAAATACTAAATGCTTGCCTCTCCGCTCTATAAAAATTATCCGTAGGCCCATTAATTCCTCAGTGAAGCGATGAGGCTCGACATTAATGGATTTCTCCCGGTTTACGGCCACTTTGGTGATCGGTAGGTCTAGAATATGTTGTGACAACTGTATTTTGTAATTCTCCATTTCCGGCAGCTCCGGCATGGTGCATTCTTCCCTTCCATCCTAAGTCCTGTTAGAACAGACTCAAGACCTTCTCATAATATTAAAGTAATACCATTAAGGACAGATGTTGTGTAAAAGGTTGTCCAGGTTTTCACAGACCAAATCAGGCGTAATCCCTGTTTTTTGTAAATAGTATTCCAGATTCCCCTCTGTTGTAACACCCGTTAATGTCAGGATTGTTCCACATCCTGCATGATCGCCGGCAGAAATATCTGTCAGCATATTATCCCCGATGACAGCCACCTGCTCCGCAGGCAATCCAAGACGGTCCATCGCCTGCTTCATCAAAATGGCAGAGGGTTTGCCAATCGTCAGCGGCTCCACCGCTGTAGCAGCCTGAATAGCGGCAGACAGACTGCCAGCTCCAGGCATAAGCCCCTCATCTGAGGGCAGGAGCAGATCGGGATTGGTCAGTACATATTTGGCTCCCCCATGGATCCACCGCGCCGCTCTTGTTAACGTCTCATAATTGAAAGAACGGTCAATTCCTTGAACCACATATTCGGGTTCTTCATCCGTCAGAATTAATCCCGCATTTTCCAAAGCATGAACTAAACCGTTCTCACCAATTGCTGCAACCTTGCAGCCAGGGCTCTCTTCCGCAAGATGGCTTGCAGCAGCCACGGCAGAAGTGCAAACCTGCTCATGGCTGGCGGGAATCCCCATCCGTCTTAATTGTTCTGCAACTTCCTCCGGCGTTTTGGACGAATTATTCGTTACGAACAGAAGCGGAATATTGCGCCGATTCATTTCCGTAATCAGCTTGTCTGCACCGGGAATCATTACCGGACCATGGTACATCGTCCCGTCCAAATCAATTAAAAATCCCTTCCAAAGGGCTGTATGATGCCCGGAAGACCAGGTCATGCGATCACCTATTTTCAATATGTAAATTTACGTTAGATTCAGATAAACAAATACTATTGTATTCGGTTAAGGTACGCATTAGCAAATTTGTTTTTTACAGCATAGCTCGGCACTTTCGTCGAACGACCTCGAAGAGTCGTACCTTGCCATATTGCCAGACCAGAAGTTTGCTGCGCCGTGTCATTTCCTGCGCTTTCCCGGAAAATAATCAATCTGCTTCATGTCTGGTCACAGGGTAAAGCTCATGTTCGATAGCCAACTGAGTCTCGGGGAATACCGTTCTTGCCTCCTCAAGAAGCCGAGTCAAATCATGGTCATCCTTATATCGCGAGCTGAAATGAGTAATGATCAGCTGCTTTGCCCCTGCCTGAACCGCAGCTTCGGCCGCCTGAATGGCTGTACTATGATGGTACTCATAAGCCGTATCTTTGAGTTCATGCAGAAAGGTTGCCTCATGCACCATAAGATCAGCATCCTGGGATAGGTGAACCGCAGCTTCACATGGCCGAGTATCGCCGAGTATCGTTACTATTCTTCCACGCTTGGGCTTGCCAAGCACTTCTTCTGGTCGAATGGTAACCCCGTCAGGAGTTATGATGCTCTCCCCGCGCTTAAGCTGACCATATAGAGGACCAGGCTTAATCCCATGGCGGCTAAGTACGTCGAAATCCAATTTCCCAGGTCGATCCTTCTCTACAACGCGGTATCCATAGCTGTCAATCCGGTGTTCTAGCAAAGCAGCTTCAACCCGGAATGAGTCATCCTCAAACAGCAGGCCGCCCGCATGCTCCTTAATAACAAGCTCATAATTAATTCGGGATTCACTGATCCCTAAAGTTGTCTCCACAAAAGCCTTGATCCCTTTGGGACCGTATAGCTCAAGTGGAGCATCCCCTCCCTGATAAGCCCGGCTTGACAATAACCCCGGCAGACCGAAGAGATGATCTCCATGCAAATGAGTAATAAATATCTTCTCCAGCTTGCTAAGCTTCAATGGGGATTTCAGCACTTGATGCTGCGTGCCTTCCCCACAATCAAACAGCCAAAAGCTGCGCCGCTCCTCAAACATTCGCAAGGCCACCGAAGTGACGTTTCGCTGTAAGGAAGGGACGCCCGCATTTGTTCCCATAAAATAAAGCTCCATAACCCGCATCCCTTCTTCCTTTGACCAAATAAGATGTATCTATTTCTATCGAGCCTTCTCGTTCTACTTTTATACCCAAAATGTTATGCCGATAACCGAATGGAAAGCGAATCCTTAAGGGGTATATTGCCAATAATATTACCAATCATTCGCTCAAATAAGTGTACAGCGGCAGCATATTGGGAAAGGAAAAGTCCCAAGACTCCGATTGTTGAATAATTAATATCATTAACTTATGTACGGCTTTATCAACCCTGCTTAGTATCCCTTAGTTTATCAGAAGCAATCCTTGAAGAAAAGCAGCGCTGGATATAGACTGATTTTAAATAAAATATAGGTCGACATCCAAGTTCCCATCCTTTATAATCCATACTATACTCATTTGAAAGCGGGGTAATCCTATGGCGTCTATCAGAATTAGAAATACTAACACAACAATTACGGATGAAAATGAAGTGAGTAATTTCCTAAGTGGTTTTGATGTCGTTTACGAACATTGGAATCCGAACAAGCTTCCTGAAGACCTGAAGAATAACTTCCTTCTAAATGACGAGCAAAAGCAGCGTATCCTGGATACCTATGAAGAAGAGATCAAGGATCTGGTAGCACGTCGTGGCTACCGCACCTGGGACGTGATCACCCTCTCAGAGACAACACCAAACATTGAGGAACTGCTTGCTAAATTCGAGCAAATTCACACCCACACGGAAGATGAAATCCGCGCCATCGTCGCTGGCTCCGGCATCTTCATTATTAAAGGGGACGACGAGACCGGTTACTTTGATGTCGTGCTTCAGCCAGGCGACCTGATCTCTGTTCCAGAGAACACTGTTCATTTCTTCACCCTCACCGAGGAACGCAAGGTTGTTGCTGTCCGTTTGTTTGTAGAAGAGAACGGCTGGATTGCTCACCCGCATGAAGATCCGACTTTTCAGAAAGCTTAATGGACTGGATTATTGATATAAAAAGCTGATGCATTTCTTCCAAGTAACGGCGGAAGAAAGCATCAGCTTTTTTATGTCTATATTACCCTTGCATCAAGATTCTGCATTAAAGGAAGCAAATCCATAAGGCTGTGTATTTCGTAATTTGGAACAATTTCGTCAGATCGATCTTTGCCGTCCCGATTGATCCATACAGCCGTAATTCCAGCACCCAGCGCCCCTTTGATATCTGTGGTCAGTTTATCCCCAACCATCAGTGTCTCCTCAGGTTTGCAGCCTAGCAAGGACAAAGCATGGTGGAATATGGAGGGATCAGGCTTCCCCTTTCCGAATGTCCCCGATACAATAACCTCGTTAAAATAAGGGGCGAGCTTAGGAACTCCATCCAGCTTCTCTTGCTGCAGAGCGGGGCACCCATTCGTCAACAGCAGCAGCTTTACTCTACCTTGCAGCTCTTCAAGCAGCTGGAATGTTTCCTCATACACATGCGGACGCGCGCGCCGCTCAGCACCAAATTGCTCTGCCAGCCGCTTAGCTAGTGCAAGGTCGTCCACTCCCTGATCAAGCAGCCCTAATCGCCAGGCTTCCTGACGATAAACGGGGGCCAGCTGTTCCAGCTGTCTAAATTCCGGCTGTTCTCCACCGTTAAAAGTAGCCCACAATCCTTCAAATGGATTAATTCCAATCATCTGAGTGAACGGATAGGTCTCATAGGATTCATATAATGAACGGGCTGACTTACGTACAGATTGCTCCAGAGCTTCAGCATTCAGCCCTTTCTCGGCTGCTGCTGTGCGACATACTGCCTCAAAAGCCTCGCGAACACTTCGTTCATCCCATAACAGCGTATCGTCCAAATCAAAACAAACCGCTTGAATACTCATCTGCCAGCTCCCCCTCTTGTACCTTAAGACTTCGCTCTCTTGACTTACTTCTTCTCGAAATCAATTTTGTGCGTAGCTGCAAACTGTTCCAAGCTTTCCCCCATGGCAGTCGTATCGAAGAAATTACGACCCCGGGAGAACTTCCAGTTAGATTCCTTACCTTTAGTTACAATCACAACGGAGTTCTTGCTTTGCTGAATCTTTGAAATGCCGTTCGCATCAAGGCGCTTGTCGCGATTGTATTTCGACGTAAAAAGCGAGCCTTTAAAAATCCGCAAATAAGGTCTTCGGAAAAACACCGCAGCCGCTAATATTAAGTACAAGGCCATGGTAATAATTGTGAGGGTATAATTCGTCTTTTGGCCCGCACTATTGTTACCAACGATCCCTATAACCAAATATAGGAGTCCCAGAAAGACTAAAAGGGACGGGAGTAAAACATTACGGCCTCTAAAGGTCTCACCTTCTCCCTTACTGCCGAGGCTTGTTCCCGGCTTGATCCCCTTTTTCTTCTGGTCTTGCTGCAGCTTCTGGCGGTTCTTCTCCACCTTGCGTTCAAAAGATCTGGACATTCACTTTTTTCCCCCTACAAAAGTTGCGGTTATTTTTCGTCTACAATCTCAATGGAATCCAATTGTTGACGGAAATTTCTTCTTATATTCTGAAGGTAAACTTCGCGGAGTTCCGCGCGTTCCAGTTTCTCTTCGTTCGTTAACCCTTCGGCCTTGTTCTTGCGGGCCAATTCATTTATACGTTGTACCAGGCTGTCGATATCCATAAAATCCTCCTTATAATTAGGCATTCACATCTACTTTGACATGACAAAAAGAGCTTGTCAAGGCATCTCGGGTCCATGACAAGCTCTAAATTACCATCAATTCTGTATTAGAAATATGTGTATCATATCGAAGGGAGATTTAAGATATCGCCAGCCTGAATTTCACTTCTCTTCATGCCGTTCACATCTTGTAATTTCTCAATATATACTCGAATATCCATCCCCTCTGGTTTATGGGAGGAAGCAATACTCCAGAGAGAATCACCCGGTGTGACAACTACAGAATCTAGCAATACATCCTCTGAACTTCGATTAGTAGAAGCGAAGGCATTCAATACGCCTGTACACGCTATGGAAATCATGATCATGGCAGCCAAGATCATTACAAACCGCTTACTGAATTTAAAATTATTCATTATAGAGGCTGACTGAACGTTCCTGCCGGCTTCCTTATTATCATAAATACTGTTATATGTACTATATCTCAACACAACTCACCACTCCAAACATTTGTTCTTATTCGCAAATTCAATATAACACGAACATGTGTTTTGTTCAAGCCTATTTCAGAACAATTGTTCGTACCTATAACAATTGCAATAGAACCCTTGTTTGTGCGAACGGAAGTTCTATGTTATACTTTTTCCATACGTTACTAAATGGGGTTGATAGAATATGTCGAAGGTTTCCAGCCGGCAGCAGGCGATATTGGAATTTATACGCAATGAAGTACGCATGAAGGGCTATCCGCCCTCCGTCCGCGAAATTGGCGAGGCCGTGGGACTAGCTTCCAGCTCGACGGTACATGGTCATTTAGATCGCTTGGAGAAGAAAGGTCTAATAAGAAGAGACCCAACGAAACCTCGGGCTATCGAGCTGCTGGGCCAAGAGGAATCGGAGAATATTCATATGTTCTCACAGACCGTTCTGCGTGTACCGGTTGTGGGGAAGGTTACCGCCGGTGTACCTATAACGGCTACCGAGAACATCGAGGACTACTTCCCGCTGCCAAGCCATTATAGTACCGATGCAGAGATATTTATGCTTGCTGTAATGGGCGACAGTATGATTGAAGCAGGGATTCATAATGGTGACTATGTCATCGTACGACAGCAGCAAACTGCTGAGAACGGTGATATTGTTGTTGCAATGACTGAAGAAGACGAGGCAACAGTGAAGACCTTCTACAAGGAACGCGATCATATACGCCTTCAGCCAGAGAATCCAGCCTATGAACCGCTTCTCTTGAAGCATGTTTCCATTCTTGGGAAAGTCATCGGCTTGTTTAGAGATTTTCATTGAACTTATTCATGCGATAAGAGACTACGTTTTTGTAGTCTCTTATTTTTTGCCTCTAAAATTAACAAAAATACGTTCATATATAGTGATATTCATCATAGTGTGTTATATTGATAAAAAAGATAATTGATCCGATAAATATTTCTTATGAACTAAAAAACAATGAAGAGAAGGTTAGAATCAAGTGAATTTCCAGGAGTATCCCGCCATTCTAAGAAAGAAGTCCCTTACGCTGAGACCAGCACAAGAAGTGGGCTTAATTCTGGTGTCCGCTTTACTTGTTGCAGCAGCCCTGAACCTATTTCAGATTCCACATCAGCAGTTGTCTGGAGGCATTGCTGGCGTAGCTTCCATTATTGGCTATTTGACCGGATGGAATATCTCGCTTGTTTATTTTGTGCTCAATGTTCCTCTAATCATTTGGGGCTGGAAGGTTGTCGGCAGAAAGTACATTGTGCTTAGTCTCATCTCGGTGCTTAGCACCACTTGGTTCATGACCATCATTCCTGTCGTCAACATCACGCATGACGCTACCCTTGCGGCAGTATTCGGGGGAATTATCTCTGCAGCTGGAATCGGCTTCTCTCTTAGAGTAGGCGGGTCTACCGGCGGTTTTGATATTGTGGGTTCGATCGTGACCCGTCGGCGTGACGTTCCTATGGGAAATATTTTATTTATACTTAACGGGGCGGTTATTCTTATCCTTGGCTTCTACAAGAACTGGGATCTTGCCCTTTATTCTATGCTCTCCACCTTTGTCAAAGGTAAGGTTGTCGATATGATCCATGTCGGCCACATCAAGGTTACATGCTTCATTATTACGAAGGAGAAGGATAAAATGCTCTGTCAGCTGCGTAAGCTGCATCACGGCATTACCTGTGTCGATTCACAGGGCGGTTACAGCGAAGAAGGCAACTATATGCTAATGACCGTAACGACCCGGTATGAGCTTGCCGCTGTTCGCAAAACAGTACTAGATACAGATTGCCACGCTTTCATGAATGTGGTCCAGTCAACCGAAATCGTCGGCCGATTTGCTAGGCCGGTCAAATAGATGCAAAGAACAAAATGTCCAGAGTAGCAGATCATCTGCCCCTGGACATTTTTTATAACTATTAGGATGGGGAGTTGGCATCTAGCAGGCCTGCTCGATGCATTACGGCAAGGAGACGGTAAAAAGTCAGACTCCCGCCGTTAGGAGTATTAATTAAACCTGCGCTTACGGCAGACTGTACAGCTTCTTTGGCCCATTCGGGAACGTCCGTAAATAACTGCTCCTCGACCAACTTCACGCGGTTACTCAGCTGACTGAATGATTCAATCAGCCTGGCCTGCTCCTGCACTGCGGCTTGTAAGGCTTGAAATTCCTTCTTCTCCTCGGGTGTCATGGCTTCCTCCTCCTCTAATTCTCTTAACTTCTCCATGACCTGTCTAACCTGATCTGCGGTTGGCTTCTTCCGGGCCCGATATTGAGCGGTGGTCAAGTCAAAAGTTATCTGAAGATGAGGATAGTCCTTGAAGCTCCTCCAATCGCCTCCCCACTCAAAGCCTAATTCCTTGGCCATGCTCACGACCTTCATCCAATCCGCATTAACCGTCCAGCTCACGCTCTTACCATCCGACTGCAAAATAGCAAAATCAATAGCAACCCCAAAGTTGTGATAACTGCTGCCACCTTTGGCATTAGTGACAATGTTCCCCGGCTTGCTGCGTCCCTGTTCGTATAAGGCATTTTGCTCTGCTATTGAGCGATACCCCTGCGTGATGATTATATTTATCCCTTGCCGATAACTGCGCTTTATTAACTCTTGGGCTGCAGACAGAACTGCCGGGTGAAGCCCCTTCAGCTTGGCAGAAGACTTGCCCATCAATTGATCCAAAGTTAGCATCTAGGGCCGCCCCCTTTACAGATCATTTACCTTAACCGACGAGCATTCGCTTCTTTCCCAGCCTTCAATGATCACAATACCCTGTAAGTCCGTACGATCAGTCCATACAATTTACTGCTTCTCCTCCAGGTGCTGCAATCCCGCCAGAATGGATATCTTATGCCGCCCTGTCATTCGCTGCAACTCTTCCCACGTCGGATTCCTCCTCCGCTGGCTGGATATATTCCATAGAATTCGAAGCAGCTTACGTTCCAAATCAGGAAGCATGACGTTCACCAGCTTTCAGCACTGAAAAAGCGAGCACCTGCTCCGTGCGAAAAGATCTCGGCTGCCCTGTGGCCAGACAATTCGCACGAATTAGGCCGTTATGAATGGCATGAACTTCAATGCTTCGCTGCGTAATGCGTCCAGCCCGATCCATATAGATAATCTCAAGTGTTGTTCCGATATACTTATTGCTCATAGATCCCTCACCTCACACGAACGTTTGTTTGTATTATATGCGAATATATGTTCGTTATTCAATATGAAATTACAGGAGGGGAAGCAGGGATCATGTGCGTCATTCTTAAAAAGGATTGCGTCGATCGAGACATCCAAATACATCATATTTTAGTAAGGAAGATTAGAAATGCAACGTGAAAATGCCATATTCAGCATCTCTTGATTGTAAACACCATACTTTCGATTTTGTTCAAGCACCCAGTTAGCAAAGCCTACTGCACGATTATAGTTATTGTTATCATGTGCATGAAGATTAAAATGCATAAAATCCAGCATGATCTGATTCTCTTCATCCGATAAGGCAAGCCCAAGCTGGCTGAATTGTCTTTGGCGCACCTTTCTTGCTGATTCGGCTTGAGTAGCTTGATGCTGATTAGACACTTGTCCACTGTGCAGCCGGTAATACAACAAATTGATGGGAAGATTAGCCATCTGGATATGCGGAGCTAACCGATTCCATAATTCGTAATCTTCGGCATGGGGATAATTATGATCATACTGAACATTCAGCCGATGAATCATACTGCTTCGCATAATTGTCGTTGGGTGGCAGATACAGCAATGGAACAAGAGCCAGGTTCTTATTTCTTCATGACTGACCGGATTTACTTTAGGTGTACCGCCAATAGAGGTAGTAAAGGCAGAACCGCTAAGATCAATAGATGGATGCTGATCCATGAATGTAATCTGAATGCCTAACCGATCGGGGGCAGCAAAATCATCACTATCCATGCGTACAATATACTCCCCTGTTGCCAGGCTTAACCCTTCATTCAGGCTGGCTACAAGTCCTCTATTTTGTGAATGAAAAACCTTCCTTACCCTTGGATCCTCTATTAATGAGATAAGATAGGACGAACCGTCTGTTGATCCATCATCAATGAGAATAAGCTCGAAGTCTGTATAGGTTTGCACCAATATACTGTGTATCGCTTCTTGGACATAAGCTGCATTATTATAAACCGGCATGATCACGGATGCCCTTGGCACATAATCTCCTCCTATTCTTTGATAAGAATCTATAAATGACCCAAGCAATTGATAGGTTCGTTTCATTGTATGTTAGAAGCATAAATCGGACAGGGCATATAGGTAACAAAAAAGACTCTGCAGTCTTAAACCGCATGAGCCTTAATTCAGATTATATTTAATGGCATTAACTAATCCGCCGCTGCTCCTTCTTTTTAAACTTTGTCACTCCATATTCCTTATAAACTTCAATAGCCTGCTGGTTAATTAACATGCTTAATAATTGATCCACTTCACTAACTGTTAACGAAGTCTCCGTAAGGATTTCCTCTCTAGAAATTCCAGCATGCTGCTCTATCGTCTTGAGAAGACTGATTAATCGGTTGTTTGACTTATTAAAATTATTAACTACTTCCTTTACCTCATATAGATTTGAAATCACCTTATTCTTCATTTCCGGCTCGATCTCAAATTCCTTAATTTGCTGAACTGTGTTCTCAACAATATCATTCGCCTTATTCATATTCTTCATAAAATTATCTTCATCTCGGTAGTCACTTGGAGCATATAAAGCTTGGGGCCTGTACCATAAAGTCACGAAGAAAGACAGAACCAGCAAGATCGGAAACAACATGACAAACCAGATGAATACCCTCTGAACCTCAGCGGCGATGAGCCCCAAAGCGACAGTGGCAGCAACCTCTGCAATACCGGCAAAAATAGCAATGATCGTTAGCGGATTGCTCACCTTGTTAATCTTATCGATCATGTTCATTCCTCCATTCTCCCTCTTAACCTGAGGTTCATAGATTACCTGAATCGCAGCTGGTCAAATCCATTAGGTGTATGTACCATTATAGTTTGTATACTATATTTTGTAAATTTAAATAAATTTTGGAGAGTGATTAAATTATTTTACCGCTCTATCTTGCTTCAATTTGTCACCACTAGTCAAAAAAAGCCTCATTAGCTGTTGCTAACAAGGCTTCTTTTCACTACATATTCATCCTACCCCTAGAATATCCTCACCTAAATCCGTGTTGAATCCCTTCAATAAGTCAGATCTCAAGACTGAACTACATTCGCATAATCACGTGCAGAACGATCCAGCTCATCGTCAGTAAGCATGGACGCGTTATACTGAACAAAATAAGGAAGAAGCTTGATACCAATAAGATTACTGGTAGCTTCCAGCGGCCGCAACAGTTCCTCTATTGTAAATTTATTTCTTCCTTCTGGCCGATAATTCTCTATAGGGCTCCCTGCCGACAAAGCCACTAAAAGTTCTTTACCATGCAAATTATCCCCTTGTGATCCATAAGCCCAGCCATAGGTCAATACGAGATCCTGCCATTTTTTCAGAAGCGGCGGTGTGCTGTACCAGTAAAATGGAAATTGAAATACAATTCGGTCATGCTCCATAGCAAGCTGCTGCTCACGCTGTACATCAATCTGCTCATCCGGATAGACCTCATACAGATTATGTACGGTTACACCTGACTTCTCCTTCAGTTCCTCGACCCATCGTTTGTTTATACAGGATTTTTCAAGATTGGGGTGGGCGACAATCACCAGTGTTCTCATGGTTTTCCCTCTTTCCTATTGTTAGAGTTGGCTATATCCATAATGATACAACACTAAATTATATTGGGACTTTCACACTTATTATGTCATCATCCTTCATTTCATTCAAGAACATGTCCCCGTACAAGTAGGCAGAACTGCTTCTCAATACCAATAGGTCAGTCTGAATTCATTTTTAAATTAGTCTCGATCTGAGAAAAGATAAAATGCGTTACTGTATGAGCATAAGGATTTACATCTTCAATAAACTGTTCTGCTTTTGCAAAAGTATCGAACTGCATTTTAAGCATATAACAGGCGTTTCCCGCGATTCGATAGCAAAATTCCACATTGGATAACCCCTCGATATATTTCTTAAAAGAGTTATAGTCCCCGTTTTTGACAGTCGCTTCGACAATGCACTGAATGGGTAGGCCTAATTTCTCGTAATCCACCTCAAGTGTATACTTCTTTATAATTTCAAACGATTCCAATCTCCTTACGCGCTCTGTTACGGATGGGGAAGATAAATTGATTCTTCTCCCGATTTCACTCATCGACAATCTGCTATTTTCTCTTAGGATATCAATGATTTTCTTGTCCGTAGAATCAATTTTCATAATTAAAGTTATTCTCCCTGTTTTCATTAAATTTCATAAATAATAAGTTGAATTGAATTGCGTATTCAATGTTATATAACCAAATAATTCGATATTATAAATTGTACAAGGAGGTATGAATTATGGCAAGAATCAGAGAATCAAACTATGGAATGACCCCTTTTCAAAAACTGTTAGGACATAATAAGGAGGTCATGAATGCATGGAATCAGCTAGGCGATGCGTTAGAGAAGGACGGAAGACTCTCAGCCCAGTTAAAGGAACAAGTACGGAGAACTTTAGCGCAAAATAACGGCTGTGAGTATTGCAAAGCAAAAGGCAAGCCAGAACCTCATCTATTCGATGAAAAAATATCGCTCGCGGTAGGATTCGCAGAGATATTTATTAAACAAAAAGGAGATCTCTCAGATGGGATCTTCAATGTCTTAAAAGAGTCCCTAACTGATGAGGAAATTAGTGAACTTTGTGCCTTTATTACATTCACAACGGCTTCCCAGTATTTTGGAGCTTTGATGCAGCTGGAAGCCCAGGAGAAATGAGACGATGTTCTTTTTTAGAAGAGAGATATTATATTTACAATAAAAGGGAGATTGTGTTAAGGTAGTTAAAAAAAATCAATGTTATATCTGATTTTAAGAGGTGCATTTAATGACCCTACTTTCCAGAAAACACAATTATAATACATTTTTTAAGATGTTTTATCTTGGATATGCTGTTCTAATGCTAGTATCTTATAGCGCGTATGCCTGGATGGACCATCACCGGATGAATTTATCGCAAAAATGGTTACAAAAAAGCATTCTTCGTCCTGATGATATTGCAATCATTCACCAAAACGGACAAAGATCAGAAATGCTTCAATTGACTTTCCTCGCCATATTTCTGATAGCGATGTGTATAATCCTTATTTGGTTCCGCAACAACAGGGTTGGACAATTTGTGTTCTTTATTGCAAATGCTATTTTATTCATTGTGATTATTATTGGAGGATATATATTCTCCCTTAACTCATCTTCATCCATTGGCAACCTATTCGAACCATTAATCACTCCGACATGTACCCTGATAGGGCTATTGTTCTATTTGTTACTTGTCAGGAAGAGAAAAGCGAACGTTTAAGCGCAACTATATAAGACACAGCAAATACCCGCTGCTTAAATTAAACAGCGGGTATTTTGCTATTCCCCTTTCATCCCGCACCACTTCATCTTCAGGATCTATTGAGCCAGTTACAGCTGTAAATGAAATAAGAAAAACCCCCAGCGCCTACAGCGCCAAGGGTTCCCCGTCTTAATACAACGTCATATATTGGTCACGTTCCCAAGCATGAACTTGTGTTCTGAACATATCCCATTCAATTTCCTTCAGTTCATAGAAATGAGTCAGGGCATGCTCACCCAGAGCCTCAACAATAACTTCATTCCGAAGCAATTCGCCCAAAGCTTCTTTCAAATCTGCAGGCAAGCTTGGAATGCCTTCTTCAACACGCTCTTCTTCCGACATCACATAGATGTTACGGTCGATTGGATCTACGAGCTTGTACTCGTTCTTGATCCCGTCAAGACCTGCCTTAAGCATAACTGCCAATGCCAGGTAAGGGTTGGCAGCCGGGTCCGGGTTCCGTACTTCGACCCGAGTGCTGAGTCCGCGCGAAGCCGGGATACGAATCATCGGACTACGGTTGCTCGCCGACCAAGCTACGTAGCAAGGTGCTTCATAGCCAGGAACAAGGCGTTTGTATGAGTTCACGGTTGGGTTTGTGATCGCAGCAAATGCACGGGCATGCTTAAGTACTCCAGCCATGTAATGGCGTGCAGTCACACTCAAGCCAAGTGTATCGCTCTCGTCATAGAATGCATTCTCATCACCCTTGAACAGGGATTGGTGACAGTGCATACCCGAACCGTTTACACCAAATAACGGTTTTGGCATAAAGGTTGCATGCAGGCCATGCTGACGGGCAATGGTCTTAACTACAAGCTTAAAGGTTTGAATTTGGTCGGCAGCTTTAATAGCATTTGCATATTTAAAGTCAATTTCGTGCTGGCCTGGGGCTACCTCATGGTGAGAGGCTTCAATTTCAAAGCCCATCTCTTCAAGCGTCAGTACGATTTCACGACGGCAGTTCTCGCCCAGGTCTGTTGGAGCCAGATCAAAGTAACCGCCTTGGTCGTTAAGCTCCAGGGTTGGATTACCCTTCTCATCCGTCTTGAACAGGAAGAATTCTGGTTCTGGGCCTACGTTCATTGAGGTATAGCCCATTTCTTCAGCTTCCTTCAAAGCACGCTTTAGGATTCCGCGAGGGTCTCCAGCGAATGGCGTACCATCAGGCATATATACATCACAGATCAAACGGGCAACACGGTCCTCAGCTACCCAAGGGAAGATCACCCAAGTGTCAAGATCAGGGTAAAGATACATATCAGATTCTTCAATGCGGACATAGCCCTCGATTGAGGATCCGTCAAACATCATTTTATTGTCGAGCGCTTTCTCAAGCTGACTTACGGGAATCTCCACATTCTTGATGGTCCCGAGCAAATCCGTAAATTGCAGTCGAATAAAACGAACGTTTTCTTCCTTGGCAATGCGCAGAATATCCTCTTTTGAATAACTCACTGTACCCTCTCCCTTTCATAGTTAAGTAACTTGGTCTACCACAAAAAAATTACCTAGGGATACTCCATACAGGACAATCCCCCTCGCGGCAGGACGCGATTTATGATTTAAAAAAACGGGATAATTCACCTTGGATCAAGGATACCTGACCCGGTTTTCTCCCTGTAACCAACTGCTGCTTCAACATTCGATAAAGTTGCGAGTCCGTAAGTTCCCGGCGCTTCTCTTCAGTATCTGTGGTTATGACAGTAGCCTCCTGAGATTCTTTGCCCATCGGGTTCATCACCTGCTTAATGCCGGCAATATTCACACCCTTGTCAATTAAGGCTTTGATCTCAAGCAGTCTCTCTACGTCATTAAAAGAGAACAATCGCTGATTTCCGGAGGTTCTGGCCGGTACAATTAACTGATGCTGTTCATAATAGCGAATCTGGCGAGCAGATAAATCGGTAAGCTTCATCACAATACCGATAGGGAATAAAGCCATATTTCTGCGGATTTCGTCACCCATCGCTCTCAACCTTCCAATAATGAATTAGTCTGATTCGATTGTATGTCATGTTGTCTAACATGTCAAGCTAGAATCAGGTAACCATTATAGTAGATTTTGTTCCTTCATCTTCTGCAGAGCGGCTAAGATCCCATACTTAACATGAGATAATGTCAATCCTCCCTGCATATACGCAATGTAAGGTTTGCGAATTGGCGCGTCCGCACTTAGCTCCAGACTGCCGCCTTGAATGAAGGTTCCGGCAGCCATAATCACCGGATGCTCATAACCCGGCATATCCCATGGCTCAGGCACCACATGTCCGTCTACTGCCGATGCCCGCTGTACCCCTTGAACAAATGCGATAAGGTGCTCACTGCTTGTAAAAGAGATCGCCTGGATCAGATCCGTACGCGGCTCGTCCCAGCGGGGCTTCGAGTCAAACCCGGCCGTCTCAAATACGGCGGCAGCAAGGATGCTGCCCTTCAAAGCTTGTCCAACGATCGTGGGGGCCATAAATAATCCCTGGTAGATGCCCCGTGTTGTCCCAAGCATAGCCCCTACCTCTCCGCCAATGCCCGGAGCGGTTAGTCGATATGCGGCCAGCTCCACTAGCGAAGCCCTGCCGCAAATATATCCGCCGGTCTCAGCCAGTCCTCCCCCTGGATTCTTGATTAGGGAACCGGCAATCAGATCAGCGCCTACTTCTGTCGGTTCCTGTATTTCCGTAAACTCGCCATAGCAATTGTCTACGAATACAATAACATCGGGCTTTATCGCTTTCACTCGGCGAACCATCTCCGCAATCTGCTCGACCCGAAACGAACTGCGCCAATCATACCCGCGTGAACGCTGAATCCCAATCACCTTCGTATGTTCATGAATACCGGCCTCGACAGCTGCCCAGTCCACCGTACCCTCTTCGAGTAAAGCCGCTTCGCGATAGCTGATTCCGTAATCTCGCAGGGATCCTGTACCATCTCCTGCTTGTCCGATTACTTTATGTAATGTGTCATAAGGACGGCCCGTGATGTAGAATAGCTCATCCCCCGGCCGAAGTACACCGAATAGAGCCGTAGCAATCGTGTGTGTTCCTGAGGCGAAATGCGGTCTTACCAATGCGGCTTCCGCTCCAAATACGTCAGCGTATACGAGGTCGAGTACCTCACGCCCCCGGTCGTTATACGCGTAGCCTGTTGATCCTGCGAAATGAAAATCACTTACCTGATGCCGCTGAAAAGCTTCAATCACTTTCCATTGATTGTGATCAACAATACGATCAATTCGCTGCTGACTCTCGGCGGTTAACTCTTCAGCCTGTCTGAGCCAACCCTTAATTTCTTCTGAAAAACCTGCCATTTCTTCTTCTCTCCCTCATAGATGACAGGCCTGCCGTTCAACAATGGAACGACAGGCCGTAAACTTCTTGTTAACTAACCTAACCTTCGTTAATGATGTAGGATTCAAGCTGATACCCAAGCTTCTCATAATCCGCTTTATTCAGCTCAACGCGGAACAGGATATCATCCTCATCAAAAGTCTGCTCCAGCACCTCACCAACCCGGTAAACTATTGCTGTTAAGTCCCCCCGTCCCGCAGGAATTCTGAACAGACGTGTGTCGCCGGTAAGCTGCTTCTGAATTGCTTCTCTAACGAGTTCTAGATCTGCCTCGTCATAAGCGCTGATCTTGAAGGAATGCTCGCCGGATGGAAGCATCTGAAGCTGCTCTGGAGTGCACAAATCCTTCTTGTTAAAGAGAACGATCTGCGGCTTGCTGCCGGCTCCCAGATCATTCAGAATCTCTGTAACTACAGCCATCTGCTCTTCCCGATTCTCCGCAGAAGCATCCACAACATGCAGGATCAGATCAGCTTCATTCGCTTCTTCGAGCGTCGCCCGGAAGGAAGCGACCAGATCATGCGGCAGGTTCTGGATAAAGCCAACCGTGTCTGTCAGGACGATCTCCTTACCGCTTGGAAGCTCCAGAGTGCGTGAGGTCGGATCAAGTGTAGCAAACAATTGATTTTCCACATAAATATCAGATGCCGTCAGCTGCTTTAACAGCGTAGATTTACCGGTATTAGTGTAACCTACGAGGGCTACCTGAACTACCCCGGTTTCCTTGCGGCGCTGTCTGTGCAGCTTACGATGCCGGGTAACTTCGTCCAGCTGGCGCTTCAGATCACTGATCCGGCCGCGAATGTGACGGCGGTCTGTCTCAAGCTTACTTTCCCCCGGACCTCTAGTTCCGATACCGCCGCCAAGACGAGATAAGTTCTTGCCATGGCCCGACAGTCTCGGGAGAAGGTAGGAAAGCTGTGCAAGCTCTACCTGAATGATCCCTTCACGCGTTTTGGCACGCTGAGCGAAAATATCCAGAATAAGCTGTGTACGGTCAATAATTTTAACATCCAACGTCTCTTCGAGATTCCGAACCTGGGCCCCTGAAAGCTCCTGATCAAAAATGGCTGTGTTGGCCTCCTGAGCTTCAATCGCTTCCCGCAGCTCTTCGACCTTGCCTTTCCCGATAAACCATCGTGAATCCGGGGTTTCCCGGTTCTGGACGATCACGTCCTTTACTTCAACTCCCGCTGTCTCTGCCAAATTAACCAGCTCATCAAGCGAATACTTAGCATTAATTCCGCTTCGCTTGACTTCATCCGTTACAAGGCTGACTAATACCGCTTTGTCGGTAAGTTCCGTCTTTGTCTCATATGTTGCTCCCATTCATTCACTGCTCCTTCTAAAGGCCTTATAATTGCTGCTTCTTATTTCTTATCTACCCTTAAATCCTCGGTTCTAATAGTCATCAGCTCCAGTTTACCTGGAGAAGCGCTCGAATATTGATTTAACAGCCGCACCGCCTGCTGGCGAATCGAACGCTCGATCATATTCCTCACGTATCTAGCATTGCTGAAGGCATGTAGGCTCTCCTGCTTCTCATTGATCAGGTGCTGCTTCAGCTTGAGGATTGCCTGCGGCATCAGGATGTAATCTCGCTCCTTCACCATCATCTCCGAGATTTGGATCAGCTGATCGACCGAGTAATCCGGAAAGTCCATCTGAATCGGAAAACGGGACGGCAGCCCTGGATTTGTCTGCAGGAAGAATTCCATCTCGTCCGAGTAGCCCGCGAGAATTAGAATAAACTGGTTCTTATGGTCTTCCATGGCTTTGACCAGCGTATCGATGGCTTCCTTCCCGAAATCCTTCTCGCCGCCCCGGGCCAAGCTATAAGCTTCGTCTATGAACAGAATGCCGCCAAGAGCCTTCTTCACAAGATCCCGGGTCTTCTGCGCCGTATGTCCAATATACTCTCCCACCAGATCAGCGCGTTCTACTTCCAGCAAATGCCCCTTACTCAGCACACCCATCTTCTGAAACAATTTGGCTATAATGCGAGCTACTGTTGTTTTCCCAGTACCAGGATTCCCTTTAAACACCATATGAAATACCTGGGAGCCGCTTAGTAAACCAACCTCCGAACGCATCTGAGCGATTTGCAGGAGCGCAAAGATTTCAAACACCAGCTCTTTAATACCGTCCAGGCCTACTAATTGATCCAGCTCGCGCTGGATCTCAGCATAAATCCCCTGCTGCACTGCCGCTGTCTTGGCAGCGGACGGAGCCGCCTCGATCTCGGGAGCCGTTTGAGAAATAACAGGCGGCTCAGAGGTACGAAGTATCACATTAATCTGTCTCGATGGTCTCTCGCTGTTGCCGGCCATGGCACGCCCTTGCATTGCGGCATCACCTCTTCCAAAAGTGGGACTGTAGAAACTTCTTAGACAATTGTATTCTATTGATCGTCCCGTTATTAGAAGTTTCCTTACTCTCCACGGATAAGGATGAGCGCTTGATCCATTTTCCACTTCGTATAAGCCAATATTTCCCGAGCCTTATTATATCCCATATTTAATACTTTAGAATCCGTCAACGATAATTGAGGATCTTTATAATCAAGGGTTCTTGCGATTTCAAGAGCTCTTCTTCCGTGATAGTTATGCGTGATAATGACCGCAGTATTGAAATGATGCTCCTTCATAATCTGCTTGCTGAATTTAAGATTTTCCACAGTGCTGGTAGCTTGATTCTCAAGCAGAATCGCTTCCTTCGGAATGCCTAACTCTGTAAGATACAACGCCATCCCCTGTGCTTCTGTGCGCTTGGCTTTTGGTGAATCAAGGCCGCCGGTAACCAAAATATAAGGGAACTTCCCCTCGCTATATAACTGGGCTGCCAGATTCAGCCGTTCCTTCAAGCCCGGACTCGGTACATCATTCCATAACGAAGCTCCTAGAACGATCCCTACATCAGCTGGCTTCAGTGACTTCGTGCTTTTCCCGCTCTCAATTTGCAGCCAAGCGTAAGCAAGCCATACCAGTCCTAGCAGGATGATCAGCCCAGCGGCTTTGACCAGCTGGCGAGCAGGCCCTGCTTTACGTGTACGGGGAGGGACTTTCACAGATTCGGCGGAATTATTCATGCAGATCCTCCATGTAGGCCGAATTTCAATTCGCTTAGCTCCATTCCTTGATCCCGGTGTGCGAGTGACATGAGGAAGTAAGGAAAGGAATGCGAATCAATAGCACGAAGCACATCACGTGCTGTCTGGGAAGCAAGCTCATAATCGCGAGGTGTAATCAGCCTCCGGGCAAGCGCATCGTCCAGTTCATCCTGATCCAACAGAAAAACCTCTCCATTCTTCAGCACCACAATATCTAGATACAAATCATCAAACCAGGGAACGCCTTGATCGGTTACGCCTTGATTCTTGCAAACATCAATGTACCATTCTACAATCTCATGCTTGTCATCAAACATTGCCGTAACAATAAAATGCTCTCCAGCCGGATAATACTGAAGCCAGCTATAACCCTTGTCTGCAATCCGAAAGGTGTGCCTTCCATAGGTTTTCCATAACGGCTCACGTAGGGTCTGGATCGTGTACAGAGTGATATACCCCGTAAAACTAGCACTTTTCACATACCTTGAAGCAAACTGCCGCTGTGTCACACGGCGCCAATTTGCCCGGTCTCCAAATTTTCGCTTCATCGGTTAATACCCTTTCACACATGTTATGTTCAGCTTATCATATTTGAAAGCTACTCACAAAAGGCATTTGGCAAAAAAAGCAAAGAGCTTCCTTCTCTCGAACTCGAAAGAAATGGAAGCTCTTTGCATGACTATGAATTATCCTCTTCGATTACCCGGCGTTCTGTGAACCTGCGGGATTCGAGGGGTCAGGGGCGAAGGTACCGTCTCCACTGCTGCCTGTAGTACCATCGCCGGTTCCTGAATTGGTCTCCGGTCCGGAGGTTCCCCCAGAACTATCGGGAGAGTCTCCTGAACCGCTGCCGCGGCCATTCGACTTGCCGTTTCCTTTACCTCTTCCCTGCTTGTTGCTTTGATCATCCGGAGAGGTTGCAGGGTTCCCGGTGTCTCCCGAATTCCCGCCATTATTGTCAACTCCATTACCGCTGGAGTCGCCCCCCTGGTTCGTATTCCCTGTGTTATCCTGGTTGGTATTCGAAGGAGTATCGCCTGGATTTAAGTTGCCACCGTTCGGATCAGTTCCATTCCCCGTATCCGGAGGTGTGGTCTCATTCTGATCTTCTACGGCAGGAATTTCAAACCTGACGACATTCGATCGGTCACTTTCCGTATCCGTTGCCGGATCATAATACGTTACATAGTATTCATAAGCAGTTGCAGGTGCAACTGTTAAATCCTCTGCATCTGTCGTTGCAACGTTCATGAGGAGCGAATAATCAGCATCTGTCGAGGCCTTCCGGTAGATCCGGTATTGTCCGCCTGCCTGGTCCACTCCATTCCAAGTTAAGGATACCGTTGCAGTTCCTTCGTCATAAGTACCGCTCAAGCCTGTTACGCCCTTCGGCTTAACCGGCTGCTCTTCTTCTTTCTTCGGCTTGGACAGTTTGGATGGAACATCAAAATCTTTGACAGGTACGCCCTTAAGCGCCTCAGACATGACAGCCGCGAACATGGCAGCCGTTTGGCCGCTGCTGCCATTCAGCAGATGGTTCTTATCCACCTTGTCATAACCCATCCAGATAGCAGCAGTCCACTCAGGGGTATAACCAACAAACCAGACATCACGGTTTTTGCTGCTCTTAAGGCCTGAAATTCCGTGCTGTGTAGTACCTGTTTTCCCTGCCACAGGACGATCTATTCTTGCTTTCTTCCCTGTACCATCAGTAACTACGTTTTGAAGCATCTTGGTCATGTAATAGGCGGTGTCTTCACCAAGGATCTGTTCCTGTTTAGGTTTGCCATGCTGGTACACCGGGGTTCCTGCATGGTCCCGAATTTCTTTAATGGAGTATGGGTCATTATGTCTTCCCTTATTCGCCAGTACACTGTAGGCTTCGGCCATCTCCATCGTCGTGGTACCCTTGGTCAATCCCCCCAGCGCGACGGCCAGGTTGCTATCATTCTTATCGAGCGTGATCCCCATCTTCTGGGCATAATCAATACCTGTCTTCACACCGATCTGATTAAGAATCCATACCGCAGGAATATTTTCAGATTTTGTAATCGCCTGAGTCATACCAATCGTATCTGAATAGCCATGAAGATTCTTCGGACAATAGTTACCGAAGCATTGCTTCTTGTTGCTGAGTTTGGAGTTTATTGTAAACTTCCCTGTCTCCAGAGCAGGTGCATAATCAATAATCGGCTTTAATGCTGAGCCTGGCTGTCTGCGGCTGTTAATCCGGCTAAAGCCTTTACGTTCATAATCGCGTCCGCCAAGCAGCGCCACAATCGCTCCGTTCTCATGGTTCATGATCACAATGGAGCCCTGTACCTGTTGATCATCCTTGCTCTTCTCAAATAGACTGTCATTCGCGAACGCCTTCTCAACCGCCTTCTGCGCCTGGGCATCCATAGTTGTGTAAATCTTATAACCTCCACGGACGATCTGGTCCTCGGTCAGTTCTGGCGCCACATCCTCCGCTTCATCCATGACATAATCGATAAAAGCGTTGTAATTCTGCTTCTTGACCGGAGGCTGGTAATCGTATTTGACGGCCTTCGCATGGTCCCGCTGCTCTGCGGTGATATAGCCCTGTTCATACATCAAATCCAGTACGACGCCCCTTCGCTCGGTAGATGCTTCCGGGTTGCGCAGTGGATTGTACTTCGATGGACCCTTCGGCATCGCTGCAAGGGTGGCCATCTGCCACAGCTCCAGTTTGTTAAGATCACCCTGACCAAAATATTTCTCGGCAGCAGCCTTAATTCCATAGGTGGTTCCGCCAAAATTAATTCGGTTCAAATACAAGGTCAGTATCTCATCCTTCGTCTTATTTCGCTCCAAGGCGGTTGCTATCGCAACCTCGGTAGCTTTACGGAAAAAGGTCTTATCCCGTGACAGGAAGATGTTCTTGGCAAGCTGCTGAGTGATCGTACTCCCGCCCTCCAGCTTCTTCCTGGCTACAATATCCTTAACGGCCGCCCGGCCGATGGACCAGATGTCTACCCCATTATGCTCGTAGAAACGCTTATCCTCCGTAGCTACAAAAGCGTCCTTGAGGAGCTTGGGGATCTGATTGCTATCCACTGGCTCACTCTTGTCGATAGACAGCTCACCCATCAGCTTGCCGCCGCGGTCATAAACCTTAGTCGATTCATAGACAACCAGCTTATCCTGGTTCTCGCGGAGCAGCTTTTCTCCGTTGAACATAATGAACAGATATCCGATTATTCCGCAAATAATTGCGAATGCCATGGTAAAAAACGTGGTCCACAGCACTTTCTTGGCAGACAATTTCTTCTTTTTTTTCTTTGGTTTGTCTTTGGATGAATCCGACGCCTTGTGGTTGCGATCCATTCTAGACGGTCTTTGTGTCGGCATGTTCTCTCTATAGACTCCCTTCATTCTAGCCTAAACGCCCCCGGAAAGGAAAAGAACAACCCTTATCGTTCAGGTTGCTCCATTCTAATTCCTATACATTTAAACGTTAAGGTTTTAAAAAAGTTTCAGGTCTTGGGGGTTAGCCCTCGCCTTGATTATCCTGCATCAGCGAAACATTTCGCTGCGGCTGGAAGGTGGAGATAGCGTGCTTGTACACCATTTGCTGGCGTCCGTCACTGTCGATAACGATCGTGAAGTTGTCAAAAGCTTTGATCGTTCCCCGAATTTGGAAGCCGTTCGTTAAGAAGACCGTGACCGGAATGCTTTCTTTGCGCAATTGGTTTAAGAACGTATCTTGGATATTGATGGATTTGTTCATTTAGCCGTACCCCCAAATGTTCAATTAGTGTTTTGTATTATATTCAAGAGATGCTCCGAACTTTCCTGCTATTATAGCATGGATGTCCGCCAAATTCTTTGAAAAATTTCCATCCGTGCAGTCTACCCAATGAATCTCCTTCATGTGGCGGAACCAGGACAGCTGACGCTTTGCGAAATGACGCGTATCCCGCTTCAGCTTGACAATGGCCTGATCCAGAGGGACTCCATCCACCAGATGCTCCACAATCTCCTTATAGCCAAGCCCCTGCATGGAGACCAGGTCTGGCGTATAGCCCTTATTCAGCAGAGACTCCACCTCTTGAACCAATCCCTGCTCGATCATGGCATCAATGCGTTCCTCTATTCGGTTATATAGCAATTGACGGTCCATTGTCAAACCGATCAGACATAGATCATATGGAGACTGCTTAGTCTGCCCCTCCAATTGAGCCGACATTGTGATTCCGGTGAGGTGGTGTATTTCAAGAGCACGAATGACCCTTCGCTGATCATTCGGATGCAGCTTGGCGGCAGAAGCCGGATCGATCTGGGCCAGCTTGTCATGAAGAGCCTGCACCCCAAATTCCTCGGCATATTTGACCTGAGCTTGTCTGAATTCCTCATCTGATCCTGCTTCCGAGAACTGGAATTCGTAACAAACCGATTCCACATACAGCCCGGTGCCTCCAACGATAAATGGCAGATGCCCCCTGGATGTAACTTCTGGAATCAGACGGCGGCAAGCCTCTTGGAACAGCGCTACCGAAAAAGGCTCGTCCGGCTTGAGAACATCAATAAGATGATGGGGGACCCCTCTCATTTCATCCTGAGTAATTTTGGCAGTGCCGATGTCCATTTCCCGGTAAACTTGCATGGAATCACCAGAAATAACCTCACAGGAATAAGCTTTGGCAATTTCAATACTAAGCCTTGTTTTTCCAACTGCTGTTGGACCTACCAGGACTAGAAGCTTAGGTTTATTCTCAGCTGTCAAGACGCATCACCCCGTACGTAATTTTGGAGCGGCTCCGGTCGGGCAGGTCAAATCCTAGCCGGGTGAATTCTCCGCTATCTCTTTTCTCCTTAAGGACCACTGCTTTACGTGCAACCCTTCTCGCTTCAGCTATCGCTTCCAAGCTGATTTGATCTAGATTCGCGTAACTGCGGAGAGGTGATATGGAGGATGACTCTGTCGTCGGCTCCCTGAACATCGGATCAAAATATACGATATCCGCGCTTTGATCAGGCATTTGCTTGAGCCAGTCCAGATGATGGCCGTGACGGACCTCAATCCGAGACAAGGCTTCATCAAACTCTTTTAACCCTGAATGGTAGCTTGCTAAACCCTCACGCAGCAGCATATATAATGGAAATGAGCTTTCGAGTGAGACCACCTCCCCCAAAGGCCCGCTGCCCATGGAGAAAATAATGGAATCTGCACCGAGACCGGCCGTGCAATCTATGATGCGATCTCCTGGCACAACACCAGCAGCTTCGAGCATGAGATCCTTCCCACCCTTTAAGAGACGTTTGGCTCTAACAAAGGACATGCTGGGATGAAAGAACATAGGCTCTCCATCCTCGCCTGCAATACGAATCCCGTTCTCCAGGACAATCAGAATATCCGGATCATTGTATTTCTTGCGAAGCTTGCTCAGCGAAAGGCCCGATCTGCGGACATAACGAAGTCCTGTGCCTGCGGCAATCTGCAAAGCGCGCTGCACCGATCCCTGCGCTTCATGATCACCAGTAGTTATAATCAAGGTTGATTCCTCCGTTCACTTACATTACTCTCTTAAACAGCTTTTCCAGGTCATAAGTGGAAAAGGATACAACAATCGGCCGCCCATGCGGACAAGTATAAGGCTGGCGGCATGCAGCCAGACGGCGCAGCAGCGTCACTGCCTCTTCCTGAGTCAGCTTCTGATTCGCTTTGATCGAGGCTTTGCAGGAGCAGAGAATAGATGATTTCTCCCGGATTTTTGCCAAATCAATGGACCGTTCATTCAGTACCCAATCAGCCATCTCCTCAATGATCGCCGCCTCTTCCCCTTTGGGGAACCAATAGGGGTGAGATACTACGCGGAATGTCTGTCCTCCGAAGTGCTCTAATATGACTCCAGCACTCTCGAACCAATGCAGGCGGTCCTTCAGCTTCTCACTGTCAGAAGGAGTGAATTCTAAGGTTATCGGCAGAAGCAGCTCCTGTGATGCATCCGCTGGCGAACCAAATTTCTCATAGTAATATTCGTAATTCACCCGCTCATGGGCCGCATGCTGATCTATCAAATATAATCCCGTGTCATTATTCGCAATCAGATAAGTGCCATGGTGCTGACCGATCAGAGTGAGCTCCGGGAATTGGGGAACCTGAGGCGCTTCCGCGGGCGATTCATACAACCTCTCAATATGTTCAGGCTTAGGCAGCGCTGACGTTCGCACCTCATTCTGCCAGCCCTTCTGGTTATAACTACCCCCTGCTCCTGCTCCAGCCGCATATCCAGCCGCAGCTCCTTCCCGAACTTGCGGACTCCGAACCTGGGACATGGAGGATGAGACAGAAGGGACGTCCATTCCCTGTCCTTGACCTCCAGCCGTACTCCCTTCCCTGGAAGGACTGCCGCTGACGGGAGCGGAGTTACCGGAATGTATAAACTCCTGCCGATTCGCAGTATCCACAGGCGCCTGAGAAGGAGACGGGAAGCTGAACTGCTCCTGAATCACAGAACGGCTGTCACCTTTCCCAATTTGTTGCTTAACGACCTGTGGAATCAGCACATGCTGGGACAAAGCCCCCTTGACAGCGGTCTCCACGAATGTGTTCAATTCCCCTTCCTTACTGAAGCGTACTTCCAGCTTCGCTGGATGCACATTCACATCGACCAGTGAAGGATGCATCGTCAGCTGGAGCACAACCAGGGGATAACGACCGATCGGCAGCAAAGTATGATAACCGCGAAGAATGGCTTGCTGCAGCCCTGTATTCCGAATATAGCGGCCATTGACTACGGTGGATATCGCGTTCCGGTTGGAACGGGTCAAGTCCGGCCGTCCGATGAATCCCCGCAGGGTGTAATCGGGATCTTCATACTCAATCGGTACCATCGCTCTAGCTGCATTATTTCCATATATGGCTGCAATTACTTGCAGCAAATCTCCGTTGCCCGGCGTCTGCAGCAGCGCGTTGCCGTTATGTCTGAGAGAGAAGCCGATCTCAGGATGGGCCAAGGCCTGGCGATACATCACGTCGGAAATATGGCCGAGCTCTGTCTGAATCGTCTTCATGTATTTCAGCCTGGCCGGGGTATTGTAGAATAATTCTCTGATGACGAGGTCCGTGCCCTTTGGGGCTGGTGCTGCTTCGCTCTCCTTCAGCTTTCCTCCCTCAATCGACACCTTATAGCCGAGCCCGGAGTCGCTGCTGGCGCTGATCAGCTGCACCTTCGCGACGGCTGCAATACTTGGGAGAGCCTCGCCGCGGAACCCTAGACTCCGGATCTGGAACAGATCCCGTCCGCTGGAAAGCTTGCTGGTGGCGTGGCGGTAGAATGCCGTCTCACAGTCCTCCGGTTCAATCCCCGAACCGTTGTCCGTGACACGGATGCTCATCAGACCGCCCTCCTCCACCATGACGTCCACCTTCGTTGAGCCTGCGTCAATCGCGTTCTCAACCAGCTCCTTGACCACGGAGGATGGCCGCTCTACGACCTCACCCGCCGCGATCTGGTTCGCAATATGCTCGTCCAGTATCTGGATTTTAGCCATATCTGAATCCACCCGCTCTCTTTCTATTTCAGAATTTCTAGCGCCTTAACATTCCAATTTACAATAAATGCCTGCCCCGGCAAAATAACTACAAATCTTTGGCCTTCATCTTCAAATCATTCAGAAACTGCAAAGCCTGCAGAGGTGTCATGTTCATCACATCAGCATCCTTCACCTGCTTGATGATCTTCCGGGATCTTGCGTCTTCCTGAGAACCCTGCGAAGGAACGACAGGAGCGGTCGGCTTTTCTGGCTCCTCCTCCCCGAAGATCGACAACTGCACCACGCCATCCGAAGTCTCAGCGGCTGAAGGCTCGGCCGATGTTCGGCGAGGCTCCACTTCCTCTAACGCAGGAAGTGAGACGGCCGAGTCCTCCTTCTTCTCCGCTACAGGCTTCGGCAGACTGGCTTCGGCCGCCGGCGCCGCTGCAGCGTCTCGATCTGACACTGGGCGGGGGGCTGCCTCTTCCAGGTCCTGCAGCAGGCCGTAAGCCCGGTCAATGATGCTGCCTGGTAGCCCGGCAAGGCGGGCGCAGTAGATGCCGTAGCTGGTGCTGGCCGCACCTGGCACCAATCTGCGGAGGAAATGGACCTTGTCTCCGCTCTCCTGAACAGCCATACAATAATTATGGAGCCCTTTAAGCTCTAACTCCAGATGGGCAAGCTCATGGAAGTGCGTTGACACCAGTGCTTTACAGCCTATATGGTCATGGACATATTCAATAACCGCTTGGGCAATAGCCATCCCTTCCGTGGTAGAAGTACCGCGCCCAAGCTCATCAATAATGATCAGGCTTCGAGGTGTTGCCTTCTCGGTCATCACCTGAATATCGGCCATCTCCACCATGAAGGTGCTCTG
This sequence comes from Paenibacillus sp. CAA11, assembly GCF_003060825.1. Lineage (NCBI taxonomy): Bacteria > Bacillati > Bacillota > Bacilli > Caryophanales > Paenibacillaceae > Paenibacillus > Paenibacillus sp. CAA11. The sequence goes on from NZ_CP028922.1 coordinate 2,625,019, forward strand.
GCCGCCAATCAGGTCATCGGCAGCACCGATTCGGGTGAAGATGCGGTCAATCATCGGAATTTCAGCCTTAGTGGCAGGCACAAAGCAGCCGATCTGCGCCATGATGGAGATCAGGGCTACCTGCCTCATATAAGTGCTCTTACCGGCCATATTAGGCCCAGTGATAAGCAAAATATTGGCATCCTTCTGCCGAAGCTCTGTGCCGTTAGCGATAAAGGCTGTGCCTTCCATCACCGACTCCACAACAGGGTGGCGGCCCTGATCAACGACAAAATCATAACCGTCGGTGAGCACTGGCTTCACGAAGCCCGAATCCGCACTGACCGCTGCCAGAGAACGGTACACATCGATCTCCGCAACGGCTTCAGCTAAGCGCTGTAGCCGGGTGATCTCGGCATTGAGCCGTTCCCTGAGCTCTGTGAACAGCGAATATTCCAGGTCAAGCATCTGATCTTGTGCCTCCAGGATGAGTGTTTCTTTCTCCTTCAGCTCCGGCGTCACGAATCTTTCTGCATTAGCAAGCGTCTGCTTGCGTTCATACCGCCCTTCAGGAAGGGCGCCCAAATTGGACTTAGTCACTTCGATATAGTAGCCAAACACTTTGTTGTAGCCAATCTTCAGTGACTTAATTCCGGTCGCCTGCCGCTCTGCCGCCTCCAGCTCAGCAATCCAGCGCTTGCCATTCGCGCCCGCTTCACGCAGCTCATCGAGGCGTGCGTGATAACCGGGCCGGATCAGGCCTCCGTCCCGCACGGAGACAGGAGGATCCTCCGCAATAGCCAGATCAATGGCTTCCGCCAGATCCCGGCAGTCATCAAGCTCCTCCGAAATTCGCTGGAGCGTCTTAGACGACGAGGAAGCGCACAGCTCCTTCAAATCGGGAATCTGCCATAGCGACTGTTTCAGAGCCAGCAGGTCTCGCCCGTTCGCCGATCCGAAGGCGATCCGTGCGACCAGACGCTCCAAGTCATAAATCTCCTTGAGCTTCTCACGCAAGTCCTCCCGCAGCATATAGCCTGCATGAAGCTGCTCTACCGCTTCTAGTCTTGCCTCGATGCGGCTTCGCTGCAGCAGGGGCTTGTCCACCCAGCGGCGGAGCAATCGTGCTCCCATAGATGTCTCCGTCCGGTCCAGCAGGGACAATAGTGAGCCCTTCTTCGAGCGGTCACGCACCGTCTCAACAAGCTCTAGATTTCGCCGTGTGAACGGATCGAGAATCATGAAATTTTCCGGCTCATAGGACGAAATCCGGGTAAGCTGGCCAAGCGAGCGCTTTTGCGTCTCTGCAAGATAGGATACAAGAAGCGATACGCAGACCTGCCGTTCAGGCTCAAGCCGAACCCAGGCGGCCTCGCCAAACTGGCGGCGCCCAGCATCGTCCCGGCTCTTCTCGCGAGCGGTGTACACAATCGGGCGGGATATCGGACCAGCCTGCTCCCGCAGCCAATCCAGCAGCTCAGCATCGCCAATGATCTCGGACGGCGTGTACAGACCCACCTCATCGCGCAGCCATTCCCTGCTTGCAGGTGCGCTGGTCACATGCAGCTCTCCTGTAGACAAGTCGCAGGCGGCAACCGCCATCGACGCTTCCGTCTCGGTAACGCAAACCATGTAGTTATTGGATTTTTCCCCAATGGTCTTGCCTTCCATTACTGTACCAGGCGTAACAACTCTAACAATCTCACGCCTCACCATTCCTTTGACCTGCGCGGGATCATCCAGCTGTTCGCATATAGCTACCTTGTAGCCCTTCTCTATCAATCGGTGTATATAGTTCTCAGCAGAATGATAAGGGACCCCGCACATAGGAATGCGCTCGTCGCCGCCCCCGGCCCGTCCGGTAAGAGTGATTTCCAGCTCTTTGGCGGCAAGAATAGCATCATCAAAAAACATCTCATAAAAGTCACCTAAACGAAAAAAAAGAAAAGCATCCTTCGCTTGTTCTTTGATCTTCAAATATTGTTCAATCATCGGCGTATATTTGGCCATGACGTACCTCCATACCCATTCATAGAACTCTATTATACCAGAAAGAAATTAGAGGCGCTTGTGATAGACTTCCTCTTCCCTTCCGGTATGTGAATTCTCCACGGCGGGCGCACATCTGTCAGCTCATCCCAGACCCAGCCGTCCCGTACAGCTGCGAACATAGGCCTAATGTATGCAGCATGCTGCTCACATTCATCTAGTGTCTCCAGCTCCTGAAGGAGCGGCAGCACGGCTGTCCGAAGCTTCTCGCGTTCTCCCTGATAGAAGGCTTTCTGAATATGGATGTCCTGAAGAGGACGCTGCTTCAATTTCCCATATTGATTCGCAATCAAGAATGCTAGAGCAATTACAGCTTTGGTCACCATAGGGGACACAAGAAAGCTCGGCAATGTCCGGTATTCAAAACCGCCATGCGGCTGCAGCCTGAAGTCCCCCAAAAAACCGTAACGGGGACGGCGTTTCAGGCTTCTTGAATCCTCCAATACCGCAACCAGCAGAGCCAAATAATTATCCAGAGCGCGCAGCAGCTCCGGGCTGAAGGGAACCCCGCTGAGGTGAACATGCCCTCCTAGGGGCAATCCTTCAAGAGGCATGCCTCCTGCATACCAATGCAAAGAAGTATCCTCTATTTCACGAGCTGCCAGCGCCATCGAGGCTCTGAGCTGTCTGAACAAGGCGCTAGGATGAGTGGCAGGAGCTGGTCTTAACTCGGCTACTGGATAGTAGCATTTCCCGCGAATCCACACTGCGTCACAGCCCGCACGTCCCTGGCGTCCCAAAAAACGGGAAGCCGGTATGACTTTGCCGCTCTTGGGATCAAACAAAATAAATTCAGGATCCAGTCCCACCCTGACTTGCTGGGTCTGTATCTCATCCTCTGAAGCTGCTGCCAGGCCCGCTGAATTTGCCCGGACATAACGAGCAGCATCCTCCTGCCAGCCCTTATCTAGAGGCTTAATCCCTGCAACTGCGCTGCCGCGTTCTTCACCCGGTAAAATGGTGACGATCCCAGAATCCATTCCCAGGCTGTACAATGTACGAACTGCCAGCTTTTCCAGCCTCTTCGCAATCTTCTCTCCGGTCTTTCCCTCCCAAGATTGCCTGGACAGGAGCAACGGGGAACCAGAACGCCCTCCGGATTCTTCAACAATTCCTATAGACCGCAGCTGTGTAACATATACCTTGTAACCTTTCGCATAGCGGGTATTGGCATCCATATCAAAGGCTCCCTTATGAGAGAACTGATGCTTGATTCCAGCCATTCTCAGCCGTTCTTCCCAATTCCGAATTTCTCTAGCCGGGATCCAGTCCCATTTGTTCCGCTGCTTCTGCATACGTTACTTCTCCCCTTTTTAACAAGCTGCATCCAAATGAAATCAGAATATAAAAAAAGAGGGCATCCGCCCTCTCCGCCGTCATCACGACTGCATATAATGCATTACCTTTTCATACAAAGCGGATGGGCATAGGTCACAGATCTTCATCCAAGAGGTCCGGATCTAACTCATCGTAATCCCCATCATCCAGCGCGAAATCATATTCCTTGTCACCCTCATCACTGCCGGGCACTACGAGCACGTTGATCTTGGTCTCAGCCACCAGCTCAACAGCGAACTCCCGCTCAACCCGGATGATGACGCCGCCCCCACCCGAAACAACAGCCTCTACGGTGCTTGGCTCCTGCGTGGCTTCCGCCGATACCTCGACAGTGGAAGAACGATGTCTTCCGTCAAGGTAAGTGAGCGGCACATTCTCCACGTAGGAGACCTTTTCTTTAGCAACCGCCGTTTGCGAATTCTTGTCATACGAATACCAGATGTTCACATCGTAAGTACCAATAACTTCAATTCCTTCCCCCGCAGCAACCGCTTCGTACTGGTGGTTAATAATCCAAGCCCCCAGAATACTCGTCGGATTGTGAGGCGGAGTCACGGTATGTGTTACGGTAGAGAACTTACGACCCTTGCCGCAGATCGCTTTCGTTATAATCTCTCTACTTTGAAATTGCGATGGCATGTTTAAACCTCCTCCATACAATCATTCACTACATATGTATGCAGGAAGTAGGCAAATGTTGATAAGGAGGTTCCACTAAAAAAAGAATATTTAATCTACATTTATTCGCCTTGGTTAGAAGTGTCAGGAGCACCGGGAGGCTCGGAAGTTGCAGAACTTCCTGAAGAGCCTTCTACAAAATTTCCTACGGTAGAGTTTTGAGCCCCATTCTGCTGCATTTTCGCTTCATCGGAAATCGTAACCGTATCTCCGTCTTGGTTGGTTTGCGAAATCAAATTTTGCTTTGCTGCTGCTTCCTCGCTTTTCTTGTCCTGCTCCTTCTGAAATTTTTCAAGCTCTCTAAATTGGCCTGAATCTCTTTTGATTCCTTTTCTTGCATGAGAGCTTACAGCATTTTTCGTTTTTCCTTCTCGAAGGCACCACTGGACTAAAAGCTAAGCAGTTTTTGAAGTATTTCATCTTGCGGTTGACTTTTTCTTGATGCAGCAGCAGAACTTAGTGCAGCGGGGGCTGCTTGAGGCTGAATACGAGCATTCATGCTATCCCTCCGATATGTATTTTTCTGGAACATCTACATTAACGGACAGTTAGCGTCGAAAGGTTAGCCTTATCTTTAGCCAAGCTTCATCACAGCGGGATCCCAGGCTTTCCCTTGCGAACATTCAAAGCTCCTTTATCTTTCTTTGAAATACGCAAATATTGGTCAAGTTCCCGGCACAACTGAAGGATTGCAGAACGATTCTCGAACTCCTCTCGAGTTGAAGGCAGCTCCATTTGCGCAAACTTGACTTCCAATTCCAGAAGCAGCTTCTCTGTGACTCCGCAATAGGACTCCTCCATGACGTCCTCGCTAAGCTGGTCAAAAAGGGCTGCTGCAAGTTCCCCTTGAGGCATTCTTCGGTATACTTGCGAAATCAGCTCCATCATGCTCTCAATCCGCTCCAAGTGCTCCTTCCGCATGAAGAAATAGACCATCCACGACTCATCGGAAGAGATCACCTGATTCTCCAGCGCACGCTTCGCAATGGACAACCCCTTCTCAATCTCCCGGGAGGCCTGGGTCAGCTCCTTGCCATCCCATTCATCATCAGGATTTCGCAGGGTATCAGCAATATGCGCAAAAATCTTAGAAAAGAGCCCATCCACCTCCCGGCGGATCCAGCTGAGCTTCACTTCTTCTCTTGGCATATAAATGAGATTCACCAGCATCGCCGATCCGAGGCCGATCAAGAGCAGCAGAACCTGAGTAACAAACACCTCTAAACTGAGTGTTTCCTCGCCAAATACCCGAAAGACAACGACCGAACTAGTCACAATCCCTTCCTTAAAATGCGCTTTGGAGATAAGCGGAAAGGCAATAAGTATATAGACGAACAACACCCAAATATGAAATCCAAGAACATAAAATAAACCAAAAGATAAGGCCAGTCCTAAAATCGAAGCAAAAAAACGGGAGGAGACAGACTTGATGCTCCGTTTGCGCGTCACATCCACGCCCAGGATGGCTAGCAACCCAGCAGACAACGCCCCATGAACTCCGGCTGTATCTGCTATTAATATGGCCAGAAGCGTAGCAATCGCTGTTTTTATAACCCTAAATCCCATACGATCCCTTCCATTTCATTCTTTCAAAATCTGTTGTAGTCTATCGTACTCGATTTGGAAGTTGAGCTCAATCACCAATCTATAGATGCAAAAAAGGAAGCGTTACCGCTTCCTAAGAATCAGCCGCTCTATATAAACAACCATTTGGTACATGGCCGTCGCGACGATGGCAATGATGACAAGGCTGGCAAAAACCAGCGTGAAGTTAAAGACTTGAAAGCCGTAAATAATCAGGTAGCCCAGTCCAATCTTCGCCACAAGAAACTCCCCGACAATCACACCCACCCAAGCTAAACCAACATTGACTTTCAGTGTCGATACGATAGCCGGAAAGGAAGCCGGGAGCATGACCTTGCTGAAAATATCGCGCTTGCTGCCCCCAAATGTGCGCACCACCTTCGTATAATTCTGATCTACCTCTTGGAAGCTTGTATATACGACGAGCGTGGTCGTAATCACCGTGATAGACAGGGTTGTCATGACAATAGCGGTAAATCCGCCTCCAAATAACACAATAAAAATTGGCCCCAGAGCCACTTTAGGCATACTGTTGAAGACTACCAGATAAGGGTCCAATACCTTGGCCAAAAAAGGCGACCACCAAATAAGTACGGCAAGCCCTGTTCCAGCCACCGTACCCAGCAGGAACCCTGCAGCCGTCTCGAACACAGTCATTCCCAAATGGGGCCAAAGCTCGCCGCTTGTAATGTCTCTCATGATTTGAGCAAACACTTTGGACGGATAGCTGAAGATCAGCACATCGATCCATTTGAACCGACCTGCAAGCTCCCAGGCCAGAATACCGACGAGGAGGATTAACAGCTGTGTACCCAGCACCATGCGGCCTCTGGTTTTCCGCCGTTTCCGGTGCATTCCCAATTCTTGCTGCACCCATTCTTCAGCTGCTTGGGAAGATTGCGGTAGACTTTCCATATCAGCCATCACTCCTCTCTGAAGCTTCGAGCTCTCTCCAGATTTGCTGAAAGATCTCATTGAACCCTTCCTGCTCCCTGGCATAAAAAGGAACGGCTTCCCGGATTGCGGCAGGGATCGTGAATGTGCTGCGAATTCGGCCGGGCTTAGCACCCAGCACAATGACGCGGTCACTTACGGCAATTGCCTCACTGAGGTCATGAGTCACCAGCACGGCGGTCTTTCGCTGTGTTCTAAAGGTTTCTACAACCAGATCCTCAAGCTGCAGCTTGGTCTGATAATCGAGGGCAGAGAACGGCTCATCCAGCAGCAGCAGCTCCGGCTCAGCGGCCAGCGTTCTAACGAGAGCCACTCTCTGCCGCATCCCCCCGGACAGCTGATGCGGATACTGCTGCTCTGTCCCACCAAGCCCCATGCCTTCGAGCATAGAGCGCACTTTGTCTTTCGCCTCCCGGCCACTTTGACCCGTAAGCTCAAGTCCGAGCATGGCGTTCTCTAGGATCGTCCGCCATGGAAAAAGGTAGTCCTGCTGCAGCATATAACCGGCTGCGCTGGCTGGACCCATGACGGGTTTGCCTTCGAGCAGCACTTCCCCTCTCGACGGCTGAATAAGGCCGGCCATAATCGAGAGCAGAGTTGTTTTTCCGCACCCGCTTGGACCTACCAGGCTGATGAATTCCCCCGGCATCACAGATAGATTCATTCCCTCTATAGCCAGGACCGCTTCGCGATCCGTCACATAAACATGATCCACATTTTTAAGTTCCAGGACAGGCAATGACACTTGAGGCACCCCCTTCCTTGATGTGGTTACTGCTTTACAGCCTCATCTGAAAATTTAGAGTTGACCAGAACCTCTGGACCTACCTTCTCTTTGAGCTCCCCGGCATGGTCCATAATCTCCAGCAGGTGATTCCAGGAATCGGCAGAAATGGCAGGACTGTCCGCATAAGTTCCTTGTTCTTTATAGCGTTTGACAGAGCTTGCCAAGATAGCGGGATCTGTGTCCTTGAAGAAGGGGGCGATTACCTCTGCGGTCTCCTCAGGCGAATGCTCTTGTACCCATTTCTGTGCCTTATACAACGCATTCGTAAATTTCTGAATTTTCTCTTCATTCCCCTTCAAATAGCTTTCCTTCGCCATATAAGCCGTATAAGGGAGCTTTCCTCCTTCCGCGCCGAAGGAAGCTACCACATGTCCCTTCCCTTCCTTCTCGATGATGGATGCTTGGGGCTCGAACAGCTGTACATATTCACCTGTGCCCGAAGCAAAGGCTGCGGTAATATTGGCAAAATCAATATTTTGAATCAGTTCAAGATCTTTATGCGGATCAATGCCATGCTGGCTGAGCGTGTATTCCCCAGACATCTGCGGCATGCCGCCTTTCCGCTGGCCAAGGAAAACCTTTCCTTTCAGCTCAGACCAATCAAAGGAAGTTCCCTTATTCCGCGCAACCAAGAAGGTCCCATCCGTCTGTGTCAGCCCCGCAAAATTAATCACCTTATCTTCTGCCCCTTGCTGATATACGTAAATAGATGTCTCTGCGCCAACCAGCGCCACTTGAATATTGCCCGAGAGAAGCGCCGTCATGGTCTTGTCGCCTCCGAACGTGGTCTGAAGCTCAACCTCGAGTCCTTCTTCCTTAAAGAACCCCTTCTCGATCGCAACATATTGCGGTGCATAAAATACGGAGCGGGTAACCTCTCCCACTTGCAGCTTATGATCCTTGCTGCCGCAAGCACTCAGCAAAGAAGCCACCAGCATGAACACAAGCAGTGTGCAGAGCCTAGTTTTTCTCATCCCTTTCCCTCCTTATCTGTATGTCTGCAGCCGGCTCTTTTCCGGTTAAAAAACTAGTTTATGAATTAATGTATGCGAGAGTGGAGAGATTGGTTATGACATGCAAAAGGCCGAAGCGGGGTTGAATGCCCCGCTTCGGCCTTTTATGGCTTATGCTAATATTTTTATTTTTCGTTCAAACCGTAAATTTCACTGTATTTCTGCTCCAGGTAATCCGCGAGATAATCCGGATTTAGATCTTCTCCCGTAATATCACGAACGAGCTCAGCCGGCTTGCGGCTCTTGCCGTAGCGATAAATTTTTGCCGTTAGCCACTCGCGAATCGGAGCGAACTCTCCTTTGGACACAAGCTCGTCAAAGTTCGGGATCTCCTTACGGATGGTATTCGCAAACTGGGCGGCATACATATTGCCAAGCGAATAAGATGGGAAATATCCGAAGCTTCCGCCAGACCAGTGAACGTCCTGCAATACACCCAGACCATGATTTGGCGGGGTGATCCCCAGATATTGCTGATACTTCTCATTCCATACTTTTGGCAGATCCTTTACAGAAAGCCCATTGTTGAAAAGCTCCTTCTCAATCTCATAACGGATAATAATGTGCAGATTGTAAGTCAGCTCATCCGACTCTATGCGAATCAGGGAATTCTCCACCTTATTTACTGCGCGGTGGAACTGATCTAGCGAGACGTCAGCAAGCTGCTGCGGGAAGTGCTGCTGCAATTCGCCGTAGTAGCGCTCCCAGAAGAAGCGGCTGCGGCCGATCATATTTTCCCAGAATCGGGACTGGGACTCATGAATCCCCATTGAAGTACCTTGAGCAAGCGGCGTGCCGATCAAAGCTTCGTCCATATTTTGCTCATAGAGGGCATGTCCGCCTTCATGCAAAGAGCTGAATACCGCGCTAGCTACATCATCCTGCAGGTAATGCGTCGTAATCCGGATGTCTTTCGGATTGATGCCCGTCATAAACGGATGAACGCTCTCATCGATCCGTCCTGCCTCAAAGTCATAGCCCATCTCCTCCAGAAGATATCTGCTGAACTTATCCTGCTGATCTTCAGGGAAAATCTGGTTCATAAATGCCGTATCCGGTTTGTTTGGTGAAGCCAGAATAGCTTCCACAAGTGGCACCAGACGCGCTTTAAGTCTGCCGAATACTTCGTCCAGCTTGGCGGACGTGAGGTCCGGCTCATACATATGTAATAGCGTATCGTAGCGAGTATCCTTAGGTCCCCATAAGTCGATAAATTCCTGGGTCTTCTGTACAATTTGAGTCAGGTAAGGCTCAAATCCTTCGAAGTCGCCGCTCTCCTTGGCATCCTCCCATAAGGTTTCCGCATGTGCAGTTAGTACGGAGTATTCTTGGAATTTGTCCGCAGGAATTTTGATGCTGCGCTCGTATTCCTCGTGGACAGCAAGAACCGACCGGCGGTCAATGTCTTCCAACTGATCCAGCACTTCTGGCTGTGCTAGAGCCGATAGCAGCTCCCCCATCTCTTTGGATGTTTGCAGTTTAAAAGCCTCCGTAGACAGCATACCAATAGTTTGGGCACGAAGCTCAGCACCTTTGCGCGGCGCGCCTGTTCGCAGATCCCAAGCCATAAGCGATACGGCTTCGTAGTAGCTTCCAATCTTGGTGTTGAGCGCACGAAATTCTGTCAACTTATCCTGGATATGTTTTTCCATATTACCGGCTCACCTCACAGGTATATTTTACTTCCCCTCTTGATGATACTTTTTACAAACCCTATAATCAACATTTAGAACCTGCTTTTAAGTGGATGATAAGGAGATGACCAGTCTAAAATGCAGATAACTTTAGATCAGGCAGCCAAAGAAATGATATCCCGGCAGCTTGGAGATCAGGAAGGACAACTGCGCTTGGTTTATGATACGGAAGGCTGCGGATGCTACGGCATTACCGTACTTCACATTGTAAACAAGCCACAGCCTCATGACGAGAAGCTTCTGAACGATGATTTCCCTTTCTGGGTTGATCCGCAGCATGCAGTCTTCTATGAAGATCAGCTCACCCTCAAAGGGGAGCCGGTTACTCGATCCTTCAAACTTTCAGGCCAATCGCAAAGCTACAATCTCAACATGCGACTTGAAGATCAGCGCTGATTGCTGATCTATGCCAACCATGCATAAATATACACTCATATACAATTAGGAGGCTGAAGTACCTTGAGCAGAATTTCCGAAATATTAGATTACAACCGCAAGTTCGTAGAAGACAAAGAATATGAAGCTTACATTACAGACAAATTTCCATTCAAAAAGCTTGCCATCGTAACTTGCATGGACACCAGACTCGTTGAGCTGCTTCCTAAAGCTATGAACCTTCGCAATGGCGATGCCAAGCTGATAAAAATTGCCGGGGCGATCATCAATCACCCCTTCGGGAGTGCAATGCGAAGCGTGCTCGTGGCCATTTACGAACTGGGTGCCGAGGAAGTCATTGTCGTAGGCCATCTTGGCTGCGGCATGACCGGTCTGAATGCGAACCAGGTCATTTCGTCCATGAAGAAACGCGGAATCTCTGACGACGTTTTCAACACGCTTGAGAATTCGGGCATCAAGCTGGAGAACTGGCTGCATGGGTTTGACAACGAGAAGGACGGGGTAATCCATACTGTGGATATTATCAAGAAACATCCACTGCTTCCCCCAGGTCTGCCGGTTCACGGCATGCTCATCGACCCAACCACCGGCAAACTTGAGCTTGTCGTAAATGGGCAAGAACACATTTAGGCATCTCTCTAATCTAAACGAGCGTGGAACCTTAGCGGCTCCACGCTCATTTTTTATTCAGCAATTCTGTATGATCATTCATTATCAATTCATGATTATTGTCCGCGTCGTTGCTGCTCCTTAAGCAGGTCACGAATTTCGGTCAACAGCAGTTCCTCCTTCGTCAGCGAGGGAGCTTCCGCCGGCTTTTCCTCTTCCTTCCTTCTCAGCTTGCCCAGCAACTTGATAAACAGGAAGATGGAGAAGGCAATCAACAGAAAATCGATCACACTTTGAATAAAGTTGCCATAGGTAATGGAACTATCTCCTACGGTTAATTGCAACTTTTTAAAGTCAAGCCCACCAATGATGATTCCCATGATTGGTGTAATCAGATCATTTACGATCGAGGTTACAATTTTTCCGAACGCAGCTCCGATCACAACCCCAATGGCTAAATCCAGCGCATTCCCCTTAAAGGCAAAGGCTTTAAACTCTTTCCACATCCTAACCCTACTCTCTCTATAAAATTTCATGTAAAGTGTATTATAGCTGATCATTTGCCTTCAATTCCACAAAATCATCTAAGGAATCTAAACAATTATCAACGAACTGCCGAAATACTAGAGTTGAATCTAGATATGCCATAGGAGGAAACTATGCAGCGTTCGCTACGTTTAAGACATGTTCATGGACTACCTAATACAGAAGCATTCAAATCTGTTGTTCTCAGAGTTCAAAGCGATGGGATTCTTTTTAGCACGGACCAAAAACTCCCCTACAAGCGAATTCAGGGATGCGATCTCTATCAAAGCGTGATTAAAGCTCCCGGCTCCCCAACAGGAGAGGCCGTTTCTTACGGAATTATTTTATTTCTCCTTGGTGCCTTTCTAGGAGGAACTGTGGCGGACCTCCCTGCAATAGGCGTGCTGTCAGGCTTGATAGGAATCATTGTGGGGGCCATTAAGGGCACACAGGTATCAGAGAAGAACTACACTATTTTATCCGTACAATACAATTCCATTCACGGCTCACCTTCTGTTATTCAGTTGGCACTAGCTCAGAAGAATGCCAGAAAAACATTAATCGACATTGCCCGTCATATTAATCATAGCGTGGGATGTACTTTACCTTTTACCGACCCTCATTCCAGAAAGCCTTATGAAATCTAGTTAAAGAAAAGAAGAGTCGTTTATACGATTCTTTTTTATAAAATAAAATTGTTAATATATTGATATATTTACTATATATGTTATACAATAACTCCAGGATCGCTTTCTGGATCATTTGTCCATCCCTTCTGACGATCCATACGAATTTCTAGGGAGGTGAATTGGTAAGCGGTGATCGAATAGGCATATTCGCCAGCCTGCCCGATGTACGACTCACTTACAGAAATGCATCTGTGAACTTTCAAGTTGTAATAGCAGGAAAGCTACGCCTTCACTTTGCTTTACACAACTTATAAGGAGATGATCGTATGAAGCGGCTTCAAAAGTCCAAATTTTTGATTGCGCTTACATCCTTGCTTATTGTAGGTGCTGTGCCATTAAGTTCGCCAAGTCTGTCCGCAGCTGAGGACCAGGTTCAAATTGAAATAGCGGCCTCTGCATTAAACGTGATTTATGTCTCCCCTAACGGAAAAGATAGCAACGCCGGAACCCTCAATAGTCCGACAACCTTAGCCTCAGCTATAACCAAGGTTCAGCCAGGAGGAACCATATATCTGCGGGGAGGTACTTACAGCTTCGCCTCTCCTATTACCATTGAGAGAGATAACGCAGGAAAGTCTGGTTCATACAAGACCATCACTGCAACCCAAGGTGAGAAGCCCGTGTTAGACTTCTCTGCAGAGGCCTTTGATTCCGCCGCCCGCGGTCTGCAAATCTTTGGACACTACTGGCAGGTTGAAGGCCTAGAAGTGCGCGGGGCAGGCGATAACGGAATTTTTATCGGAGGCAATTACAATATTGTCAAGAATGTCGAAACCCATCACAACCGGGACTCAGGTCTGCAAATCAGCCGCTCTTCCTCCTCTCTCTCCAATATCAAAGACTGGCCAAGCTATAACCAGATTATCAACGTGTATTCCCATGACAATTTTGATCCGGACAACGGCGAGGACGCTGACGGCTTTGCCGCCAAACTGACCATTGGACCGGGTAATGTATTCGACGGCTGTATTGCTGCCTGGAATACAGACGACGGCTGGGACCTGTATTCCAAATCAGAGACGGGCCCCATTGGGATCGTCACGATTAAGAACAGTATCGCTTATAAAAATGGACAAACCTCGGATGGCAATTCAACCGCAGAAAGTGACGGAAACGGATTCAAGCTCGGTGGCGACAAAATTGCCGTCAATCACATTGTTCAGAATAGCATTGCCTTCCAAAACAAAAAACATGGCTTCACCTATAACTCTAATCCGGGCTCTATTCAGCTGACCAACAACACCTCTTGGAACAATGGCGAGAGCAATTTCGCATTCGACAAAGGTTCCCATATCTTTACTAACAATCTTTCCTTCGCTGGCGGATCCAGTGACAAGACTAGCGGAACTGACGTGCAGAACACCAACGTATGGTGGAAGAATAAAGCCAGCTCGAACGGCAAAGGCCTCGTTGTTAGCAGCAATGACTTTAAGAGCCTGACGCCTTCCGTAACAAGAAACGCTGATGGCTCTTTTACACTTGGCAACTTCCTTAAATTAGCCACCGGCAGTGACCTGATCGGGGCCGGAACGCCTAGCGGCACAAACATCGGTGCTACCCTGCCTTGACTGCTTACTGGACACAGCAATTAAGTACTGGAATTTTTAGATTTATCCAAAATGTACCACAAAATGGGCCGCAGTAAATGCAATAATGTCTACAGAAACCTAATTCAATCTCAATATGGAGGTAACATATTTGCCAAAGCACGTTATTCGAAACCTGCGGCCAGAGGACTACGGAGCTGTTGCGAAGCTGCTAAACACCATCTTGTCAGAGCCTACAACGGCTGAGATGCTGAAAGATGAAGAAGACAAAATCCCCCCAGGAAAACTGCATTATAGTGAGGAAGGGATGCTGCTCGGCTGGGATCGGCCCAAGTGGGTCGTGGAGAATGAGCAAGATCAAATTATCGCCTATGCGATTGCATGGCGGGCGCCATGGGCTGAACCGGGAGAGCTTGCCTTTACGCTCGTCGTTGACCCGGACCGTTGCAGCGAAGGTGTGGGGACTGCACTCTATAACACGATTCATCATTGGGCGGAAGAAGTGAGGGCATCACGGTTAGTCACATCCATTCGGGAATCGGACAGCCGTGCTTTAACTTTTGCACAACAGCGAGAATATGTACAAGAACGCCATTTGTTTGAGTCCGTCTTGGATCTGTCTTCCTTTGACGGCGAGCCGCTGTATCAATCCATAGAAGAAGCTAAGCAGAAGGGAATTCAGTTCACTACACTTGCAGAGGAACCTGGAGAACCTAATGAAAGAAAGCTGCATGAGCTCTATGAGATTACAAGCAAGGATATTCCTGGTTACTCCGGCAGCTATCCTTGGTTCGAAGAATGGAAAAAATGGAGTATCGAGCAGAATGGGGTACGCCCGGAATGGATTCATATTGCCAAGGACGGTGATCGCTACATTGGCGTTGCTACCTTGCAGCAGAATGAGCAAACCCGCGCGATGTACCATGAATTCACAGGTGTGCATCCCGAGTATCGCGGGCGCCATATTGCACTCGCCCTGAAAATGCTTGCTATACGGACTGCGCAGGCATATGGTGTTCCCTACTTAAGAACCCATAACGATTCCCTTAACGGCCCCATGCTGAGGGTCAACCGGGACCTCCTTGGATTTACAGGTGAACCCGGGCTGTTTAAGATGGTGCGGGAGCTAAGTTAATCCGTTCAACCCAGGAAGAGAAATAGCGGTAGTGAGCAACACCTTTCCGTGTCAACGCTACCGCTTGTTTTGTTTTATATATCTTAAGATGTTACTTTGCCTTGAATTCCAGCTTTCCGGAATCCCTTGTAAGAATCGAGCGCCGCAAATCCCTCATATTCAACCGGAATTGCTCGCTGAACAGGTTAGGATTTCTAAGGAGAACAACCAGCACAACAGAAGAAACTGTATGAACAGCTAGGTTAAAGATCGCGACAGCCAAGGTCCACTGCTGCTTCATCCACTTGAAGATAGCCACAGCAAACTCAAGTATCATGACAAGGACCACGAGGGGCCAGTAAGAATGAAGCACCTCTTCATTAAATACGGGGTATGAGAATTCAAAGCCGTTTACTCCTTTTACATATACGCGAATTAGCTTGGATGCATTGAAGTAAACGGAACCCCAAACAGCGGTCCATAATAATCCGCCAAAGATCTCAGACTTGGTGAATGCCTTTTCTCGATCAAGATATTTAATTCTCTTCAGGTCATCGGGTGTCCAAAATTCGGAATAGGCGGAGACTGTCCCTATCCCTTCTCCGACAATTTGCTGGATAACAGCTGAGATCATCTGCTCTCCGTTATTGTGAAAGACTTCATTAGCAATCACCGAGATCAGGGAGATCGTTACCACGATAGGCTATATCATCTTGAGAAGATGAATATACCCATCATAATATCTGGGACCAATCAGATGCATAGGCCGATCTTTATAATTTCCTGCAAGAACAGCCGGATTCCCCAATTGGGCAAGAACGCCCTTGACTTCTTCTTCGGTATATTCCTCCGGTAACATATCCTCGATCGTCGAACGCAGCTCAAGCGCAATATCCGCCCGCATTTTCTCGGGAAGCCTGCGTGTCACTTCCTGAATATATAGCTCAATTAGATTCATGTTGATCTTCCTCCCCCTTCAATAGTTGAACCAATTCTTGAGTGGTCTTCTTCCACTCTGCCTTCAACTGCTGATAGATTTCCATACCGTACTCGCTGAGTACATAGTACTTACGCGGCCTGCTCTCTGATGTATCCCAGCTGCTGGTGACCAAATCCTGTTTCTCCAGACGGCGAAGCAGGGGATACAAGGTGCTCTGATCGATCGAAATTCCGCTCGCTTCCAGCAATTGAACGAGGGAGTAGCCATATTGAGGCTTGCGCAGCTGGCTTAACACGGCCAAAGTTAACGTTCCTCTCCTTAATTCTGTAATCAAAGTATTTAATAAATCGTTCATCCAGCCACCTCAATTGATGTATGCTGTGTGACATACAGTATTTATATACTGTGTATCGTACACTATTATGATTCTGATAACAATAAGATTATGTAAATAATTCAAAAAGATCTAAGCAGGATAGGTTTAAGTTTAGGGATAATAGTAAGATGGGAGGTGTCTCTATGAAATGAATATTAAAGCGACCTTAGTCAGTAAAAATAGCAGCAGCCAAGGACGGAAAATATAGTCCTAGACTGCTGCTATTTTATTGAACTAATATGTATCGTTAGTCCATAAGACGCTTCACTGCTTTAGAGGGGGTGTTCCCCTCAGTTTATTCTTAACTAGGAATAGTATACTTGTTCTACATTATATAATGTATGCTCGATAGTTGGACAAAGTACGGCATCTACTTTGTGAAATTTAACTCGAAAGTATAAACTTTTCAAGAAGTTCTTTATATTATTTTTTTGCTTAAAGGCATGAAGGAATTCTGGATTTTTCTCCACGTCCCCAAAACTTTGGATCCATTTCTCTACATAGGTTTGACTAAGTATTTTTTTATTTAAAACACTAATTATAGAATTCACCATTCTTTCATCTTCCCCATCGGAGTAAACTCGATCCGTTATGGTCATCTTTTCATAGACTAAATCGAGGATGATTAAGAGGTCTTTTTTGTCCAGTTCTGAGCATTGGGCCAGATCGTCCAAAGCATCTGCTGCATGAGCTATGGCATGAGCCCACCCTTTTTCTTCATCATACCCACGGTAATCTCGCTCCTTATGTATATTATAAAATACTTTCTCTTTGATCTGATGAATATGCTTACTTGATAAAAATGGCGATTCCCTATGCTTCATCAGGAGAAGCGGTATAACTAGCATAGAGAAAGATCTAGTGAAGACAGAGTCTGTATTTGTTTCACCCAGCCTGAAAAGTAAATGGTTTTTATCCAAAACAACGGATAGGAGTTGTTCCAGTTCGTTTACAGTTAGAGCATTACCCGGAATCCAATTGGATAAGGTTGTATAAATTAGCTCATCACGTAATTGGGCATCTATAGAACCGATGTTATCCATCATCTCTTGTATCAATTGGAATGTACCCGAAGGCGCTTGGTAACCATTGGTTTTTATCAATATCAGCTTTTCTTTAAGCGTCATTTTACACACTCCTACTATAAAGTTACATTTGCATTCAAAGATATAATGTACGTGCTTACCTCCTTCATTTAAAATGACATATAATTTAGAGGCTTTATAAATATTCCGGATATCTGGGGCGACAAGTCTTGTGTTCCAAGGAAAAAAATATACCTGCCCCTTTTTTATTTCAAACGTAAATCAAAAGATAATTGTTCCACGCTAGGGGAAGCATATATACTGTAAAAAGATAAGCTGAGCAGCTAAAGAAACCGCTGTCTCTCGTTCATTGAGAAGAAAGATCGCGGTTCTTCATGCTTCAGAACTAATTTTTCATAACTGCTGCAGCGCGGCTTCAATCGACGTATCGCCGGATTTTAAATCAAATGCCCTGCGATATGTCCGCGTATCATCTAATACCGCTTGTATCATCCTGGCCACATCCTCACGCGGAATCGCTCCCCGCTCCAAGTCTTCGGCACAAGCAATTCGTCCGGTTCCAGGCTCATTCAGCAGTGCACCAGGGCGAATAATGGTATAGTCCAGCGAAGTTGACACCAGTATTCGGTCGGCATAGTGCTTAGCTGCGTAATAAGGCTTGATCTGCTCTACCCAGCGATCCCTTCGGTGGGCACCCATTGCGCTCACCATAACGAATCGCTTAACACCCGCCAGCTCTGCGGCTTCCATCATTTTAACGGCTCCATCCAGATCGATAAGAAGGGTCATGTCTGCCCCTGTGCTTCCTCCTGAGCCGGCTGTAAACACAATAGAATCAAAGCCCGTAACCAGGCGAACAAGCTCCTCTACGCCGGCTAGAAGGTTGCCGTTCACGGCCTGAATCCCCTCTTGTAATAGCTTGTCGGCCTGCTCTTGACGGCGAACCATGGCCGTAACCCGGTGCTTCCCACTCTCGGCAAGCATACGCACAAGCTGACGACCGATCTGTCCACTCGCTCCTACGACAAGTACATTCATGTGATCTCCTCCTATCCATAGCTCTATCGCTATTAGTATCGCATGAACTAGATCCATTTCCAAATCCCGTAAGCACAGCTAGCCTCAAACATTTTTAAAGTGGAAATCCCCTGTTTTGATTGTTTTTGGCATAAAAATAGCCATGTCCGATACAACCGGCATGGCTATTATTCATCCTCCTTGCCCTCAGGCGTAATACTCATTCTTCAGGCTTGGAATATACAATTTTCTTAATACTGTGGCAAGACAAGCAGAACTGTGCTGCCAGCTGGTCAATGGAGATGCCGCTAGCGAATCGCAGCCTGATCTCTCTATTTCTCTGCTGCAGGTATTTTCTGCCCCCCGAAGCCTCGCCCCATTTTTTGTGCTGGTCTTCGGGTTTGGGGATATAGATCATCCCGCCGTTTACATACTTTTGAATCTCCCTAATGAGATGATCTGGGAGAATAACATCCGCATTTACATATTTCATGACCGCTTCGCTCCTTAAAATGATTGGCTCTTCTTAAGGAAGCAAAGTCTGGTCTACAGCTTTCGAGTCGTTAGACAAATGAGTTGACGGAAAATACCCGCCCTATGCAAACAACCGCCATTGTCTGTAAACCAGACTTTGCATAGAGCGGCTCGGATACTTCACCTTGTCAAGCATTCCCATCTTAAGGTCACCCTCCCTTCATAAGCTATAAAGTTATCTCCGCAAAGGCTATTACTCTTCACTTTGCAGCGTAATTAAAATCTCCGTAATATTCTGACGAAGCTCTTCATGGTTCTGTTCCACATACTGTCTATGTCCATCAATGCCGCGATGGATGATCGCGTTCATCACTTGGTGAACATCCGGATTAGTCGCCTGAATAAGGTCCTCTGTAAAAGCAGCTGCCTGCTCGGGACTGTATGCAAATTTGCGGATCAACAGGGACAGCATCAGCGCATGCGCATCATGTGGAGCCATGTGGTCCCGCTGAACAATGGCGTTAACGGCCCCGAAGCAGAAGGCTGAGATGACCTGACGCTCCAGCTCATTCGTCTCTTCAAAAGTAATCCCCAATCCCTCATAAATCACATCTGTAAAATCAATTAATTCGTCTATTGCCTGCATAACGGTCATAAGTGACCTCCTCATTAAAATCGATCAGGCTCCAAATTTGTATTCCATACGGCTTTTTTGTACAGAAGCGAGCTCTGGTCCATCAGATTGAACATACTTGTCATCATCATATAATGCTTGATTTCCGGTTTTGGCGTATCGAAATGGGAGCCGATCGCATTAGCCACAAAGAAATCGCTCCAGCTGCCATAAGTGCTCTGAGCCATTTTCGCAGCCTCAAGCTTGAAGTGCCATGCTTCTTCTGGGCTAAACCAGCCCTTCAACTGTCCGGCACGGCAAAGGGCAACTGCCCAGGACACCCCGTATCCGGAAATATTACCGGAAGGCAACTGGTGGAGACAAACCTCCACCATGGTCAGCTTCGCATAGTCCTCGTGCTGCTTATGGGCTTCAATGTATCTACTGCGCGCCGCTTCTGAGAGGCTGAACAATGCCGCGTGAAACCGCCGATATTCCTCATATAAATCAGCTTCCGGGTTAAGGAGCTCGGAAACCTTGGCTTTCAACCCTTCCGCATCCTGAATCTTCCACTTCTCCAGCAGCTGGGTGATCTGGCCTTTACGGAACCACTGATTTATTCGATTAAACTCAAACACGATAAAATAATTCCCCATTACACCTTCAAATCGGCTCGCGGAGAGGCAGCGGAAATACTGCTCCAGTGTTCTCCGCCGGGGAGCGCTGTACTTGGATAACATCG
Organism: Paenibacillus sp. CAA11; assembly: GCF_003060825.1. Taxonomy (NCBI): domain Bacteria; kingdom Bacillati; phylum Bacillota; class Bacilli; order Caryophanales; family Paenibacillaceae; genus Paenibacillus; species Paenibacillus sp. CAA11. Next base: position 2,645,183 of record NZ_CP028922.1, read on the forward strand.
CCTTCACCCTCCTTTCGCTCAGCTGAAAATTCTCCATGTTGTCTTTGCCGTCTTCCAGGTGTTCCACAGCACGACGACTAGAAAGACCAGCCCGAACGAAGGATGGAGGTCAAAGGTCAGCTCTAAAATTAGATAAAGGAATATATACAACCAGTTGAGCCTTAGGAACAAAAACAAAGCTTCCAGCAGCTTATATCTCAGGATCTTCCGTCTTTCTTTTGGCGTTCGAGGATTCTCCTTCTGGGAGAACAAGTGCCGATTACGCAGACGTGCCATAACGGCATAATACCGGAAATGGAACAAGCTCGCCGACAGCTCACTATATTCACTGGATTCCTTCCAAGCTTCACTGGTTTGCCCTAGGGCTACGCGGCTTTCTAAGGATAGACTCAGCGCATCCCTCATCTTAGGATGATGCTCAAGCAAGAACTCCGCATCTCCTAAAGCCTCTATGTACTGCCCCTGGTCAAATAATAAACGGCCTCGCATAAGATAGGCTTCACGCATATTCGGATTGAGCACAATTACCTCATTCAGCGTATCCAGCGCAGCGTCAGCAGCACCCAGCATAACGAAGCCCTTCGCACGCATTAGTTCAAGATCAGGATCTTCCGAGAACAGCGTGTGAGCCTGTTCCAGACAATCCATAGCCTCAGACCACCATCCTTGCAGCAAATACCGCTGTCCGGTCTGGCGAAGCTCAAGATAAGCCTCAATATCCAAATGCTGCGGCCAAGCTGCAAAGCAGTCATACCCTAATTCCAATGAACCATCAATTTGCGCCTTAACGAATTCGATCCATTCATCATCATGGCCATGTCCCTGTTCGAAATTTTCACGGATCAGGAACATCTCATCCAGCACCCTCCATACCTCAACCGGCATATAACGATGATCCTGCAGGAAAAGCATAAGCTTGCTAAAGCGCTGCTCTTGAGCATTAATATCCCATAAATAATCATGCTCTGCCATCGCGCTCCAAGCCATAGGGTCGACACGCCGATCAAAATCCTCGTATAATTCCATTAGCTTCTGCCAAAAATCCTGGGACAGACTTGGAGAAGGCGGAAGATCGCTCTCAGTTTGCTGAAAGTTAGAACAACTCTGTACTGTATGCTCTTCTCGATCTGTTTCGAACTTCCGTGCTTGCTCCAGCGCTGCATCATACGCCTCTCTAAGCGCTTGATACCCGCTTGGATTCTCTTCGGGGTGCACGATCTTTAGCCTATCAGCATAAGCTCTCTTAATTCGTGATTTGTCATGGGTTGGATCAATGCCTAATAGACTCCAATTAATCATAGACTCGCAGTATCACTCCTAAGAATTCAAGATTATGGAATACTATCTATTCTATCGAAAGATGCGCACGGAATCCATAAGAGCTTCTTCCTAAATTACTCCAGTTTCTTATCTTCCTTCCCCCTCAGGATCAATATGCTGACCAGCCGGGTTTGTAGGAAATCCTTCAGGTAAACTAAATAACCCCTCACTGGTGAGGGGCTTGAGCTCATGGATTTATCAAAGCATAACGAAGATAACAGCAGCCAGTACAATTCTGTATAAGGCAAAAGGAACCAGCTTGATGCGGTTTATGAGCTTTAGAAAGAAGCGGATAGCAATTAGCCCTACGATGAACGAACTGATGAAGCCTGCTATGAAAAAGGGCATCATATCCATGGTGAAGTACTCCCAGTTCTTCAGCAGTGATAACCCGCTGGCACCAAGCATAATCGGCACGGCCATAATAAAGGTAAAGTCGGAAGCCGCCCGGTGACTCATCCCCAGTAAAACCCCGCCAGAAATGGTTGAGCCGGAGCGGGAGAATCCGGGCCACAAAGACAGGCACTGAACGACCCCTACACCAAGCGCTTGAACATATGTAACCTGGTCTACTGTCTCGGCTTGCCGCCGCTTTGGCCGCCATACGTCGGCTGCAATCATTAGAATCGCTCCGAGGATTAACCCAATCAGCACCGTCCGGGCAGAGAACAAATGCTCGTCAATATAGTCATTAAACAGCACGCCGAGCACACCTGCCGGAATAAGGCCGACAAGGACCTGGGTCAACTTCAGGCGTTCCCCTGACCGGCTTCCTCCGGCCTCAGGCCGCCTTCTCCGCAGGCCAAGCAGGTCAAGAAAACGGCTCCAGAACACCACGATCACGGCTAAAATTGAGCCCAGCTGAATGACTACTTTAAAAGTATTGGCCACAGGCGAAGTCAAAAATTCTCCAGTCTTCAGCCACATATCATCCACAATAATCATATGCCCGGTCGATGATACTGGCGCGAACTCTGTCAGTCCCTCGACGATCCCGAGGAGCACTGCTTTCATCATTTCGATCCAATCCAAAACGCTACACAACTCCTTTAGTTTACTTCTCGCACAGTTTGATTATAGACAGAGTTGCTGGCAGCCTGCCATCGTAAAACATGACAATGAGCTTACACATTTGTAAGCTTGAACAGGATACAGACGGTGATCTCCTTCAAGTTCTGATGATTCATCTAGCAAAAAAGCCGCATATTGTCTTCCTCGGCAAATTTCAATTATACCGGTGTTGCCTTCGGTAAGGTGACAATAATGCTTGTTCCACGGTCCAGCTCGCTTTCCACTTGAATGTCGCCATGGTGAAGCAAAACGATCTGTTTAACTATGGCCAGCCCCATGCCGCTGCCCCCATTCTTACGGCTAAGAGAACGATCAGCCTTAAAAAACCTTTCAAATATACGCTGCTGATCCTCTGGGGATATCCCGATGCCAGTGTCGGTAATTCGGAAGATGTCAGGTTAGGGTTTGGAAACTCGCGTAACGCACGTAAATGAGGTCGGTGAAAGCCGCTTACAGATATCGCGTATATAGTGAGCCAAAACCAAAAGGATAATTGCAGCCGTCTTGAAGCAGCGTCTCAGGATAACCCTCTTCATCTACTTGCAATAAAAAAGTAAATGACTCCTCCTTCAGCTTCGCAAAGTAATAGTCTTCATTCTGAATTAGTCTCGGGTTCCCGCCTACCTTGATCAAAAAAGACTGATCCATGGATTGGTCGTCATGGCTTAATTCCCCGTCTGAAATGGTGTGCTTTACAAGACCTGGGTTAGTAAACACAGCTTTAGCGCTTTCCGTTGAAATGGGATGTTCAATCACTTTAATTGAGCAATTCGGATAAATATTGTTTTCCAAATACTCATCATAGTCTTCAGGGATAAAGATCGAGATCATGCTCTCCGGTTTGAAGGGATGGACGAGACTCAAGTAAAAAACATATTTTGGGTTGCCTACGTGGATGAGGTCTGGTTGATCGTCAAAGAATTCCGGTGCATTCCCGCCAATCCAGCCTGCGCCTTGTTCTAACGGTAGGCCAGAATCGGCATAATAAAGAATACTGTCTGTTCTCTTAACTAGAATATTGGTCTGATTGTCCATAAGATTCCTACAGCTCCCCCTCAAGAAACTTAATGAGATACACTTCAGGCTGCACGAGGAACTCTGTAAAACTGCATAAATCTTCATAAGTCTGGTGCTCCACGTCATAACAGCCGATGATCCCTTTTTTCTTCGGATTCCAAACCAGCTGCAGATCAGAGTAATTGTCGATATCAGCGGAGAGACGCAGCAGCTTTTGTTTGCCGATTTTCATCTGAATCGTATCGGTCAATGTGAAAAAATCGATATATCTGATTTCATATTCATTTTGCGCAAGCTCAAGACGCAGCTTGTCCCCTGTAAGAAAGCTGACCAGCTCATCGGTTAAATTAAATTTTTTCAGCTCATATTTTTTGTTTTCCACATTGTGAAAATCAGCAGGCTCCAGCGCTTTCAGATAATCTGCCATGGCTTTATCCTTATTGCTGACCGCAATCGTATACGGCCGCTCGCCGTCTTTTTCCGCTAAAGTCACGTCCGCACCGTGTTCAATCAGAAATTTGACCATCGCCATATTCCCCATCCGAGCAGCCACCGTTAACGGAGTCGCTTGATAAGGGTAGACCCTATCCGGCTTATTATAATTAATGTCCGCCCCCTGATCCAGTAAATACGTGAGTGTCCTCAGATCATGGTCCGACGCGGCTTGCCGCAATACGGGACCCCCATGCAGTTTGATATCTAATCCCAGCTCATGGATAAGCGGAATGTTCTTTTTGTTGCCATAGTAGGCCTGTGAATATGCATCTGACCCCGTTGCAGTGAGCTTGTCCAACTCGGCCCCTTGCTCTACAATGTACCTGACCATATCCTCCTTACAATAACGAACCGCTTGCAAAAAAGCCGGATTGTGATGGTCATTCAGATTGACACCGTGCTCTACCAGCAGCTTTACAACCTCCATTCTCTGCGATACGAGTGCCAAATCGAGCGGGCTTAACGTGATTCGTTTGCTAAGTACGATGCCCTCTTCAATATCCCAGCCTGCTTCAAGTGCAGCGTGCAAAGCCGGAAGGTTACCATTGTAAATATGCATTGCGATTTCCGGCAGCTCCTCGAACCTCCCTATATCTTTCAGAACGATCATCTATACCACTCCCGTTTCCAAATCTTATGTATTGTTTCGCACCCTCTTATTTCCCATTATAGTGTTCAGTTGACTGCCGGAACCTGGAACACCCCCAAGCTCCGGCCTTTCATTCTGCAGTAACCTAATATTGCTATAAGCCATACTAGTCCATAAACATGGTAGTGATCAGTCGAACTTCGATTAGCCGCTGATTGCTCGCATTAAATTTGAAGTTTGCAATTACCTGTTCACTGTAATAGGTTAAAAAGCAATACTCCTCCGTAGCATGTACTTCTCCACTGCCCATCGATGTCTCAATTTGCTCAATAGTGACCTCAACTTCAGCAGGAACGGTAATAGCGTAGATTACCTCATCGCACAGCTCAATTTGAAATCCACCGTAATCGTAATGATCGTCATCCAACTGTTTCAGAGCTTGAAGCCCTGGAGTTGTTGCCTGGACAAATTCAGAATAGCTCTGCCCTATTGGAATCCCTCGAAATAATGAATTAGCCATTGTGGACTTCATCTCATCAATCCATGGACCAAACCTCTCCGGTTCAGGCCCCGGAAGGCGAATCGACTCGTATGCCATTGCCCGTTCTATGATTTGCTCAGGCTCAAGGTCCTCCCAATAGATCAGGTCTGACACTTCAGGCATAGGTACATTGGCTTCAAGGAGCTGCATATAGAATTTTGTATCCCCGTGAGAAAGCTCCTCATCCTGCAGCCGGCGCGCAATTTCAACCAGCTCTTCTCTAGTAATATCAGGGATGCGTGTGGGCTCTCCTTGGCAGGCCTCCTCAATCAGGTCCTCAAGAGAGATGGCACTCCAATAATGTGAGAAAATATAGGCATCATAGGTTCGGCCTGTGAGCTCATTGAAAGCCTGGATCTCTTCCTCGGCCCCTTGGCCCTCCTCCAGCAGGGTCTCTATGTGCTCAATCTCCCTTTTCAGTCTAGCTTTAAACGCTGGATCCCGCTTAATCGGCTCCAAGCAAGCTCGTAATTCGATGGGGTTCACTTCCTTCTTCAAAATATTAGCTATGCTGCATAGCTTTTGTTCCTCACTGAAACGGGTTTGGAACTTTCTCCGGTGAGAGCTGAGGTCCATACACGGTCTGAACCATAATCTGATTAGGTTCTAACAGTGAGGAAGTAATCATGTCCAGCTCGCCCACTTCATGCTCCATACTTTCCAGCAAATGATCGAACACCCGCACAGTCGGTTCATAATCATGAAGCAGATATAACTTGCCGGATCGTCCAATCGCCGTTACCGCCGGATAATAATATCCGCTTAATCCTAGACAATAACAATCCTCCTGAGCTGCTGTGGTAATGATGTGCATCTCAGCCTGGCAATTCAGCTCTTCTACGGCGTTAGGCACAAAGTGAAATTCATACTCGTGCCATTCGCTTTCCCTTGCAGGCCCATCCAAATGATTCAGCATATATTTGAAATGGGCCACTCGGTCAATCCCAGAATACTCTTCAAGAAAAGCTGCGGCAGCCGGGAACAACTCAATCCCTTGCTCTGAGCAGCGCTCTTTATATTTTGAAATATCAATACGTCTTCCTTGATACCATCCGGATTTTTTCAGCAGCAGTATTACCTGCTCCCGAAGTTCGGATTCGAGTTGTTCCGGCGTTTGCCCATCTTGCGTCATACGACTATATTCTCCTTCGTCAAGTTCATAGGTTGCCGATATCCTTCATTCGCTTGGCCAGATATGAATTTCTGTATAATTTTTTTTCAACAAGGCAGATCTCAATGTGTTTTTGCCGGATAATTCATGAAAAAGACGCCAGTAATGCTCCTCCAGCAGCTCATATTGATCAAACTCATAAGTTTGCTCAGATGTCGTTCCTTGGCACCATAAGTATCCCTTGATTGGCCCCTCCCTGGAATCACGCCAGTCCCCTATTAAAGGTCGCTTCCAATTCTCTCCTAAAGCTGAGGATAACACACTTTTGCCATCAAACGGACTTGTCTGGGCATATTCATCATTTGTGCTAAACAAGCGCCCACAAGCTACGCACTGATAGAAAGGCTGGGTTAATTCATAAGCCAGATTGCGAATCCTCATCACTGCCTCTTCAATATCTACAGGTTCCTGCCCTGATTGCTCAATTGCCTCATCAACGGCATCTAGAAAGTCAAATAAATCCTGATCGGCTATCATATGACCCTTATAGGGAAGATAGTCGGTGTTATCACGGATAACATGACCGCATTTGCATGTAAATTTCATCCCTATCAATCCGCCCTTTGTTTATTTTTCCATTATATCATAACCGGGATTACCGGCTAATTCGGCATACTCCCTTTCTTACTTCATTCTATTCCAGCCCAGTCCACCTGTTTACTGGATTTGATGATGTAATCTTCACCGCTAAATATGTATGAACCCATACGCTCCAAAGACTTACGCCTGTAAGGCAAGTATCTGGCACCGGCCAGAAATTAGTATAATAGCCTAGGATAACAACTGTAAAAGCAAAGAATTTGATGGGATCGTCCCACCCCCAAAAGAGCATTTCGGCAAATGGGCTGACGATGATCGGAATTAATGGGGGATAACCACAAATCCCCGTCAACCTTATGATTCAAGGTAACGGGGATTCATGCCTTCAAACCACTATTCAATTCAATCCGATCCTCCAAGCTGCAACAACTACGCATGTTTTAGACATGCTGTGGGTTGTCCTCAAATTTCATGATTATGAGTTCCCACGTACTAAGACGGTTCTAGAACAACGCTGTCACGGGCGCTCTTCTACAAGGTGAACCCTCTGTGAAGTACGCTTCGCTAACGTTACTCTGGTGGAACCACGCTCCTTCAAGTGCCTGTAATGGACTTTCTTCTTGAGCCGCTCGTTCCTCATACGTCTGATCGCCTTTAGTCCCCACATACCTTCAGTCTGCTTAGACAATAGTGTCACGGCTATTCTCCAAATTTTGCAGCTGATTTCCAGTATGCTTCGCTAACCTAGATCATCGGAACTCTCTCCTTTCCCTCATCTCGTATACATGATAGGAATGAATCAAGCTCACCAGCGGAATTCTGAAGAATTTCCAGATATCCTTTGGTGATGTCTATATGATAACGCATTCTTTGGAAATTTGAAAATGCCCGTAACTAGGGTTAACCAGACTATAGCTTTATATTTCAACAATATAAGCGCTCGTCTGCATCATTCTTTTTTTCTCTCAAAATTATTCTTAATTTGTATAAATCCCTTAAAAATCCCTCGCTCGCTAACTTTCAGCAAGCACTGCCACAAGAAAAGAAAATTAAGGCTGATAAGGCATTTTATAAAATTTAGAACAGGAACAGCGGGATCCTTCTGTTAAAGAAAGGGACCCCGCTGCAGCTCCAACGACAATCATCGCCGTCATTGTAATGGTCTTAAAGGAGATTCAATCACGCTGCGTCTCCCCTCAATATGCCACTGCTCATAAATATCACCAATCTTCGCAAATGCTTGATGAAGCATAATAGTGACTTCCTTAACTCTATCAGCCGTGAATCTTAAAGGCCTCTCATTTCTGTATTCCTCTAGAAGCTTAAGATAAGCAATTCGGAAAAGGACATCCTCCATGATCCAAAATATCACCACATCCACCTGGTCCGTAAATTTATTCAGCGCAAGCATTCCCCGTTCATATTGAACAAGCTGGTATCCGTTCTCCAGAACCTCAATATATGGAGCAAGGTCGTCATGGAACCCGTTCTCTGGATAAAAAGCCCCGCTAACAAGCTTCTTATACTGGTCTTCATATAACGAAGTCTGCCGGAGCAAATCAATAATTCTCCCGATGATCTCCTGCTCCTCATAGACCTTTTCCATAGGGTAGCCCTCCTTCTTGTTAGGATTCCCAATCTTCAACTCGTGTCCAGGACTCCCCAAAATGTTCCCGCTCGTAAGCAGCCCCAATTCCACCCTTAAGCGGTTCTACTAAGCTCGGGTCCCCGTCAATCAGTTCAGCAACGCTGAGGATGACTATGTTTCCAGGATTATCGGTATACTCCTCGTCCTCTTCACCAGAAATTAGCCTCCATCCGCAATCCTCGGCATGATCCCCTTCCTCCCGGTACATCCAGCGGACAATACCGCCAGGTGGATCTTTCTCTGTAATCTCAACCCACATTCTCTCTCGCGCGAACTATCTAGTTCAGGCTGTGCTAAGACAAAATGGAGTCTTACCAAACTGCCCACTTCCTGTCCCTGTCGCTCCTGAAGAGGAGGAATAAAGAACGTTTCCGGATGAAGCCCTGCTGAACCCTCCTTCCTTGGATGTCAATGCCTTAATTTCTTTACATCCTATTCGACAGGGTACAGCAAAAATCCCCCAATTCTCTGTAGAATTGCCGACTATCTTCCCTGGTACAATTTATAATCCGAATGATCGCCTAATGCTTCTTGAAGCGTAGACGATGACGCCCCTTTCAGCTTCTCGTCAAAAAAAGCAAGAACGAATTTCTTGATCACACGGTGATTCTCCTGGGGAGCAATCCCTTGGAGCCTGGACAGCAGCGGGGAATAGAGAGGAAAATCCGAGAAACTCGTATGATCACTGCGCTTCACCGTCAGCACATAATTACCACCATCGGCCGCATGCTTCTGACGTTCCATCAGCTCGCTGATGGTAGCCTCATAATCGGCACGTGTCTTATTTAGCCTTTGCAGCTCTTTATCCGAGACAGCATCACTTGTAAACGTGCTGTCAGCACTGATCAGCATGAATGGATGATTCAATCCGTTTATCGCTCTATGCTTACCGAAGAAACCGCCGTCCATATTGATTCCTGCCTTAACCCGTTCATCCGTAAGCATAGTCTGCACTGTTGTTGCTCCTCCCAAGGAATAGCCAAGCATCCCGATACGGTCAAGATCCAGGCGGCCGGTAAATCGGCCATCCTTGTCATGGGTATTCAGCTGTTCAATCTGGTCCAGCACAAACTTCGTATCCTTGATCCACACCTGGTCAACAAGTCGGTCAAATTCGGAATTGCCTAGCGTATGTCCAGCATCCGGAAAATATTTAAATACCCTTCCATCGGGGAACACGGTGACATTGGAGCTGCCTACATAGTCGATAGCAATTACTATATAACCATGGCTGACTAACGACTCTGTCAAAAAAGTGCTTTGACTCCTCCAACCCATATTGCCATGGGAATAGACAATCACCGGATACTTGGCTTCATGGTTAGCCAGGGCTACACCCGGAATGGAATGGGTCTTTACAAGTTTAAGGGAGCTATAGAACATCTCGGGCAGCCCCTGATTCTTGCTGATTGCCTTCGTGAAAATAGCAGGGTGCTCCACATAGGGGGCGGTTTCTCCCGTCGCATTCGCATCTGCCGGATACCAGATTTGAACCATCAGTTCACGCTGAGTACCGGGCCCAGTATGAACTTGCTCTCTGGATGAATCGGTCCATAGATAGGATACCGTCCCTATTTTGTAAGGTCCATCTAAGGGACTGAATGAGAATACTGGAAACGTAGTAGGAACGACAATCCCTACACCAGCTAACAAGACCGCTCCAACGATCCGTAATATGAATCCAGCTTTACTTCTTCGCTGCCGGGGCTCATTCGATTCTTTATCACTGCGTCTCCATCCTTTTCGGCGAATCCACACCGCGAGCGGCAGGATGCCGATCACATAAACGAATGTCATTTCCCAGCGAAGACTTTCCATAAGGCATTGAAGCAAGGTGGCCGCTACAGAGATTGCGAAGCCTGCAAGCAGCATTCGCTTAGCTTTCTTAGGATAAAAAAGCAGCCATGCCAAAATAGCAAAATTAATAACTGCTAAAGCGATTTCCAAGGGTCTCATAAGTTGCTACTCTCCCACTCTCTATAAATATGAATTGAGTACAAGTTAATTTTTTTAAAGTGCTGCAGCATCTATTTAATACACTCGTACTAAATCGGATTTATTTTAGCACATATGTATTAAAAAATACAACAAAAAAAACCCTTCAACCATGAAGGGTTCTCAAAAGCTATTAAACGGGTTACTGAATGAAGATTTCTTCAATTGAAATATCTCTTTCCTTCGACAAATCTCTGAACTCCTCACCGACTTTTACTAGGGGTCTGAAGATGTCCGTAGGATTGTTGTAGACGATCGTTGCCGTCTCTCCTGTCGATAGCTTAGCATTCTTACCAATAAAATTCGGCAGAAGGTTACGTGTCAGCGCTTGGACCGGCTTCTCATTTAGTTTACCGAAACCAAGCTCATGAATTTCCTTCAATATGGTTAACAGGCCTGGCTTAGGTTCTCCACTGCGTGAAGAGGTTCTTTCGATATAGGCGTTGGCCACAGCCACGATTTGGGCATAGGGGTGGATTTCACCTTTGCCGATCCCGAGCGGATACCCGCTTCCATCCTCTAACTCATGATGCTGCAAAGCTGCCAAGGCAAGTGCTTCATCATTCAGTGATTTGCGGATTAGCTCATACCCGTAGGAGGTATGCCGTTTCAGTTCATCAAGCTCCTCCAAGCTTAGGTCTTCAGGATGATTCCGAATGGATTGACGTACCTTGCTCTTGCCAATATCATGCAAATAGCCTGCTTTGCTAACCTCATAGCTTTCTTCCCGGCTATAGCCGAGCCATATAGCGATATAGAAAGACAGCAGTCCGACTTGGAGGGAATGGTTATACAGATTCACATCCTCCCGTCCCAGAGAAAGCAGCAGACTCACTACATCCTTACGCTCATCTACGACTTCCAGCAAGGATAGAAACTTCTCTTCAATGCTATCTTGGTTAATCTTCCCGTTCGTCAAAGCTTCTAGAAATACGGACTGGTACGCCTGAATTGTGAACTCAAAGTTATCCCGCAGTCTTTGGCTGAAGCTGTGAGCAAAGCTCTGCTCCTCTTCAGAAGAACCATCGATGCTGATCTGCCGCGGCTCAATATCAACATAATCTATGCTCTGTCTAATCAGCAGTGCGATTTCTTCATTGCGGATTCGCGTTCCTTTCGCAAGTACGTGCAAGCCTGCCTGATTAAATGTATCCGACTTTAGCTGATCACCACTAACCAGCTCCATTACATGGGTTCTCATGAAATCGGAAGTCCCCTCTTTCTATGTATGTATTCTTTCAAAAGAAATCATAAGTAACCTGCTCTCTATTATTAATATCGTGCATAGCAAGTTCGTTCTAAATAGTTCAAAAGACTACTTTTCTGCTGTGGATTTCTCAAATCTAGTAAGTTTGGCATACGAAAATCAGTAAATGATCATCATAGAACCATGGACGAAATGAAGGATCGCTTGCTAAATCAAAATACCTTAGATCACTTGAAAGCACTAAAGCAAGTAGATCTAAGGCATCTTCATCCCCTAACTTAGTTAGGTTTTCTTACATGAAATCACTCAGTTTTTTTGAACAAAGTAGCTCTTGTACTCCCCTTGCTCATTAATTTCAAGACAATTCAGCCGTTTTCCATAAGCACATGCCCCATCAATACCGATTTTATCGTCATTGATCCAGATCTCTTCACAATCATGCAGGTTGAGCACAGGCGTATGTCCAAAGACTACGGGCTTGTCCAGGTTGGTAGAATGGTTAAAAAAGGCTTCTCTAATCCATATAAAATCCGACTTTGGCTGCTGCTTCCAATCCTTATAAGCAGGGTTAATCCCGGCATGCACGAATATATACTGCTCTGACTCATAATAAAGCTCCAAGCCATCCAGAAACTCAAGATGATGAGCATAATTCTGCTTGATCCAGCCTTTTGCCTTCTCATATGTACTCGAATTATAGTTCTCTACGTCGATCTCATCTCCGTAATAGCTCTTAAGCGTATAAAGTGCACCATTTTTTAACCAGCGCTGGTCCTCATCACGAAGCAATGCATCCAGCATCATCTGATCATGGTTCCCCCTTAAAATAATGACCTTAGCTTCCTCTTGAAGACGAATCAACAGGTCAATGACCTCCCTGCTTCGCGGTCCCCGGTCTACATAATCACCGACCAAGACAAGGCGGTCCTCTGCAGAATTATAGTTCACCTGTTCCAATAAGTCACAGAACTCCTCATAGCATCCATGAATGTCACTGATCGCTAGTATTCTCAAGGGATTCATCTCTCCTGCTGTAATAGTTTGGTAGATGGTTCATAGTTCTCTACTAGTTTAATTGTACTAAAATTTAGAGGGGCCGTTAAGGCCCCGATCTTTAGCAGCTGATTACCAGCCGCATTTACGGTGATGGTCATGATGGCGACGTTTAGGACAAGGATGGACTTCGAAGTGTACGAAGGATTTGTGGAACTTTTTCACTTTAGGCACATAGGTGACTTTTTTTACGAATGTCTTAACGTGCGTTTTAGTGAAGCATTTCAGTTTGCGGTGATGATGCTTCTTCCGCTTATGGCAGAATTCGAATCCTTCATGGTCAAAAAATTTTTCCATCTTCTCTTTACCACCTTTTGAGCGAATTTGAATTACAAAATAATGTATGTTCTGTAGCCTCACGAGAAGACGGCTCCTGTACTTCTTTAAGTGATTTGGGCACTTTTTCCCCTGCAGCAGGGCACGAAGAAATAAAAAAAACACTTGGTCTCCTTGCTGCTTCGGTGTGTACCTAAGCGGGGAGAATCCAAGCGCTTCACTGTATATAGCGATTATACAATTAGACGAGGGGTATTAGGACGATTTTTAGCCAGCCGAAGAATGGCTTCATACTGCGCTTTTGCAATTTTTCGCTGTCCGATCGATACATTGGAGTTGTTGACGATATTAGCCAGCTTCTCCAGCTCCTTATACTCGTGTGAAGTTACATTGATTTTACTATTCATCACACATCGCCTCCTAATTTTTACATTATAGATGAATCTACTCTATGTCTATAGGCATCTATTTCATATTTCCGGGCTGCTTAATAGCATCTTCATCGCGGTGCTGCTCCCCTTGCAATGAAGCTTCGGCTACATCACTCGGGTTCAGCTGGCGATCAAGTCCAAGATCTTTCTGCTGTCTTTCCCGTATGTAAGATAACCCCGCAAAACCTGCAATAAAGGCAGCACTTACCTCTGCATAAACACTCTCACTTCCTGCCATCTCAACCGCTGTCTTAGCCAGTACACCCGTTCCGATCCCTATCAGAATATCTCCAAGCAAACCAAGCTCAAGATAAACACGCTTACCCGAGCGAGACTCGTTTCTGGCTCCCAGAACAAACAAGATCACGTCCAAGGGAATGAGCAGCACATATAAGACGGCCTTGCGCAACCCGTCGGCCCGCTTCCAGGTCATATTCCGAATATTCTCTATCCAGCCTCCCCGTTCATAAGGAATGACAAACAGAGGAAACTGAATCACCCCATTCTTCGAGTAATGGCCGATCAGTGCGCCGAGCAAGCTCATCAGTACGGATAAACGAAAGGTCGGCCAGAAATTAATCCAATCTGTGATCCCGTTCTCCATCATACTCTCCTGCCTCCGAATTAGTGCCCTCTTTCAGACCTTGCTTTTAACATATTCCCTTGAACGCGGGTTCAGAATATAAATTTGCACAAGAAAAAGAGAAGCTGTACAAGCTCCTCTTTGCCTTCATTCTTCATTTAATTTTGCTTGCCGGTAATGGATTCGATGTCAATGAACGGGGTGGCTCCTCCGGTAACGGATGGCAGTTTGCCGTCCCACTTCTCCAACGCTTTCTCCTGCACCTCGATTTGCTTTAACTGTACAAGCTCTTGCGTGACCTCTAGCTTCTTCAGTTTCAGCGCCTGCGCTTCAGCCTGAGCCTGAGCGATTTTCTGCTTAGCTTCAATTTCTACACGCTTGAGGTCATTCTCTGCCTTCAGCGCCTGCTGCTGGGCTACCTGCTTGGCTTCGATCGACTGATTAAACGCTTCTGAGAATTTAAAATTCACAATATTGATATCTTTAACAGTCAAGTCGTATTTGAGCAGCCGCTTGGTTAAATGCTCTGAAATTTCCGTCGAGACTGCATCACGCTTTGCGATCAGATCCTCTGCCGGATATTTGGCCGTCACTTCCTTAACAATCTCCTGAATGGCCGGATTAATAATGACGGAATCAAAATTACCGCCGATATTATTCATTAAATTAAATGCAGTATCCTTGTTCACCGAATAGTTCACCGCAACATGGGTTGAAACCGGCTGAAGGTCTTTGGAAGAGGCCGATGTATCCGTCTCTGTCTTGGTAACCTGAGTATTTACCTGAATGACAGTCTGAATAAATGGCAGCTTCAGATGAATTCCCGGGGATAGCACGTTATCATTGAGCTTCCCGAAGGTTTTGTACAATCCAACATGACCATATTGAACCTGTGCAAAGCTGTTAATCCCGATTAAGACCAATACCAAAGCTGCAACAATCCATCCAGCAGCTTTCCCGACGTTAACATTTTTCCCCGGCTTATTCGGTTTTGCTTCTGTCCCTGCTTGCATCTGCATTCCTCCATTATCAATAACATACTATATAAGAACTATATGGATATTTACGTTATTTAATAAAGAAAGGTCGCAGATTATATTCTAGTTTCTGGCAAGCCAGGCTCGATCATGACTCCAATTGACATCAACCGGCATTTCGAAGAAGTCACTGAGACGCTCTGCAGTGAGCATTTCCTTCGTCTGGCCACTTCCAAACACCTTGCCCCGGCGCAGAAGAAGCGCATGTCCAAATACAGGCAAAATCTCTTCCGTATGATGTGTTACATACAGCATATGCGGCGCATCCGGCTGGCTTGAGAGCTCTTCAATGCTGTCCAGCAAACTCTCTTTGGATATAAAATCAAGTCCATTACATGCCTCATCCAAAATTAGCAGCTTGGGGTTTGCCATCAGTGCTCTGGCAATGAGAAGCTTTTGCTTCTCCCCCTGGGAGCATGTTTGATAGCTGCGGTCCAGCAGATGCTGGCATCGCAGCTGCTTCATCAGCGCCTCTGCCTTCTCATAATCCTCTGCTGCAGGCTTCTCATATAAGCCAATCGAAGCATATTTCCCGCTGACAATTAGATCTTGAGCGGTATCCTTACCATACAATTTCTCTTGCAAAGATGAGCTTACCCAACCGATCGAGCGGCGAAGCTCCCGCATATCCACCGAACCAAGCTTGTGTCCCAGGACATAAATTTCTCCCTCCGAAGGCCAGATATATCCATTGATCATATTTAACAATGTAGTTTTACCGGATCCGTTCAGACCGAATAAGGCCCAGTGCTGCCCAGCATTCACTGTCCAATCAATGCCGCTTAACACAGTCTTACCCTCACGACGCCAAGTTACATTCTTCATCTCGATTACAGCCGCCATCTTGTCCTCCTGTAGTGCGTTAATATTACAAAGCTACTCCCCTTGTCCTGTTCTTGTCAAGAACGAAGGAAACACGGTGAACTTATAAAAATCCGCATGTCGTTGTGTTCAAGTTCAATTCTGCATAAAATATAAATAAATGGAGATTAAGGAGGCCTATTATGCTACGTTGTCAGTACAATTGGACACAGGTGAAGCAGCTGCAGCAGCGGGTTGAGGCTGCGGATCATATCGCTTTAAAGCTGAATTGGGATACGCTGCTTAAGCGAAAGGAGAACGAAGATCAGCTAGAATTCGCAATCTGGGACAATAAGAATATGATTGCTTTTTTGGCGCTTTACCCTTTTGGAGACAAGATGGAAGTCAGTGGTATGGTTGACCCGGATTACCGAAGGCTTGGCCACGCGACAACCCTCCTTAAGGAGGCTCTGACAACAATACATAACAAAGGCTTCAGTGAAATCCTGCTCATCACCCCATCCAAATCCTCTTCCGGAAAAGCGTTTGTTGAAGCATCTGGTGGAAGCTTTTCGTTCTCGGAGCATCAAATGAAGTTTCTGGATAAAGACGCCATAAAGGATGCCCTGCCCAATCAAAGTTGCCAGATCAGAGAGGGAAAGCTCGAAGATAGAGAAGCAGTTATCAGCATGAACGTGCTAAACTTCGACTGTACAAGAGAGGAAGCCGAGAACTGGTACGATGAACAGCAGCAGGAGGAAGGGTCCGTACTGTATGTAATGGAGACTAAGCAGGAGATCGCGGGGTCGCTCCGTGTCAGCACCAGCCAGAATGAGAGCCTAATCTATGGTTTCTCAATTTTTCCGCATCTTCAAGGTCAGGGACTTGGCCGGAGATTTCTGCGCTATATCGTCGCTCAAGAGGCAATGCAGGGACGAGAGGTTCTGCTGGAGGTTGCTGTGACCAACGACAAAGCTCAGCACCTCTATCAGGCCTGTGGATTTCAATCCGTCCATGTACAAGATTACTATCGTCTTGACCATCACCTTTTATAACCGGATCATTTCTTTGACCCATGGTGGCATGATGCAGGCAAAATGAGGTACAATATAATCTAAATGTAAATATAACGGCTCCGCTCTTCTTTTTTTATGAAGGCGGAGCCGACGTTTGTTCATGTGGAAGGATGGATCATGGCATGTATGTTGCAAATGACTGGCAAGACTATGAATTAATTGATACCGGCAGCGGTGACAAGCTTGAACGTTGGGGAGACGTTATTCTGCGTAGACCCGATCCGCAAATCATCTGGCCGATCGCTAATGAGACTGGGCTCTGGAAGAATATTCATGGCCACTATCATCGCAGCTCCTCCGGAGGCGGTCAATGGGATATGAAGAAGCCGCTCCCCGAACGATGGACAGTTTCCTATGATCACCTCAAATTTCATATTCGTCCAACCAACTTCAAGCATACCGGCTTGTTCCCAGAACAGGCCGCCAACTGGAGATGGATGATGGACAAGATTGCAGATGCGAAGCGCCCGATCTCGGTGCTTAATCTCTTCGCCTACACCGGCGGTGCCTCTGTAGCCGCAGCTTCGGCTGGTGCAAGTGTAGTTCATGTGGATGCAGCCAAAGGCATGGTGCAGTGGGCCAAGGAGAATCTTCAGCTCTCCGGTCTTGGAGACCGGCCGGTCCGCTTCATTACGGATGACGTCTTCAAATTTGTACAGCGGGAACAGCGCCGCGGCAACCGTTATGATGCAATTATTATGGACCCCCCTTCCTACGGAAGAGGACCTGGCGGGGAAATGTGGAAGCTCGAGCAGAGCCTCTATCCGTTCCTGGAGTCCTGCCTCTCCATTCTGTCGGACAAGCCGCTCTTCTTCCTGATCAACTCTTATACGACGGGGATTTCCCCGACCGTGCTGCATAACATGCTGTCTATGACTGTGAAGAAAACATATGGCGGCCGGATTTCGGCCGGTGAACTGGGACTGCCAATCACGGCTTCCGGCCTGCATCTGCCTTGCGGAATTTTGGGCCGCTGGGAGGAATAGACGTGGGAGAGGAAGCTTGCCCTAGAACCGTCAGTCAGCCCTCCATGCGCATTCTTTACGAGGATAATCACCTGTTAAGCGTGGAGAAGCCCGTAAATGTGCCGACCCAGGAGGATGCAAGCGGGGATCCCGATATGCTGACCCTTCTTAAGGAAGATCTGAAACACAGATATCAAAAGCCTGGCAATGTCTACTTAGGGCTTGTTCACCGGCTTGATAGACCGGTAGGAGGCGCTATGATCTTTGCCAAGACCTCGAAGGCAGCCTCACGTCTTTCGGAAGCGGTTCGCAGCCGAAGCTTTGAGAAGACGTATCTGGCCGTCATCCACGGAGCGCCCAAAGTCAGTCAAGGGCGGCTCACAGACTACTTACTGAAGGATGAACGGACCAATACCGTTAGTGTGGTTCCTAAAGGGACGCCTGGAGCCAAAGAAGCAATCCTGGACTATCGAATCCTAGGCACGGCGCAAGACGGCTATAGCTTGGTTCAGGTAGAGCTTCACACCGGACGTCCACACCAAATCCGCGTCCAGTTCAGCCATCGAGGATGCCCCCTGTACGGGGATCAGAAATACGGGGCACAGGTGAACAAGCCCGGACAGCAAATCGCGCTGTGGTCCGCCTTTGTCGGTGTCCCCCATCCGGTTACGAAAGAGCCTGTGGAGCTGAAGTCTGCCCCTCCACAGCAATATCCTTGGAATCTATGGCCTGAGCGCACTCTTCAGCTGTAAATTCTTCGCAGGTGCCATTAACACAAGAAGGGATGAGCAGAAATCTGCTCATCCCTTCTTGTACCTTCATCCAAGCTCATCCTAGCTGTTTCGTCATAAACACGCTGTAGGGATCCTCTATGTAATCTGCAAATGGACCGCAGACTTCAAATCCGAACACCGCATACAGCTTCCTAGCTGGCTCGAAAAAATCGGGGGATCCTGTCTCCAAGCTAAGCCGGCTATAACCACGTCTCCTAGCTTCTTCAATAAGATGCTTAAGCAGCTGCCTAGCAACTCCCTTCCCCTGATGGGATGAGACTGTTCTCATAGATTTAATCTCTCCATGCTGGGCATCCAGCTCCTTGATAGCTATGCAGCCCAGGAGATCACCCTGCTCCCAAGCTGTCCAAAAGGTAATATCAGACTGTCTCAGCTCGTCTAAATTAAGAGCGTGCATACTTTCTTCCGGGGAATGGAGCGCCATCTCCCGGTGATGTTCCCTGATCAGCTCAGCCACTTCCGGGCTTGATAAATCATCCACTTTAATCAACATTGTATCACTCCGGTTGCCCTCATTAGTCTGCATCTTACGCATCTACGCCTTACAAGCGCGAAAGATCTGTAATCATTGTAAAGGTTACACTACCAAATCACAAACATAAGCTATTTCTGACTCGTGATCTTCCCCAGTAAGTATACAAGCAGCTGTTGATTATGTGTCGATATGCGGTCCAATACTTCGCCCAGAAAACGGCTGCGAACCTCCTTTCCCCGCTCCGCTTCCTCTTTCCCATGCTCGGTGATGGAGACCCACACAATTCTGCGGTCCGCTTCATCCCGTTCGCGGTGAATAAGTCCTCCCCGTTCCATTCGATCAAGCAGCATCGTAACTGCCGCCGGTGTTGTTGCCAAATAGGGGATCATTTCCGATGGTTTCATCTTAGGCTGATCCCCGAGCAGTTCCAGCACAGCAAGCTGCGATTCCGTTAAAGAAGGCGTAAGTTCACTTTCCATATGCATCTGGTAATCCTTCGTCAATTTGGACCATAGCTTGGCAAAATCGTCCGTATACATCATCATCCCCCCAGTTATCGGGCACCTTAGCGCGTGATTGATTTGGCTTATTTTCGCGATCTAAGAAGCAAATTCCTGCTGCATGGCTTTAAACGACAAAAGAAGAGCTATTCCTCGGAAATTTGATCCTTGGAATAGCTCTTCTTCGTCATTTATCGCACGTAGTATAGGGGAGGTGTAATGCTGGAATCAGCGTTTTGTCTCCTCACGAACCAGTAAATCTATAATATAATCGTCCTTCGCTACGGAGGCAACAGCCTTGCCGATCGACTTCCGCTCAGCTAATGGAGCCTGTTCTGAAGTAAATGGAATCATTTGTCCGATCCGAGTCACCGCGGCCAATTGGAGCGGCTCTTTACAATGGAACCCGCCCACAATGTAATTCCCGTTCGGTTTCACACGCTTGCCTTCCTTGAATTCAAAGGTCTGTATTCCTTTGCCGCCCCGGCTTTGAGTCGCATAATCAAGAAGCAGTGACCGCTTGGCATAACCTAAATCAGAGATGACTAGAATCTCGCCTTCTTCGCCTTCTACCCATAACGATGCCGCAACTTCATCTTCTGGTCTTAACTGAATCCCGCGAACACCTGCTGCTACACGGCCCATGCTGGCGACCTCGCTTTCCTGGAAGCGAATAGCCATTCCAAGCTTGGTTAAGAGCAGAATATCTTTGTTGCCTTGGCTTACCTTAACAGAGATAACTTCATCCTCTTTCCCTACCTTGCATGCAGCAACCGCACCAGACCGCTTGGTCTCATATTCCTTAAGTGCAGTCCGCTTGACTTGCCCCCGCTTGGTCACAAAGACAAGACTTACTTCCTCTTCGAAGCTTCGTACAGGCAGCACACTAACAATACGATCCTCCTTGGAAAGAGGTATTACATTAACAATGGCCGTGCCGTTGTCCTTCCACTTAAACTCAGGAATTTGATGAACCGGCAGCAGGAAGTACTGTCCCCGCTGTGTGAAGATCAACAGATTCTCCAATGTGTTCACATCAAAGATATACTTGACGTAATCCTGCTCCTTCACACCCGATCCCTCACGCTCCCCGCCAGAACGGGTAAAGGAAAGCATGCTGGTCCGCTTGATATATCCTTCTCCAGAAAGGGTGACAAGCACATCCTCCTGATTGACCAGGACTTCAAGATTCACCTTAAGTTCCTCAACTTCACTTTGAATGACGCAGCGTCGGTCGATACCATACTTGTCCCGAATCTCCAGCAGCTCCTTCTTGATAACGGAGATCAGCTTCTTCTCACTGTCCAGAATAGCGCGAAGCGCTTGAATCTTCTTCTGAACATCTGCAAGCTCCTTCTCCAGCTGCGTGATTTCAAGATTAGTAAGCCGGTACAGCTGCAGGGTCAGGATGGAATCCGCCTGGCGCTCACTGAAGCCGAACATCCATTGCAGATTGTTCTGTGCATCTGCCCGGTTCTTAGAGGCTTTGATGGCTGCGATCACTTCATCCAAAATATTCAGTGCCTTGACCAGACCCTCCAAGACATGGGCCCGATCCTCCGCTTTCTCCAGCTCATACTGTGTCCGGTGCGTGACAACCTCTTTTTGGTGAGCAATATAAGCATCAATAATTTGCTTTAAACCCAGCTGCAGCGGTGTCCGGTTAACAATCGCAACCATATTAAAGTTGTAGTTGACCTGAAGGTCCGTCTTCTTAAGTAAGTAGGCTAGAATTCCTTGTGCATCCGCATCCTTTTTCAGCTCGATCACAATGCGAAGCCCTGCCCGTCCGCTCTCGTCACGAACCTCGGCGATCCCCTCAACCTTCTTCTCCAAACGGATATTCTCCATGGCTGTTACGAGTCGAGACTTCACGACTTGGTAAGGGATCTCGGTTACTACAATTTGCTGCTTGCCCCCCCGAAGCGTCTCGATGTCTGTCTTCGATCTTAAGTATATCCGTCCTTTCCCCGTACGATAGGCTTCCCGGATTCCTTCTTCCCCCATAATGATGCCGCCTGTAGGGAAATCCGGACCCTTCACAATCTCCATCAGCTCTTCAAGCTCAGTTCCCGGCTTCTCCATCAGCCTAATGCACGCATCAATAACTTCCTTCAGGTTATGAGGAGGAATTTCCGTGGCAAAACCGGAAGAGATCCCGCTGACCCCATTCACGAGCAGGTTCGGATATCTTGCCGGAAGCACGACCGGCTCCTTGGCCGTATTATCAAAATTATCTTTGAACAGAACCGTCCGCTTCTCAATATCCCGAAGCAGCTCTAAGGCAATAGGAGATAGTCTCGCCTCGGTATAGCGCATAGCTGCTGCTGGATCATCATCCTGCGAGCCCCAGTTCCCGTGCCCGTCCACGAGCACGTGCCCCATCTTCCACGGCTGCGCCATCCGCACCATGCCCTCATAAATTGAGGAGTCCCCATGCGGATGATAGTTGCCCATCACATCTCCGACGGTCTTGGCTGACTTCCTGTACGGCTTGTCGGGGGTGTTGCCTGAATCGTACATCGCGTAGAGAATCCGGCGCTGCACGGGCTTTAATCCGTCTCTCACATCGGGAATAGCCCGGTCTTGAATAATGTATTTCGAGTATCTTCCAAAACGGTCACCGACCACCTCTTCTAGATAAGCCGGCAAAAAGCTTTCCAGCATACTCATCCGTTCACCTTCTATTCTTCAAACTCTGTAAAATCAACATTCTCGACAATCCAGCGCTTCCGCGGATCTACCTTGTCTCCCATGAGCGTCGATACACGGCGTTCCGCCTTAGCCGCATCCTCAATCTGAACCTGAAGCAGTGTGCGTGTATCTGGGTTCATCGTGGTCTCCCACAATTGCTCAGGATTCATCTCACCCAAGCCCTTGTAACGCTGAAGTTCAAAATTCTTTCCGAATTCCTTCAAGTAGTTCTGCAGCTGGTCATCGGTCCAGGCATATCGCACTGTCTCCAACTTCCCTGAACGTCTTGTCAGCTTGTAAAGCGGCGGTTGTGCAATATACACGCGGCCGCTATCAATTAGAGGCTTCATATACCGGTAGAAGAAGGTAAGGAGCAGCACCTGTATGTGAGCGCCATCCGTATCCGCATCCGTCATAATGATGATTTTGGAAAAATTGCTGTCCTCAACGGAAAATTCCGTCCCTATACCAGCGCCAATCGCTGCAATAATAGCACGATATTCATCGTTCTTCATAATGTCAGCAAGCTTCGCCTTCTCCGGGTTCATCGGCTTCCCCTTCAGCGGCAAGATCGCTTGAATCTTGGAGTCCCTTCCCTGCTTGGCAGAACCTCCAGCGGAGTCCCCTTCGACAATGAACAGCTCGGTTCTGGTGAAGTCCTTCGATTGAGCCGGGGTCAGCTTGCCGCCCAGGTTCGAGCTCTCGCTACGCTTCCTGCCGCTACGCATATCATCCCGCGCCTTGCGGGCCGCCTCGCGTGCTTTGGAGGCCTGAACCGCCTTCTTAATCAGTACCTGTGCTACCTGTGGATTCTCCTCCAGGAACACCTGAAGCTTCTCCGATACAACGGCATCCACAGCACTCCGTGCGGAAGCGCTCCCGAGCTGATCCTTCGTCTGTCCAACGAATTCCACTTCAGACATCTTCACACTGATGACCGCCATCATGCCTTCACGTAAATCTCCGCCTTCAAGGTTCTTATCCTTTTCTTTGAGCATATTTACCTTCCGGGCGTAATCGTTCATTGCCCGGGTGTAGGCTGTCTTAAATCCTGTCTCATGGGTTCCGCCTCCGCGGGTCGGAATGGAGTTCACGAAGGACACCAGTGTCTCAGTGTAACCCACGTTGTACTGCATGGCAATCTCTACTTCAATATCGTCACGTTCGGCGCTAAAGTGTATGACATCGTGAAGCACATCCTTGCCTTCATTGAGGAACTCGACGAACTGGCTCGCACCGCCCTCGTAAAAAAACTCGTCGAAACGGTCGGAGCGCTCATCCTTCAGGGTCACTTTCAGGCCCGAATTCAGAAAAGCAATCTCCTGTAAACGTTCCGCGAGTGTATCGTAATTCAGTGATATTCCACCTTGAAATACCCGAATGTCTGGCTTAAAAGTGACCTTGGTACCCGTACGATTCGTATTTCCCAGCACTTCAAGACCGGTCACGGGCTCACCTACATGCTCTGTCCCCTTCTTATCGACCCAATATTCAAAGCGCATCTTATGGATTTTGCCTTCCCGGTAAATCTCTACTTCCAGCCATTCAGAGAGGGCATTCGTCACTGAAGCGCCTACACCGTGAAGACCTCCGGATTTCTTATAACCTCCACCGCCGAACTTTCCGCCAGCATGCAGGATCGTATATACGACCTGAGGTGTTGGAACACCCGTCTTATGCATTCCTGTCGGAATTCCCCGACCGTTATCAAATACCGTAACCGAACCGTCCTTGTGCAAGACAATGTCAATCTTCGTACAATATTTGGCAAGATGCTCGTCCACTGCGTTATCCACGATTTCCCAAACCAGATGATGTAATCCCGACGAGCTCGTGCTGCCGATATACATACCTGGTCTTTTGCGGACCGCGACAAGCCCTTCGAGCACCTGAATGTCGTCCGCGTCGTATCCAGCGGTGCCCGTGTTATTCCCGGAGCCATCCGCGAACAAATCGATTTGATCGACCATTCATGCTCCCCCTTTATTTACTCTCTATTTAGGATGAAAACTCCCAAATGCAAACAGATGTTTTGTTATACTTGTCCATTTTAATTCAATATATCCTGTTTCGTAAAGACAGTGAATGAAACTACGAGCGAAGCTGCCCCCCAAACTGCAAGCACCGCCAGTGAAAATCCAAGCGTCATCCCCTCTATAGGGGCCGGTGAGCCTGCCAGATAATCAGTCAAATTCAAATTAACCATGAACAGATACTTGGCGCTTTCCCAAGCAGACGCCATATTCGATAGAATGCTTCCCGCAATGAGAGCTGCCATCATTATGACAATGCTTGCAGCCGTACTGCGCACCAGAACCGATACCATGAAGGCCAGCAAGGATACGACGACGCTCACAAACCAGATCAGCCCGAGCTGCATGAACAGGTACAGCCATTGCGGCACGGAATGCACGCCGGAAATATCCATATCGGAGCCGCTCAGCTGAAAGCCCGTGAACACTGGCATATCAAACCCTTGATAACCGAATACAAGCCCCGAGATCAAATAGCATATCACAAAAGCTGAAACTACGATCAGAGATACGAACATAATCAAGGTAATCAGCTTGCTAAGGAGCACCTTCCATCTTCTAACCGGGCGTGTAAGCAGCATTTTAATGGTCCCACCTATCCGCTCAGAAGATACGATGTCTGCTCCAACCCCCATAATCAGAAGCGGGATGAACAGGGAGGCGGCATTATTCATAAATTCGCGAGTAAAAGTCACCCCTCCGGGTTCCTTAGGATTCACGTCATGATCAAGATAATATTTCATCTGCTGAATATAGATCTGACGGTATTTTTTCCATTCATCAGGGACACGGTCGCTGCTAAGTGAATTCTGGTTATCCGTAATTGCCTGCTGCAGCTCTCTGCGCCAATCCGCCCCGAACTTGCTTCTGTTGTTCTCCGCAGACTTCATCTGAGCGTATGTGAACATCGGCACCAGGACCAGCAGGACAAGAATTACAACAAGAAATCGTTTTTTCTTGATCATTTTGATCGTTTCATTTTTGATTAACGGCAGAACACTACTCAATCGCTTCACCCTCCGTCATTTCCAAGAACAGCTGTTCCAGTGTAGGATTGATTTTATGCACAGACAGAACTTCGACACCTGCTTCAACCAGACGGGGAAGCATCTTCGCAATCTGATCTTCCTCCATAATGGCCACCACAGCATTCTTTCCCATGCCAGCAATGATCGCATCATCTAGAATAGACTCCGGATCTTCAATAAGTTCAATGCCTGCCTCCTTCATAATCTCCGAACCCTTCTGGGCTATATTGAAATTCCAAACCACATAATTAGAGCTTCCTTGGATCAGCTCATCCACATTGCCTACGGCAAGCACGCGCCCTCGGCTAATAATCGCTACCCGGTCACAGAGCAGCTGAATTTCGCTTAGCAAATGGCTTGATACGAAGACCGCCATCCCCTCCGCTGCCAGCCTGCGGATAAACTCTCTCATCTCCTTAATTCCCTTAGGATCAAGACCATTGGTCGGCTCATCCAAAATCAGCAGCTTAGGTCTGCCCAGCAGTGCTTGGGCAATGCCGAGACGCTGACGCATCCCCAGAGAATATGTGCGAACCTTATCATGAATCCGCTGTTCCAGTCGAACCGTGTCCACAACCTCCTGAATCCGCTCCTGGTCAATTCCAGGCTGCATTCTTGCAAAGTGCTCCAGGTTCTCCCAGCCGGTTAAATAGGGATAAACCTCCGGATTCTCTACGATGGAGCCCACATAGGCTAATGCTTGTTCAGGATCACGATTGACGTCATAGCCGCAAACCTTAACAGAGCCCTCGGTGGGCTTGATCAAATCAACCAGCATACGGATGGTTGTTGTTTTGCCTGCACCGTTCGGCCCCAGGAAGCCAAAAATTTCACCTGCCCTCACGTCAAAAGTAACATCCTGAATGATCCATTTGCGTTTGATCTTCTTCTTTAAATGCATTACATCCAGAACGATATCGCGCCGGCTGCTGTCAGATGAGTCATTTGCGACCATGAACTATTACACTCCTTTACTTCTTTATTTCTTTAACCTCTTAATCTAACCCTTGTACGATACGTTCAGCAATTTGCTGATAGCCGTCTCCATTCGGGTGAAAATGATCACCTGAAATATATACAGATAGGTTGTTTACAAACAGATCATAGGTAGGTGTGACATTGGCTCCGGCTACCCCATTCACTATATCCAAGGCCACACGGTTCCACCTTGCTACGGCTTGATTGCCAATCTCCCGCATATCTTTCAGATCAGAAAAGGGATTGTAGAGTCCGATATATACGAGGCGCGCATCCGGGTTAATGGAGTGAATCCGTCCAACGATCGTCTTAAGCCGTTTTGAGGCCTCTACAACTGAGGCCTCCAGCTCCTGCTCTGTAGGAAGATCTCCGGTCTGCATCGCTTGCGCCCCTGCAAACAGATCATTGCCGCCGATAGACAGGAGAATGACGTTAGCTTCCTTGAGCATATGCTGAACCCCTGTCTCCTCCAGCATAGGCACCAGCCGCTGGGTCGTTAGGCCGTTGATGCCCAGATTGCCCAGCAATTTGACGGTATGCGCCTTATTCTCAGCCTGAAGCAGATCCACTGTCCGGCGGGCAAACCCCTTGCCTTCATCATCACCTGTACCTTTTGCCAAAGAATCTCCGATCACAACGACACCCGTCTGACCCGGTGGAAGTCCCGGACTTGTTGCCTTTGGTTCCGCTGCTGTATTTGTTCCCACAGAATGCTCTGCGGAAGGATTCATAATGTCCCTCACTGCATAAATAAAACCACAAAGCAGCAGGATGGTAGTTACAATTGATGCCACACTTGCTATCCGCCATATCCATGCCGTTGACCGCATATTCTTGATCCCTCCAGCTTGTCTCACGCAATTTCCCTTTATTTAAACGGGTTCATAATTGATGACTTTAATAAACATAAAACTTCTTTTCTCATTTTGCAAATCAGCAATTTCTAAATATTTCTCTTTATTCTTCCTACGGCTTCAATAACAAATAAGCCGCCCTCCGGATTAACCGAAGGACGACTTATTGTTATTTACCTATGAATTCTTGTGACCAAAGCCCGTTATAATAACCGACGCCGATCAAGGTATAATGGGGATTCAATATATTCTGCTTATGACCCGAGCTGTTCATCCAATCTTTAACCACTTGCTCTGGTGAGCGCTGCCCTTTAGCCAGATTCTCGCCTGCATATTTAAAAGAGATTCCATAAGCGTCCATCATATCGAAAGGTGATCCGTACTTGGAAGAGGTATGGCTAAAATAATTATGAGTATACATGTCAATGGCCTTCGTCTTTGCCAGCTTAGTCAGATTTGTATGAACCGTAAGCGGCTTTAGTCCTGCCTTCTTCCGTTCTTTATTAACAAGCTGTACAACCTCGGCCGCATAATCACTCTGAATTTGTGAATAATTTAATTTGGTTGGCACGGACGCCGCAGCCATCGGAGCAGTTAATGAACCTCCTGCTGTGAAGATCATTAATCCCAAAGCAACAGATAATATGCCGAGGGTCCGACTTTTTGTGCTCTTTTTCATGCTGTTTCCCCTTCCGGTATCATTTTCTCCCATTGATAAGGTTTCTTGTCACATTTTAACATGTTTCAAAGAAGAGGTCATCTTGAAAATGATAGGAAATATCTTAAATCAGCGAGAGCGCCGAACAGAAGCCTTGGTCGCATCCCACTCGGGCGTAAAATAAATCGGTGGTCCCTATCCCCCAGAGTTTGGGATAGAACTGCCAAACACAAAAAAATCATCCCCAAAAGGGGATGATTCGAGTAACTTGAAGATTTTATAAGGTTTTGCTCAAACGATATCCGTTGCACTCAAAGCCCAAACGCTCATAGAAAGCTGTTGCCTTTACAGAAGGTCCATCAGCCTTGCAGCCAACTAGCAGATGAGAGGAGCCTAATCTTCTTACCCGGCTCTCAACTTCGTTAACCAGCCTCTTGCCAAGGCCCTGCTTTCGATGTTTCTCATCAATGACCAAAGAAGTGATCTTAGCGATCGGCTTTGCCATATCTTGAGTCCGTACCACTTCTAAGGCAATAGTACCCACAATAGCTCCATCTACTTCGGCGACCAGCGTAGAATGCTGACTATCATTCTCAAGCATGGCCAGCTGCTCCTTCATGACGTTTAGCGTTGTCGGATAATTTAATTGACGCATAAGTGACGTCATTGCTCTCGCATCTTCCGTGCAGCATTCACGGATCACAAGCATTGGTGCACAAACCTCATTACTCATTCTGGCCACTCCACCTTTATTATACTTGCCGCTTTTTTGGCGTGGAGGCGGGCGGTCTCCACATTCTCAGATGCACTGAGTGCAACAGCCATCCGGCGTCCTGGCTTACAAACCGGTTTGCCAAAGACGCGAACCTGTGTACGGGGAATCTCCAGAGCTTCAGCCAGACCGGAAATCATGAAGGTCTCACCTTCACGATCTGCCTTCAAGGTGGCCGAGGCTCCAGGTGTAAGCAAGTGTACTTCATTTACAGGAAATCCAAGGATAGCACGGACATGCAAAGCAAATTCAGATAAATCTTGTGTCACCATCGTCACCATTCCCGTATCATGCGGGCGAGGAGACACTTCACTGAATACAATACCTTGAGCTGTCACGAACAGTTCTACGCCGAATAATCCGTAACCGCCAAGCGCATCCGTCACCTTTCTGGCAATCTCCTCCGCTTCGTGAAGCTGCGCTTCACTCATTAGATGAGGCTGCCAGGATTCTACATAATCCCCATCCTTCTGGATATGACCGATCGGTGGACAAAATACGGTGCCGGACACAGAGCGAACGGTAAGCAGCGTTATTTCACTCTCAAAAGGAACAAATGACTCGACAATTACCCGAGTCGTTTTAGCTCTTGCTCCTTCTACGGCTGCAGTCCAGCTTGCTCTCGCATCTTCGACGGTGCGGCATACCGACTGTCCCTTGCCCGAGGAACTCATCAACGGCTTCACTATGCAAGGTGCGCCAAGTTCCTTCACAGCAGCCTCCAGTTCTTCAAAGCTGTTCGCAAAACGGTAAGCCGCTGTCGGAAGACCCAGTTCTTCTGCAGCCAGCCTACGGATGCCTTCCCTATCCATGGTCAAACGGGCAGCCATAGCTGTCGGAACTACGTGAAAGCCTTCAACTTCAAGTTCAAGCAGCGCTTCAGTCGCAATAGCTTCAATCTCCGGAACGATCACATCCGGTCGTTCGCTGCGGATCAACCGCTTCAGCGCTTCACCATCCAGCATGTCCATCACATGATGCTCATGGGCAACCTGCATAGCGGGCGCATGGGCGTATCGATCTACAGCAATCGTCTTCACACCTAGACGTTGAGCCTCAATAATTACTTCCTTGCCCAATTCACCGCTCCCAAGAAGCAGCATTTTTTTGGGTTTTTCGCTAAAAGGAGCACCCCACATTGGCTCAAAATCCCCCTTAGATCATCAAATGACTCTTCTATCTATTTTCAGGGTTTCTTGTGCAGAATGCAAGAGTGCTCCGCTATAAAATTATGGATTACGACAAAAAGTTACAAAAATCGAAACTGTGCTTCAATCAAACCGTTATAAATTCCCCCTTGCTTAACCAACTCAGCATGGGTACCTTCCTCTTTAATTTCACCATGATCCAGCACTACAATTTTATCTGCGTGTCTAATCGTGGAGAGTCGGTGTGCAACGATGAAGGAGGTTCTTCCCTGAAGCAGAACCTTCAGAGCCTCCTGAATCTTCAGCTCTGTTTCAGTATCAATGCTTGCCGTAGCCTCATCCAGAATGAGAATTCTCGGATTGGCCAGCAGCGCTCTCGCGAAGGAGAGGAGCTGTCGCTGTCCCATGGACAGTGCACTGCCGCGTTCTTCGACCTCGGTATCATAGCCGGCCGGAAGCTTGGATATAAAGTCGTGAGCATCCACTGCCCGCGCTGCAGCTTCTACCTCTTCGTCTGTGGCATCCAATCGACCAAACCGGATGTTGTCGCGAATGGTGCCTGAGAAAATAAATGTATCCTGAAGTACTATACCAATCTGTCCGCGCAAGCTTTGTAGAGTCACATCGCGAATATCATGGCCATCTATTGTGATTTGTCCATCTGTGATGTCGTAGAACCGGCTAATCAGATTAATAATAGTACTCTTCCCTGATCCCGTATGGCCAACCAATGCGATGGACTGCCCAGCCTGCACATCAAGATCAATCCCCTTGAGGGCGGCCCGCCCTTTCTCATATTCGAAGATCACCTTATTGAATTTGATCTCCCCGCGAATCTTCGGAATAGGCTGAGCACCCGGTTTATCCTTAACCGCCGGTTCCTCATCCAAGTATTCAAAGATCCGTTCGGAAGAAGCCATGGCAACAAGCAGCTGGTTATACATTTGACCAAGGCGGTTAATCGGGTCCCAGAAGTTCCCGACGTAGTTGCTGAAAGCAACCAGCAAGCCAACTGTAAGTTCGCCAGACTGAATCAGGTAGGCACCGAGCCAGAACAGAATCAAGGTCCCGAAGCCGCCTGTAATTTCAATCAACGGGCCAAATGCCTGGTTCATTGCAGAAGCCTTATCCCAAGACTTCTTGCTCGTCATGTTCATTCCGTCAAAGAACTGCATGTTCTCCTGTTCCTGGGTATAGGCCTGGGTAACGCGTATGCCCTGGATAGATTCATTCAAGTGGGAATTGATTCGCGAATTCTTCATGCGTACATCCTGCCAGGCGATACGGATTTTCTGGCGCAGCTTGGTAGAGATGAAGAACATAATAGGAACGGTCACAATGACAGCCAGCCCCAGCTTCCAGTTAATCAGAAGCAGGATTACAACAATCCCGCAGAGCTGGACACAGTCGATCATCAGGTTTACAACGCCGTTCGTAAACAAATCCTGAAGGGAATTGATATCGTTCGTTACCCGAACCAATACAGAGCCTGCTGGGCGTTTGTCAAAGAAATTAAAGGATAATTTCTGAATATGCCTGAACAAGTCAGAGCGCAGATCATAAATGACCCGCTGTCCAATGATATTCGTATATTTAATCCGGTATATACCGGCGATCCACTGAACAAAGTACAGAAAGATAACACTTGCTGCAATCATATAGAGCAGCTGTAAACTAGTGCTTCCGACCTTTGGAGCAATGGCCTTGTCAATTGCCAAACTTGTCAAATAAGGAACGGTCAGCTTCGTTATGGTCCCCAGCACCATCATAATAATGACCAGTGGAAGCATCTGCTTGGCATAAGGCTTCATGTAGGAAAACAGTCTCACGAACTGCTTCCAGTCGAACGCCTTATCAATCACATCATCGTCCTTATATACAAACCGGTCGTTCGTGGAGCCGGCGGGCTGGGCTTTCTTCGGGTCAGGAGATGTATTCAAATGGGCTTCTGTACTCATAAAGCGTCACTCCTCTCCTGTCCCTGATGTGCGGGACAAATAATCGGCATATTGAATGCGGTATACATCCTGATAAGGACCTGGAACCGCAATGAGCTCGTGATGCTTGCCGCGCTGGGCAATCCGCCCTTGATCCAGCACCAGAATTTCATCGGCATGTCGCAGTGATGAGATGCGGTGTGCAATGATGAACGTCGTCCGCCCCTTCATCACTTCCTGGAATCCTGCTTGGATCTCATGCTCAGTCTCCATGTCCACAGCACTGGTTGCATCGTCCAGAACTAGAATTCGTGGATTCTTCAGGAGCGCTCTCGCAATGGCAATCCGCTGCTTCTGTCCTCCCGAAAGCCCCATGCCCCGTTCGCCGACGATCGTATCATAGCCGTCAGGCATCTCCATAATAAAGTCATGTGCTTTTGCCAGCTGAGCGGCCCGAATGATCTCCTCCAAAGTGACATTATTCATGCCGTAAGCAATATTATTGCGAATTGAGGATGAGAACAGGAAGGTCTCCTGGAATACCGATGCAATTTGGCTTCGCAGGCTTTGCACCCCAATCTTGCGGATATCCTGACCATCCAGCGTGATTAACCCTTTATTCACATCATAGGCCCGCATTAACAGCTGGATAATTGTCGATTTTCCTGAGCCTGTTCCGCCAAGGAAACCAATTACTGCCCCTGGCTTGACTTCGAAATCAATGTCTACAACTGCAGGCATTTTATTGCCATATGCAAAGGTTACATGATCAAATTTCACATGTCCTTGAACATGCTCCGGCACTAACTCAATCGCGCCCGGCTCATCTTGAACATCAATCGGCTGATTAAGCACCTCAAGCACACGTTCACCCGAGGCTTTGGATTGCGTATAATTGTTAATATGGAAGCCAAGGCTCCACATCGGGCCAATTATGTACCAGACCAAGCTGAAGAAGGCAACGAGTTCGCCCAGCGACATGTGGCCCTTAATGACCAGGGTTCCCCCTACACCCAGCAATAGAGCTACACTGATCGAAGCCAAAAACTCCATGACCGGAAAAAAGCGGCTCCAGAGCTCGGAAGCGAACAGCTGATTATTTTTGTAGCGCTCATTTCGCTGAGAGAACTTTTCGACTTCATAATTCTCTCGTGCAAAGGCTTTAACGGTACGAACGCCCGTCACATTCTCTTGAACCGCTGTCGTAAGTGAGCTAAGTGCAAGCCGCATCTCCTGAAACGCAGGATGAATACGGGATTCAAAGCGCAGCGCTATAACAGCCAGGAATGGCATTGTAATCAACGTTGCAAGGGTTAACTGCCAATTGATCGAGAACATCACAGCCGCACCGAAAACAACCATAAAAAATACATTCAGCAGCTGCGCGAAGCCAAAGCCAATGAAGTTACGAATGGCTTCCAGATCACCGGTCAGACGGGACATCAGATCCCCTGTCTTCGCGGTATCATAATAACGAAACGACAGAAACTGCAGTTTTTCATAACATGCATTGCGAAGACGATAAGCCAGATAATTGCCCAGCCGGCCGCCAAAGAAACCATGTGCAAACTGCAAAAACGCTTTCACAATAACGACCACAAGAACCATTAATGCTAGTCTCGGCACATCTTCGAAGTGCCTTGGAAGAATAGCGTCATCGATCAGACTTCTTAATAAGTTCGGGGTGATCAGACCGAGTGCGGTTGCGGCGGCAAGGCACAATATCGAAAGAATCAAATAATGTCTCCTCTCCCGATAAAACCCCCGCAGTTGCCTGAGAACTTCCATGTCTCTCCTCCTATCAACCTCTTTCGAATTTAGGAACTTTAAGCAGTTTATCATCCTAATTTTTCTTGAGCAAAGAGGAGAAAACCCCATTTAACACCTTGTAGCCAGCAAAGCGCTTTATTCCGAAGATAAAACGTGTTATATCGAATAAAATGCTTTCATTTCCTTCTAATTCCTACACAAGTTGCTGCTTCGTTTCGAGAAGTTCGAAATAAATGGATTCCCAGTGCTGAATCTCCGCAGTTTCCATACTCGTCTTGCTAAATCCCGACAGCCATTCCTCAAGCTGGCTTGACAAGCGCTGCTGATACATGGCAAGCCTATAGCGGATCCCCTCTTTATAATGAGAGCAAAAGAATTCTAACATCTGATCAAGCTTCTGCTTAATCGCCTCCGTGAGTGGAGACTGCACTGCTTCCCGCAGCTTATCTTTGCCATCCCCTTCAAAAAAGGACTTTGGATTTTTGAAGAATGACCAATATGCCTGCCAGTCTACCGCTGAAACCATAGCCTCCTCGGGAATCTGTGGTGTTATCCATTCCTCCTGAAGTTCAGGAAGACTAAGCGGCATTTCCGTTAGGGGCTGATGGACAAGACACCAGTTTTGCACTTCCCGGGTCAAAAGCTGGTCCGCCTTCCGTTCTAGCCTTAAGGCTGTCGCCTGCAGTTCACGAGCGAGTTCAACAGACAGATGAGACAACCAGCCTTCCATAGACGCGCGGAATGCAGACTTAATTCCGCCCTTCTCCGTCTGAAGCAGCGAAGGATGGAAAAATTCGTGAAATAGTCCTAAAGCGTATAGCACTAGACGCTGTCTTAAATGGAATAAAAGCTCTTCGCACTCCTGCATCCATTCGCGCTCCACATCCAGCTCGCAGATCACCTCAAGAGCGGTAAGCACCCTGTGCCGCTCCTCGTCTAACTGCTGAATTCGTAATGCTTGATCCCGAGCATTACGCTGTGAAGCATCACACCAGCTTTTCAGCCGGTGAGCCGCCCTCTCGATTTCGAAGGCGGCTGAAGAGACCGAAAGATCGGCTAGGTCCTCCGCTAGGAATCGAACAAAACTGTCTTTGAAACTTGTAAATCCCTTGTCTCTAGATGAAGCGCCAGACTGGACGGCCTCCAGCTCCTTCATGCTGGACACCGGATAAATTTGCGGTGACTGGATGCCAGCCGTCCTCAGCCGGTCGGACACATAAGCCACAACCTTATCCAGTTCTTCAGCGCCAGCAGCTAAATCCGCAGCATTCACAATAAAGAACATTTTATCGAGCGCGAAGCTCCCTTTTACCCTGCCTAATTGAGCTAGAAATTGTTGGTCCGCACGCGAGAAGGCATGATTATAGTACGTAATAAATAGAATAGCATCCGAATTTTTCATATATTGAAAGGTGATATTGGTGTGTCTGGCATGTATGGAATCCGCCCCTGGCGTATCCACCAAGATCTGTCCCTGCTCGGTCCAAGGGCAAGCGAAATAGATGTCGATACCTGCCACAAAACAAGCCTTCTGCTCAACTGCAGCATAGGCTTGAAACTGAGCAAAGTCCGCGGCCTGCGAGCTCCCCAGCTTGTCTGCTTCCTGATTCCATCCGGCTGCTGCCGCTGCTAAGAAGCTATAATGCGGTCGGCCGGCTGCCGGAATGGAAGCTGCTTTTAGCCCGCTTACCTGCTGTCTCCAATCCTGTTCCTGCCATTGCCCCAGCTGCAGCACACCAAATGAATAAGTCAAATCCTCAACCATGGCCTCACGGGTCTTGAAGATAACGCGGGCCGTTCCATGAGGGAACTCATCGGTTGGAGCAAGCACTCTAGTGATTGAAGCCGTTGTCGGATGCGGAGACACCGGCAGAATCTCTTCGCCAAGCAGCGCGTTGGCGAAGGAGGATTTGCCTGCGCTGAACGCACCAAACAGCGTCAGGGTGAGCCGCCCGCGGCGCAGCGCCTCTGCGCGCTGCTTGAGCTCCTGCACACCCGATTCCATGGCCGGATGCTGCTCCAGCAGCTCAGCGGCGTGCTCTAACGCCGCCGCTGCCTTCAGTGTCCGGCCGCGCAGCGGCGCGCCGGACAACGATTCTCCGGGCACAGCCTTCGGCGTGCCCGGTACGGCTGCTGCCGCCGGTGCCGAAGGCCCGGCGGGCTGAGCGGGGCCCGGCGCCTTCGCCGCGGCAGCCGGCAATTGCGGCAGCAGCCCTGACATCGCGGGCGGGCGCTCACCAAGCAGCGCGTACAGCCGGCGCTCATGCTCTGCTGCTGCGGCTTCAAGCTCACGCAGCTGCCGGACATATGGCACGCGTGCCTCCAGCTCGAATCTTCGCTGCTGCAGCGCCCTCTGCTCGGCTTCCAGCCGCGGCTTCATCTCCTCAAGCAGCTGATCGAGCAGCGAGACAGCTGCCCGGCGGTAGCGGGCGAGTACCTCGCTTGCCAGAGCTTCCGTATAACGGAGAACAGACTCGCCAGACAGGACCGCCCCAGACGGAATTGCATCCAGCATCCAGCTCTCTTCTGGCTTAGGGAGAGTCTCGTCAAGCTTCTTCTCCCAGGCTTCATTCCATAATGCCTGCTGCTGCCCAAGACGGCGGAACTCTTCACGAAGATGCCAGTCGATTTGAGCAGACGCCTGCTCTCTCAGCGCTTGAAGGAACAGATTACAGCGCCGAGCCTTCTCCTCCTGAGTACGTTGGCCGCTCTTCAGCCATCCCCTAGCCTTAAAACCAGGCTGAGTGCTCTCCAGGAAGGCTGCAGCTGCCTCGCGGAGCGGTGGAGTCATCAGCCGCGCACCCGCTAACAGCTGATCCATTCTCTGAATCGACTCCCTTCGCAGCGATTCCGCTTTCAGCTCCAGACTGCTGCTGTCCTCTTCAAGCTGCTGGAGCTGCTGCTCCAGCGAAGCTATTTCGTCTTTACCGCCCATTTGCTCCAGCAATTTCTCACGTTCTGCCTGGTGAAGAGCACGCTGCCGGCCAAGATGATCATTCATCAGATGATCAACAGACAAAGCCAGGCTTAGCTTAAGCAGACGATCCCCCTCCCGTACCAATGCCCGGATCAAATCCTCTAGCAGGCCAAGCATAGACCACGGGTGGCCAGGGACTTTTAATGAAAGATAAAATATCCCTGCAGGTATAACATTCCAGGCTGAAAATGAGGCTTCCACTCTTTGCTGATACTCCTGAAACGACAGCTCTTTCTCCCGGTGCTTATCAATTTGATTCACTACCAGATACAGCGGCTTGCCCCATTCGGAGAGCGACTTAGCAAATGAAAGATTGCTCTCAGACTGTACATGATTGTAGTCCATCACATAGAAGACAATATCGGCCAAGTGAAGTGCCGAGTCGGTTGCCAGAGCATGTCCCTCATCCGTAGAATCCACACCAGGCGTATCTATGAGAACACCGCGCTCGCCAAGCAGAGGCACATCATCCCATATTTCCACGCGGGAATACTCCTGGCCGTTTTTGCAGGCTTCAAACAGCTCGGATCGTGTAAGGCATTTATGTTCTTCCCTATGCTCTTCCTGATGATCTGGCCGCGTGAGTGCCCCGCGCGGAGCTCCACATCTTACCATAACAATATTGCTGCTGGTTGGCAGAGGACTGGTTGGCAGAACCTGTTTACCGCAAAGTGTATTAATGAGGCTTGACTTCCCGGCAGAAAAGTGACCGCAGAACGCAAGCATCAGCTCGCCGCGCTCCCATTTATCAGCAAGCTCTACCAGCCCGTCAGCCGCCTGGAGGTCAGAAGCATCTAATAAGGCCTGCTTAAGTGCCTGAAAATTCAATAAACCGTCAGAATCGCTCTTTTCTGTAATCGCTTCCATACCTATCTCTCTCCTCCCGCTCCCTTTGGCAAATATCACTTTTTTAATTATTCATATTTTAGCATTTAGCCGCCGGGAAAGATATTAGGCTCTTGGGATAAGTGAGATGAACGTAAAAAAATAAAACCGACAAATGTCGGTTTTATTTCAGTTCCCTCTCCAGCTTAATCTAACGCCTACCTACGATTGAGCCAGAAATATGAGTAATTAGTTAGATGTCTCCGCAAGCGCCTCTTCCCCTGGAAGCAGGATTTCAAAGACTTTGCCATGTTGAAGAATTGTGATTCCCTTCTTCTTATCCTTCATGACGACAACCTCTGGCTTGGCGGACATGCGCTCCAGATAGTGTTCAGGAACATCGCCAGAATCGCTGACTACGATTCCCTCCACCTCACGTTCATCATTCTCCGCAAGCTCCAGCTTAATCACTTCATCAAACATGTCGGAAAATTGTTCAAAGTTGTCAGTATATACAGAAATGCATCTCATGGTTCTCATCCTCTACTATCAATTGTCTGAAGCCTTATCTTCCCTATCTTTTCTAGGTTGTGCATGTTTCATACGTTTCTTTCCTTCACGACATACATCGAGAAGTGGACATACCTGGCATTTAGGATTCTGTGCCTTGCAGTGATATCGGCCAAAAAAGATCAAGCGGTGATGCGTCAGTGTCCATTCTTCCTTAGGCACCCGCTTCATCAGTTTCTTCTCTACTTCCAGCACCGAATCCTTCCAGCCCGCAAGGCCAAGACGCTTGCTGACACGCTCTACATGTGTATCCACTGCAATTGCCGGCTCTCCAAACGCATTGGACACTACCACGTTCGCCGTCTTTCGTCCTACTCCGGGCAGCTGTGTGAGACGATCATGCTCTCTCGGCACTTCTCCACCGTACTGGTCAATCAATATGCGGCACAAATTATGTATGTGCTTGGCCTTATTTCGATACAGTCCAATTCGCCGGATATCCTGCTCCAGCTCCTCAATAGGCACAGAGACATAATCCAGCGGGGTTTTATATTTCTTGAACAGATCTGCAGTTACCTTGTTGACCGTAGCGTCCGTACACTGGGCAGACAACAAGACCGCAATGGTCAGCTCAAATGCATTCTCGTGGTTCAACTCACAAGCTGCATCAGGGAACATCTCGCCAATCGTATCCAAAATATGCCTCACATCTGCCTTATTCATGAGCTCAACCTCCCGGCAAAAAAAAGTCTTGATACGGGAAGATCCCGTATCAAGACGGTGAATCTTTAGAAAATGATTATTGTTTTTCAATTTCAACGAGCTTGTCTCCGCTGAAATACAATACAATATTATCATTTTCCTTAAGGGATTGCACGGTCAATGTAGTGTCGCCTTGGTGAACATATGTCTCAGGTGACAAAGTAAAACGATACTGCGGGTCGTTAAACTCGCGCTTAACGAACACTTCCTTGGTTGTAGAGTCATAGCGGCTAAACGGACGGTAAATGGCAGTCAGCACATTCACAACCGTTGAGCCGTCCGCATCTTTACGAATTTCTACATGGTCCGTTGTTGTCAAACTTGAGACCGTATAGCTCGCCGCAGTGCCTCGGATCACTTTCACAGCACTGGCAGGGAAGGTGGCGGTAGCACCTGTGTAGGTCTTAAGCGTAATTCCCGACGCATCAGCACTCTGAACTTTACCATAGGTCAGCTTGACGGTTTGTACCGAAAGCGGCGTCTGACCGCTAAAAGCGACATTAATAATCTGGCCTGCAGCAAGATCCGATACCTTAATTACAGCTCCTGCATCGTTCAGCAGTGCAGCATTATTCACATAGAAGCTGGTTGTAATTCCATCTGCTTTAGCCGTAACCCGGCTGTAATAGGTATCCACTGATGTGATCTCAAGCTGCTTGAAGGTTTTTAGCGCTATGCTTTGAACGGCGTCCTGATTTGACGTAAGTGTAACAACCACAGGATCTCCCGCCTTCACATCAGCCAAAGAGCCATTGGTTCTTCCATAAGTTTCAACTGATGGAACTGTACCGTTATACGGAATAACCATTGGATTGCCTGTAGATGGCTGTATTGTGATCGTCTTGGCAGTCGTATTGGCACTCACAAAATTCCCTTCATATCTATAAATTACCGATAAGGAAAGGACCCGGTCTCCAACGTGAGTGACATTCACTTTGCGATTCTTGGTCAGAAGCGGCTCAATTCCGGACAAGACAGGCTGTGCGCTATTGTAATCCACTTTTGTTTTGTCGTCAAGCTGGAGTGCAATCAGTTTCTTGTTAGTGTCCACGAGCGTCAATGCTTTAAGCTTTGCGTCATAAGACACTACGGTCAACCCTGTCAGCGATTCGGATTGGCGCCCAACTACCTCAATCTTGGTGATGCTGTCCTCCGGATTCAAGGTTAGCTCTACTTTGTCTCCCCCGTTCACATCGGCAATCAGATCGTTCAGCGATGCTTCTGTGATGCCATTAACCACAATAGCTGGCTTATCTACCATGGCTTTCGTTTCATAAGTGCCATCGGATTTCTTATAGGTAAGCAGTTTGCTTCCTTCAATGCTGATCAGCGTTCCTTGAATCGTCCGCTCAACGCTTTGGGTCACCTCCAAGGTGGAAATGGCGCTGTCCTTAACGGTATAGCTGACAACGACACCGGGCTTCAGCTCACTGAGGCTGATAATTTGGCTTTGGTAGCGCAGAATGGAAGAATTTCCAACAGTGAGTTTATCTTCGCTTCCGGAAGCATCCTTCACCGTGATCGTCTTGGCTGCTGTGTCCACAGATTGAACAGTGCCTGTTCCGGATTTGTTCACAAGCCCAGACTTCACTTGAACGATAACCGGTTTCTTAGCGGTGGTGAAGGTTTCCCGCTGCACAATCAATGTGCTGTCATTGCTTATGGACTCAGGAGTAATGGATTTTCCGTTCTGATCTATGAACGAGGTGTTCGCATCATATTCAAAAGTTTGAACATCATTATTCACCAGAAGAAGGAGTTTTCCGTTTAACACGCGAAGCAGGCTGCCCTCGGTTGACTCCAGCTGAGGCGTTGTATCCGTAGTCTCCACATAAGCTGCAGAGCCCGCTTTGTCTACCACCATAACCTTGGTATACAGCTTAAGATCATCCTTTGAGACTGCGGTTTCGGAATCCTTAGTATAGTATACAGAACGATTATCCAGTGTAAAGGAGCGGTTCTTCCCGTCGGTATATACCGAGAGACTGTTATCCTTCAAACTTGTAACAACGCCTTCGAATACATTTGTGTACCCAGGCTTGATATACCCCTGTGCGCGACTGAAGAACGCGGCAATTTGAGCGCGCGATACAGAACCTTGCGGGTCAAAGCGGTTGTTATCCACTCCCTTAGTCAGGTTCAGATCGAGCGCAGTGTTCACATAACCGCGGGCATCAGCAGAAATCTTGGAGTTATCAGTAAAGGTTGTTCCGCGCCCGGCTGCAGCCTTAGCTTCACTTTCCTTGCCTAACGCCCGGACAAGAATCTTAGCGATCCATTCACGTGTTGCTTTCTTCTCTCCCCAGGATTCCTTGGCTCCAGTAGCTGCTACTTCCTCATTCTCGTCAATCAGCTTGTTCTGAATGGCTAGAGCAATATAAGGCTTAAAGTAATTGCCCGATTTGAGCTTAGCGCTTGCCGCACCGCTGTTTAGGCTTCCTTCCGCATTCATAAAACGAATCGCGATCGTAACCGCTTCTTGCTGGGTTACGTAATCATTAGGGCGAAACTTGCCGTTATCCCCCAGGATGATGCCTTGGGCAGCAAGCTTGAAAATATGCTTCTCAGCCCAGTATCCGCTCTTCACATCGCTAAAAATTGAACTAGTGGTAGCTGATTGCGTGACCGCAGATTGGGTGGTTTTTGTTGTTGTCTCTGCAGCAAAGGCGGCAGAGCCGCCTGTAATAAACATCAGAGTAACGAGCATGGTAGCTATCGTTTTTTTGGTGTTTTGTTTTACGCTGTGTCTTTGTGTCAAGTCCCATTCTCCCTTTCAAAAAAAGTTCTGCACTTAACCAAGTTCGACAACCGAGGACCAAATCCTGCTAATTTCGCGTAATTGGATGATCCAAATCTGCTTGTCCCATCAAGCTATCCAGCTTTTGGCCATCTACAAGCAGCTCGATGCTTTTCACTTCGTCGAATTGGAACAGCGTTTTTTTGAGGGAATCCAGTATAAACAGCTCGCCATCTGTCCCCTGTCTTGCCTCATCAGGCAGCGTAATATCAATCGTAACTTCCCCGTTCTTAAACTTTACACTTTTGATGTCGATTTTAGCCCATAATGCAATCAGCTTTGGATCTTCAGTCTTCTGCAAAGCCTGCAGTACCGCTTCGTACTTGCCGGCTTCATCCTTGAAAGAGATCGTCCGCTCAGCCTCTTTAAGCTCGAGAAGCTGGTCGTCTGCATAGTAAACCTTGATGTGCTCTGTTTTTTGAGCCGTACTTTCCTTTTTATCCGTATTGCTCGCAGACGCTTTACCGTCGCCTGTATTAGTACCAGGTGCTGCAGAAACTGTATTGTCATCCTTAGACATCGGCTTCTGGGAAGCCCCTTGATTTGTCAGGTCCTGGCTAACTTGGCTTCCTTGGACCGTGTCGTTCTCCGTGGGTGCAGAGGCCTCCGGCTTCTTGCCGCAGCCTGCGAGCATGGTTAGTGAGATTATCATAACGATTGCAGTTGTCCATGTCTTGTTCATCTTCATGCTGTCCCCCCTCTTTTTTGATCACAAAATGACTGACCTTATTTACTTAATACCCAAAATATTCTTTAATGCCTGCAACAATCCCTTCAGCCACTCGCTGCTGGAACGAATCCGTGAACATCTGCGCCTCATCACCCTTATTGCTCAGGAATCCCCCTTCAAGCAGCACTGCGGGCATTTTGGTCTCCCTCGTGACATGCAGGCTCGCTGTTCGAACCTTACGATCCGGTAGGCCTGTGGCCTTAACCAAATATTTGTGCATAATTTTTGCAAGCGCAGCACTGTCGCCGCGTGTATAATATGTCTCCACCCCGGTCGCTGCAGAGCTGCCGCTGTTCCCATGTACAGAAACGAACAGATCTGCGTTCAGATCGTTAGCGATCTTTACGCGTTCAGATAAAGAAGGATAAGTATCACTATTGCGGGTTAGCACATAATTAATATTTGGTTCTTTCTTCAAAAGCTTCTCTACCTTCAGCACGACTGCTAAATTGAAGTCCTTCTCCTTCTTCTTGGTTACACTAATCGCTCCCGGGTCACTGCCGCCGTGGCCGGCATCAATGACAACCAGCTTCTTTCCACTGCCGGAATTGCCAGGTGAATCCGCTTTATTCAGATCCAAAATAATCAAACCATCATTCAAATTAATCAAGTCATAAGACTTGGCTTTATTCAGATCAAGCACAATTCGAATCGTAGATGGAGAGCTGTTATAAAGAGAGTAACGCACCTTGGAAGCCACCGGATAGCCCGAAATGTCAAGCTCCCCCGTCTGCTGAGCGCTCAAAGGGTAGCCTGCAGGGAACGAATCTGCAAATTTCGTATTAGGCAGATCCATGACAATGCGGTTCGGTGAAGTTAAGGTTGACATCTTCGGTGTCACACTTCCCTCCACAGATACAACCAGACGATTCTCAGTGAAGGTAATCCCTGACACAGCGGCCAGGTTATCTTGGCTTTCATTGCTTCCTGAAGAATTGCCGGAATTGCTGCCTGGCAGTGTCGTGTTTCCTCCCCCGTTAATCGGGGTAATTAGATATACGGTTTTGGTTTTTTGATCCCAATTAACCTTAAGGCCCGTCTCCTCACCAACAAAACGAAGCGGCACAAAGGACGTACCGTTTTTAATCATTGGAGCTGCACTTAGAGTCTTCTTCACCCCATCAACGGTAGCTGTTTTACTGCCGACAACCAGCTTAATTGTTTTTCCAGACTGCTGTATAGTGACCGTGCTCGTCTTGTTATTCCATCCAACGTTGTAACCAAGCTCCTCCATGACGACACGAATAGGAATCAACACAGTGTTTTGAACCACTTGAACCTGTTTTTCCTTTTTCAGGTTAAGTTGTTTGCCATCCAGGTTGATGTGAGTCCCGCTCGCTGCATGTCCAATCCCCGGAAATGCCAGTACACAAAGAAACAATACTACCAAAAAACCAAATTTCTTCATTCTTCACCCTTCCATTCTTTAGATTTGTCAGAAGGATGCCTTAGGGTTATTTCACTTGATCAAAGAGCAGCTTCTGACGGTTTATTAGACGCCTCTCTCGCTCAAAAGTTGCGAAATTTTAACCATTTCCCTATGAATTTGTCTTTTTATTTCCAGTTTCCACCTAAAAGCTGCTAGATTTGCACAGAAAAAAAGCCAAGCTTAGGAACTGCTGCTCCTAACTTGACTTTATTCATACTAAACGCAGCGCATGCCGCTTTGTTCATTAACTCGGACTATCATTGGCCAAAGAACTCTTTTAGTCCTGCAACAATTCCTTCAGCCAAACTCTGCTGAAATTCCTCTGTATACATAGCCTTTTCATCGGTTGGGTTACTTAGGAAGCCACATTCAAGCAGAACAGCAGGCATTTTGGTATTCTTCGTTACATATAAGTTCCCTGGCTTAAGACCGCGGTCTTTAAGTCCTGTTGCCTCAAGCATATATTTTTGCATAATCCTCGCCAAGTTCTGGCTGTTCTTATTCGTGTAATGGGTTTCGACTCCATTTGGAATAGGATTAGCATCCACCTTGTTGCCATGAATCGATACGAACACATCCGCGTTCAAGTCATTCGCAAGCTTAACCCGCTTTTGCAAAGTGGGGTAAGTATCATCGTCCCGAGTCATTACTACGTCTAGCCAGGACTCCTGTTCAAGGAGCTTCTGTACCTTAAGAGCCACAGCTAATGTAAACTCCTTCTCATTCCGGTTAGTAATGCTGCCAGCACCCGGGTCGCTCCCTCCATGACCGGCGTCAATAACAACTAGCCTCTGACCTTCCTTTCCTTCTCCCTGAGAAGGTTCTGCCTCGGAAGTGTTCAGATCAATAATGATCAACCCGTCTTTGTTATCAACTACGCTGTAATTCACAGCCTTGGTTAAATCAAGCACAACTCGTATAGTCGAAGGATTCGAGCTGAACAGGGAATATCTTACGTCCTTTACATCCGGGTATTCCTCGATACCAATCTGCCCTGTAAGGCTGCTATCGAGAGGAAGACCGCTATCAAAGTTCGCAGCAAAGGACGTATTAGCTAAATCAACGACAATTCGGTCCGGACCGGTCATCTTGAACACTTTTGGAGTAACAGAGCCTTCAACCGCAAGAATCAATCGATTTTCGCTAAAGCTCAAATTCTTCAGAGATGCCGATGTAGACGTGGATGGTTGATTGGTTGCTGGAGTGATCTCAGAGCCGCCTCCTGGGGCCGGA
The DNA here is from genome assembly GCF_003060825.1 of Paenibacillus sp. CAA11. Classification (NCBI taxonomy): domain Bacteria; kingdom Bacillati; phylum Bacillota; class Bacilli; order Caryophanales; family Paenibacillaceae; genus Paenibacillus; species Paenibacillus sp. CAA11. Next base: position 2,689,903 of record NZ_CP028922.1, read on the forward strand.
ACTGTGCTTCCCTGCGAACTTCCCGCACTTCCCTTACCGGGCACACTGACATCTCCATTCCCTGATAAAGCTGCAGCAGACTTCACATACACCGTCTTGGCATCACTGTCCCATTTTACATCAGCACCCGTCTGCTCTCCAATAAAGCGCAGCGGTACAAACGTTGTCTTCGTGCTTGAGGAGCCGCTGAGCATGGGCGCTGCAAGCATCTTAACTTCCTTGCCGTTGACCTGGGCAGTCTTGCTGCCTACGATCAGCTTAAGTGTCGTTCCACCCTGCTCGATGGTCACGGTTTGCGTTTTGTTGGCCCAAGTAACTTTGTAACCGAGCTCCTCGGTAATCAAGCGAAGAGGAACCATGACCGTATTGCTGATCGTCTTCACTTGTTCATCCTTCGAGAGACTCAAAGCTCTGCCGTCCAGATTAATATGTGTCTCCTTCCCTGCCGCTTGGGTCAAACCCGGAAGCAGCAGTAAGAACAGCAGTAAGAACGCAACAAATCCATACTTCTTCATCTGTAATCCCTACCATCCCGATTTTTTTGCCCTTTAAAGGACTGTGCTGGGAATGATTCCATTCCCTGTAAACTGTAATCTACTAATATAAAGGACGACACGACATGGCAAAAGTTGCACCTGTCTAACATTTTAACAGGTAATTTTTCCCCATGATAGACTTAATTTTTCTTTTTTGGACAATCCCTTAGATGAACGCAGATATACAAAGACCCCCATTCCCACATAGGTGGAATTGGAGGCCCGTTTAACTAATCTAATTGTTCTGCTAGGCAAACAGCCGGTCTGCGTTCTTTTGTTCGTAGGCAGTGATCCGATCCTCATGCTGCAGGGTTAATCCGATATCATCCAGCCCTTGGAGCAGAAATTGACGGCGATGCTCATCCAAGTCGAATTCCAGCTTCAGCCCGTAGGGATCCGAAATCACCTTGTTCTCCAAATCTACTGTCAGCTCATACCCCTCATGGGCAGCAGTACGCTGGAACAGCTCCTCGACTTGTTCTTCCTCCAGCTTAATCGGCAGAATTCCATTCTTGAAGCAGTTATTGTAGAAGATATCTGCAAAAGAAGGCGCGATTACACAGCGGAACCCATAGTCCATAATAGCCCATGGCGCATGCTCTCTGGATGAACCACAGCCGAAGTTAACCCTGGATATCATCACGGATGCACCTTGATAGCGTGGCTTGTTAAGCTCAAAATTTGGATTCACACTGCCATCCTCGTGAAATCGCCATTCGTAGAACAAAAATTGTCCAAACCCAGTCCGTTCAATCCGCTTAAGGAATTGCTTAGGGATTATAGCGTCCGTATCCACATTCACGCGGTCAACGGGACCGACGATGCCTGTTAATTTAGTGAAAGCTTCCATCTTCATCTCTCCTTATTATCCGCTCAAGCTTCTTGCTTCTTTTTATCTTTAGCTCACAACTTCTGTCTTAAATGTCCAGTCGCGTACATCAACAAAGCGCCCCTCGATCGCTGCCGCTGCAGCCATGGCTGGTGAAACCAGATGGGTTCTGCCGCCGCGGCCCTGACGCCCCTCAAAGTTACGGTTCGAAGTCGATGCACAGCGCTGGCCCGGCTGGAGTACATCGGGATTCATCGCCAAACACATGCTGCAGCCTGCTTCGCGCCATTCGAATCCGGCTTCTGTGAATATTTTATCAAGCCCTTCCTTCTCGGCCTGAATTTTTACCCGGCCGGAGCCTGGCACAACGATTGCAGTAACCTTATCGGACACTTTATAGCCTTTGGCTACTTGAGCCGCTGCGCGCAAATCCTCAATACGCCCGTTCGTACAGGAGCCGATGAAGACATAATCGATCTCAATCTTAGACATAGGTGTTCCAGGAACCAGTCCCATATATTCAATCGCCTTTTCTGCCGCCTTACGTTCATTCTCACTTTCAAAATCGGCTGGATTAGGCACTGTAGAATTAATATTTGTCCCCATACCCGGGCTTGTTCCCCAGGTTACCTGTGGGATCAGCGTGTCCACGTCAAATTCCACGACGCGATCAAAGATCGCACCTTCATCAGTCGTAAGCTGCTTCCAGCGGGCAACCGCTTCATCAAAGGCAGCCCCTTGCGGAGTATACTGGCGTCCGCGCAGGTATTCAAAGGTGATCTCATCCGGGGCAATTAAGCCGGCACGCGCCCCGCCCTCAATGGACATATTGCAGACAGTCATTCGCTCTTCCATAGATAACTCACGAATGGCTTCACCCGTATATTCGATGACATAGCCTGTGGCGAAATCAGTTCCGTACTTGGCAATAACACCGAGAATCATATCCTTTGCGGTCACCCCTGGCTTCCGCTTCCCTGTGAAGCGGACCTCAAGCGTCTTCGCTTTAGCCTGCTGCAAGCATTGGGTAGCCAGCACATGCTCCACCTCGCTCGTCCCGATTCCGAAAGCAAGCGCGCCGAATGCGCCGTGGGTTGAAGTATGGCTGTCTCCGCATACAATCGTCTTGCCCGGATGGGTAAGACCAAGCTCAGGGCCCATCACGTGAACTACCCCTTGATCAACTGTATCCAGGTCAAACAAAGTAACGCCAAAATCCCGACAGTTCTGCGAAAGGGTATCAATTTGCTGCTTAGAAATTGGGTCAGTAATATTGTAACGGTCCTTTGTCGGCACGTTGTGGTCCATAGTTGCAAACGTGAGCTCAGGTCTGCGTACCTTTCGGCCGCTAAGTCGTAGTCCTTCAAAAGCCTGCGGAGAGGTCACCTCATGCACCAAGTGCAGGTCGATATATAAGACGCTCGGCTTTCCGCTTTCCTCGAAGATTACATGGTTATCCCAAATTTTCTCATACATCGTTTTCTTTTGACTCATTCTTCGTTCACCTCTGCTAACAATATCGTTCATGGGACAAAGCAGCTCTCCGGCAATATTAGCCGCTGCTTTGAAGCTGTTATCAGCATACCATTGAAGCGGTTCATTGATCCAAGATATAAAATCTATAACATTAATAGGTTTATCCTATATAATTGCAAAAAGCCGGGGATTAGGCATTACAGCCACTTCCCTCGGCTTTGTATGTTATCAGTGATGACAAGGTCTTTGATAGACCGTTACACTAAATTCAGCTAGACCGCTGCTTAACGTTCTTCGCCTCCTCTAAGCTGCTAGCGGCTTGTACAGTTACTGTTATATTCCCTACCTCAATACCTTCGGCCAAGGATCTGAACACAACCTGATAGCTGCCTGGTATGGCCAAGTCAATTAATCCTACTGGCACACCGTTAGGGTTCCTAATATCCGCCTGGATACCTAAGCTTCTGATCTCATCTTCAACATCGAATCCCGATGCCAGAAAACTTGCGTTCTTCAACAGGAAATAATCCGTCCCTCTCGCGCTTTGAACTTTCAGATTCCCTATAAGGTCATATTCACCTATCGCAGCAGGGACTGATACATTCCCTGAAGTTCCCCGAATATACGGCTTCGGCTTCTGACCATCCAGCTTTACCTGAGCTCCTGCTGTAATCAGCCCATCTACCCATACTTGCTCAGGTGTTCCCTTTGTGAAATCCAATCCTGCATTTGAAAGGTCAACCGTGCGGAGTGCAGCGTATTGTTCAGGCGAACTCGACATGACTTTCTCAACACTGGATTTGCTTAAATCCACAGAAATCAGTGCGTAATCCCCCTCTATGTTAATCACCAAAGGATTTACCGTTCCGGTAAATGCAGCCTCAATCGTTGCCAGCCTCTCACAATGGGATATATCCAGTTTCTTCAGAAGGGCCCCATCAAATATTCCTTCCGGAATCGTCGTGATGTTCGTCCGGCTCAAATCAATTTCAGATGCGCTCTTTAGCAGCTCCAGCCCCTTCAGGTTCGTAATCGGCAGGCCGGATAGATCAACTTTGCCCTGATAATTCACAATTTCCTTAAGCGTGACCCCGGCCTGAGCCTCAATAGCTTTCAACAATATGGGGTCCGGTACATCACTGGGCGTGAGCTGTGCATCTGGATTAAACAGGACAACGTGGCTGGAAGGATCGGACAGATTACCAGCATAGTCTTCCAGATACAAAGTTAGCATCGTTCGGTCTTTAAACTTATAATCCATGCTGTTTTTCCCAGTCTCAATATCCATCAGCTGGCTTTTCCCTCTAACTTTATAAGGAAAATCCGCAGTGTCTGTCTCAATCTTGCCCATCCGAACCGCACCATCGGCATAGGTATACAGATGCCACCAGTCGTAGGCTACTGGAGTATCTAGCTTTAGCGGTCGGGTATCCCTGCCTTCGCCAAAATGATAATCTCCGCTATAAGGCTCCGGCGGAACTACATCTGTCAATTTTCCAGTGTGATAGATTCCCGTAGAAGCCTTGCTATGTTTATCCACCGAAGTAATCTTCAGCGAATAGTCACTGCCATCTACGAGCGGTACCGCCAGCTCAGCTTTACCCGCCGATGCCTCCACCTCCGAAGAATATACAACATCACTCGGCTTATGAGTAAGAAACACTTCGAGACGAAGCTTTTCCACATTTGCAGAGGGGCGTTCCCAGCTTACTTTCAAGTTACCTGCATGCAGATAACTCTCGACAGAAGTAACATGGATCTTCCTAGCTTCCTTGGAGAAATCATAGCTGGTCTCAGCGGCCGCCCCTTCACGTCCATCTGCACCCACAGCCTTAAGCATAAGTTTGACTTTGCCGGTCTCCCCATATAAGGACTTCACATAAAAGACATCATCATAAGTTCCACCGAGAAACACCGTCGAACCATTTGACAGCTTCGCATACAGATTATATTTCTTCACCTTGCTGTAATCGTCCAGCTTCCAGGATACATACATCTCCCCTGTATCCAAGGCCTGGTCGATCTTAAAGCCCTCTGGAGCCGGCAATTCCTTTACATCCTGCTGTAATACCTTAAGCTCACCAATATGAATCTGATAGTTCACAATGGGGATATCTGAATCGAAGTTCAGCCCGATCGCAGCAATATCCCGTCCCGTATAAGCACTTATATCAAGCACCTCGGTATCCCAGCCAGCTGTCTTTGATTTTCCAATTTCAAGGTACTCTATTTGATCTGGCGCATCCTTAAAGATCAGCCCGACCTTCATGTGGGTTGCCTGGTTTGCCTTCCCTGTCTTATAGGTCAACGAAAGCTTGGAGTCCGTCTGTACAGGAATATCCGTCTTATAAAGACGCAGATCGTTAGTTCCATCCAGAATCCCGCTAACAGCGAGCGAGCTACCGCCCTCATAGGCCATTCCGTAATCAAAGTCGGCCTTCAGCTTGTGCGAACCCGTTGAGTCCATCCACCACTGCCAGGTTGGCAGCAAATCCTGAATCGTCATATTGGACCATTCATGCTCGTTAGACACTTTACCTTTGCTGAAATATGTTGTCCCGTGTCCTGTGTTGAAGTTTGTAAAAAAGGTCGAATTAATGACAGAGCGCTCAGTAATATAATGGGCAACTCCATCCCAGTAGCTACCGTTCGTTTGAGTTCGTCCCGTGTGTGTCGGATCTTCATTTGGGCCGGACCACCATTTACGCTCGCGTTTGAATACCTGTGCCTGATACTGCGGCTTCGCACGATTGTTCTGATCCGGGGATGAGGTGCCTAAATCTTCATCAAGTCCATTGAAAACAAATTCAGCGCCCAGCATGGCAATACCTGTAGTGGTGTTTCCTTCTGCATCAAGTGTATTGCGTAGATCGTTGCGCATGTTCCCAAATCGGTCTCCACCGGCTTCAACTCCGGCATACAGCGTTGTCAACGGGTCTACTCCTAGAGATTTAGCCAAAGACACTGAGTGCTGAATTTTGGTCTTATTCCACGGATAATCGATAAAGATAGAGTCGGATACCTGTCCCAGCTTTGGATCATAAACAAACGTGCTGTTCTTGCTGTTAAATTCCCGCTGGTATTGCACTTCTCCTGTAGTATTAATGACAGAATCATACCACTGTATATAAAGACCATGATCCCGAATATATTTAGTGAATTCTTGAAAAACGGGGATTTCTTCTTTGGTAATATCCGTCTCCTGGTTCAGGAAATATCCGTCGAAGCCGTAATACTTGGCAGCCTCAATCAATTTATCCGCCATCGGCATCTTCCCATCCGCCGTTTTGTAGACCCAATCCTTATGGTACTGGCCCTCTCGCGGCAGGAAAATACAGCCTAGAGACATAACGCCATTTTTGTGGGCTGCATTCGTATAGGCCGGGTTAGGGAAATTGAGAATACCGAATTCGAACTTCCGCTGTGTCCAATCTGCCGTTGGATCGTACAGCTCCTTCGGAACCGAAGAGGTGGCCATCCCGTGCCATGAGCCATAATAGTCTGTATACTGCCAGAAATTAAACAAATAATTACTAAAATTATCATTGTAAGCAAAGGACTCAAAAAAGGAATTGCCGTAATCACCAGCTAGATTGAATAAAGAAGTTTTCGGATTTAATTTAGGATTAGCCTGGGTTGCCCTATAAGCATCGATTCTTGGCTGCAGCGGAATACGAGCCCTTAAGTATTCAGCAAAAGGATCTGCCGCAGGATTCCAATTCAGAAAATCCTGTGCCCGGTATCCATGCTCCACAGGCTGATTGCTGCCGATTTCGCCCTGCCCGATTATCGGCAGCGTATCCCCAGCCAAGGCTGCCGGTAATAGGTTTCCGTTCCAGAAGGAAAAAGCTAGAGATACCGCTGCTGCCGCAGCCACTACCTTGCTGCTGCGTCTTCTTCTCATTCTTCCCATGATCAAACTCCCTTTCTTCCCCGGAATTTGAATGTTGGATAGCCCTTGTCAGCCTTCCTGCCGTGCCATCCAAAATTCAAGTAATACACTAGCTTTTGAAAGCACTTTCATAAAGAGGAATAATTAAAGATTAGCTGTTCAAATTAAAGAATTCAGCTTATATTCGGGACTTTAGGCGAGGTTCTATGTTACTTTATTTAACATTTTTATACCGGGCATTGATATTAGGGTGTAGTGTGCCAATTGCCTAAAAAAGGCCGCCCACAGGCGGCCATACTTCTAGATATATCCGATTTATTTAAAACCTTTGGTCGCCAGTACATGATCCATGGGAATAAAGCCGATCATGCGGCTGTCATTACTGTTATTCCGATTATCTCCCATCACAAAGATATGATCCTCCGGCACGTTCCAAGTCTGATCAGGAAGCAGTTCCATTTGTTCCTTAATGTAAGGCTCATCCAACTGTTCACCATTGCGGAATACTTTGGCATTCTTAATCTCAACCGTATCTCCAGGCTTACCGATGACCCGCTTTACATAGAAAACTTCATCCATCGTATCTCCTGTTAGCAGACTGATCAGCGGGTGCTCCCGGGCACTGTCCCAGAAGGTACGCTTGCGCTCGACCCGGCTATCAACAATGACAATATCGCCGTAATCCGGCTGATTTCCTAAGGTGTAGCTCCATTTCTCGGCATAAATCCGCTGCTTATCATGGAGCGTCGGATCCATAGAATGCCCGTAGACCTTATAAGGCTGGAAAATAAAAATGCCGATGAACATGCTCAGGATAAAAGCAAGACCGATAGATAAAGACCAGCTTCCGATTTCCTTCCAAATTCTCATCTTCCAATTACCTCCATTTCCTCTCTTAGGTTGATTTTAGCACAATCTATTGAAATTGGAAAAATATCAAAAAAAGCCGCCCAGATGGGCGGCTCTCAGTTATTTAAACTCTTTAATTCCCATGACATGATCCAGCGGTATAAAACCAATCATGCGACTGTCCTTACTGTTGTTCCGGTTATCTCCCATAACGAATATATGATCCTCGGGGACCGTCCATTTCTGATCCGGAGTGACTTCCATCTTCTCCTTAATGTAAGGCTCCACCAGTTCCTCTCCATTGCGGTACACATTACCGTTCTTGATTTCGATCGTATCTCCCGGCTTGCCGATCACGCGCTTCACATAGAAGATCTCTTGTTTGGAATCTCCCGTAAATAGGCTAATCAGCGGATGTTCAACGACATCATCCCAGAAGTTTCTTGAACGGTCCACCCGGCTGTCGATAATGACGATATCTCCATAATCAGGCAAATTTCCAAGCGCATGACTCCATTTCTCTGCATAAATCCGCTGTTTGTCATGAAGGGTCGGATCCATGGAATGCCCATCTACTTTATAGGGCTGAATAACAAAAATACCGATAAATAAACTGAGCACGAAGGCGATGCCTATTGACAGCAGCCATCCTCTTAGCTCTTTCCAAACCTTCATCATTGCCAACCTCCAAATGTATTCATAGAGCGATTATAGCATAGGAGATCAGCTGCTGAAAAATTCTCCTGTCTTTTCAAGTTGACATCCTGGCCTTGCAACTATATATTCTCATTAACTCATAGGTTTTTTCTATAAGCATACTGTACACAAGGGGATACACTGCCATGGAATTACGCCAATTTCAATATACGCTGCAAATCGCGGAGGAGCGCAATTTCTCCAGGGCTGCAGAGAAGCTCCACATTGCCCAGCCCTCGCTCAGCCAGCAGCTGTCGAAGCTTGAACAAGAGCTGGGGGTAATGCTGTTCCAGCGCAATACAAGTTCGGTAGAATTAACACACGCTGGTGAGAGCTTCATTGTCCACGCCCGCAAGATTATGGATGCGGTGGAGCAGCTGAGACAGGAGATGGACGATATCTCCAAGCTGCGAAGCGGACGGGTCATCGTTGGAAGTATGCCAATTACAGGCTCCCATCTATTACCCTACGTGCTGCCTGTATTTAAAGAGACTCATCCGGGAATCCAAATCACCTTGCTGGAAGATACCTCCTTGAATTTGGAGAAGCTAACCGCCAGCGGGGGAACGGACTTAAGTCTATTGTCACTTCCCCTTCAGGAACCTTCTCTGACTTATGTCCCGATTGGTGAGGAGCAGATTCTGCTTGCCGTGCCTCCCGGTCACCCGCTTGCCAGCCGCACTTCCACTTCCGGGGGAGTAAGAATGGAGGAACTCCAAGAGGAGCCATTTATTGTGCTAAAAAAAGGACAGGGATTCCGCAAGCTGACCGTCGGCCTTTGCCAGGAAGCCGGATTTGAGCCAAAGATTGTGTTTGAGAGCAACAACATTGAAACCGTTCAATCCCTGGTCGCTGCGGGTATGGGCATTACGCTCGTCCCCCGGTTTATTGCCCGCGCCAAGCGAAGCGAGCTGATCCCCGTCTATGTGCCCTTGGCTGAGCCGGTTCCCAGCCGCACGCTGGTCATTGCTTACCGAAAAGGACGCTATTTATCGAAAGCAGCAGAAGCATTTATAGATACATTTAAAGAGACCTTAACCAGCCGTATGGGGCAAGATTAAGGCCTCGAACTGGAAGCATATTGAATTTAGCGGTAAAGCTCGGGACGGCGGTCTTCAAAAACAGGAATTCTACCCCTAACCTCGTCCACCGTCCCGAGAGATATGCTGCCTGTAATAATTTCTTCCTCTTCACCGCCCTCAGCCACAATTTCACCCCATGGATCAATGATCAGGGAGTGTCCGAAGAAACGGTCTCCTCCGCCTTCGCCCACACGGTTGCAGGCAACCACATACATTTGGTTCTCAATGGCTCTTGCCGTAAGCAATGTCCGCCAATGCTGCAGGCGAGGATGCGGCCACTCCGCTGGAACGAAGAGCACCTTTGCTCCCTTAAGGGCCAGCAACCTGGCAAGCTCCGGAAACCGGATATCATAGCAGATGGAGGCCCCTGCCAGTGTGCCGTCGAGCTCAAATGTTACAGGATGCTGTCCGGCAGCCAGGTGCTTCTCTTCCTGCATCAGCCGGAATAAGTGAATCTTGGAATAAACCCCGGCTTCCTGTCCCAACCTATCGATGACATACATCGTATTTCGAACCTGTTCCCCCTGCTTCTCCGCAATAGAGCCGGCAACAAGGTGTACATCGTGTTCCCGGGCAAAATCCCGAAGCCAAGCCCTGCTGTTTTGGCCACCGGGATCCGCAAGATCCTGAATTTGTGCTAACGCATAACCTGTATTCCACATTTCTGGCAGTACCAGAACATCGGGCTTATTCTCGGCTTGAGCGGCCTTCTTCATCAGATCGTACAAATGCCCGCGATTCCGCTCCGGCTCACCAAGCGCTATATCCGCTTGAATTAACGCTATATTCCAATGGGTTGCAGCTGTGCTCATCCATCTCTTCCCTTCTCATTGCAGTAGTTTTTATATTTGGTTCCATCATATTAAAGCTCAGATGGTCACGTCAATCCGGGGTATACAGCTGGGATAAATCATGTTAAATTTAATCTATTCTATTTTACTACAGACCGGAGTGTTGAATTTGGATTTGAAGCCTACCCCTTTATCAGCACAGCACCAGCCATTTTCCATCGAAGCCGCTGAGGTCATGAAGCGCCTGCCCAAGCAGTTCTTTGCCGGACTTGTACAGAACGTAGGACGTGAAGTTGCCGCAGGCCATGATGTTATCAACTTGGGCCAAGGAAATCCCGATCGTCCGACTCCCCCACATATCGTGCGCGCCCTTCAGGAGGCTGCTGCAAATCCGTTATACCATAAATATTCTCCGTTCACAGGGCACCGTTTCCTGAAGGAAGCGGTTGCCGAACGTTACAGGGAGGATTACGGGGTTGTTCTGGACCCCGACAAGGAAGTGGCCATCCTTTTTGGCGGGAAGACAGGGCTTGTACAGATCAGCCAAATCCTGCTTAATCCTGGAGACCTGTGCCTAGTTCCGGATCCGGGTTATCCCGATTATTGGTCCGGTGTTGCCCTTGCCGGTGCGGAAATGTCCTTCATGCCGCTTCGTGAAGATAATGACTACCTTCCCGACTACAGCCAAATCTCTCTGCAGGACCGCGAGCGTGCCAAGCTGATGTTCCTTAACTACCCGAATAACCCTACGGGCGCTTCCGCTACCGCTTCCTTCTATGCGGATACGGTGGAATTTGCTGCAAAACATGGTATTGTGGTTGCCAGCGACTTTGCTTACGGGGCGATCGGGTTTGACGGCAAGACGCCGATCAGCTTCCTGCAGACGCCAGGCGCCAAGGAAGTCGGCGTAGAATATTACACCTTATCGAAGACCTACAATATGGCAGGCTGGCGTGTTGGTTTCGCCCTTGGCAATGAGCGAATCATCTCGCTCATCAACCTGCTGCAGGATCATATTTATGTGAGCTTATTTGGAGGCATCCAGGAGGCGGCCAAAGTCGCCCTTACGGCGAGCCAGCAGAATGTAAAAGACCTCGCCGCTCTTTATGAGTCCCGTAGGAACTCATTCTTTGACGCTCTGGCTGAGATCGGCTGGGAAGCAAGGAAGCCAAGCGGCTCCTTCTTTGCGTGGCTGCCCGTACCAAAAGGGATGGACTCGGTTTCCTTCTCCAACCTCCTCCTTCGGGAGAGCAAAGTTGCCGTTGCTCCCGGTGTAGGCTTTGGACGCTACGGTGAAGGCTATGTGCGTGTCGGGCTGCTCAGTGATGAGAACAGACTCCGAGAAGCGGTCCAGCGCATCGGAAAGCTTGGCCTGTTCTAACAGAAGCCTATATGCTTTGCAAAGGCTGATCGGGCATGGTATTCTTACACTAAATATCTAAACGTGATGACGGGACCTGGCGAAAGGTCAATACGGTGATTTAAGAGAGTAAATTCCTTAGGCTGCGAGAATTTACCGCCGGATCTTCCGCACTATCCTACCCCTGAGCGGCCGGCTTCCTGCCGGACAGCACCTGCTGTTACCAGGCCCAAAGTGGGATGATGCTTCGCATCATCAATAAAGGTGGTACCGCGGAAGATTAACTTTCGTCCTTTGCAGCAATTGCGATAGGACGGAAGTTTTTTTATTAGGGAAAACAAGTCATGGACGATTATGAGCTTTAGGAAGGAAGGATCTTCATGCTTCATCGTATCGTTGTCAAAATCGGCAGCAGCTCCTTGGCCTCCGAATCCGGCGGGCTTCGAAGCGAAGCCGTCGCTTTCTTTGCCTCCGAGCTTGCAGGTCTTCAAAAAGCCGGGTATCAGGTGATTCTTGTCTCTTCAGGAGCCGTCGCGGCAGGGTTCCGCGAAATCGGTTACAGAGAGAGGCCCAAGCTCCTTCATGAGAAGCAGGCTGCGGCTGCGGCAGGGCAAGCCTTCCTGATGCAGGCTTACCGTGAGGCCTTTGCTCTGCACGGCCTGCTGGCTGCCCAGGTGCTGCTGACAAGAGCCGACTTTAATAACCGGCGTCGAACCGGGAATGCAAGCATGGCCATGGAGGAAATTCTTAAGCAGGGAGCCATTCCGATCATTAACGAGAATGATACCGTCTCAATCGACGAGCTTAAGTTCGGAGACAACGATACTCTCTCCGCCCTTGTCGCCAACTTGCTTAAGGCGGATCACCTGCTCATTCTGACGGATATGGATGGCCTCTATACTAAAGATCCGCGCATCGACCCTGCAGCGGTCAAGATTGATCGCGTCGATGAAATTACCGACGAGCTGTACGCAGCTGCTGGAGGAGCAGGTTCAAAGGTGGGAACCGGCGGGATGCGATCCAAGCTGGATGCAGCCCGAATCGCGATGCGGGGCGGTGTTCATGTATTTGTCGGCAAGGTTACCCTGCCAGGAGAAATGCTCGATGCTGCGAAAGGTAGCGGACGGGGAACCTATTTCCATACCTCGCTAGCCTCCCTGTCCCGTAAAAAGCAGTGGCTGGGCTTCCTCTCCACCCCGCTCGGCTCCATCTCTGTCGATGCCGGAGCCGAAGAGGCCCTGCTCCATGGAGGACGCAGCTTGCTTCCAGTAGGCGTGCAGCAAGTGAAGGGCAGCTTTCATGCCGGAGATGTCATTGAAGTGATGGGCCCGGAGCAGGAGACGATTGGACGTGGCATTGTCAACTATGATGCAGACCAGCTGGAAGATATCAAAGGGCTTTCCAGCGGAGACGTATTAAACCAGCTTCATGATGTTCACAGACTTGAGGTCATTCACAGAGACGAATGGATCTCATTGAAATCATAACCTTGATTCAAATCATCCCTACTTCTGGAGGTATCCTTTATGAGTGAAGTCGTAGCCAAAGCCAAGCTGGCGGGCTCGGTAGCAAGGCTGCTTGCCAAGCTGACCGCAAGCCAAAAGAACGAAGCGCTAAGCATCGTGGCGGATTCCTTAATTTCTTCTGCCGACTCCATTCTTGCTGCAAACCGCGAGGATTTAGAACGCGGCCGAGCGCAGGGCATTTCTGAGTCGCTGTTGGACCGTCTTGCCCTTACAGAGCAGCGTATTGAAGGTATTGCTGAAGGACTTCGGCAGATCACACAGCTGCCGGATCCAGTCGGTGAGCTGCTGGAGACGATTGAGCGCCCGAACGGGCTGAAAATTTACAAGAAACGTGTGCCCCTTGGCGTTATCGGCATGGTCTATGAGGCACGGCCGAATGTTACTGTAGATGCTGCGGGTCTCTGTCTGAAGACAGGCAATGCCGTCGTGCTGCGGGGCGGGTCAGCGGCATTATCCTCAAACCGCCGCATGGTCGAAATTATGCATGACGCCTTGGAGCATACATTTATCCCTAAAGATGCCCTGCAGCTGATCGAAGAAGCTGATCGAGGGGCTGTCGATGAAATGCTTAAGCTGAACGGGCTGCTAGACGTCATTATTCCAAGAGGCGGCAGCTCCCTCATCCAGCATGTCGTGCAAAATGCCACTGTGCCGGTGATTGAGACCGGAGCGGGCATCTGCCACACCTACCTGGATGAGACTGCTGAGCCGGAGATGGCCCGTGCGATCGCTTTGAACGCCAAGGTATCCCGCCCTTCGGTTTGCAATGCGATGGAGACCTTGCTCGTACACTCAGGCTTTGCGGCTTCACAACTGCCGAAGCTCGCAGCTCAGCTTCGCGACGCCGGGGTAGAGCTTCGCGGTTGTCCGCGCACGCTTGAACTCGTTCCGTTTGCCAAGGAAGCCTCCGAGCAGGATTATGCCACAGAATATAACGACTATATTTTAAACATTAAAATTGTGGACGGACTGGATGAAACTCTGGCCCATATTGATAAGTACAGCACCAAGCACTCCGAGTGCATCGTAACTGGAAATCGGGTCAATGCTGATCGCTTCTTAAACGAAGTCGATGCCGCCGCAGTCTATCACAACGCCTCTACCCGCTTCACCGATGGCTTTGAATTTGGCTTCGGCGCGGAAATCGGCATCAGCACCCAGAAGCTTCATGCCCGCGGTCCGATGGGACTGCCTGCACTTACCTCAACGAAGTATCTTATCGAAGGAAACGGTCAAATTCGGGAATAATAAACTTTTTATCTAAGGAGGTCGGGCATAATGTCCATATCACCATCTGCAGCAACCCCTTCCATCGTATTCAGCGGTGCCGGATCTATGGCCGAAGCTATAGTCCGCGGCATGATTAATAGCAAAGTAGCCGAGCCGAAAGCGATCGCGATGCTGAACCGAAGCAACCAAGAACGGCTAGCCTATCTTTCTAACCGCTACGGCGTGTTAACCGCCCAGGAAGAAGAACAAAAACAGCACATGATCTCATCGGCTGACATTGTTGTGCTGGCTATGAAGCCAAAAGACGCCGGTTCTGCGCTAAAGGACCTCAGCTCATTGCTGTCTCCAAACCAGCTGATCGTGTCGGTCATTGCCGGACTGTCCATTGCCACCATCCAAGCACTGCTTGGACGTAAAATTCCGATTGCTCGTACAATGCCCAACACCTCCAGCATGATCGGCCTTGGCGCTACCGGCATCTCCTTCTCGGATGAGGTCACAAGCGAGCTGCGTGAACAGACCATGAAGATTTTTGAAGCGATAGGCACCGTTAGTGTCATACCCGAGGACCAGATGGAGATTCTAACCGGTGTATCTGGAAGCGGACCTGCTTACATTTACTTCCTGATGGAAGCCATGATTGAGGCGGGGATTGAAGGCGGCCTTACGCCACAGCAATCGCGAGAATTGACAGTTCAGACCGTGCTGGGAGCCGCTTGTATGATGCGAGAAACCGGTGAAGAACCCGCTGAGCTCAGACGGGCGATCACCTCGCCGAATGGATCCACCCAGGCTGCACTTGAAGTTCTTGCATCAAGGGGATTTCAAGAGGCCGCCAAAGCCGCTGTGCATCGCGCAGCCGCGAGATCCAAAGAGATGGGAGCTAAGGTCGAGGAGGAATTGAAATGAGCTATTGCATCGCAACCTACCGTATTTATGACGATAAAGCGGATTTCCGCAAGAAGGCCGAATCCATTGCGAATGGCATGACTGTCGGCAGCTGGACAGAGCTGCCCCAGCTTCAGCAGGAGAATATGCGCAAACATCTAGGCCATGTGGAGAACATAGAAGTCTACGAGCCACAAGGAGCTGAGCCTGGTGAACGCTATGCAGATGTGAAGATCGCTTATCCGGATATTAACTTTACCCGGGATATTCCTGCTCTCTTGATTACGGTATTCGGTAA
The DNA here is from genome assembly GCF_003060825.1 of Paenibacillus sp. CAA11. Taxonomy (NCBI): domain Bacteria; kingdom Bacillati; phylum Bacillota; class Bacilli; order Caryophanales; family Paenibacillaceae; genus Paenibacillus; species Paenibacillus sp. CAA11. The sequence continues at coordinate 2,705,356 of NZ_CP028922.1, forward strand.
AATATCGATGGATGGCCGGATTAGACTGCTGGATATTGGACTGTCAGAGAATTTCCTCAGTGCGTTCCCAGGACCAAAATTCGGCATTCCCGGCGTTCGCGAGCTGCTTGGCGTACATAATCGCCCGCTTCTCATGAGCATCTTCAAATCCGTCGTCGGCTATGATCTGGATGGGCTGAAGGAGCAGTTTCTGGCTCAGGCGCTTGGCGGAGTGGACCTCATCAAAGATGATGAGATTCTGTTCGAGAACCCGCTTACTCCCATTGAACGCCGTGCTGAAATCTGCCGGGAAGCAGCGGAAGAAGCTGAGAAGACAACCGGCAAGAAGCTGCTATACGCAGTCAATCTGACTGGAAAGACATCCGAGCTGAAAGCTACGGCCAAGCGGGCTATCGATGCCGGAGCGACGGCTTTGCTCTTCAGCACACTAGCTTATGGTTATGACGCCCTCCAGGAGCTAAGCAGCGATCCGGACATCTGTGTCCCCATCGCTGCCCATCCTTCCCTAGCCGGGGCTATCTATCCTTCTCAACATTACGGTATTTCACCTGCGCTGCTGTTAGGGAAGCTGCTCCGAGCGGCAGGAGCGGATCTCGTACTCTTCCCTTCACCGTACGGTTCGGTTGTCATGCCGCGGGAAGAGAATCTTGCGATTCGTTACGAGCTTACGCGTGACGACATACCGCTGCGGCAAAGCTTCCCTGTACCTTCAGCTGGCATTCATCCGGGTCTTGTTCCTCAAATTCTCACAGACTTCGGTACAGACGTTGTTGTAAATGCCGGCGGGGGAATTCACGGTCATCCAGGCGGAGCACGGGCGGGCGGCCAGGCCTTTCTTCAAGCTATTGACGCCGCTATGAACGGCGTCACTTTGGAGGAAGCCTCCCTTCGCCTTCCAGAGCTCAAGGCAGCACTAGATCTATGGGGAGGGCGAAAATGAGCGCAAAGAAACGGCCCGTCATTTTCTGTGATTTTGACGGTACCATCACCTTAAGTGACAACATCGTCGCCATTATGAAGCATTTTAAGCCCGAAGGCTATGAGTCCATTATGGAACAAACCGTTGCCCAGCATCTCTCTATTCAAGAAGGTGTTGGAGCGATGTTTAACCTCATTCCGGCGGGGTTCCAGGATGAAGTGACCCGCTTTGTACTGGACCAGGCCGGCATTCGCGACGGATTTAAAGAGTTCCTTGAGTATGTTCGGGAGCAGGATATTGAATTCAATGTAACCAGCGGGGGAATCGATTTCTTCGTGCTTCCGCTACTTGAACCGTTCGGAATCCCTGCTGAGCATATTTACTGTAACCATGCAGATTTCAGTCAAGACACGATCCGGATCGAGTGGCCGTATCCCTGTGATGAGCACTGTTCCAACGGCTGCGGCATGTGCAAAACAACAGTGATGCGCAAGTATCCGGCAGAGCAATATGAGCGCATCTTAATTGGAGACAGTCTGACAGACTTTGAGGGAGCCAAGCTGGCTGACCGCATCTATTCAAGAGCCCGGCTTACAGAGAAATGCCGCGAGCTTGGCGTCGCCCATATTTCCTTCGAAACATTCCATGATATTATTCGCGATATGCGGCATAGAGAGGAAGGTTAACCGTCATGCCATCATTTAACCAGATTACGACCGAAGACAAACTTCGTGCTTTAGGCGAGCTGCGGGATGTCAAAGAATTATTCGCCTCCCGCAACTGGTTTCCGGGAACGAGCGGCAATCTTTCTATTCGGGTAGGCGAATTTTCGGAGGATGAATTCCACTTTGCGGTAACTGCCAGTGGTAAGGATAAATCCATTAGCACCCCTGAGGATTTTTTATTCGTAGATGCGAAGGGCAAAGCTTGTGAAGCAACTCGCCTGAAGCCAAGCGCCGAAACCCTGATTCATGCTGAAATCTACCGACTTACCGGCTGCGGAGCTATTTTCCATGTGCATACCATCTTCAACAATGTAGTCAGCGAACGTTACGGGGATCAGGGATATGTTCCGGCTCAAGGTATTGAGCTCATCAAAGGGCTTGGGATCTGGGAAGAGAATGCCGCCATTCAGATTCCGGTGCTGCCCAACTATGCAGACATTCCCTCCATTGCAAAGCTAGTTCCTGACGCACTGAAGCCTGATATCCCTGGCATTGTGCTGCGCAACCATGGCATTTATGCCTGGGGCAAAAATGCCTTTGAAGCCAAACGGCATCTGGAAGCGTTCGAATTTATCTTTGAGCATATTTATTATTCTCTACTGCTTGCTGGCGGAGGACGCTGATCCCCTCACTCATCACATACCTTGCAACTATATAGATTGAACTAGAGTTTTACATTGACCTTTCTATATATAACGGCCTAATACGGCCCTATAACATTCGTTTCTTTAGTTAAATCTATATTAGATCAAAAATTTAGCATATATCATTAGTGCTGCTATGTCATGATGACATTTAGCGGCGGAGAGAGACATAGGATGTCTTCCTCCGCCGCTGTTTTATTTAACCGCTTGCTCTGAAGTCAAATACTTTTCTAAAGAAAATATAAATCCCTATTCAATTAGGTTCAACAAAAGCCGATATACGTAAAAAAAGGAAATTTACAGGAGGATGAGAATAATATGCGAGTTGCGGGAAATTCTACAGCCCCAACCAGAGCCACTAGTTCACTGCCTAAGCTGGACCTAACGAGTGAAACTTCAGAAAAACCACAACTGAGAATGGGGGATTTTAACCGAGAACTGAAGCACGATCGGGTTGAAATTAGTGCTGAAGGCCGTCAGCTAGCAGCTGGCGCAATTGAGTCGCACCCTGCTAAATATTTCGGTACATCAGAGATTAATCAATCTCTTACCCAAGTGCTGCAAGGACAATCGGAGCAAGTAACTGATGCAGTATACAGCATGATTCAATCCAACTTTATGCCCACAGAAACATTAAGTGAAGATCAGCGGTCGGGATTGATCGAATTAGGACTATCACAAGCAAAGTACATAGCAGATCAATACATGAGCGGCTCCCAGGCTGAAGAATTCCTAAACACGATAAACACCATTGCCACGATTGCAAAATCGCGATCTGTCGACCCCGCAACAGGACAAGTGGATTTCATGACTCCCCAAGAACGCCCTGTTGGCGCCCCCAAGGACTACATCAGCCCTTCTGAACTGATGAAGCACGCAGATCCTGCGGAATATAAGAAATTTCAAGAGGATATTGCCAGTGGCGGAAACGGGCTTGAGGTTCTGCTTGACTTCACCAAACAAATTCCGAAAAATCCGAAGTGGGTGAAAGAATACCGAGCAGAAGCAAATCAGCGTGATGCCTTATTCCAAAGCAATCGGCCACAAAACCTCTTTAGCGGTGTTGACACCAGTTCTCAGGCTGCTTACAAAGAAAGTGTGCAGAACCTCATGAACCAGCTCTCCTTCAACGATGAACTGTACAAACAGAATATGCAAAGCTTCTATAAAGTTCTTGGAATGAATTGAAATAAGTAGAGTCCATCTTTGCGTAATCCAAAAAAGCTCTGAGCTACAGGTTAAAAGTTAAGGCCTGTAATCCAGAGCTTTCTTCATGATTGCCAGCAATGTTCATTTCATTAACCAGCAATTATTCCTCTGTATGCTTACGGTAAGCTTCTTCGTTCAGCAGCTTTCCTAGCGCATGACTACTATCTTCCGACAGACGAATTTCCACCATCCATCCAGCACCGTAAGGGTCATTATTTACGAGCTCTGGTGCACTTTCAAGCTCCCCATTAATTGCGGTCACATGCCCGCTGACCGGAGTGAACAAATCGGATACGGTCTTTACAGATTCAATCGTGCCGATCCCGTCTTCCGCCTCAACCTTGGTGTCAATGTCAGGCAGCTCTACGAATACAATATCCCCAAGCCGGTGCTGTGCAAAATCCGTAATTCCGATCCGTACACTGCCATTCCCCAAATCCTGAACCCATTCATGCTCTTCACTATACCAAAGTCCGCTCTTCACTTCACTCATCGCTCGTCTCCCACTCCAATCCCTAAAATTTCATCCCAATATGGTGGTGTCATATTTACTCTAACAGCCTCCGATTACAAGTCTAGATTATTCATTCAGAAGGCAAATGTCAATATACCTCACACCTTTATTGCGATATTTGGGAAATCATAGATAATTTAATTATAGAAAGCGCTACCGAAATATTCAATTAAAATTTTTATGACAAATTAGTTGACATACATGCTCTCTTCACGTATTAATGGACTTATGAAGAGCGGGTGAACGTAAAGGGAGAGATTACCCTATTAATTTGTATGAGGTAACGCCGAAGGAGCAAGCTATCCCTTCCTTGGGATTGTGAATCTCTCAGGCAAAAGGACCTTTACCGGACGCATCTCTGGAGAGCATTTGGCCATATCGTCGTTAGGGCCAAATCACCCAAGGGGAAACGCGCTGCATCAGATGAAGGTGCATTTGCGGCAACTCTCAGGTACCGAGGACAGAGCCTTCGAAGGACGAATCGCATAAAAGCCGGTAGCCCCGGCATTTTGCGATCTCTTCTTTCGCTGCCTGTCCTTTTTTGGCGTACTATCACATTGATTAAGAGGTGATTTCATTTGTCAGATCTGCAAAGAACCCCGCTTTACCCATGCTACGCTACCTTCCCGGGTGTTAGATGCATCGATTTTGGGGGCTGGGAGCTTCCCGTTCAATTCGAAGGCATTCAGAAAGAGCATGAGGCTGTTCGTAAACGTGCAGGGTTATTCGATGTGTCTCATATGGGTGAGTTTCTCCTTCAAGGCCCTGGCGCGCTAGCATTTATTCAGCAAATGACTACGAACGATGCGGCCTCCCTGCAAATCGGAGCGGCCCAATATACTTTGATGTGCTATCCGGATGGCGGCGTTGTGGATGACCTGCTTGTATATCGGCTGGCCGAGCAGCAATTTATGCTCGTTGTGAATGCCTCCAACCTCGCCAAGGATTGGGAATGGCTGCAACAACATCTATCTGAGGAAGTCTATCTGACGAACATCTCTGATCAAACGGCCCTCCTCGCGCTTCAAGGACCTTTGGCCGCCGACATTCTGGTAAGCGCTGCTGGGAAGGAGCCGTCTAAGCTTGCCCCTTTCAGATTTATCCAACATGTGCAGCTTTTCGGGGCCGAGGCGCTCATTTCTCGTACCGGTTATACCGGAGAAGACGGCTTCGAGCTGTATCTTCCTGCAGAGAACGCCGCAGCCGTCTGGAACGGCCTGCTTGAAATCGGCAGCAAGCACGGGTTACAGCCTGCGGGGCTTGGAGCCCGCGACACTCTTCGCTTCGAGGCCAAGCTGCCGCTTTACGGGCAAGAACTGTCCAGCACAATCTCTCCGCTTGAAGCCGGTGTCGGCTTCTTCGTGAAGCTGGACAAAGGCGATTTCATCGGCCGCGATGCGCTGGCTGCTCAGAAGAATGCTGGCCCTCCCCGCAAGCTGGTCGGGGTTGAAATGATAGACCGGGGCATTCCGCGGAGTCATTATCCCGTCTATTCCAGTGGTGTTCGCATTGGTGAGGTAACCACTGGAACACAGTCTCCTACGCTAAAGCGTAATTTAGGGCTTGCTCTAATTGACAGCCGTTATGCCTCGTTGGGAACACCGGTCGAGGTAGAAATCCGGGGCAAGCGCCTTCAAGCCCAAGTTATTAAGACTCCTTTTTATAAACGACAACCATCCCCTCCAAAAGGAGCTGAACCGTCATGATCAAACACCACTATTTGCCGATGACAGAAGAATCTCAGGCAGAAATGCTAGCTACCGTTGGCGTCAATTCTATGGACGAACTGTTCAAAGATATCCCTGCATCCATCCGCTTTCAGGGCGAACTGCCTGTATCTTCCCGCCTGGATGAATACAGCCTGACACGCCATATGTCAGCACTTGCTGGCCGCAATGCTCATTTTGATAGTCATGTCAGCTTCCTTGGCGCAGGAATCTATGATCATCATGTTCCTTCCGTCATTAATCACATCCTCTCCAGATCCGAATTCTATACAGCTTACACCCCTTATCAGCCGGAAATCAGCCAAGGAGAGCTGCAGGCCATTTTCGAATTCCAATCGTATATTTGTGAGCTCACCGGCATGGCTGTAGCCAATGCCAGTATGTATGACGGAGCAACAGCATTAGCTGAAGCGGGATCGCTGGCTGCCGCCGCAACCAAACGCAAGCAGATTATCGTCTCTCAAACCGTGCATCCCGAGTCAAGACAAGTGCTTCATACGTATGCCCATGGGCTAGGTTTAGAGATCGTAGAGATTGAAATGCAAGATGGAACTACAGATTTATCCGCTCTACAACAGGCGGTTAATGAGAACACGGCTGCCGTCCTGATTCAAAGCCCGAATTTTCTCGGTTCCATGGAGGACATCGAGGAGATCGGCAAGCTGATCCATGCCTACAAAGGGCTGATGGTTGTAAGCAGCAATCCATTGTCATTAGGCCTGCTGGAGGCTCCGGGTATGCTAGGGGCGGATATTGTGGTCGGCGATGCGCAGCCTCTGGGAATATCAGGCTCCTTCGGCGGCCCAACCTGCGGCTTCTTCGCCGTCTCCGAAGCCCATATGCGCCGCATGCCAGGACGAATTGTCGGTCAGACCACCGACAAGAATGGCAAACGCGGCTTCGTGCTGACCCTGCAAGCCAGAGAACAGCACATCCGCCGGGAGAAGGCAACCTCCAACATTTGCTCCAACCAAGCCCTGCTGGCACTCTGCGCTTCAGTCTACCTCTCCGTCATGGGAAGACGCGGTCTTGTTGAAGCAGCCACTTTGAATCTTCATAAGAGCTGCTATGCGAAAGAGCGATTAAGCCAGATTCCCGGGATAAGCATCCCCTTCTCCGCCCCAACGTTTAATGAGTTTGTCATTAAGCTTCCGCAAGGGGCACAATTTGACACGCTGCAGAGCAATCTGCTCGCGGCCGGCTTCATTGGCGGCTATGATCTTGGACGTTCCTACCCAGAGCTCGCCGGCCACATGCTGATTGCCGTTACGGAACGCCGCAGCAAGGAAGAAATTGACCGGTTCGCCGGTGTACTGGAGGAATTGCTATGAGTGACAACCAACAGGCAACCCATGACAAAGCTCTGATCTTCGAGCTTAGCCGCCCTGGGCGGACGGCTTATTCCCTGCCAGAGCTGGACGTGCCTGCACAGCCGCTAAAGGAGTTAATCCCCAGCAAGATGCTGCGCAAGGAGGAAGCTGCCCTGCCGGGGGTCTATGAAGTGGATGTGATCCGCCATTATACCGAGCTGTCGCGGCGGAATTTCGGTGTAGATAACGGCTTCTACCCGCTCGGTTCCTGCACGATGAAATACAATCCCAAGGTCAATGAAGATGTAGCCCGATATGCAGGGTTTGCCAAGATTCATCCCTTGCAGCCGGAACAAAGTGTGCAGGGAGCCCTTGAGCTGCTCTATACCCTGCAGCAGGATCTGGCCGGGCTGACCGGTATGGATGCGGTTACCCTGCAGCCTGCTGCAGGCGCTCATGGGGAGTGGACCGGGCTGATGATGATCCGTGCCTATCATGAAGCGAGAGGCGAGCATCGGACGAAAGTCATCGTGCCGGACTCCTCCCACGGGACCAACCCTGCCAGCGCCTCCGTTGCGGGCCTGCAGACCATTACCATTCCTTCCACAGAAGAAGGCCTGGTTGATTTGGATGCTCTCCGCGGTGCAGTAGGCAATGATACTGCGGCCCTCATGCTGACCAATCCGAATACGCTTGGCTTATTTGAAGAACAAATCGTTGAAATTGCGGAAATTGTCCACGATGCTGGCGGTCTTCTCTACTATGACGGAGCCAACTCGAATGCCATCATGGGGATTACACGCCCGGGAGATATGGGCTTTGATGTGGTGCACCTTAATCTGCATAAGACCATGAGCACGCCGCATGGCGGCGGCGGACCCGGTGCGGGTCCGGTAGGAGTGAAGAGCCTGCTGTTTCCTTACCTGCCTCAACCTGTGGTAGAGAAGCTGGAGGATGGAAGCTATGCATTCAGTAAACCGAAGAATACATCCATTGGACGTGTAAAGGCCTATTCCGGCAATTTCGGTATTCTGGTCCGTGCTTACGCTTATATCCGCAGCTTTGGCCCGGAGGGCTTAAGACGTGTCTCCGAGTGTGCAGTATTGAATGCCAACTACATGCGGGCAAGGCTGGCCCCCTATTTTGAGATGCCATATGACCGGATCTGCAAGCATGAATTTGTCATGTCCGGCAGCGGTCTAAAGCCTTTCGGAATCCGCACCTTGGATGTCGCCAAGAGACTGCTGGACTTTGGATATCATCCGCCTACCGTCTATTTTCCGCTCAATGTTGATGAGTGTATTATGATTGAGCCTACAGAGACGGAAAGCAAAGAAACGCTGGACGGCTTTATTGATGCTATGATTCAAATTGTACAGGAAGCCAAAGAGAATCCTGATCTTCTGCTCAACGCCCCCTACAGTACACCTGTTACCCGCTTGGATGAGACGGGAGCAGCAAGAAAACCAGTGCTTAACTGTGCTTGCAGCTAAGAGTTAAATTCGGGGAGGCACACTAATAAACCCCAGAGTTATGGGGCCTATAAGGTGTTCTGCGATACCTTAAGGCTAACCGCTCTGGGGTTTTTAAGATTGTGTTGATACTGCTTATAACTTAATGATCTCCTGCCGATTCACATTTGGAACTATTTAAGAACTCTTCCAGTGTATATTGATTCTCCCGACTTTTATAGAAATCCGCTGGCCGGAGGCATCTGGAGTGTGCCTTCTTCGTCACTGAATTCTGTATCGAAATACTATCAATTTTGATAGGAAGCTGTTTCTGCCATTCATAGAGCTCCTTATACGCCGCCTGTTGATCCTCATTAGACTCCACAGGAAGTGCAACCTGAACTTCATGAATACGGCAGATGTTAAGATCAGCACAACCGCGTGCAATAAGGAAGGTATCGTCTTTTTTGCCACCCTTACCCTCCGGATACTGATAGCCCTTCTTGAGTAATTGCTCCTTCACCTCGTCATTCAGCAGGCGCAGCTTCATATTGGTATAGCTGTAAGACAGCTTGTAATCACTCACCTTCCCGGCCCGATGATCCACAATAAGCTGGAAGCTCGATTGGTATTTATCTTGAAAATGTCCATCCACCAAATACCCCAGGAAGCCACTGTGCAGAAAAACTTCATCAATAACAGCTTCTTCCCTATATTGGGTGCTGACATACTGCTTGGCGATCTCCTCGGCTCTCTGTTCGCTCACATGTACATTACCTGCGGCCAATACCGTAACCGCCATTACAATCCACAAGGCTGGCAGATTCGCTGCCACAACCGCCAGTTTGTATTTCCGAAACACAAAGAATAGCCAGCAGCATAACGATATCAATAAGGCAGCAGGATAATATATTAATAGCTTATCAAATACGTACAAATATAAGGGAAGCTGATAATCCTCGGGAACCTTTAGATTAGAGCTAGCTATCCAGTAGAAAACGGGATAAAGCACCACTGCCAGCAGCCAGAGCACATGTGACACAGTTTGTACAATTATAGCGTTCTTCTTAGACATCATGTCCCTCCTTGATGAAGATTCCTCATTTACCCATGTGAGGTCTATCATACCTAATTATGACCAACAAAAAAAGACCGGCAATAGGCCGGTCCTCCATGCTTAAGCTGCGTATAGATTTTCTTATTTAAAGACTTTCACGCGTTCTTCAACGGGTTGGAACTCTTTGTCGCCAGGTTCGAAAGTTGGCTTACCAAATGGCATTTGACCAATCAGCTTCCAGCTGGAAGGCAGTCCAAAAGTGGATCTAACCTCTTCATCAATCAGTGGATTGTAGTGTTGAAGCGATGCGCCAAATCCTTCTTCCTCAAGCGCAGTCCATACCACTAATTGCAGCATGCCGTTGGATTGATTTGCCCAAATCGGGAAGTTATCAGCGTAAAGTGCGAACTGCTCTTGCAGTCCTTTAATGACATTCTCATCCTCAAAATAAAGCACGGTTCCATGTCCTGCACGGAAAGAAGCGATCTTCTCGGAAGTGCTTGCGAAAGCCTCCTCGCTCTTAGCAATCTTTCTTAGAGCTTCAAGAGTGATATCCCACAATTTATTATGGTTCTCGCCGAAGAGAACAACAGCGCGGCTGGTCTGGGAGTTGAATGAAGTTGGTGTGTATTTAACAGCATCTTGAACAATTTCAACAACGCGGTCATCAGAGACAGGAGCTTCTTTGCTGATTCCGTAATAAGAACGTCTGTGCTTCAATGCTTCAAAAAAAGATTTTGCCATTAGAAATGCCTCCTCAAAGTTCTGTTTCATTATTCTGGATCCATGATCTAGTCATCTAAGGTTGTGACAAAACAAGAGCTGTTATTCACTAAATCATTACTGTAGAATCCCAAAATCGAATCAATTAATAAACAATTGTTAATTACTTTTCGTTATATAATATATAATAGTAATACTACGAAGTCAACATTTTATTTACATCTTTTTCTTTCTATACCCTTATTCTCTTCAACTTCTATGTTGCCGCACCCTTTCCTTTAACCTTCGGCAGCCCAAAAAAAGAAAAATACGCTACTCCTTATGCGGAATAGCGTATCTCTATTACATTCGTTATTGATAAAATTACACTTGGATAAACAGGCTGAATTCAGGACCGTTCTTGACCGGCTCCTGTGCCATGGTATAACCGTGCTTCACAACTTCCTCCGGAACGTTCCGAAATGCAGAAGAACAGTCTGAAATCACCTGGAGGGTCTCTCCCTTCTTCATCTCTTGCAGTGTCTCGAGGGTGTAGATGACTGGATAAGGGCAAGATTCACCCCGTAGGTCTAATGTCAAATCAACGTTCATGTGTAACATCACCTTTCTTGAATCCAACGCCAAAGCGGTAATTTTTTTGCCAGTACGAAGCAATCGCAAATCCGACGCCAAGTACAAGCAGGGTAACAATCAATGCAGCCGCCGGCCCCATGACAGTGATGAGGTTCACAGGCGAGCCACTCTTCACAAGAAGATTATATACCCCCATGTGATCCCATGCATATGCCAAAGAAGTGGCGCCGATAATATTTCCAACAAACACAGGCAAAAAGACGACCTGTCCTTCCATCAGTCGGTACATCATACCGGTCTCACAGCCACCGGCCATAACAATCCCCAAGCCGAACAGCAGACCGCCGATCAAGGTGCTCGGGGCGGCAATTTTCGTAATCGGATCCATGCCATGAACAAGAATAATGATCAGCGTAGCGACAGAACTAACCGCCATACCAATAGTAATCGCCTTCGTCATCGTAGCCCGGCCGCTGATCCACAGATCGCGAAAGGCAGAAGTGAAGCAGATTTGTCCACGTTCTATCAAAATACCGAATGCAGCCCCAAAGAGAGCAGCTGTCCCCAGCATAATCCGGCCATCAACATAGAAATAGACGACCACCCCCCCGTAGACAAGAGCCAAAATCGCGCCCAGGAGCGGCTGCCGGGTCTTCCCCTGCTTCACTGACGGCACGGCAGTGCCCTTTCTCAAGACAGGCTTGCCTTTCCACCACTTGGTGTTGACCAGCTTGGCCCCCAAGAAAGTCCCTGCAGCCGTTGCCATAATAAAAATCCAGGAATGGAGCGAGAATTGAGGCACTCCGGTAAAAAAGGCTGCAAGATTGCAGCCCAGAGCCATACGAGCTCCGAAGCCGGCAATAATTCCGCCAGCAAACCCCTGTACATACCGCCGTTTCTGTCTTGGCAATCGAATCTTAAAATTACCGCTTAGGAGAATTGTAATCAAGGCTCCAGCAAACATCCCCCATACGATCCAGCCATCGGTCCGCGTCCAGGTTGTTCCGTTCATGTGAACCAAACCGAAATAAGCCCAGCCAGATACATCTACCCCGAAAAACTCCAGAATATGCCCTCCCAGCCGGGTAAACTCACCGGTCACAGCCCATACCGTATTGGTAATACCGAAATAGACTGCGCTCAGAATCCCAGCCAGAGACATAACCAGATAGGGGCTCCAATAACTTCCAAACCACATTGAATATAACTTTTTCACTTGCTCCAATAACTCCTCATTCGCTAGAGTCGACCACTCTATTCTATTTTTATCCCATTAGTATATTTTACTACAAAATCCTCCTCTCTTGTTGGTGAAATTTGACTTGTATTAATTCAAAAGAACGTGGAGTGCATAAAGCCCCAGTCTTGCTAAAACCTGCTTATAAATAGGTTAGCCATGCCGGCCCTGCACCGTACAGATCATCAATGGCTTCGATAATCACCTTCTGCGCGATATCATAAGCCGCAGCAATGTTACCAATCTGATGGTCGACATCTATCTGCCGGGTCACCCGGTACGGTTTCATGTGGTCAGCAGCAGCAGGTAGGCTAAACTCATGCTTCCACAGCGGCCCTTCTATGCTGGCTTCGCACAAGACATTCACGTCAAATTCACCCCGATGGAAGGTAAGCTTTACAAGATAGTGATGCTTAGTCACTCTCGTAATCGTGTAAGTACCACCGCTGCTATATTTAGAATTATAGCTAAAGCCGCGCTTTAGGAAATGACGCTTAATCGCTTTTTTAACAGATAACGGTTCTGCGATATAATCTCCAATCCCAAGTGGTTCCAGCTTAAACGGATAACAGGCCCCTTTTAGATTGCCATCTTCATAATATGATTGCACGATTCGCTGTCCGGCCATTATTTTCTCGAATACTGCGGCTGCTTCTTCCTCATTCGAAGGAACCGCAAAAATGCGTTCATGATAAATCTCACCAATTTCCTCCAAAAATTGTCGTTCGCCTTCCATAAGCTCCAGCTGAGGAGTTCCTTCGGAAAGATCACCAAGCTCCACGATCGCATCCATAAAATTGCTTCGTCCCGAAATCCACCAATCACTCTGCACCCGAATGCACGGTGAAGGATAATCGCTCTCTCCAGGGATACCAGGTACAAACAAGCTCGTCTGAGCATGCATTCCCTTTGCAATAAAAGGGGCCGGCACTGCCTTTACAGCATCTGGATTCCGGCTAAGCATTGGAAGACGATCAAATATAAATATCGCTTGATTCAGTGGGTAGCGGCGTGGAATCCCGCTAATGATTTCTACGGTATCTTGCATCTTAAGTGATGTGGTACAACCACTTGGATTAGCCCCCTCCCATGCAGTTGGGAGGTTGGACAACCTTCGCTCATGTCCCAGTACCGTCTCCGACGTGTAGAGAAATCGCTCCAGTGCCGGATTGTGTTTTACGAGCCGATCAATTCCAGATACTCCGTTCACCAAATCGCTAAGGAAAAATTTAATATCTTGGGCCTCATATGTAGCCCCCATAAATGCCTGTCCGATCCGTTCAATCAATACTTGGGGCGTGTCCTTCTTGCCTAATTGATAAATGATGTTCCGATATAACTTCATGAGCACACTCCTTATTTGTCGTACTCTCTCTAGTTCCTCCTGTTCATTCTTGAGAAGCTAACTCCATTCCTTTTTATCGTTTATGAATAATCTTCCTTCCTTGTAAAAATACTACGGAGTAAAGGGAGGCTGATGCTTTATGTGTCAACGTTTTTCCATGACGGCAGAGCTGCCTGAGGTTCAAGAGCATTTTCAAATCGACCGGGTGATGTTCTACTATAGGAACCGCTATAACATCAGTCCAACACAGCTAACATCGGTAGTGCTGCTGCAGAACGGGGAGCGAATTCTGGATGAGTTCCGCTGGGGCTTGGTTCCGTACTGGGGAAAAGATGCAATCAACGCAGATATCCGCAATGTGCACGGCAATCCAAGTTACCGTAAAATCGTGGACAAGCAGCGGTGTGTCATCCCCTGCAATGGATTTTATTATTGGAAAAAAGAAGGCAAGAAAGCATACCCTGTACGAGTGGTCATGAAAAACCAAGGCATGTTCGGAGTAGCCGGTCTGTACGAAATTTGGCGGGATGCACGCGGGGAACCACTCCGTACCTGTACCTTGGTCATGACAGAAGCCAACCCGCTGATCGGCGAATATGAGAGCCGGATGCCAGCGATTCTGTCCGCGGAGGACATGAACCGATGGCTCGATGAGAAGGCGAACGACCTAAGCTCGCTGGGTCCGATTCTGCGGCCGCACAGGGCCGATGAAATGCATGCCTATGCGGTGACACCCCTGATTGACGACAGCCGATATGACACTGCTGAATGTATTCAGGAGATGGATCTGCAGCAAGCATGGGTTAAGAGACGCTGACTTTTAGTACTTTTGGAAGCGGATTTTATGAGGACAGAGCTTTCTCTATAGCTTATAGATTTATTAATTACTGGTCAGCGAGCTACACCTATAAAAATTGATGCAGGGCACCTGGGATTCCTTTGAATACCAGAGCCCCGCTGCTAACCAGACTCCAGATTCTATACTTTATAAAAGAGAGACCGATAATCTGCTGCGAAGATTCTACTACTCTAGTTACGACACATCCAGCGTCAATGAAGCAAGCATCATTTTGTTCTTCTTGCAGTTCCTTCACTGATTTCACAATGAGTTCATCCAGTTGATCTTCTCCGCAACCTTTGACCTTGCCATATTCCCACAATCGCAGCAAATGAGCTTCGTTTGCAAGCTCCAGCCATTCTGATTCGTATTGTTGTCTACATACAGCTCCCAAGGGGAATCCATCACTATATTTACTTACGATTTCACCGTAGTGTTCTTGGCTTAATAACCCTCGAGCAATCGGAGAGATCCCTTCTTCTCGTTCTAGTGTAATCGTATTATAAAGCTCTGAAATATTGACTATATTTACGGGCTGCTTTCGTTTCCTCAACAAATACAATACAAAGCGCAGCCCCGTCTGATCGTGTGCATTATTAGCACACCATATGACAACATTTTTACTCTCCGAAATGCCCTTTATTAATCTCACCATGGGCTCAAGCTGATGATCTTGATTGTAGCTAACCCCATATCTGTAGTCTTCGTCATGTTCAATTAGCCAATCTAGCCTGTCTTGCTGTCCAGCTGACTTATCTAAATTTTTGATTGGACCCATCGCGAACATCTCATTAAATGACAGCACTTTGCAATACTTCTGTTTTCCGGTTTTACTAAGAGCCACTTTCAAAGACCCCGCATCAGAGAGGCTAAATACGATGTGGACCGTTGTTTGCAAAGCCTCAGCCTGCAAGCGAAGGCCTACCACTGCCTTCATACGCTCCTGAATTAAATGAAGCAGTCCTTCTGCTACCCTCTTCTCTTCTCCTTCTGCATTAGCAGCGTTAACATTCGCGGTTCTTACTAAGTCATATAGAAGCGCCCTAACTTCTTTTTCTCGTAACTGGCCGAGGTTCTCGTAAAGGTTGTCCATTCATTATCCTCCAATCTATATAGAATGAATTAAAGAAATGAACGTTATAAAGCCGTATTAGGCCCTGATAATAGAAAGTTCAATGTAAAACAAACTTTAGTTCAATCTATCTAGCCCCAAAAACAGAAGCAAATCTAAAGAATCTATTCTATATTTGTTCTTTAGTATCCTGCACATTAGTTGTAACCTGCATCCTAAATTTGTCTGCTGTCTCTTCCTATACTTCTGCCTTCATTACATTTCATAAGAAAAAAGAGCACTTGCTGCAGCAAGTGCTCTATCTTCCTCCTCTAAAGCGCTGGGTATAGGCTTTTGCATCCTCCACCGTGCGCACTCTGTTGCGGCTCCACTCCAGCAGAATCCGATCAATATAGCGAAAATGGACTTTTCCCGCAAAGACCGCTTCTTTAAGGGCCATACGAATTAGATCCTCAGGATATCCATCCTGATCCAGCCAGCCGGATATCGTCTCACATTCCATCGGTGATAACGGGCGGGCAAATTCTTTCTCGAACACAATGAATAGATTGTGATTCGGCTCCGGGTCTTCCGGCTGAACGGCTGCCTTCGTATCATGAATCTCCTCTGTGCGGCCGTTTTTGCGGGCAGCAGCAAATTCTTCAGCCAAGCAGCTCCCAAGCTTTCGGTACATCCCTGTGAAGTTATAGCGTTCCGCTTGCTTCCCGGTTGCTTCATCCGTTACTTCGTCAATGGCCAGCCAACCTTCCTTCACCAAACGGCGAATCGCAGTGGAGACGGTACCGGAAGCCGCGCTCATTCTTTGCTCGATTTCCTCCATCGATGGAAAATCTCGGCCTTCCACCTGCCGGAAGGAAAGAAGGTGGATCAGCAGCATCGCCTCCATATCACTCAGCTTTAGACGGCGGTAATGTGTCAGCAGCACAAAAGGGATATTCGCTGTTCCTGTCTCTAGCCCATAGGCGATGCCACTGGCCCACAGCTTCCATCCATCGCTCATTGCCATCGATCTCACCTTTCTCTTCATTGCTTTATAGCGAGACAACGACCAGAACAGAATGCCTTTTGCGCGCTCTGTCCTGGTCGCTTATATGTTTGCTTGTACTATGCTATTAAATATAACTGATTATGGATAGAGACGGTACAGCGTACGAGGAAATGGAATCGTCTCACGTACATGATCCAATCCGCAAATCCAAGCCACTGTGCGTTCCAGCCCCAGACCGAAACCGGAATGAGGAACCGATCCGTACTTACGAAGGTCCATGTACCACTGATAAGCATCCTCAGACAGATCATGCTCCTTGAAGCGCTGCTCCATAAGTTCAGGATCGTCAATCCGCTGCGAGCCTCCAATGATCTCTCCATATCCTTCTGGAGCAATCATATCGGCACACAGCACAACCTCTGGACGATTCGGATCCGGCTTCATATAGAAAGCCTTGATCTCGGCCGGGTAATGCGTGATAAAGACTGGCTTGTCGTACTTCTCAGCGATAGCCGTCTCATGCGGCGCACCGAAGTCTTCTCCCCAAGGGATATCGAAGCCCTGGGATTGAAGAAACTCAATGGCCTCATCATACGTAATGCGTGGGAACGGTACGGTGATGTTCTCCAGCTTGGATACATCCCGGCCGACCGCTTCCAGCTCGGACCGGCAGTTCTTAAGCACAGATTGCACGACATGTGCAATGAACTGCTCCTGAACCTGCAAGCTCTCCTCGTGCTCAGTGAAAGCCATCTCTGGCTCAATCATCCAGAACTCGATTAAGTGACGGCGGGTTTTGGATTTCTCGGCGCGGAAAGTCGGTCCGAAGGAGTATACTTTGCCAAGCGCCATGGCTGCAGCTTCCATATACAGCTGACCGCTTTGCGTCAAGTATGCATCCTCTTCAAAATATTTGGTGTGGAACAGATTCGTTGTTCCTTCTGCCGAGGTTGGCGTAAGGATCGGAGGATCCACAAGCGTAAATCCGTGCTGGTCAAAAAATTCCTGTACTGCGCGAATAATCTCGGCACGAATCACCAGGATGGCACGCTGTTTGGATGAACGCAGCCACAGATGGCGGTGGTCCATTAGGAAATCAACCCCATGCTCCTTCGGTGTAATCGGATAATTCTCTGTAAGATGAATAACCTCGATATTCGTAACCGTCATCTCGAAGCCGGAGGCGCTTCGGGGCTCCTCACGGATCACACCTGTCACATACAGGGAGCTCTCCTGGGTTAAGCTCTTGGCATTCTCCCAGGTTTCTTCCGATACCTCACTTTTTACTACTACCCCTTGAATATAGCCTGTCCCGTCGCGAAGCTGAAGGAACTGGATTTTACCGCTTGAGCGCTTGTTGTTCAGCCAGCTGCCGATCACGACAGTCTCTCCAACATGCGCATTAACCTGACGGATCACCGTTTTGGTCGCCATCTGAATAACCTCTCCTCTTACCTGCAAAAATTTAAATGATTACTTAGACTCCAGTACAATACGATGCGTATCGCGGGCAATCATAAGCTCTTCATTCGTAGGAACGACAAGAACCTCTACCTTGGAATCCGGTGTGGAAATACGGCGTGGATCGCCAGAACGAACCTTGTTCAGCTCAGGATCGATCTTCACTCCGAGATAAGTCAGGTTCTCACAAACCTTCTCGCGGACAACAACAGAGTTCTCACCTACACCTGCTGTAAAGACGATCACGTCAACTCCGTCCATAGCGGCCGCATAAGAACCGATGTACTTCCGTAGACGGTATTCGTACATTTCAAATGCCAGTGTAGCATTAGGCTCGCCTTCTGCCAAGCCGTCTGTAACGTCGCGCATGTCACTGCTGCTTCCGGAAATAGCGAGAAGTCCGCTGTGTTTATTCAGCATCGAGTTAACTTCGCTGATGGACAGCTCTTCCTTGTTCATAACAAAAGTAACGACTGCCGGGTCCAAGTCTCCGCTGCGCGTACCCATCATCAACCCTTCTAGCGGTGTAAGACCCATGGACGTGTCATAAGACTTCCCATTCTTAACAGCCGTCAAGCTTGCACCATTACCGATATGGCAAGTAATGATCTTAAGGTCTTCGATAGGACGGTCCAGATATTCGGCTGCTGCCTTACTTACATAATCATGAGAAGTACCGTGGGCACCGTAACGGCGAACATGATGCTTCTTATACAGCACTTTCGGGATTGGATAGAGGTATACCTTCTCTTCCATCGTCTGATGGAACGCGGTATCAAAAGCTACGACCTGCGGAACGCCAGGCATGTTCTTCTCTGCTGCAGTGATCCCCATAATCGCTGGCGGATTGTGCAGTGGCGCCAAGTCGAACAGACGGCGGATCTCCGACTTCACTTCGCCGGTAACTAGTGCGGAGCTCTTAAATGCCTCGCCGCCGTGAACTACACGGTGACCTACCGCTTGAATCTCTTCCACAGATTTCAGCACGCCATACTCAGGATCAACCAGCTTCTCAAGTACCTTGCGAATGGCTGTTGTATGTTCAAGAATTTCCGATACCTCGGTTACTTCTTCCTTGCCTGTTGGCTTATGATTCAGAATGGAAGAATCCATACCGATTCGCTCTACCAGGCCTTTTGCCAAAACAGATTCGTCTGTCATATCGTATAGCTGATATTTTAGGGAGGAACTTCCCGCATTGATTACGAGAACTTTCATATCCGGTCACCATCCTTGTCGTATTTGAAAAATCCTTCGCCGGTCTTCACGCCCAGATGCCCTGCGCGAACCATCTTCTTCAATACGAATGAAGGACGGTATTTCAGCTCGCCGAACTCGCGGAACATCCGCTCCAGAGCTGCCAGCACGGAATCAAGGCCGAATCGGTCTGCCATCTCCAAAGGTCCGTATTGGAATTGATATCCGACACGCATCGAGTCGTCGATATCTTCAGCAGAAGCTACGCCCTCTCCGAACACATGAAGAGCTTCATTGATCATAAGGCAAATAATCCGCGAGGTTACAAATCCCGGAGATTCATTGACCATAATTCCTCGTTTGTCAAGGATTTCCTCTACAAATCCCTTTGTTTCTGCGAAAGTTTGCTCAGAGGTCTTCAAACCGCGTATAATTTCAACCAGGTTAATTTTGGCTACTGGATAAATAAAGTGCATGCCAATTACGCGCTCAGGATACTTCGTTGAGCCCGCAATTTCAGTCAAGCTGAGTGTGGATGTGTTGCTCGCCAGAATGATATGGCTCGGGCATACCTGATCCAGCTGATTGAACACTTCTTTCTTCGCATTCAAATCTTCCGAGATGGTCTCGATAATCATATCGCAAGAACCCAATTCAGCATAATGGGTCACCTTATGAATTTTGGATAAAATTAATTTCTTCTCTGCTTTAGTAATTGCCCATTTCTCGAGCTGTTTGTCCAAGCTCAATTCAATCAGGTCATAAGCTTGGTTCAGCTTCTCCTCGTTTGCTTCTACCAAGAGAACATCCAGTCCTTTGCCAGCCAGCATTTCACTGATCCCTTGGCCCATTGTTCCGCCGCCGACGACGCCTATTCTTTTGAAGTTCATGGTTCGTTTGCTCCATCCTTTCGTTGTATCTTCTCCATATTATACCCGGGATGGTGAAGAATACATCTTTATATACCCAACATATAATAATATCTTAGCACGGACAAAAAGTAAAAAAAAATAACCGGCATAAAAATTTATGCCGGTAAAAGGGTGCTGTCACGAAATTGACAACGGAATTCATCGCCAGAGAGGCGCTCTTCTTTTAGAAGGATGTCTAAAGAATGCTCAAATACCGCCGCATGCTCTTCAAGAAGCTTCTTAGTTCGTGCGGCGAGGTCATCCAGAATCATCTGATTTTCCTTCATCAGCACCTCGGTAGTCACCATATCCATACTCATGATCCCAAGGCTGGTCAGTCCGGATTTCATCATCGTCTGAACCATGTTAAGGGCCTGCTCAAAGTCATTGCTGGAGCCGGTGCTTCGGCCTCCATAGTAGATTTCTTCGGCTGCCGCACCCGCAAGGGCAATCATAATCTGGCCTTCCAGATATGCCTTGGTATAAAGGTATTTCTCTTCCTGGGGGTTATGCCGTACATAACCTAACGCTTTACCGCGAGGACTGAGCGCGACCTGATTCACACTGCCCGGTGCCACAATCTCAGCGAGCACTGCATGCCCCAGCTCGTGAACGGCCACCCGTCTCTTCTCTTCTTGCGTAGATTCCCGGTCTGTCTTCTCACCAAGCATCACCTTATCAACGGCCATTGATAGATGGCGCTGCTCAATCTGGCTGAGATTCTCACGCATCGCGTAGATAGCAGCTTCGTTCATCACACTCTCGAGCTGCGCTCCAGAGAAGCCGTAGGATTCTTCGGCTACCTTTGTCATGTTCACATCCGGATGAAGCGGCTTATTCTTCGCATGAATGTTCAGAATATGCATCCGGCCTTTCTTGTCTGGCAGATCCACTTGGATGTGACGGTCAAAGCGGCCAGGCCGCAAGAGCGCACTATCAAGCATTTCCTTCCGGTTCGTTGCCGCGATCAGCAGAATCCGCGGAGCATCTGACGTATAGATCCCATCCATCTCAGTCAGAAGCTGGTTGAGCGTCTGATCGTACTCGCGCTGCTGCCCGCCTTCCCGCTTGCCGCCAATAACATCGATTTCATCAATAAAGATAACCGCATTCTCTTTATTCTCCTTGAGCGCTCGGGTACGCGCATCCTTGAACAAATCACGGATACGGCTTGCACCTACACCTACATACATCTCTACAAACTCACTGCCGGAAGCGGCAACAAAGACTGCATTCGTGTAGCTTGCCGCTGCCTTTGCCATCAACGTTTTCCCCGTTCCCGGAGGCCCTGTCAGCAGAATCCCTTTGAGCGGACGAATACCGAATTTCTTAATTTCCTCATGTCTAATCATGAAATCCAGAGCTTCACGCAGCTCCTGCTTCGCACTGTCTTGGCCGCCGATCTCTTCAAAGGTCAGTTTGGCAGGGGGAGCCTTCTTCCGCTTCCGCTCCTGAGCGGCACCAACCGTAATTCCGCCTCTCATCACCGTCACGGCATATAACGCTCCCAGCATAATAAGCGCAATAACTACAGGCAGAATATTAACTCCAACGTATGCAAGGAAGATTAAGAGGACGGGAACAAACCCTATCACAATTTCCTTTGTCCATTTAGGCATTATTCCACACTCCTATCTTTTCTGGTATACGCGGGAGAATGATAAATTTGCTAGCTTGTCCATCTGTCAGTGCTATATATACGTTCTGATCATCCATCTCGGCTGTTGCCTGGATACTACTATTTGTCTTGACCAGCTTGCTCAAAGTCTCTGGGATCTGCGTATAATTCCTGTTCTCCATAGCCTCCGCGATTGGAAACATGGCATTGCCCCACCATTTGTCCAAAGCAGGGGAAGAATGATCCTCTACATCGAGCTTTAAGGAGCGATTGCCGAGCAGGGACTTACCGTCTTTATTAATATAATCAACAAGGCCTTTTAGATCAGTTCCTGGCTTCAAATCAAGTTTCAAACCTACCGTGCTTTGGGTAATATCAAGTTGAGCCTCTTTCACACCTTTATAATTTTTAACCAATTTCTCCAGTGGACCCTGGAGTGCCATTTGCCGATAGGTGAACCAGCCTCCAAACAGTAGGACAGCCGTCACGGCAACCGTTGCAACAATCGGGAAAATGCGCAGTTTCACTTAAGGTCCTCCTTCATCTATTTGAGATAATCTATGAATCTTATAATCTGTGAGCCATATTAGTCTTTCACAGGTGCGAGTTGTTCGCGCCTATTTCTGCTGCTTCAAAGTACAGACTATAGTATATCACAGAATATATACCGATAGGCAAAAAAGTATGAACTTAATTTAAATTTTCAAGATTATCTGGAAATGACTATGACTATAATCGCAAAAAAAAAGAGTCTCTCCCTTCTGCGGGCAGAGACTCTTGCTATTTGTTAAACTAAAGTTTTACATTGAACTTTCTATTATAACGGCCTTATAAGGCTCTATAACATTCATTTCTTTAGTTCATTCTATATATTTCTATTGCTTACACTATCGGTTAGGCACGGTGAACTGTTCCGATAAAGGCTGTCCGTTGCTAAATCGATAGAATCGGTAATAATAATGATCATCCGCTTTATAGAATAATTGCCATACATATTGGCCTTCATAGACACCTGGCAGCAGCCGGACAATTCGGGCATCCGGAAGCTCGCTTTTGACTTTGTTGGTCATCGCTTGCTTGGACAGGCCGTTGCTCTTCAGCTCTATATGGGGAGCGCTGTCCCCATCAAGCCAGACCATGATGTCCTCACCATCGGCATTCTTGCCTTCCACTACCCAGCAAACCGTATCCCAGACCGATTTCGTTACCTCCGTCGTCTGAACCAGTCCTGCTTCCTTCTTGGCGCGCAAAATCGCTGCATCCTCCGCCTTCCAGGTGTCCTTCTGCACATAGATGTAATACTGATATACGCCGATAAATACCAGTATAACAGCCATTATAGCAACCAGAATCCACCTCGTCCTGTTCTTCATGCGCGTCACTTCCTTTCCCTGAAAAGGAGAGGAGCTTTCGGCCTCCTTAAACTTGCCTTATGGCTCTTTGCCTTAAGCTCCACTCCACCTAGCTATTCTTATCTTGCGAGCAGCCCTTCAAAAGCTAGCTGAGCCTCCCGCCGGATCCGTTCCTCATCCAGGGTCAAGCAGACGCCGTGCTTCACGATCTGTTTTCCGTCAATCCAGACATGGGCTACATCCTTCGGCCCCGCCGAATATACAGCATGAGAGATATAATCCGTTCTCGGCAGCAAATGCGCTTGATCCGTATCTAGTGCGATAAAGTCCGCCTTCATTCCGACCGCAAGCTTGCCTGTATTGTGTAAAAAGACAGACTTCGCACCGTACTCTGTGCCCATTTTGAGTGCTTCCAAGGCTGGAACCGCAGTAGGGTCACCGGATACACCTTTGTGAATCAGAGCCGCCAAGCGAATCTCTTCAAACATATCCAGATTATTATTGCTGGCTGCACCGTCCGTTCCCAAGGACACAGTAACCCCGGCTTTCAGCAGATCCGGTACACGGGCTACTCCACTCGCAAGCTTCAGATTACTGCCTGGATTATGAGACACAGCTACCCCGTGAGCTGCAAGAATCTCAATCTCTTGATCTTCCAGGTGAACTGCATGTGCAACAAGTGAAGGCCGGCTAAACATGCCAAGCTTCTCAAGATGTGCAACCGGACGAAGGCCATAATCCGCGACGTTCTGCTGAACCTCTGCAGCCGTCTCCGACATATGTGTATGCATCGGCAAATTCAAATCATGTGCGAGCTGCACAAATTTCTCAATATAATCCGGAGGACAGGTGTAAGGAGCATGCGGTGAAATCACCGTTGTAATTCTTCCATCAGCTTGTCCGTGCCAGTCTTTGGAGAAGCGAGCGGCCTCCTCCAGCTTCTGCTGCTGTACATCAGGCGGACACAGACCAATCACGCCGCGTGACAGCACGCCGCGGATTCCGCTTTCTGAAGTCACCTTAGCCACTTGGTCCATATGGTCATACATATCGAGAAAGGTCGTCGTACCTCCCTTGAGCATTTCCAATACAGAAAGCGAGGTTCCCCAATATACATCCTCGCTGGTAAACTTTGCTTCCATCGGCCACATCTTCTCCTGAAGCCATACCTGAAGCGCTAGATCATCACCATAACCCCGCAGCAGAGACATTGCTGCATGGCCATGTGTATTGATCAAGCCAGGCATGAACAGAAGATGCCGTCCGTCAAATACTTCAGTACCCTCCTGAACCTTTGGGCGCTGTTCTCCAATATAGGCTATCTGATCATCTTCGATCAGCATATAGCCATGGATTACAGGCTTCTCTGCCTGCATTACGGCAAAAGCTCCGTTCTCAATCAGCCACTTCCGACTCATTCGTCTGATTCTCCTTCCCGTTATCCAAATAATATGCCAAGCTGAGCAAATCTGTAGTGAAATCGGCGGCATGCACCCTAACTTCAGATGGAACCTTCAGAATGGACGGAGCAAAATTCAAGATCGCTTGAATTCCTGCACGAACCAACTGATCCGCAACACGCTGTGCTTCAAAATCAGGCACCGTAATAATGGCGATTCGTATGTTCTCTTTGATGACAGTCTCCTCAAGCTCCTCGATCGGCTGGATCATCAATGAATTGATCTTTGATCCCACCTTCGCAGGAGATGCATCAAAGACAGCGACAATCTTCATATTGTCGTTCAAATAAGTATTGTAGTTGGAGAGGGCCTGGCCTAAATTACCGGCCCCCACCAACGCCACGCTAATCTGCTGATCCAAATTCAGGATGTGCCGAATCTTCTCAATCAGATAGGTCACATCATAACCGATCCCCTTGCGCCCGAAATCACCAAAATAAGCTAGATCCTTACGGATTTGAGCCGGATTCAAATCCAGCTTCTGCCCAAGCTCCTGTGAAGATACTGTCGATACATCACGGCTGCTCAGTTCATTCAAGTAACGCAGGTAGACCGGAAGACGCCGAACTACGGCATCTGATATTTTCTCTGTTTTCATCTCTAGTGTTCCCCCTTATTTACGCCCCGTGTGCGTACTATTCGGCTGAGTCAAGCCAGTCCGAGATCCGGGAAACCATTTGGCTCATAGGCATATGTTCCATCTTGGGACCCGGCAAAGAATACAAGAAGTACTTGCCGTAATAAGATTCCAGTATACGTGTATCATAAACAATGACAATTCCTCGATCCTTAGAGGATCGTACCAGTCTACCGAACCCCTGCTTAAAACGAATCACTGCCTGGGGAACCGACAGCTTCATGAACGGGTTCTTCTTCTGCTGCTGCAGCCGCTCGCTCTTCGCCTCAACCAGCGGATGATTGGGCGGTTGAAAAGGGAGGCGGACGATAGCAAGACTGGTCAGAGCTTCCCCAGGAATATCGACCCCTTCCCAGAAGCTGCTCGTCCCCAGCAGAACCGAAGCTTCCTTGCTCTGGAATCTGCGGGTCAGCTTGGTACGGCTGCCGCTATCCACCCCCTGCCCAATGACAGAAATTCCATGGGCAGACAGTCTCTCCTTCAAAGGATCATAGACTTGACGAAGCATGCGGTAAGACGTAAACAGAACAAGCATCCGGCCCTGTGTGGCTATAGCGGAATCCGCAAGTGAGCCTGCTAAGGTCTGAATAAAATGCTCATCTCCTACACTTCCCTTTACGCTGGGAAAGTCCCGCGGAATGACAAGCAGCGCCTGCTCCCGGTACCGGAACGGCGAAGGAAGCATGCTTGTTATGAGCCGATCCTGCTCTGCCGCCTCCTGCAGTCCGAGCTGGTCGATCATATATTGGAACGACTTATCTACAGACAGTGTCGCCGAGGTCATCACAACACTCTTTTTCTTGTCAAAAAAATAGGCCTTCAGCTGTTCGCTCACTTCAATCGGCACGGCATACAGCTGGAGAGACTTGCTGCGATAATGACCGTTGCCTTCAAGCCAATACACCGTATCCTCGCTGTCCAGCTTCATGAAAAAGCGCAGTGTATCTCTTAGCGCTCCCAAGTCTTTGAACAAGCCCCCCAGGTCGGTCAGGAGACCTTCAGAGCCATAATCCTCTTGTTCATCCTTAATTTCAGACAGCATTCGCTCTCCCTTGCGGACAACCTCGCTGATGGAGATATGGATTTGATTCTCCAATACCTGCAGCTGATCCCAGTTCTTCGGCTTCTTCATCGGAAGGAGCCGCTGCACGAACTGCCCAGGCTCACCTGGCGCAGCATCACTGCGTTCAGGCATCAGCCCGAACAGAAGGTCACTCAAGCGGTCCCAGCTCTCCTTCACCTCAATTAGAGGAGGATACAAGGTGTCAATCACGCTGCTCCATTCAAGGGCCTTCTCCGTGCCTGTGCTTTGCAGCTGCATGCGCAGGTTCGGAAGCTGGCCTGTCCGGCTGTCCTTATAAAGGCGGGTCAGCGTGTGAATGATCGTGAAATATTTCATATGCAGTCCGAGATGCTTGCCAGCAACATCTTCAAGATGGTGGGCTTCATCGATCACGAGGCGTTCGTAGCTTGGAAGGAGCTGATGTCCGGCCTGGATATCGGTGAACAGCTTGGAATGGTTCGTAATGACGACATCCGACACTCCAGCTTCATGCTTGGCACGATGGTAGAAGCATTTGCGGAACCATGGGCATGAGCGCCCAAGACAGGAATCTGATTCACTGGCCACCGATTCCCAAAAGTCTCCGCCGCGGCCCAGATTCAGCTCTTCGTCATCACCGTTCTGTGTTTGGGTTAACCATACGATCATTTGCCCGGCCGTGATTGCTTCTTCCTTAGGATTGGCAAAATCCCGCCTATTGATCTTATGCTCGAATTTCCGCAGACACAAATAATGCTGACGCCCCTTGAAAACCGCAGCGCGGAAAGGGAATGGAACCGTTTCGGTCAGCAGCGGCAGATCCCGCTCCCGCAGCTGTTCTTGAAGGTTGATCGTATGCGTGCTGACCATGACCTTCTCACCGGTCTTCACAGCAGAATAAATCGCGGGAAGAAGGTAACCGAGCGATTTGCCGGTGCCCGTTCCCGCCTCCACCAGAAGATGCTTGTCTTCTTCAAAAGCCTTCATCACTTCATGAAGCATCAAATTCTGAGCGTCCCGCTCTTCGTAATTTGTCAGCTTCTCCCGCAGACGCTCTCTGACGAGCTCCAGAAAACCGTCAAAGGATACACCTTCCAGCGGGTTCTTCTCCTCATTCATCCGTGCGGGAAGAATATCCATCCAATCTTCAGCTTGGAGCGCAAACTGGCGGTAATACGTAAAGCCATCGCTGTCCGTAGTTTGCAGCGCCTCGCTTTCTCTTTGCTGCACTAACGCATCAAAAAACCAGCCCAAATCACTGTCCTCACCTGCAAATAAATCAGACAGCCTTTGAAGGGTAATCAGCGGCAGCGCTTCAAGCTCCTCCAAACACTTCAGGAAAATAAGTGCCGTTGCAAGCGCATCGCTGTCGGCCTGGTGCGGCCGATCATGCTCCAGACCAAACTCTGCACTTACGAGGCCTAGCTGATAGGACGTAAGGGATGGAAAGCAGATTTTCAGAAAATCCATGGTGTCGAGTATGCGTCCGGTAAAGGGGAGATACCCTGACTGATCGAGCGCATTTTGTAAAAAGTTAAAATCAAATGCTACGTTATGCCCAACCAATACAACATCGTCCAGCATGGGCACAACTTCCATCATCACCTCTTCGATTCCTGGCGCCTGGGCGACGTCCTCGTCGGTAATTCCAGTAAGTCCGGTAATGAAGGGCGGGATGGGCATCCCCGGGTTGACGTAAGAACCGTAAACCTGGGTTACCTGTAAGTCATGATCTATGATGGCAAGCCCCACTTGTATAATTTTATCAGAGGACTGGTTACCCGTCGTTTCAAAATCGAGTACGGCATATTTCATTGTTATTCAGAATCCCTTTCGTTCCAGTCTGTCTTTAAGCATAACAAAAAAATGGCCGTTTGAAAATTGAAGCCAAAAAAAGCAATGCGTTCCTGACGCTCACGGGGCGCCAGGAACGCATCACAGATGGTTCGCCTGTTAAATCAAGGAGGCAAGCTCGCTCTCAAACCGGTAGATCCCCTGATCTGTAAGGCACGCTTCCAGATTGTGCAGTGGCTCGGGAAGCGAAGGATCCAGGCGATACGCCGTCATAAACATAGCCTTCGCCAGATCGGTACGGCCTCCCATAGCTTCTATACAGCCTAGTGCATTACAGCAGATAGATCGGATCCGCTTGTTTGGGGTGGTCTGAAGCACTTCTTCAAAGTGCCCGGCAGCCTCAAGAAATTCGGCTAGATTCAATAAGGACATGGCCAGATACAGACGGGCCAGTACACTGGAGGGATAACGCTGCACGGCTTCTTCGAACTGCTTAACCGCGTCTGTGAACATCTGGAGCTGATAATAGCCCTGCCCTTTAACAAAGGCAGTGCTATCCAATTCCGCGGCTTGAAGATCGGAAGCAGCTTCTTCAGGTTTCCACTTCTGCTGAATCTCCCCCATTTTTTCTTCCAGGGTAAGCCATTCCTCAATGATCCCGTCACTCATATGCTTCAGCAGCCGCCACTTCCGGCTCAGCTCCTGCTTTTGATGACCTTCTGCAGCCGGATAATTTAAGGCGATTTCATCAA
This sequence comes from Paenibacillus sp. CAA11, assembly GCF_003060825.1. NCBI lineage: Bacteria > Bacillati > Bacillota > Bacilli > Caryophanales > Paenibacillaceae > Paenibacillus > Paenibacillus sp. CAA11. The sequence continues at coordinate 2,733,912 of NZ_CP028922.1, forward strand.
GTATTTCGTTCATTTCGGCAAATACATGCTGAAACATCATCTCCACCTCACCTAAACGAAAATGAAATCAGTGCAAAGCATAGGTTCATTTTTTGTTTAGGAGGGGGTTTTCATTCTCGGCTCCAGTTATTGCATAACGTGCAGCCAGGCCCTGTCTGGTAAGTCAAATAACTTTAAAAATTAACGAACTGTCGCGTGTATTTCCTGATGGCTTTTCTCTACGGGCTGATTCCGATCATCCACATAAACCACGGTTGGTTTATAGCCCTTTATCTCTTCAGATGACATTTGAGCATAAGATATAATAATGACTACATCCCCAGGCTGCACCAGTCTGGCTGCGGCACCGTTCAGGCAAATCACTCCGCTTCCCCGAGGGCCTGGAATTACGTAGGTTTCCAAGCGGGCGCCATTGTTATTGTTGACGATCTGCACTTTTTCATTTTCCAGCAAATCGGCGGATTCCATTAAATCTTCGTCTATGGTAATGCTGCCAACATAATTTAAATTCGCTTCAGTTACGGTCGCCCGGTGAATCTTGGACTTCATCATTGTTCTATACATGAACAGGCACCTCATTAGAATGTAATAATATATTATCAATTAACCGCGTTCCCCCGAATTTCACAGCAAGTGCCAGCAAGATGGGCTGTGTGAGTTCTTGAATTGCTGTGTTCTCTGCCAGTGGCTCCAGCGAAGGGAAGGATACAATTTCAATATAATCGATCTCGGCCAGCGGTTGGGCTGCAATCAAATCGTGCATACGTCTGCGGATTTCACGGGGTGTTATGGATTCCCCCGAATCGTACCACTTGCGGGCTTCAAATAGCGATCTCGAGAGGACCAGCGCTTCTTCCCGCTGCTCGGCTGTAAGATACACATTCCGTGAGCTGAGCGCAAGTCCGTCAGCTTCTCTTACGATCGGACATGGGACAAGCTCCACATCCATATTGAGGTCCCTAACCATTTGGCTTAGCACGGCCAGCTGCTGCGCATCCTTAAGGCCGAAGTACGCCCTGTCGGGAGAAGCGAGATGAAGCAGCTTGGAAACCACGGTCGTCACCCCATCAAAATGTCCCGGTCTAGCAGCCCCACATAAGCCAGTGGTCAGCTCAGCAACCTGAACTTTAGTCTTCGTTGGCGTAGGATACATATCCTGAGTTCCCGGAGCAAAAATAATATCCACGCCTTCGCGTTTCGCCAAGGCCTGGTCCCGCTCCAAGTCGCGGGGATACCGGTCCAAATCTTCATTCGGTCCGAATTGAATGGGATTCACAAAGATGCTTAGTACAACCAGGTCATTCTCTTCTCTAGCTTTGCGCAGCAGGCTTGCATGACCTTCATGCAGATAGCCCATGGTCGGAACGAGGCCCACCTTCAGCTCTTTGCCCTCTCTTGCGGCCTTAAACCGCTCCTCCTTGATCGCAGAACGCAGTTCTGCTGGATTACTCATCTGAATCATGATGGGTCCCCTTCTTTCTCTTTCTTGGCACCATACAGCGCTTCAATAACGGCTTCCTCGGCCGTGAATACATTCTCCTGGGCCGGGAATGCTCCGGTCTTAACTTCCTGTACATAGGCAGATATGCCGCTCTTAATAAGCGAACCAATGTCGGCATAGGTCTTCACAAATCTCTTCTCACGGTAATCGGACGTATATTTAAGCACATCATGAAAAACAAGCACTTGACCATCACAGTGACGGCCTGCTCCTATTCCAATCGTCGGAATCGACAGCTCGCGAGTGATGAGCTCGGCCACTTCCTCCGTGACCAGCTCCAGTACAATTGCGAATGCTCCAGCCTTCTCAAGGGCCTTGGCATCCTCCATCAGCCGGCGGGCATCCTTCTCATCCTTACCTTGAACGCGGTAGCCGCCAATCTGGTTCACAGACTGCGGGGTTAGGCCAATATGACCAAGCACCGGAACGCCAGCATTTACGATAGCTGCCACCGTATCCGCAATTTCCGCTCCCCCCTCCATCTTAACGGCATGAGCGTGACCTTCCTGCATCAGTCTCCGCACCTCGCGAAGCGTCTCATCCTTACTACCGTGATAAGTCATAAATGGTAAATCAGTGACGATAAATGTCGATGTAGCCCCTCGCGCTACCGCACGGGTGTGGTACACCATATCATCCATCGTAACTGGAATTGTCGTATCATAACCGAGAACCACGTTGCCCAGAGAATCACCAACAAGGAGCATATCCACCCCTGCCTCTTCCGCAAGGCGTGCAGAAGGATAGTCATATGCGGTGATCATCGTAATTGGCACTGCTTCCCGTTTCATTTTTCTCATTTTCAAAATATTTATTGCCTGTTTGGCCGCCACAGCCTTTCCTCCTCTTCATGAATCAAAAGATAGGATTTGCTTCTCGGGCGCACAAAAAAACCTTTTAGCAGTGCGCTAAAAAGGTCCGAAAGTCCAAAAAAGAGTCACTTGGCGTTCGTCCCTTCTGTCTCGGTCCCTTCGGCTCAGAGCAGAATCCAACGTAACCGACAATAGAATCATGACGGTTATTCAATTCAGATCATCAATAATATGTCCATAAGAGTGCGATTCGCATGGTGCGATACCGCCTCTCAAGGACAGTATAACAAAAGACGTCAACGATTTCATCTATCCAAACGAATATCTCCTGAAAATATCGTGAACCTTTCTCCCTGCTCGTCCAGCAGAATTAGGGCGCCTGATTCATCTAGCGACACGGCCTGCCCTTTGACCTCCCCACGGGGAGTGTTCACAATGAGTGTCCGGTTTATGCTGACAGAAAGTGCCTCCCACAAATGGGCTATCGGACGGAAGCCTTCCGCCAGATATAAATCATACAAACCCTCGAGCTCATTCATAACCGTTCCAGCCAGCACGGCGCGGTCCATGGACTTGCCTGCTGCGATTTTGAGTGAGGTCATGATTTCCTGCAAATCTGCAGGCAACTCATCTTGGGTAACATTAACATCAATACCGATGCCAGCAATACAGTATCTGATCCGCTCTTCCTCTGTTACCGACTCCAGCAAAATTCCGCAGGTCTTGCGGCCTTGGATCAGAATATCGTTAGGCCACTTGATCCCGGCGTCCACACCAGCCACGGTCCGGATCGCCTGGCAGACGGCGACCGCTGTAAGCAGCGTCAGCTGAGGGGCTGCGGTAAGAGGAAGGGATGGGCGAAGCAGAACACTCATCCACAGCCCCTTCCCCGGCGGGGAGAACCATTTCCGGCCCATACGGCCGCGCCCTGCTGTCTGCTCCTCTGCGATCACCAGCGCCCCTTCCGAAGCGCCTTGATCTGCTAGCATTCTTGCTTCCTCCTGGGTAGAACCCGTAATCTCTACAACTTTCAAAGCTCGGCCCAAACGCTTGGTCTGTAAGCTTCCAAGCAGAGAAGCTGGGTCTAGACGATCAGGCACTCCTGTCATCAGATACCCTTTTCGTGAGACAGCCTCGAAGCTGTACCCTACTTCTCTAAGCTTATTGATATGCTTCCATACGGCTGTCCGGCTAATTTGAAGTTTCCGGCTGATTTCCTCACCGGATATGTACTCTCCCGGAGCCGAGCGGAACAGCTTAAGCAGTTCTTCACTGTGATTATTCATCATGAACACGTTCCTTTGCTTCCATCAATAATGTCTCCCGCTCATTGGGAATATCTCCAGCAGCAACTGCATGCAGCAGTTCCTTCATTAGCTTGCCCAGCCAAGGGCCTCCCCGCCGCTCAAGAACTGTAAGCACATCGCCTCCCGTAACGGCGAGATCCTTCAATTCCTGCACTTGAACCTGGCGGTACCAGTCCTGTCCCTTCCTTAACAGCAAACTGTGAACATATATAGAAGGCCCAGCCTCAAGTGAATTCCCCCCGTAAATCACCGCTTCTCTTCGCAGCCATAAACCTGCGATGGCTTGTCCATATTCTACCTGAAGCCGAGTCCAGCAGCGCCGCAGCTGGTCGAAGGCGGGATCACTCTCTTCTTCTGCGGATTCTTCAATGATCAGCGAAGCTTGACTAACGATCTGAGCGTCAAAGTCAAGAATAGCTGCAACCGTATCCGCCACAACATTTGGAAATGTCCAGCTCCTCATCAGCTCACGGGCATCATCCCCTGAACACCCCAGAGACTGAAGCAGCAAGGACCATCTCAGCTCTGGAGCTGTGATCGGAAGGCGCTCCAGATAAGTTATTAAAGTGCCTGGCTTATGCCGGGGAACCGGCGCTTTCAAAGCTTGCAGCAAACCGCTGCGGTCAAGAAATGCCAGACCGCGAAGAGGCTGCGGGCCGGCTACAATACGCTCCAATTCGGCCCGAATACGCTCTACGGCAATAAAGGAGAAGCCGTCACGCTGGCTTTGGAGGCCCCTCCACAAGCTCTTAACAAGGCGAAAGCCAAACACCGAAGCAAAACGGATCGCCCGCATCATGCGGAGGGCATCTTCCTCAAAGCGCTCCTCGGCCCGGCCTACGCAGCGAATCCAGCCCCTTTGAATATCACGCTGGCCGCCATAAGGATCTACAATTCTCCCCCGAAGGTCGCGGGCCATGGCATTCATCGTAAAATCCCTTCGGAGCAGGTCCTCTTCTATGCCGTCTACAAATTCAACACCAGCCGGCCGTCGATGATCGACATAGACGGTTTCCTTGCGAAAGGTGGTGACTTCGAACGGATTCCCTTCCAGCACCACAGTAACCGTACCGTGCTGCAAGCCGGTAGGCACGGTACGTTCGAAGATCTCCATCACCTGCTCCGGTCGTGCTGAAGTGGCAATATCCATATCATGCACAGGCCGCCCCATGATTTCATCGCGCACACATCCGCCGACAAAATACGCAGCAAAGCCGGAGTCTTCTAATCGGCGCAACACCTGTTCCCCCTGTGCAAGCATCAGGGGGTCTACCTGAGACCAAGATAAGCTCAAAATCTTATCCTCCTATTCCAAGCAGATCCAAGAGCAGAAGGCATTAAATCGCTTCCTCCTTAATAAATCGGACTAAGCGGAGTTTTCTTGCCTTCAAGAACTCGATAATAGATCTCCTCATACTGCCTTGTAATGCGCTCACTATTGAACTCTGTTCTCGCCCGCTGAAGACAGGCTTCCTTCGTGCGTGTCTCAAGCTGCGGATGGGTCAGCAGATGAATGGCATACTCTGCCATAGCCCGTGTATCCCCGATAGGAGCCAAATAACCGGTCTCTCCATGAGCCACTAGCTCGGGAATCCCTCCTGCTTGCGACCCGATCGTCGGCACACCGCAGGCCATTGCTTCAAGGGCTACAAGACCGAAGCTCTCCTTCTCCGAGGGTAAGAGGAGGACATCGGCCAAGGAAATAATCTGTGCAATTTCATCCTGCTTGCCGAGAAAATGGACGCGGTCCTCCAGACCGAGTTCCTTGATGCGCCACTGAATTTTTGGCAATTCAGGTCCTTCCCCGACAAACAATAGTCTGGAAGGGACATTCCGGCTTACCTGAGCGAATATATCAAGCACATCACTCACGCGCTTAACCGGGCGGAAGTTAGAGATATGCATCAGGATCTTCTCATCTGGAAACGCAAAGTCACTGCGCAGCGATGCGACATCTCTAGGGTAGTAGACCCGCTTATCCACAAAATTGTATGTAAGATCAATGGGTCTGGTGATATCCAGCACTTCCTGGGTTTCCCGCATTAGATCTTTGGACACCGACGTTACGGCATCGCTCTCATTAATCGCCAGACGAATCAAGTCCTTAAGCGATTCATCCTGTGCCAGCACAGTGATGTCCGTTCCGTGCAGAGTAGTTACTACCTTAAGATCCGGACCTACCATTTGCTTGGCTAAAAAGGCGCAAACCGCATGAGGCACCGCATAATGCACATGCAGAATATCCAGCTTCTCCCGCTTCGCGACCTGGGCCATCTTCGTGGCCAGAGACAGGTCATAAGGCGGATATCTAAATACGTAATAATCGTTTACTTCAACTTCGTGATAAAAAATGTTCTTATGAAATGTGCCAAGACGGAAAGGCACGCTATGCGAAATAAAATGAACCTCGTGGCCCAGTTCCGCCAGCAGCTTTCCGAGCTCAGTCGCTACCACTCCCGAACCACCGAGGGAAGGATAGCAGGTAATGCCGATTTTTAGCGAATGGCTCACTTTCGGGCCACCTCTTTTCCAAGTAGTATCCTATACCGAAGTTAACGAGTGGGCAGAAAGCGATCGATCTTGTAAGCCGTCTTGACCGCAAACCCTTCCGCATACGGAATCAGCTTCCGCTGACCTATCAGCGCGTCTCTGGACTTCACACGTTCCACATACCCCTGATTCAGTGGAGTCGCAACCACATCCGATCCAACAGAGGCTTGTCCAAATTGAGACTTATAACAATTGAGCGATCGTTCCTTCAGTTCATATTGTTCCGTTACATCTACGATTAAATCCGGGGTCACCCAGTCATTTATGAAATAGAAGAACAAATCTTCCACCTGTATTGGCGGCTCCTCAGGCATATAGCGCCGAAGCTTGGCGTTGAACACCGCCTCTTCAACCAGCTTGCTGCAGGCAATATGATCCGGATGTCTGTCCTCCCAATAAGGAGCAAAAACAATGCGCGGTGCGAAAGCCCGGATCTGTGCCGTAACTAAGGCTACATTCTCCGGGGTCAGGAATAGACCCCGATCCGGCAAACCGAGGTTACTGCGCACAGTTAGTCCGAGAACCTCTGCAGCGGCGCCAGCTTCTTTTTTTCTCAGCTCCACCGTACCGTTTGATGACATCTCCGCCTGGGTCAAATCACAAATGCCTACCTTGAGGCCTGCTGCTGTATGCTTAGCAATGGTGCCCGCCATGCCGATTTCCGCGTCATCGGCATGGGCTCCGAAAATTAAAATATCCAGCTTCTCGTTCATTTGTTCACTCTCGGCTTATGCTGCTCGACAAGCTCGCGCCATCCAAAGTCGCCGCGGTCAAGAGCGCGAACTAAAATTTCTGCAGATGCCACATTGGTAGCCACCGGAATGCCGTGCACATCGCACAAACGGAGCAGTGCCGTAATATCAGGTTCATGGGGCTGAGCCATTAACGGATCGCGCAGGAAGATCACCAGATCCATTTCATTCTGGGCAATAAGCGAGCCGATTTGCTGGTCGCCTCCCAGCGGTCCGGAAAGGAAACGATGAATTTGCAGTTTGGTTTGTTCCATAATTCGCATACCGGTAGTTCCAGTTGAGTACAGCTTCTTGTCTGCGAAAACATGTTCATAGGCAATGACAAAGTTAACTAGTTCCTCTTTCTTACGATCGTGTGCGATAAATGCTACATTTAACATGCCCGATAACCTCCATCTATTCTACAAAATGCTCAAATCCATATACCATTCCGCTCAAATCTCTAACCTTCTTGACCGCTAGGTTCACACCCGGCATATATCCTGCCCGGTCATACGAATCGTGCCGAATCTTAAGCGTCTGTCCAAATCCGCCAAAAATAACCTCCTGCTGAGCGAATACACCCGGCAGACGCACGCTGTGAATACGAAATCCGTTATAATATCCGCCGCGGGCGCCTTCGATCGTTTCTTCTTCTCTTGGGTTACCCTGCCTTAGCTCCTCACGGTGCTCTGCAATCCATTCTGCGGTCTTAACGGCAGTTCCTGATGGGGCATCCAGCTTCTGATCTCCGTGATATTCAATGATTTCAAGATGCGGAAAATACTTTGCAGCCTGGGCCGCAAATTTCATCATCAGAATGGCGCCAATCGAAAAGTTCGGGGCGATCAGCCCTCCGACTCCCTCTTCCTTGCAAAGCTTGTCCAGATCTTCAATCTGCTCAGGTGTAAACCCTGTCGTGCCCACCACAGGACTTACGCCCAGCCGAATCGCCAGCTCCGTATTGGTATATGCGGATTGAGGGATCGTAAAGTCGACCAGTACTTGAGCGCCGCTTTCTCTCAACGACTTCTCAAGCCCTTCGGTCACCTTTACCCCACAATCCGCAAGTCCAACCAGGGACGAAGCATCGACACCTAATTCGGATCGACTTACCGCTGCGACAAGCTCAAGCTCGGGGTCTTCCAGCACCATCCTTACAACTTCTTTCCCCATTCTTCCGCCCGCTCCTGCAACGGCTACCTTAATTCTGTCTGCCATCATGATCCCTCACAATTCTCTGCTTTGATGTTTGATTCAAATTGTTCTTAAAACGCTGCTCCATCTTCTTAAGCTCGACAGCGGCATAATCATCCTGCAGGAGAGCCGAAGCTTCCCACACACAGGCAAGTGCCTGGTGGAAATGCCCTAGCTCCCCATATGCCAGCGCGAGCCAAACATGTATATTAGCCGATAAAGGATCCAGCTTCACCGCCCTTTCGAGCAGGTCTGCTGCCTCCTGGGCAGTTTGGGTATCATCATCCTGGCGCTGCTGAAGCAAATGTACTGCTCTGCGGGTTAAATCTTTGGCTTCAAGCCGCTGATAATGTAGAATATAAACCTGCTGATTCGGAGAAAGCACTATGGCTCGTGCCGCATGCCGGATCGCCTTATCAAGCTTGTCACTGCGGGCATAGGTAATCGACAAGCGATAATGAAGCTCCCCGTTCTCGGGTTCCTCCTGTATAGCCCGTTTGAACCAGCGAATTGCCTGTTCAAAGTCGTTGGCCAAAATGCTTTGATAAGCCATTTGCATATAGTCTTCCGCTCTCATCTGCCATCCTCCTTTGGGTAGGCTGATGATACAGCATATGAAACCTAATACTAAAGGGTGTCCTTTTTCGTCCAGCGGTCCTTGTCCCGTGTGTTAAATTTATGCATAACCTTGTCGTGCGCTTCCGTCAGATCAATACCTAAGGAATTTGCAAAACAAATCGTTATAAACAGAATATCTCCAAGCTCAAGCTCAATCGAATTGTCAGCTTCGTCCGGTTTTTTGGGCTTTTCACCGTATATGTGATTGACCTCGCGGGCTAATTCCCCGACCTCTTCGCTCATGCGGGCAAGCATGGTCAGCGGGCTGAAGTAGCCTTCTTTGAATTGTGATATGTAAGCGTCCACTTCTCGCTGCAGCTCTGCAAGCGACTTCTCTGCCATGCGTATCCACCCCTTTATATATGTTCTATTTTGTTCCAACCCTATGTTATCGTAAAGCAGATTTGAAAACAAATCCTTTTTTATTCTACGGTAAAAAAGGTATACTAAAAATGCTTTTTGATTTTCCACGAATCACCAGTAACTGAAAAGAGGGAGATTATGATTTCATCAAGGCTGATGAACATGCTGAAAACAGCGGTGCCTATCTTGCTGGGAACCGCTGTCTACGCATTTGGATTGCTATATTTTATTATCCCCAACCAGCTCATGGAAGGCGGTGTGACCGGTATTACCGTCCTGCTCAAATATGCGTTTGGCCTCTCGCCATCCATAACCACACTGGTCCTTAACATTCCGCTATTCATTGTCGGCTGGAAAATGCTCGGAGGCAAACAGATTATATATACCGGCATTGGAATCGGTTCGCTCACTTTTTTCTTATGGTTCTTTGAGGTCCTTATAGAAAAGGGCTGGGTCCAACCATTTCAGACAGAGCATGACTACATTCTCGCATCGCTTTATGCTGGAATAACACTAGGGGCCGGGCTTGGACTGGTCTTCCGCTTTGGCGGCACAACCGGCGGTTCAGACATCATCGCCCGCATTCTCAACCGCAAATTTGGCTGGAGCATGGGTCAAGTCATCCTTACTCTCGATGTGGTGATCATCGGCATTTCTCTGTTTTTTATCCCCCTTGAGAAAATTCTCTACACCCTTGTAGCTGTGTACATTGCTTCGAAGGTCATTGATTTCATTCAAGAAGGGGCTTATGCAGCTAGAGCTTTCACGATAGTAAGCGACCACGCAGAGACGATTGCGGAGCTGATCACCAGCGAGATGGACCGGGGGGTCACACTGATTCCGGCCATTGGCGCTTACTCCAAGCAAGGCAAGCATGTTGTCTACTGCGTTGTATCGAGACAAGAAATCCGCCGGCTAAGCGGGCTGGTTAAATCAGTCGACCCCCGCGCTTTTATGGTGATCAATGATGTGCATGACGTTCAGGGTGAAGGCTTCCGTGAAGAATAGCCGCCTGAAGCAGGCGGCTAGATTGGCCGGATTCTTTTCTCGGCATCATATTTCCGATAGGCTGTATAAGCTAAGGCTATTCCTATTCCCCCTCCAATAAATAAGGTCCAAATCCATGGATTACTGTATCCTTTAATTGGAAGCATCACTGTAGTCTCTTTAGCTTTGCCAAACAAGGCAGCTATCACCCCTGTTCCCTGCTCGGCTATCCCTGTCATCTCATCAGAGCTTCCCTTCTCGAATTGCTCACTCACCGCCTCTAGGCGAGAAACCCAAGCATCCACCATCGAGATTTCTGAAGGTTCCCTTACAATGACAGCAGCCGGACGAATCCGTTCATAATGAAGCTTGAAGGACCGGACCGCACTGGCCACTTTCTCACCGCTTCCTCCCAGACTCGCCTGTCCAATTTTCTCCAGGTCGTCAGTTAGGATCTTATAATATTGCTGCCAGAGCGCTCCCTTGGAATGAGCGAGGCTGTCTGCTGCTAGACGCAGCCGGGCGGATGATTCCTCCAAAGCTTCCATAGAGGGGCTCGCCTTAGTAAGCTCTAACCGCGCATCCATGACGCATTCAGCCAAGGCATGAATCCCCTCCACCTGGGTAAGCCCTTCATAAGACAAGGCTTTGAAATGCTGCAGCACCTTCTGAATTGACTCCAGTGCCTTCACCAAATCTTGGCTTGTCACATGCTGATAAAATTCCTCTGCAGCCTGATCCAAAGCATCTGCTTGGCGCTGCTGTTCCTCTGTTGGTTTCTCCGCTGCGTAGACACTGCCATTTACTGTTACCAGCAGAGAGATCAGCAAAGCTAGCGTAGAAATGGCGGCCCTCCAAAGGCGCCGCCACCATTGATTTCCGTACATGGACATCCCTCCCTAACAGAGTGTATGCAAGCTGTTAAAGGGTTAGAATGCCGCATGCCTTGTCATCTTCTTCTCGCCTGTTTAACTGCAAGCCAAGTCGCGAGAATGCTGAACACTGTGAGTCCGAAAGTAAAATTCTGAACACCGATCAGACGGGATTCCAGTTGGACCGGAAGCCAGGGATATACTCCGTATGTATAATCTACTGTATCATTTAGCAGAGTCCAAAGGCCTGCCGTCATAATCATCCAGCTGCCAACGTGGAAAAAGCGTACAAACAGCAGCGCTTCTATCGCCATAGCCAAATGGGAAATCGTCAGCATTCCATCTTCCCACACTAATACATCCCCGTAATGCTGGCCCGCGAATATAATGGAGACTGCCCAAATTCCATATTTGACACTAGTAACTACTCCAAGGCCCTCAATTAAGGAACGTATGCCATACCAGTGTCCGATCTTGTTTTCAAATAGAAGAAATGCCAGGGAGAGTGTGAAGAACAAGCTGGCAGTAGGACTGTCAGGCACAAATATTACCGTCCATAATGGATAATGAAGTACCGTATCTTTCAGCTGAGATCCATACCAAACATATCCATACACCGTTCCCAATAAATTTGCGCCGAACAGCAGCCAGAGAATAGGCTTGCTTAATAGAAAACGCCTGCTAATTAAATAAGGTGCTCTCATGATCGTCTCCTTCTCTATCTCGCCTACTTACTTTGTCCATTATATAGGCCTTCCAGTAAACAGGCAAAGCTTCCAGGGAGGGACAAAAAAAGAAATGCCTTTTGGCATTTCTTCATGTCTCCAAAGCCTTCAGTTCATCCGTCAGAAGTCGGAAAGCCACCTCGTCGCCTTCTGCCAATGCGTTGTCGATTTCGCCGTATATTTTCTCTGCGCGGTGTTTACGCAAAGCCTCGTCCCAAATCATTTCCGCCGCCAGGGCCAACATCACTTCATAAGTAACTTTCATTTTATCCATAGGATGCACCTCCAAGCTTAATATGGTTATTGCCATCGCTTCTCATAGTTACTTCCTAAAGTCCGGCTCCTGCCGAGCCTGACAAATCACTTCAACCGCAGCCCTTCCGGCTGCAGTCATTCGTACAATCATACCTTCCTGTTCATCTTCCCCTATTCTGATCATTCCCAAATGCAGCATCATCTTGAGGATTCGCTCCTGGAAGATAGATTCAGGTGTATCATAATAGTAGGGATTGATGAACCGCTCCATGGCCACAAACAGCGAATTCGCGGATACCCAGCCTTTGCTGCCTCGATCTATCCAATATACAAGCGATAACAAATTAGGTATGGGCCCTTTATAAAGTCTTAACCAAAAGCGAATTAACTGTATCAATGGTTCCCGTCTTTCTTCTGCAAGAACGGTCTGGCCAGCTGAGGTCACAGCAAGTATACCGCCGCGTTCCTCGATCCATCTCCGGTAAGTAGCGTAATCATACAGAAATGCCAAACGGCTAGGGTAATCCTTAAACTTGCGCCCGTATCCGAACCGCCAGCCTGACCTTCCAAGCAAAGGTTCAGACACATGTAGCTTGTCCATAATCTGGGTCTGATATCTCCGGTACATCGCGCCTTCCGCATTCAGCACAATCTCATGGCGGTGAATATAATCGATCAGCAAGAACAAATCTTCCGAAGCTTGGATGGGCTCCTCGCGATAGGCAGCAGGGGCCTGTACCCGCTTCAAATCCATGAGCATTCGCTGCTCCAAGCCGGTACGAAACCCCATTTTCAGATCTTCCGGAAGCTCGAACAGAAATCGTTCATTTGTAGACCTTCCCGTAAACAGCCAGCCCTTTTGCCGAAAGCGGGTTACAAGATCCCTAGGCCTGATTTGGGTCTTGACATCTTGATCGTCAGCACTCCATTTTGCCTGGCTAGCGCATGCGAGCAGCTCCTCAAGACTGAACTGTTTTCGTCCATCAAACAGCAGCGTGTTAAGAAAGCGCAAATCCTCGGTGCCCAGCTCGTCTAGGAGCTCCTCAAAGTACTCGCGCCTGCCCATTTTCCCCAGAATGGTCTGAATCAGCTCATGCTTTGAATTGGTGTTGCACACGCATTTATAGTGATCTGCAATTTTGGTTAAAACTTCGATATCCGCGAAGGTGAGCATCTCAGCCAAGTTCATCATTCATCGCCTCGCCGTTTTAATACCATTATGGGAATTATTACAACTTTTATTCGGTTCAGGGCAAAAAAATAACCCGGGCAAGGCTGCCCGGGAATTAATTATCCAATATTTCTTCGAGATGACGAGTACAGTTATACAGCTTCAGAGCCCACTGTTCATCATCCTTCTCCAGCAAGGTTAATGACAAATTGCCGATCCGTTCTGTATGCTTATCCTGGTACAAGGCGGTATAGAGCTGTGCCAGCAGACCGCCGTGGCTAACAACCAGCACATTCTTATCATCGAATCGCTCCGCAAGATCAGCCATGAACGAAAGAGCTCTGCTCTGCACTTCAGCATCCTTCTCTTGCCCTATTTCATGCCGAGACCACTCTTTGCCCCACAGCGTTTCTCGCTCCTCAGCCGTCAACCCTTCAGCTTGTCCGAAGGAGCGCTCCAGCAGCCGAGAATCGGGATCATATACAGGAATACCCAGCCTGTCGGCGATGATCTTGCCTGTCTCCTCGGCTCGGGAGAGGCCGCTTGTAATCAGAAAGTCCCAGTGGTAAGGTTCCTTCAGAAGTCTATCTGCGAGTCGGGCAGCTTGTCTGCGTCCCTCATCATTCAGGGGAATATCCGTTCTTCCTTGTATCTTGCCAAGAGCATTCCAATCGGTTAGTCCATGTCTTATTAATCCTACAAGCACCCTATAGCCCTCCAAAATAGTTCACGTTGATAGCCGCCCTCATAGCAAACAAGGACAAACATCCTTCGTCCAGGACGTTTGCCCTCCTATTTAATTCCGTAAACGCCGTACCCGTCTCCAAGCGAATAAGGCAAGCCCCATACCAAGCATGGATACAATCATCCAATACTGCGGATATGCCGGGCCCATTCCAACTACGAACGGTTCAATTATCCCGTTGGATACACTGTTCAAATCAAAGGAAACACCGGTTCCAGAAACGCTTTTCTCACCGGCTACAGCAGTTTGAATCAGCCCTGTCGGCGCAGGCTGATCACCATGTAAAGAAGCAGGGCCTGAAGTGAAGTATACCAGAATACTGCACAGAAATACGGCTAATGAGGCCGCGATCCACACCGCCAGCCGTTTGCGAATGCGTCTGTTCGCAGTTACGGCGTCGCCACCTGGAGCAAGCCAAGGGGATTCGGCATAAATACGGTCCATCACATTGCGGTTCACTCGCTCCGCCTGTTCGTCTGTGATCTGAATAGGCATATCCATCAGGATATTCTGGCTTTCCTGCCAAATCTCATACTCCACCCGGCAAGGCTCGCAGCCAAGAAGATGCCACTCAAGCTGCTGCCGGTCCGGATGGTACTTAGGCAAGTCCCAGACCCATCCAAGTTTATCTTGGGCCTCTTTACAATTCATCTGCTTTTCATCCCTTCAAATTGCTCATAGATCGGTTCATAGAAGTAGGGTTCAAGCTGATTCTTCACACTGCTCCTTGCCCGGAACAGTAGAGATTTCACTGCACTTACGCTCTGTCCCAATATATTGGCAATCTCTTGATAATCCAATTGATCGTATTCTCGTAAAATTAATGCGGATCTTTGCTTCTCCGGAAGATTGTTAATGGCTTCCCGGACCATGACTACACGTTCATTACGCAGAATGGCCTGCTCCGGCACAATATCCGGAGGGGCGACTGGGACGTATCCGCTTTCCTCCAAAGGAACACTCCCGCTGCGATGTTTACGAAGCTCACTGAGCACTGTATTTCTTGCAATAGTATAAAGCCAAGTCGAAAAAGAAGCATCTACTTCACGAAATGAGTGCAAACTGCGAAATGCTTTGTAAAATGTCTCTGAACATAGGTCCTCTGCCATTAACTCCAGGTGGGCACTCTTCAGCATATGGTAGACGAAGGCTAAGATCTTTTTTTGATATCGCCGCATTAACTCAGAATAAAGCTCCGTATTTCCTGCTTTAATCTCACGAATCATTTGGGAATCCGTCATTGAAATGCGATCCTCCTCGCCTATTCCATGTCTTCATCCCGTTCGATTGATTTATATATATTTAGACCGAACAGGATATAAAAAGTTTCGGCAATCGTAAAAATTAATAATAATTTGTTAAAATGGAAGCCGCACGCCAAGCACCCCAGTATTATACCATAAGCCTTGGAAGGAAAAAAAGTGCACATTCGTTTCCCCTTAAGCTTCTACAAGGGATTAAATATTAATAAACCACTCTATTTGGGATAAAACGGTACAAAAGCACCATACAAAAAAAGCCAGGCAAGTGAACTGCACCTCCAACTGCTAGTTGATGTCTAACAATTGGAGACAAGTAGTTCAAACCTAGCTGTCTGCGTCCCTGTCACCTGTTACTGGACGGTCACCGCCCCGTCAATAGGGATGGCTGTACCGTTTACGTAAGGAGCTTCATCCGATAGCAGATAGGCTACCGTGACAGCAACAACCGCTCTATTCCCAATGATTATCTAATCTATGGGCAGTCATCTCCAGTCCCTGAGCTCCCATTCACGGTAGAATTGTTCAAGAAATGCTTCCATGAACGCCTGCCTTTCCAGCGCAAGCCGGCGGCCGGCGGCCGTATTCATAAGCGCTGCAAGCTTCAGAAGCTTCTCATAAAAATGATTTACAGCCGTGCTGTTTCCAGACCGATACTCTTCTCTTGTCATCTGTTCTCTTGGCGGAAGTTCGGGGTCAAAAATCACGGTTCCCTTGCTTCCGGCGTAGACAAAAGTTCGGGCAATGCCGATCGCCCCTAGCGCATCCAGCCTGTCAGCGTCTTGCACTACCTCCCCCTCCAATGTCTTCATAGGCGCACCACCGCCCCCTTGAAACGACATGGTTGATATGATGTCCATAATATGAGCTGTGTCTTCCTCGCTTACGCAATGCCCCTCCAGCCAGTCCGCAATGCTTCTCTGCGCTTCCTGCTTATCAGCAACCAACTTCTCATCAGCCAGATCGTGGAACAGAGCTGCCAGTTCACAAATGTAGCCCTTCGCCTCTTCCTGCTTAGCGAGTTTCCCCGCCAGCTCGGTAACCCGGTGAATATGCCACCAGTCATGGCCTGTGCCCTCACCTGTCATCTGCTCACGCACGTAGCTTCGCGCTTCGTTCAGTATCGCTTCCATGTTCATATCAACGCCTCTCTTATGTACCCTCTTCTTCACACACAAAGTCAATACTGGCTAGTAGAAGCATGATTAAGGATGCCAAGAAGAGAAGGAATGGTATAGTATGTTCTGCGATCTTATTCTACAAAAAAAATCTGAGTGCTGCCATCATGACAACACCGCTGACAACGGTTAATGTTAAGCTTCTAGTTTTGATCGCAACCAAAAGTGTAGGTACGATTGCTGCAATATTGTACCAGTCTGGCGCCAAACTGCCATTCGTCTGCTTAAGACAGCCCTGTACGACCAGCGCTGTAAGTATACATACAGGCACATAAGAAAGCCACTTGAGTACGGGAACAGGCAAATTGAGATTTCTAATCACCAGAAAGGGCATAATTCTTGGAATAACCGTGACTAAAGTACAGCCGGCAATGATGATCAGAATCGTCGCATCTATTCTCATTTCTCCGTCACCACCCCTATCGTTGCTACCACAACCGTAGATACAATAACTGCCAAATGCGAAGGCATAAAGAAAGAGAAAATGATCATGGCCAAGACCATGTAAATCACCAAACGCAGGTAATGCTTGAGTTTTGCAGGAATAACGCTTTCCAGCTGTAAAACAAGTAAAGCCAGGAACATAGCGGTCAAGGTAAAATCCAGGCCAAACTTCTCAGGGCTGCTGATCCACTGCCCGCAAACAGCTCCAACCACACTTGAAAGGACCCAACTAAAGTAAGCCGTTATATTCAGGCCGTTCATCCAGCGATCATTGATTGGATCTCCTTTTAGAATTTTGCTTGAAGCCATCCCGAACGACTCATCGGTAACAAGCGCACCAATCCCAATATTCTTAAGCAGCGAATACTTGGTAAAATGAGGAGCAAGTGCCGCGCTAAGAAGAAAATTGCGTAGGTTAACGATAAAAGCAGTTAAAATAATGGCCGAAGTCGGACTGCCCACGGCCAGTAGAGCACACATCATAAATTGAGCTGCTCCCGCGTAGACAAAAGCAGACATCAGTGTAATCTCAGATACGCTCAAGCCAGAAGCCGTCCCCACAACACCTAATGCAATACCGATACTGACATAACCTAATAAGGTAGGTACACAGTCTCTTACTCCTGCTGAAAAGGTTGGAGAGAGTTGCTGCTGCTGTGTAATTTCGAAAGCTTTTACCGAATTCATATCCATCCCCTTATTTCTGTTATATCAAACATTTGTATGTTATAATAAACTAAAATTGTCCCAAGAACAATAGAAGGAGGTTATTTTATGGAGGATATTCAAGCGGTCATCGCCAGAAACCTGGCTAAGCTAAGAAAAAGCAGAGGCCTTTCGCTTGATCAGACTGCGGAGTTGACCGGGGTTAGCAAAGCCATGCTTGCCCAAATTGAGAAGGGTAAATCCAATCCGACTGTATCCACCTTGTGGAAGATCGCGAACGGTCTGCAGGTATCCTTTTCGCTATTTATGAAGGAAGAGAAGCCTGTAATTAAAACAATCAACATCTCTGAGCTGGATTCTATTGATGATAATGATGGGAAGTATAGAGTCTACCCTTTCTTCCCTTACCATCCTGAGAAGAAATTTGAAATTTACATAGTTACATTAGAGCCGGGATGTGTTCATGGTGAGAAAACACATTTAGGCGAGGAGTATATTCTGATTAAGGAAGGACAGCTTACCATCCAGCTTCAAGGAGAAATTTATGTACTCGGCTCAGGGGACGCCATGCAATTTCCAAGCGGGATTCCCCACAACTACTCTAATCTGACTAAAGAGCAGGCCAGCTTTTTCCTGTTAATGCATTATCCGGAGAGTGACGAAATTTAGCATTATACCGCACTAATTACTTTTTCGGACAAAAAAAGACCGCTTACATAAGCGGTCATTGCTCATTTACAGAGCAATCATTATTGGATAGGAGTGGAGAGAAACCATACTGTACTTTTATTATATGTATACGTTTTCATTATGTCAATACTTTTTTTGAGTAGCGCTTTCATTTTTTTGAAAAAAGTTTATCGGGGGCCTTAAGCTTCGCGCCTGGACCCCGATCCTTAGACATAAACCATATACCCTAAAGCCTGAAGCGGCGCTTTCGCCCGTTCCATCTCCTGCTCATTCCGGAAAGAAAGACGCATTAACCCCGGCACATCCTCCCTGCTCTCAATAATCTGGATATTGCTCAGGTTCACCTGATGCGCTCCAAGCTCGGTCGTAATCTGGCCGATAATCCCCGGATGGTCGGGAACATCGATATAGAGATCGAACAATGGCTGAATAGCACCTTTGCGTCGTTCAGGCAGCTCGCTGCGGAATTCTCCTGCCCGTTTGAAGGCAGCTTCAATTCCGTCTCCATCCTGCCGATTCAACAAATCTCTAAACTGCTGAACCTCCTCTGTCCAATCAGCAAGCAGGTCAAGCAGAACCTCTCGATTGTTGAGCAGGATATCCCTCCACACGACAGGATCGCTGGATGCGATGCGCGTTATATCTCTGAACCCGCCTGCCGCTAGAAGTCGGTACAGGTCATTCTTTTGATGGTACCCGCGCACCTGGTTGACCAATGCGACTGCGATGATGTGAGGTAGATGGCTGATCGCACCCACAATCTCATCATGCAGCTGCGGCTGCACTCGAATGATATGTGACCTCGTATGCTGCAGCAATCCCTCCAGCTTGGCATAGGCCTCCTCTGTAGCGTTCTTCGATGGAGTCAGTACATAGTATGCATTCTCAAAGAGCAGCGACGTCGCTGCTTCCACACCAGAACGTTCCGAGCCCGCCATCGGATGTCCTCCGATAAAGTGCGCCTCTGTCATCGTAAGCGTGTTCGCACAAGCTGCTATTGAGGACTTCGTGCTTCCTACATCTGAAATGATGCAGCCTGGCTTCAGCTTGAGACTGCTAAGCTTCTTCAAATAATACTCAAGTGCGCCTACCGGCACACACAAGAATATAAAGTCGGCATCCTGCGCTGCTTCTTCAATTGAGAGGGTGGCATAATCCACAACATCACGCGCTTTAATCCGCTCCAAAACGTCAGAACGGTGGCTGTAACCAACCACCGTCAAATTCGGCTTTCCTTTAAAACATAGCGCCAAGGATCCACCGATCAAACCAACGCCAAAAATGGCTATTTTTGTTGATGTATTCATCATCTCACTCGACTTCCCAAATAAATAAAATCATATCAATGCTCTGATTAGACCTCACCTTGCTCTTGGCGCAGCGCCTGTTCCAGCACAGCGATAAACCTGCGATTTTGCTCAGCTGATCCTACAGTCACCCGAATGTGGTTCGGGTACTTTCCAAACCCGGCTCTGATAATCACACCCTGTTTCAAGAGAATCTGAAACATCTCTACGGCCAGCACGCGAACATCTACCATAATGAAATTGCCATGGGCCGGAAAATACTTAAGACCCAAACGGTCAAATTCTTTGTTTAAAAATTTGATCTGTTCAGCGTTCTTGTCCCTGCATTCCTTAACATATTCCTGGTCTCCCAATGCCGCTAGGGCCGCCACCTGTCCGAAGCGGGTTGTGTTGAAGGGTTCGCGCACTTGATTAATCAGCTTGATGACCTCGGGCTCACCTACGCCATAGCCAATGCGAAGGGCGGCAAGACCGTATATTTTGGAGAAGGTTCTCAGCACAACGACATTTTTATATTCGCTGGCCAGAGCGATGCCGTCCGGATAAGCGGAATCCGTTACATACTCGGCATAAGCCTCGTCCAGCACAACCATTACATGCTGAGGAACTAGGTCCAGGAAGCTTCTCAGCTCCGCAGAAGAAACGATGGTCCCGGTCGGATTATTCGGATTACAGATCCAGACGATCTTCGTCCGCTCCGATATAGCTTCCAGCATAGCGCTCAAATGATGAATGCCGTCCTTCAAAGGCACTTCAATGCTGACAGCCCCTTCAATATCGGCATTGCTCTTATATACCGAGAAGGTCTGATCCGCCATAACCGTCTCATCACCCGGCATAAGAAAAGCGCGGGTAATGAGTGCAATGATCTCATCCGAGCCGCAGCCGAAGATGACTTGATTCGGATTTACACCAAGGTGGCCGGACAAGACGCGGGTTAATTCGGAAGCCGCTCCATCGGGATAGATATGCATTTGGCTCATTTCCGATTCAATCGCTGCGCGAACCTTGGGAGATGTTCCGTACGGGTTCTCGTTGGATGCGAGCTTAATGACTTCTGTGATGCCTAACTCCCGTTGAACCTCTTCTACGGGCTTACCCGGCTGATAGACCGGGAGATTCACAACTTGCGGTTTAGGTTGCATAGTTAGTTACTCATCCTTTCTTGTCACCGGCTGGTCTTCTGGATGACTTCGTTATTCCTTTAATTGTGCCACAAAGCGATGAATTTGCAAGAGCCCCTCCGCACGGGTATTTGGCTCTGACAGCAACGCTAAATTCTCTTCGACTTTACGCACAATTGCACTGCCTACAACGACACCGTCACAAATTTTAGAGAAACGGCGAACCTGTTCCCCGCTGGAAATCCCAAAACCAACAGCTACAGGAAGCTCGGTCTGCTCCTTGACGGATGCAATGAAGGCATCAACACCCTCGTGAAAAGACGCCCGCTCGCCAGTTACGCCTAATGAAGATACACAATAGATAAAGCCGCGAGCCTGCTTTAGGATGCGATCAATTCTTCCGCTGGAGGTCGGCGCTACAAGGGGAACCAGATGGATGCCCGCACGATCAGCCTGCTTCAGAACCTCCTCTGCTTCTTCCACAGGAAGGTCCGGTATAATGAGTGCGCTGATCCCCCCCTCTTCCATCCGTTGGAAGAAATGGTCCAGCCCCAGCTGAAGTACCGGATTATAATAAGTAAATAGTACAAATGGGAGCTGAACTCCCCGTGCTCTGCACTGGCGTGCCGTTTCGATACACGTCTCTATCGTAATCTGATGCTTCAGTGCCCGTTCGGATGCCCGCTGAATCACTGGACCATCCGCGAGCGGGTCCGAATAGGGAACCCCAAGCTCTACGATGTCCGCTCCAGCCTTTTCCAGCTCAGCAATTAGCTCTACTGTCGTAGAGGGATCAGGATCTCCAACGGTTAGAAATGGAATGAGAGCCGTCTTGCCCTCTTCCTTCAGTCTTGTAAAAACAGCGTCCATTAAGTTCATGACTGTCCGCCTCCCAGGTAAGACATAATGGAATCCACGTCTTTATCGCCTCTTCCAGACAGACAGATCACTACGATTTGGTCGGAGGACAGCTTAGGTGCGCGTTTCACGACCTCTGCAACCGCATGGGCAGATTCCAGCGCCGGGATAATTCCTTCAGTCCTACTGAGGAGCTGAAGCGCCTCAACAGCTTCTACATCAGTGATTGGAACATATTTAGCCCGCTGGATATCCTTAAGATAGGAATGTTCCGGTCCAATTCCCGGATAGTCCAGACCAGCAGAGATAGAATGAGCCGGCTGTACTTGACCGTATTCATCCTGCAGCAGATAGCTCAAGGATCCTTGAAAGACCCCTTTGCTTCCCTTCGTCATGGTGGCTGCATGGAATTCCGTATCCACGCCCCTGCCGGCTGCTTCAACACCGAGAAGCGCTACGGCCGTATCCTCCACGAACGGATAGAACATGCCAATGGCATTGCTTCCCCCTCCGACAGCAGCAACAATAAGGTCCGGCAGTCTGCCTTCGGTCTCCAGGATTTGTCTCCGCGTCTCATCACCGATCACGCGCTGGAAATTGCGGACCATCATGGGATAAGGATGCGGCCCAGTAGCCGAACCTAGAATATAAAAGGTATCATGAACGTTGCTGACCCAATAGCGGAGTGCCTCATTGCATGCATCCTTCAGGGTGCGTGTTCCGGATACCACTGGAACAACCTCAGCGCCAAGCAGGCGCATGCGGAAGACATTTAACTGCTGGCGCTTCATGTCTTCTTCACCCATAAACACCTTGCATTCCAAGCCTAGAAGTGCAGCAACCGTCGCACTTGCCACTCCATGCTGGCCCGCTCCTGTCTCGGCGATCACCTTGGTTTTGCCCATTCTTGTTGCGAGCACACCTTGACCAATGGCATTGTTAATCTTATGTGCCCCGGTATGGTTCAAATCTTCCCGCTTCAGATATATCTTCGCACCACCCAAATGCTCGGTGAGCCGTTCAGCATAGTAAAGCGGAGTCTCTCTTCCGGAATACTGCTTAAGCAAATAAGCGATTTCTTCCTGGAAAGAAGACTCCTCCGCATGCAGCTTATAAGCGTTCTCCAATTCAATGAGCGCATTCATTAGCGTCTCCGGGACATATCTTCCACCAAATTCACCAAATCTTCCTCTTTCGTCCGGAACCTGTGTCATTATCCCTTCACCCTCTCCACAAAAGCTTGAATCTTAACTATATCTTTCACGCCACCGCTCTCAACTCCGCTGGAGACATCCACTCCATCCGGCTCGTAAGCAGTTATCAATTGAGTTACATTATCTGGCGTCAAGCCTCCGGCTACGAGAAGCGGGATATTCTGCTTTCGGGCCCATGTCTGATAGGGCAGAGCTTTGTCCCACGCAAAGGTCCTGCCGCTGCCTCCTCCATATAGGGGATCATAGGTATCCAGGAGCAATGCATCCACAGTTTCCGAGTAGGATTGCAGCTGCTGAAGCGGCTGTGCTTCCGCTTCGTCACTTACTGAGACGGCTTTAATAACCTGCACCCTGAACTTCTCCTTAATCTCCCGGCAGAAGGCAGCACTCTCCTGACCGTGCAGCTGTACAGCATCCAGCGGAACAGCTGCCAGAACTGTTCGCAGCTCCTCGATGCCAGGATTAACAAATACACCTACGCTGAGAGGTGATTGAGGCTGCTGCCATAGATCCAGCACCTGAACAAGCTCAGCAGCTTGAGCTGGAGTAACCTGCCTTTTGCTTTTGGCAAAGACGAATCCGATATAATCCACAGGGAATTGTAACATAGATTTTAACACTTCAACGCTTTGAAGTCCACAAATTTTTACGAGCGGTTTATTCATGATGCGTTTCCCCCATACGAAGGAACAGGGCCTAGAAGATCTATTACTGCCTCAATAACATTGTCCCTGCGCATGAACGTCTCTCCAATCAGGACACCCTGTGCCCCATTGAGAGCTAAGTAGTCAATATCAGCAGGACCTGTTATTCCGCTCTCGCTGATTAGTGTGATACTTGCCGGAACGCTTCTCGATAGCTCGGCGGTTACTTTAATATCCGTCTCAAATGTATGCAAATTCCGGTTATTCACCCCGATGAGCTGTACACCGTTAATCTTAAGAACACGCTCCAGCTCCTCATAGCTGTGAACCTCCACAAGAGCATCGAGCCCGATAGAAGCTGCCAAAGCAAAGTACTGTTCAAGCTGCTCATCACTTAGAATCGCGGCGATCAACAGCACTGCATCCGCTCCCAGTAGACGGGCTTCATAAATCTGAAGCGGGTCTATAATAAAATCCTTACGCAGAAGCGGAACCTGAACAGCCTGCCGGATCTCACTCAAATATGTCTTACTTCCCTGAAAATAAGTCTCATCTGTCAAGACGGAGATGCAGTCCGTACCTGCCTGTTCATAAGCCACGGCGAGTTCTACCGGATGGAAATCCGGGCGGATGAGGCCTTTGGATGGTGAGGCCTTCTTGACCTCGGCGATCAGGCCCAGCTGCCGCTTACGTCTGCTGGATAAGGCTTTGTAGAACCCCAGTGTAGGCTCCAGAGCTGCAATCTGCTGCTCGGCCGTCTCCTTTTGCAGGCTTTTAGCGAGAAGCTGAACCTCTTCTTTTTTGGTCTCTACAATACGATCAAGATACATAGCTGAATTCCTCCGTTGTTTGAATAAGCTGTTCTAGCTTTCTTGCCGCCTGTCCGGAATCAATGGCTTCTGCCGCCGCCTCTACCCCTTGTCTGATGCTGTCAGCTAGGCCTGCCACATAAATACAAGCTCCTGCATTGGCAAGGACGACATCCCGGTAAGCCCCCGACTTGCCCTGCAGAACACCACGGATAATCTCCGCATTCTGTTGGGCGTCTCCGCCCATCATCTCCTGCAGCGAGTAGCTCGTAAGACCCAGCTCTTCCGGATTAAGATCATAGGTCCGAATCTCTCCATTCTTCAGCTCAGAAACTCTTGTTGGTGAGGAAATGCTGATCTCATCCAGTCCTTCGTGACTGGTTACAACGAGTGCCCTCTTGGACCCAAGCTCCTTAAGAACCTTCGCGATGGTCTCCGTCCGCTTAAGATCATAAATCCCCAGCACCTGCCGGTCGGCTCCTGCCGGATTGGTAAGGGGACCAAGCATATTGAACACAGTCCGAATGCCCAGCTCTTTGCGCGGAGCTGCTGCATGCCTCATCGATGGATGATACACCTGAGCAAACAGGAAGCAAATGCCTATATCCTCAAGGCACCGTTCTGCCTGCTCAGGGGACAAATGAATATTGACGCCCAAGGCTTCAAGCACATCTGCGCTGCCGGCTCTGCCCGAGGCAGAACGGTTGCCGTGCTTCGCAACTTTGACCGAGACGGATGAAGCGACAATAGCTGCCGTTGTCGAAATGTTGAATTTGTGGATTCCCGAACCTCCGGTACCGCAGGTATCCAGCAGCTGCGAGCTATCAAGGGCAAGTCTTCCAGCATGACCGCGCATCGCCTCAGCAAAGCCGGTAATCTCATCCACGGTCTCCCCCTTGATCCGTAATGCTGTAAGGAGAGCGCCGATCTGTGCTGAAGTAGCTTCACCTCTCATAATGACATCCATCAGACTTCTCGCTTCCTGACGTCCAAGATGCTCCCCTTCAATCAGCCGGCCGAGCCCCTGCTGCAATAGTTGATGTCCGTTCATAAGATCTCTCCTCCTTCATTACAATTGGGTTTGTGTGTATTCATATAAATAATCTTGATTCGCCATGCTGCTCACCGGCAGCGGCTTGGCTTTTGCCGGAAACATAGCTTCCGCCGTACGAATCGCTTTCAGTAGCGCCTTTGCTTTATTGACGGTTTCCTCATATTCCTTCTCCGGTTCAGAGTCCCATACAATCCCCGCCCCGGCCTGCACGTAGGCTTTACCTTGCTTAAATAAAATCGTGCGAATGGTGATGCAGGAATCCATATTTCCCGAGAAGCCCAGATAGCCAATAGCTCCGGCATACGGACCGCGCGCCTCCTGCTCCAGCTCCGCGATAATCTGCATTGCTCTAAGCTTCGGAGCACCGGATACAGTTCCTGCCGGAAGACAAGAGAGGAAAGCATCGAAGAAATCCTTATCCTGCCTTAAACGACCAGCCACCGCAGATACAATATGCATGACGTGGGAGTATCTCTCAATCTCCATAAATTGCTCGCATTTCACCGTCCCAAACTCCGCCACACGTCCAAGGTCATTTCGCCCTAAATCCACTAACATTAAGTGCTCTGCCCGTTCCTTCTCATCCTGCAGCAGCTCCTCTTCAAGCCGCCGGTCTTCTTCTTCTGTAGCTCCCCTCGGACGGGTCCCGGCAATCGGACGGGTTTCGATGCGGCCATTCTCCACCTTGACCAGCGCTTCCGGCGAAGTTCCGACGATAACCTCATCATCCATTTTCAGATAATACATATAAGGAGAGGGATTCATCGTTCTCAGCACACGATAAACCTGGAGCGGAGAAACTTCGGTCTCAATATGGAATCGCTGGGACAATACGACCTGGAAAATATCCCCGGACCGGATGTACTCCTTCGCCTGGTCCACATTAGCCATATACTGCTGCTTTGTCAGGTTGGATGCAATGGGTCCAAGCTCTACATCGGTTGGGAAAACTAAGGCGCTAAACGGCTCCCCGCTATGTTCTTCCGCCAGCATACCCGCAGCATGATTGAGCCTAGAAACGGCAGCATCATAAGCCGCGCGAATCTCCTCATCCGTCGCTCCTGGAGCGATATGCACATTCGACACAAGCAGGATGCGCTGCTTGACATGGTCAAATACAATGACCTGATCACAGAACATAAACTTGATATCATCCATCTGCAGATCATCAAGCGCATGCGCCGGCAGTTTCTCATAATATTGAAGCAGGTCATAACCGAAATAACCGATCGCTCCTCCTGTAAATGGAGGAAGCTCAGGAACTTTGGGGCTGCGATACTGTCTTAAGACCGCCTTCAGCTCCTCAATCGGATTCCCGCCCAGCTGACGCTCTTCCCCGCCTTGCTCCAATACAACCCGGCCGTTTTTGGCCGATATTAAGAGGAATGGGTCCGTGCCGATAAAGGAATATCTGGCCCACTGAACCCCGCCTTCCACACTTTCTAACAAAAAGGCCCGCTGCTTAGCAGCAAAACGCTGAAAAACCCGAATGGGTGTCTCCATATCTGCCATAATGGGACGGGCAATCGGTATTAAGTTATAGTCCTTTGCCATGGCGATGACCTGTTCAATCTGGGGGGTTGTCATATCATTCACTCCTTCTTCACATGGGTCTTTCGCTGGTCTTTTGAGCAACAAAAAAACCTCTACCGAAGTAGAGGTTGATGATATGCAGAAGGGAATATAGACGGACCTGTTTTATTAGCATGATCTTCAGATGTAAGCAAATAGACCACACAAGGCACCTGCAATCGCTAAAAAAGGATATACAACAGTGCTGATCCCTCTGCCGAAGACCATTCTCAATAAAAATTCCGCTCGACTATACTCTGCTCGACTCAACTCAGCTCAACTCTACTCAGCTCTTACTCAAATCTCTCAACTGTTCACTCTTCACAGGAGCACCTTGTGCTGCTGTTCATTAACTAACATCACTATAAACGATCTTTGTCACATTAGCAACCGGCCATGTAACATTTCTCGCTTTAAATTTACTCTTTTGCAGCTACAAGGTCTGGACGGAGAAGCTGCGCATCGTTCAAATACACATGCTTCATTTCCCGCTGTCCCTTCTCCGTGTTAACCTGGATCATAAAGCGGATGCAACGCGGCAGGCTTCCCTGAACAGGAATTTCTGTCGAACACATCAGAGGTACCATGTCCCAGCCTTCGAGCTGGCGAATAGCCTTGGCCGGGAAGGCTGCATCCAAATCAGCCGTCATGGTAATCCAAACACTGCAGATATCTTCAGGCTCAATCTCATTACGATCAACAATTTCCTGAAGAAGGACAGCCGT
Source organism: Paenibacillus sp. CAA11 (assembly GCF_003060825.1). NCBI lineage: Bacteria > Bacillati > Bacillota > Bacilli > Caryophanales > Paenibacillaceae > Paenibacillus > Paenibacillus sp. CAA11. The sequence continues at coordinate 2,761,290 of NZ_CP028922.1, forward strand.
GGCTTCGAGAATCTCCTGCTCGTTGTTCTTCGTTACTGTCGTTGCTCCGCGTATTCCCCGATTATACATGGTCTTCCTCCCGTTCTTTAAGGTATCTAATAACCTCACGCACTTCCTGAAGCTGAATATCCGGGGCAACCTTCACCTTGCCAATCGCTTCAGGAAGGATGAATACGATCTGATTCTCCTTAAATTTCTTATCATGCATCATTGCTGCCAAAATATGCTCATCATCCATAGTATGCGGAATGGACGTTGGCAGTTCAAAGCGCTGAAGTATTCTTATCGTCTCGTCCAGCAGCATGGGCTCCACACCACGGTTCACAGCCAGCTTCGCTGCCCCGACCATGCCGATGGCAATCGCTTCTCCATGGAGCAGCTTGCCGTATCCGCCAATTGCCTCAAGTGCATGACCAATCGTATGGCCTAGGTTCAGAATGGCGCGCAGCCCATGCTCCTGCTCATCATGCGAGACCACTTCGGCCTTGATGGAGCAGCCCCGCTCTAGGGCAACCCCGAGCGCCTCTGCATCCAAGGACAGCAAGGCTTCCGCCTGCTTGTCACACCAGGATGCAAAGCCTGCATCCCAGATCAGGCCTTCCTTCAACACCTCCGACAAGCCAGCCCGCACCTCGCGGGCTGGCAGCGTCTGAAGAGTGTTCAGATCATACAGCACCAGGGTGGGCTGATGGAAGGAACCGATCATATTTTTGGCGAGCGGATGGTTCACAGCCACCTTCCCGCCTACGCTGCTGTCATGAGCAAGAATCGTTGTCGGCATTTGAACGAATTTAATCCCCCGCATATAGGTAGCCGCCACGAACCCGGCGAGGTCGCCTACAACACCACCGCCCAAAGCGATAACAGAGGAACTCCGGTCAAGCCCTGCCTGTATCGCTGTCGTCATGACCTCTTCATAAGTCTTAAGTGACTTCGAGGCTTCACCAGCCTCGATAATATGAGAACAAGTCCGATATCCCTCAGTCTGTAAGGCTGTCTCCAGTACTTGGAGATACAGAGGAGCCACATGGCTGTCCGTCACAATCAGCAGAGGGCTTCCGTTCTTAAGACCTTGAGCCTTCAAGAATTCACCTGCACGCTGCAGCAAGCCTTCTCCAATATGAATCGGGTAAGAGCGTTCACCTAATTCAACAGTTATCGTTCTCATCAGTAGTTCTCCAGCTGAGCCAGGTATGCATGGTAGTTGCGTTCCACTTCACCGATGGAATCGCCGCCGAATTTCTCCAAGAAGGCTTTGGCGATTTCCCATGCCACCACATTCTCCAGAACAACGCTCGCCGCAGGTACGGCGCAAGCATCTGAGCGTTCCACCTGGGCGGTGAACGGTTCTTTCGTGTCAATATCTACGCTTTGAAGAGGCTTATACAGCGTAGGAATAGGCTTCATTACTCCGCGTACAACCACTGGCATACCGTTGGTCATGCCGCCTTCGAAGCCGCCAAGCCGATTGCTTGCGCGATGGTATCCGCGCTCCTCGTTATACAGGATCTCATCATGAACCTGAGAGCCGCGGAGTATGCCAGCTTCAAAGCCGATCCCAATCTCCACGCCTTTGAAGGCATTGATGGACATCACAGCTTGGGCAATCCGGCCATCCAGCTTGCGGTCATATTGCACATGACTGCCTAGCCCGACAGGTACTCCCTCCACCACACATTCAACGATTCCGCCGATAGAGTCGCCTTCCTGTTTAATTTGATCGATGTAGGCCTCCATCTTCTTCTCGGTCTCCTTGTCTACAACGCGGACAGAGGATTCTTCCGTAATTCTAGCCAGTTCGTCCAGCGGCAGCGAGTTGGCCGGAGCCTCGATCTCCCCGATGCGAATGACCTGCCCTGCAATCTTAATGCCGAAATGCCCCAGGAGCTGGCGGGCCACGGCGCCGCAGGCTACCCGGATCGCAGTCTCCCGTGCGCTTGAACGTTCAAGAACATTGCGAAGATCCTTCAGATCATACTTCAATCCACCGTTCAGGTCGGCGTGACCGGGACGAGGCCGGTGTACCCGCCGCTTCTCTTCATCCGAACCTTCGATCGGTTCGATGTTCATTATTTTCTGCCAATGCTTCCAATCATTATTAGCTACAACGAGAGCTACAGGGGCGCCTGTCGTATAGCCATGTCTCACGCCGCCCACTATCTGCGCTGTATCCCGTTCTATTTGCATCCGCCGACCGCGGCCATACCCTTTCTGACGCCGCTGCAGCTGGAAGTTAAGCTCCTCAAAATTCAATTCCAAATTGCTCGGCAAACCTTCAATAATGGCAGTCAGCTGGGGACCGTGCGTCTCCCCTGCTGTTAAATAGCGCAAACTCATGCCGCGTTCCCCCTTTAAACTGTTAAACTGTAAAGAGCTAAAATCCGATGATTTCTTTGCTCATTATAGTATAGGTTACGTGCTTTGACAAGAAATCCGCTGAGATCCAAAATAAGCATGCATTATAAAAAACGGCCATGCTCCCCAAAACAAGTTTGAGGGCATGGCCAGAAATGTAACTTCCTATAAATGATCCAGAGCGTTCGAGGAACTGCTTGGTGGATGCTGCAAGCTTCCTTCATGCAGCTCATGATCCAAATATCTGATTAGCTGCACTCGTTCTACGCCGAGCACCTGCGCACATTCTTGTACGGTCAGCAGTCCCCGTTGATAAGCATTAATCACCTTTCGTTTGTCCATGCTTGCTTAAAACCCTCCAAAGTTCTGGTCTATGTATCCAGTATCGGAGAAGTTCTATTACTTTATACTGCAGTATAAGTTCAAGGCTTCTTGCGATAAAAAAACGTCTCGGCTGCTTCCAGCCCAAATGTTCCAGGCGAGAAGATTTGCTCTGTGCTGCCTACGAATAGTACGCCTCCAGGGCGAAGCGCATTAGCAAACTTATGGTATAAGGCCTGCTTAGCTTCCTCGGTAAAGTAGATCATAACGTTGCGGCAGACAATGAGGTCATAGCCTTCCTCGAACGGATCAAGCAGCAAATTCTGCTTCTTGAACCGGACTGCCTTCTTAAGGTTCTCATCAATATGGAGCATCGGTCCATCGGCTGTGAAATAACGCTTGGCAACATCCGGCGGAACATCCTTAATCGAACGCTCTAAGTATAATCCCTTAGCAGCTTTGGCTAGAGCCCCATCATCAATATCGGTTGCATGCAGCGTGCTGCTGGCCAGTATCCCTTTATCTGACAGTATCATAGCCAGGGTATATGGTTCCTCTCCTGTTGAGCAGGCTGCACTCCATACCTTAAGACCTCGCTTCGATCCGAGCAGCTCAGGGATGATGCTATCGCGCAAAACCTCCCAGCGATTAGGGTTGCGCCAAAACTCTGAGACGTTAATTGTCATCTTGTCCAAAAACTCATAAAACAGGTTCTTGTCCTTCAGCATGGCCGCGAAGAAATCTGCAAACGTCGAGTAGCCATGCTTGTTCCGAAGCGTTGTCAGCCGCCGCTTCATCTGCGCTTCTTTATATTGTGCAAGGTCAATGCCTGTGTTCTGCTTCACATTCTTAATGAAACCATTGTAGTCAGGGTCCTGTTCCCCCGCTATGTCCTCCGTCGCGCTGCTTCTAAGTTGAATTCGGTTCATATCCATGGGCTAATCGTCTTGTCGTAACGAAGCAGTTCATGAGCTTCAAAGAAATTTGCAATTTCTCGTTCTGCGCTCTCGATTGCATCGGAACCATGTATCAGATTAAATGGGGTATGCGCGGCGAAATCCCCACGGATTGTCCCCGGCTGCGCCTCAGTAACTTTCGTCTTGCCGATTACTGCGCGAGAGAGTGCTACGATATCGTCGCCTTCCCATACCATTGCAAATACCGGGCCGGAAGTAATAAAGTCGACCAGCTCACCGAAAAACGGCTTGCCTACATGCTCTGCATAATGCCGCTCGGCCTGCTCATCTGTTACCTGGATAAACTTCCCTGCGATCATCTTGAACCCTTTGTCTTCCAGGCGGCTGATAATGCGGCCCATCAATCCCCGCTGTACGCCGTCTGGCTTAACCATCAAAAACGTTCTTTCCATAGGTCCCCTCCCGCTTAGTTGCCGCTCCTTCAATATGGAGGGCGGATTGCGATTTCACCCGTATTTTAGCAGAAAACCTAGACAAGTTAAACGACTAATATGTTCTCCGGTTCACAAAATGCGCAATATCCTGCAAATTTTTTCGCGCTTTGTTCTCAGGAAGCTGCTTCAGCGCATCCAGAGCCTTCTGAATGTAGCGGTCGGCCAGCTGTTCAGCTTTGTGAATCCCTTGACTGTGACGGATCATTTCTATAGCAGACGAAGTATCCTTGCGTCCATCAAGCTCATGAATCTCTTGAATTTCATATAGGAGCAGCTCTCTGAGCTCTGGCTCCTGAAGAGCATAAAGAACCGGAAGAGTAATATTCCCCTGCCTCATATCACTGCCAGGAGGCTTGCCAATTTGCTTCTCCGTGCCGAACAAATCAAGCAAGTCATCCCGAATTTGAAAAGCCATACCCACGTTATATCCATACCGGTATAACAAGGAACTGACAGGCGCAGGAGCACCCGCAGCAATGGCTCCAAGCTGACAGCTGATCGCAATCAGCAGCGCTGTCTTGCGTCTGATGCGCAGCAAATAGTTCCGTACAGTCTGATCTGTATTGAAGAAGTCTCGCAGCTGCTCCATTTCTCCAATAGACATCTGCACCATCGCCTTAGAGAGAATCCGGTGAATTTCCGGATTTGTAAGCTGGGTTGCCAGCATAAGTGCTTTTGCATATATGTAATCCCCGGTATACATCGCAATCCGGTTATCCCACTTAGATTTGACCGTCGGCTTACCTCTGCGGGTGTCAGCATCATCGATGACATCATCATGAACCAAGGAAGCGGAGTGAATCAGCTCGAGAGGCACGGCCACATATTGCAGCTTCTCCAGCTCATAATCCCCGAATTTTCCGCCCAGCAGTACAAAGACAGGTCGGAGGCGTTTGCCGCCGGCCTTCAAGAGATGCAATGATGTTTCGCCCAGCAGCTCCTCTTCCCCTTCTATACTGCGATAAAGCTGTTGTTCGATAAAATCCATATCCTTTTTCAGTGAACCGAATATGTCCAATAGTTTCATTATTTCACCCGCATCAGCTTAGTATCATTCCATATTCTCATATCAACCGGCTTGTTTAAGAGCCCCATTTCGTATGCATATTTGTAATATAAAGCCAAGCCTTCCTGCTGTCTGTCTGATAAATCATGCCGCAGTGTTCTAAAGTAATTCATCCAATAGGCTTCCGTCCCCCCGATTTCGGCACATGCCTGCTGGGACAGAGGTCGTAAATCCTGAAGGCTTCTCCGCTTGCTGTCCTGGAAAGCCGCAACAATCTCACCGAGGAGTTCAGCATTCCGCTCTGCAAAATCTTCTTGTACAGCCCATACAGCAAACGTCATGCCCAGGCCTGTCCATTCCTTCCACACCTGACCTAGGTCGGTCACATAGTATCCATGATCGGTCCAAGAAGCTCTTATCGCATGATCGCCAATGAGCAGCGCCGCATCACTCTTCTCCATCATCTGATCAAGCGTGGGCTCGCTGTTCCAGTAGGTCGGTTTGCCGCCAAAAGCCTTCTCTACAATAATCTTAAGCAAATTGACCGAGGTAGCAGAAGTGTTCGTTAAAGCGATCACCCCGTTCACAGTTTCCTTAAAAGGCTTGCGTGAGAATACAAGAATAGAATTGACCGGCCCATCAGAACTTACCGACAATCCAGGCAGCAGTTTCAACGAATCGCTCCCCGTGCCATAGGCGAAGGAAGAAACCGGTGATAGGTCCAACTCTCCCGCCAGAAGGGCGCGATTTAGCACTGCCGGAACCTCAGTTACCATCTGAATAGATGGACTGATCATCTCCGGATGAAAATGGTGGAAAACCGGCCAAACATTCGTATACACAATTTTCCCCATTCTGGTTAAATTAGCTTCGTTCTGTGTCAAGCTCCTGCTCCCCCCATCTGGTGAATAATTGATGTTCAATTCTCAGGCTGTCAAGGACTTTCCCCACCAGGAAAGAGACAAGATCATCCATGGTCTGTGGTCCAAAATAAAAAGCAGGCATTGCTGGAACGATCTTCACGCCAAGGCGGGCTAGCTTCAGCATATTCTCCAGGTGGATGGCATGCAGAGGCGTTTCGCGCGGCACCAGCACCAGAGGCCTTGCCTCCTTAAGCATGACATCCGCAGCCCGTGTAAGCAAATTGTCTGACGAACCGTGCGCAATGCCGGACAACGTACCCATCGAGCAAGGCATGACAATCATGCCCTCGACCTGGTATGAGCCGCTCGCAATGGAGGCTCCGATATTACCGATAGGGTGATAGGTGAATTTGCCGGGAAAAGACCCAAATTTCTCTTCAAGCAGCTTATCCCGATCCGTTGTATTCCAATTTAGTTCTTCACGGATCACTCTCCAGCCCGCATTCGTAATGACGAGATGCACATGATATTCCAGCTGCAGCAGCGTCTCGATTAGCTTTATGGCATAGACAGATCCGCTTGCTCCTGTGATCCCTACTACATAGGCTCTTTTACGCTGGTTATCCATCAGTATTGGTACACCACCAAATCAATAAAAGTGAAGATAAAGACCGCTATGCTCAGCACCCCATTCATAGTGAAGAAGGCCGTTTGCAGACGACTAAGATCTTTCGGTGTTACGATATGATGCTCATAGAAGAGGATCACGAATGAAAGAATCATACCCGCGATATACCACCAGCCAAGATCTGTCATGACGAGCAGCGCTACAAAGCCAGCCGCGGTTACAATGTGAAAGCACTTAGCGATGATCAAGGAACGCGCTACTCCAAAACGAACCGGAATCGAGTAAAGCCCTTCCTTCGTGTCAAATTCCACATCCTGACAAGAATAAATAATATCAAAGCCAGCAACCCAAAAAGCAATCGCGACAAAAAACACCATAGCGGTCCAGTTCACCTGTCCCGTGACTGCAACCCATCCGCCAAGCGGAGCCAGCGCAATTGTGAAGCCTAGAACAACGTGACATAGCCAGGTGAATCGCTTGGTGTATGAATATAGCACAAGCATAAACACGGCGATCGGCAGCAGCTTCATTGCGAGTGAATTCAGCTCCCAGGCCGCCCAGAATAAAAGAACAAATGAGGCGATAATAAAGATGACAACTTCGCTTATTTTGAGCAGACCCGCAGGGATTGCTCTTCCCGCTGTACGAGGGTTCTTCTTGTCACTGACTCGGTCGATCAGCCGGTTCAGTCCCATGGCTGCGCTGCGCGCACCGAACATGGCGAGCAGAATCCAGCCAATTTCAGCCCAACTAGGAAATGTTCCTCGAAGCGAAACAGATCCAAGCAATGCTCCCATAAAGGCAAAGGGCAATGCGAATACTGTATGTTCAAACTTAATCATTTGTAAAAAGATGCCGATTTTCTTAAACATGCTGCTGCGTCTCCTTAATTCCGATGTGTAATGCGGCAATACCGCCCGTTAAAGGATACGCTTTAACCTTCTCCAATCCGACTTCACGAAAAATCTCCGCAAGCTCGTCGCGGCCCGGGAATTGTACTAGAGAATCGGGCAGCCACTTGTACTGCTCATAACGCTTTGCGAACAGCTTTCCCAATCGCGGGAGAACTTTCTCAAAGTAGAAATAATAAATGCCCTTGAAAGGCTGCCAAGTTGGCTTGGACAGCTCCAGACAGACCACCATGCCGCCAGGCTTGACCACGCGTTTCATTTCGGACAGCACCTTGCGCAAATCCGGTACATTCCGGAGTCCGAAGCCGATCGTTGCATAGTCAAATTTCCCATCTTCAAATGGAAGCTCCATCGCGTTCCCCTGCACAAGGCTGATTTGGCCTTCAAGGCTTCGCTGTGTAACTTTGGAGCGGCCTACCTGCAGCATATTCTCGCTGAAATCAAGCCCAACGATTTCCCCGCCGCTTGCTTCTGCCATGCTGATTGTCCAATCGCATGTACCGCAGCACAAATCTATGGCCGTATCGCCCTTAGACATCTGCATACGGTCCATAGTGAACTTCCGCCAGGCTTTATGCCGGCGGAAGCTTAAAATGTCGTTCATCCTGTCATATTTGGGAGCAATGCTCTCAAAAACTTCATGGACAAACTGCTCTTTTGGTTTTGAAGATTGACTGTCCACCGTAATGTTTCACCTTACCCTTCATTCAAAGCGGAACGGGACTTTCCTAGCAGAGCCGAGAACGGCTCCAAAATTCCGGACAGCTCCCTCTGCATCCATTCGCCCGCCCCCTCCTGGAGTAGCTCTTGCACCCGGGCAACGGAATGATGCAGCTTGCTAGCAAGCTGTTCCTTCACGTTATACTTCACAAGCAAAGCAGACCATTCCCGTTCTGAAACTCTGCTTTTGGCCAGTAATTGCTTATCCTCGGCTGTTCCCGTCTCCATAATACTCAAATAGGCGTAGCCGCGGTATTCTTCAGGAATTCCCCCGCTTTTACGAATCTCTTCGGCCAGCACCTCACAGCGGCTGATTTCGCTAAGCAGATACCGCCATAAATTCTGTACAGCCTTGTCCAACATAGGCGTAAAAAAGTGGAACAGCCCCATCTTCACCTGAGAGCTTTCCTTAAGATATTCGTCCCGGCTCAGCAGCATCCGCTTCATCCGGCTGTAGAATCCGGCCTTAAGCCGATTGACCTCGCAAACAGCAGAAGCTAGAAGCGCGATCATATCCACCTGACCTGCTTTGGCTAACAGCTCATAGAATGTGCCGCTAAAATAGTCGCCAGCGAGTACCTTCATCTGTCTTGAGCGCATCTGCTTCTCTTCCTTGCGTTCAGGCTCCGGATCGATGAGGTCATGTGTGTCCATTGCCAGCTGCACCAGAAATGTAGCCAAAGCACTGGTCTCCAGGGCCCGTTCATCTTCCGGCTTCTGAACCTTTAGAAAAGTGTATAGTAAGCGAACACGGGGGTCCGGGAAGTTCGGAAGCTCCGTATGCGCCTTAATCATGTCATACTCGACATATTTTTTTGCCAATTCTGGAACACGGTAAAATTTCATGCCAAAGCCTCCGAGCCGATCTGGAATCTCATTGAAACGGGTTAGTCACAATGTTGTATATTATATCACAAGTTGATATCCCGCGCACACGGTCGTTATGAGATAAACGGCATAATGATTTACTGACCGATGCGGATAGAATCTTGGTCTAAGAAGGGTCTTTTGGAGTTGTAAAGTTCCTTCTGTAGAGACCTGTCTCCATCAACCGGATCTCCTGCTTAAGATTTTCTTCTAGTCCCTTATTGCCAGCACTCATCAGCCGCTCGGCGGTAGAGACCGAGAATTCTCCTCTGCGCAGATCGGCAGCCAGCAGCAGTGGACTTGTTCCGAGCCAGCGATCTTCTGCAATGATGCGAATTCTTAATTGCTTCAAGTTTGTTGTTCGCTCCATTGCAAATAGTCCAAGCTCGGCTATGTCTTCATAAATAACTGCCGCACCTACGCTTGCATCTGATATTTTTAGATCGATATCTAAAACACCTTGTTCTAAATTAACCCTGGAAAGACGATTGTGAAGCGGTATCGCCGCAAGAAGATCCACCAGGTTATGCTGTGTAAGCTGCAGGTCGTCTTGATGCACAAGCACTTCCTGTGTAGCCCGGGCACCGTTCCCCTCCGCGAGGCCCTGCCAATGAAATAGCGCTGCTGTCACCACAGAAGTTATCAACGTTGCTGATAGAGTCCAAAAAACGATTTTCCACCGAAACATGAGCAGCCCCTCTTTTCTGTGCTTGGCCAAAACGGTGTTTGCGCCGCACAATAAGGTCTTTATCTCATTTTACAATGAAAAAAAGCAGGCTATGCCTGCAAATCGTTTATTCTTCCGTGTCGATGACACCATGTTTTGTCATAACAATGGCCTTGCCTCTCACCTTAACTGCAGAGGTGTTCTCAGTAAACTGGGCGATGAGCACCTCTCCCTTGTCCAGCTTCTCTGTATGATGAAAGCGGGTATCCTTCCCCCGGGTCAATCCAAACACCTGCACTCCCTGTTCCTTGGCTTTCACGACAAAATACTCACCGCTACCCACCAACTTCTCATCATGATCCATCACCAGTAACCTCCGTTCACTCTCATTTGCATGATCAAAAGAAAAGGGCCGTGAACCTATGCTCACGGACCTCGGTACGGAAAATATGTAGAAATCTTTATTTAATTCCGTCTTTGAGCGCCTTACCTGGTTTGAAAGCAGGGATTTTGCTCGCAGGGATTTCGATTTCCTCTCCGGTTTGCGGATTACGGCCTTTACGTGCGGAGCGTTCACGAACTTCGAAGTTGCCGAAGCCCACCAGCTGCACCTTGTCTCCGTTTTGCAGCGCCTCAGAAATAGCTTCAAAAACAGCGTCTACTGCTTTTGTTACATCCTTCTTAGAAAGCTCTGTGCTTTCGGATACCTGTGCGATCAGGTCAGATTTATTCATAATATTCACCTCCCCGGACAGGAATTACCTTGCTCTTGCTATCCTTTGTTTCCGTTTTGCCAGAAATTATACGCAAAATACGGCAGTATTGCGATGATAAGGTGGATATGGGCAAATTATGCCTATATCCGCCCTGATCCGCTAGGCAAGAACAAACCTATAGTAATACACCCTATCTGGAATTTCAAGTTAAATTAGGTTCGCGACCGGTTTAAAACATAGAATGTTACGGAAAGAGCCAGAACAAGCACTCCCCCTTTGATGATATCATGCGTAAAATAAGGGACGTTCATCATCGTCAGCCCGTTGACCAGCACCCCAATAAGCACAGAGCCGATAAAGGTGCCAACAATGTTGGGCTTGCCTGCTCCAAATACCGAGAAGCCGACAAAAACAGCTGCAACAGCCTCCATCAAGAGTGGAGAACCTGCATCAATTTGCCCTGAGCCTACTCTGGAGGCATACAGAATACCCCCAATAGCGGCAAATATGCCAGAAGCCATATAAGCATAAGTTCGCACCTTTTTAACCTTGATACCAGACAGTCTTGCCGCTTCTTCATTCCCACCGGTGACATACATTTGGCGCCCATATTTGGTACGGTTTAAAAAAATATGCACCAAAACAACCGCTATGACAAGTAAAATCACTGATATCGGAATACCAAGCCACTCCCCTTGGCCCAGCTGAAGAAATGTCTTATTCATTTCACCGGGCGCTTTGGTCCCATCCTGAAACTGCATATGGTTATAAATGTTATAGCCTTGAGTGTAGGTCTTGTGAATCCCGCTGACAATATACATTATGGTCAAGGTTGCCAGTAGATCTGGAATTCTCATCTTAACAATTAGAAATGCGTTCAATAGTCCGATCAGCGCACCGATAATTAACGGTACAATAATCACGACATAAAGAGGCATTTCATACCAGATCATCAGCGAAGCGGTCACGACAGTAGTCAGCGAAACTGTAGCACCTACCGAGAGATCAAACCCGTCAACCACTAGGGATAGCGTAACACCGATTGCCACAAAGGTTACAATTGAAATGGAGCGCAATATATCCGCGGCATTGTCATAGGTGAAGAAATAGGGCAGTCGAAACGAAAAAAAAGCAATAACTCCAATCACTACAATGACCGCCCCATACCGGAACAAAAAATTCAAAGTTTTATCTTTCATAACTCCTCCTGGCCTCCGCTGGCGTATAGTAATAGTTTCTCTTGACTGGCCTGCCCGCGCTCAAAGGTCTTAACGATTTGGCCATCATACATCACCGCAATACGGTCCCCAATTCCAATTCCCTCGTCAAGTTCACTGGTCAAGTATAAGATGCCCTTCCCAGCAGCTGCCAACTGTCCGATGATTCTGAAAATATCACTTTTGGCGCCTACATCGACCCCTTTGGTCGGCTCATCGAAGATGAATATATCAGCATCAGCCTGCAGCCATTTGCCGATAGCCACCTTCTGCTGGTTGCCTCCGCTTAAATACTGAACAAGCTGGTTCAGCGAAGCTAATTTAATTCCGAGACGGTCTGCAATCTGGCCTCCCGTTTGCTTTTCTCGCTGCCGGTTGACAAATCCAAAACGGCTCAGCTTATCAAGAACAGGCAGGCTTAAATTCGTAGCTACAGATTCTTGGATGAATATTCCTTGCTTGCGCCTTTCTTCGGGAACTGAGACAATTCCTGCGTGCACGGCATCAGCAGGCTGCCTCAGCCGCAGGCTTCGTCCACCTACCTTAACATCTCCGGCTTCCAGAGGGTCCGCACCGCTAAGCAGTCTCGCAAGCTCTGTCTTACCGGCACCGACAAGCCCAACAACCGACAGAATCTCCCCTCGTCTGAGTGAGAGGTCTACTCCTTTGACCCTTACTCCCCGCGCAGCATTACGTACCTCCAATATGTTCTCGCCAATTTCAGCGGGAATCTTAGGGAACTCTTCTTCAAACGTCTTTCCCAGCATATGCGCAATAATACCCTTTGCCTTAATCTCACGTGCACTGCCTTCATGAACCATCTTCCCATCTCTCATAATGGTCACGATATCTGCGTGCTCTATCACCTCTGACAACCGATGAGTAATGAGAATACAAGCCACACCGCTATTCTTTAGGTCATGCATAATTTTGAACAAAATTTCTGTCTCCGTTACACTAAGTGGAGCTGTTGGCTCGTCAAATATGATGACCTTGGCCTCCTGAGACATAATTCTTGCAAGCAGCGTCATCTGCTTCTCTGCAATGCTAAGTTCTGCCACCTTGCGACGAACAGAAATCCCGGAGTGCAGCCTCTCTAGAAGAGCCTTAGCCCGCTGTTCAAGCTCCTTGGGGCGTGTAAACCAGCCGCTCTTCGTCTTGCTTAAGTCATCAAGCATGATATTCTCGGCTACGGACAGCTGTGGAACGAGTGCCGCATCTACCTCCTGATATACACAGTGGATGCCAAGCCCCTTGGCATCCGCTGGAGATGCAATGCTAACCTCGCTACCGTTGATTCGAATGGCTCCTTGATCGGCTTGATACGCCCCAGATAGAATTTTCATGAGTGTGCTTTTCCCTGCTCCATTTGCACCTAGGAGCGCATGAATTTCACCGCCGCGAATGGTGATGTTTACATCCTGAAGAGCCGGATTGCCAGCAAAACTCTTAGAAATACTCGTAGTCTCCAGCTGAAAAGCAGCTTCTGTCATCATCATCCCCCCTGATGGAAGAGGCGCGCCTTAGCGGCGCGCCCCATGAACATTGTGCACTTTAAGGCTTATTCGACACCGTAATCCTTCATCCAATCAGCAATCCCCTGCTTGGATTCTCCCCAGCCCTTTACGTATTGGGATAGTTCATCGGTAGAGATTTGTTTATCCGGCAAGCTGTCTTGGGAGACAAGTACGGATTTCAGTACAACACTGTCTTCCGTCTGATCCCCGTGAAGCTTCTGGTAAGCATAGCGTACCTGAATCCGTCCGATGTCTTTCGGATCAACGGCTGCGGAAGCGACCCAAGGGTTATTTTTATCCTGAATCATTTGCAGGTCTTCGTCGCTCATATCAATGCCATATAGTTTGATCTCGTTACGTCCTGCTTGCTGAATCGCCCGGGCAGCTCCCTTAGCGAATTCATCCCATGCGGTCCACACCGCCGCAATCTGCCCCTTAGGATATTGCTTCAGCACGGCCTCCATCTGAGACTGAGCGTCAAGCGCAGGATTCTCTGCCGTTCCGAAAGTTGCAATTTCCTTAATATCCGGATTCTCGGACATAAACTTTGCATATTCCGTCTGGCGGCGTTCCATTGGAGCAAAGCCTGCAACCCAAACCTTAACGATATTTCCTTTACCGCCTACATCTTTTTTCAGCTGATCCAATGTTACTTTAGCCATACTTGCATCATCCTGGGACAATACGGTTACACCCGGAATCTGGATATCCGCATCGAAAACAACGACCGGAATTTTGCGCTCGACTGCTTTTTGAATTCCGTTCTGCAGCACATCCGCAGTTCCGTGGTCTGTCAAGATCACATCAAAATGCTGATTCACAGCGGATTCGAGCAAGGAAGCCATCTTCTCCTTCTTATTCTCTGCCACAAAGGTAGTTAATTCCCCGCCGAACTTCTTCACTTCCTCTGTAACCCCTTGTACATACTGCTGAGAGAAGGTTCCTGTATTGAATTCCATAATTAAAGCAATGCGTTTGCCAGCAAGCGGCTTATTCGGATCAGCAGGCGCAGTTGCAGCCCCTCCTTTATTCTGTCCGCAGGCACTCAGCAGAAGCATAACGCTTGCTACAATCAATACAAAAACTGTTCTCGAACTTCTCCAAAAAGTGCTCATTTCTCTCGTCTCCCCCTGATTCATATCTCAAAATTAAAATGATTAATTAACAATATAACGCCTAAATCCAAGTATGTAAATTGGTTTTAGTAATTTTATTTTTTAACGGATTAAAACGATAACGCCTAGCAATAAAAAAATGCAAAAAAAGCCGAGAAACATAGCGTTTCTCGGCTTTTCAAATAACTATTTTTACTTAAAGGATTATCGCAATCAAACCACCCGAACCTTCGTTGATGATACGTCCCAGCGTCTCCTGCAGCTTATACCGGGCATTATCCGGCATGAGCGCAATCTTGCCCTGGATACCTTCCCTGACAATCGAATGCAGGGAGCGGCCAAATATATCGGATTCCCAAATTTTAATTGGATCATTCTCAAAATCCTGCATCAAGTAGCGTACGAGCTCTTCGCTCTGCTTCTCAGTTCCAATAATCGGGGCAAATTCGGATTCCACATCGACGCGGATCATATGAATCGAAGGAGCTGTTGCCTTCAGTCTAACCCCAAATCTGGAGCCTTGGCGGATCAATTCCGGCTCATCCAGCGCCATCTCAGCTAGCGATGGAGCTGCAATACCATAGCCCGTCGTCTTCACCATTTCCAGGGCCTCGGCAAACCGATCATATTCCCGCTTGGCATGTGTAAATTCCTGCATCAATTGCAGCAAGTGGTCCTTCCCTCGAATCTCAACCCCGACCACTTCGGTCAGAATCCGATCATATAAATCATCCGGCGCATAAAGATCAATTTCCGCAACGCCTTGCCCCATATTCAAACCACTCAAGCCTGCATGGTCGATGAAATCATATTCCATAAAGCTTCCGACTACCCGCTCCACATCGCGCAAACGCCGGATATCCTTCACAGTGTCTCGCACAGAATTCTCATAATTACTGCGCAGCCAGTGATTATCGTTTAGCACCATGACCCAACTTGGCAGATTGACATTAACCTCGTGCACAGGGAACTCATACAGCACTTCGCGGAGTACGCCAGTTACGTCTTCTTCACTCATTGTAGCCGCACTTAAGGTCAGCACAGGAATATCGTACTTCGCCGCAAGCTCACTGCGAAGCTGAAGTGCCTCCTCACTGCGCGGTTTGGCTGAGTTGATGACAAGCACGAACGGCTTGCCAACCTCCTTTAATTCATTAACAACCCGTTCCTCCGACTCTACATATGAATATCGGGGAATGTCGGCAACTGTACCGTCTGTAGTGATCACAACACCCAGTGTAGAATGCTCCTGGATGACCTTGCGCGTACCAATCTCAGCAGCTTCTTGGAACGGGATCGGCTCTTCAAACCAAGGTGTAGAGATCATTCTTGGCCCATTCTCGTCCTCATAGCCTTTAGCTCCCTCGACGGCATATCCTACACAATCAACCAGCCGAACATTCACCTCAAGTCCTTCTGCAACCTTAATTTGAACTGCATTGTTCGGAACGAATTTGGGCTCTGTAGTCATAATTGTCTTACCTGCCGCGCTTTGCGGCAGCTCATCTACTGCCCGGACCCGGTCAGCTTCACTAGAAATATTAGGAAGTACCACCGTTTCCATAAACCGCTTAATAAATGTTGACTTGCCTGTGCGAACCGCTCCAACTACGCCCAGATAAATATCTCCTCCGGTACGTTCGGCAATGTCTTTAAAAATGTCTACTTTCTCCAATACCAATGATATCCCCTCCTCAAATTTGCCGAAGGATAAATGCCTTGAGAGCATCCGCCTCGCTTTTGGACCCTGAGCCTTTCAACCTGTGCAGGCGGCAGAGCAGCTGTCTACCCCGCCCGCGTCCGCCGCCGAGAGAACGTGTCGACTTTCGATGGAACGAAGCGGCGTAAACTCGTACATGCATTTGGACTAGTATCATCATATGTACCGGATGAAGATTTATGACGGAATTTTAGCGGTCATCAAAGAGCAACAGGTTACTTCCTGCATACCGCCACAAAGCTTCAACGGTCCGAAGACGAACAGCATTTGGGTGCCGTATTACATATTTATGTTCACCTGCAAAAAAGTATGACTTACGCTTGAAGTCCGCTATCAAAATACACATAAGCAGCACAAATAACCGTCCGGAACACCGGACGGTTATCTTACACACGGGTCAGCTGTATTCGTTGTAAATCTGACCTACCAGAGCAAATCATCTTCTTCCTGTTGCTCTAGCTGCCGGCGAATAGCCGCCTTTAGACGATCTTCTGGAAGCCTTACAGTTGCAGTCCCCTGAAGCTTAGCCTGGCAGGCCAGCCTAACCCCCTGGCCAGCCAGCGAGCCGAGCTTACGCTCTTCCGCAGCCGTAAGCGCAGCCAAGCCATTCTGTGCACCCGGCTCTGTATGTACCTTGCACATCATACATGAAGCCTTCCCCCCGCAGCGAGTTGCAATATGAATTCTAGCAAGCCTTGCAGCAGACAGCACTGTCGTTCCCTGTTTCACTTTAACTGTCTTCCCTTGAGGCAGAAAAGTAATTTGTACATCCAATAGAATCACCTCCTAAGCCCCTTCTCCCATACCACAACAAGCTGCGGAGCCCTCAGAACTTCTCCCAGTTTAAGAATCTGATCTTTTGTCCATCGGTTAGCCGAACTTAGTAGCAGACTGGATATAAGCGGCAAATGTACATCCAGCTGCCTGCTCATATGTTCAGCTATCGGGAGATAGCGGTCTTTCCGCTCACGAAGAATATTGAACATTAATTCGTGAGGCAGCGGCATCAGTTTTAGGTTCGGCACCACTTCCGGAGCGTACGGGTACAGCAGCGCTTCAATTTGAACCTGGTACATCCCTCCATCAGCAGATACCTCGAAGCCTCCTACCAACTCTATAGGCTTACTCATAAGCACATAGTGGCTCAGTAATGAGCGATATAGTCCGCTTGTATCCATTACCGGCTTATCTATAGAATATTTCGCTAATTTGTTATGCAGCAGATTCGCATCTGAAAGATCGCAATAAATATCAATATCTCTAGGCTCACTAGACAACTGCACACCTTGAAGCCATAGACTTGAGCTTCCACCTAGCAGCCAGGATGCTTCCTCCTGTGCAAGGAGCCGGGCTAGCTCGTCCAGCACCATACCCAGTTCGGGATGTCCGGTTAGGCCATTCGATTGAACATACTGATTTAAGGTCATCATCGCTATTCTTTCTTCGCCGGGTAATGTTCTCTAGCAGCCTCCAATCTCAATCGAGCGCTCCTTTGTTCCGGCGGCCCTTTCCTTGAAAATATGCTTCACATTATAACATTCTAACAGGCCTTGAGCCACGCCTGATTTTATAACAATGAACCCTTCAACCACGTAAGCGGCGAAGGGCTCATGTAAGAAAAAACTATTTTTTTATCATCATTTTCATCAAAGATTCCATACTGTGCGGATTCATGCCGCTCTTCTTCACAGCAACGATGATTTCATTGATGGTCTGCTCCGACACGGGCACATTAGCCATAGAAGATACCTGCTTAATAAGCTGGCGCAATTGAGTCTCACTTTGTAACGTAGATGGCTTGACTGTGCTAGCTAATTTTTTTACAGCATTTTCACTGATGTTTTTTCCAGTTTTCTTGTTAATGGCATTCAGTGCATCCTTGGAAATATTTTTACTCATGCTCATCCCTCCTCCGGCAGTGCTCTATGGCAGTGTATGCCAAAGGAGGAGGAATGGTGAATTCAATCGATCAGGTATGCCACTGCTCCCAAGTTTCGAGTGACATGACCTCCATCTCTGTCTTAGGGTCACGTCCCATTAGAGCCTCAACGGCAGTACGCACCTGAAGTCCCTCAAATAGAACGTGATAGAGCTGACGAGCAATCGGCATCTGGACCCCATACTGCTCAGAAATTTCATGGGCCGCCTTGGTCGTGCGAATTCCCTCGACAACCATTCCCATGGATTCAAGCACCTCATCCAGCGGTTTACCTTGGCCTAGAAGGTAGCCAGCGCGCCAATTCCGGCTGTGCTGGCTTGTAGCTGTAACGACAAGGTCGCCCACCCCAGCCAATCCCGCAAACGTTAAAGGATTGGCACCCATTTCGACGCCGATCCGGGTAATTTCAGCAAGCCCGCGGGTAAGCAAAGCAGCTTTGGCATTATCCCCAAAGCCCAGCCCATCCGACATGCCTGCACCTAGTGCAATGATATTCTTCAAGGCGCCTGCAAGCTCAACACCTATCACATCACGATTCGTATAAACACGAAAGTATGAATTCATAAATAATTCCTGAGCACGCTTAGCTTGGATCTCCTCCTGCGATGCTACAACTACAGTAGTGGGACATCGCTTAACCACTTCTTCAGCATGGCTGGGACCGGACAATACAACGATCTGGCCCTCTGGACAGTCCAATTCTTCAGAAATAACCGTAGAAATCCGCTTCATACTTTCTGTTTCGAAGCCTTTTGTTGCGTGAAGAACAAGCATATCTGGCTGCCAATACTTCTTCAGCTCCCTGGAGACCGACCTAACAGCAGAAGATGGGGCCACCATTACGACGGCTTCAGCCCCCTTCAGCGCCTCTCCCATATCGGTTGTCGCATGAATATTGGGCGACAATGTTACTCCAGGCAAATAATGCTCATTCCGATGCTCATGATTTACTTGTTCTGCCTGATTCTTATTCCGGGTCCATAAAGCCACCTCAACGCCGTTATCTGCCAGTACGCTTGCCAGAGCCGTACCCCAGCTACCTGCTACCAAAACAGCTGCCTTATTAAACAACCCGTTTCCCTCCTTTGGATCCCAGTTTGTTCTCACGACCCTGAATCAGCTTTACGATATTACTGCGATGCCGCCAGAAGGCAAACACGCAGATAATGAGACTGGTCCATAAATATGGCCCGTGTTCACCGGTAAATAGAAGGAAAACCGGCGTCAACAACACAAAGATCAAGGAACCAAGCGAGACGAATCGTGTAAACACGATGGATAGAATCGCAATAATCCCGGCGTATAAGGCTGGGAAGAAGAAAAGGGTTGCCATCACACCTATAGTTGAGGCAATGCCCTTTCCGCCGCGGAACCGGAAATACACCGGCCAGTTATGGCCGATGATTACAGCGATTCCACAAAGCGCTGGCACCCATTCAGATCCATTGCCAAGCCAGATCCCCAGCCATACACCTGCAATTCCTTTTAGAATATCGAGCATAAGGACAAGAACTGCAGGCCCTTTTCCTAGTGTTCGCAGCGTATTCGTAGCTCCCGCATTTCCACTGCCGTGCTGGCGAATATCAATTCCCTTAAGCGCTTTGGCCAACAGAACACTGAAGCTGATGGAACCCAGCAGATAACTGATGACCACAGCCAATATTGAAAAAATAACCATGTTATCCCCTAACCTTCATCAGACTTGCGCCGAGTGAACAATCGGATCGGTGTCCCGTCAAAATCAAATGCGGCGCGAATTTTGTTCTCTAAATAGCGTTCATAAGAGAAGTGCATCAACTCCGGATCATTCACGAAAACGACGATCGTCGGAGGCTTCACCGCAACCTGGGTTACATAGTTAATACGCAGCCGCCGTCCTTTATCTGTAGGCGGTGGGTTGATTGCAACTGCATCCGACACGACATCATTGAGCAGATGTGTCTGAACGCGCTTCGCATGCTGCTCCGATACATGCTGGACAACTGGAAGTAGCTTATGAAGACGTTGTTTGGTCTTCGCGGATAGGAACACCACAGGGGCATAGGTCATAAACAGGAAATGATCCCGAATCTTGCGTTCAAATTCCTGCATGGTCTTGTCATTCTTCTCTACAACATCCCACTTATTCACAACAAACAGAGACGCTTTCCCAGCCTCATATGCGTAACCGGCGATATGCTTGTCCTGCTCAATAATGCCTTCCTCGCCGTTAATCACGACCAAGACAACATCAGAGCGTTCAATCGCCTTCAATGCCCGCATCACGCTGTATTTCTCTGTCGTCTCATAGACCTTACCGCGCTTGCGCATGCCTGCCGTATCGATGAGCACATATCGCTGCCCGTCCTTCTCAAATGGGGTATCGATCGCATCCCTCGTAGTTCCCGCGATGTCGCTTACGATTACTCGCTCTTCGCCAAGAATGGCGTTGACTAGCGAGGACTTCCCTACATTCGGGCGGCCGATAAGTGCGACACGAATCACATCTTCATCATATTCTTCTTCTTCAATTACTGGAAGATTGTCTACAATAGCGTCCAGCAAATCTCCAACGCCAGTTCCATGGCTTCCTGACACAGCGATAGGATCACCAAAGCCCAGGTTGTAGAACTCATAAATGTGATCAACCCGATTTAAATTATCCACTTTATTAACAGCCATGAGAACCGGTTTTCCCGACCGATACAGCAGGGTTGCAACTTCCTCATCGGATTGGGTAACACCGGCCTTTGCGTCACACATAAAGATAATGACGTCGGCTTCTTCAATAGCGAGCTCAGCCTGTGCACGAATCGATTTCAGAATCGTATCCTCACCGTCAATCTCAATCCCTCCCGTGTCAATAATGCTGAAGGGCTTGCCGTTCCATTCTGCAATACCATAAATTCTATCCCGGGTTATTCCCGGCTTGTCTTCTACAATGGCTAATCTGTCGCCGATAATGCGGTTAAAGATCGTAGATTTCCCCACATTAGGTCGGCCGACAATGGCCACTACCGGTCTTGCCATACTCATTCCTCCTATACTTGAACAACCATGCAACTTCAGATTAACTTTTGTCTCCAAATTCATTGAAAAAGGGATACTATCTTAACCTATATCCACCTGAACATACGAATTCGTCTTAAAGAATCAATCATACTCTTACCCTTTGTCTTCCGTTACTCATCATAGCAAAAAAAGCCGCAATTGGCGAACATTCCGCCAAGCCACCCTAGATTTACAAATCCGTCCATTTGTATTATATCCAATCTGTAATCACTCAATCGTTCAATAAAAAACGGCGAACCCTTAATCGAGTTCGCCGCTAATCGCCAACTTACAATGGTAGCTTATTTCAATTTGCTCAGCTTATCACCAAAGCGCTCACCAAGGGTAATGCTCATTCCTTGATTGCTGAGAGAAACATTTGGATTGTTCAGCTCTTCGCGTGCAGAGTGGCCCTTATTGCTGGTTCTTTCTGCTTTAGGAGCTGGAGCCGGAGCTTCTTCTGTTTCCTTGATGCTCAAGCTAACACGCTTCTCAGAAGGATTCACGTCAAGGATTTTAACTTGAACGGATTGACCTTCTTTAAGCACTTCATGCGGTGTTCCGATATGTTTATGAGAAATTTGGGAAATATGAACGAGTCCTTCTACCCCTGGAGCAATCTCTACGAATGCGCCGAAGTTCACCAGACGCTTAACTTCACCGGTAACGATGTCACCTGTATTGAATTGATCCGCAGCCGTCTCCCAAGGACCTGGTTGAGCGGCTTTAATGCTCAGGCTGATTTTGCCCTTCTCAGGGTCAACTTTAAGCACTTTAACTTTCACTTGATCTCCTTCAGACAGAGCGTCAGATGGCTTATCGACATGGCTCCAAGCAATTTCAGACACGTGAACCAGTCCGTCCACACCGCCTACATCAACAAATGCCCCGAATTGGGTCAGACGCTGAACTGTTCCTTCGATCACTTGGCCTTCTTGGAGTTCTGCCATTATCTTTTGTTTGTTAACTTCGAACTCTTCATCCAGAACATCCTTCTGGGACAGAATCACTTTGTTGTTCTCGCGGTCGAGTTCTTTAACTTTTACGCGAAGTGTGCGACCTTTGTAATCGCTGAAATCTTCTACAAAGTGACGTTCAACCATAGATGCAGGAATAAAACCACGAACGCCAACATCAACTACAATGCCGCCTTTAACAACGTCTTTAACGACAACTTCAAATGTTTCTTGGCTGTCAAAGCGCTTTTGCAGCTCATCCCAAGCATTCTCACTGTCGATCGCACGTTTGGAGAGAACAAGGCTTTCCTTCTCATCATTGATGCTAACGACTTTTGCCTCTACTTCTTGTCCTACTTGAACAGCTTCAGCAGCGGAATCCAGCTGAACTGAAGACAACTCACGAATAGGAATAACGCCGTCATATTTATATCCGATGCTTACATAAGCCTGATTATCTTCGACTTTGACGATCGTTCCTCTGACGGTGTCCCCTTTTTTCAAGGATACGATTTGCTCCAATTCATCTTGATTTGTCGCTTCTACAGTTTCTTGCTGATCTTTCATTTCTTCCGACATCTCAATACCCTCCTCAGTTCAAAAAACCCATTTATTTAAACCCGCCGCGAAAGCGAAGTTCAAAACATTTCTTTCATGTCATAGCTTGCCAAATCCACTCTGGGTTATGCACAATATCAGCAGCTTTATGTAAGCTAACGATTATTGGATTTGAGCTTAACAATCTCTGACATGATCCTTGCTGTCGCAAGTTCGGCCGCATCTGTGCCGGGATTCTCACGAAATTCATCAAGATCTACTGGCGGTCCATAAACCACTTTCATCTTGCGGAACAGCTTATAGCTGCCCATAATCGCTACAGGAATTACAACCGCATCACTACGTAGAGCAAAGGTTGCTGCACCTTTGTTGCCTTCACCAATCTCGCCGGTTCTGGAACGTGTGCCTTCTGGGAATATCCCAATGATTTCTCCGCCCCGCAGTAATTTGAGCGTGGTCTTAATAGACTCCTTGCTGACTCCGCCACGTTTGACGGGAAACGCACCAAGCTCCCTAAATAACCAGCCAAGCACTGGAATGTTGAACAACTCCGCCTTAGCCATAAAGTGAACCTTGCGCTTCAGTAAAATACCAATCGTTGGCGGATCAAAATTGCTGATGTGATTGGAACAGAGCAGAACACCACCCTCACGGGGCACATGATGTAATCCATGGCCTTCCAACCGAAACAACAATTTATACAAGACTCTTAATAGACCGCGACCAAAATTGTAAATCATCCTTTGCTTCTCTCCATCCCATACAATCTGCACATGGATACAATTGCCTCAGCAACCTCTTCGATTGACATCTGAGTGGTATCCAGAAGTGTAGCATCGTCTGCTTGACGGAGAGGCGAGATCTCCCGCCCAGCATCCAAACGATCCCGTTCGGTGATATCGCGTTCCAGCTGTTCAAGTGATACATTCGTCGTATCCTTAAGTTCAAGGTAGCGTCTTCTTGCGCGTTCAGCTGCATCCGCGGTCATAAAGACCTTCACTTCCGCATCTGGAAGCACCGTAGTACCGATATCGCGTCCATCCATCACGACGCCTTTGCGCAAAGCCATTTGCCGCTGGAGGGTAACCATCAGACTTCGCAGCCCCTCGATTTGCGCATATCGGGACACTTGGGAACTTACCTCTAAAGATCTGATTTCACGGGTAACTTCCTTACCATCCACCAGAACCTTTTGCCCTTCTTCTGATGGTATTAAATCAATAACCAGATTTTGAGCAGTTTGAAGCACTTGTTGTTCATCTTCAGGGGAAATGCCTGACTTAAGCATTACCCATGTGACTGCTCGGTACATAGCACCGGTATCGACATACACATAAGATAGAGCTTTGGCGACCATACGAGCTACCGTACTCTTACCCGCCCCCGCGGGTCCGTCGATCGCAATGTTGATTTTCTCGTTAAGATGCCTCGATTGACTCACCAAAGGGGCATTCCTCCTCAACCTACAAGCCTCAAGAAAAAAGCAGGCATTGCCTGCGACGTGAAAATTATACCACACAACCAGAACCGATGCAAAATCGTTCATTTCCCGGAAAATCAGTCAGTTGCTTCCGTCCTATAGTCTGTTCGATACCCTTCATAGCGATCAGTGGGCGAGAGCAGATTGCGCACTGTAGGAATGGTAAGCAGTAATTGGCTGATCGCCAGCAGCATAGCAAGCGTAATCAGCAATCTGCTCATCAAACGCTGGGCACGATCGCTAAAGGAGATAAATATCTCCTCATAGTCCTCTTCTCTGGATCGATTGCTCACCAAATGCACCTCCTGGTAATTATTGATTAGTTTTACCCAGGAGATGACCTAGCCATTCTCATCGATTCCTAAAATCAAACTGTCTTTCAAAGCAGTATCTGATTAATTTCTGTCTTTCAAAATCAGTGATCCCGATAAATTTAAGCATAACTAGCTCTCGCCCAGACTCCAACTTCTTCTTGCGGACAACCTCCGCTTCAAAAGGAACATGCTCAAGAGATCCGTTCTTATAAGGAATTAAGAGCCAGCAGTCCATCAAATCTCCTTCTGCAATCACATAATTACTGTCCACATAAAAGGACACTCCACCGCCGCCGACATCCTCGGTGCGAGTAACGAAGCGGGTGTCGTCCTTTAGCTTAACAGCGATTTCAAGTTCAGCAACTACCCTAAGGAAATCTCTGCGCTGGACCTTCGTAATCGATCCCGGCTCGGGCTTACGGATGCGAACCTGTTTCACTACATCATTCGTAAAGCCAAGCACATACGTATTAAAGTAATTCTTGACCCCCTCTTCAGTGAGGAAGTAAACGGAAAGTTCATCCCCTATGTACAGCCGTTTAAGTCGGTTCTTTCCGACCTCCATGGGAACCTCCATGAGAAAGGCGTCCTCCTCCGTATCAGAAATACGAGACTTATATTCCACCTTTCCCTCCTGCTCTTCCCGGGATGCTACTTGAATATATACAAAATCGTTAATTTTCGGATACAACCTCTGTCACCGCCAACTTTAATTATTATGTGTCTAAAAGCTATTATAGCATGGCTCCTTGTTCCATGAGCTTCCGAGTAAGAAAAAATAAAACAGCCAAAACGGTCCAAAGACAGTTAAGGCTGTTTCCAAATGTATTTATCCTTGAGCTAGTCTGCCAGATTGACGGACTTCTTCTATTTTCTCTTCTTCACCGGTATCACCATTTAAGAAAATTTTGTATACCGAACCATTAATTCTTCCTCCGAACTCATAAGCAGCTATACGCTGAGAGGCGTCATTATCGATCACCACTGTTCGATGATAGCTCTCTTTGAAATCCGGATTCAAGTGCTTTCTTGCTTCGGCAAGCGACATGTTTGGCTTCGGAGTAGTTTTGCTAGTGTGCTGTTCATACACATAATCACTGCATTGCATTCCTGTCACTTCCCCATTATCCAGCGCCATGCGCAAGGACAGTTTCTCAGGGTAAATCAGCGTTCCCTTGTCAGACCGGACATAGGTCAAGCTGCCAATGTTATCATACTCGTCATAAGTGACCGCCTTCATATTGGAAAAACCTTTGCTCTCCAAAAACTTTTCCGCTTTTTGTCTTGCTTCAGCCGCACTTACTTTGCGTGGGCCAACCTCTCTCGAATTGTGGAATGAGATGAGGTCTCCACCGTTGCGGGTAAAGTCAAGAGTAACCGCAGGCTGGCCTTTCTTGCCTTGCCCTTTGTATACTGCTGTATAAGAGGCCCAATCCGTGCCGGTTCCATTTTCGTTAACTTGAAGGATTGACGGATTTGGGAGAGAAAGGAACCGCGCGGCTTTAGACTGAATTTCCTTGACCGTCGCCGGTTTTTCACCAAGCTGTTTTACGCTTCTTTTGTGATAAACACTGAGGACGGAAGGGCCATAGTCAAGCTCGGGATACTGACTCACTTGTTTATCCACAGTCTTGAAACCGTCAATGATCGTATTGTCTTTAGGTTCTGCTTCGGTAGCCAAGGCATTATCGACTTCCATCCAGCGAAGCCGGTTGGTAATGACTTTATCCTGTACCTGCTGGAGGCCCTTGGAGATTTGCTCAGAACTTTTATACAATTCCTTGAGGTTGTTCTTCTCCTTCTCAGTTAACGGCTGTTTCGTAAGATCGCGCGCCGCGGTTTGATAAGAGAATTTGGAGATACGGGATAGAAACTCTTCCGTCTGATTAAATGGAAGCAGGGTCAAAGGCAGCTGATTGATCTCACTTTGCGCCTCACTCGTAATCCGCCACACATTCATCAGTCCTTTACGATGAACGCCTGAAGAATTTGAATGGACAGCCAGCGTATTGCCAAGCTCACCATGCAGGCGATCCACATGATAGGATAGATCATGGAAGGCCCTCTGGTACTGGTTCTCTGCCTTAATTTGAATCGAATTTCTGGTCTGGCTTTCTTGGTAACCCCAGATCAGAGCACCGACGAGAAGAACCACTGCCACCGGAAACAAAACACCGCTTATTCGCGTATACATGGAATTTGCGTACTCCTTTCTTCAATTACTGCCATTAGTTTGACAAGAAGAAAGGCTCTTTATTCATAGCCCATTAGCACGTTCTATAATCAAGGTAAATTCTCTTCAATATCGAATGCATTGCTGTTATCGCATAAGCATTGCTTGAAGCCTGTTTCGATCCGTCCGCTTTCTTTCTTTCCACGAAGAATGTAACGTTCTCCGCAGTTTTTACAGGTAATCCTTACTTTGATCCGCATAGAAAAAAGCACCCCTTGCTTAGGAATTAGCTGAAAACAGCATAACTGCTAAGCTTAGGATGCCCAGTAAACATGTAACTTAGTCTCTTGTTCTCGCTTCCGTCAGTCGGAAAGGCGAACGATTGTTGGCTCTATATATTTTGCCGATACCTCCGTACCATAAAAATGCCATCAGAGGAACAATGTACCAAATCCAATATTGAGCTAAATTGTTTAGAATCCAATCGTATACACCGTGCCAAAAGATAGGAAGGATAAGAGAGTAAGCAAGGAAACGGCGGCTCTTGCCGGAAACGGAGAACTTAGCCCGGCCGAAATAATACCCCATCATGACTCCGAACATGGCATGACCGGATACAGGGAGTAGTGCCCGGATTAACAGAGAGCCGATACTTGCTTGATGAGCAAGCGCAAAAATGATGTTCTCCACCGTGGCAAATCCTAAGGATACAGCCGCGGCGTATACGATCCCATCGTAAGGCTCATCGAACTCCGTATGGTTATAAATCATATGATACAATACGAACCATTTGACCAGTTCCTCTACGCCTGCTGAGATAGCAAAAGCATACAGGAAGGAATTATCTCCAAACCACATGATCAAACCGCGCTGCAGAATCATGATCGGGAGAACGATCAGAAAGCCGAGAAAGAAGATTTTGGCTACCATATGCAGCGGCTCAGTATCATATTTGTCTTTCAAATAAAAGTATGTCAACAGGGCGATCCCCGGAGCGATCGCCGCAGTAGCGATAGAAAACAAAAACAACGGCAATCCTCCTTCTACGCCCTCGCTAGTATAACTTAGCTAATTTCAATTGAATTCTTGAACATCAAGACAAAGGTCCGCTGACCGCTCAGGTTGAGAGGCGCGGACCACCCTTGATTAGGACTGGCGTTTGAAATGGGAGCAAATCAAACTAATCGCATGCTCCGGCATAATCACTTTCCCGTATTCCTCAAGAACCGCCGGGGTAACGGAGGTAGCTTCACCGAACTCTGCCAAAATTGCGATTAGCAGAGGGTGCTTGGATTCTTCAACATCTTCCGGCTCTAAATGCAGAACCCACTTACCTTTATAGTTATACAGCCTTCCGGCTCCAGTCATTGATTGATTCAGTACATGGGCTGCTTCGATAAGCACTTCAAAATCGTCAAAGGCATAAACAATGGAATCGCTAAGCTCCAGCGTAACTTCCATCTCATAAACATCATCCGCAAGCTCCTCTTCGTTCAAGGATCCAAACGGATGGTTACGGTCATATTTGCCCCGAGTCACAATGACGACCATACCTTGAGCGGGAAGCGCAAATACTTCAACTGCTAGAGGTCCGGTGGCATCAAAGCCTACTTCATTGTAAGCCTGATCCATCATTTCAGTGAACAGGTCTTGTACCTTCGGAATTTCCTGCCACATATCCTCTTTCTGAATGCCGCGCTCGCTCAGATCATCAAATGTGAGGAAAATCCGTACCTTATCGTGGCCCAGTCTTTCTATCTTCATACAGGATCCTCCTCTCCAAGCCATGTAATGGCAGATCAGACAGCCATCTGCCTATAATGCTGGATATGGTGCTACATAGTTATGTTATCATTTCTGAGAGCTAATTGCACGCAATAAAATAGACAAAAAAAAAGAATCATGCTCTCAAAAGGCAATCGCCCTTTAGAGAACATGATTCTTAGATGAAATTTCAGGTTACAAACCAGGTATAACTGTATGCGTCTCTTTTAAAATCTGCTCCACTTCTCTTCGCACGTCGGGATTCCCTTTAATAAAATCCTTAATCGCGCTTAGATTGGAATCTTTCGAATGGGTCTGATGCGCTGCTTCGGAAGAATGTGAAGACGATTTGACACTGCTTGCGAGTGAGGTTGCATCGCTGCCTTTTGACTCACTTTTGGGAAAAGTACCATCGTTTTTGCTTTTGGACAGGTCAGCAAACTTCAACATGGATCCAGCCTGGCCAGCCGCGGACATCAATCCGTTTTTTCGCTTGGATGCCCACACAGTCGCTGCAGCCCCAAGGGCAGCCCCGAATAAAAATGATGATGTGTTCAAGTGGGTTACCTCCTTTGTATGTTAAAATCATCAATATTGTTACCGCAGTTTCTTGGACTCATGCGAAATAAAAACAGGGAAAGCGAGGATAATCATTGCACATGAAAAAATGGCTCATTGTAGCAGCAACCAGCTTACTGCTGCTCAGCTCCTGCACCAAAGAAGAAGCAACTACCCCAGCGCCTGATCAAGCACAAACGGATCAAGCTGAACCTACAAAGACTGAGGGTGCTGAACCGCCGGCAAGCACAGGGACCCAGGCACAAGTACATACACCTGCTGAGCAAAGCGCGACCGGGGAGACCGCCAAACCTACTGAACCAAAGAATACAGCTGAGCTAAAATACAAAATGGATAAAGCCTATAATATTGTGCCCATCCAGGAAGGAAGCAGTAAAAAGGTCGTACTCTTAACCTTCGATGATGGCCCAAAGAAAAAGGAAATGATCAACGGTCTAATCGACGTGCTGGATAAGCACCATGCAAAGGCTATATTTTTTGTAAATGGCTACCGTGTTAAGGAGCATCCTGAGTTACTCAAGCTGATCCACGATCGGGGCCAAATTATCGGCAATCATAGCTGGGACCATATTGAGCTCAGAAAGCTTCCCGCTGCCAAGGTAAAAAAACAGATTGAGGATGTTCAGCAAATTGTTGAGGATACTATTGGAGAAGCGCCGGTGTTTTTCCGTCCTCCCTTCGGTACGGGGGGAGATATTGGACGCCAAGTCGCCAAGGAGAACGGTCTGTTATATATGACCTGGTCTAACGGTTCCCTTGACTGGACCATGAAATCAAAAGACCAGGACAATCCAACCAAGCTGATGAACAACGTGCTGGAGCAGCTCCATCCGGGAAGCAATATTCTCATGCATGAGCTTCCTTGGACCGTAGAGGGACTGGATTCGCTGCTATCTGCCTTAGAGAAAAAGGGCTACAGTTTTGTTGATCCGAATACGATTTCAATTAAAGATTCAGAATAAGCAAAGGGAGCAGCCGGGCTAATGCCCGGCTGCTCCCTCTCATCATGGTTTTATGATTTCAAATGCTTTAAGCCCCATGGCGATTCATGCATTCCCCACCATAGCAAAAGAACGGTTAATGCAATAAATAGGATTAACAGTGAATTAAAGAACCACTTCTGCACCCTATTCCTGCTGGATGGGAACAGTTCGGACCGCGATGGAAGGTCCTCTGTTAGTCCCGCCTCCAAATCCACCTCTTCCTCAAGTCGGCCTGACAGCTTCTTCTGCTGGCGTGATCGTGAACGGGAGGTACTGAGCCCGTTTCTCTGCTCCCTCAGGTTAACACCGTCCGTTTTCGACCTTCTGTTGACCTCTTTCTCTTTTGGTAATACCTCTATAGCCCCACTAGAGCCTGGCTCATTACCCGCTTTGCTGTCGGTATACGCCGCTCTTTTCTTAAGTTGTCTTCGACTCCCGGAGAGCCTTTCTACTCTGCTTAAGCGCTCGTTCATCTCTACCTCCGAAAACGGATCACTAGGCCCGAGACCAAATCAATCAGAAAATGACAAACAATCGGTGCCCATAGTGTGCCTGAATAAATGTAAATAAGTCCCAATCCGTAGCTACTGAGAAAAACCCATCCTGTCGGAATCCAGTGACGCAAGTACCTAATATGAATCACTGCGAACAAGATGCTTGTCCAGTATGGCCCGAAGGCATGCTGGATTGCTCCGCGAAACAACAGCTCCTCACACACCGCAACAACTGCGGCAATCGCTACAATGTGCCACACAGGCCTATTGCGAAAGAGCATTTCATTAATTCCACCGTCATCCATGCTTTTCTCGGAGATTACTTTAGAAACCAGCAGATCCGCCACAAACATGACCGCTGCCAGCCCGGCTCCCCATAGCAGAAAATTATAATTATCAGGGAAATAGAATAGCTTTAACGGGTTACGCCTTTGGAACAGAAAAATTATCATGCTGATAATAAATGTTAATCCTTGAGTCAGATACAGGTTGATTAACAACAGCTGATCATTTAATTGACCTGGCTCCACCCGTTGAATTTTAATTTTCATTTTCTTTTTCATGTATTGTCTGCCTGTCCTTTTTGTTTATATTTATTAAAGCACTCTAAAGTAAAATCATACCTCAAATAAGAGACCAGATTCAAGGCGCCTAAAGATGGGATCTTAGGCCTGAAACCTTGAAAATAATTGGCAGAAAATAAGCTTTTTACGCTATTGACACCTTTTACAGACCATGTTACATTATGAAAAATTACTTTTTGGATAAACACGTTGAAGGAGAAAAGTCGCCTTTGAGCTATCAGAGAGCCGGTGGTCGCTGTGAACCGGCAGCCTTAATTGCGAACTTTAGCACTCCGGAGTTGCTGTATTGAATGAAGTAGATACAGTCGGATGAATTCCGTTATCATTCTTGTCGAAAGACAGCTGAGGCCGCATCTGCAAGGATTCGGCGAAATAGGGTGGTACCACGAACAACTCTCGTCCCTTACTACGGCAGTAGTATGCGGACTAGAGTTTTTTTGTTATATCTGGGGATTTACTCATATATTGCCCTTGGATGCACACTTGTACTTTGACACATTAACCCAATGCATGAAAAAAGCATGACCTTAAAAATCGAGCCCATGCTTCCGATGTGTTTTGTCGTTGTTTCTCGGGAAGCTTATGCTATACAAACTTGAGCCCATGCTTCCGAAGTAGTTTTGTCGTTGCTGCTCAGGAAGCTTATGCTATACAAAACTTGAGGAGGATATATCATGTACAAAGTGTTAGTGTCGGATCCGATCAGTGATCTGGGAATTCAGCAGTTGGTAGACGCAGAGGATGTAGTTGTTGAGAAGAAGACCGGCCTTAGTGAGGCCGAGCTCATCGAGATCATCCCTCAGTATGATGCTCTGTTAGTTCGCAGCCAGACCAAGGTCACAGAGAACATTATGGCGGCCGGGGACCGGCTGAAGGTTATCGGCCGTGCAGGCGTTGGAGTCGATAATATTGACCTTGAGGCTGCGACCAAACGCGGCATCATCGTCATTAACGCCCCTGACGGCAATACGATTACAACTTGTGAGCACGCCTTTGCCATGATGATGGCCTTAGCTCGCCATATCCCTCAAGCTTATGCGAAGACCATTAATGGCACTTGGGATCGTAAATCCTTCCTAGGGGTAGAGCTTCGTAACAAGACGTTAGGCGTGCTTGGCATGGGCCGGATTGGCAGCGAAGTCGCCAAGCGCGCCAAAGCCTTCGGCATGAATATTTTGGGCTACGACCCTTTCCTTACGGCAGACCGTGCCGAGAAAATGGGAGTGACCCTGGCAACGGTTGATGAAATCGTGAGAAATGCGGATTTTATCACCGTTCATACGCCTCTGACGCCTGAAACCCGGCATATGATATCAGACCCCCAGTTTGCGGTGATGAAAAAGGGTATGCGGATTGTCAACTGTGCCCGCGGGGGAATTATTGACGAGAATGCCCTGATCACTGCGCTGGATGAAGGTATCGTGGCAGGCGCTGCATTTGACGTATTTGAGCAAGAGCCACCACAGCCGGACCATCCTTTCCTGCATCATCCTCAGATTATCGTTACGCCTCACTTAGGGGCTTCTACGATTGAAGCACAGGAGAATGTGGCGATCGACGTATCGGAGCAGGTGCTGCATATTTTGCGGGACGAACCGTTCAAGAATGCGGTAAATATGCCCCCAGTCGCCGTTAGCGTGATGAATAAACTGTCTCCCTATTTTACACTTGGCGAGAAGATTGGCTCATTGGCCGCGCAAATCAATCAGGAAACCGTTCAGGAAATCCTTGTGGAATATGCCGGCGATTTATCGGAAGTAGATACTCAGCCTCTAACCCGCTATATTTTAAAAGGAGTGCTGTCTCGTCACTTCGCAAATGACGTAAACATCGTCAACTCCCTCCACTTAGCCAAGGCTAGGGATGTAAAAGTGGTCGTCTCGCAAACCGCGGCAACCCATGGCTTCACAAATTCAATTACCGTGACTCTGAGAGCCTCTAATAAACACGAACACCGCATCGCGGGCACACTGCTCACCGGCTATGGCGAACGGATTGTCCAAATTGACCAATTCCCAATCGACATTGCACCTGAAGGCCACTTGCTCGTGATCTCCCATAATGACAAACCAGGAATCATTGGTCATGTGGGCACCCTGCTAGGTCAAAATGGTGTGAATATCGCTGCCATGCAGGTGGGTCGGAAGATCGTCGGAGGCGAAGCCATTATGGTGCTAACCGTAGACAAATCGGTTCCGGCAGAGGTTCTGACTCAACTCACACAGCTGCCTGAACTGAAAAGCGCTCAGGAAATAGCCATTTAATCATATGTGTAGATAAATGAAGCCCGGCAGAAATGCCGGGCTATTTAATATCCAAGATATAGAAATGTTCCACGATGAACAAGATTAATCTTGCGCATTCAACAAAAAAGCACCCTTTTGACAAAGGATGCTGTCAAGCTTCCTGGCTTTCGACAGGCAGCTCAATGATAAATACTGTGCCTACGCCCAGTTTACTCTCTGCCCGAATGGTTCCATGGTGGGCTTCCACAATATTCTTAACAATATATAGACCTAGCCCTGTTCCTACGGCTTCACCGCGCACTCTGGCTTTATCCGCCTTGTAAAATCTATCGAAAATGTAGGGCAAGTCCTCCGGAGGAATACCAACGCCGAGATCCCGTACAGCTATACGCGCCTTCTTTCCCTGAGAAGAGTCCACAAGAGAGCCTTCTATGCGAATTCCCCCTCCCTCATGGGTATGACGGAACGCATTATCCAGTAGATTTGTCAGCACTTGCTCCAGTCGATCTTCATTCGCCTGTTCCAGCACAAGTGAACCCTCTGCTATTTCCAGTCTCAATTCAATATTACGTTCTTTGGCGCGAACATTGAATTTCCGGTATACCCGCTCCATCAATTCTTTGACGTTAGTCAGGCGCATCTCCATCTTAGTATGGCCATCTTCCATGCGGGCCAGGTCAAGCAGGTCGTGCACCAATCTTCCCATACGAAGCGACTCATCGTAAATCACCTGCACCAGCTCGCGTGCTTCCTCTGGAGAAGAAGCCATGCCGTCGAGAATTGCTTCACTATAGCCCTGCATCATCGACAGCGGGGTTCGAATTTCATGGGATACATTAGCCACAAAATCTCTGCGCATCTTCTCCAGCTTGACTTCTTCAGTTACGTCCCGCAAGACCGCTACTGCCCCGCGGACATCCCCCTCAGACGATAACGGTGCCATGTGTACAGACCAGACTCCCTGCCTCACATGAACATTCATGCTCTGGTCCCCTTCTTGTTCCAATACTTTTGTAAACATCGGAACAAGAGGCTCAGGTATCGGGACATGATCACCCGATTTCTCTCTATCAGTCAAATCCCTGTCTTTTTTCCAAGAATGCAAAATACGGTCACCGGGCGGATTGGTCAGAATGACCGTACCGGAACGATCCAATGTAATCACCGCGTCATTCATGCTTCGCAGCACACTTGCCAAATGGTCCTTCTCATGATTCAAGCTGCGGATCGTGTCCTCCAATTCTTCAGCCATATGGTTGAAGCTGTTGGCCAGCACTCCAATCTCATCACTGGTTCTCAGTGACAGGCGCGTATCATAATTCCCTTTGCGGATAGAATCAGCAGCCTGTATTAATAGACGCATGGGCTGTGTAATTTTTGTAAACAGAAACAACGCAAAAAACGTAGTCAGGGCGAACCCCGCAACGGATACAAAGAAAAAGAACCTCGTGATGGCTTCAGAGTCAGTAAAGTTCGTATCAATATAAGGCAGGACCAAAAGCCCAAGTGTCAAGAGGACCGTGGCGACCAGTACGGTAATTGTCATCCAGAGCTTGCCGACGAGCGATCTCCAGAAGTTCACCTACTTGGCAACCTCCAGTTTATAGCCTACGCCCCATACCGTAGTGATCATGGCCGCAGACTCGGGCGATACCTTGTTCAATTTCTCCCGCAGCCGCTTTACATGCGTATCGACCGTGCGAAGATCACCGAAAAATTCATAATTCCAAACATCCTTGAGCAGCTCTTCTCTGGAAAACACCTTATCTGGTGAAACCGCCAAATAATGAAGCAATTCATATTCCTTCGGTGTCAGACTGACCTCCTGGCCCCCTGCAGTTACCCGGTGTGCATCATGCTCAATAATTAGGTGAGGGAACACGATATTATTGCTTGTCCCATTCTCCTTCGTTAAGTAAGCGGTAGCAGACGATCTACGGAGGATAGCTTTTACCCGGTAAATGACCTCACGCGGACTAAACGGCTTGACCACATAGTCATCCGCTCCCACTTCAAAGCCCTGAACACGATTGATTTCTTCTCCTTTAGCCGTCAGCATCAGCACCGGGGTAGATTTGACTTGTCTTAACCGATTGCAAACCTCTATGCCATCCATGCCAGGCAGCATGACGTCCAGGATCACCAGATCATATTCTCCGCCACCTGCCATTTTCAGTGCTGTCTCCCCGTCTTCTGCTTCATCAATCTCGAAGCCTTCCTTCTCCAAATACATCTTAAGCAGGCGGCGGATTCTTTCCTCATCGTCCACTACCAAAATTCGATTCACTTGCTCTGACATCTTAACAACCCCTTCATCATCTTCCCCGATTCCTGTTCTTTCCTCACCTGTCCTATTTTACTATTGCATAACACGGGAGTTCAAACGAAATCTGCAAAAAACAAGGCGGCTGCCCGGCCGCCCTATCTTAACTTCAACTACCAAGATCCTTTATCGCTTGCTGCGCTTCTCAGCAGTTTTGGCGCTTTGCTTCAAGCCTTCAATTTCAGCTTTGGTTAAATGACGGAATAAGCCGCGCTTCATAGTTCCAAGATACAAATCCCCGAAAGCAATGCGCTTCAAACGCTGAACAGGGTGGCCAATCGCTTCAAACATCCGACGGACCTGCCGATTTCTGCCTTCATGAATCGTAATCATAATCGTTGCTTCTTTATTGTCAGGATCAACGTCATGATACTCCACTTCAGCCGGGTGGGTCATCCCGTCATCAAGCATAATCCCTTTCTTCAGCTTATCCAAATCCGTGCCGTGAGGAACGCCTTTAACGGTAGCTAAATAAGTTTTGGGTACATGGTGCTTGGGATGAGTCAATAAATGGGCAAAATCTCCGTCATTCGTCAGGAGAAGCAGCCCTTCCGTGTCGTAATCAAGCCGTCCAACCGGATATACTCTTTCCCGAACTCCCTTCAAATAATCGGTGACAATCTTGCGGCCCTGTGGGTCCGTGGCGCTCGTGATCACGCCCTTCGGCTTATTCAGCAGAAGATAAACCTTCTTCTCTGCCCCGATATTTCGGCCCTCCACCGTAATGGAATCTACGGACGGATCCGCTTTGGTGCCTAGTACGGTAACCGTTTCACCGTTAACCTGGACTTTGCCGGCCAAAATAAGCTCCTCGCATTTGCGGCGCGAAGCTACTCCAGCTTGTGCCAGTATTTTCTGCAATCTCTCCATGAATTTAAGTCACCTCATCTTCATGATACCCATATGTCACATAAATCACAATACCATAACACGCAAAACGCCCTCGGAAGAGGGCGGAATTTGCTGTCGAAAGCTGCCTATCATTTCTTATTTTTGTTGGCTTTTAGGAATTAAACAAGAGCAGGCATACAGCGATAGCTGCAATGAAGCCTACAATATCTGAGAACAATCCAACCTTCAGTGCATATTTCCCATTTCGGATGCCCACGGCTCCAAAATAAACAGTTAGCACATACAGCGTAGTATCCGTGCTTCCTTGTATCGTAGAAGCGATACGCCCAATCATGGAGTCAGGGCCATAGGTCTTGATCAGATCAGTTGTAAATGCCAGTGAACCTGTCCCTGTCAAAGGTCTAAGAAATCCTAATGGAAGCACTTCTGCTGGAGCATGGAACCAATTCATAACAGGGGCAAGCAAGCCGACGAAGAAATCCATAGCTCCGGAAGCTCGAAAAACACTGATGGCAACCATCATCCCTACCAGATGAGGAATAATCCCGATGGCCGTAGAGAAGCCGTCCTTGGCCCCATCTACAAACGACTCATATACAGGAACTTTTCGCATCGACGCATAGAGTGGAATAAACGCAATCATGACGGGAACCGCCCAAGCGGAGATAAGATGAACCCAATTCAATTCAACTCACTCCCCATCTCCACAGTCTTATGACCTGTAGTTGGAGGTACAAACGGCTTTCTCCTGTCTCTAGATCTATACCATCTGTCGGCTAGAATGGCAGCCATTGTAGCAATGGCAGTGGCTAGCAAGGTGCTCCCAACAATCTCGGCAGGATTGGCGGAGTTGAAATTCAGCCTGATGGCAATTAAGGTGGTGGGAATTAAGGTGATGCTTGCGGTATTTAGAGCCAGCAGGGTGCACATGGCCGGAGATGCTGTGGTCTTATCTGGATTCAAGCGCTGCAGCTCCTGCATTGCCCGGATTCCCATAGGGGTCGCAGCATTGCCGAGTCCGAGCAAATTGGCACTCATATTTGACAGAATATAGCCCATGGCAGGGTCATTCTTCGGCACATCTGGGAACAGAAAAGAAACTACAGGACCAAGCAGCTTAGAGATTTTCCGAACAAGCCCGGCTTCCTCAGCAAGCCGCATAATGCCCATCCAGAATACAAGAACGCTAATAAGCCCGAAGCAAACGGTCACTCCAGTCTGCGCTCCCTCAAATGCTGCCTTTGTCACGACATTGATATCCCCTTTGAATGCGGCAAAACCAAAGCCGATCATCAGCATCCCCAGCCATATCTTGTTCACCATAGTTCCCGTTCTCCCCTCTACGGTCGTTCTATATATACACTTAGCCTGCCTGTTTCTTATCCGCGCCCGCTTCTGGCTTAAGCTTGATGGGAACATAGCCGATTGTTCTCCCTTGCAGCGTAAAGATCAATCTTGGCTTCGTTCCGAAGGAAGCGCCTCTCTGTCCTCCGCCCTCCACACGGCGGCTGACCTGATCAACCTCCGACTGTTTAAGCGGGAAGCGGTAAGCTTTGGCCGCCATATAACTTGTCCCCTCAATCTCCTGCTTGTCTTCCACCAATGTTCTTAACGGATAATGCTTAAAACCGTAATCCAAAAGCTGGCGGTGATCATTCCAGTCGTCTCCATCATTTAAAGTAACGGCGACCAGCTGCTGCTGATCACGGGTTGCCGAGCTGACAAGGCAGCGGCGGGCTATTTTTGTATAGCCTGTCTTTACGCCATCTGCCCCCTCATAAAACCGGAGCATTTTGTTTTTGTTCAGCCATTTATAGTCCCATGCATCGTTCGGATTGGGCACCGATTTGGAAGGAGTGCGAACAATCTCCCGAAATTTCGGATTATGCAGAGCATAAGCCGTTATGCGTGCGAGATCACTCGCTGTAGAATAATGATCCTTGGCATCCAAGCCGTGCGGATTCGCAAAATGGGTTCGCGTAAGCCCTAAGAACTTCGCCTTAGCATTCATCAAATGCACAAAGCCTTCCTCAGAACCCCCTACATGCTCGGCGATCGCAGTTGCCGCATCATTTCCTGAGCGCAGCATCAAGCCGTACAGCATATGTTCGAGCTTCATTTTTTCACCCAACTGTAAGTATATCGAGGATCCTTCTTTGGCATATGCGTTCTTTCCCACCTCGACAGACTCGTCCAGCTTACCGTGTTCGATGGCAACGATTGCCGTCATGATTTTGGTCAAACTGGCAATGGGCAGTATCCGATCTCCCTGATGCTCATACAGGAGCCGCCCTGATTCCACATCCATTAATGCGGCAGCCTGAGCATGTGTAGTTGGTTCAGTCTTATCAGCATCTGCCGGCTTCGCTTGAGCCGGACCAGATATCAGCAAAGCTGAGCATAAAGCGATGACCAGGATCCGGCAGGATAGCGTACGTGTGTTCATAACAATTCCTCCAAGCAGATCTAAGATGAATACTTGTCTTTAATTTATGCAAAAACCTTTAGAAGTATGTCCTACTTACAAGAGAGGTCAATCATTGGTCAACAACAAAACCCTTCCATAAAGCGGAAGGGTTCTGTCCTAGAAATGTTGTTAACCCTTAAGCAAAGGGTTGACCGCTGGATGATGAGTGGGAATGGGAAGAAGTGCTCGACTGTGCATTTTGGGAGTCTGAATTTGAGCCATTGTTACTCCCTTGTTGCCCCGGAAACATCGACTGCACTTTATCCACCATCGTAGGCACCGCATCGATCAGCTTCTCAAAAATATGCGTCTGGTTATCCAGAGGTACTATATTTACACCCTGCTGTCCCACAACGAGAAAAGCGATGGGATTGATGGATACACCGCCCCCGCTGCCGCCGCCAAACGGGCGGTATTTACCATCTACGCCGGTAATTGGCTCAGCATCAACATTAAAATCACTTCCGCCTGCTGCAAAACCAAAGCCTACACGGCTGATCGGAAGAATCGTGTTACCGCCCGCTGTCTCCACCGGTTCGCCCACGATGGTGTTCACATCAACCATGTCCTTGATGTTCTCCATTGCGGTCTGCATGAGCCCCTGTATCGGATGATCGTTCATGATTTCTTACCTCCTTTATACAGCAGTAATATCAAGCGTTATTACATTTCCCTGCTGTGTTCGATACTATTCACGAGCATGAAAGGGACTTTTATCTCCCAAACAGCACGGTCTTCCACTTCTTCATGCCGCCCTTGATCCGTACAATCCGAAGGGTAAGCCTGAGCAGTGTATACAGCATAAACCCGAGTCTCAATTGCCCAATGCATGTAAATTCCGTTCCAAATTGGGGCTCTACGCCAAAGCGCGGACGTATCATAAGCTTAGGTGGACGGGTCATATGAACCTTATAGGACAAATACCCTACCAGTACGGATTTCAATGCCCATAAGGATCCGCTAAGAATTGCCGTCTGATCAGCTTCTTTTAAAGCAAAAAAAGTAGCCCAATCCAGTCTTGTTACCTGCAGATGCTTGATGAAGTCACGATACCAGCCTTTAAAGTTAAATGTTGACTCTTTCATATCTTTATAAAGAGCAGCCCATGTCTGTAACCTCTCTACGCCGATGTGCTGCTCCGTCTCTTTACTTTGATCCTTAGCTATTCCTCCAGTCTGCTGGCTTTCTACTTGCAGTCCCTGTTTGAAATTATCGAATACGATCTTTGGCACTTCATAATGGTAATTGACCCAATTAAACAACAGGCCAATATCCAAAGTGATGGCTTCCTCTGCTCCATGCTTCCTAACCTGGACCTTTATCGTAATCCGCGACATTAGGAGAATCACGAACAGCAGCAGCAGCAATCCAACAATAATGCCGATCCCTATCCATACTCGCAAGACCCTACCCCCTTGATCCTTCAGTCCGTGTGCAGGCTCTGTTAGTATGGCTTCCTACATAGGAAAAAATCCACAAAAAAACATCCGTTCAAAATTGAACGGATGTTAGAATCAATCCACATCATCGATTGTTAGCTGCTGGCTTTGAAGCCGCTCAAACAGGTTCTGCGTCTCTTCTTCCAAAGCCTCGGCATCCTCAAACATCTCCGGATCAGGCAAATCCTTCAAGCTCGCAAGGCCAAAATAATCAAGAAAGGCTTTGGTTGTCCCATAAAGAATCGGCCTTCCGATCGCTTCAGCGCGACCCACCTCTTCAATCAAATCTTTATTCACCAGCGTATGGATAGCGCGCTCCGCTTTCACGCCTCGAATCTCCTCAATCTCCACACGCGTGATCGGCTGCCGGTAAGCAATAATCGATAGCGTCTCAAGCGCAGCCTGAGATAATGAGGATCTAGAAGGTGAATAGGCCAGCCGTTCAAAATAAGGAGCATGCTCCGGCAGCGTCGCCAACTGATAATTTCCCGCGATTTCTATAATTTGAAGCCCTCTTCCTTCCTTAGAGAATGACTGCTTCAAATCTTCAAGCGCATCCTTGATAACTTCAGGCCGCTGCTCAACAACCTCACTCAGCTGCTTTAAGCTCAGTCCTTCCTCTCCGGCCAGAAACAGCAGGCCTTCAATAATTGATTTCAATTTCTGAAAATCCATCCAGCTTTCCTTCCCCTCTCCATTCCATCACAATATCATCGAACAGCTTGTTCTGATAACAGACGATTCTCTTCATCTTCATCAGCTCCAAGATCGCCAGAAAGGTAACCACAATTTCATGCCGGTGCATCTCTTCATGGAGAAGCTTGGAGAACAGCATTCTTCCTCCTGGTCCCGTCATCTCAAGTGCAGAAACAACCTCCTGAATCCGATCCTTAACGGAAATTTCATCACGATGAATTCGGGCTACCGTGCTGCGCTTAGCCGCTTTACGTAAAGCCTTCTGAAATACGGCAATCAGATCAGCGGCATGCAGGCCTTCAACGGGATTCTGGTGAACCTCGGGCATATAGGGAGTCAGATCTTCAGGTTCCTTAGAGAATATAAGACTCCGTTCCCACTGCTTATCATGCAGCAGCTCGGCGATTCCTTTAAATTTCCGGTATTCGACCAGCTTGCGAATCAATTCATCCCGAGGATCTTCTTCTTCCTCCAAGGTATAATCAAATTCATCCTCCCACTCAATCACCGGTGGTTTAGGAAGAAGCTGCTTGCTCTTTATAGACAGCAGGGTCGCGGCCATGACCAGAAATTCACTAGTAATCTCAAGCTCGAGCTCCTGCATGCTGTTCAAGTAATCCAAGTATTGATCGGTAATTTCGCTGATGGAGATTTCATGGATATCTATTTCCGCCTTATCAATCAGATGCAGCAGAAGATCCAGCGGGCCTTCAAAGGTCTCCAGCTTATAAAGTACAGTCATGCTATTATGTGAACCTCCACCCGTAAAAAGAAAATGTAGCGCTCTTTGCAAAGAGCACTACATTAAATAAGCACTATTTTAACTGTTTCGTCAAGTTCGCCATCTCAATTGCCGCTGCAGCAGCATCCCAGCCTTTATTACCAGCTTTGGTTCCTGCCCGCTCGATCGCCTGTTCAATATTCTCTGTAGTCAGCACTCCAAAGATGGTTGGAACCCCAGTCTTGAGACCGATTGCTGCAACTCCTTTGGCAACCTCGTTGCATACGTAGTCATAATGCGAAGTTGATCCGCGAATAACGGTTCCTAAGGTAATCACTGCATCGTATTTCCCGCTCTCCGCAAGCTTCTGTGCCGCGAATGGAATTTCAAACGCTCCCGGTACCCAAGCAACATCAACTTCCTCATCTTGTACCCCGTGACGTTTTAAAGCATCTAGAGCCCCACCCAGCAGCTTGCTGGTAATAAATTCATTGAACCGCCCAACCACAATTGCATATTTTAAACCTTCTGATACTAAATTCCCTTCAAAAATGTTACCCATTCTCTCATCATCCCTTCATTAATATAATTACAGTTACTGGTTTGCTTCTTCGTTCTGTTCCATATCATCAAACTTCAGCAGATGTCCAAGCTTCGCCTGCTTGGTATGAAGATAACCCTTATTGTCAACGTTCTCTTTGATTTGAATCGGTACCCGTTCTACGACCTCAAGTCCGTAACCTTCAAGTCCCTTAATTTTACGGGGATTGTTCGTGAGCAGTCTGATCTGACGCACGCCTAAGTCCTTCAAAATCTGGGCTCCAATTCCGTACTCTCTTAAGTCGGCAGGAAAACCGAGCTTAAGGTTGGCTTCTACGGTATCGAGGCCTTCTTCCTGCAGCTTATAAGCCCGAAGCTTGTTGATCAGGCCAATTCCCCGACCCTCCTGACGCATATACAAGAGAACCCCGTTGCCGGCTTCCTCAATTTGACGAAGCGCCGCTTCAAACTGCGGACCGCAATCGCAGCGATGGGAGTGGAACACATCTCCGGTCAGACACTCGGAATGTACACGGACAAGAACCGGCTTCTGCGGGTCAATCTCTCCCTTCACCAGTGCAACATGCTCTTTCTGATCCACTTCATTGGTATAAGCAACTGCACGAAATTCGCCATAATCCGTAGGCATCCGAACTTCAACTTCCCGCTGAACCAGCTTTTCCTTGTCGTTGCGATAATGGATCAGATCCTTCACACTGATGATCTTGAGATCATGCTGCCTTGCAATCCCCATCAAATCAGGCAATCTTGCCATGGTTCCATCTTCCTTAATCACTTCACAGATGACACCGGCAGGGTACGCGCCGCACATGCGAGCAAGATCGACGGCCGCTTCCGTATGTCCTGCGCGGCGTAGAACTCCACCCTTTTTGGCGATCAGCGGGAACATATGGCCCGGGCGGCGGAAATCCTCAGGCTTGGCCTTAGGATCCATAATCCCCTTCACCGTAAGAGAACGCTCATAAGCAGATATGCCTGTGGTTGTATCTTTATAGTCAATGGATACGGTAAAGGCTGTTCCATGATAGTCCGTGTTATGAGCAACCATGGGCTTGAGATCCAGCTCTTCAGCACGCTCCTGCGTGATCGGCAAGCATACCAAACCCCGACCTTGCGTAATCATGAAATTGATGACCTCCGGAGTTGCCTTCTCGGCCAGGGCCACAAAGTCACCTTCATTCTCACGGTCTTCATCATCGACAACGATAATGACTTTTCCACGCATCAAATCGTAAATCGCTTCTTCAACACGGTCCAGTTGAATATCACTCATCATTCTCACTCCTTCATTATTGCTAGAACCGTTTCACAGCTTCATATCCATTCTTAGCCATTAAGCAAAGCCGTGCTCTGTAAGAAAGGACATATCCACTTTCGAGCTTCCCGGCTGTGATGTGCCTTGAGTCTGTCCAAACCGCATAAGGTGCTCAATGTATCTTCCCAGTACATCGCATTCCAGATTCACGGAATCTCCCTCCCGCTTATAAGCTAAGGCCGTTGCCTCAAGCGTATGGGGAATAATGGAGATGCTAAGCGAGGTCTCTGAGGTGTCCACCACGGTAAGACTAATCCCATCAACGGTTATGGAACCTTTGGGAATAATGTAGCGAAACATCTCCGGGTTATCTGGAGCAATGACGTGAACGACAGCATTTTGATCCCGACTTTTATTAAGTATAGTTCCCGTCCCATCAACATGGCCTTGAACAATATGCCCCCCGAACCGGCCATTAGCCGCCATAGCCCGTTCCAAATTCACACGGCTGCCGGGTCGCAGCTCCTTCAGGTTGGTATGCCGATAAGTCTGGGGCATCACATCCACCGCAAACGAATGATTATGATATGAGGTCACCGTCAGACAAACTCCATTCACTGAAATACTGTCCCCGATCTTCATATCTTCCATAACGACAGAAGCACGAATGTGAAGCACCATGGTTTCGCCTTCTTGGCGAATGGCCTGCATGGAACCGACTTCTTCGACTAATCCGGTAAACATCTATGCATCCCTCCATTCCGGCCTGCCTGTAATACATATATCTTCGCCTACCTGTTCAACTTTGACATCCGCCAAAGTCATTGCATCTGCCATGCGTTCATAGCCTTCGAAGGTGAAGCTGCCCGGTGCATTACCCCCGATGAGCTTAGGTGCCATGAAAAGTACAAGTTCGTCCACAAGCTTGGCCACAAGCAAGGAGCCACTCAGCTTCCCGCCGCCCTCGACGAGGACCGAGGAGATGCCAAGCTGTGCAAGCTGCTTCAGCCCATGCTTCAAGTCTACCTGAGGGCCATCCCCGCAAAGGAGGACCTTAGCTCCTGCCTCAGCGATCTCTGCCCGCCGCCTCTCTTCCGAGAGGCGGGTCGTCAGAATCAAGGTCTTCTCAGCATCTTCTTGAAGCACCTTGGACTTGATCGGGATTCGCAGCCTGGAATCCACTATAATTCGCACTGGTGAAATCCCAGGCACCTCAAGGCGGGTTGTCAGCATGGGATCATCAGCAATCACGGTCTCTATGCCAACCAT
Organism: Paenibacillus sp. CAA11; assembly: GCF_003060825.1. NCBI lineage: Bacteria > Bacillati > Bacillota > Bacilli > Caryophanales > Paenibacillaceae > Paenibacillus > Paenibacillus sp. CAA11. The sequence goes on from NZ_CP028922.1 coordinate 2,806,007, forward strand.
GATCCCCATGTGGCGATGACGCATGATATGAACCCGCTGCCTTGCAGCTGTTCCAGTGATCCACTTGCTGTCCCCGGTTTTAGAGGCGATTTTGCCATCCAGAGTGCTAGCGGTCTTTACCGTTACATACGGCATGCCTGTCGTAATAAATTTGATGAAGCGCTTATTAAGTTCAAGCGCCCTTTCCCGAAGAACACCCGTTACCACCTCGATCCCCGCTTCGCGAAGCATGGCGATCCCCCGGCCGGCTACCAGCGGATTCGGGTCCTCGCAAGCTACCACCACCCTTGCCACCTTCTCCGCAATTAGCCGTTCGCTGCAGGGCGGAGTTGTTCCATAGTGACTGCAGGGTTCCAGGGACACATAAACCGTGCTGCCTTCAGCTTCGGCCCCGGCCATGTTCAAGGCATGCACTTCCGCATGCCCGCTGCCCCGTTTTAAATGGGCTCCCATTCCAATAACAGCCCCATTCTTAAAGACAACCGCCCCAACTACTGGATTAATCCCTGTTTGTCCTTGGGTTCTCTCCGCCATATCCAATGCCAGGGACATATAATATTCATCATTAATCAGCTGCATGTTATACTAAGCCTCCTCTCTTTCCCTACTTAGGATCTCTCCAAGGAGCATGTAAAAAGCCCCACCCGAGAGACCTCGGATGGGGCTGATGAGAGCTAGCTTTTGGATACGTCGAATAAAGCAGCGGTGCGCTCCATCATGGTGCCGAACCAGCAATTTCCTCTCATTTGCTCATCAAAGAACAGCATGAGAAAAAAGAGCTCTGCTCCTCATCATGTGAATAGCGTCACAAAACCACTACAAATAGAACATATGGCTGAATATTACAGCATTATGTCTCGTATCTCCTTCTCCCATCCAGACTATAACTGTCGGTCCCGGAATTGCACCGGCTCAGCCGCAGGATCTCTAAATAGAGAACCCCCGCGGGTCACGGACTAAGGTGCCTTAGGCACCATCACCGTCGGTAGGGAATTTCACCCTGCCCCGAAGGATATTTCGTATTATTCAATTGGATATCTGGCGATCTTACTTAAATATAAAGTAACAGATGTCAGAAATCTATAAATTCCAACCAGTTTCCCTACCGAAGCATCACCTAGGAGGGAATTCTAAGGTAACTCAAGATTGATGATAAGGGTACCATAAAAATAATTAAAAAACAATAACACACTTATGTGACATTGGCCGAATTTTTTATCTACAAGACATAAAACTAAACATTAAACATAATTAAAGAGAGGGATAAAACATTTACTCTCTACAATAATGGACAAACATTTAATTACAGCTTCGCAAACGTGATTAGATCTAAAATTTAATAGGTTTTTATAATTTGTTAAATTAAAATCCTCCAATTTGATCACTAAACTGTTGAAACATGATCGGATTATAATTAATTGATTGAACAGGTATATTTGCAGTAAACAAAAATCCACTTGCAATGACCAACATTACCATTTTTTTAAACATTGTTTAACCACACCTTTTCGATAAGATTTAAATACTCGGCTATTGTATCTGGAGCCGCATGAGCACGAAAATGCTCAAATAACCCTATACAGTTTATATAGTAGGTCTCATTATTTAATATATGATAAGCTGCCATTGCATACATCAATTGTTTAAAGCCATCATTGTAGTTGCCGCGATGTAAATAGTAATAAGCTAATTCATAACCTAACCGTGCAAATTGTTCAGGTATAACTTGCTTGGTATACATATCAGAGGATGACTGTCCCTGTTGAGTAAGCAAATTAATTTCAGACTCAAAGCGTTTTAGAATGTGAGTTACATCTAACTGAAATCGGTTAGCTGCAAGCATTACATTCAGTAACTTTGTAACCATCTCTATATCTACTTTGGATGTAGCAATGTATTCAGCATAGTCTTGTAACACATTTATGTCTCCAGATAATAACTTATTCACCATGATATTACCTTCAGCCCATTGTTGGAACAACTCAATCCAGTGCCGGGTTTCCTCGTCTGTTTCCTTCACCCAATCTAAATCAGCGTAAGAGTATGTATATTGTAAAGCCCGCTGATAATCACCATGAGCTTCACAGACACTTGCGCACAACAAGTCAGCATAGGCAATGTATCCAAATAGCGGACCCTTTGTCTTTTTCTCATTCTCACGAGTCCTTCTTTTCCGTTGGTGTTGTAAACTATTCTGAATTTCCGCCTTCGCTCTCATTCTTCTCGCCAATTCGTCAACCTTATCCCATTTACGCAAAGACCTGTACACGTTAGCCAAATCCTTCAAAGCATCGAGCTGATCTATTTCATCCAGACGTTCAACATAGACTTCAAATACTGTGGCTATCCTGAGATTTTGGCTCTGATTATCTCCAATCTTAATCGTAAATATACGATATTGACAGAGTGCCAAACGTTCAGAATGCTGGTATTTCTCTACTTCCGCCACATTCTCATAGATTAGTAATGCAGCGGCATGCCGCCCCTGTGCGAATAACGTCTCCGCGATACCAAACAGTCTGGGAGAATACAATGTATTGTCTATTATCTGTCCAAGTATACGACGTACTGAATCCAGCTTGTCCAGCTCAGCACAACGATACAACAATGGCTCGATGCGCCTCATATTGGGCGGATGGTCAATGATGTAATTTTCGATGTAAACATCGTAAAAGTAGCCTTCCGGTAAACCCATTGCTTCAGAGATTCGGTCAAGCTGATGTACAGAAATAGGGCGAAGCTGGTTTACCCAATTACTGAGCGTTCTTTGATGAACACCCGAACATTCCGCAAATTGTGCCAATAACATATCATTTTGTTCTAAATAATTCTCAAACTCGGTCAAAATCGTAGGTGTATGCTTCAAGTACAACCACCCCTTATCCAAAACCTCCATTTATTTGAAAATCACCCTCTATTATTCTCCAATATTAACCATATGTCAATTAAATTTGCAGCTCATTAGGAGATGACAGCTTGTCCTTACAATCTGTCCAAGCTCCATGTTCCAATTCACGGAATATCCCTTCCTCCATTCTCGTTGCGAGCCGCAGATACTTGTCTGCTAGCGGATGATCAACTCCAAAATAGTGGCCGATGCGTCCAGTAATTGAATCATCCTGATGCTCTGTGCTCCACGCGAACAGTTGTGTATACAAATCGCTCAGTTTCTCGTGGGTCTCCGGAACGAACCGCAGTGGGCACAGCGGTTGGCTCAGCCTAAGTTCAAGTAAATCATGTAATACCCATAGCTGGTGCTCTATGAGTTCTGCCCTCTCTTCCAAGTCTCGATTCTCAAGTTCCAGAGGAGTTGCCTCTTTAACATCGGATATAAGCTCATGGAAGGTCAATTTCACCATTTGCATGGCTATATAAGCCCACCAATGACTTCCGGTTCCTGTGCTGTACAATTCCCATCCCGGATTCCATAAAATCTGTTTCATACAATCCCGCTGATCTTCTCCGTAAGCAGCAATGCCAAGCAGAAGTCCGGCATTACAATCCGTAGAAGCCTCATCTCCCCAAGCTACCAGCCTCGGAACGATGTCGGGACCGCTGAATTTGCAGCAGAGAGCTGGTAAGAACTCGGAGAATAGAGGCTGCCCGTATGCCTTCTCCAGTTCATTCCTCAGCCGTTCCTGATGCTGCTTGCTAATAGGAAGATGCATCAGTCCAAGGCACGCGTCCTTGGATAAATGCCAATCATCTGTTTCAACACAGTTCATCATATAGTCCGTGTATTTCTCGTAACCCATATATCCCAATACATGTAAAATCTCGCTAGGCATATTAGGTTTCAGCTTATTTTGCTCAAAGCAACGGTGATCCATCTCCTCGGCAAGCTCCAAATCGCCGCATCTCATGACAGGACCGAGCAGCATCGTATACCTGTAATCCTCTGGCTGATTACAAAAAAGCTCGAATAGTGCCGCAGCATCTTCCTGTCCTCCATAAAGCGCAATAACCCGGCAATATGATTCCAATATTGCTGCCGGAGTCCGTATCTGGTTGCTGAGCAGCTGAATCAGCTGTTCCGTCTGTTGTAGCATCATATTCTCCTCTTTTCTAACTATAGGATGCAAAAAAGCAAGCTGCTTATATTTTACAATCCCTTTGGTACCTCTTCCAGACCAAAAAGAATAAACAGAATGTAGCAAATGGCGGTTAAGCGTTTAGGAAATTTCATGCTGGCCATCTCCTTTTTCATCAATTTACAACCTGATTTTTAAATATTTCAACCAAATGATCATTTCTTAGGTCCGAATAAATCCCTAGGCTTACGATCAACCTAAGTCGTAGCGCCTTGCATTAAGGTGCATTTAAATTAAGGAGGGATTCCATTCATGACAAAGCCAAAACCGGATAACCGGGCTGATAATGTAGAAAGGCTTCAGGAGAGCATCCAGAACACCCTTCAAAATTTGCATGAAGGCGAAGAGTATCTAGATGAGCATGCCGCTGAGCTGTCAGGCGAAGAACAGCGGCAGGTTGCTGCCAAGAACGAACGCCGGAGAGAGAGTATCGAGGGATTTCGCGAGGAAGTTAAGGACGAGGCCCGCGCTCGACGCAATAAATAACTTATAGAAAAGCCTCCCTTCCCCGTATGGGGAGAGGAGGCTTTTCTGCTTGCTAAAAGCTTATACTTCGTAAACTTCAACAGACTCCATCTTATCGCGTCCTTGGAATGCGTCCACATGCTCCATGCCTTTCAGCACTTTGCCAAACACAGTGTGCTGGCCATCAAGATGAGGCTGCGGCTGATAGCAGATGTAGAACTGGCTGCCGCCTGTGTTGCGTCCGGCATGCGCCATAGCCAGAGATCCGCGCTCATGCTTGTTAGGGTTAATCTCACAGTTGATGGTGTAGCCTGGACCGCCTGTTCCAGTGCCATTTGGGCAGCCGCCTTGTGCTACGAAGCCTGGGATCACCCGGTGGAATACCAGACCGTTGTAGAATCCGGAATTCGCCAATTTCTCAAAATTTGCGACCGTATTAGGTGCGTCCTTGTCGAACAGCTCAAGCAGCACTTCGCCGCCGTTAGCCAATTTAATTTTTGCTTGTTTTGCCATGTATCAAGCAGCCCCTTTCAATTTAGAATAAAACCTTGGCGGTATCCAGTGTACTATGAATTCCTTTCCAGTGCAAAAGGCTGCTTCTGAATCCGCTGCGGAATCAGATCATTCGCTACAATATCCGGCAGCGTCTCCCGCTTAACGACCAAGTCACTGCGTCCGTCTTTGACAAAGACTACAGCCGGCCGGCGGATCCGATTATAATTGCTCGCCATAGAATAGTTGTACGCCCCAGTGCAGGCAACAGCCAGCAGATCGCCGCTAACTACATGAGGGAGCTTGGTATCCCAAATCAGCATATCCCCGCTCTCACAGCACTTCCCTGCGATAGACACTGTCTCTTCAGCCTCCTCCAGAGCACGGTTAGCTAGAAGTGCTTCATATTTGGAATCATATAAAGCCGGCCGAGGATTATCGGTCATTCCTCCATCTACGGAAACATACTTGCGTACTCCCGGAATGTCCTTGCTTGTGCCGATCGTATACAGGGTTGTTCCTGCGTCTCCAACCAAGCTCCGACCAGGCTCCACCCAAATTTCAGGAAGCGTCTGATATACTCTGGTAAAATGCTTCTTAACGGCATCTGTTATTGCTGTAATATACTCGGATACCTCAAGCGGTGCATCCTCATCTGTATAGCGGATGCCAAATCCGCCTCCAAGATTGATTACTCGGAAGGTTGCCCCAAGCTCGTGCTTCACTTGCACGGCAAATGCCGATACGCGTTCGGCGGCAACCTGGAATCCGTCAACCTCAAAAATCTGTGAACCGATATGGGAATGCAGACCAAGCAGTACGAGATTCGGTTTATCCAGCGCTAACTGAACCGCTTCGTAGGCTGACCCATTACTGATATCAAACCCGAATTTGGAATCTGTCTGGCCTGTGGATATATATTCATGGGTGTGCGCTTCCACACCCGGCGTAACTCTAAGCAGAATATTTACCTGCGTCTTATTCTCTGCAGCTATGGCGTTTAGCAGATGCAGCTCGTCGAAGTTATCGACAACGAAGCAGCCGATCTGGGCGGAGATGGCCATCTGCAGTTCTTCCGGAGTCTTGTTATTGCCGTGGAAGTGAATGCGCTCCGGCGGAAAATCCGCCTGCAGCGCGGTGTAAAGTTCCCCTTCTGAGACAACATCAAGAGATAACCCCTCTTCTTCCACCAAACGGCACATTGCCATTGTGCAGAATGCCTTACTTGCATATGCAACTTGAAAGGAAAGACCGGACTTTTTAAAGGCTTCAATATATTCACGAGCGCGCTGTCTAATTAACGCTTCATCCATAACATAAAGCGGTGTTTCATATTGATTTCTGAGATCTACTGTGTCGCAGCCGCCAATTTCCAGATGGCCTTGCGCATTGATCGTGCTTGTACCGTGTAAATACATGCTGCAATCCTCCGATTTTTCCGAATTTAGAAACAGTATATCAGGGAATCCCTATCCAGAAAAATGGACTTTTGCGTATTTGATTTGTATTTTTTGCAGGACAAGCTATTTCAAAATTTAATTCTTCGGCAATCTCGAACGATCCCTTGGTTTGTTAAATGACGGGCGGTACCTGCTATACATGACCGGCATGCGGAATATGACACTCGCCATGGCCTTTGCATTAAATGGTATAAAAGGCCACAAATATGAGGAGTTGAACGAACGCCGCATGGTTAGCATGACAATGAACACAGTGACCCCCACAACAAAGCCTGGAATGCCAAATAAAGCCACAGCAACTAGGAGAACCAGTCGGACAAGCCTGTTCGCGAGCCCCAGCTCATAGCTTGGGGTAGCAAACATCCCGATCGCCGCCACAGCCATATATAGCACTACCTCATTGACAAAGAGGCCGGTCTTCACCGCAATGTCCCCGATTAGGATGGCTGCGATTAAGCCCATTGCAGAGGCCAGCGGTGTTGGCGTATGCACGGCGGCCATCCGCATAAGGTCCACCCCGAATTCAACTAGTAGGAATTGAGCGATCAGCGGTATCTTTGCTTGCGCCTGTGGCCCGATGAAAGTTAAGGAGGCTGGTTTTAATTCAGGATGGACTACAATAAGCAGCCAGAGCGGAAGCAAAAACAATGAAGCCAAAATCCCTGCGAAACGGATCCAACGCAAATAGGTACCCATGAACGCAGTTTGACGGTTCTCCTCAGCATGCTGACACAAATCAAAGAAGGTGGTCGGAAGAATCATGACACTTGGTGACGTATCCACAAACAGAACGATTCTCCCTTCGAGCATATGAGCTGCCACCGAATCCGGGCGTTCGGAATAGCGTACCAGCGGGTATGGATTCCATCCCTTATGAAGCAAAGTCTCCTCCAGCTGCTTATCTGCCAGCGGAATACCTTCAATATCGATCTTCGCAAGCCTCTCCTTAATATTGTTAACCTGCGCTTTATCCACAATATCATCGATATAGGCCACACATACATCCGTTAAGGTTCTTCGTCCTACTTTAGTCACTTCGAACTTTGCCCCAGGGTCTCTTAGGCGTCTTCTCACCAATGCCACATTCGTCATCAGTGTCTCCGTAAACCCATCTCGGGCACCACGTACTACCCGCTCAAGTGAAGGTTCTTCGGGGCCTCGCACTGGATAAGACCTGGTGTCCATTACAATACAGCGGTCTTCACCCTCAAGGAACAAGACACTCATACCACTTAACATTTTGGAAATGCAATCACTTAAAGTGCTGCTTGTCTCCACTTGAATATGAGGAATATATTCCATAATAAAGGCTTTAAGGGCCGATCCATCATAGGATTCTGGAGTCAAATACGTTAGCCGCTTGATAATCTCCTGAAGTATATTATCTTTCGCAAAGCCATTAATATAGAACAGGGCTGTTCTCTGACCGCCGAAAGTCATCTCCTTAAAGGTCACATCAAAGCTGTCACCAAGACCTACCACCTGCTCCAGCGTTTTCTTGGTTGTATCCAAGCTGCGGCTGATCAAATCGCTATGCTGCCAGTACTTAACAGACTCTTCAATGCTGTTAGAGGTTTCTTTCTCCTCCTTATCAGGGTTTACCCCAAAGCCGGCAACATGTTCTTGATCTCCCTCCTCATATGGCTCATGAAATCCTGGATCGAAGAACGGCAGTGGATTGTTATCGTTGTTCGCAGACTGGGACACCTCGTTGTCTGGCATTGTTTACTCCCTCCTTAATTTGAAAAACCTGCCTATATATCTACAGCATTAAGGCTGATATACAAACCAGTCGAACCATGAACCGGCTACCTTTCCAATCACCATAGCTATCAGAAGAAAGAACAGGTACTGCTGCATTCCCATTCTTTTCGCCAAAATAGGAAGTACGTTCAGCACCTCTGTTAAGGCAGCAGCGAGCAAGCCAATAAATATACCGGTTAAAAGCCCTACAAAACCGCTGATCAGCCAGGGGGCATGGAATTTGAGGTTCCAAAAATCAGCGACCGTTCCAAACAGCGATCCTGTGACCATCGCCCCCTCATACCAATGAACCCGATTGTAAGAGCGTGTAAGCTGGGCCAGGCGTGGGATGATGTCCAGCACGACAAACAGGGCAACCACACCGGCTCCCACCGCAATCCCTCCCGCAAGCCCCAAAAATGGAAGAACAAGCAAGGAAATAATGATGCTCACGGCTAGCTGCCCCCTTGTTCGCTCTTCTTGTGATGGATCTTCTTATATTCCTCGGTGATCACATAGTGGTCCAGGTTCTCTTGATAAAGGAACATCTCCACCTCTAAAGGGGTAGGCTCTTCATTCCATTTTTTGCGGAACAAATGGTTGAAGAAGACAATCATTCCAAGGCCGATTCCTATGGAATAGGCGCCTTGGAAGAGATACGGATGCTGATCCCTTTCTCCAGTGATCATTTCCACAATGCGAACCATGACCTCGGGCATACTCACATCCGCATGAAAGTTCATGATCGTCAGCATGGAGCCGAAGAAGAGAAGCAGCCAGACAACAATAAAAGCGGCAATAGAGGGACGACGCTCTTTGTCGTTAATCTCAACAAGCGTATGAGGCTCCCCTATATATTCCACAGAATATCTTGGGTACCGTTCACGAATCTTTCCGATCACCTGGAGCATATCAATCACCATACGGTTCCCGTCATGCTCCTTCGGCTTCTCAAGGACCATCTGCTTGAGCTCCCGTTCAGTTTCAGGCGGAGCTAGGAGCTGTGCAATATCGCCTAAACAAACAGCGCTCCCCTTCTGCAGACGAACATGTTTTCTCAGCCTGATGTATATCACCCGGGCGAGCCTGTCATCCATCCGCATCACCTCTTAACCAACCGAATTGTCCATAGTATGCCAGAGGCGGACTGCTTTTACTCTCTTTAGCCGCATAACAAAAAGACGCCTTCTTTACTTGAAGGAAGGCGTCTCTTCTCACTACTGTGCAATCTGATTCCGAATATTTTGCAAAATTTTCTTCTCCAGCCGCGAGACTTGGACCTGAGAGATCCCCAGTCGGATGGCCACCTCAGATTGGGTCTGATCCCGGTAATATCTTAAATAAACAATTAGCCTTTCCCTCTCCGTCAGCCCGCCCAAGGCCTCATGAAGGGCAAGCTTATCGAACCAGCGCTCCTGCGATTCATCCGCGATCTGATCCATCAGGGTAATCGGGTCTCCGTCGTTCTCAAAAACCGTCTCATGTATCGAAGTTGGCGGCTTGTTAGCCTCCTGAGCAAATACAACATCCTCCGGAGATACCCCAAGTTCATCTGCGACTTCTTTGATGGTAGGCTGACGCCCATAGCTCTTGGACAGCTCGTCCTTCTTTTTCCTAACTTTGTTCGCCATTTCCTTAAGAGAACGGCTGACCTTCAGAGTTCCATCGTCCCTTAGAAACCTTTGAATTTCACCAATGATCATCGGAACGGCATAAGTAGAGAATTTAACGTCATAGCTCAAGTCAAATTTATCAACAGATTTGAGCAATCCGATACACCCGATCTGGAACAAATCCTCCGGATCATATCCACGGTTCATAAAGCGCTGAACAACGGACCACACGAGCCTGATATTGCAGTTAACTAACGTATCTCTGGCAATGTGATCCCCGGACTGACTTAAGGCTATCAAACGTTTGACTTCCGCGTCATCCAAATATTCCCTTGAGGTTTGCTTCACATCGGCATCCATAGAACCAGCCCCTAATTATATAAAGCTTTCTTAGATTCAATCCTCTTCTTCATACGAACTGCTGTACCTTTCCCTAATTCACTGACAACTTCGAACTCATCCATAAAGTTCTCCATAATCGTAAAGCCCATGCCTGACCGCTCTAATTCAGGCTTTGAAGTATAGAGCGGCTGTTTGGCAAGCTCGAGATCCTCAATGCCATTACCATGATCTTCAATGGTTAGAGAGATTACATCCCCTTCGATTTCAGCTGAAATGATAATCTCCCCTTGGGGATCACTATCATAACCATGGATAATGCTGTTGGTTACAGCCTCCGAGACCACGGTTTTCAGATCCGTCAGCTCGTCCATCGTAGGGTCCAGCTGAGAGATGAACGCAGCGACGGTTACGCGTGCAAAGGATTCATTCTCAGATTTGGCAGCAAATTTAAGACACATAAAGTTACGGTCCTGTCCACTCATAAAGCAACCTCCAGTCCTTCAAGCGCCTCATGCTCATCGGCGTATACCGGCATGATCTTGAATAAACCCGACATTTCAAACAATCGGTAAACCGGTGCGGCAGCATGGCATACCACCATTTGACCGCCCCTTTGTTTAATCAGCTTATATCTTCCAAGAATCACACCAAGTCCAGAACTATCCATGAATTGGAGTGATTCGAGACTGAGTATCAGATGCCGGCAACGGCCCCTGGCAATCTCCTCATCAAGCTGCATTCTAACCGAGTCGGCCATATGGTGATCCAGTTCTCCATGTAGACGGACAATCAAAGTATCTCTGCGCTGTTCCATTTCTAGCTTCAAGTTCACTTTTGTTCACTCTCCTCCCTGACATGAACACACATTTCTACGAAGCTGGAAGGGAATCCTGCCCTCCGACAAAACTAGAAGAAAACTCCGATCAATCTACAAAAAATAGTTTGGACGTGGTCCGCTTAAACAGCTTCCACCAGCTTGCCTTGGCAATATCCTCCGTCGCCTTAAGCTCGAACTCATTCAGCACCTTGTCTCCCTGGTAGACCACAAGCTTACCGACCGGCTGTCCTGCTTTGACCGGTGCTGCCAAGATTTCAGGAACAACAACCTTATGGGTAATCCCCTCAGGCTCTAAGCCTTTTTTAACAAGGATGTTATATGAACGCTCAGCAGGCAGCTCCAGAACGGTCTTTTCCCCTTTGGCAATTTTGATCCGGCCGATAATTTCCCCACTTTTGAAAAGCGGCTGCATCGTATACTGTGAGAAAGCATAATCAAACATGGCCGATACTTCACTATTTCTCGTCTTCGTGTTGGGTTCTCCGAGAACGACTGCAATCAGACGAAGTCCATCCTTCTTGGCAGTCGCGGAAAGACAGAACTTTGCCTCCGAAGTGTACCCCGTCTTCAAGCCATCCGCACCGCTGTAGAACCTTACCAGCTTGTTGGTATTGACCAGCCAGAACGGCTTTTCGGTATCTTTGCGGAGGTAATCCTGATACGCACCGGTATACTTGGTGATGAACTCATGCTTGAGCAGCTCGCGGCTCATGAGGGCGATATCGTGGGCAGAAGAATAATGTCCCTCAACCGGCAGCCCGTTCGGATTGACAAAATGTGTATCCTTCATCCCAAGTTCCCGGGCCTTGGCATTCATCATCTTTACAAATTCCGCCTCCGAGCCTCCGATTTTCTCGGCCATAGCCACCGAGGCATCATTCCCGGACGCCATGGCAATTCCCTTGAGCATGTCATCGACAGTCATCTCTTCACCGGGCTCAAGGAAAATTTGCGACCCGCCCATCGAAGCGGCATACTCGCTTGTCCGCACTTTATCGGTTAGCTTGAGCGTACCCTTGTCCACCGCTTCAGCGGCCAGAAGCATGGTCATAATCTTCGTGATGCTTGCCGGCGGAAGCTTCTCATGACTTTTCTTCTCGAAAATGATTGTTCCCGTCTCCGCATCCAGCAAAATTGCAGATTTAGCTTGTTCTGCAAGTCCGGAAGCGGCAGGCTCCGCACCTTCGGCTTTCTGGGCCAAAGCCTGAGCAGATGGCGAAATTCCAGCAATCAGCAGCAGACCGGCCAATAAGGTGATAAACCTACGTTTCAAGAAAATTCCTCCCTTGTTCGACAATAGGACTCCATCATGCCATATGGCTCCAATTAGAGATTTGTTCATTCTGGTATCCCCGGCAATGAGCTCCCATTTACTCTATTCTGCTAACCTATTATTCGCCGAATAGCTGGAAATTATTCCATTCTCGTATAAAAAAGCAGCGGTCCGCTCAAAGGGAAGAGCAGACCGCTGCCTTTCATACAATCGAGTAGGAGGCTATTCATTAGATGAGTAGCCGACCTCTCACACCACCGTACGTACCGTTCGGTATACGGCGGTTCAACCGCATAAGTGCAATTTACGTAAACGCTCGTATTGCGCAGGAAAGTCATAATATCCTGCCTGTACGAGCTTTTTGTTTGTTATGGAACGAGACAACACTGGACTTCCGGCGATGCGCCAGTACCCGAGACGGGAATTGCCCCACTGGTAAGCCTGCCATTCCGGTATCCCCAGCTTCCGCAGGTTTTGTACTTTTGTTCGCGGCTTTTTCCACTGTTTCCAGATGTACATCCGCAGTCGTCTTCGCAACCATTCGCTCCAGCTTTGCAGGATCCGTTTCATGTCGGCCACATAGTAGTAACCAATCCATCCCCGAATGTAGACTTTTACCTTTTCCATGACTTGGCGAACATTTCTGCCCTGGCTGCGACTTGTGAGTTCTTTCAACTTCTTCTTCGCTTTTGCGAGGGATTGTCCATGGGCACGGATATACATGCCGTTCTTGTTCTTTCCCAGGGCAAAGCCGAGAAATTTGAAGTGCTTTCGAGCCACTACGCTACCGACCTTACTTTTCTGCGTATTGATCTGGAGTCTCAGTTTGGTCTCCAGGTACTTTCCGCAGGATTCCAGTAGCCGCACCGCTGCCCGTTTACTTTTGGCAAGCACCACAATATCGTCCGCATAGCGGATGACGTTCACTCCGCGGCCTTTCATCTCTTGGTCAAATTCGTTCAGGTAGATGTTCGCCAGAAGCGGCGACAGGGGGCCTCCCTGAGGGGAGCCTTCTTCTGTTTTGCAGTGCACCCCGTTCTCCATAACCCCACTTTTCAGGTATCTCTTAATCAGTTCGGTTACGCGTCTGTCCTGAATTTGTTTGCTCAAAAGATGCATAAGCAGCTCATGATTCAGCGTGTCGAAGTATTTGGAGAGGTCGATTTCTACTGCGTAGCCGTATCCCTGTTCTGCATAGTCTTTCACCTTGCGAATGGCCTGTTGTGCGCTCCGACCGGGGCGGTAGCCATAGCTTCCCTCCGAGAAGAGCGGCTCGAACAGGGGCTGGAGCTGCTGGGCGACTGCCTGCTGAATCACTCGGTCTACGACCGTGGGTATGCCAAGCTTCCGTACTCCGCTTCCATCTGCTTTGGGAATTTCCTTGCGCCGTACTGGGCTGGGCTTGTATCTGCCTTCCCGGATCTTTTGCAACAGCTCGTCTCTATGTTCCTGCAGCCAGGGTAGCGCGTCTTCTACGGTCATTCCGTCGATTCCTGGCGCTCCATGGTTGCGTTTGACCTGTTTGTAGGCTCTGTTCAGATTGTCTCTGTCCAGAATCTGCTCCAGCAGGTCTGTTGCACCGCCTCTTTCTTTACGTTCCCGAGTGCCGGCGCTCCGCACTCCCGCATGCTCTTCGCGTTCCACGCTATCCCTTTGCAGGTAGCCCTTTCGGTATTCTGCTTTCATCGCGTCAGCTCTCCTTTCGGTATGTACTCGAGACTTACGATTGTTCGGCCCTTCCCCGAAAAAAAAACCTTCCGGGTACTATGGCCTCTGCTGACTTCTCACAGCAAGCTTTACTCCGTCTTTCGGTTTTTTTTCCTACTTGTCGTCTGTGAGACCTCCCCGGGTAAGAGCGATAACCTTCCCCTCATCTATCTGCCACATTTACACCATGGGATTCGGGCAGTATTGGACTTTGCTTTGTAGTGCAAGCTCGTCCGTCCCATGATGCCTTCTATGTGATTTCTGTTCGTCAGACCGAGGGTTTGCCTCCGGCTTCCTTCAGATTCCGCCTCGCGGCGGACACCCTTGCCTTCAGCTAACAGTTCCTACTGCCAAGCCTGTAGCGGACTTTCACCGCCGAGTTATCGCCCATGCCGGGCGCACACCAAAAGAGCGTCCAGGTTCGGACGCTCTTCTAATTTACATTTGTGGAATAACAGACAATACTAGGCTTAGGAATTTCTCTCTGACCTTCTCTGTCGTCTCCATGACTTCATGATGTGACAAAGGCTGGTCCAGAATGCCTGCTGCCATGTTGCTGATACAGGAAATACCCAGCACCTCAAGACCGGCATGACTTGCCACAATCACTTCAGAGACGGTTGACATGCCAACCGCGTCAGCACCTAACGTCCGCAGCATCACAATTTCCGCAGGCGTCTCGTAGTTAGGCCCCAAAAGTCCTGCATACACGCCTTCTTGCAGCTGAACATCATTCTTCTCGGCAGCTTGTTTGGCGATGGCGCGTAGACGCGGGCTGTACGCTTGAGACATGTCTGGGAACCTAGGGCCAAAGGCAGGATCATTCGGCCCGATCAGCGGATTCTTACCTGTCAGATTCAAATGATCGGAGATCAGCATCAGATCTCCCGGTTGATAGCCTGTATTCACTCCGCCAGCCGCATTGGTGACAAGCAGCTTGCTTACTCCAAGCTCCTTCATAACCCGGACCGGAAATGCTGTTAATTCAGGGCCGTAGCCTTCATACATATGAAAGCGCCCCTTCATCAGCACAACCGTTCTTCCGCCGACCTTGCCGATCATAAGCTCCCCGGCATGACCTTCTACCGTAGACTGCGGAAAATGAGGAATATCGCCGTATGCAATCGTCGTCGGCTCCTCGATATGATCTGCCAGCACGCCCAAGCCGGAGCCAAGAATCAATCCAATCTCCGGTTCAGCGTTGCTTACGCTCCGTATATAGGCTGCAGCCTCTTGGACCATGCCTCGATTAAGTGTGTCCATCCTATTCTTCCTCTCCCTGTCTTATTTAAGCTCCTTAAGGAAGCTCTTCCCATGTTCTGTACCATGAACCCCAAAGTTCTCTGCAATCGTCGCGCCTAGATCGGAATACGTGGCCCGTATACCTAGCTGACCAGGGGTTAAAGAAGGTCCATATACGAGAAGAGGCACATATTCGCGAGTATGATCGGTTCCTGCATGAATCGGATCATTCCCGTGGTCTGCCGTAATAATCAGAAGATCGTCCTGTCCCGTTGCCGCCATCAGTTGCGGAAGCGCCCGGTCGAACACCTCCAGTGCGCCGGCATAGCCCTCCGGATCACGGCGATGTCCATATAAGGAATCAAAATCTACAAGGTTCGTAAACAGCAGCCCGCTGAAATCCTCCGGCATAAGACGCAGCGTTTCCTCAATACCATGCTCGTTGCTCTTAGTCGGATAGGATCGGTTAATCCCTTCTCCCGAGAAAATGTCGTTGATTTTGCCTACGGAGACAACCTCCCAGCCACCGTTCTTCAGTGCATTCAGTACCGTAGGCTCAGGAGGCTTCACCGCATAATCGTGACGGTTCGGTGTGCGCTTCCAGTTGCCTGGACTCCCTACAAAAGGACGGGCAATAACCCGGCCCACAGAATGTTCCGGTTCAAGGGTCAGACGGCGGGCAATTTCGCATGCCCGGTAGAGCTCGTCCAAAGGAACGACCTCCTCGTGAGCTGCGATTTGGAATACGCTGTCCGCAGACGTATAAACGATCAGCGCACCTGTACGCACATGCTCTTCTCCCAGCTCGTCCAAAATTTCCGTTCCAGAAGCCGGCTTGTTCCCAATCGTCTTGCGTCCGGTCTCCTGCTCGAACCGTGCCATTAGATCACGGGGAAATCCGTTTGGATAGGTTTGGAAAGGCGTATCAATCTTCAGTCCCATCAGCTCCCAGTGGCCTGTCATGGTGTCCTTGCCTGAGGATACCTCAGCCATCTTTCCATAGTAAGCTGCCGGCTGTGGGACTGGGTCCAGCGGTGGGATCGGCGCAATATTACCAAGACCAAGCTTTTGCATATTGGGCAGCTGTGTACCCTGCACACGTTCCAGAATATGTCCTAAGGTATGCGCACCTGTGTCCCCAAATTTAGGGGCATCTGGCAGTTCTCCAATGCCGACGCTGTCCAAAACAATGACAGTAATTTTACGAAAACGCGGGGATTGAGTTTGACTCATCTTCAAGCACTCCTTCGATGATTGATAATATAGTTATTCCAGATCTGGTCTAAGGACATCCTCATAGCAGCGAAGAATCAGACTTCTGCATTTTGGCCCGGGGATGGTGCTGATCATAAACGGACTTCAGGCTGGATTCAGTTTTCTGAATATAGACCTGTGTCGACGCAATCGCAGCATGGCCCATTAGCTCTTGAACTGATTTCAAATCAGCGCCGCTTCCCAGCATATGGACAGCAAAAGCCTGTCTTAAGGAATGAGGGGTGATCTCCGTTTGAAGACCCGCTTCCTTCCCATAACGCTTCATGATCTTCCAAAAGCCCTGCCTTGAGATTCTGCGCCCCTGACGGTTAACAAATAAGCTGGACTCCGCTTCCCCACAAAGGAGCGGTCTTCCTTCGCTGAGATATTTACGCAGCCATTCTGCAGTGATCTCACCAAAGGGAATGATTCTCTCTTTACCTGTAGAAACAGCACAGCGAATAAAGCGAAACCGCAGGTCCAGATCTTCTTCGTTCAGCATAATGATCTCCGAGACGCGAATGCCGGTAGCATAAAGCAGCTCAAGCATAGCCTTATCCCGCAGGCCGAGCGGTGTAGAGGGATCAGGGCTTTGCAGCAGCCGCTCGGATTCCTCAAGGCTTAGTGCCTTGGGCTGCGGCTTGCGCTCAGCCTTCGGAAGATCCATCAGCATAAAAGGATCCTGATCAATGAAGCGCTCCCTTAGAAGGTAACGAAAGAAAGCCTTCAAAGCCACAGACATTCGGGTAATGGTAGATGGCGCTCTTCCAAGCTTCTTAAGCTCCCCCAAATATAGAAGGAGGTGCGTGCGGTTAACCTCTCTAAGCTCATGAATCTCCCGAAATTCCAGAAACTCCATGAACGGTTTTAAATCCCTCCGATAAGAAGCTAAAGTCGACTCAGTTAGTCCTTTGCGATCCCGCAGGTCCGAGATGAAATCCGCTACCTTCTCTTCTCTCATGAACGATCGCCCCTTCCTTCTAGGCGACTCTTTATTCGCCTAAGCGATAAAACAGCTTCAGCCGATCTAACAGGCTTTCCTCGAGGCCTTGCTCGGCAGGGCTCCCCGCGGCCTTCACGGCAGAGCCCTCCGGATAACGGTACTTGTCTACTGAGGAGGTCCAATCCCCAAGCACACCGTATAATTTGGATAATACATAGACAAGAACTACAAAAATGATAAGGAAACGGAGAGCTCTGAGCCCTTTTCTGACGGAAATAACCATGGCCTACCTCTTTCTTTTACCCATTTTATGTTACAAAGCCTAGCCTAAGGCTTGATTGTAACCATTATATAAATCACGAGGTCAAATTATGTACAAGGTAAAAGGCAGGCTCATATTCATTCAAAAAAAGCTCTCGCCGGCATAAGCCGAGGAGAGCTTGCAGCAAGCCTGAGTTAGCTATTTCTTCCCGCCACCGTCGTTTTTCCCCTTACAGCGGTAGCAGATGCCATGGAAATCGAGCCGATGATCGAGAACCGAAAAGTTAAACTCCCGCTCCAAACGTTCTTCCAAAGGGCCGAGCCAGTCTTCACGAATTTCGTCCATCGCTCCGCACTGTACACAAATCAAGTGATGATGATGATGCTTCGACGTATCTGTTCGCAGATCATATCTAGCTACGCCATCACCAAAGTTGATCTTCTCAACAACATGCAGTTCACTCAGCAGCTCCAGCGTCCGATAGACGGTCGCCAGGCCAATTTCGGGCGCTTTATCTTTAACGAGCATGAACACATCCTCGGCACTTAAATGGTCGTCTTCATTCTCAAGCAAAACACGGACCGTGGCTTCCCGCTGGGGTGTCAGTTTATATCCATGGGATTGCAACTGCTGTTTAATTTTCTCAATCCGATCTTCCATATTCTCCCTCCCCCTAGGAAAAAAACCGAACCACATTTCTATATATAGTCACTTCTTTCATTATAGGGGGATATAATCAAAGAAGTCAAACATTTTGCTAGAGTGCTTATACAGCCGTCATCGGCTCCATCATAGGAGCCACCCAGGCCATCAGTACAGGGGATACCCAGGTTTCAAAGCAGGCAGCAGCAAGCAGCACGATGGATAAGGAGACAATCAGCCCGGTATAGGAAAGAAACGGCTCGGTCACATTACCAGGTCTATATAGCAGCACACGGCTTCGAATAATGCTTAAGGAAAATTTGATGGCGGCCACACTGCTAACCAGCAGTACGGGAATAATAATTAGATTGTGTGGCGCAACGGAGACGAGAGAGAAGAGCAGCCCCTTCCAAGTGAATTGCCCCACCATACATCCCACCGTGAAGCCGATTAAAACACCTTTGAGAAAATCCAGGATCAAAATTCCAGGAAGTCCGATGACAGACAAACCAAGAATCCAGATTAATCCGATCCATTTCAAATGAAGCAGAGCAATAGGCCAAAAGGAAACTTCAAATCCTCCACCAGTCTCGGGATGAACACTCAGGAAAAAGTCCCCCAAATAACGCGACAGCTCCTGCTGCTGCTCAAGCGTCAAGGCATTGACCATCAAAGCTCCAAACACGACCCCAGTCAACAGCAAAACAGCTACGAACGCATATAGCGGCGTCTGATCCTTCATCACCTGGCGGATTGTATGCAGCAAGCCTCTCTCCCCTTCCTTGTCCAATGGCTAAATCCAATATATGAACAAGTCTAGGGCTCTATTCCTTAACCATTATCCCTATTTATTCCCCAAGCACTTTCCCATAGGTTCCTCCGCCTCCGGAAGCTAAGTGGATCTCTCCGCTTCTTGCCTTAACGATCATAGTTGCAAGCTCTTGGCCTACAACAGCGCTAAGCTCCCGCTCCGTGACCTTGTGAAGGATATTCATCTCCGTTCCGTAAGCGGCTAGAAGCGCCTCCAGCTTCCGCTTACCCAGTCCTGGAATGAACTCCAATGGAACCTGCACATAATATGGCGGCCTTGACGGAGGTATGCACGGTTCAGTCCGGTCCGCGATAGAGCGGATCCGGTCCAGTACCCCCCTGACCAGCTTATGGCTTCCGCAATACGGACAGCGATCCACGGTATTGCCTTGCTCATCGACGATTTCCTGGCAATTCCCGCAAAAGGTGCGGTGGTATTTTCCCAGCCTAGGGCTAAGCCCATAATTTGCTGTAATTCGTCTGCCGTCACGCTGGGTCAGTGCAAGTAGCAGCTCATCAAAGCTCGGCTCTCTCAATAAAAGCTCATTATATTCACGGCCAATCTTCCCCAAGGAATGGGCATCGGAGTTTGTAAGCAGCGGATACCTGTCCAGCTCGCTGAGCCAGGAGGACATCTCCGTGTCAGCACTGAGCCCCAGCTCAAATCCGCTGATTAAATCCGGGTCCAGCACATCGCGCAAGTGGTCGGCTGCACTGCCGTAAATGCTCTTGTGAGGGGTAAAGATATGAGCAGGAATCACAATCCCGCCCCTCGCATAAACCTCCTCTTGAAGCGTTCTTGCTGGTGCATGCAGGCGCTGTGAGCTTAGACCGACATTCTTCATCCGTTTTGCAAGCCAGGAAGTAAACTCCGACATGATTTGTAAAGTTGGGAAGTATACAAGCAAATGAGCCGGCCCCTGTCCAGGCTCCCGGATCTCCAGCTCACATCCGAGAAGAATCGTTGTGTTGCCGTAAGCGATGCCCCCGCCGGGAACCTCACTCATTTCCCCGCGGTCCAAGCAGCTATGGATATCCTCTTGTACACCAGGGGAATGGCAGTCGATAATGCCGATTAAGCTGATGCCCTTTCGCTCAGCCGCCTCTTTGGCAATATTCGCAAAGGTTAAGTTACGGCTGCCGCTAATTTTTACAGGATCCCCTTTTTCTGTCCGGCCAATATGGATATGAAGGTCGGCATAACAGGTTGTTAGCATCTCGCTCATTGTCCGCCAGATTTCTGCCGGCTCTGCCATATATAAAAGGCCAGCACCGTTTTCGCATCCGAGATACGTCCTTCAGTAATGAAGTTCTTAGCTTCCTCTGCACTCACCTCATAAAGCTCCAGAAATTCATCCTCGTCCGGAGATGCTTCTCCAGAGGTCAGCTCTTCAGCCAAATAAAGATGAATGATCTCATCAGCAAACCCAGGGGAAGTATAGAAGGAATGCAGCAGCGTGATTTTACCAGCTCTATAACCCGTCTCTTCCTCCAGTTCGCGCTTTGCCGCTTCACTTGGCTCTTCCCCTTTCTCAAGCTTGCCAGCAGGAATCTCCAGTTCACATCTTCCCAACGCCTGGCGATACTGGTCCACCAAGAGAATTCGCCCTTCACGGACCGCAAGCACAGCTACTGCTCCGGGGTGTCTGATAATTTCGCGAGTTGCCGTTTCACCATTCGGAAGCTCCACCGTATCTATATGGAGAGACACAACTTTCCCTTCAAAAACAGAGCGAGTCGACAGCGTTTTTTCATTCAATGATTTAAAAGATTTCGTCATGGAATTTACCTCCGTATCTTGGTAATTCATACATTTTTCCTTACTCTATCATAACCTCTCTATGACTTGCATAAGTATTAACAATTCTATTGGGAGGTGAAACAAGCCATGAAATGCTATATTGTCGAAAAACAGTTAAGGCTCACAGGGAAGGCTTGGGAAATTCGCCACATCCTTCAGCTATGGACCGCACAAACAAGCAAATCGGTTCGATTCATCGACTGGATCCACAAACAATAACCTATTTTTGAGAAAGAACCAACGAATTTAAACTTATAATTAAAAAGATCCTGTCTTCATTTTTTTGCAAAAGCTTGGTATTCTTGTTGTGTCTCGGTAAATACAACTTAAAACCCAAGACTTTTGGATCATGCAGCAGCTCTTAATAAGGAGACTATGAGGATGAGTCATATTCCATTAGTACATACGTATTTAGCCGCTTATGATGAGGCCAGAAGTCTGTCTCTGGAGGGCATACGCCTGTTTAAGCTTGGAATGTACAGCCAGGCCGCCGAGCTTTTTTTGTATTTAGCCGACCCGTCGGCTGAAGCAGCTAATCAAGAGGGCACGTTCAAGTCCGTCGCAGCTGAAGCCTGGATGAATTACGGTTATGTGAAAAAACTCGAACATGATTATAAAGCAGCCAGTCAAGCGTTCAGAATCGCAGCACGCGCGAGACATTTGAGCAGAACGGCGATCTACGAATGGGCCCATTCACTGCATCTGTCGGGATCTCCTGATGAGCGTATCGCTGCTGAGCTGATTTCCGAATCGTCCAAAACAGAAAGTTATCTGCCCATGGATTGGATTCAGGAAATAATGTTTGAGCTGGGCGCTTATGATTTTGTAATTCGTGATCTTCACAGTCGGGGACTTCATCACCCATCATGGAATAGAATGAACATGTTATGTTTGATCCATACCGGGAAATTAACAGAAGCTTTAGAATCTCTCCATGTATCCAAGGACTTCACGCCTGACAGCTTGGCGAGATACGAACAGCTTCTGCACTGGTCTCTCGCGCCATCGCTCAGAGATTTCCCCGGAACCTTGTTCGAGCTCGATTCCTGGATGAGAAGCGCCGTGCAACTAGGGTTGCTCGGCTTAGCAGACAGACTGTCAGGGCCACCCGATTCGGAACTGCAGTCTCTGCTGACTGTTTATTTATACGACGAGGGATATATACGGCTCGCGAGACAGAGAATTCAGAAGCCTACCAAGTTCGATAAGTTCGCCGCAAGAAACCAGCAGAAGAGCACCTTGGGCAGGCAAAGACTAAACTTCATCTCAGCTGAGCTGCAGTATGACTCCGAAGATTACGCACAGGCAGAGCATCTGTTTCATTCATTGGCCGATGAAGCCCCCCGCCTTGCACAGCCACGATTCGGGGCCGCGGCCAGCCAGCTTCAGCAAATGCTGCTTATCCCCCGTTCCGGACAAGCCGTTAACGCGTCCTTTCTTCCAAGCCATGAGGATTTGCTTCAGTCGCTTCGAATTCTTACCGCATCCAAATGGCATACTGAGTGGACTCCCGCTCAGTCTAGAAATCAGATGAAAATGTAATGCATCATAATACAGGAAGAGCCCGCTTTGTGATCAAAGCGGGGCTCTTCGTATAAGCTTATCATGGCAAGCGTCAGCTTATGCCTTAGCGACTTGACGAATGATCTCAAGCACTAGAGAGGCTGCTGTTACGATATCGTCCGCTTTTATTTTCTCAGAGGTCGTATGGATGTTCTGATATCCCACAGCCAGGTTCACCGTTGGAATGCCGTGGCCATTAAATACATTCGCATCGCTGCCGCCGCCAGAAACAAAAGTCCGACCGGACAGTCCCAGGCTAGCAGCCGCTGATTTGGCCAGAATGACGACCGCATCCTCATCTCCATACCGATATGCAGGGTATACAATTCGGCTCTTTACTTCTCCGCGAGCACCATATTCCTGGCATACCGATTCTACTGCCTCTTTCATTTCTTGAATTTGCTTCTCTACCTTCTCCTGAACCACACTGCGTGCTTCAGCATACAGCTTAACAAAATCAGGAACAATGTTTGTCGCACCGCCGCCTTCAAATTTACCAATATTGGCTGTGGTCTCACTATCAATTCGTCCGAGATTCATTCGGGAGATCGCTTTGCCTGCAACTTGAATGGCACTGATGCCATCTTCAGGATTCACACCGGCATGCGCTGACTTGCCATGAATTTCAATTTCGAGCTTAGCCTGGGTAGGAGCGGCGATACAAATCGAACCCACCTCGCCATTAGAGTCAAGCGCATAGCCGAATTTAGCTTGTATATGCTTCGGATCCATCGCCCGTGCGCCAACCAGCCCAGATTCTTCGCCTACCGTAATCACAAATTGGATAGGGCCATGCTCAATTTGGTTCTCCTTGAGCACCCGGATCACTTCAAGCAGGGCTGACAGCCCAGCCTTATCGTCAGAGCCAAGAATCGTTGTTCCGTCACTGCGAATCCAACCGTCCTCTCCTAAGCTTGGCTTAATTCCCTTACCAGGGGTTACGGTATCCATATGGCAGGTGAAGAAAATCGGGTCAGCCTGCTCAGCATTACGGGCAGGAAGCGTAGCAATCAAATTCCCTGCTCCGTGTCCTGTAGCCGCTTGTGTATCATCCTCGATAACGTTTAGGCCCAGTTCGGTAAATTTACGCTTAAGCACATCTGCTATCTCACGTTCGTGCTTGGTCTCACTATCCACTTGTACAAGTTCAAAAAATAAATCAATAACGCGCTGCTTTTGGATCATTGGACTTCCCTCGCCTTTCCGTGTACGATAAAATCTGTAGAACCCAATTGTATGGGGTGTTCATTTGCCTATTATAACCAAAGGAGACTCGTTATGCCTAAGAAATGGATGAAAGTTTTTGTGTATGTCATGCTCGCCGCCATGATCGGCTCTGTACTTCTGATGGTATTTGATCCAGCTCTGTATCGTTAATCAACTTACTGCGACCAACTGGCTTCGTAAGGGAACACTTCTGTAAAGAACGGGACAAGCTCTTTGGCCACCTGTGCCACTTCATACGACTTGCCTGTACAATCCTCAAGAGACGTTACACCATATTCCGTAATTCCGCACGGAATAATTCCTTGAAACCCCTCATTCTGTATTCCCGATTTAATATTAAATGCGAAGCCGTGACTGGTCACAAAGCCGCGCCTTGCAGAGCCTCGGCTGCGGTTGAACTTCACGCCGATTGCGCAGATTTTAACATTTCCAACCCACACGCCAGTATACTCGGCCTTTCGGGTCCCTTCAATTCCTTGAGCAGCTAAGTAATTGATAATGACCTGCTCCAGACTGCGTAAATAACCGTGTAAATTAAGCCCCTTAGAACTATCGATCCATAATAGCGGATACCCCACCAATTGACCGGGTCCATGATATGTAATATCCCCGCCGCGATCGATCTGAAAAACCGAAATTCCCTTGCGGTCCAGCTCTTCTGGGCTTAATAGCAAATGCTCCGGATGCCGGTCTGATCCGATTGTATAAGTCGGAGGATGCTGAAGAAGCAGCAGGTGCTCCTGCTGCTCTTCATGATCAATCTCTTGGACCAGCTGCTTTTGGCGATCCCAAGCATCCCCATAATTGATGATCGGGTGATAACTTACCATTAAGGGTCTAGCCATGTTATGCGCCTCTTTCCTTAGATTGAAAGTATATGCATTAATAAACGGTTGTATCGAGCGAGTAGCTTTCCAGATTATCTTTGACACGCTGCATGAAGCGTCCGCAGATCACGCCGTCCAGGATACGGTGATCCAGCGACAGGCACATGTTAGCCATGGAGCGGATCGCCAGCATGTCGTTAATAACAACCGGCTTTTTCACAATGGATTCAAAGGTCAGAATAGCCGCTTGCGGATAGTTGATAATCGGCTGAGACAGAATAGAGCCAAAGGAGCCCGTATTGTTCACTGTAAACGTGCCGCCCTGCATATCATCGAGCTTTAATTTTCCTTCCCGTGTTTTGCGGGCAAGCTCATCTACCTCACGCGCCAATCCGGCAATATTCTTCTGGTCCGCCTTCTTAATGACAGGTGTGAGCACCGAATCCTCTGTGCCTACAGCAAGGGAGATATTAATATCCCGCTTGACAATAATCTTGTCCACTGCCCACACGGAGTTCATAATCGGATAATCCTTAATCGCATTTACCACGGCCTTCAGCAGGAAGGCGAGGTAGGTCAGGTTAATACCCTCTTTCTTATAAAACTCATCTTTGAGCTTATTGCGAAGCTGGACCAAATTGGTCACATCGACTTCAATCATCATCCAGCCATGAGGTATTTCTGACACGCTTTGACGCATTCGGGTAGCGATCGTATTGCGGACAGGAGTTACATCAATGAAATATTCCGATTGTCCGCCGCCCTCGACTTCGATCGTCGGTATTTTCGGTGTCTCTGTCAGGTGCAGACCGGAATGGCGTACCGGCTGCATAGCGGCGTTCGCCACGGTGGTCACCGGCGGCTGGACTGGAGCTGATGCAGGCTGTGCAGCTGCCGGCGTTACAGGCGTGCGAGCCGAGCCTTGTGAACCGCCCTGCTCTAGATAGGCGAGCACATCTTTGCGGGTAATTCTCCCGCCCATCCCAGAGCCTTTGACTTGTGTCAAGTCAATGTTATGCTCAGCGGCCAGCGTCTGCACAGCAGGCGAATAGCGGCTGCGTTGTGAGCTATCGCCGCTCGTTGAATTGTTAACAGGGGTGCTGGCAGCTGGTGCACTACTTACATTAGAAGGTTGTTCAACTGTCTCGCCAGCCGCCGACTCCGTTTCAATTCTGCAGATGATGCCGCCAACTTCTACGGTCTGTCCCTCTTCTGCCAGTAACTCGCCCATAATTCCATCAAGAGTGGAAGGGATTTCTGCATTCACCTTATCCGTAATGACTTCACAAATCGGCTCATATTGCTCTACACGGTCACCAGGCTTTTTCAGCCACTTACCTATCGTCGCGGACACCAATGATTCTGCCAACTGGGGCATGACGACGTCCGTCATTGTTTTGTTTGAGGACATTATTCAACAACTCCTATCCTGAAGCAAAAGCGCTGTCCCTTTTCTTCTAGACCGAAATTGGATTAGCGCGTTTGCTGCTTTAGGTTTCATTCGACAAAACGAATGCCAAAATTAATACAATGCCAATTCCAGCATAGCTTCTTTGACTTTGTCCTTACTCAGCAGGAAGAACTTCTCCATCGGCGGACTAATCGGCATGGCCGGCACATCGGGACCGCATAGTCTGCGAATCGGCGCATCCAGATCAAAAAGGCACTCCTCGGAGATGATCGCCGACACCTCAGCGCCAACACCGCCGGTCTTGTTATCTTCATGAATGATAAGCACCTTACCTGTACGGCGTACCGCCTGGATGATCGCATCCCGATCGAGCGGCTGCAAGGTGCGCAGGTCAAGGATATGAGCCTGGATACCATGCTCCTTAGCCAGCTCTTCAGCCGCTTGCATCGCGAAGTGAAGAGGCAGACTATAGCCGATCACAGTAATATCATCGCCTTCCCGCAGCAGGTTAGCTTTACCTAGCGGAACGACGTAGTCGTCAAGTGGCACATCTTCTTTGATTAACTTATAACACTTCTTATTCTCGAAGAAGAGGACAGGATCAGGATCACGTATGGCTGCTTTAAGCAGCCCTTTAGCATCATAAGCAGAATAAGGAGCTACGATTTTAAGTCCTGGGGTGCCGAAAAATATAGACTCCGGACACTGCGAGTGATACAGGCCGCCAAAAATCCCGCCGCCAATAGGAGCCCTAACGACCACTGGACAGCTCCAGTCATTATTGGAACGGTAACGGATCTTGGCCGCTTCGCTGATAATCTGATTTGTAGCAGGGAGCATAAAGTCAGAGTACTGCATTTCGGCAATCGGGCGCATTCCATACATCGCTGCCCCGATCGCTACACCGGCAATAGCAGACTCCGAAAGAGGGGTATCCATAACTCTCTGCTCACCAAATTGCTCCTGAAGCCCCTTCGTGGTTGTAAACACGCCGCCTTTCAGCCCCACGTCTTCTCCCAAGACAAAAACTCGGCTATCCTTCTCCATCTCTTCCTTCATGGCTAGGCGGATGGCATCAATGTACTCCATAACCGGCATTTAGTTCCCCTCCCCTTCTGGATCGGCATATACATGCAGCAGGGTATCCTCCGGCTTAGGGAACGGCGCCTTATCTGCATAATCAATCGCTTCCTTCAGCTGCTGGTTAAACTGCTGAATCAGCTGTTCATTCTCTTCCTCGCTCCAAAGTCCGCAGTCCATCAAATACTGCTTCATTTTCGGAACTCCGTCCTTCTTCCAATTAGCGTCTACTTCTTCCTTGGTTCGATATGCCAAATCGTTGTCTGAAGTGGAGTGAGGTGATAAACGATACATCATCGCCTCGATCAAGGTTGGACCTTCGCCTCGCACTGCACGTTCTCTGGCCTCTTTCACCACACGGTATACCTCAAGGGCATCGTTACCATCCACACGGATTCCGGGAAAGCCATAGCCAAGCGCACGATCGCTAACCTTACCGGCAAGCTGCTTGTGCACCGGTACGGAGATTGCGTACTGGTTATTCTCACACATAATGATGACAGGAAGCTTATGCACCCCGGCAAAATTCGCTCCTTCGTGAAAATCCCCCTGGTTGCTGGAGCCTTCGCCAAAGGTCACAAAGGATACGATATCCTTGTTCTCCATCTTGGCTGCCAAGGCTACACCTACCGCATGAGGAACCTGGGTCGTTACAGGGCTTGAGCTAGTGACGATTCTCAGGCGTTTGCTTCCGAAGTGCCCGGGCATTTGGCGTCCGCCGCTGTTAGGATCTTCCGCCTTAGCAAAGGCGGATAGCATCAGCTCAGTTAAGCTCATACCCGCAGCCAATACGAAGCCGTAATCCCGGTAATAGGGCAGGAAATAATCCCGCTCTCGGTCAAGCGCGAAGGCGGCGGCCACTTGAGCGGCCTCCTGACCAATCCCCGAGACGTGAAAGTTGATTTTGCCTGCGCGCTGCAGCAGCAAATTCCGTTCGTCGAATTTGCGGGCGAGCAGCATATATTTGTACATCTCAACGACTTCCCTATCGGAAAGTCCAAGCTGCTCATGTTTGCGTTCTTGCTTTACTGAAGAATTTGCATTCATAGGAAGTTCCTCCTACTTCAAATTGTGGAACGTTACTTAGTTCGCACCCAATAATTGCCTCATCTTAAAACCAGGTACTAAAAATGGGCCTGAATCTATTATAGTTCCTTTTTCAGCAAAAAGAAAATATTGCTTCACACATGAAGTGTCCGCGTCCAAAAAATCGTTTAAATTCCTAAGGACATTCCATCAACCGCTAGGGCAGCTTCTCCCAATATTTCCGCCAGTGTAGGATGAGCATGTACTGTCCGTCCAATTTCCCAAGGCGTTGCATCAAGCACTTGAGCAAGGGCAGCTTCCCCGATCAGGTCTGTCACATGCGGTCCGATCATATGCACACCCAGCAAATCGCCGCTATTCGCATCGGATACAATCTTCACGAAGCCATCCTTCTCACCATATACAAGGGCTTTGCCGATGGCGGAGAATGGGAACTTGCCGACCTTAACATCGTAACCTTTTTCCTTGGCTGCTTTTTCCGTATAACCTACCGATGCCACTTCAGGGCGAGTATATACACACCGCGGAATATGGATGCTGTTCATAGAATAGGGTTCTGCTGCACCAGATAGGTGCTCTGCCGCTACGACTCCCTCGTGACTCGCAACATGAGCCAGCTGCAATCCTCCGACGCAATCTCCAATCGCATAAATATGCGGCTCCGTTGTCTGCATATGTTCGTTCACTCGGATATACCCGTCTTTCAATGCGATATCTGTATTCTCTAGTCCGATATTCTCCACATTACCTTGCCGCCCGATCGACAGGAGCAGCTGGTTTGCTTCAAGCTGAAGGCTCTCTTCTCCCTTATGTGCGTTTATACTCACTTGCTCTCCAGCGGTTTGAATGCTGCTAGGATCGATCTTTGTTCCGGTTAATACCCGAATTCCCCGTTTAACGAGCAGCCGCTGAAGCTCACGCGCCACATCATCATCTTCCGCGGGAAGCAGCTGAGACGCCGCTTCAACGATCGTCACCTCTACCCCAAAATCATGCAGCAGGGATGCCCACTCTACCCCGATAACCCCTCCGCCGACTATCAGCATGGACTTAGGAAGCTGCGTGAGTTCCAAAGCCTCATCGCTGCTAAGGATATATTTGCCATCAGGAACTAGGCCCGGAAGAGTCCGCGGCCGCGAACCTGTTGCTATAATAAGATGACTTGGAACAATCGTCTCCATCTCACCGTCAGGCAGCTCTACAGCAACTGCTCCGCTCTTTGGAGAGAAGATAGAAGGGCCGGTAACTCTGCCTCTTCCTTGAATTACACGAATTTTATGCTTGCGCATCAAATACTGTACCCCGCTGTGCAATTGATCCACTATAGCCTGCTTGCGCTGCTGTACCTTTGGGAACACCAGGGTCACTCCCTGAGTTTCTATTCCGTAGCTCTCGCTTTCCTTCATCTGCGCATACAGCTCTGCGCTTCGTAGCAGGCTCTTGCTCGGAATGCAGCCTCGATGCAAACAGGTTCCACCCAGCTTGTCCTGTTCAATTACGACCACATCTTTCCCCAGCTGAGCGGCTCTGATCGCAGCCACATATCCCCCGGTTCCTCCACCTAATACTGCAACATCACATGTTATCGTCATCTTTCCATCCCTCACCAACGTATACTTAATCCTATGACTATATTGTACCTTGTAATTTCAGCAATACAACCTCAGCCCTACAAAGGCTTGGGTTATTCATACAAGGCATCCCGCAGCTTGCTGGACATCTTAGGCTGTTGTGAAGATGCTCGCAGCAAAGCCTTTCTCAAACGGGAATTTTCCGCTCTTAAATCGTGAATCTCCTGAAGCATGTCACGAATCACTGTTTGCATATGTTCATCCAATTTGGAAATTTCAGATTCTGTCATATATTCGGAAATTTCACTTGTTTTTTCGTTTCCCATTACTTTCTCGGCTCCTTTTTAATGCATTCATAAAAATTTTACCATGTTTTATTGCGCAAAACTGTATGACATTATTGTTTTATAGAATCCAGAACTATATAATCTAGCAATACCACTTAATGAATGGAGACTCGACAAAGATGAACATGCTGGAAGTTCTTATACTTGCTGTCCCCTATATCAAGCGCGTCGTGAATGACGATATTATGATCGGGATTACCGATCTGGACAAGTTTCTATACTACGAAAGATCCGAGAAGATCGACTTCGGAATTAAGCCGGGCGACCCTATTCCTCTAGAAGATCAGAACCTTCGCGCCGCTTTAAGAGGAGAATACAGCAGTGCCGAGCTGCCTGTTGAGGTATATGGTATCCCTATTACAGCTATCGGAATGCCTATTCGTGACGCTGAGGGAAATATTATTGGTGCCCTTGCTACAGCCAAAAGCTATGAGCAGCAGCAGCAGCTTGAACAGTTCATGCAATCCATGCAGGACATTACAGGTCGTCTGGTAGATATGGTTCAGACCGTGGCAGCCCACTCCGAAGAGCTTTCAGCAACTAGTGAGCATGTTCTGGAGAATTCCAGACATACTACCCATAACTCGGGTCAAATCTCTAAGACCATAAACATCATCCGCGATATCTCCAATCAGACAGGACTATTAGGACTCAATGCAGCGATTGAAGCAGCCCATGCCGGTGATCGTGGTGCCGGATTTGGGGTCGTTGCCAAGGAAGTGCGCAAACTGTCCGAGGAAGCCAAGAACGCAACCCTGCAAGTCTCTGAAACCCTTGGAGCCATTCAAAATTCTATAGTGCAAATGGAGTCTGACTTCACACAAATCGCTGCTTCTTCTGAAGAGCAGGCCGAGTTAGTTACAGAATTCATGAATCTGATCGAGCAATTGAATGATACCAGCGATCAAATGAATGCTTTTGTTCAAAAGTTCATTCACCAGGGGACATAATATTTTCTTTATTGCTATAGGAGGAAAAAATGAAATACCAAGTTCTGCTTCGTTTTCTTTTGGCTATCGGTTTTTTCACCCTAGCCCCATTTCTGTATAAGTTCCCATTACTAGTTACTATTGACTCAGCAATAGGTATTTATCTTATAGTCACCGGCGCTTCTAAACTGATGCGGCCCGGTGAACATAAGAAGAAGGATCAATGATTCCAGATTAAACATATTTCTCACAAAAGAAACGTCGTGCTCTTCGCACGACGTTTCTCTATAAGTCTAACTTACTGTTGTTTCACGTTCTACATAATATTTGTTCGTCATGAGATAGGCAGGACCCTTGCTAGTCTCTACCCTACCCTTCTTACTGTCCAAAAAGACGATCTCGTTGCACTTGGTGCAATACCACTTCGTCCGTTTGAAAGGAGACTCTGTTACATAGGATGTACCGCATTTGCATTCCACTTTAATTAAAATTTGCTCGGACTTCTTGTAGGCATCAGAAAGCTCGTTCATCCCTGATTGAGGCTGTACCGGAGATAACGTCTCCTGATAATTCGAATACTTGTTATGTACCTTAAAGTCGGCAACTAGCTCTGGATTAAGGCCAAAAAATTCCTTGCCGATTTCGGTGACAAACTTGGATCCGTCTTTATAGCAGTCCATCCATGTCCGAATTTGGTCATTGGACAAAGGTACTGTACCCTTAATACCGCTGTTCAAGGTGTACGTCATGATGTATAGCGTATCGTTGTGTTTATTAGAGTACATTGCAAACCTCCTTTATTCAACAGCTAATGTACTACAAACTCCATTCGAAATCAAAGTTACTAAGGAATCATTTGTTAATAAGCACCAGTTCTTTAGTCTTGTATGTGAGATACAAATTTGGATTTGAAGAGGCAAGACAATATTATATATATTGTGTGCATTTAGAAGGGGATTCATGCAGCTTTCCATTTATTTCTGAGGATATGCCTCGCAGCTATGATTGAGGTTTATAAAATTTAAATTAAAAACCGCTTCCTATTAGATATGATCAACCTAATAAACAAGCGGTCCAAACATGTTTAATCATGACTCTATTTCAGTTTTTAAACTCACTGCTCCTTACCCTTTCAAGAGACCTTATGCTCGATTCTCAGCTTGTCCGCGACCATCGCGATGAATTCGCTGTTGGTTGGCTTGGACTTGCTGATGTTGATGGTGTAGCCAAACAAATGGCTGATGGAATCAATGTTACCGCGGGTCCATGCTACTTCAATCGCATGACGGATCGCACGTTCTACGCGGGAAGGTGTCGTCTTGAATTTTTCGGCAATGGCAGGATACAACGTCTTGGTAATGGCCCCTAAAATTTCGATGTTGTTATACACCATGGTAATCGCCTCACGCAAATATTGGTAGCCCTTAATATGAGCCGGAACACCAATTTCATGGATAATCGACGTAATATTTGCATCCAAGTTCTTACCCTTAGCGATTGGGACAACATTGGACTTAACCAAGGATGAGAGCGGAGCACTGCCCGTAACATGACTTTGCACACCAACGAGCTGCCGAATCCGGCTCGCCAGAACATCCATGTCAAACGGCTTTAGAATATAGTAGGAAGCTCCAAGCTGCACGGCGCGTTGAGTAATGTTCTCCTGGCCAAAGGCCGTCAACATAATGATTTTTGGCTGCGTCGGCAAGTGAAGATCACGCAGTCTTTCCAATACGCCAAGACCGTCAAGATGCGGCATAATGATGTCTAGAATGAGTACGTCCGGTACTTTACCTGCATTTTCGATGGTTTGAAGCACTTCTTCCCCATTATACGCAATACCTGAGACAACCATGTCGTCCTGCTCGGAAATATATTCCGCCAGTAAACTCGTGAATTCACGATTATCATCCGCCAACAAAATCTCAATCTTTTGCAATGGTTGCTTCCTCCTTAGAATGTGTAAAAATACGAAAGGTTCTCACCCTTATAGAATACCTTTTCGACATGAGGAAGTAAATTCCTTCTGTCGAAAATTATTTTTATTTATTTTTTTCTTAAACTGGTCTATAATAGTTAATTTAATTACATTAATCTATCTATTTCGACAAAAAAATCTTAAGGCGTTATCCCGCCTTAAGATTTTGATTTGGGTTTACCATAATCCCTGCGTCCCGCAGCATCCATTCAATAAAGCATCCATACCCCGATTTAGGATCATTTACAAACACGTGGGTTACAGCTCCGATAAGCTTGCCGTTCTGCAGAATCGGGCTTCCGCTCATCCCTTGAACGATACCGCCTGTCTTCTCAATCAGCTTTGGGTCCGTAATTCGGATAACCAGCCCTTTAGTCTCTGGTTCATTCTGTTTCATGGCATGTACGATTTCCACTTTAAACCGTTCCACTCGCTGATCATTTACCACGGTTAAAATCTCAGCAGGACCTTCTTTAACTTCTTCTGCAAAGGCAATCGGGATTGGCTCATTGTAAAAACTGTGTTCCGGACTTGTATCCATTTTACCGAAAATTCCAAACCTGGTGTTCCGTTCGATATTGCCCAGCACTTTGCCTTCCTTCACAAAGTGTGCTCTCTTCTCTCCAGGTTCCCCACTCTCACTTTTCGAGATCGAGGTTACACTGGATTGAACCACCTGCCCGCTTCCCACAACAATGGGGGTTTGCGTGCTCATATCCGTAATGACATGCCCCAAAGCGCCATAAACCCCTTGGTCCGGCGCATAAAAGGTCAATGTTCCAACCCCTGCTGCAGAATCCCTGATATACAGTCCCAACCGATACTGCTTATCCTTGGCATCATAGCCGGGCGATAGCTCGGTATGACCTACTTTATCCCCGCGCCGATACGTGATCTTCAAAGGCTTATGGCTAGATCCTGCTTGTTCAACAATTCGAGTTACTTCCTTGGTATCCTTTAGCTTCACTCCATTGAGGTGGGTAATCCAATCTCCAAGCTCCAGGCCAGCCTTCTCCCCTGGCGAGACTTTCTCTCCCGCTTCATTGCTAACCTGATGGTGTCCTACTACCAGGATGCCATCTGATTTGACCTTAACCCCAATGGTCTGCCCTCCCGGTATTACCTTAAGATCTGGAATAACATGCAGCTTTACTGTTTTGTAAGGCACTCGTCCAAAAAGTTTAACATGAAGGGCTGCATCTCCGGTTGTTAAGGAATGCAATTGCAGTGGTTTCCCAGGCTCCATTTTCGCTTCGAGGCCCTGCGATCCATTCATGCTCACAACGCCAGGCCGATCCAAAGAGGCTTCGGCTGGAACAGCCAAACGAATTTGAGTTCCCTGCCCCTCGAACAGACGCAGTTCATTGGGTACCAGTGGATAATGATCGGCGGCCGCAGAAGTCCCCAGATAACAAAAGAAGAACACAAGTAAAAGACCGAGGAATCTTGTCTTGAGGTTACGGTTCAATGGCTGTCACGCTCCCTTTGCTTCTTTCGCTTGACGAAAAAGGTGGTCGCCAATTGCGTACCTATAAGATACCCTCGGTCAGTTCTTTTATGACTGTTAATCATTACTCCGCAACCAGAATGGATTCCTTTTGCCTTCTGGCCAAATTAAGCATCTCCTGGGCGTGATGGCGAGTCTTCTCGGTAACCTCCACCCCGCCCAGCATTCGGGCAAGCTCCATAACACGGCCTTCTTCGGACAACGGCTCTACCCGTGTCATGGTTCTTTCTCCTTCAACGACCTTCTCAATCAAGAACTGTCCATCCGCCATACAAGCCACTTGAGGAAGGTGAGTAATGGAGAACACTTGGCAGTTTGCTGACAGCTTGTATAATTTCTCTGCAATTGATTGTGCAGCACGCCCGCTCACGCCTGTATCCACTTCGTCGAAGATGAGAACCGGCACTTGGTCGTGTCTAGCAAAGATACTCTTTAAGGCCAGCATCATTCTTGAAAGTTCACCGCCGGAAGCGATTTTGCTGAGCGGACGAAGCGGCTCACCAGGATTCGGGGATATCAAGAACTCAGCTGTATCCATCCCATGACGAGTGAGCCGGACTCTTCTTCCTTTCCATTCAACGCCTGAAGGGTCGTCCATTGGATGCAGATCCACTTTTAGTGAAGTGCGCTGCATCTGCAAATCACGCAGTTCTCCCTCGATTTGTGCGGCAAGATCAGCTGCGCATTGCCGTCGTTCATGGCTAAGTGCTTCAGCCTTTGTTAGCAGCTCTTCAAGCAGAGTCTCTCTCTGCTTGCCTAAACGTTCAAGAACCTCATCCTTATTCTCCAGCGTATCCGTCTCCTGGCGGATTTTCTCATAGTAGTCCAAGATCCCCTCAATACTGTCCCCATATTTGCGTCTGAGTGAGGAGAGAATGTCAAGACGGTCTTCAACCTCCTGAAGACGTCCAGGATTAAATTCAATGCCTTCACGATAGTCACGCAGAGCAAAAGTAGCATCCTCTAATTGGTAGTAGGCGGATTGCAGCTGTTCCAGAATGGGAGCCACCTTCTTCGGGTCCACATCACTGATATCTTCAAGCCGGGAAATCGCTTTGGCGATTGTCTCAAGCCCACGATCGCCGTACAGCAGATCGTAGGCTCCGGAGACCGAATCCATCATCTTCTCGCTATGGGATAGCTTTACCTTCTCTTCTGAAAGCAATTCATCTTCGCCTATTTTTAGTGAGGCGGCAGCAATTTCTTCTAGTTGAAAGCGATATAAATCAAGCATTTGAAAGGCTTTCTGACTCGCGTTCCTCAGTTCATTCCACTCTTTATCGACTTTTGTGAACGCCTTATAGGTTTCCAGATAGCTTTGCTTAAGAGGAAGGATGGACATCGCACCGTATGCATCCAGAAGATCCAAGTGGCGCTCCGGACGCAGGAGGGTCTGATGCTCATGCTGCCCGTGCAAGTTGATCAGCCGCTCTCCAACTTCTCTAAGCATCGATAAATTAACGAGCTGTCCATTAATACGGGATACGCTCTTCCCCTGCATGCTGATCTCTCTGCGTATAATTAGATGCTCTGAAGGGCTGGCATCAATCCCGATGCCGCTGAGCGCTTGCCAGCAGGGATGAGCTTCAGGTAAATCAAAGGAGGCCTCCATCTCCGCTTTATCGCATCCATAACGAATTAAATCAGCGGACCCCCTTGCCCCCGCAAGCAGCCCAAGAGCATCAATAATAATAGATTTACCGGCTCCGGTCTCCCCTGTCAGAACATGAAATCCCCGGTCAAACGTAATGTCAACACTTTCGACAACCGCCAGGTTTCTTATGGATAAATGGACTAACACAAGGCAGTTCCTCCCGCTACGAAATAAATCCCATGATTTGATTCACGATATTTACACTGTTATCTTCTGTACGGCAAATGAGGAGAATCGTATCATCCCCGCAGATGGTTCCCATAATTTCAGACCATTCCATGTTATCAAGCAGTACGGCTACAGCGTTGGCTGTACCTGGCAGACACTTGATAACTACAAGATTTCCCGTGTAATCAATATGGACAAAGTTATCTACCAGCGCCCGCTTTAACTTCTGTACCGGATTATACCGCTGATCCGTTGGCATGGAGTACTTATACCTTCCATCGTCCATCGGGACCTTGATCAGCAGCAGCTCCTTAATATCGCGGGATACGGTTGCTTGTGTAACCTGAAAGCCAGCTGCTCTCAAGGCTTCAACCAGCTCATCCTGGGTTTCAATTTCCTGGTGTGTAATAATTTCACGAATCTTAATGTGACGTTGACCTTTCATACATGCCTCCACTTGGCGCCCTTGCTTAAAAAATGGCGCTATTCATCTTCTTCCGGAATGAAATGAATTTGTTTAATCTCCCGTTGATCTGTATCAATATATAACACTCCTGCACAGTTAGGATAAATCAGCAAATAAGGAAGCAGTGCATCTCGCACCCCACTGCCTGTCCATTCAAACTTCCAACGGGACCGGGCGGTCTTTACCAGATAATATTCCCCATCCAATCGGGCAACATAATCGATAAACAGGCGGCTGTGCATGATTTCCTGATCCACTTCGAAGGCAAGCGGAACTTTCAATTTGCCGCTGATGACTTCATACCCCGCACCTTGCAACAGTTCAACTTCAGGTGTAATCTCATAGTCGTCATTCACTTCAAAAGCTGTGCCTGGCTTAAAGGGAGCCGGCTTGCGCAGCCAGCGTACAACTGCTCGGTAAAGCAATAGGATGCATACCAGACTAATCAGTAGCATTAACCACTTGTCAGCTGCTCCGCTCAAAGCTCATCACCTCACCCTGATACTTCGACAATCAGGGACCAACTCCTGCTATATCTACACCTTTGGAATCGGTGCAAAGTGAATTCACCCTTATTATACCCGAACAAAAGTTCGTAAATCAATTATGAAATCGAGTAGGAGGCTATTCATTAGATGAGTAGCCGACCTCTCACACCACCGTACGTACCGTTCGGTATACGGCGGTTCAACCGCATAAGTGCAATTTACGTAAACGCTCGTATTGCGCAGGAAAGTCATAATATCCTGCCTGTACGAGCTTTTTGTTTGTTATGGAACGAGACAACACTGGACTTCCGGCGATGCGCCAGTACCCGAGACGGGAATTGCCCCACTGGTAAGCCTGCCATTCCGGTATCCCCAGCTTCCGCAGGTTTTGTACTTTTGTTCGCGGCTTTTTCCACTGTTTCCAGATGTACATCCGCAGTCGTCTTCGCAACCATTCGCTCCAGCTTTGCAGGATCCGTTTCATGTCGGCCACATAGTAGTAACCAATCCATCCCCGAATGTAGACTTTTACCTTTTCCATGACTTGGCGAACATTTCTGCCCTGGCTGCGACTTGTGAGTTCTTTCAACTTCTTCTTCGCTTTTGCGAGGGATTGTCCATGGGCACGGATATACATGCCGTTCTTGTTCTTTCCCAGGGCAAAGCCGAGAAATTTGAAGTGCTTTCGAGCCACTACGCTACCGACCTTACTTTTCTGCGTATTGATCTGGAGTCTCAGTTTGGTCTCCAGGTACTTTCCGCAGGATTCCAGTAGCCGCACCGCTGCCCGTTTGCTTTTGGCAAGCACCACAATATCGTCCGCATAGCGGATGACGTTCACTCCGCGGCCTTTCATCTCTTGGTCAAATTCGTTCAGGTAGATGTTCGCCAGAAGCGGCGACAGGGGGCCTCCCTGAGGGGAGCCTTCTTCTGTTTTGCAGTGCACCCCGTTCTCCATAACCCCACTTTTCAGGTATCTCTTAATCAGTTCGGTTACGCGTCTGTCCTGAATTTGTTTGCGCAAAAGATGCATAAGCAGCTCATGATTCAGCGTGTCGAAGTATTTGGAGAGGTCGATTTCTACTGCGTAGCCGTATCCCTGTTCTGCATAGTCTTTCACCTTGCGAATGGCCTGTTGTGCGCTCCGACCGGGGCGGTAGCCATAGCTTCCCTCCGAGAAGAGCGGCTCGAACAGGGGCTGGAGCTGCTGGGCGACTGCCTGCTGAATCACTCGGTCTACGACCGTGGGTATGCCAAGCTTCCGTACTCCGCTTCCATCTGCTTTGGGAATTTCCTTGCGCCGTACTGGGCTGGGCTTGTATCTGCCTTCCCGGATCTTTTGCAACAGCTCGTCTCTATGTTCCTGCAGCCAGGGTAGCGCGTCTTCTACGGTCATTCCGTCGATTCCTGGCGCTCCATGGTTGCGTTTGACCTGTTTGTAGGCTCTGTTCAGATTGTCTCTGTCCAGAATCTGCTCCAGCAGGTCTGTTGCACCGCCTCTTTCTTTACGTTCCCGAGTACCGGCGCTCCGCACTCCCGCATGCTCTTCGCGTTCCACGCTATCCCTTTGCAGGTAGCCCTTTCGGTATTCTGCTTTCATCGCGTCAGCTCTCCTTTCGGTATGTACTCGAGACTTACGATTGTTCGGCCCTTCCCCGAAAAAAAAACCTTCCGGGTACTATGGCCTCTGCTGACTTCTCACAGCAAGCTTTACTCCGTCTTTCGGTTTTTTTTTTCCTACTTGTCGTCTGTGAGACCTCCCCGGGTAAGAGCGATAACCTTCCCCTCATCTATCTGCCACATTTACACCATGGGATTCGGGCAGTATTGGACTTTGCTTTGTAGTGCAAGCTCGTCCGTCCCATGATGCCTTCTATGTGATTTCTGTTCGTCAGACCGAGGGTTTGCCTCCGGCTTCCTTCAGATTCCGCCTCGCGGCGGACACCCTTGCCTTCAGCTAACAGTTCCTACTGCCAAGCCTGTAGCGGACTTTCACCGCCGAGTTATCGCCCATGCCGGGCGCACAATAAACAAGGCCTCCCTGGAAATCAAATATTTCCGGGAAGCCTTGCCGATGACTGCCCCATAAGGCAGCTAACTGAATTATCCGCGAAATGTATCTCCAGCCTCCTCGACAATCTGCCGAGCCAGCTGTGACAGCCTTTGCGGGTCGGAAGTAAACTGCGCGTTATCTTCTAGACGAAAATGAGCCAGAAATTCAATATTCCCTTCCCCGCCGGTAATTGGTGAGAATGTTAAGCCTTGGATACTGAAACCAAGCTCCTCCGCATAGCCCAGGATCGATTCAAGAACCTCCTGGTGCACATGGGGATCCCGCACAACCCCCGACTTTCCAACCTTCTCTCTACCTGCTTCGAATTGAGGCTTGATCAGGGCTGCTACATCAGCCGGACGTTTAAGAAGTGCTTTGAGAGGTGGCAGAATGATCTTAAGCGAAATAAAGGAGACATCAATACTCGCAAAGTCAGGAGCGGGTCCGTCCAAATCCTCAGGGGTCATGTAGCGAAAATTGGTCCGCTCCTTCACATTCACCCTCTCATCATTGCGCAGTGACCAATCCAGCTGGTTATAGCCTACATCAATGGCATATACGTAAGAAGCACCGTGCTGCAGTGCACAATCCGTAAAGCCACCCGTAGAGGAACCGATATCCAGCATCGTTCGTCCATTCAAATCTATGCCGAACTGTTTGAGCGCCTTCTCCAGCTTTAGTCCACCACGGCTCACATACGGGTGTACGGAACCTTTTACTTTCAGCTGGGCTTCCCTCGGCACCTTGGTGCCCGCCTTCTCGACCCGGCCATGCTCATCATACACTAGGCCGGCCATAATAGCCGCTTTAGCTTTCTCCCGGCTTTCAAAAAATCCCTGCTCCACCAGCAGGACATCTATACGTTCTTTGAGACCTGACATGTATTCACCTTTTAATTGGGAGCAGACATCAAGATGGCAGCGTTCTTTTGCCAAGTCCAAATTGGTGCTCTGTCCGCATATTCTGTATTTCAGCTGCAACTGACTCGGCGGTTAGGCCGACTTCCTGACGCTGCTCCTTAATGCTTCCGTGTTCAATAAAGCGGTCAGGGATTCCCATCAGCCGGATATTAAGCCCGGTAATTCCATGCTGCGCATAGAACTCCAGTACGGCACTTCCTAAGCTTCCGGCCTCACTGGCTTCTTCGAGAACAATCATACGGTTGTGAACACGAGCCAGCTCCAGTAGCATAGACTCGTCCAGCGGCTTCAAAAAGCGTGCATTCACAACAGAGCACTTCACTCCGTTCTGCTTGAGAAGATCTGCAGCTTCCTCGGCAACCTGAACCATCGGGCCGACAGCAATAATAGCCGTGCTCTCGCCCTCACGAAGCATTTCCCAGCTGCCGATCGGTATAGGTAGAAGAACCTCATCAAGCGGCACGCCCAAGCCGTTAATCCGGGGGTACCTGTAGGCAATCGGACCTTCATCATAATCCAAGGCCGTCTTCATCATCCGGCGCAGCTCGTTCTCATCTTTCGGCATCATGAGCACAATATTTGGAATATGTCGCATGAATGCAATATCATATACCCCTTGGTGCGTCTCCCCATCCGCACCTACAAATCCAGCACGGTCGATGGCAAATATCACATTGGCATTATGTCTGCAAATATCATGCACTATTTGGTCGTAAGCTCGCTGCATGAAGGTCGAATACACGGCATAGACCGGTTTTAGCCCCTCCATCGCCAGAGCGGCGCACATGGTAGCCGCGTGCTGTTCAGCAATACCCACATCAATCATCCGGTCTGGAAAACGCTCCGCGAACGGAATTAAGCCCGATCCGCCAGGCATTGCAGGCGTCACGGCGATAATCCGCTCGTCTTGTTCGGCAAGCTCAATCAAGGTTTTCCCGAACACTTCTGTGTACATTGGATTACCCACCGCTTTGAGCACCTGTCCAGATTCGATCTTATAGGGAGTAATCCCATGCCATTTATAAGCGTCAGCCTCGGCAGGTTTGTAGCCCTTCCCCTTTGTTGTTAAAACATGAACCAACACGGGGCCGTTGACATTATCCGCTTGCTTGAACGAATCTACAAGACTGGATAAATTATGGCCATCTACCGGCCCTAAATAGGTAAAGCCGAGCTCTTCAAACAAAATGCCCGGAACCATCATATATTTCAAGCTGTCTTTAAAACGCTCCGCCGTCTTGGCAAGCTTTCCGCCAATCGCCGGAATTTTCTTCAGAAGCTGTTCCACTTCATCCTTAGCCCGCAAATACGTTTTGTCTGAACGGATCTTGCTTAAATAGTTGTGCATGGCTCCGACATTGGGGGCAATGGACATCTCATTGTCATTCAGAATAACCATCAGCTTCTTCTGCTCATGGCCAATATGATTCAGCGCCTCAAACGCCATACCGCCGGTCAGGGCCCCATCACCGATCACAGCAACAACCTTGTTCGAGCCGCCCTTCAGATCGCGGGCCAAAGCCATGCCCATCGCCGCGGACAGAGAAGTGCTGCTGTGCCCTGCTTCCCACACGTCATGCTCGCTCTCACTGCGTTTGACAAAGCCGCAGAGGCCTTTATATTTACGTAGTGTATCAAATTGATCCATACGCCCTGTTAATATCTTATGCACATAAGCCTGATGGCCCACATCAAAAATAAACTTGTCTTCGGGACTGTTATAGCAATAATGGAGCGCGAGCGTAAGCTCCACCACTCCTAAATTCGATGCCAGATGGCCGCCCGTAATCGATAGTTTCTCGATCAGAAACTGTCTGATTTCTGCCGCCAGTGGCTCAAGCTCATCTACGGACAGATGCTTAATATCATTCGGTCCGCTGATTTGTGAAAGCAGCATTTAAATTCCCCGCTTCCTTCAATTTGTATTTCATCGCTGTCTTAGCTCACAGTATATAATAGCATTCATTATAGCACAAACCTAGAAACGGCTCTAATCAAGGAAGAGCGCCGTCCGTCCGGTCACATAGGGCCGTAAAGACAGACGACGCTCAAAATGCTATTCTTCTGCAACCCCTAAGATTAGTGGTCTCTGTGCATAAGGTAATCCGCTATTTCAAGCAGACGCCCCGGCTCAGGGATCAGCCCGCCCGAAACCGCCTGCTTCGCCTCTATAGTCAAGCGATTAACCTCGGCTTGGGAAGCCTCAATTCCGATAAAGTACGGGTAAGTCACCTTTTGCATCTTCACATCGCTATGGGTACTCTTACCCAGTTTCGAGGCATCGCCCACAAGGTCCAGAATATCATCCTGAATTTGAAAAGCGTGGCCCAGACACCGTCCAAAATACTCAAGGGCTTCCAGCTGCTCCGGAGAAGCAGCCGCTATTCGCCCGCCCGCCTTTAAACAGAATACGATCAGATCGCCTGTTTTGTGCTCATGGATATAACGCAGCTGATCCAGTGACGTAATCCCCTGCTCGCCTTGCATATCTGCGACCTGGCCTCCAACCATCCCGCTGGGTCCGGCGTACTTAGCCAGGTCCTCTACAATGGATAGTACGGCCTCGGCAGGAACATGGTAGCGCCGGGCAGCTTGGACTACATAATAAAATGCATGGGTCAAGAGCCCATCGCCTGCTAAAATAGCGGATGCCTCACCGAACATCTTATGATTTGTCGGCTTTCCCCGCCGAAAATCATCAT
This sequence comes from Paenibacillus sp. CAA11, assembly GCF_003060825.1. Classification (NCBI taxonomy): domain Bacteria; kingdom Bacillati; phylum Bacillota; class Bacilli; order Caryophanales; family Paenibacillaceae; genus Paenibacillus; species Paenibacillus sp. CAA11. The sequence goes on from NZ_CP028922.1 coordinate 2,848,923, forward strand.
TGTCCATAGCCGGTAGATCGTCATGAATCAATGAATAGGTGTGAATCATCTCCACCGCACCGGCAACGGGCAGGGCCGCCTCCCGGCTCCCTTGCAGGCTCTCTGCCGCAGCCATAACAAGCAGGGGTCTTAGTCTCTTTCCTCCAGCCATTAAGGAGTAGCTCATGGCCTCCTGCAAACCGGAGGGCACTGTCCACCCTTGAGGAATAATACTGCTGAGCTCCTTGTTGACCAGCTCAACAATTTCTTCCATGTATTCGGTAAAGGAAGGTTTAGTCAAGCGAATCCCCGCTTTCCAGACCAGGAGCGGCAAACGGCTTTTTCACCGGACTCCCGTCAACCTCCACAATCATTTCAATTTTACGCTCAACCTGTTCAAGCTTCTGTCCACACAGCTGGGAGAGCTGCATGCCCCGCTGAAATAATTCGATTGCCTGCTCCAGCGGTACATCACCATGCTCCAATTGCGAAACGATCGTCTCCAGCTGGTTCATCGCATCTTCAAAGCTTAATTGCTGTTCTTGTTCCGGTTCACGTGCCATTTGTTTCTCCCTCCCGCTTCATGCTCCAGACCTGACAGTCCAGTTCTCCGTCCGTTACCTTTACTTTCACCAAATCTCCAGGCTGCACATCATCCAGCGACTTGATTAATCGGTTATTCTGCTCATTGTAGACCAAGCTATAGCCCCGGCTCATGACTTTAAGCGGGCTTAATGCATCCAGCTGCCTAATGCTGAGCGCAAGCCTGGAGGTCTTCTCCTTCACCACAGCAGCCATACTCTGACGCAGCTGCCTTTCGGCTTCAGCCTGTCTTCTTGCGGCGTGCTGAAGCTGATCCTGCGGATGGAAGCGAAGCATCCGCTCATGCAGACGGCCATAACGCTCGGCCGTCAGCCGAAGGCTTGACTGCATGCGGCTTTGCAGCCGATGCGACAGCATGTCCAGCCGTTCTGCGTGCTGCAGCAAATGGCGCCTTGGCTGGACAAGCACAGGAGACCGCCGCAGCCGTTCAAGGCGCTCGCGCTGGCGCACAAGTCTGTGCTGCAAGCCCTGACGCAGCTGGCGTTCACGCTGCTGAAGCAGTTCCTTAAGCTCGGCGACATGCGGAACGGCAAGCTCAGCAGCAGCTGTTGGGGTTGCTGCGCGCAGATCGGCTACGAAGTCGGCAATCGTAAAGTCGGTTTCATGACCAACCGCCGAAATCACAGGAATCTCCGATTCATAAATGGCTCTGGCAACGATCTCTTCATTGAACGCCCACAGCTCCTCCAGAGAGCCGCCGCCTCGTCCCACAATCAAGACATCTGCCTCGCCCATCGCATTCATTTCCCGAATTGCTTTGACAATGGAAGGAGCAGCCCCCTTGCCCTGAACAAGCACCGGATATAATACCACCGGAACTTGCGGATATCTCCGCTGAAGGGTTATCATCACATCCCTTACGGCAGCCCCGGTCGGGGAAGTAATCACCCCGATGGTTCGCGGGAATCTCGGCAGCGGGCGTTTGCGTGTCTCTGCAAACAACCCTTCGCCCTCCAGCTTCTTCTTAAGCTGCTCGTAAGCCAGATAAAGGCTTCCGATACCGTCCGGCTGCATATGGGTCGCGTAAAATTGATACTGTCCATCGCGCTCATATACCGAGACATTGCCGCGCGCAATGACCCGCGTCCCTTCTTTTGGAATAAAGGGGAGCCGCTGATTATGCGAGGCGAACATAATACTTTTTATTCGGCTGTCCGCATCCTTTAATGTAAAATACATATGACCGCTGGAATGATGCGTGAAATTGGAGATCTCCCCCCGAATCCAAACTTCAGACAGCAAGGGGTCGCTCTCCATTTTCATCCGGATATACCGGTTTAGTTCCTTAATAGAATAAATGCGTTGATCCATGAGGAATCCCCCTCATTTGATTCCTAATATTAGGCTAGACCGCTTAGTCTCTTGGCTGCCGTTAGGGTGTTGCTCATCAGCATCGTAATGGTCATGGGGCCTACGCCGCCAGGAACCGGCGTTATTGGACCGCTCACTTCCTTCACACTCTCGAAGTCTACATCTCCGGCAAGCTTGCCGGTATCAAGCCGATTCATCCCCACATCGATAACAACGGCTCCAGGCTTTACGAAGGAAGCGTCCACGAAATTGGCCTTGCCAATCGCTACGACTAGGATATCCGCTTGACGCGTAATTTCCTTCATGTTCACGGTGCGAGAATGGCACATCGTAACCGTGGCATTCTCACGCTGAAGCAGCAGAGATACAGGCTTGCCGACAATATTGCTTCTTCCGATCACAACAGCGTGCTTGCCTGGGATTTCAATACCGGTGCGCTTAATCAATTCAATGACACCAGCCGGTGTACAAGGCAGAAGACTCTCGTCCCCAATGACAAGATTCCCTACATTAACAGGGTGGAAGCCATCTACGTCCTTCTCGACCGCTATTGCATCAATTACTGCTTTCTCGTTAATATGCTTCGGGAGAGGCAACTGAACAAGAATTCCATGTATGTTCTCCTGACGATTCAATCTGTCAATCAGGTCAAGCAGTTCCTCTTGCGAAGTATCAGCAGCTAGACGGTGTACTTCCGAATAATACCCAAGATCGTGACACGCTTTCTCTTTGTTGCGGACATACACCTGCGAAGCAGGATCTTCACCGACAAGCACGACAGCTAGTCCTGGCTGTACGCCTTGTTCTGCAAGCTTGTCCACTTCTAGACGCAGCTTGCCGCGAATATCCTCAGATACTTCCTTGCCATTGATCAACGCTTGATTCAACATGTCTTCTCCCCCCAAATGATCTTATGATTTTGGTTTAATTTGATCCAAGTCTTTTATCATTTTTCCCAACACACCGTTCACGAATTTCCCAGATTCCTCACTGCCAAAATGCTTGGCCAGCTCAATCGCTTCATTCACAGCTACCCTACCCGGAACATCATCCCGGAACACCATTTCGTAAGCTGCGAGGCGCAGAACCTGGCGATCCACACGTGACAGACGGCTGATTTGCCAGCCCTTCAAATAATTCTCAAGAAGCTCATCAATCGCTGTCTTGTTGCTAAGCGTACCTTGAACCAGCTCCATCACTTGAGCCTGAGCCGCTTGGGAATCCTTAATCTCAACTTCACTTTCATTCTCGCCCGCAGCTTCAGCAATCAGCATGGCTACCGCATCTTCCGCACCAACTTCATTCATTTCCATTTGATACAGGCTTTGTACGGCAATTTCTCTAGCTAAACGTCTTTTCAATTTATTTCCTCCTAAAAGCGGTAGTTCATAACAATTTATTTGCACAATAGTATTTACAGAAAAAAACCTGTGAAACGCAATCTCCACAAAATTAGGCATTATTCAAGTAAGCTCAGTCAGGGAGAAAGCGTATCACAGGAATCATTTGAAGGGACGCCAACGTGTGTTAAGCCAATCCCTTAATTCTTTCCATGGTATCAAAGAGCCTTGATTCAAATCCTTATATTTACCGGCGGTGTAGCCAATAAACAAAAGAAGAGCGCAAAAAAGCATGTTCCAAAAACCAAAAAACAAATAAATACCGCTTAGAAAAACAGCCGCAACTACACCTATCACACGTCCCTTGTGGCTATCCCACAACTCTTTCCAAAACACTTTGGAAGCTCACCCCTATTCGACCCGGCTTTTCATAGTCGGCGATTGGACAAGGTTAGCGATATATACCGAGACATAAGCCACAGGAATGCCGGTGATCTCTTCTACATGATCATGCACTTGCTTCTGCACTTCCTCTGTCAATGGAGGAATGGAAGTTTCTCCATCTACCAAAGCACGGATGCTGATCTCCAGCCCCGCATCCGACATGCGGATCCGGGTCTTTACTTCTCTCACCCCACGCACTCGCGAAGCCGCCTTATAGGCCAAATTCTCAATGGTCTCCACCGAAATCTGGATATCTCCAAATTCTGTGCGCTGGTCAATGGAGGGCAGCGAGTTCCGGCTGCGGCGAACGGAGACATAGAAGAAGCGAAGGCTGAGCACAAATAGAATGGCAGCCACCACAATCACCGTAATCCATAAGTTCCGCTCTAATTTCATATCCAAGGTATAAGGCAATGCATCCGATAACAAAAGAATGGTACCTGCGGAGATCACGCCAATGCTGAGACTGTAAATAAATAGCAAGAGTCTGTCCAAAATCTTTGCCACGAAACCCCCAGCTCCCTACAAATTATAGTAAACCCCTGACATTAACAATGTCGGGGGTCTGCTTTACGTCTATTTCACCCGGTTGTTTGATTCAGAATCATCATGTTTATCGGCATTCTTGAAGATCACGTCATGAATATGTACGTTCACTTCAACGACGGATAATCCGGTCATTTGCTCAATGGAGCGCTTGACATTATGTTGAATCTCGGTTGCAACTTCAGGAAGACGGAATCCATATTCAATAATTACAGATACGTCAACAGCTGCTTCACGCTGGCCGACTTCAACCTTAACGCCCTTAGATAAATTCTTCCGTCCAAGCAGCTCAGCAATTCCGCCGGCAAAGCCGCCACTCATTCCGGCAACACCCTTCACTTCCACCGTAGCAAGGCCTGCAATCACTTCGATAACTTCAGGCGCAATTTGAATCTCTCCGATGTCCGTGCGTTCAAATTCAGTTGGCAAAGTACTCATGTTCTTCATCCACCTCTCAATAAGTTTACGGATGACTCTACTTCGAGGCAAGCGCACTTATTAATAATACTATATCATTTTGCCCACATTATGACAAACAATGGGTCAAGTTCTAAATCTCGTTCTCTTCCAAAAACTTGATATCGAAATCACCGCGAATGAACGTCGGATGCTCAAGCAGCTTCTGATGGAACGGGATTGTCGTACTAATGCCTTCTACCGCAAATTCTCCTAAAGCGCGCTTCATCTTAGCGATCGCCTCTTCGCGGGTCGGTGCCCATACGATCAACTTGGCAATCATCGAATCATAGTAAGGGCTAATGGTATAGCCGGGATAAACCGCACTATCCACCCTGACGCCTGGTCCGCCTGGGGCCAAATAGAATTGTATTTTGCCAGGGGACGGCAGGAAATTACGAGCAGGATCCTCTGCATTGATCCGGCACTCAATTGACCAGCCATCAATCTGCACATCTTGCTGGGTAAAGGAAAGAAGGTTGCCCTCAGCAACGGAAATCATTTCCTTGATCAGATCTACACCGGTTACCATCTCTGTTACTGGATGCTCGACCTGAATCCGGGTATTCATCTCCATGAAATAAAATTGGCCATCAGGCCCCAGAAGGAACTCCAGCGTGCCTGCGCCCGAATAATTCACGGCGAGCGCCGCGCGAACAGCAGCCTCCCCCATCTCAGCCCGCTTCTCTGGAGACAATACCGGACAAGGCGCCTCCTCCACAAGCTTCTGACGACGGCGCTGCACGGAGCAGTCACGCTCGCCTAGATAAGCGACATTCCCGTGACGGTCGGCGATGATCTGGATCTCTACATGCTTCATGCCGGTCAAATATTTCTCAAGATAAACTCCGGCGTTGCCGAAGGCTTTCTGAGCTTCCTGCTGAGCCGTTGTAATCTGCTGAATCAGCGAAGCTTCATCCTCCGCCAGACGTATTCCTTTGCCACCGCCTCCGGCAGTAGCCTTAATAATAACTGGATATCCGATCTCTCTAGCCAGACTTACCGCTTCATCCAAGTCTTCAATGAGGCCCTCAGAACCCGGGATAACCGGAACCCCTGCATCCTTCATCGTCTGCTTCGCAACCGCCTTGTCCCCCATGCGGGTTATGGCATCGGCAGATGGACCAATAAAGGTTACGTTGCAGGAATCACAAATCTCTGCAAAATCCGCATTCTCCGCCAGGAAGCCATATCCCGGATGAATGGCATCACATTCTGTCAATGTAGCGACGCTCATGATGTTGGTAAAGTTCAGGTAACTGTCCTTGGATAGTGTGGGTCCAATACAATATGCTTCATCAGCTAGTCGTACATGCAGCGAATCCTTGTCCGGCTCCGAGTAGACGGCAACCGTAGAAATGCCCAGCTCACGGCAGGCACGGATAATACGAACCGCAATCTCACCACGGTTGGCAATTAATATTTTCTGAAATTTCATGTAGCTTCCCTCCTAAAAACCTGTTTGATTCTGGTTACGTCATCCGGTTTGTTATTCCGGTTTTACCAAAAAGAGGGGTTGTCCGAATTCCACTAGCTGACCATTCTCAACCAGAATGTCAACGATCTCGCCTTTAACCTCGGCTTCGAGCTCATTCATCAGCTTCATGGCTTCAATAATACACACCGTTGTTTTCTCTCCGACACGATCCCCAACGCTAACAAATGGGGCAGCTTCCGGGGAAGAGGAACGGTAAAAAGTCCCTACCATCGGAGACACAATTTTATGTAGATTAGCGTCAGCCTCAGCAGGGGCTGCAGCTGCATTCGTCTGAGCAGGGGCAGGTGTATTTACGGCAGGATGCACTGCTGGAACAGACACTGGCTGTCCTCCATTTACCATAGCCGGTTGGACTTGTACAAACTCAGTTTTACCCGGCTTGCGAATTGTAAGACGGGAACCTTCATTCTCCAGTTCCAATTCATGAATAGATGTTTCATCAACCAATTTTATCAATTCTTTAATTTCGTTCAATTTGAACATTTCACGTATTCACTCCTTCAGCTTTAAAAAAGAATATCGCCGGAAGCGAGGTAAGCGCCAGCGAGTTCTTGAAAGCTTTAGTCTTGGACAAGAACATAACTTTATGTATTATATCACAATCGTTTAAAATGGAAAGAGCCCGGAAGGACCCGGGCTTTTCCAGCAAAAATCGCCATTTTTCTAATTCGTTTATTGCGTTACATACTGCACACTGACCTTATCTTGTGTAACCCCAAGCTGCTTAATTACCAGATCCACAATGTTTACTGCCTGCTTCGCATCCAGCTTGTCGCTGAGAACAACGACTTTATATTGATCATCCTGTTCAGTGACCGCTGCACTCGTCTTCAACTGCTGCTGCAACTGCTCTTCAATATCTGTAATTTTTGCTTCACGGTCTTGAAGCGCATTAAGCTCCTGCTGTGCGGCCGCGTTCTCATCGGCAGATTTGGTCAGATCGTTGATGGTCTGCAGCAGCTGCTCTTCCTTCTTCGCATTATTCTCCATCCGCTCATATTGATAGTTTGTCACCAGGTCACTGCCTGCCGTTCCTTGAGATGCAACCTGCTTAAGAACATCCTCATCACTTTTTGCTCCTGTATCCTTTGCATCCTTCTTATCCTTGGCATTGTTATCCGTCCCTGACTTGTCAGCGCCAGATTTATCCGTCTGCTCTTTGGAATCGCCCTTCACAGCACCGTCTGTCTTAGCTTCAGTGCCAGCATTATCTTCACTGTCCTTAACAGCGTCTTGATGATCAGCTGTCGTACCTCCGCTCTCTACTTCTGTAGCAACAACATCACTGTTCCCGGCTGCTGAGTCTGCAATGGAGACAGCCCCGCCTCCGTCCTTGTCGCCCGCCGTTACCTGCTGACCGTCCGCCGTCTTGGGAAGCTTTGTTGATGAATCTTCCGTAAACAAATAGTAAGCTGACAGAATGACCATTAAGCTGAGCATGGATACAAGCCAGATTGTTTGTCTTTTGGATTTCATTTTGGTTCCTCCTAAAAGTTTTTATGGAGCTTTACTCCATTGAAATGGCTACGCAATAAAAACTTGCTTCGGAAGCATCATTCTTTTGGAGCTTTACTCCATGGATTCTCTTCGCAATTAAAACTCGCTTCGGAAGCATCATTCTTTTGGAGCTTTACTCCAGGATTCTCTTCGCAATTAAAACTCGCTTCGGAAGCATCATTATCATGGAGCTTCCCGCTCCTTATTCAACCTGCTTTCTGGGAGCTACGGATATTCGGTAAGACGAGACATTGAGCCCTTTTTCCACCGCATCAATAATCATCTGCTTAACTACTTTATTCTCCGCTCCCTTGGCAACCACGAGTACCCCTCTTACCTTGGGTTTCACCTTTTTGGTCACAATCGGCTGCTGATTCCCCGAGGATTCATAGGTAACAATTTGCCCGTCACGTGTATATTCCGTAACATGCCTCTTGCCGCCACCGGCATCCGTCTCGTCCGTAAGCTGCTGGGTGTCCTTCATATTTCGTTGAACCACGATCTCTTCTGTAGAATCGACCGTAACCAAGACGTCTACCGAGCCTACGCCAACAATTTTCTCCAGAATATCTCTAGTCTTCGCCTCCAGCTCTGCCTCAATTTGGTCAAAAGCTCCCCCGCCTTCTCTAGAGGATGAATCGGACGAAGATTGCAGGGTTGAAGCTGCCATTGGTGGTTCCCGCCCTTCACCAGCCGGATCAACTTTTTTGATATGAACAAAGGAATTAAACAGCATGAATGCGGCCCCAACCAATCCAATAATAATTAGCAGACGGAAAGTATGAACCTTCTTGCCTCCATCGCTTCCCTTGCCAAGCCACTGCTCCAGCTTCTTTAACCATTTCACCGTTTCATCACCCCCTTATCCTGAAGAATCCTCAGTCCAGGGAACAATGCGAATTAGACTTCGCTCAATCCCCCAGTTCCCCCCAATAAGCTCGTAGATCCGTTCCTTCACTGCCTTAAGTTCCTGTCCCTGAACCCTAACCTGGTCTTGGTCTTCTGTATGCTCAGCCGCCGAATTCATCACGGCCTTACTATCTCCCTCCCGTGGTTCACTTTCTTCTGATGGGGAGCCAACCTGAATTTCCACCGGCTCAACCTGTTTTACCGAAATTCTCGGGACGTTCACTCCCTCAGGGGTGGTTGAAATCCCACCGGAAGCCGAGGACGATGATTCCTGTTTAGCTTGCTGCGTGGGTTCTTTTGCCTGCTTTCCAAGCATGATTTTGACTGAGGTAATGGTAGGCTTGTCATATTCGGGAACCTCCCCCTCGGCGGCCTCCTTCTTGACCGCAAGCTTCACTTCCACTTTGTCCACATTCAGCCCTGTACCTGCTTCGATCTGACGTTTTATTTGCTCTGCCGTTTCTCTACCCGCCCATTCCATCGTATCCTTCTGCTGCGAATTCTTTAGCTCTTCGCCCCGTCTCAAGATCTCTTCCAAGCTTCCATCTCCCTGCGGATGGGGTTCAGCTAGAACCGTTGCAAGCCGCTCCGCCGGAGCATCCGAAAACAGCTTGAGGAGAGGTGAAAGCAGTGTCATTAGGATCAGCATGCTGACAACCAGCTTTACATAGCGCTCCATGCTGCGATTGGGGAGAAGCATCTCGGCAAATACCGAGATCAACACGACAAAGATGATCTCCTTCAACCAATCCGCAAGCCAGGTCATCATGACATTTTCTTCACTCCTTATTACCGCATCATGACGGTGATGTTACCGGCAGTCAGCATAATGGTGATAGCCAGGAAGAACATAAGTCCTACCGCAGCAAGCACCGCAAACACGTAGAGCATGCTTTTCCCGATTGTCTCCAGACAAGTCACCACAGGGGAGTCTCCCAGCGGCTGCATCACGGCGGCGGCGAGATTGTAAATGAGCGCCAAAGTCAGGATTTTTATGGCTGGGAACGCACACAGAAACAAAATAATGGCAACGCCCACAAGCCCTACAGAGTTTTTTACCAGGATGGAAGCGGATATCACCGTATCTGTCGCATCTGCAAACATTTTCCCAATAACTGGTACAAAGTTGCCTGTGAGATACTTAGCGGTCCGAAGCGTAACTCCGTCTGCTACCGAGCCCGCAGCGCCTTTTACCGAAATTACACCGAGGAAAACGGTAAGCAGCACACCTAGGAGTCCCATTCCCACGGTTCGCAGAAGGTTGGCCAGCTGGTTCAGCTTATATTTGTCTGTCATGGAGCTGACAATATGCAGGATCGCCGAGAAGAACAAGAGGGGAAACACCACGACATGGACCAATGTTCCCACCGTGTGGACCATAAAGACGACAAGCGGGTGGGTCACAGAAACCGTAACTACATTTCCCATCGAGGCGAGCAGTGTGAACAGCAAGGGAACCATCGCCATCATGAAATCGATCATTCCGGTTATCGCTTGAGTCGCGTACCCGACCGCGGAGTGAAAGCTATTAACAGCTAACACCAAAATAACCATATAGCAAATCGCAAAAGCGACCTTGCCGACATTTCCTTTTTCAAAAGCACTCTGCAGCGTCTCAAGCATCATGCTGATCACCGTGAGCACCACAATCGTAACCAGAATGTGCCCGCTATACAGTACTTCGTGCCACATATAGCGAAGAAGACCTGTCAAGCCTGAGGATATGCTGAAGCCGCCGCCCTGTGAAAGCAGCATCTCTTTGAAGGTAGGCAGGCGCCCTTCCGGGAAGAACCCCCCGTATTCCTTCATTAGCTGCTCCCAATATGTCTCCACCTGCTGGGTCTGCAGCTCGTCTACTTGTCCTTGAGAAGAAGAGGGTTCCTCTGCATATGCTGCGGCTTTCCCCGGCATCAGAAGTTGCAAGACGAATGCAAGGAGACAAGCCAGCGTCAATCCTGCCAAGCGTATCATGATCCGCCGTTTCATCCGTTGACCCCATTTCTATGCGGGCATCAGCTTCATCACCGTCTCTATGATGATGCCGATGATGGGTATAGCCAGTACCATAATCAACACTTTTCCCGCTAATTCAATCTTGGAAGCAATGCTTTCCTGCCCGGCATCCCGCACAATTTGTGCTCCAAATTCGGCGATATAGGCAATGCCTATGATTTTTAGAATGGTCTTGAGATAGATGGCTTGGACACCCGCAGAAACGGCCAGATCCTCAAAGGTACCGATAATCGAGCCGATCTTTCCGGCCAGGAATAGAAATAGCGTGACCCCTGTACAGATGGTAATCAAAAAGGCGAACAGCGGCTTCTGTTCTTTGATGATCATGATCAGCACGGCTGCAATCAGGCCCAGGCCCACCACTTGAATCATTTCCACGATGCTTCACCTACTGGAACAAAAAAATCGATTTGATTTCCTGAAACAAGCTGTCCAGCAGCCGAACAACCATAAACAGCACAACCACAAAGCCTATGACCGTTACCCAATGCGCCATATCCTCTTTTCCCATCTGCTTAAGCACGGTGTGAATCATAGCAATAATGATCCCAATTCCTGCAATTTGAAAAATTGCATTCACATCTATGTTCATCAATAGGCACCTCGCGATCCGTTCCTGGTAAGCGTTCCGCTGAAGGAATACGGACATTAATAGATCAAGATTACGATGAAGGCGCCGGCTAGAAGCCCAAGGCTCCTGCACATTTTCTCGTAACGCCTCTGCTCTTCCAGCGCTACAGCTTCTTCCGTCTCCAGCTGTCTGATCGCTGTCTCAAGATGATTCAGCTGATCCTTCCGATCGCTTGTCCCAAGGGAAAATGCTAGCTGATACATCACATCCCGCTCTCCTGCCTTCATATAGCTGTACTTCCAGCGTTCGCGAATCGCATGATGCAGGCTATCTTGTGCCGTCCAATTCCGCGGTGGACCCATGGCCTCGGCCGCCTCAATGAAGAGGGAGCGCAGGGGCTCGCGATTCTGGGCACCAATCCGGCTAAAGGCTTCAGGAAGCGGGGTAAAGCCATAGCCGATCTCAGTCTCCATTCTCCGAAGGGCGAGGATCAAGCGCCTGATCTCATGAGGTCTGGCAGCATAACCGCTGGCCTTCCACCAGCCGGCTAATGTAGAAGCTAAGAGGATCAGGGCTGCTCCGAGGATTTTAAGCATAGCCCCAGCCTCCCCCGGAAGGTGAACCCTCAAGCAGCATAGGCCTCTGTTTACCATCCAGCAGCCGGAAGGTAAGCTTGCGCTCAGCCCGTGAGAGGATAACAAACCTCTGGAAGAAGGCGCCTTCCGCAAGGCTTGATAAGAATGGCCGACTCAGCACCTCTGCCACCTCAGCACCATGAACGGTTGCGACTACCGATACTCCAGCGTGAAGCGCTTCTGCAATAGCAGCTGCATCCTCTGCTCGGCCAATCTCATCCACAATGATGACTTCCGGCGACATAGAGCGGAGCATCATCATCATGCCTTCCGCCTTGGGACAGGCGTCCATCACGTCCGTTCTGGGACCAAGATCAAAGCTAGGAACTCCCTGCCTGCATCCTGCAATCTCAGAGCGTTCATCCACAATGGCCACCTTAAGCCCTGACCATTTGGCTTCGGAATGCCCCCAGCTGCCACTGCTGATTTGACGTGCCAAATCTCTTAGCATGGTCGTCTTTCCCTGCTGAGGCGGTGAGATGATCAGCGTGTGCAGTACGTTCTTCCGCTTAAAATCTAGCAAGTGCTTAAGAAGCGGTGTTGCGGCCCCTCGTATTTCACGGGCAATCCGCAAATTAAAGCTGCTGATCTCACGGATATGCTCCACCCTGCCCCCGCTCAGCACAGTCCTTCCTGCTAAACCTACACGGTGGCCTCCGGGGAGCGTGATGAAGCCCTTTCTCAGCTCCTCTTCCATCGTATACAGGGAATGATTCGTGATGAGATCAAGCACCTTTCGCCCTTCCTCCCTGTCAGGACAATAAGCCTGTGAGGGATCACGGGTGAGCCCTCCCTCCGGGGTCAAGAAGTAATAGCTGCCGCCTGTATTGAGCTCAAACGGACGCCCCTCTCGAAAGCGTATCTCTTCCAGCTGCTCGAACAGGGAAGAAGACAGCTGCTGCAGAAGCTGCTTGATTTTTTCCGGGAACACCGTGAGCCATGTCGCATTCATTTCAGCTCAGCCCCTTCGTCATTACTGGAATCTAGATCCAGATTTCTTACTATAACTATGGTGTCTGTAACATGTTATGCTTGTACTTCTACTTTATGACTGCAAATCTATCATTTCTTCAAAATCCCGATTAAGAGACAGGCAACCCCGATCGTAATAAAAATCATCTTCCCCCATGACAGCTTATCCGCCATACCAATCAGTCCAATAGAGGTCGTTAAGATTAGAATAGTTGGCCCAACCAGGGCTAAGCCTGAATTGACCGCGAGTGCCTGGTCGACCCTTCCAAGCTTTAGCATCCATAGCGCCGCTAAAATCTCCAGCGTACCCGACAGCAGCCTCAGTGATGCCATCGATGTCACAAATTTATCCAGTTTAATCTCCCCCTACTTGTCCGAATGTTCATTAAATCGTTATGCTATGAAGTTAGTATTTATCACCGATTTCATGCACAAAAAAAAGGAAGATGCACGGCTAACTGCCATACATCTTCCTCGTATAAGTATAAAGTAAGCTGGTCTATTAAATTTACCGGCGTTCTTTTGGACCGCCCACAAACGCCTGCTCCGAAGTATCAAGTCCATATGCTGTATGCAGAGCCTGAACAACCTCTGTCAGCTTTCCGGCCTCAATCACACAGGATACTTTAATTTCCGAGGTGCTGACCATACTGATGTTAACCCCTTGCTTTGAAATCACATCGAACATTTGAGCCGCCACCCCTGGGTGACTGACCATGCCTGCACCTACGATGGACACCTTTACTAGATTATCCTCTGTGGTTACCTCTTTGTAAGGCAGCTCTTCACGAATTTCTCTAAGAACTTCGAGAGCCTGATCCCGGTCTGTCAGCGCAACGGTAAAGGAGAAATCAGCTTCTCCGTCAGTTACACCACTCTGTACAATAATATCTACATCGATCTTGGCTGCGGCCAAAGATCCGAATACCTTAGCCAGTACCCCCGGTACATGGGATACGCCGATAATACTGATTCTGGCCACATTTTTGTCATAGGCAATTCCGCTAACAACAACGCCCTGCTCCATAGTAACTTCCTCCTTCACAACCGTGCCTTCATTATGATTAAAGCTGGAACGTACAACCAGCTTCACTTGATGGTGCTTAGCATACTCCACCGCTCTTGGATGAAGCACTGCCGCCCCAAGATTGGCGAGCTCCAGCATTTCATCATATGAAATTTCATTCAGCTTCCGGGCGCACTTGACAATTCTTGGATCCGTTGAGTATACCCCGTCAACGTCTGTATAGATTTCACATACATCAGCCTTAATTGCCGCTGCCATAGCCACCGCTGTCGTATCCGAACCGCCGCGTCCAAAAGTCGTAATCTCACCTTCAACCGTCATCCCTTGGAATCCGGCTACAACGACGATCTGCCCATCTTCAAGTGCCTGCTGCACGCGAACTGGGTCAATGTCGGTGATTCGAGCGCGGCCGAACTCCGCCTCTGTGCGGAAGCCGGCCTGCCATCCTGTAAAGGACACAGCCTTGCTTCCAAGTTCATGCAGCGCAATAGACAGTAAAGCGATCGATATTTGCTCACCCGTGGTCATGAGCATATCCATTTCTCTGGCGGGAGGCGCCTCACTCAGCAGCTTGGCTTGATCAATCAAGTCATCCGTCGTATCGCCCATCGCAGAAACCACCACAACGCACTGATGCCCTTCCTTCTGCTTATCCACTACACGCTGTGCTACCCGCTTCATCCGCTCTGTATCTCCTACAGAGCTTCCTCCAAATTTCATGACGTATAAAGCCAAATAACCCACTCCCATTTCCATCATAACCTGTAATAAGCATGTTATGTTTATCGGTAACGCTTTACCTCAGTATAATACGAAAGTTAGGAAAGACGCTATTCTTTTCCGGTGATTTATTCATTAAAAAAAGTTCCTTTACCCTCAATGGGTAAAGGAACTTCCCTCTGGACCTCTAGTAAGATAAGTCCTATTGCTGGAAGAACTATGCTCTGGATACGTATTTTCCTTCACGAGTATCAATCAGCAGAACATCATCTTCGTTAATGAAGAGAGGTACCTGTACGTTCAGACCCGTTTCGAGCTTCGCGTTCTTCGTAGCACCTGTTGCTGTATTCCCTTTAATTCCTGGCTCTGTCTCAACAACCTTCAGCTCGACGCTGGTTGGCAGGTTGATCCCAAGAATTTCGCCTTGGAAGCTAACGATCTTCACGTTCATATTCTCTTTAAGGAAATTCAATTCCCACTCCAACTGCTCAGATGTCAGACTGAACTGATCATAGGTTTGATTATCCATGAATACATGTTCTTGTCCGCTGGCATACAAATACTGTACATCGCGGTTCTCAATTTGAGCACGGCCGATGTTCTCGCCTGCACGGAAAGTACGTTCTACCGTATTGCCGTTGCGAAGGTTCTTCAGCTTGGTGCGAACGAATGCAGCACCCTTACCTGGCTTTACGTGTTGGAAGTCAATAACTGTAAAGATATCTCCCTCCACTTCCACGGTAAGTCCTGTCTTCAAATCATTTACTGAAATCACAAAAAAACCTCCTCAAAATAAACAGCCTAATATATAAAGTACACTAAAACCTGAAGTAAAGTCTATCTCCAAATGGACAACAATTAACCAAGAGAAATCAGTTCCTTGGTTGACTCCGTAAGGCGCCGCATTCCGGTCTCCGTCATAACAATATCGTCCTCGATCCGGACTCCGCCGAAGCCTGGGATATAGATTCCCGGCTCTACCGTAACGACCATTCCCGGCTTCAGAATATCGTCGCTAAGCTTGGAGAGTCTTGGCGCCTCATGCACTTCCATGCCGAGACCATGTCCGGTGCTGTGTCCAAATTGCTCCCCGTATCCATATCGGGTAATAATGTCCCTTGCCAGTGCATCTGCTTCGCGTCCTGTCATGCCAGGCCGAATATTCTCCAGTGTATAAAGCTGAGCTTCCAGCACAATATCGTAAATTTCCCGGTGCTTCGCAGAAGGATTGCCGATGGCAACAGTGCGCGTAATATCAGAGCAGTATCCCTCGAACAAAGCTCCAAAGTCCATCGTCACAAATTCATCTGCCTGAATAATCCGCTTGCTTGCCACACCGTGCGGAAGAGCCGAACGCTCGCCGGATGCAATAATCGTGTCAAAGGATGGACCAGTTGCTCCGTTCTTACGCATAAAGAATTCCAGCTCTGCAGCGGCTTCGAGCTCACTCACACCTGGCTTAAGTACATCTAGCATGTGCATAAAGGTGCGGTCCGCAAGCTCGGCGGCCTCTTTCATCACGGCCAGCTCTTCCTCATCTTTGATGATCCGAAGATCCTCTACTAAGCCGGATACCGAGACCAACTCGGCCTTTTGTAAGGCTTGCTGATATTTAGCATGAACTGAATAGGATAAGTCGTCCCCTTCAAATGCTAGACGCTTGACACCTTCAGTCTCAAAAAGCTCCTTGACTGTATCAAGAACATCCGGGCCATGCTGTATGATATCAAATCCGACAGCTTGTTCCGCCGCTTGTGTTGTGTAACGAAAATCGGTTAAAAAATAGGATTTATCCGCTGTAATAAACACATAGCCGGATGAACCGGTAAACCCGGTCAAATATCTGCGGTTGATCGGATTCGTGATAAACACAGCATCCAAATTCCGCTCCTGCAGCGCTGTTTGCAGTTTGCTTACTCTTTGATTAGCCATATTAAGGTCTCCTTATCTCCTGTTCTCCAAATGCTTGTGAAGAGCAATTAGGCCCAGTTCATAGCTGTCCGCTCCAAAGCCGGCAATTTGTCCAACGGCCACGGGCGCGATAACTGAGGTGTGTCGGAATTCCTCGCGTGCATGGATGTTGGACATATGTACCTCAACGACTGGAATACTCACGGTCTGCAGAGCATCCCGTAGGGCATAGCTATAATGGGTCAATGCACCTGGATTTAACAGGATCCCGTCAGTTTCCCCATAGGCCGCATGGATGCGGTCAATCAGGGCTCCTTCATGATTGGATTGGAAACACGAGAGCTCGATGCCCAAGTCGGCAGCTTTTCGCTTAAGCCGATCCTCAATAGCAGCAAGGCTCAATTCCCCGTATATACCTGGTTCACGTATACCTAGCATATTCAGGTTAGGACCGTTCATCAGTAAAATTCGGCTCACCGGTAACCACTCCAGTCTACATAAAATAACCAAAAGTTATTTTAACATAGGAAGAACAGGATTGAGAAGCTTTTTCCCTAGGCTAAAGCCTTCTTCGGCTCCCTAAATCGCTCATCGTTATACTCTGTTGCCACGGTATAACCAATAAACAATCCCCAGAGCAGAAACAAACAGACTTCACTGATCAGACTGTTCCACCCCATCTTAAAAAGTAAAGGAGCCATATGCAGTGCAGGAGACAACAAAGCATATATGAGCACAAACCACAGCAGACCATAGAACATGCCCATCCATGGGCCCTTTACTTTCCTCAGCACCAGCGTATATAGAAGCGAGGCAACGATGGAGAATAAGATAAATACTAGCCACCCTACATAATATCCAGGTCTAGTGACCAGGAAGCTGTGCTTAAAAAAGGGCTCGGCCAAAAAGCCTGGAATCACCACTGTAAAACGCATATAATAGAAAAAACCGTGAACGGCTCCCCAGATCAACCCGGCAAAGAATCCAAGCCGGATGGCAAAACGAATCGGATTGGTCTTGATTTCTGAATCTGTTGTATGTTCTTCGGCCACGGTCATTACCCCTTTCCAAACCACTTAAGAAAAGCCCTGCGACCCACGGCTTTAGTATGTGCACTTCAAAATACCTTTAACCAACTAGAATTTGAAGAAAAAGTCCGTTACAATGGAAACACAGGTTTACCTGTTGTTCATTTCATAACAATTATCAGGGAAGGTGAAGTTGTGCCTCAGCAATCAAAACCAGCCATCTATGGCGGCCAAGCTGTCATTGAGGGAGTTATGTTTGGCGGAAAGCATGTAAACGTTACGGCTGTCCGCCGCAATAATGGAGAAATTACGTATCTGGAGGTTCCGAAGCAGGATAAGTCGTGGGTAAAGACCCTTCGCAAAATTCCTCTGATCCGAGGAATCGTCAGCATTATTGATTCCAGTGCCAAGGGATCTAAACACTTGAACTACTCGGCCGAAGCGCTGGCGGATGATCAGACCGATCCCGCGGAGCGAGCCAAAGAGAAAGAGGAAGAGGAATCCTCCTTCTCGCTTACCATGATTGTTGGTGTAGCTGTTGCAGGTGTTCTTTCCTTCCTCTTCGGCAAAATCGTTCTGACAGCAGTACCGGCTATCATTGAGCAGTTTCTGTTTCAGGGACTTTACGATAATCGTTTTGTCCATACCTTGATCGAGGGCGTCATCAAGATCATTCTGCTTCTCGGGTACCTCTGGGCTTTATCCCTGACACCTATGATTAAGCGACTGTTCCAATATCACGGTGCCGAGCATAAAGTGATAAGTGCTTATGAAGCGGGAGAAGAGTTAACCGTAGCCAACGTTCAGAAATATACACGACTGCATTACCGCTGCGGGAGCAGCTTTATCATCTTCACAGTTATTGTAGGCATCATCGTGTATTCTTTCTTCCATTGGGATAACGTGTGGGAACGGGTATACATTCGTCTGCTGCTGCTGCCGCTTGTCATCGGGCTTTCCTTTGAACTGCTGCGCTTAACGAATGCAGTACGGGATATCCCGGTCCTTCGCTTTCTGGGCTATCCGGGATTATGGCTGCAGCTGCTAACGACCAAAGAGCCGTCTGACGACCAAGTGGAGGTTTCTATCGCTTCCTTCAACCGTATGCTGGAGCTTGATGCCCAGCTTGAGAAGGAGTCTCCAATAGAAAGTGTTGCTAGCAGTACAGTATTAGATCCTGCGAAAGGGTGATCACGTCATGAAGAAGCAAGCCGTCTTTTTTTGGATCATTATCGCACTGGCAATCATCGGGATTCCGGAAGCTTTGTCTTCCACACAAGGCTTGATTTCCATTCTCATCCCGCTGATCCTGTTTGGCCTAATCTATGTGCTGTATAAATATCCTCCAAAAAAATATCAAAAGACACCAAAGATTAAGCCTTCTGCTCGAACGGCGGCCAAGCTTGCTCAGCAGCGGCGTACTTCTTCCATGTCGTCCAATACGGGCAAGCGCAAAAGCTATCCTTTCCAGGTCATTGATGGCAATAAGGGAAAGAACGATGAGGATACACCCAAATATCATTAATAAACATCACTTAGCAAGCCTGCTGAACTTTATGAATTGTTCTTCATAGACTTTACTGTTCCAGTCTCTGAAGAAGCTGCTTCCGGCGAGAAGTCCGGATTCATAAAGCTGCAGGCTTTCTTCTTGATTGATATCAAATTGGGTCGTAGCAATACCCAGAGTAGGAATTTTAATAGTCCGGTAGCGATTCGATTGCTCAATGTATCTTTCATCATGGGCAGAGAGCATAGTCTCGACGAGAGCTTGGAGCATGCTGACCGGTCCCGTAATCCGGTGAGGTCTCCCCGAATTCTTGCCTACCATCATAAAACCCACCGTAGGGATGAGCTCCCCATTAGTTCTTAACCCATTTTGGTCAAACAACCATAAGGGAAGATTGCTCAGCAGACCCCCGTCGACGATATGGAGAAATTGATCAGCGAACGGCCTGCTCTTAGCGAGTCGAACAGGTAGGCGCAGCAGTACAGGATCAAAGAAGTAAGGGATACTGCAGCTCATCCTCACCGCATGGGCTACTTCAAAGGAAGCGGATGGAATCCCCAGCTTGTCGAGATCATCCGGCAGCACCAGAATTCGACCATTGGTAATGTCCGAGGTTACAATGCTCAGCTTCCCCTTCTCCAGATCTCCAAACGTACGGATCCCCTTCTCCTCCAGCACTTTCTTAATCCACCTTTCCAGCGCCTCTCCGGAATACAGACCCTTCTTGAGCAGTACACGAAGCGCTGGTCCAACTCCAGCTATGTTGAAAATTGCAGCCCTTCGCAGGAAGCTCTCAAACGAAGTCTGCATAATTAAAGTCTTCAGCTCATCTGCCGTATAGCCTGCGGCCAAGAAGGCTGCCACAATGGAGCCTGAGGAGGTCCCTGCCAACCGGTTAAAGCTAAACCCAGACTGCTCCGCCGCTTTTACCGCGCCGGCTAAGGAAATGCCTTTGACGCCACCGCCTTGAAATACCGCGTTAATCCGCATAATAAAACAACCCCCATCTCATACAAATGAGCAGCCGCCGTGGCTACTGTAGATGTATGAAGATAAGGGTTGTATATATGTCTTTGCAGCAATCAAAATTCAGTTCATTGCCCGAAATAAGATTTTAAGAGAGAAATAAGTCCTAATGGGTTCTTGCGAAGCGAACTTGCACTATAGAAAATGCTGCCTTGGATCTGATCATATTGCTCGTTGTATTTCAATTGATTCACAATCTCTGAAGCGGTTTGCCAGCCTACTTCAGGAGTTCCTACCTTATAAGGCGCATGTCCAATATACAGCTTAACGGGAGTCCCCTTCACCTCGGTAGCCCACCAATCCACCACCTTGTCGTAGGGTGCATTCTTAGTGGAAAAGCTCCAATACACCTGGGGAGCAATATAGTCGATATAGGAGTTGCGAATCCATGTGCGAGCATCGGCATACATGCTGTCATAAGCTGAATTTCCCGACGTATTCGATCCAGTCACATCGGTTGCTTTGTTGCGCCAAATGCCAAATGGGCTGATTCCGAAAGAGACATCTGGTTTGGCTGCATGAATCTTAGCTCCAAGCTGCTGAACAAACTGATTGATGTTGTCCCGCCGCCAATCCCCTTTATTCTTAATTCCTGTAGAATTGTAGCTTGTGAAGGTTGCATCATCGTTAAACTTATCCTTTGCCGTCTCACCGGACGGGTAGAAGTAATCGTCCAAATGCACCCCATCTATATCGTAATTGTTAACGACCTCCATAACCGCGCTAATAATGTGAGCTCTCGCGGCAGGAATGCCAGGGTTAATGTATAATTTGCCCCCTTGTTTAACAATCCACTCCGGATGCTGAATCGCTACATGGTTCTTCGCAAGCTTGCTAGTATCTGTACTTGAGCTTGCACGGAATGGATTGAACCAGGCATGGAATTCCATTCCCCGCTTATGGGTCTCCTCAATCATAAAAGCCAGCGGATCGTAACCTGGGTTTTGCCCTTGCTTACCGGTTAGATATTGTGACCACGGCACCAATGAAGATGGATAAAGAGCGTCCGCAGACGGCCGGACTTGAACGAATACTGCATTGATTCCTACGTTCTGCAGATCATCCAGCATGCTGATGTATTCCTGCTTCTGTTTGGCTGCATTTCCGATTGAAGAAGTGCTTGGCCAATCAATGTTGAAGGCGGATGCAATCCAAGCGCCGCGCATCTCTCCTTGAGGAGCAGGATTTGTTCCTGACTGTCCTTCCCCTGGCTGAGGCACCGTAATCGGAGGTACCGTCGGTAATGTCCCCCCGCCACTATTTAGGGTAATCTGGTTGGATGCCTGATTCCAATTGACCGTGAGCCCCAAATGCTCGCCTACAAAACGCAGAGGCGCTAATGTCCGATTCTGCACCGCCTGCATAGGCACATCAAGCAGGACTGCTGTTCCATTAACTTTGGCCGTCTTCGAACCCAATGTTAGGGAGATGCTCTCTCCTTCACGTTCGATGACAACCGTCTGAGTTTGTTTGTTCCAATTAATAGAGGCCCCAATCCCGGAGGTGATAACCCGGAGCGGCACAAGGGCCGTGTTTGACTTAATGAATGGAGGGACATCGCTTTCTAGTGTCCTTCCATCCATTAGCATCGTAATTGGAGCAGCTTTGGCACTTGGAGGCAAGCTCCAGCTTGACAGTACCAGCAACATCAACAGCGGCAGAATCACCCATCTGCGGAACTTCATTTTGGTTATTTCCTCCCCAAATCTTATTTAAAATAAATAAACATCTGCCCGCGGGACAGATGCCACTTTACGAACCGCCTATCAACTCGTTATGAACTTCGGATAGATCTTGGAGCCTTGTACTATCCCTGCGGAAATATTCAACAAGTGTCTCAATACAGGTAATGGAATCCCAGCTTAAATGGTGTTCAATCCCCTCAACATCCTTGTAGATATTCTCCTCCTGCACGCCAATCATGGTCAGAAATTCCTCGAGCAGTGCGTGCCTGTCAACCAGACGCTTGCCCACCTTTTTCCCCTTATTGGTCAGAACAAGGCCTCGATATTTCTCATAAATCAGGTACTCATCCTTATCCAGCTTCTGAATCATTTTGGTAACTGACGATGGGTGAACCTCCAATCCTTCAGCAATATCCGAGACGCGCGCATAGCCCTTCTCATCGATCAGTTTATAGATGCGCTCCAAATAATCCTCCATACTGGGCGTTGGCATCTGCTTCCCTCTTTTCTAAATTTCCATTCGGTACAGTCCTTTGTCCGATGGTTCTCTGCTCTAGTAATGATACATGTTTGAGCAACTTGTTGGCAAGTCCTGGCGCGAAGAGCTCTTAGACTTTGTGTGAATTTTGGCAGGATTCATAAGCTTCTTGCGGGCACAGACTAAGAGCGCCACCTCCCTCTGCCTGCGGCAAAATCTCTGGAGAAAAAGGAGCGATGAATTTGAACACTAGCTTGACTGAACGACCAGCCAAAATTGTTAAGCCAACAAAGCCCTTTATCCCTGATTTTGCATATTTTGAGCCCGGGGCGCTTGAATATCCAAAAGGAGAACGGATTCTGAAATGGGTACAGTCTCAAGGTATTCCTTATAAGATGACGAGCTCTCACAATAGGATTACAGGCCTGCCTGGAGAGACGGATTTGGAAAAATACAAAAATGCCAAGCGAACCCTTGTCGTCGGAGTGCGCAAGACGCTCACTTTTGACCAATCCAAGCCTTCGGCTGAGTACGCCATTCCGATCTCCACAGGCTGTATGGGACATTGTCACTACTGCTATTTGCAGACAACGCTGGGGGCTAAGCCATATATTCGCGTATATGTAAATACAGAGGATATTCTCGGAGCTGCCAAAAACTATATCAACGAGAGAATTCCGGAAATTACGCGCTTCGAAGCAGCCTGTACCTCTGATCCAGTTGGCCTTGAGCACATCACAGGATCCTTGGAAGAGCTTATAACCTTTATGGCGAATGAGGAATACGGCAGGCTTCGCTTTGTGACAAAATACCACCATGTCGACCCTCTGCTTCATGTAAAGCACAATGGTCATACCCGAATCCGGTTTAGCATTAATGCCGATTATGTGATTCGGCAGTTTGAACCGGGCACCTCCCGCTTTGAAGAACGAATTGAAGCAGCAGGCAAGATTGCCCGGGCAGGCTATCCGCTTGGCTTCATTATTGCTCCTATCATTTGGTACGAAGGATGGGAAGATGGCTATGCCTCTTTACTTGAACGATTGGCGGCTGCACTCCCCAGGGAGCCCCTGAAGGATATGACGTTCGAAATGATCCAGCACCGCTTTACCAAGACAGCGAAAAGGGTTATTGAGCAGCGCTATCCAAAGACCAAGCTGGACATGGATATCGCCAAGCGAAAAATGAAGTGGGGCCGTTATGGCCAGTACAAGTATGTTTACCCCGATGAACAACAAACCGCTTTACGGGAATTTATTACCGAACAGATCTTTGAACACTTTCCTGCTGCTACGATTGACTACTTCACTTAATTTTATAGAACAAGCCAGTCTGGAGTAATTTGCTGCAGCCATACGTTGAGCCGGGCCATTCTGCCGGAGATCAGCGCCAGACCAATTAGAAGCATAATCCCGCCGCCGGCCTTATTCAGCCAACCGGCATGGCGGGAGATCCACTTTGTTGAATCCACATATATAGCCATGACAAAGAAAGGCAATGCAAATCCGGCCGCGTAGGCGGTAATTAGCACGAACCATGACGCAGGATGTACAGCGGCGAGCGCAATAATCCCAGCCAGGATGGGTCCAACACAGGGGGACCAGCCCGCGGCAAAGCCGATTCCAAACAAGAAGGAGCCGAAATATCCGGCGTGGTTCCACATAGAACCTATTCTTCTTTCACGCATAATCCAGCCTGGCCGCAGCAATCCCAGACTAACCATCCCCATGAAGAAGATCGTTCCACCTGCTATGATGCGGACAACCCCACGATAACCCGTAAACCACTCTCCAATGATGCCTGCGCCAAACCCCAGTGAGTAGAAAATAATGGAGAATCCAGCTACGAAAGCAAGCGTGTGGAGCAGAATTTTACTGCGGATCATCGGGGAGTGTCCTTCCTCACGCAGCTTCCCTAGCGACAAACCTGTAATATATGACAAGTAAGAAGGATATAGCGGTAGGGCACATGGAGATAGAAATGAAAGAAAGCCCGCAGTCAGAGCCGCTCCTGTATGTAAATCTCCCATTCTTCATCTCCCCCTGTGTAAATACTATAACTATATGTTACAGAGCGTAGGACGAGAACCTCTACCCAGCGAGTTTCAACTAAAAACTACTAAATCACTTGAATTTTGACAAAGTCGTTTGAGAGCCGTTACTATAACTTGTGTGGCAAAAGGTATAATACATATTTTAGGAGGAACCACTGTGGATGTTTGGGAGTTGCTGAAATATTTTGTTCTAGGGGTCGTTCAAGGGTTTACAGAACCTATCCCTGTATCATCAAGCGGCCATCTGATTATTGTAGAAAGACTGTTCGGCCTGCACATTGAAGGTCTCAGCTTTGAGGTTCTCGTTAACACCGCTTCCCTGCTGGCCATTATTTTCATTTATCGGCATGATCTAATCAAATTAATCGTCTCTTTCTTCAGATACATATTCAAACGTTCTGAAGAAGACAAAGCGGACTTTAAGCTTGGCATCTATTTAATAATTGCTACGATTCCTGCCGGTCTTCTTGGAGCCTTGTTCAGTGATGTTATCGGCGATGTATTTAAAGGTATGACCACAATCGGGATTGCTCTCCTGATCACGGGGGTAGCCCTGTGGATTGTTAGAAATCTTCGTGGACGAAAATCAGACAAAGATTTATCGTTCCGGGATACCCTCTTGGTTGGACTTGCTCAGGCTGTGGCTTTGATTCCCGGTATCAGCCGTTCCGGGTCGACCATTGTTACTTCCTTACTGCTAGGGTGGAAGCAGGAGACTGCACTGAAGTTCTCCTTCTTCTTATACATTCCTGTGAGTGTTGGCGGTATGATTCTAGAAGGGAAGGATCTGCTGAACGATCCGGATCTAGGAACCTTAATGCTCCCTTATGCCGCCGCGTTCATCGCGACTCTGTTTACTACTTATTTCTCCATGAAATGGTTTATGGGAATTATGGCGAAGGGAAACCTGAAGGTCCTATCTTTATACTGTTTCGTTGTCGGCGCATTCGTACTGATTTTTCTATAATCCTTAACTAAAATCCATACAAAAAGCAGATGCCCAGTAACTTGGCATCTGCTTTTTGTATGCAATAAATTAATTTATCTACTTGTGTGGGGCTTATTTAACCACAGCGCCATTTGGCATGCCTTCCGGAACGGTTGCCAGAGTCAGCTGATCCCCATGCGAAGCGGCCAAGATCATGCCTCTGGACAGTTCACCGCGCAGCTTCACGGGTTTCAAGTTGGTTACCACAATCACCTTGCGACCCACCAGCTCCTCCGGTTTATAGAATTTAGCGATACCGGAAACCACCTGACGCTGTTCAAAGCCAAGATCCAACTGCAGCTTCAGCAGCTTGTCGGCTTTCTTCACAGGCTCTGCTGCGAGAACCTCAGCTACACGCAGCTCAATTTTGGCGAAATCATCAATCCCGATTTCCTCCTTAAGCTCCGGCAGTTCCTCATTATCTTCGCTTGCAGTTTCCGCGGCTTTATTCTCAGAAGCCGGAGCGCCGCCTGTCATTGCTCCAGCGATATAAGCGACCTCCTCTGCAACATCCAGGCGCGGGAAGATCGGCTCCCCTTGCTCAACACGGGTACCAGCTGGGGTTAATCCAAAGGATTTAGCACTTTCCCATGCCGTTAATTCCCCTTGCGCTATGCCAAGCTGCTGCCATATCTTAGCTGGCGATTGAGTCAGGAACGGCTGAAGCAAGATGGCCGCAATCCGCAGCGCCTCAACAAGATGAACCATAACGGAAGCCAGTTCCTCACGCTTCGCTTCATCCTTGGCCAGCACCCATGGCTGGGTCTCATCAATATACTTGTTCGTTCGGCTAATCAGCTGTCCGATGGAAGTAAGAGCAATCGAGAATTCCATTCTCTCCATAACCTCTTCCACTTTCTCTACCGTTCTGCGGGCTGTCTCAGTTAGGTCCGCATCGTAAGGAGTCAAGTTCGGACGATAGGCAGGAACCACGCCATCAAAATAACGTTGCAGCATAGCCACAGTTCGATTCAGCAGATTGCCCAGATCATTGGCCAGATCCGAATTTACACGCTCTACAAAGCTCTCCGGTGTGAAGCTTCCGTCCGCACCAAACGGAACCTCACGCAGCAAGTAATAACGAGTAGCATCCAGACCATAACGGTCGATCAGTGTTACCGGATCAACTACATTGCCCTTGGATTTGGACATTTTCCCGCCCTTCATAAGCAACCAGCCGTGTGCAAACACCTTCTTTGGAAGTGGAAGTCCAAGAGCCATCAGCATGATTGGCCAGTAGATTGTGTGGAATCGGACAATTTCCTTACCCACCAAATGCACATCTGCTGGCCAGAAGCGGTCGTACAGCTCCGTATTCTCCGTACCATACCCAAGAGCAGTAATATAATTGGACAGCGCATCAATCCATACATAGACGACGTGCTTAGGGTCGCCTTTTACTTTAACTCCCCACTCGAACGTTGTACGAGAGACCGCCAAGTCCTCAAGCCCAGGCTTAATGAAGTTGTTGATCATCTCATTCTTACGGGACTCTGGCTGAATAAACTCCGGATTTTCTTCGTAGAATTTCAGCAAGCGGTCCGCATATTTGCTCATACGGAAGAAATAAGATTCCTCCTTAACAAGCTCTACCGGATGTCCGCTGTCGGGACTTTTCCCTCCGATAATTTCACCCTTCTCATTTTTCTCAACGTCCACAAGCTGGGTTTCGGTATAGTAAGTTTCATCAGGAATGCTGTACCAGCCTTCATATTCTCCCTTGTAAATATCACCCTGTTCAAGCAGCTGGTCAAAGATTTGCTGTACAACTGCTTTATGTCTCTCTTGTGTTGTTCTAATAAAATCATCATGGGAAATATCAAGCTTCTTCCAAAGATCCTGAATACCTACTACAATGTCATCAACAAACTGCTGAGGAGTCTTTCCTGCTTCCTTCGCCTTTTGTTCAATCTTTTGTCCATGCTCATCCGTTCCCGTCAGAAAGCGGACATCATAGCCGCGCAGCCGTTTGTAACGGGACATTGCATCCCCTGCCACGGTTGTATAAGCATGGCCAATATGCAGCTTGTCACTAGGATAGTAGATTGGAGTCGTTAGGTAGAACGTTTTCTTCTCAGTCATACACGAATACCTCCTAATTGTTTTGGATTCAAAAAATAAAAAAACTCCCGTTCCCATAATGGGACGAGAGATTCTCACGTGTTACCACCCAAATTTCCAGGGTCCTCACAGACCACTGGCTTTGTCAGTCCTCTTTAGGACCAGCCCATTAACGCCGGACTCCGCGCTCCTCCCTTACCCTTTCAATAAAGACTCGGAAGAAGTCTCTCCCGGACCATATTCCAAAGTCCTGCCAGACCGGTTTGCAGCTCACCCGGCTCTCTGTACTGGTGGTGCCTTGTACTCATCCGTTCACTGAGAAATAATTATAACCATATAGAATGAACTAAAGAAATGAACGTTATAGGACAGTATTAGACCGTGATAACAAAAAATCCAATGTAAAACTTTAGTTCAATCTATACAGTTTTTATTTGATTTAAATATATGAAATGTTACTCCGGCTGTCAAGGGCGCTTCACACCGGTCAGCTTGTTCTCCTTAGCCTCCCTTCCACGCCTAGGTGGAACAGGATCGAGTCCTCCAGGATGAAAAGGGTGGCATTTGGCGATTCGCTTAGCGGCCAACCAGGACCCCTTCAAGGCTCCATGTACTTCAATCGCCTCTAAGGCATAGGCCGAGCAAGTGGGATAGAAACGGCAGGTTGGCGGTTTAAGCGGCGAAATAAATTTACGGTAGACATGAATCGGACCCTGAACGATTCTTCGGGTCACCTTCATTACTGCTGCCCCTTTGCCGACTCAGCAACTGCTACTGCTTCCTTGTTGTTCTTACAATTCTTACAGTAACCGAACACCTCGAATTTGTGGTTAACCACTTCAAATTGGTCTGGTGCATCTGCAAAGGTCATTGGGCAAAAATGAATCGGATAGGTCTTCTCACAACCTAAACAGATCATATGATGGTGATGGTGCCCGTCCTCATTGCAGCTGGCACGGAACTTTAGCCCATCCTCGAACACAATTTGCTCCAACACGCCAAGTTCCTCCATGACCCGCAAATTCCGGTACACAGTATCAAAGCTTAATCCCTTATACTTCTTGCCCATATATTCATAAACGGATTTTGGAGTTAAATATCCATCACTTTCTGCAAACAGCTTAGCCAATGTGCGTCTTTGATCGGTAATCCGCAGTCCTTGTCTGGACATCACACCGATGATCTCATCTGTCGTCAGCATGGCGGCATCCCTCCTGTCATGCATTTCTTTACATCTGTTTTGTACTCTATTATCATAATGCCGCAAAATAACCGGCACGTCAATGAAGCAAGCAACAACAGTAAAAGCAGCGCATGGAATTCAATTCCATGCGCTGCCACATTTTATGACAACTATTTTGTTTCTGGTAAAGGTTGGAATAGCAGATTGACAGCCAAGTTGCTGCCGAGCGATGGAGTAAAGATAAAGTCCACCATCTCTTCCTGATCTCCGGTCCGGTATAGAACAGCTCCTTCGCTAGGATTGCTCAGGGTTCCGGAGTTAGGCAAGCCTACAATTTTGCCGTTAACCATAACATAGCCGGTATAAGTTCCTCCGCGCGGGTTGAACGTAATCAGCGTGTGCGGAGCGACTCTCGAAGCTCTAATCTTGTACAGCACGCCAAAGTTACCCAGATTCCGTTCTTCTGTATTATATGGAGCATCCACCCCGTGTTGGAAGGGATCACTTGAATCATCCCCAAGGATAAACCGTGAAGGGGTGATTCCAAGAAGCTCATCATACTGAACCGTACGTGTTGCATCCGGGTATGTACCACGGTTATGAATGCCATCTCGTGGAATAATGTTTAATGTAGCAAATTCCTTAATCGGATCCCTGCCCGCCTCAATCATGATCACATCAAACTGAACCGGGGATTCCGTATAATAATCAGAGAGGAGCGAGATGGTATCCCCCTGCTTCATACTGGAAGCAGCAGTATCGTTGAAGATAATCTTCTGCTCTCCTGGAGCTAGTGTGATATCCTTCTCCATCTCTCTGGTCTGCATTGAGGTGAAATAGCGCAGGAGTGAGATTTTCCCTGCCGCGGTTGGACTGTTGCTCGGCCCTGCACTTCCCAGTGTTTCCTGGAAGATATTCACAGGACTTGTATTCGGATTAGTAGCCACCACGTACAGCTTCATATCCTTGCCCGTCGCATTCAAGTGATGAATCATCATACGCGCTTTTCCGACCGTAGTCTCACGATACAGAATTCCTTCAGTATAGTTGGTTTCCGGACTGTTGCTTCGAATTAGGGTCACAGGATCAGTGGTAAAGGTATAATTAATCTTATCCCAGCTTGGAACCTGCGATCCATTGAATGAATACTTCTCCCCAACCGGAGTGAAGAGTTGGTTGAACTCGCTCTCGGTATACAGTGTCTCATTTGTAATGGTTACTGTCTTCTCCACCGTACTTGTAAGGCCGTATTTATTCTTAGCCGTCAGGCGGATGGTTTGGGTACCTGGAGTGAAGAATGCCCGCTTGTTGTTCTCCCATGTATACGTGATCCCATCCAAGCCCTGCTCATCGGTAGTCTGATTCGTATAAGTAACAAGTTCGCCCATCTTATAGGTATCTTTGTCCGTAGTAAAAGCAGCTACCGGCGGGGTATGCGGCTTCACAACATTTATCGTTAAGGAATATGGATCACTCCACTGTCCGCTGGCATCCATCACGCTGTACGCTACAACATAGGTACCCGGATTAGCAAAGACGTCTTCACGACCTTCCCAGCGCTCTTGAACAATATCTTGACCGGTTGGAGAGCTGTATTCCGTCTGATATGTAACCTGAGTCTGTCCGGCAACAATTTCAGATGGCGTTACTTTGAACTTGGCGACAGGCTTGGTGGATACTTCCACAATCACTCGTTTTCCCTTAGCATCGAATTTGTAAGGGAGATCAAGCGCCTTAGTAATCGAAGTTAATGGAACCATGAAGACATTATTCTTCGTAGAATAGGATTTCCCCGCCATGGTCTTCTTGACCCCATTAACCTTGTAAGTATTGCTGTTTAGTTTAAATCTTAATTCATCTCCGCCACGCTTAATCACGGTTTCTTTGGTCTTACTGTCATACGAGATGTTTAGTCCTACGCGGTTGACCAGAGATCTGATTGCTACATAGGATACGCCGTTCTTGGCCGCCATTGGCTCGGCTGCCGTAAACGTTTGCCCGTTTTGATACATTTTATTGCTATTCACCATAAGAATAAGTTGACCAGAAGACTGACCCTGATCTACCAGAGTGCTGCTGTCTGTGGTTGTAGAAGAATTTGCAGGGGCCCCCCCATTCTCAGAACCAGGCTCGCCCGCCTGTGCTGAATCTCCGGTATTTGGTGCTGTGGTTGCATCAGCCGGCTGCTTTGCACCGTTCTGCTCTTGGTCTCCACTGGCCTGTTGATCTGATGAAACCGACTGAGCTGCCGGATCAGATGTAGTTTCAGGTGCTGCTGACAGCACATCCCCCAAATCTGTAGTACTGTCTGCTGCTGGAGTTCTCGTTTCAATCACAGTTCCATGAATTACCTCCTGGGCGTTTACCGCAGGAATCACCATCGCCACTTGGGCTGAGGCTAACACAGTAGTCACGACTAATTTCTTGAAGTTCATGATAAAGCTCCTTCTGCTCCCATTTTGTTACGTTCTTTAAATCCCCATATAATTTAACGTCAAAAGTAAGGAAAAGTTGCTGAATTCTTTCGAACAATGTAAAAACAAAAGAATTTATCCCATTAAACGTAAAATTAGCGTGGCTTCAGCATGCTTCAATAAAAAAAGCGGCTCAATCCTACAATGTAAGATTGAGCCGCTTGGGCAAAGATATACTGCCTACTTACTGTGACATTGTTGCAGATGCTGCCTGATCTGAGACTTCCTGCATTCCCCGGTGAATCAGCTGGTTGGCCCGTTCAATTTCTTCTTCAGTCGGAGAAGGTACACCTTTAAGAGGATAATCCCATTTCAGTGCATCCCATTTGTATATCCCCATCTGATGATAAGGAAGAATTTCAAATTTCTCTACTGCATTAAGTTTGCCGATAAACCGTCCCAATTCCAGAAGGTCCTGCTCATCATCATGAATACCTGGCACAAACACATGGCGAATCCACATTGGCCGATTATGCTCGGACAGCCACTTAGCCATCTGTAACATGCGTTCATTAGGTTTACCAGTCAGCTTAATATGCTTTTCATTATTAATATGCTTCAAATCCAGCATCACTAGGTCCGTTACATCAAGCAGATCCTTTATTTTATCCCCATCATTATATCCATTAGTGTCCAACGTGGTATGAAGGTTCCAGCGTTTCTTTACTTCACGGAACAACTCAGTGACAAAATGAGCCTGCAGCGTTGCCTCCCCGCCGGAAACGGTCAGCCCTCCCCCAGAAGAGCGGTAATAATTAATGTAAGGCTCAATCTCTGAAAGGACCTCTTCCAGCGTCATTTCATTGCCGCCTTCCAGATTCCATGTATCCGGGTTATGGCAATATTGGCATTTTAACAAGCAGCCCTGCATGAAGAGTACGAAACGTATGCCCGGGCCATCGACCGTTCCGAAAGTTTCTAATGAATGTATACGCCCTTTGATCATGTTACGTCATCCTTTCTGCAGGGTACTGCAGGAAATGTAATTAGAAATGGTCAGGGTCGATATTACATCGATCCATGGAAGGTACGGTTGATAACATCAAGCTGTTGCTCACGAGTCAACTTAATGAAGTTAACTGCATAACCAGATACGCGGATTGTCAGCTGAGGATAGTTCTCTGGATGATCCATTGCATCGAGCAGTTGTTCACGGTCAAATACGTTTACATTCAGGTGATGTGCCTTGCTTCCGAAGTATCCGTCCATCATGGACACCAGGTTACTCTTACGTGTTTCTGGTTCTTTACCCAGTGCTTTTGGCACGATGGAGAAGGTGTTGGAAATACCGTCCAGGCTGTGTTCATATGGTAATTTGGCTACGGAACTTAAGGAAGCAAGTGCACCTTTTTTATCGCGTCCATGCATTGGGTTAGCCCCTGGTGCAAAAGGTTCGCCAGCCTTACGTCCATCCGGTGTGGTACCTGTTTTCTTACCGTACACAACGTTAGAAGTGATGGTCAGGATGGATTGAGTTGGCAGGGAATTGCGGTAAGTTTTGTGTTTACGGATCATGCCCATGAAGGTTTCTACCAGATCCACCGCAATGCTGTCTACACGGTCATCATTGTTACCGTAGCAAGGGAATTCACCTTCAATTTCAAAATCAACAGCAATGCCATTCTCGTTGCGGATCGGTTTAACCTTCGCATACTTGATAGCACTCAGGGAGTCTGTAGCAACCGATAAGCCGGCGATACCACAAGCCATGGTGCGAAGAATATCGCGGTCATGCAGCGCCATTTCAATGCGTTCATAGGAATATTTATCGTGCATGTAGTGAATTACATTCAGAGCATTCACATACAGTTTAGCCAGCCATTCCATCATTGGAACCAGGCGTTTCATCACTTCCTTGTAATCCAGCACTTCGGAAGTAATCGCAGGATATTCAGGTCCTACTTGAACACCGGACTTCTCATCTTTACCGCCGTTGATTGCGTATAGGAGAACCTTAGCAAGGTTAGCACGAGCACCGAAGAACTGCATTTGTTTGCCGATTTCCATAGCGGATACACAGCAAGCAATACCGTAATCGTCCCCATAGATCGGACGCATCAGATCATCGTTTTCATATTGAATTGCACTAGTCTCAATTGAAACTTTTGCACAGTATTTCTTAAATCCTTCAGGAAGCTGTTCGGACCAAAGTACAGTCAGGTTTGGTTCCGGAGCTGGTCCCAAGTTGTACAGAGTGTGCAGGAAGCGGAAGCTGTTCTTGGTAACGCGAGTTTGTCCGTTAACAGCCATCCCCCCGATGGATTCTGTAACCCAAGTTGGGTCACCGCTGAAGAGGTCGTTGTAATCCGGAGTACGCAGGAATTTAACAATCCGCAGCTTCATGACAAAATGATCAACCAATTCTTGAGCTTGTTCTTCTGTCAAAGTTCCTTCTTCAAGATCACGTTCGATATAGGCGTCCAAGAAGGAGGATACACGACCCAGTGACATTGCTGCACCGTTTTGTTCCTTAATGGCTGCAAGGTAGCCGAAGTATACCCATTGGAACGCTTCTTTGGCTGTATTAGCCGGCTTGGAAATATCATATCCGTGCATTTCTGCCATTTGTTTCAATTCACCGAGAGCACGGATTTGCTCGGATAATTCCTCGCGAAGACGAATAACATCTTCATCAATAACGTCTAATTCCAAGTCTTTAAGTTCATGTTTCTTTTGGTTTACCAAGAAATCAATACCATACAGTGCAACCCGGCGATAGTCGCCAATAATCCGGCCGCGTCCGTAAGCATCTGGAAGACCTGTGATAATACCCGCTTTACGAGCCGCTCTCATTTCAGAAGTATATGCATCAAATACACCCTGGTTATGCGTTTTACGGATATCTGTAAACATCTTCACGATTTCTTCTGGAACCTCGAAGCCATATGCCTTGCAAGCGTCAATCATCATCCGGATTCCACCGAATGGTTGAAGAGAACGTTTGAATGGCTCATCGGTTTGAACACCGACGATTTGTTCTTTATCTTTATCCAGATAGCCTGGTTTATGGGAAACGATTGTAGAAGGCGTATTTACATCAACATCCAACACGCCACCTGCGTCGCGTTCTTTCTTGCTCAGCTCGGAAACAATTTTCCAGAGATCCTTTGTGTTCTGTGTTGCACCTTGAAGGAAATCCTCATTGCCAAGGTAAGGTTTAATGTTCTGTGCTATGAAGTCACGAACATTAACTTCCTTTTGCCATTTTCCTGATTTGAAGCCTCTCCAACCTGGTTGTACGTTTTGAACTTCTTTTTCAATCACCGACATTTTGTATTCCCTCCATATATATAGTTTGGAGTGCGAAGGCTTGAAGGTTTAATTTATGACCTCCGCCTCAGATCCCTAAAATTTGTGATAAATTTCACATATCAGATACAACGAGCCTATTCTCTCTTGCTGATCTACTACTCTACTCGTTTTGTATCGGGGATCTTTTATAGCTTTATTTTATACCCATAGCGGTTGAAATGGTTGTGACAAATATCACTTTTTGAGTGATATTTGTCACCTTTTTCACAAAGTATTCTTATTCTTCAAATCTGCCGTAAAATGCATCTCTATATACTTCAGCAAGTTCAGTTACTAAAGGCAATTTAGGGTTCGCTGTAGTACATTGGTCCTCAAATGCACGATCGGCAAGGTAATCTACACGCGATTCGAAGTCTTTTGGATCGAAGCCAAGCTCTTGGAAGGTTTCAGGAATACCCAGCTTACGATTCATGTCGCGAATAGCATTGATCAAGCTCTTCACGCCTTCTTCCGTAGTGCGCGCAGGCAGCCCAAGAATCCGAGCAATTTCAGCGTAACGTTGGTCTGCAACAAAGTTAGTGTATTTAGGCCAAGCTGCAAATTTGGTTGGTTTCTTAGCATTATAACGGATGACGTGCGGCATCAGAATTGCATTGGTGCGACCGTGAGCTGTATGGTATTGACCGCCCCATTTATGCGCCAAGCTATGGTTGATGCCAAGGAACGCATTTGCAAAGGCCATACCTGCCAAAGTCGAAGCATTGTGCATCTTCTCACGGGCAAGTTTGTCACCTGTAAGAGCTGAAGCTTCAAGGTACTGGAACACCAATTGGATCGCTTTGATTGCTAGGCCATCTGTATAGTCATTAGCCATTACCGAAACATAAGCTTCAATAGCGTGAGTCAGAACGTCCATCCCTGTATCAGCAACTGCTGTTTTTGGCAGACTATATACAAATTCCGGATCAATGATGGCCACATCTGGTGTGAGCTCGTAATCAGCAAGCGGATATTTGGTGTTACCGTTAACTTTGTCTGTAATTACCGCGAACGAAGTAACTTCCGAACCTGTACCCGAAGTTGTTGGAATTGCAACAAATTGCGCTTTTTGACCAAGACGCGGGTATTTGTAAATCCGTTTGCGGATATCCATGAACTTCTGTTTGAGGTTATGGAAGTCAGTGTCCGGATATTCATAGAACAGCCACATGCCTTTTGCAGCATCCATTGGAGAACCGCCACCAAGTGCAATGATGCAGTCCGGCTGGAATTTGCTCATAAGCTCAGTACCGCGCTCAACCGTAGTTGTCGATGGATCTGGTTCAACGTCCGAGAATACCTCGATCGCTACCGGAGTTTGACGTTGGCGGAGGTAATGTTCGACGCGCTCTACATAACCTAACTTCACCATCATAGGGTCTGTTACGATCAGCACACGGCTGATATCCGGCATTTTGGCGAGATATTGAGTCGCGCCCTTCTCAAAATAAATCTTCGACGGAACTTTGAACCATTGCATATTCACGGTACGACGATTCACCCTTTTCACGTTGATCAAGTTCACAGCAGTTACATTCGACGAAGTAGCGTTACGACCGTACGATCCACAGCCCAGTGTCAGGGAAGGCAGGTTCGTGTTGTAAATGTCCCCGATGCCCCCTTGCGAGGATGGCTGGTTCACTAGAATACGGCAAGTTGGCAGGCGGTCCGAGAACTTTTGAATGATCTCTTCATTATTCGAATGGATCACCGAGGAGTGGCCCATGCCTCCAAAGGCTACAACTTCTGCTGCACGATCAATCCCTTGCTCCGCAGTCTTAACTTTATAGCAAGCAAGTACAGGGCTCAGCTTCTCAGCAGACAACGGGAATTTAGGACCTACGCCATCAATTTCAGCAACCAGAATCTTGGTGCCTGCTGGAACTTGAATTCCGCACAGCTCAGCAATTTTAGTCGCCGGTTGACCTACAATGGTCGGATTTACCGCGCATTTATCAGCGATGATCGCGCCTGCTGTCAATTTGGCAGCTTCTTCTTTATTTACAAAGTAGCATCCGTTAGCGATCATTTTTTTCTTCACTTGATCAAAGATCGGTTCTTCAATAATAACCGCTTGTTCGGAAGCACAGATCATACCGTTATCAAATGTCTTGGAGAGAATTAAATCGTTAACCGCTTGATCCAGATTCGCACTCTTCTCAATGAAGCAAGGAACGTTACCAGGACCAACGCCGAGAGCTGGCTTGCCGCAGCTGTAAGCTGCACGTACCATGGCAGATCCGCCTGTTGCCAGGATCAACGCCACATCAGGATGGTTCATTAAGGCATTCGTTCTATCCATGGAAGGAGCTTCGATCCATTGGATGCAATCAGCAGGTGCGCCATGTTTAACGGCTGCTTCGAGCAGAATCTTGGCAGCTTCACGGCTGCATTCTTGGGCAGATGGATGGAAGCCGAAGATGATTGGGTTCCGGGTCTTGATCGCTATCAGAGCTTTGAAGATTGTCGTTGAAGTCGGGTTCGTTACCGGAGTAATCCCCATGATAATACCGACAGGCTCAGCAATCTTCTGGAAGTTATCATATGGATTATCTTCAATAACGCCTACAGTCTTATCATTCTTAATGCTATGATAGATATATTCAGTAGCGAACATATTCTTGATGATCTTATCCTCATAAACACCGCGGCCTGTTTCTTCAATTGCTTTTTTAGCGAGGTACATATGCTTGTCAAGACCTGCAAGTGCCATTGCCTGAACAATTTCATCGATTTGAGCTTGATCCATGCTCATGAATGCTTCAGAAGCTTTCTTCCCTTTGTCAATCAAACCTTGAATGTACTCCTGGGCAGTTGGCTGCACGTTAACTGCTGCTTCATTCTTAACGGCCATCTCTCTCATCCTCCTAAATATATGTCTAATTCATTTGTGTTCGAGAACTTTGTAACACTTTGTTACAAAGTACCCTACAACCTGTTGCCTTGTTTGTTTTTTTCTACGTTTTGATCATAGCATATGCTTTTCTGTTTGTATAGTGAAAAAATTCACAATGTTTTTTTTTTTGAAAAACTAATCAAAAATCTCTAAAAATCAAAAATTATAGGTCTGATTTCGGTGCCTGACATTATTAGTTGATTGAAATCTAATCCTCCAATCCTATAATTATATTCCTAGGCATCTCTCCATCCTCTTAAAGCCCTAAAAACGGCCCCAAAAGTGAAAATAGTCACAATGTTTAAAAATTCGCCATGATTTTAAGCTTTTCATCCCCCAAAAAAATGTAAAACCGTTATATAATTAATTTAAAATTTTCAGAAAAATTTGGATTACAAAGGGGCAATCGATCATGAGTGAATATACAAATACTGTCGAGACCCGTGGGAATACGAGCTGTTTCTCCGACCAAAATTTCAACCGTCTTCTCGTAACCATGAAAGAGAAAAACTATCCTGAAGGATCTCACCTGTTCTGGGAAGGCGACTTTTCAGATAAACTGTTTTACATTAAGCGCGGCCGTGTCAAGTTAACCAAGTCTACAGATGAAGGCAAAGAACTTATCCTATATATGTACGGACGCGGAGATATGGTAGGTCAAGCAGACCCCTTCTTCAGTTCAAAGCACAGCTTTACGGCTGAGATCATTGAAGATTGTGAAGTTGGCGTCATTGAGCATAAAGATTTAGAAATTCTAATCTGCCAGCACTGTGATTTTGCCATTGATTTTATGAAATGGATGGGAATCCATCACCGGCTTACTCAGACTAAATTCCGTGATTTGATGATGTATGGTAAACCTGGCGCTCTATGCTCCACGCTAATCAGACTGAGCAACACTTATGGTGAACAGCATGGGGATACTATCTTGATTAATAAAAAGATCACTCACACCGATCTGTCCAATATGATCGGAGCCACTCGCGAAAGTGTGAACCGGATGCTGAGCGACCTTCGCAAGAAGGATGCTGTGGAATATGAGAACGGCATGATTGTAATCAAGGATCTGGTCATGCTGCAAGATATCTGCCACTGTGAGCTTTGCCCGAACGAAATCTGCAGAATTTAATTAGACATAAATCTACACTCCCCTTTGAGCACCTTGGTGCCCCAAAGGGGAGTTTTGCTGTTTGCTAAATTCACTGAATAAAAAAAGAGCACCCAATATAGGTGCCCCAAATATAAGGAGACTTACGGCCGCTTCTTGCGGACCGGTGAAATAAACCAGTAGGCCGTAGCTACGAACAAGGATCCTCCCACGATATTGCCAAGGGTGACAGGAATCATGTTATGCAGCCATCCAGCAAGCGTAATGCTCTCAGGGTGATTCGGCAGCAGATATGCCAGACTGAGCAGCGTCATATTGGCTACACTATGCTCATAACCGCTTGCTATAAAGGCGAACAAGCACCACCAGATCAGTACCAGCTTCGCAATCTCTTCCTTCGCGCGGCTGGACATCCACAAGGCTAGACAAACCAGCCAGTTACAGAGAATACCGCGAAAGAACAGCTCACTTAGAGGTAGAGACATCTTCTTGGCTGCCGCTGTAAAGAGTAAATGCTCAGGTCCCGCTGCCTTAAATATTCCGGAACCTACGATCAGCAGGCTGAGTAGCACAGCCCCCAGCAGGTTACCCAGGAAGACAATCCCCCAATTTTTCATCGTATCTGATACGGTAGTACGACGAGCCAGGGTGCTCGCTGTAAAGAACATATTATTCCCAGTAAATAATTCAGAACCTGCAAATACAACGAGCGTTAGTGCCAGCCCGAAGGAAGCGCCCATAACCAGGTTTTGGATTGGGGACTTCAGCGCCGCCAAGGGACCGCCAAGACTAAAGATTAATATAATACCGAGTCCAACATAGGCCCCCGCCAGCAAAGCCGATACCATATACCTAGGCAGGCTTTCTTTCATCTTATTGCGCTTGCTGACTGCGGCTTCCACAATGTTCTCTACGTTTTGTGTATACACCTGAATCCCCCTATTATCCGGCTAAATAAACCCGGCCGTCTTCAATCTTGACTTCATAGGTTCTAACCTGGCCTTCATCCGGTGCCTGGACAAGACCCGTCTCTAAATCAATTCTCCAATCATAAAGCGGATCATATAATTCATGTCCTGACACAATCCCTTCGGCAAGTGGCCCACCCTTAGGGTGGGGATTGCGGTTCTCCAGAGCGAAAATTTTACTGTCCGATGTTCTGAAGACTGCAATCTGACACCCCTCCACTTCTACAACTCTTCCGATTTGTGGCAGGAACTGCTCTAATTCGCCCAAGGGATATAAAGTATTGCTGTTCGTCATTATCTGTACACTCCTTCGTTATCAACTAGTCCTTATGCTTTGGCTGGTTGCAGAGGCTGGAACAATGCAGCTCGCGTCACATCATCCTTCAGCATCTTCTTCCATGGGTCTTCTACCTGTGCCAAGGCAAACTCTACCCGTTCAACCAAAGCCTTCCGGTTCTCCACGTTCTCTACAACCGCAGCCCGAATTGCTTCAAGACCTAATCTTTCCACCCATTCCGAAGTTCTCTCCAGATACTTCCCGGTCTCGCGGTAATGTTGAATAACTGCTCCGCACACCTCGACTAACTCTTCATCACTCTTCACCTTGCAGAGAGAATCGGCAAGTCTTGCCTTGATACCGCCGTTACCGCCGATGAAGATCTCCCATCCGCCATCATTGCCTACGATGCCG
Source organism: Paenibacillus sp. CAA11 (assembly GCF_003060825.1). Classification (NCBI taxonomy): domain Bacteria; kingdom Bacillati; phylum Bacillota; class Bacilli; order Caryophanales; family Paenibacillaceae; genus Paenibacillus; species Paenibacillus sp. CAA11. The sequence goes on from NZ_CP028922.1 coordinate 2,888,792, forward strand.
ATATCCTTGGTACAAGACTCCGCACAGTTGCGCGGGCATCCATTCACCGCCATTTTGAACTTGGCCGGGAAATCAAGGCGTTCAAACTTGCGCTCCAGCTCTGCCCCCATCCCCATGGAATCTTGAGTTCCGAAGCGGCAGAATTGAGATCCGACACAGGTTTTAACGGTCCGGAGCGATTTAGCGTAAGCATACCCGGATGGCATATCCAGCTCTTCCCATACCTTAGGCAAATCTTCTTTCTTCACACCGATCAAGTCGAGGCGCTGTCCCCCTGTAACTTTAACCACTTTAACGTCATATTTCAGGGATACATCTGCTATTTTTTTCAAATCCTCAGGAGTCGTTACACCACCGTACATGCGTGGAACTACGGTAAAAGTTCCGTCCTTCTGAATATTGGCACTCATCCGCTCATTTACAAAGCGGGATTCCTTCTCATCCTCGTGCGTGTCCGGATAGATCATTCCCAAATAGTAATTCAGTGCTGGTCTGCATTTGGAGCAGCCTTCCGGATTGCGCCATTCCAGAACATTCATAATTTCCTTGGTGGTCGTCAATCTTTTTTCCTTAATCTCCGCTACAATTTGGTCACGGTCTAGGGAAGTACATCCGCAAATCCCCTGCTTCGCGGCAGATTGGAATCCTTCTCCGAGAACAAACTGCAGAATTTGCTCCACCACAGGCTTGCATCCGCCACAAGAACGCGTCGCTCCGGTGCAGGCTTTGATTTCGTCTACGGTGGTCATCCCTTGCTCTGTAATCGCATCTACAATGGTGCGTTTGGTTACCCCGTTACAGCCACAGACAATTTCATCGTCGGCCATCGTCTCTATGGAAGCCTGTTTCTTTCCACCGCCTCCGCAGCAGCCTGTTCCCATCAGGGAATCATAGAGCTCATCTGTCATCACTTCGCCCTGCTTAACCAGCTTTTGTAAGGTAGCCGAATCCTGAACATCCCCAAACAGGACAGCTCCAACGAGCACATTATCTTTAAGCAAAATTTTCTTATAAGTGCGTTTCCACTCATCTTTGCTGGAAATGACAACATGCTCCGGCCCTTCAATAAATTCACCTGTCGAGAACACATCCACACCCGAAATTTTCAGTTTGGTCGATACTACGGAACCCTCATATCCAGCCGTCTCTACCCCGCAAATATGTTTGGCCAGCACCATGCCCTGCTCAAATAACGGGGCTACCAGGCCATAGCATACACCGCGGTGTTCCGTACATTCACCGACCGAATACACACCTGGCGCGGAGGTGCGCATATAATCGTCCACCACAATCCCGCGATTTACTTGAATGCCGCTGGATTTAGCTACTGCCACGTTGGGCTTAATCCCTACCGCCATAACTACAAAATCAGCATCGAGGCTTGTATCGTCTGCAAACCGCAGGCCGGTAACTCTGTTGTCACCCATAAGCTCAACCGTTTGAGCACCCATCTTAAACTTAATGCCCTGCCGCTCCAGCTCTATCTTCAGCATAAGCGCCGCCTGTGAATCGAGCTGCCGTTCCATCAGATCGTTCATTAAGTGAACGACGGTAACATCCATACCCAGCTGCACCAGTCCTTTGGCCGCTTCAAGACCCAGCAGCCCGCCTCCGATGACCGCTGCCTTGTTATATTGTTTGGCTGCTAGCAGCATCTGTTCACAATCTGCAATATCTCTAAAACCCACCACTCCTTCTTTATCACTGCCGGGGATAGGCAGAATAAACGAATTAGAGCCTGTGGCAATGATCACCTTGTCATAAGGGACTCTCATCCCAGAATTCGTAACAACCTCTTTGGCGCTGCTGTCAATCTGTTCTACCGTGGTGCCGGTATGAAGTGTGATTCCGTTGTCCTTATACCAATTCCAATCATTAAGCACAATATCATCAACTGTTTTACTGCCTTCCAGCACATAAGAGAGCATGATTCGGTTGTAATTAGGATGCGGTTCGCTCCCAATCACAGTAATTTCAAATGCCGTGCTCAGCTTCAAGATTTGTTCTAGTGTTCCTATGCCTGCCATGCCATTTCCTATTACAACTAATTTCTCTTTATATGCTTCCATTTTTAGATAAGCCTCCCTTGTTAACCGTACATAGCTTATTTCTCAAATTCTAACTTCAGTTTACATTTAAAATTTTAGGGGGTTTGTGATTTGATTCACATCATTTGTGAATTATTTCACTAAAAATGTCATAATTATTTTTTTCTCCCCCTTGAAAAAATGCCCAGGGTGCAGTTTTATTCCTACACCTGGGCAGTAAATACATGCTATATTCTATCCAGCAGCACTTCAACAGTGTCGCTTGGTTTTAGTAGCATATCCAGCGCACTGTCAAGCAGCTTTTTATTGTTGACTTTCACAATCCACCGCTCTGTTACCCGCGGCATATATCCGTCGACCGACATCACGCTTTTACGACTTTCGTTCAGCTGAACAATCCCGCTATTGAGCAGCAATTGTCTAACGGAGATACTGTCTGTATACATATCTATATAATAGTGCTTGAGCGTGGGGTAATTTAGCCCTCCGTTTATCTTCAGGACAACATGGTTCTTACGATCAGGTCCATCGTTAGTGTGCGCCTCAACCAGCACCATAACTTCATCTCTATTCGATAACAGCTTGTCCCACGACTCTGGGGGAATATCTTCTCCATTAAGGCGAACTCCCCATCCAAGATCAGCATCCAGCGACACTTCACTCACCGATTCAATCTTGCTGCCATCGGCAGATAAGCGGATAGCCCCGTTGCTAGCAAGAACATCTCTTACTGTAATTCCATCAGAAAAGTCCACATGAAGTCTTTGAGTGACATCAGGCGTATATTTACCACCATCTATGATAAGCATAATCCCGTCCTGGGTTGTTGGTGTCCCGGTCGCGGGAAGAGCATCTTTTTTCGAAGTACAGGCTGATATCAATAAGCTTGCGAACAACAGGACAAATAAGGGACGGATCCATGATTTCATTTACTCACCCGGTTTCTATAATAGATTTATACAAAGATTTCGTTATTTATAGCATACCGGACCTGGTCGCTGTTCACAAATGTTCAACAGGTTTGGTGAAATAATCCGTCTACCGGCATACAAAAAGGCTCAAGCGCTTTACCCGCTGAGCCTTTGGTAATATTAATGATTAGGGCTAAAATTACAGTTCAACCCATTTCTCTGCCCAGGATTGAATTTGCTCCATTGCCGGACGCAGAGCTTTCCCCTTTTCGGTCAGCTCATATTCAATCCGAACCGGAGTTTCGGGATATACGTGGCGGACAAGAATACCTTCGCATTCCAGATCCTTCATCCGCTCGGACAACATTTTATCACTCATCGAAGGGATAAGATTAGAAATGTCCTTAAACCGCTTTGGACCGCTCATCAATGTCTGAATAATCAGGCCGTTCCAGCGCTTTCCAAGGAACGAGAATGCTGTCTCAAAGCGAGGGCACATATTAAGATCGCTGGTCTCCATTTGCTTTCTCACCTCTTTACAAGCCGGGACTATAATGATCATAACTATGGCTTACGTTAAGTTAGTATATATCATTTTACCATATTTTTATCAAGTTGAAAACCTGAATAATAACCGATTATACAACTTTCAAGAAGAAAAATCATCACTTCATGACAAAACATGTAAAATAAAGGCGGCAGTCTATACTGACCGCCGCCCTAGTTTATGATGAAATGATTTTAAATATTCGGTTAGACCCACCACATCTCACCAGCAGAATCCTCGATCAGCACCTGCTTCAAATTCCGCACGGCTTTGGAGAATCCCTCCTCAATCGACATGAGTCCATCCTCATGCTCAATGCTAACCACATAATCATAGCCGACCAGGCGCAGCGCACTGATGATATCAGCCCAAGTCTTCATATCGTGACCATAGCCTACCGTTCGGAACTGCCAAGCCCGATCCTGCATCAGAGAGTAAGACTGCATATCCGTAAGCCCGTGTTTATTCACATTTATCGGGTCAATAACAGTATCTTTGGCATGAAAATGATGGATAGCCCCCTGTCGGCCAAGAATCTTCACAGCCTCAACAGGATCAATTCCCTGCCACCACATGTGGCTTGGGTCCAAATTTGCTCCAATCACTTCTCCTGCAGCTTCTCTGAGGCGAAGCAAAGTGGCAGGAGTATGCACTGAGAATCCGCCATGGAGTTCAAGACCAATTTTCACATGATGATCTGCTGCAAATTTCCCCCACTCGGTCCAATACGGAATAATCTTTTGCTCCCACTGCCATTTTAGGATTTCTTGATAATCATTAGGCCATGGAGCAACAGGCCAATTCGGATATTTGGCATGCTCATGATCGCCCGGACAGCCCGAGAACGTATTCACGACAGGTACCTCAAGCTGCTCTGCCAGCTTGACGGTCTTTACAAAATCATTATGATCCGCTTCTGCCAAAGACTTTTGCGGATGAAGGGGATTCCCGTGACAGCTAAGAGCGCTGATCGTCAGACCCCTGGATTCAATCGCTTTCTTGAAGGCCGCCAATGCCTGCTTATTCTCGAGCAAATCCTCAGGCTTGCAGTGAGCCTTCCCCGGATTCCCCCCTGTGCCAATTTCCACAGCCTGTACCCCTTGTCCTGCCACATAGTCAAGCGCTTCCTCCAAGGATCGTCCGCCAAACAGCACCATAAATACACCCAGCTTCAAAATTCCTTCCTCCCTTTGCTGTATCCTATTCGTTCAGCTAGTCATCAATTACGTTCATGATCAAAATATACGGTTTCTCCGGTTTTGGCTGATTGGTAAATGGCTTCCAGAATCTCTGTAACAACAAGAGCCTGTTCCGGTTTGACCAGCGGTTCCTTGTCCTCAAGCACAGCCTGAACCCAAGCTTCTGCTTCACGGTAGGCTTCCGACTCCTCTTGCCCTTCAAAAAAGGCTACGCCACCGGTTCCCAAATCGACCTTCGTCTCGAACAAACGGCTGTTCTTCTCTCCGTTCAGCCTCAACCCGTTCTTCATGTCGGCTCCGCCTTCTGTACCGCATAGAATGGTCTGAGCTTCCCCCACTTCAAGCACATTCAGCGCCCAGCTGGACTCCAAAATAATCGTGGCCCCATTCTTCATCGTAATAAACCCGAACGCGGAGTCCTCGACCTTAAACTGTTCAGGGTCCCATGGCCCAAAGGCGTTAGCTGCGTCCTTGCGTCCGCCCAGCTTATGGAATACAGAACCTGTCACGCTCTTCGGCTCATAGTTATCCATTAACCACAACGTAAGATCCAGAGCATGTGTACCGATATCAATTAATGGGCCACCGCCCTGCTTCTCCTCATCCAGGAACACGCCCCATGTAGGAACAGCACGGCGGCGAATTGCTAGTGCCTTGCCGAGATAAATGTCCCCCAGCTCCCCGCTCTCACATAGCTCTTTCAGATACAAACTATCGCTGCGGAAGCGGTTCTGATACGCAATCGTCAGCTTCTTGCCGGTCCGCTTGGCCGCCTCCAGCATTTGGCGGGCCTGGTCGGCCGTCTTAGCCATAGGCTTCTCGCACATCACATGACTCCCTGCCTCCAAAGAAGCGACCGTGATCTCCGCATGTGAGTCATTAGGTGTGCAGACGTGCACAATATCTGCATCTACTTCCTGAAGTAGCTTCCGATAATCTGTGTATACCTTGGCTCCTTCAGCGCCATACTCTTCAGCCGCCTTGCTGGCCCGCTCCTCCACAATATCGCAGAAAGCAATAAGATCTACCTGAGGCTGCTTAGATAGACTCGGCAGGTGCTTGCCATTAGCAATCCCCCCGCATCCGATTATGGCAGCTTTCAAACGTCTAGACATGAATTTGCCCTCCCTCATTCTGATAAGTTCTTAACCACTTCATACTAAGCTCAATACTTTCCATAGGCGGCTTAGCGCAGAAATCCTGTTCAACGATCAGCCACTCTACTCCGGCCGATATTCCCGCATCTGCAATGCGTTTAATTTCCACTTCACCCTGGCCCAGCTCCACGGTCTCCGCCGAACCGTCTGGACGTGTAATCATATCCTTCAAATGGAGCAGCGGAAGTCTGCCAGCATATTTCATAATGTACTCTAGGGGGTCGTATCCGGCGTAATGTACCCAACAGGCGTCCAGCTCTACCTGCAGCTGCGATGCCGGGACTCTGCCAAAGATCTTATCCAGAACCGGCTCTCCCTCCAAGCTGCTTGTCAATTCAAATTCATGATTATGATAGAACAAAGTCATCTCTTGCTGCTGACACTTCAGCCCGATCTTGCGGATATCTTCAATGATCTCATCCCAGCGGTTGCGATCCTCTTCAGCAAGATAAGGGAAAATTAAATAGCTGTTGCCAATCTGCTTATTGAAGGCAATCTCTTCATCCAGATGATTCTTCAGGCGAGCGTAAGGAGTGTGCGCTCCCAGCGCCTTCAGTCCTGTCTTCTGAAGAATTTCTTGAACCTGCTCCGCTGTTCTTCCGTAAAAACCTGCAAACTCCACGCCTTGATAACCAAGCTCGGCGATACGCTGCAGCGTCCCTTCAAAGTCTTGTTCGAGCTGCTCTCTCACTGTATAAAGCTGTAATCCAACCTGAACCATGGACCTCACCTCATTTTTTTATTGTCAATTCATCTATGGATCCAGGGGCATTGCCCTGGCAAATCCCTAATATGACCTCAACGGCTTGTGCTTAAGGATCTAGCAGCCACTGCTGCCAGCTCGGCTGCGCTTTCTATCGCCACATGTCTCCCCTCTTGTGAAGACCGCCCAAAGGCATGCATCACCTCCAGCACGTGGTAGGATAAAGCCCCGGAAGCCCGTGGCTCTCGCCCTTCAGCAATGGCCTGGACCAGATCTTCTACTCCTCTTCCCCTCTCATTTCCATGGCTTTCAAAGATCGGAGGCAGCGTCTCCCATTCCTCGGAGTCTCTCCGCCGCAGCTTCACTTCACCGCTGAACTGATTAGGATCCGGCACCAACAGAGTACCTTCCGTCCCATAAATCTCAATCGCAGGCAGTGTGCTGCCACCCGACACGTCAAAGCTCGTCACCAGTGTCCCGATCGCTCCGCCCGCAAAATCGAGCGTTCCGCTATAATGTGTCGGTGTCTGCACAAGGATCGGGCTGCCGGCTCGCGGTCCCACCATAGCCTTACGGTCCGGCTTTAAATTCCCAGTGGAACCGCTTACCCGAATGACAGGACCTAATAGGTGAACGAGAGCTGTCAAGTAATAGGGCCCCATATCGAACATGGGTCCGCCTCCTGCGGCGTAGAAGAAGTCCGGATTCGGATGCCAGCTTTCCGGCCCGCCGCCAAGCATAAATGCTGAGGCCGCCAAAGGGCGCCCGATCCGGCCCTCCAGGATGGCCTGACGGCTGGTCGCCAGACCCGAGCCCAAGAACGTATCCGGCGCAGAGCCAACAACTAAGCCTTTGCGGGCGGCCAGCTCTAGAATTTTTTTGCCATCACCGAGCGAAATTGCCAGCGGCTTCTCGGAATATACATGTTTACCATGCTCAAGCGCCTCTAGACTAATGGCCGCATGGGAAGCAGGCACCGTCAAGTTCAGGATCAGATCAACCTTCTCGGACTTCATCATTTCCGCTACGGTGAATACGTTTTCAATTCCATACTGATTTGCCCGTTCCTCTGCTATCTCCTGAAGCAGATCAGCACACGCAACAATTCTTACCGATTGGGTTCCCTGCAAATAATTCAGGTAGGCCGGACTGATATTGCCGCATCCTACGAGCCCTATATTCATGATCGTCAAGTTAATTCACTCCCAAGGATGAACTATGAATAAACTCCTGCTTAGCTTCCTAAGCTAGTTATTATGTTATTATCATTTGCTTCAAAACAAAATGAATAATATGATTTAAACATGAACAATCTGGTCATTATTTTATGAACTGTTTTGGAGGTTGGTATGAACCGCACAGATGAGTTACATATTCTAGCAGCCGGTTATTCTGTACATCGCAAATCGTATTATATGAACGAATTGGCTGGCCTCGATCATTATCTGATCCGGATCCAGACCGAAGGCAAAGCTTTTACCCGCTGTGAGAATAAAATAGAGGCAGTGGAGACAGGCGATCTACTTCTGTTTGCGCCCGGAGAGCCTTACGAGCTTCGCATCGAGTCTCCCGATGATCACAAGGCTGATTTGCGTATGATCAGCGGAGATTATTTCATTTTCTTACGCGGACCTTGGGTGGATGAATGGTGGGCAGCACGAAAGCGTCCCAATAAAATCAAAACAACTCTCTCGGATGGGTTCATTGGGCTTTTTCGCCAGATTACATTAGAGCAGCAGCGCATCACCAACCCCTGTCCTGAGATTTCGGAATACTACATGAAAATTTTATGTCTCGATATAGATCGTCAGTTGAGCGAACGACCGTTGTCTAATCAGGGATCCTACCTCGCCTACCAGATCAAGCACTTCATTGAGGAAAATGCCGCACAGCCGTTCCGTCTGGAAGACGCCGCCGCCCATGCCGGCATAAGCGTATCCCGGGCCGTTCATTTGTTCAAAGCGACTTTTGGACGAAGCATTATCCAATACGCCCTTGAGGTTCGCCTGAATATGGCTAGGGAACGCATCATGTTCAGCCCGCTGTCCTTGGAGCATGTGGCTGAAAGCTCCGGGTTCCCAAGCTACAACTATTTTCACAAGGTGTTCCGGGCCAAATTCGGTATGTCCCCCAAGCAATTTCGCCTGGCCAGCCGGGAAAATATGAAACCTTAAATCGAGTAGGAGGCTATTCATTAGATGAGTAGCCGACCTCTCACACCACCGTACGTACCGTTCGGTATACGGCGGTTCAACCGCATAAGTGCAATTTACGTAAACGCTCGTATTGCGCAGGAAAGTCATAATATCCTGCCTGTACGAGCTTTTTGTTTGTTATGGAACGAGACAACACTGGACTTCCGGCGATGCGCCAGTACCCGAGACGGGAATTGCCCCACTGGTAAGCCTGCCATTCCGGTATCCCCAGCTTCCGCAGGTTTTGTACTTTTGTTCGCGGCTTTTTCCACTGTTTCCAGATGTACATCCGCAGTCGTCTTCGCAACCATTCGCTCCAGCTTTGCAGGATCCGTTTCATGTCGGCCACATAGTAGTAACCAATCCATCCCCGAATGTAGACTTTTACCTTTTCCATGACTTGGCGAACATTTCTGCCCTGGCTGCGACTTGTGAGTTCTTTCAACTTCTTCTTCGCTTTTGCGAGGGATTGTCCATGGGCACGGATATACATGCCGTTCTTGTTCTTTCCCAGGGCAAAGCCGAGAAATTTGAAGTGCTTTCGAGCCACTACGCTACCGACCTTACTTTTCTGCGTATTGATCTGGAGTCTCAGTTTGGTCTCCAGGTACTTTCCGCAGGATTCCAGTAGCCGCACCGCTGCCCGTTTGCTTTTGGCAAGCACCACAATATCGTCCGCATAGCGGATGACGTTCACTCCGCGGCCTTTCATCTCTTGGTCAAATTCGTTCAGGTAGATGTTCGCCAGAAGCGGCGACAGGGGGCCTCCCTGAGGGGAGCCTTCTTCTGTTTTGCAGTGCACCCCGTTCTCCATAACCCCACTTTTCAGGTATCTCTTAATCAGTTCGGTTACGCGTCTGTCCTGAATTTGTTTGCGCAAAAGATGCATAAGCAGCTCATGATTCAGCGTGTCGAAGTATTTGGAGAGGTCGATTTCTACTGCGTAGCCGTATCCCTGTTCTGCATAGTCTTTCACCTTGCGAATGGCCTGTTGTGCGCTCCGACCGGGGCGGTAGCCATAGCTTCCCTCCGAGAAGAGCGGCTCGAACAGGGGCTGGAGCTGCTGGGCGACTGCCTGCTGAATCACTCGGTCTACGACCGTGGGTATGCCAAGCTTCCGTACTCCGCTTCCATCTGCTTTGGGAATTTCCTTGCGCCGTACTGGGCTGGGCTTGTATCTGCCTTCCCGGATCTTTTGCAACAGCTCGTCTCTATGTTCCTGCAGCCAGGGTAGCGCGTCTTCTACGGTCATTCCGTCGATTCCTGGCGCTCCATGGTTGCGTTTGACCTGTTTGTAGGCTCTGTTCAGATTGTCTCTGTCCAGAATCTGCTCCAGCAGGTCTGTTGCACCGCCTCTTTCTTTACGTTCCCGAGTGCCGGCGCTCCGCACTCCCGCATGCTCTTCGCGTTCCACGCTATCCCTTTGCAGGTAGCCCTTTCGGTATTCTGCTTTCATCGCGTCAGCTCTCCTTTCGGTATGTACTCGAGACTTACGATTGTTCGGCCCTTCCCCGAAAAAAAAACCTTCCGGGTACTATGGCCTCTGCTGACTTCTCACAGCAAGCTTTACTCCGTCTTTCGGTTTTTTTTCCTACTTGTCGTCTGTGAGACCTCCCCGGGTAAGAGCGATAACCTTCCCCTCATCTATCTGCCACATTTACACCATGGGATTCGGGCAGTATTGGACTTTGCTTTGTAGTGCAAGCTCGTCCGTCCCATGATGCCTTCTATGTGATTTCTGTTCGTCAGACCGAGGGTTTGCCTCCGGCTTCCTTCAGATTCCGCCTCGCGGCGGACACCCTTGCCTTCAGCTAACAGTTCCTACTGCCAAGCCTGTAGCGGACTTTCACCGCCGAGTTATCGCCCATGCCGGGCGCACACACAGCAAAGCCTCGCAGCACCAATCGGTGCTGCGAGGCTTTGTTGCTGCTTCACATATTTTAATGCTGGACGCCTACAAGGCGCTGCCGTTTTCTTTTTGCCACTAACCCCATGCCAATAATCAAGACAACTACAACAGCTTCAAATACATATTTCAACCATTCTTGAGCGAACCAATCATGGACAAAAGGCTCTGCAACCAGCATCTTGGCAGCTGTCCAAGCGAGAACTGCCGAGCCTATCGTAATTACAATCGGGAAACGCTCGGTCAGCTTAAGGATCATCGTGCTTCCCCATACCATGATCGGTACAGATACCGCAAGACCGATAATTACCATAACCATATCACCATGAGCAGCCCCGGCTACAGCAAGCACATTGTCCAGACCCATCATCGTATCTGCAATGATAATGGTCCGAATAGCGGCCCACATCTGGTTACCTGCCTTGATGTCATGCTTCTTCTCATCGAGCAGCAGCTTGTAAGCAATCCAGATAAGTGCAAGTCCGCCTACCAACCTTAATCCAGGAATATTCAGCAGCTGAATAACCAAAATCGTCATGATGACACGGACCAATATGGCTCCTACCGTCCCCCACAAGATGACTTTCTTCTGATCCTCTTTCTGCACATTTCTTGCCGCGAGCCCAATGACAATGGCATTGTCGCCCGCCAGGACCAAGTCAATCAAAATGATCGAGAATAAGACGGTCCAAAAATCGAGTGTAAACAGATCCATTCGCTCTCTCCTCCTAATCATGTAGTCTTGCTCTCTTTTGCATAAAAAATACGCCTTGCCGGATGCTCGGACAAAGGCGCATTTGTAATAAATAAAAAAGACCTTTGCCCTGTCGATCACAGCGGCAAAGGTCTCGCTAACAACGTTTATGGTTGCCAATAAAGCCGGGGATATTATCCCGTAATGACGACTTTATCGTAGAAAGCTACTCCCCTTTGTGGGAATAAAGCGTATTTGATTGGCTTCATTATAGCATGGTATTCTTCGAAATGACAATAACATAATTGGAAGATTTGCGGACTAGATACTATACTGAGGAAGAAGTATTTTTTAGATCAAACTGACTATCTTCTAAGATCTGTACGAAAGGAAAACTCGCTGAATGGGAAAATGGTTGGGCACCGCCTTTTATATTCTTGTTTTTGCTGCAGCTTATCTGTATCGGGATGCCCTTTCCTCCTGGATGAGCTCTCAGCCCCCTATCGGATACATGGTGATGCTGGCCACGCTGCTGGCCATGTTCCCGGTTATGCCTTATAAACTTGTCATAGCGGCCTTAGGCTATGTTTACGGAGCCTGGTGGGGAGGCTTAATCTGCGTGATAGGCTCTACGCTGGCCGGAGCCCTCTTCTATGCAGGAGCAGCCTACTTCTTCAAAGCGCAGGCACAGCGCTGGCTGTCCGGTTATCCAAAACTGCAGAGATTATCGAACTGGATGGAAGCTCACCCTTTTGAAGCTATCGTTCTCTATCGCCTAATTCCGTTATTTCCGCAGTCGGTTATCAATTTATACGCAGGCGTATCCTCCATTTCCTTTGGAATATTCATGCTGGCCTCTCTGATCGGCAAGATTCCCGGGGTTTTCGTATATGCCTATCTTGGGACCTCACTCTTCAAACAGCCTATATTAGCTGTAAGTGTTCTATCCGTGTATTTACTGATTCTTGGCATATCGATCTGGGTGTATAAGAGAATGAACCCTTTTTATAAAAAATGACCTCATTTTGGTTTTGTCTTAAAATCCTATATAATGTAGAGATTCAGGTAGATAAAATTTTAAGAAACGGGAGGGACCCAGATGAGTCCAACTTCAACCTACGAGCTTGCCACCTTTGCTGGAGGCTGCTTCTGGTGTATGGTATCCCCTTTTGAGGAGCTACCAGGGATCGAAAGCATCGTCTCAGGATATACAGGCGGGCATACCGAAAATCCGACTTATGAAGAGGTCTGCTCAGGAACGACAGGACATTATGAAGCTGTCCAGATCACCTTTAATCCCGACCTTTTCCCTTACCGCAAATTGCTTGAGCTGTTCTGGCAGCAGGTTGATCCTACCGATGAGGGCGGCCAGTTCCATGATCGCGGGGAATCTTACCGGACTGCCATTTTCCACCATAATGAAGTACAGCGCGAACAAGCTGAAGCTTCCAAGCAGGAGCTGGCTCAGAGCGGGCGGTTCGATAAGCCGATCGTAACGCCTATTCTCCCTGCTGCTCCGTTCTATAAAGCGGAAGAGTATCATCAGGATTATCACAAGAAGAATCCGATGCATTACAAGCGGTATCGCAAAGGATCTGGGCGAGAAGATTTTCTTGAAAAAACCTGGGCTGGCCCTGTAGATAAAGAGTCGCTGAAGGCTCGCTTAACGCCCTTACAGTATGAGGTAACGCAGAACAGTGCTACAGAGCGCCCATTCACAGGCGAGTATTGGGACCACGAGGAAGAAGGCATTTATGTTGATATCGTCTCCGGCGAGCCGCTGTTCAGCTCCCGCGATAAATACGACGCTGGCTGCGGATGGCCGAGCTTTACCCGTCCTTTGCGTGAATACCATATCAAAGAGAAAACCGACCTCAGCCATTTTATGATTCGCACCGAGGTAAGAAGCCGGGAAGGCAACTCGCATCTGGGCCATGTATTTGATGATGGACCCGGTCCTAACGGGCTTCGCTACTGCATTAACTCTGCCGCACTGCGCTTTGTTCCCAAGGAGAAGCTCAAGGAAGAAGGCTACGGCGAGTATCTGTATTTGTTTGAAGAATAGCAATAGTTTTTACGGCCTTGGTCCAGAGTTTATTGGACTAAGGCCGTTTAACTTGGCCTGTAATCCTCGTGGTTGTAGCAGATGGAGATACGCTTTCACATGTTCACTCGATCTTACAGACCGTTTAACACACCCTTCAGCGGGTAATGACCCCTATAGAATCACCGAAGTCAAAGGAGGAATCGCCATGCCTTGGAGCAAAAATGATTATCCGCCATCCATGAAGAATCTGGACCCGCGTGTGCGCAATAAGGCGGTAGAGATTGCGAATGCGCTGCTGGAGGAAGGCTATGAGGAAGGCCGGGCCATTGCCATTGGAACGGCAAAGGCTGAGGAATGGGATGAGAAGCATCCGAAAGAGAGATCATGAAGAGCTGCTGGAACTGATGAGCCACAGCTAAAAAAAGAGCACTCCCTGCCCAGGATGGCGGAGAGTGCTCTTCTTACTTAAGCACGTGCTGTTTTCTTGTCGATGGCAAGCGGAACGCGCACCGGGCGCAGATCCTTTCTACCATAGCTTACCGTCCAGGTAATCACCTTGCCGGCAATCGAAACAGCTAATATTGTAAATAACGTCTCCATCAATGGGAGATAAATGAGCGAGATGCCCAGCACTACAGCATCGAGCAGAATAAACACCGTTCCAATCTTAAGACCGCTCCACTGGCTGAGGCATAGTGATAAAATATCATCTCCGCCCGTCGCTCCCCCGTATCTCAGCACCAGTCCGGCGCCAATTCCCGTAAGCACTCCGGAGAGCAAGGCGGCCAGCAGTAGGTTGTGATGGAACTGGAATTGAAGCGGAGAAAACCGCTCACACAGTTCATAAAATCCTGAAAATGCCGCTGAACCGATCAGTGTGTTCACCATAAAAGCCCGCCCTTTTAAGAACCAAGCGATAGCAAACACGGGTAGATCCAGAAGAAATGAAGTGAGGCCCGGCGGCAGGTTGAACAAATATTTGCCCAGCAGCGCCATCCCTACAAATCCACCTTCTGCAAGCCCATTCTGAAAGTTAATATGGTAGTACGTAAAAGATAATACAAAAGTGCCGAATAAAATCATGCCGATCTGACGAACATCAATAAGCTTCTTCTCTTTCCTCATCAGGAATCCCTCGAATCGTAGTTTTGTTGACCCTTAGGCAACACCCTACGAAGCAGGTCCTTGAGGACTTAGTCCTTCGCATTGTTCACACGCTTCTTTCGTAGGGTTGGTTTGCCTAAACCGACGAACTACGAGAGAAGCTAAGTATAAGAGAGATCACAACGTTTCCAAATCGTCCTTTGGGGATTCGTCCTTCGGGGACACATGGTATCCTGATCCTTTCTCTGTTTTTTGAATGAACCGACCTAAGAGGTTTCGTACCCTTTAAGTCCTTCATTCCCGTTTTTCCTAATCTTATTATACCACAATGCATATGATGACTAAACAGCTTGACCTTTTATTTATTTCCTACAGGTTGCTAAATTGCACTCTATTACCTGGGAAAGCGCACAAATCGCCATAATTCTCCACTCTCCTAGCATACATGCCCGTTCTCAAGCAGGATATTTATAGAATAATAGTCTGTATCCAAGCCTAGCTCTGGCTGCGAAGCAGACGGTTCACCGTTTCCCGTCGAACTCCGATCAACTGGCCGATCTCCTCCTGTGTTAAATAGTCTGTCAGCGGAATGCCATAGGCATAGCTGGACAGCCACTTGGTTAGCAGCTCCAAGCGGTCTGCGGGTGCTCCCACCGTTAGATGGTCAAGTCTCTCCTGCATAAACCGCACCTTCTCCTGGAGCAGCTTGGCTACTTCAAGCGCTTTCTTAGGATTGACCTCAAGCTCATGATACCACTCCTTGGCCGGAATCCGCTCGACCTCGCTGCGCATTAATGCGATAGCAGTGCCATGGGTTTCTTTAGGCGATATTAACGAATGATGGGGCACCGTCTCCCCCGGATACAAAATATTAAATAGAACCATATTCCCGTTGGCGTGAAGCCGTGTGACCTTGAACAAGCCGCTCTTCACCTGATATAAATAGGCGCCTTCGTCTCCTTGACGAAATAGAACTTCCCCTTTATGAAGAATCATATCATCTCTCCCCTATGTTTTCTCTCACGCAGCCTGTTAGCTATTATTATCCATATTATAGGACTTGCTTCAATAGATCAAAACAAATAGACAGGAATCCCCACGGAATCCCCGCCTGTTGTCTACGCTGCTTCTCTATACCGTCTCAGCCAGCTTGCATATGCCTGAACGTATAATCGTACAAGATTCTTTGAATTTCCGCTCCTCTTCCTCGGTTAAATTCAGTTCAATCACTTCCTGAATACCGCCTTTGCCAATGATAGCAGGCACTCCAATACACAGATCTCTCTGCCCGTATTCTCCTTCAAGAATCGCAGACACAGCAATGATCTTATGCTCATCATTTAGAATAGAACGTGCAATATAGGCGAGGGCATTTCCGATTCCAAACTGGGTGTTGCCTTTGCGAGTGAAGATTTCCCAGCCTGCGTCCTTGGTCTTCCGCTCTACTTCCGCCAAGTCAACATGCTTGAACCGCTCCTTATGCTCCGCCAAAATATGAAGCAGCGGCTTTCCCCCAATCGTGACATGAGACCATGCTACAAATTGCGAATCCCCATGCTCACCAAGCGCATACCCTTGAACACTGCGCGGATCAATCGAGAACACTTCGGACAGCAGAGTCTTAAGCCGCGAGGAATCGATAGAGGTTCCTGTACCAATGACCCTGGAACGCGGTAGTCCTGAAATTTCTCTGACCAAGTAAGTTACGATGTCTACAGGGTTGGCAGCCACGACAAAAATACCATCAAAGCCTCCACTCATAATCCGCTCAACAATTTCCCGGGTGATTTGCTTAGACTCTTCCAGCACATCCAGCCGGGTCTGCCCCGGCTTCGGATTAGCCCCAGCGGTCAAAATCACCACATCCATTTCTCCGCACTCTTCTAAGGTTCCTGCATACACCTTGGTCCGGGTCGAAGTAAAGTCCATACAATGCGACAAATCGAGCGCCTGCGCAACTGCCCTGTCATAGGTTCGGTCGATCATCATAATCTCATCGCATACGGACTGATTAATCATCGAGTACGCACAGCCTGCCCCTACCATACCCGCTCCGACAATCGCCACTCTTCTAGTGGATTTTCCCATTGCCATCCTCCTGTGAGCACAAACTGATATATCCTTCATATATTATATCGCTTACGTGCCCATAATGTCACAAAACTTCACATATATTTCGAAACAGCTCAAGTTATATCAGCCCAACATCTCAGGCAAAAGACTACATCAAGCTACCGAGCACTTTCGTTATCGGCATGTACTCAAGTCCCAGACTTTCAGCTACGGCCTTGTTCGTCACCGAACCGGCTGCAATATTGATGCCCCGGAGCAAGGCTTGATTGGAGGTCGCAGCCTGCTTAACTCCCATATTGGCAATTTGCAGCGCGTAAGGAATAGTAACATTGGTTAGGGCAAACGTTGAGGTTCTAGCTACAGCTCCAGGCATATTGGCCACAGCATAGTGCACCACCCCATGCTTGACATAGATAGGATTAGCATGCGTAGTTACCCGGTCAATCGTCTCCACCGAGCCGCCCTGATCAATGGCCACATCGACAATTACGGACCCTTCCGTCATCTGCTTCACCATATATTCTTTGACCAGCTTAGGGGCTCTCGCACCAGGGATCAGTACAGCGCCAATCAGCAAGTCTGCTTTGGCTACCGCCTGCTCCAGCTGATAGGAGCTGGACATCACCGTCGTCACTCTTCCGGCAAAAATTTCATCCAAATACCGCAGCCGGTTCGCATTCAAGTCAAGCAAAGTCACATGAGCGCCCATGCCTAGAGCTATCTTTGCTGCATTGGTACCGACCACGCCGCCTCCTACAATGACAACCTCTGCCGGTGGGACTCCTGGAACGCCGCCCAAGAGAATCCCCATGCCTCCGCTCGGCTTCTCCAGAAATTGAGCGCCAATCTGCACGGCCATGCGGCCGGCCACCTCACTCATGGGAGTAAGGAGCGGTAGAGAGCCATCCTCCAGCTGTACCGTCTCATATGCAATCGCGCATCCCCCGTTCTCCAGAAGGGCCCGTGTTAACTCCGGCTCTGGAGCCAGGTGAAGGTAAGTGAATAGGATTAAGTCTTTCCGAAAATAACGATATTCTTCCGCCAGCGGCTCTTTCACCTTTAGAATAAGGTCCGATTCGTCCCACACCTCTGCTGCTGAAGCTTTGACAATCGCCCCTTTGTCCTCGTACTCCTCATCCGTAAAGCCGCTGCCGCGGCCCGCTGAGCTTTCAATCCGCACCTCGTGACCGGCTTGAACCAGCGTTTCCACACCGGCAGGTGTAATGGCTACCCGATTCTCATTATTTTTGATTTCTTTTGGTACGCCTACCCGCATCTTCTCCGACTTCCTTCCCTCATCCGTAGATTTCGAAGCTTTACTTCCGTTATTTGTAAAATATTCTATCATATCCAGATTTGATTTCCTACGTATGCTCGTGGATCAACTATGAAAAATAATAAACACAGCAGAGACCGCACCTTGCTTCGCGGCGGCTCTACTGTGTTTACACCAGCTTACATGAATTATTTAGTTTGTGCTCAAGTTCGCCATCGACTGCCAAGCCTCGTAATTATGCACAGCGATTCCGGCAAAAGACTTGTGCTTGTCTCCAAGCCGGGTCAGCTTATCCAGCTCCTGCTTGAGGATCGGAGCAGGCTTCCCATAGAAAGATACGCCCGGGCCTTCCTGGCTGCGGGCCATCTCGATGCCAACCCATACCTGCTTATTCTGCTGGTCCGCCTTAGTAAGCAGAATTTCTGAGGCTCCGTAAATTTTATTTGCCTTATCCCGGTAAGCCATAATGGCCACATAATCCATCTGGTCGATAAGCCAGTCACTAAAAGCGATCCTGTCTTTTCCCTCCTTGGCCTGGACTTGATCCAGCCAAAAAGGTACTGCTGCCCCCAGAACTAGCCCCTCCGGCTTAGCCTGCCGGTTCCACTCCTGCACATTCTCCATCCACTCGCGGGTAATGGAATCCTGCCTCGACTTCCACCGATCCAGCAAATAGGGCTCCACATCAAACTGTATGCCTTCGAACCGCTCCTTGGGATCCGCTTGCCGATTGTAATCGGCCACCCAATGAAGGAATTCTTCGCCAGCCTTCCGGTTCTCCTTTAGAGCCCACTCGGGGCTTCCCCCAAGGGCATGAACTTTGATTTTCTGGTCTTCCGCTTTGGCAATGAAGCTGCGATAGGCGTCGCTTGGAACCTTTTTGTCCACCTGAAGGAAAATAACCTCCACCCCATGCCGCTTGGAGAAATCCACAACCTCATCCGCTTGCGTCGTTATCATGCTTGTATTCCACAGCCATGTAGCCTTGCTCTCCTTCACGGGAAACCCCCAGTCCCTTGTCAACAAAGGCAGCAGAAGCACTCCGAACAGGATGCCGAAGAACGGGAATCGGTACTTGTAGAACAGCCTCTTAAGACCGGCTCCCGTCCTTTGCAACTTCACGGTCTGATGATTATACAATCAGAGCCGCTGTATCCGGTTCTTCTACCGGCTGGACGGAGTGTCCAATTTTATAGACATGGGGCAGCGGATAGGAGCGGAAGGCGTTGCGTGTATCCAGAATCGGAACACCCAAGCTGGCAATTTCCTCGTAATCAAAGTTGCTGTGGTTCGTTACAAGCACGATGCAGTCATACTGACGCAGCCCTTCAGTACTGTAAGCAATGCTTTGCACGGTCATGCCGTGTCTGTCCCGGAAGCTGGTCGCATAAGGGTCATAATAATCCACCAGGGCACCGCTTTCCTTAAAGAGTTCGTAAACCTCAAGTCCCGGTGATTCACGGAGGTCACTGATATCCGGTTTATAAGCCATTCCCAGCACAAGGATATGGGATTTTTTAATCGATTTCGCATATTCATTTAGAATTTTAGAAGTCTTGTTCACTACATAGTAAGGCATGTTGTCATTCGTAGACTGAGCAAGCTCGATAAACTGACTGTAGAAACGGAAGCCCTTAGCCTTCCAGGACAGATACATCGGATCGAGCGGAATGCAGTGTCCTCCGATACCCGGACCGGGATAGAACGGCATGAAGCCAAAAGGCTTCGTCTTCGCTGCATCAATGACTTCCCAGATATCGATCCCCATTCGATCGCACATCATCGCCATTTCATTAATAAATGCGATGTTCACACTGCGGAAGGTGTTCTCCAGCAGCTTGGACATCTCCGCTACCTTTGGCGAGCTTACCGGAACTACAGTCTGGACATATTTACTGTATAATGCAGTTCCTAAATGCAGGCAGGCTTCTGTGGTACCGCCGATGACCTTCGGCGTGTTAAAGGTATTAAAGTTTGTATTAGAAGGATCTACCCGCTCAGGGGAGAAGCAGAGGAAGAAGTCCCTGCCCGCTTGATAACCCAGCGATTCCAGCTCCCGCTGAATCAGCTCCTCTGTCGTTCCAGGGTAGGTAGTGCTTTCCAGTGTAATCAGCAGCCCTGGCTTCATGTACTGCTTGATTTGGTCCACAACCATCACAATATAGGAGGTATCCGGATCCTGATTCTCACTTAGGGGCGTCGGAACACAGATACTGACGGCATCCATCTCCTGAAGGGCACTGTAGTCTGCAGTAGGCTTGAAGCGGCCCGTAGCGTTCACCTCTGCCAGTGTCTCATTGGAAATATCATGGATATAAGATTCTCCGCGGCTTAATTTCTCCATCTTGTTTACATCCAAATCAATTCCGACGACCCGGAATCCTTGCTTCACCATCTCCACCGCAAGCGGCAGGCCTACATAACCTAATCCTACAACACCCAGTACAGCTTCCTTAGTCTCAATAGCCTCAAGCAAATTCAGGTATGGTTTGTTCGTCACAGTCGTTCTACCTCCCAGTATTTTTCTATTTATTGGTTTGCACTCTCATCAATGAAAACAACGGCGGATGCGGGCATCGAGTTCGACAGGTGAGAACGGTTTGGTAATATAATCATCTACTCCGCTTTGAAAGCACTGACTAATCGTTTGTTCTACCCGCTGTTCGGTTAACACGACAATTTTAGGAGTCTTCTCCACATCCAGCTTCTGAATGTGATGGATATAAGGCAAGCCGTCAATTCCATAGAGATTCAGCTCAGTCAGCACAAGATCCGGCTGCAGCTGTTCAATCAGCTCCAAAGCTGACAACCCGTTATCAGCTTCGTACGTATCGTAGCCTTGCATGCGCATTCTGATTCTCAGAAACTCGCGGATCGTAGGATCCTGATCCACAATCAGAATTTGATCACGAGAGGATTCCGCCTCTTCCTCGACAAAAATATGAATTTCGTCCGAGGTGCTGAGTCTGGCCGATTCCGCCATACGCTTCAGCACAGCTTCCGATAATCCCCCCTGCTCGGGAAAGCTTGTCAGCGTCATCTGCGGCTGTAAATCCGCGAATATTTCATGCAGTCGCTGTTTTAAGAGAAGCCCCTGAAAATGAACTGCATCCAGGGCAAGCCCGGGAAATAGCAGGGCCATCGTACCTGTTCCCGGATCATTCCAGATTTGATAGTCTAAGCGGGACTGAGCCTCCAAAATCCCTTTGATCCGTCCTTCTAAATGAGCAGGAGCTTGGGCAGCATAGAGAAATAATACACCGCAGACTTCTCCAGCCTGCCTGATTTCATGCAGAATCTCCTGATATACTCGATTTCTCTGATCCACTTGCAGCGTTGCTGTATTAGGCATACTCTAGTTTCCACCTTTCCACAGAATTAGAATTTATAGAGAGAACGGCAGCAGGGTTAAGCTGCGCTCTCCTTAGGGGTCTCCTCCTTCCAGCTTTGCCGGGTCATCGCGCCCCAAGAGTTGTTATTGCGCAAATATTGGATATGGCCTTGAATCCGCCATAGTGCTCCAAGCTGGTGATACCCGAAAAATTTAAACAGGGCGTAAAATAGCATTTTCGCCAAATCTGAGAGCCGGTTGTACCGTTTAAAAGCGAGTTCCTCGAGCATAAATGCACCAATGCTGAACAGGTAACCGCTAAGGAAATTAATCAACCAGAATACGGCCAGGATCCGCCAATGTGTCATATCAAGCATCGCATAACCAACTAGAGCCAGCAGCCCGGTAAGCTTGAAATAAGGATTGAGCGCCTCAAAAATGATGTTGTAAGGCATTGTGAGCAGACCCATCACCTTATACCTCGGATTAAAGGCCATATCGTAATTCTCAATCATGTTCTTAAGGTTCCCCCGCCCCCAGCGCTTCCGCTGGTTGGAGAGAATGTGATACGTATCTGGTGCCTGTGTCCAGCATACGGCTTCGGGACAGAAGGCGATCCGGTAGCGCAGCTTGTTCTCTAGCATGTATCGGTGAAGCTTGATAATGATATTCATGTCTTCCCCTGGATAGCCCCCGCGGTAGCCGCCGACTGCAATTACATAATCTTTGCGGAACATTCCGAAGGCGCCGGATACGATAATGAGCCCGTTAATAGAGCTCCAGCCAATGCGTCCGCCGAGGAACGCCTTCAGATACTCAACCGACTGGAACATCGGCCACATTTTGCGCGGCAAAGCCACCTCTTTCACCTGACCGTTCTCAATGACACATCCATTGGCAATGCGAACATCCCCGCCGATCGCCACGGTCTCCTCCGGATTCTCCATATACATGCGGGCCATCCGGATCAGCGCATCCTTCTCCAGCAGCGAGTCGGCATCAATAGAAGAAATGAGCGGGTAATGGGATAAATTGATTCCTGCATTGAGCGAATCCGCCTTCCCGCCGTTTGGCTTATCTATTACATACAAATGGGGATACTCTGGATTATGGTAAACCGCATTCGCTGGCTGACAGTCTATGGAGTTCCTAATGCCAGGATTAGCCATAGCCTTCAGGTTGAATTCCCGGCAAAGCACACCCAGCGTATCATCCTGGGAACCATCGTTGATGACGATGACCTCATAGGTTGGATAATTCAAGGTGAGGAGGCACTTAACATTCTCAATAATCGTAACCTCCTCGTTATAAGCCGGAACCAGTAAGGATACCGACGGGACCAGCTCCGAGCCGGACAAGGTGTTAAACTTTGAATATTTGGCTCTTCGGAACACTGTCAGGATGTTCTTGAACGAGAAAGCGAGCACCGAGAAATAAATCAGGTTGACTGTCATCACATAATAAATCGCAAATAGTCCATAGATTAGAAGTATATCCCTAAGCAGTGTAATCGCCTCCGACCGCAGTGACTTTTGGCACTGCCTTGATTTCCTCTACACCGAAATAGCGTTCATACAGCAGCTTTTTCTTGTTAAAAGCTACGATATGCTCCACTTCTTCAGAGCGGATGCCCTCCCGGATCGTCTTCTCAATCTGATGGAAGGCAGTATCCCGCTCAACCCCGGAACCGCGCTGCGCCATTTCACAGAGCACTTCAAAGCCGGTTTCACCAAGACTTGCAAGGCTTTCCGCGCTGTTATTGCGCACCCACCAGTCCTCATCCCGAAGGGCGCTGCGCAGCAGCGGTATGCTTCCTGCAGCGTGCATGGAGCCGAGCGCCTTGGCTACCGCGGCCCGAACCTCAGGATCCTTATCCGACATCAGCTGGGCGATCGTCTCGTCCTTCAGTACCGGATTAGAGCTTAAGTACAGCTTGACAGCCTGTGCCCGCACATCATGCTGCTTCGCGCCAACCAGCCGGTCAAGAGCCGGAACCACCTCAGGCACCGCTTGTCCCCACATTGCCACCAGTCCCACCTTGACGAAATCCTGGTTCTCATCATCCAGGAGCCGCAGCAGCATTTTGCTGGCATCAAGTCTTGTCTCCAGCAGAACATCCGCAGCCATATGGTGAATGGGTTTGCCGTGCCGCAGCAGGCCGTGCAGCATTTGGCGCAGCTGTTCTTCGTTCTCCGCGCATTTCGCCGCCGCTCTGGCGAGTACAATGGACAGCGGGCTGTATTTTTGCTTATTTAACATTTCCAGCAGCCGAGGGGCTGCGGCAGAGGCTCTCATCTCGCCAAGCCGGTAAACCGCTTCAATTCGGCGGCTGTAAAGCAAGCTGTCCAGCTGCTTCAGCTCATCTTGGACAAAGCCTGCTTCTTCACATAACCGGATCAGCCGCTGCTGCAAATCCCCCTTGAACTGGCCGATCCATTCTGCAATTTTATCTTGAATGACGCGGCGTTCGAGACGGGTCAGCTTGCCCGGAGGGAGCGGAAGATCCCGCTCCCCGTGAAGATGGGCTTGAATAAAGTGAAAGTAGGGCTGATGCTTCCGCTGATATTCCTCAATTTTTCGAATGGTTGCGTAATCTTTGATTTTCATAAACAGCAAGATGCTAATGCCTAACCCAATCAGTCCGAGGCAGGCGTAGATGAAATATACCGCCACGGTAAGATGCGAGAACATAGTGAGCTAAATTCCTCCTTTGGCCCTTTGGACGACTTAAGGGCGATCATCCGAAAGGGAATGATAGATTTTTTGCATCGCATAATAGCTGGATTTCAAATGTTCTGTATAATTCACCGTCTCCCACGGCTTCCAGCTGTATTTAGGCTGGGTTCCAAGATCAATGGTCTCATTTGAGGAGGCTGCCTTTGATGTTGATCTACCCCCTGCTGTCTCTTGCTGAATGATTCTTGGAACGAAAGTGATCCCCTGAGTTTTTACGGTCGAGAAAGTGCGGTCTTTGTTCAGCTTCCCGTAGTCAATCACCTGAAGCGAGCTTGGATCTGCAAAGCCGAGCAGCATCCAAGGGATGCGCAGCTCTACCTCCTTACCGCTGTACTGCCAAGAAGTGAGAGAGTTGAACTCGGCACTCTGCCGGTCGGATGTTCCCCGGGTCAGTGTTCCCACCGTTACATCCTTAAAGGGATGCGCACTGCGGGTATCCGGAGGCGTCATCGTCAAGCTTAGCGCCAGCTTCCAAGGCTGGAAAGCCGATTTCTCCTCAGCTTTCTGGTCCGGAAGCATCCAGTACCCGTACTCCCCGTATAAACGGCGATGGAAATCATAGGATGGAGCGGCCAGTACCTGTGACTCCTCATCCCGGCCAAGAACAACCAGATCTTCGAGACCATCGCTTAAGGTCAAGCCTGGCATTTCCTTAACCGGCTGATCTCCGCCCGGCTGAGTGTCCGTGCCCAGAACAATTTTAGAGTGCTGCGGATCAAATTCCTCACTTAAGCGCAAGCCTACATAAACATAAGCCTCATCGTGCGTCACCTTCATCTGCTCGATGCCTTGGGCAGGCTTGTCAAACTGCACGGCCTCTCCTTCTGGCAGAGCGTCCCAGTCATCCAGCTTGCCGTCAATGACGATCTGATCTTCCTTGCCAGGTCCCATCGAGACAAGCCCGAACAGCTTCTCGTTCGTGAGCACATTCAGCCAGTATGCCCGGCGGTCGACAGGGATTTCAAAACGCATGGTATTCCAGGTTTTCTTGAACCACTCATCCTGCCACATGAACAGAATTGCTCCCGCATAGCCTTCGTCATAAATGTCCTGAGTCAGAGAGACGTTGATCTCGCCCTGCTCTTTCTCGTCATGTCCTCCTTGGTTCCTTCCACCGGGGCCAATATGGGATACCCCTAAGGATGAAGGCACACCATACTCGGTGACAATGATCGGGATGTCCTTATAGTAAGCCTTGAGCTCCTTTAAATAGGCTTTGTAAGTGTTGAATCCTCCTTTGCCATCCGGAATCGTCTGAAGCGTCTGATCCAGATGGAAGAAGTCCGGGTAATACGGATACACATGATATGCCGCAAAATACCCAGCCTCCCAGGCTGCAGGCTGCACATGAGTAGCATCGACGCTGACCAGATCCTCTTCGAACAAAGGTTCACCCGGGTGCTCCAGCACATCGGTCGTTACCCAGTTGGTGAAGGTCATCGGATGCTCCCAGCCGAACTTCTGTTCAGCGGCAGCTGTATGATCCAACAGTCTAGCAAGCCAGCTTTCGAAAGGGCTGGCCTTCTCGGTGGCCCGGAAATAGCTGCCTTGGTAAGGCTCCACTTCCGCATGCAGCTTATTTGTATTATCCACCATTTCCGGGTCCCACTCCGTACCGACATGCCATGCCATCAAATACGGTGCTGCATTAGCGGTGTACTTGCCGCCGGAAGCTCCCGGCACTACCGGAGTGTCCAGCTCGCCGTAGACGGCCTTTACCGCCTTATCAATTCCCTGCTCGAACTGGCTGACAATTTCGCTGCGGTAAGCATCCTTCTGCTCAATCAGCGCTTCCTCTGGGGACCAGATCCCTTGAATGAAATACAGCGGGTCGTCTCCCTTATCACGGTTATATTTGACAAGCGACTTATAAAATACAGGATTATGCACGGTGTAAACCCGAATCACGTTAGCGCCCATATCGTCAATCTGTTTGAACCAGCGCAAGTAATCCTCTTCAGTAATCGGGAACTCTCCAGGAAAATGACCAGGCACCGTTGCCCCCAGGTTGACACCCTTAACAAATATCTCCTTCCACTGGCCTTCTCCCTCATACTTCATGAACTTATCCTTCGTGGTCTTGAAGATCACCTTCGTCCCGCTAGAGGTAGCATAAGTGGTAGGGGATGGAGGCAAATTCAGCAGCACCGCACAGATTGCCCCAGCAATCAGAGCAATTCCTACAATGCTCCAGATGATGATTCTTTTCTTCGCCAGCGTTGACATAGCTTAATACTTTCTCACCTCACTATGGTTTTTAGGCAACTTTGATTTGTGACCAAGCTTCTCTCTGTGGTTTTTGCCACCTCCACTTCGAATCCACCTTCAATGATTAACCAAGTAACACCATAAAGTAACTAGGTATAGGGATTCATTTTCATATCAGGATTTTTATTACATTTTCTCGTTGAGCAGTTCTACATGTGATCTAAAACACATCTGACATACTGTGTTCACATTTGTCGTATTAGACGCTTTAAGATATATCGAAGTTTCGCAGGAATTTGTAAATACATTCAGCAACCTGCCAGACATACAACCAAAGTCATAGTGAAAAACCGCGATAAATCGCGGCTTTGTCAAAAATTTCACGAATTCGCGCAAAGCTTAAAAACGTTCCATAGACCTAATGAGTTTGACTCCTTTTTTCTCAGTATTTAACTTTCTTTTTACACTTAGGACTTTTTACACAAGGAATTCCCCCTCTATCCCTCGCACTTCCCAATAGCTGGAAATGCCAAGGGGGACGAGGCTTTTAAGTTCTTACTCGCTAATTCCTAAAAATAACATATAGGGCTGAAGTTTCATTTGCATAACGAATATATGTTCGGTATATAATATACGAGAATATATGTTCCCCTTTTGGTGGTGGATGTGATGGATCAGCTCTCAAGTTTAGAGACGGAAGAAGATCTTCAGCTTATCAAAGAGTACATCTTATTTCCCGTCCTTCTCGATATGCTGGAGCGGGATATGGAAGAACTATCCTTTTATAATCATAAGACAATCTATAATCACCTTCTTCATTATTTGAAAGACATTGAAGCCCTGGTTCATTTGAAATTGCAAAGCAATCGAAGAACCATGAGGAATCGCCGCATCACCATTCTGCAGGAAGAGTTTACAACGCTCGGTATCCGTGTAGATTATAAGGTTCGCGGCTATATTCATCATTTTGAGATGTTAAGAAGCTTGGTCAAAGCCGAGCTGATGTCCATCCTCAGAAATCTACGGAGGCAGCTGTCATGAACAAATCCAACCCACAAGAACGAGTCATTTTTTTGGCAGATTGTCAAAGCTTCTACGCCAGCGTAGAGAAAGCGGATCATCCTGGAACGGAGAACAAGCCTCTCGTCGTGGCCGGTGATCCCGAGAGACGATCAGGCATTATTTTAGCGGCATGCCCTATAGCGAAGAGCTATGGAGTCACTACCGCAGAACGTTTGGGCGAGGCGCTAAAGAAGTGCCCGGAATTAATCGTCATGCGTCCACGCATGCAGCACTACATTGATATTTCTTTAATGATTTCCGGCATTTATCAAGAATACACCGATTTGGTCGAAATCTTCTCTATTGACGAGCAGTTTCTCGATATCACGGGAAGTCTGAAGCTTTTTGGCGATCCGTATACTATAGCCAAGGCCATTCAGCAAAAGGTGCTTTCCCAGACGGGAGTATGGATCAGAGTAGGCATCAGCAGCAACAAAATCCTCGCCAAAATGGCCACTGATATCTGGGCCAAAAAAGCGCCGGGTGGCCTGTTCGAGCTCCCACCTGCAAAGATCCAGGAGGAACTCTGGCCCCAGCCCGTCCACAAAATGTTCGGCGTCGGCTCACGAATGACCAAGCATCTCTCCCTGCTCGGCCTTCATACGATCGGTGCTGTAGCCATGACCCCGCTTCCCCGGCTGAAGGATAAACTCCGCGCCAGATTCGGGAAGCAGAGCGACATTCATGCAGAGGTTCTGTGGAGAACGGCCAACGGATTTGACGACTCCCCCGTAAGTCCCAGCACTTTCAACGCTGCGCCCAAATCGGTAGGACATATGATGACCTTACCGAAAGATTATACTCGGCAGGAGGAGATCAATACCGTGCTTCTTGAGCTCACCGAAGAGGTCTGCCGGGACTGCCGGCGTAAGGGATATATGGCCGAAGTTGTCTCCGTGAACTGCATGTGCAGCCCTTATGAAGCGCCTACCGGCTTCTCCCGGCAGATGAAGATCCCCTATCCGACTTACCATACGAATACCGTGTATGACGCGGTAAGGACGATTTTCTACCGCCACTGGGACCAGATGCCTGTACGCCGGCTGGGCGTTACACTCAGCAGCCTGTCCAGTGACCAGCTCGTTCAGCTGACCCTGTTCGAGGATCAGGTCAAACTTCAAGCCTTGGATAAGGCTACAGATAAGATCAAGGACCGCTATGGCAGCTCAGCAATTGTAAGAGCTTCATCGCTCAGCGCCTTCGGCCAGGCACGAGAGAGAGCCCAGAAGATTGGAGGACATTATAAATGAGCAAGAAACTCGAAGGGAATGGACTTTGGGAATCCAGCCGCATGATGCTGCCCCAGCATAAAGAACAGTCAGTGCTTCGGCAAGGCTCCCCGCCCGCTGGAGATTCTGAACCGCTGACCTCCAGAGAGCTTGAGATGATCCGGGAATACATCCTTCTTCCCGTAGTACTGAGCATCGTGGAACAGAAGCGACAGGAAGTGGAAAGATCGGCGCAAACGCTGAAATCCTTGTATGCCTCCGCGGCTAAAATCATGATATTGGATCTGCGGAAGGACATACATAAGCTTAAATCCTCCTTATTGGAGAAGAACATTCGGGTTGTTCAAGACTCCAGGGACGAATATGAGCTGAACTACCGTTATATTTACCGCGGACAGACACACCAGATCAGCATGACCCGCGACTATCTGAAGAACGCTGTTGGCATTAGAATCAGCCAGTATGTAAGCCGTCTAATTGCAAGCATGCAGCAAAACCGCTAAAAGACCCGAAGACAAATTAGGCTTGTAACGCCTCCTCTAATAGGTCAGTGTCCATATCGTTTCTTCTTTGAATTCATAAACTGATTCAGAAAGATTAAATAACGATCCTTAGTTAAAAAGGAGGAAGCGAGAATGTCACAAGGTATCGATGCAGATCGCGGGGCTGGCTGCGGCGGTCCAGTTTATGGTGGAGCATTCACTTCAACTGGAGCAATCCTCGTTCTGTTCATTCTGCTGGTCATCATTACGAGAAGCTTCTTGTTTGTTGGGGGCCCATATTAATTAGGCCGTCTATCTACAACAATTCAAGAGGAGGAATGAATCATGGGTGAAGTTGGAGGCGTTGGTTACGGAGGTGGAGGTTACGGAGGCGGAGGACTCTGGACCTCGACAGGTACGATCCTCGTTCTGTTTATTCTGCTGGTCATCATTACACGCACGTTCTTCATCTAATAGCTCATCTTGGATTTCTATGGAACAAAGCCCTGAAGCTTAAAGCTTCAGGGCTCTTTGTCATCATAATTAGGCAAGAAAATTATTGTTCCGTCAAAATCAAAGGGCCATCTGCCGTAATGGCAATCGTGTGCTCATACTGGGCAGACAGCTTGCCGTCCGCCGTGCGTGCCGTCCATTCATCGTCATCAATCGTAATGCGATAAGTTCCTTCATTAATCATCGGCTCAATCGTAAGCACCATGCCTTCCTTAAGCCGAATGCCTTTCCCCGCCATGCCTACATGTTCAAAGCTAGGCTCTTCATGCAGCGAGCGTCCTACCCCATGCCCAAGCAGATCCCGAACGACTGAGAAGCCATGCTGTTCGGCATGGGCTTGAATAGCGGAGGTAACATCGCCCAGACGGCCACCCGGAATCGCCCGTTCAATTCCGATATACAAGCACTCCTTGGTTACCTGCATCAGCTTTCGTGCGGTATCACTAATTTCTCCAACCGCATAGCACCAGGCTGAATCGCCAAACCAACCGTCATACTCCACAACGATATCAATTTTGGCGATATCCCCTTCCCGCAGCGGAGTCCGGTTAGGGAACCCATGAGCAACCACATCGTTTACGGAAGCACAGGTCTCAGCGGGAAAGCCGTTGTATCCTTTAGTAAACTGTTTGCCGCCAAGCTTTGTAATATGTTTAGCCACAAAATCGTTAATTTCCAGTGTAGTAATGCCGGGCTCAATCAGCTTGGCCAGCTCCCTGTGACAATCCGCCACAATTTGATTGGCCGGCCGCATCTGTTCAATTTCTTTAGAAGATTTCAAGGTAATCAACGTACAAGCACTCCTTTCATGTCAATATACAAAAATACACCTCTCCTGTATAAAAAGCAACTTCTTTCGAAATGAAAGTCTGCGGATACAGATAAAAGTACAAATGCCGAGGGCTCATTGCCACCGGCATTTGTATGTTATTCATCTTACCGATTTCCCACAAAATCCAAGCTTGGCCTTTAGCGGAACATTCCCCACAGCCGGATCAGGTGAAATGTATTTTTGGGATCAATTTTTTGTGCGAGTACAAATTGAGTGATCCGTTCTTCTTCCACCCCGGTCAGCCGTTCATTAAGCAGTGTCGACGACGTTCGGACAAGACGCCGCACTTTACCTGCATCCTGAAGATCCGCCTTGGTTAAGCCTTCCACCAACGCCTTTACCCGCTCCTTCGTGGCAGGATTCTTCATCTTAAGCTTTACCCGCTGCACCAGCTGCGGGCTGATTCCATACTGCTGATAGCTCAAGAGCTCACACCTCCAGTATAAATCCGTCCTTCTCCCAGTATATGACGGAAGGTCTGTCCAAGGTGCCTAATCGATGAGCTCTCCTTGCAAAATCTGCTCCGCCTGCAAATATTGCCGCAGCGGAGCATACACCGGCGAGGTCCAGAATGCCTCGCCGGCCACCAGTGCGGCGGCATCGTCCCGCGCCGCCTCAAGCACGGCATAATCGCCGACCATGTCCGCGATTCTAAATTCCGGCACGCCGCTCTGCTTCGTGCCGAAGAAATCACCGGGACCGCGCAGCTCAAGGTCCCGCCTTGCAACCTCGAAGCCGTCGTCCGTTTCGGTCATGACCTTCATCCGTTCCTGACCGACCTCCGACTTCGGATCCGCCATGAGCACGCAGTAGGAAGCGTGCTCCCCCCGGCCGACCCGGCCTCGCAGCTGATGCAGCTGCGACAACCCAAAACGGTCGGCATCCATAATGACCATCAGGGTCGCATTCGGCACATCGACCCCGACCTCAACCACCGTAGTCGAGACCAGAAGCTGAACCTCATTCGCATAGAAGGCGCGCATAACTTCATCCTTCTCCGCGGCGCTCATCCGTCCATGCAGCAGCCCGACCTTAAAATGAGGGAACGCCTGCTGCATCGCCACATAAAGATCAATGGCATTCTGCACATCAAGCTTGTCCGATTCCTCGATCAGCGGGCAAATGAGATAGGCCTGCCGCCCTTCCCCAATTTCACGGGAAATAAATCCTAGCACTCGGTCCATCATATCCGTCTTAACCCAATAGGTGGATATCGGTTTGCGGCCTTTAGGCCGCTCTGAAATCGTCGAGACATCCATATCCCCGAACGCGGTAATCGCCAAGGTGCGGGGAATCGGAGTCGCCGTCATCGTAAGCACGTCAGGGTTAAAGCCTTTGCGCCGCAAAATGCTGCGCTGATTCACGCCAAAGCGATGCTGTTCATCCGTAACCACCAGGCTCAAAGCCCGGAAGAAGACATCCTCCTGAATTAGAGCATGAGTGCCAACCACGATGTCGATCATCCCCATTTGAAGCGAAGCCAGTAAATCCTTGCGCTTGCGGCCGTTCACACTGCCTGTAAGCAGACCTACTGTGATACCGAACGGTTCAAACAGCTTTGTCAGTGAGCGGACATGCTGCTCGGCCAAGATTTCCGTGGGAACCATAAAGGCCCCCTGATAACCCGACTTCACGGCCGCATATAAGGCTATAGCTGCAATAACGGTCTTTCCTGAACCTACATCTCCCTGCAGCAGCCGATTCATACAGTACGGGGAGCGCATATCCTTCAGAATTTCCAGCTCTACCTTCTTCTGCGCATCGGTCAGCTCAAAGGGCAGGCTGCGGACGAATTCTCGCACCGTAGCATTATCCACCTCATGCCTAACCCCATCCATCCGTTCTTGATTCATGGCCCGGTAGGCCTGGAGCTTCAGCTGAAATAAGAAAAGCTCTTCATAAACCATACGGCGACGTGCCTGCTGCCCCTCCTCACTGTCCAGCGGCTGATGAATCCGCTGAATAGCCCGGCTGCGAGGCATAAGCTTGTATTTCTGTACAAGCTCAGGAGGCAAAACTTCAGAAATCATCCCTCCGAACTGGGCCAAAGCCTGATTCATCGTCTTGCGCATCCATGCCTGGGTAATCTTCCCCCCTACCGAATAGACCGGTTGGAGCGTTCCGCTGCGAACTGTTCCCTTATCAGGGAACTCTGATTCGGATACCGTCATTTGCTGACGTTTTAAGTCCCATTTCCCTGTTAAAGTAATTTCTCGCCCAGGTGTAAGCTGGTCCTTTAGAAAATGGCGGTTGAACCAGGTGGCATTAAACATCCACTCATCCGCCATCATCTTGCAGGTCAGCCTAGACTTCTTACCGTAGCGCTGCAGTACAGGGATGCCAAACACTTTGGCCTGCACGGTTACTTTATCTCCATCCTTCACTTCGCTCAAACTGCGAAGCCGATAGTCCTCATAACGAAATGGATAGTATTCTAGTAGATCATTCACCGTAAAGACGCCAAAGGCGTGAAGCTCTCCCTCTTTGAGAGCACTCACGCCGCTGATCTGCCGTACGGAAATTTTAGTTAATTCCATATGAATCGACCCCTCGCTTTAAGCAGGCCACACAAACACGGCAACGATGCCGGGCCCCACATGGGTACCTACAACTGCCCCAATATCTGAACGCACAACCTCGTGCAGTGTGAAATGCTTGGATAGTTCCTCTATGAACTCTCCGGCCAGCTCCGGATTGACGCCGTCGCACACGGCCACGTTAATATCTTTGTGATCCCCAAAATCATTCTGGAACAGCTCGATAATTCGGGCAACCGCCTTCCTACGCCCACGGGCTTTATCTGCTGCATAGATTACACCTTCTTCATCTACGGAAAGAATGGGCTTGATATTAAGCAAGGTGCCCAGCAGTGCCGCTGCTCTCCCTACGCGTCCTCCTTTTTGCAGATATTCCATCGTATCTACTAAGAAATAGAGATGACGCGCTTTGCGAAGCCGCTCTACCTCGGCCGCAATTTCCTCCACTGAAGCCCCTGCTTCAGCGAGGCGGGCCGCCGCAACAACCTGAAGGCCAAACCCATAGGAAGCGCACCGCGAATCAATAACTGTAATATCCAAGGAGCGCCCCAGCTCCTCTTCCAGCATTTCTTTGCCTAGCAGGGCGGACTGGAACGTTCCGCTCATACCGGTTGAAATATGAATTGAAATAATAGGGGACTCTGGATAGAGCTGAAGCAGCTCACGATAGACCTCCGTATATTCCGAAGGGGAGGTCTGCGATGTTGTAGGGAGCTCGCGTGTCTGCAGAAGCCGCTCATAGAACTGCTCTGCCGTCATATCTACACCTTCTAGATAGGACTTCTCTCCAAACATCACCCGCATCGGGATAACTTTAATCTTATGCTTCTCTACCGTCTCTCTTGGGATGTCCGCTGTGCTGTCTGTGACAATGATCGGTTGTGCCAAGCTGTTACCCCCTCTGTCTTATCTTACGGTTAGGCTTCTACCGAGAACAGATAGTAATAAATCGGCTGGCCGCCCGTATGAATTTCTACTTCTGCTTCAGGATAGCGTTCCTTGAGCCAGCCCGATAACAGCAGTGTATCGTTCTCATCGGCCTCTTCACCGGTCAGGATCGTAACAATCTCCTCCCCGGTCTGGATCATTTTGGAGAGCAGCTCCTGACAAGTTGCAATCAAGCCTTCCTCTGTGGCTACGATCTTGGAATCAGCAATACCGATGTAATGCCCGGCCCGGATCTCAAGCTCATCAAAAACGGTATCGCGTACCGCATAAGTAACCTGCCCTGTCTTCACATGGGCTACCGCAGCCAGCATACTGCTCTCATTCCAATCCGTGCTTTCATCCTCCTGGAAGGCGAAGGCGGCTGCAATGCCTTGCGGGATGCTCTTGCTCGGAATAACGGTTACGCTGCGCTCTTCTTCCAGCAGTTCCCTCGCTTGCTGAGCAGCAAGAACAATGTTGGAATTATTGGGAAGAATAAAGACATGCTGCGCAGAAATCGACTGAATCGCTTTAACAAAATCCTCCGTACTCGGATTCATGGTCTGACCGCCGGATAATACGATATCCACACCGAGACTGGTGAAAATATCAGATATTCCCTGTCCCGAGGCCACAGCAATAAAGCCGTATGGCGCAATTTCATCCGCAGGCGGGATCGCCGGCTCTGCAGTTCTAGGCGGCTCTGCCGGAATATCCGCGAACAGCTCAGGCGCAGGAGCAATATCCATTCCAGCCGTGAGCAAATCCCGGTGCTGCTCTCTCATGTTCAAAATATGAATTTGAGTAATCTCCCCGTAACGAAGCGCTAAATTCAACACTTCTCCCGGTGCCTTGGAGTGTACATGAACTTTGATTACTTCATCATCAGCAATCACGATAATGGAGTCCCCGTTCTGGGATAGGGCTCTCCGGAACGACTCCTCATCAAATGGCGTTCCTTTGGCTTCGCCCAGCTGACGGTTAATGAAGAACTCCATATCATATAAGAATTCAATATCCTCCGTCTCTAGCTTTGCCTGTGCAGATACAGGAGCGTCCACGGCCGGGCGGGATTCAGTGGCATAAGCAGCTGCAGCCTGGACCGGTATGGAAGCTTGTCCTACAGATACTGCAGGTGCTGTCTTTAGCTCCGGCTGGTAACTTGTGGTGCCGGATAAATAATCATAGAAGCCCTGATAAATATAGACAAGGCCCTGTCCACCGGAGTCCACCACACCTACTTGCTTGAGCACAGGCAGCAGCTCTGGGGTTTGGGACAAAGCTTCCTTGGCTTTGGATAGCACCTCTCCCATGAGCTCCGTAATATTCGATGTGCGCCGGGCTATATAGACAGCATGCTTTGCGGCTTCTTTGGCTACAGTCAAGATCGTGCCCTCTACCGGTTTAACCACCGCTTTATATGCTGTATCCACCCCATTCTGTAACGCAGCAGCAAATTGCGTAGGACTAAGCTCTTCGTATGAAGCCGAGTAGCGGCTGAAGCCGCGGAATAATTGAGATAATATAACGCCCGAGTTGCCCCGTGCGCCCATAAGGAGGCCTTTGGATAATACACCCGCACGAGCGCCTACACCGCCGGCTCCGTTTCTTCGCAATTCAGTTACCCCGGCTGTCATCGTTAGATTCATGTTTGTTCCAGTGTCCCCATCAGGCACCGGGAACACATTCAAGGAATTGACGTGTTCGGCATGTTGTTCAAGCTGTTCCGCTCCGGCCAATACCATTGCGGTGAAATCTGTTCCAATTAGAGAACGCTTACTCAATGAGAATTCCCCTTCCTAGCTAGATACGCGTACGCCTTGGCCCCGCAGCCTGCAGGCTGTAAGCCGGTTTGGCGTTTAGTTAGAAATGCTTATATAGTCAACAAACCCGAAAAAATATATAAGTATTAGTTATATATAAAACATTTTCCGGAGATTGGTCTATCCTTTTATTGAACTTTAAGACCTGCTTTTAGTTCAAAAATATTATGGGCTATTCAACATTGTACTATAAGAGAGAGGAGAAATAAATAAAAGATGCCAACCCTGCCTAAATAATGTTTACACAGCTGTTGACGTAGCTTTTTTTGCTGTGATATTATATTTAAAGTGTTGTGTTTTCAAGATAGTTGTCTTGGAATAAGGAGGTGTATTCAATGTCCCGCAGATGTTATGTTACAGGCAAGAAGCCAAGCAGCGGTAACCACGTGTCTCACGCTAACAACCGCAATCGGCGCTCTTGGGGCGTAAACGTGCAGAAAGTACGGATCTTGGTCAACGGCAAGCCGAAGCGCGTATACGTAAGTACCCGTGCGCTGAAGTCCGGCAAAGTGACTCGCGTTTAATTCCCTTATACGCATATAAACAAAAAGCACCTTTTCCCGGGAGAGGTGCTTTTTTAATGCCTTTCTACAGGTATCTTCAGTTATTGAAAGCGACACCCGTACGCCGTCTCTATTTAATTTTTATGAAATGTATTGAGAACAGCCTTCACAAAACCTCCTAAGAACTTCGGCAGCTTAAATGTGTAAAATTTCATGTTTCACCCTCCCCATCATTCTCATGGCTTCACCTTATTTTATGTTCCTGGTCCATAGCCTGTGTATTCATGCACAAAAAAAAGGCTACATGAGAATCGTGCTCATGTAACCATTTTTATGCGAACCGGGCACCGCCTATTCCTTAATGGCGAAGAGCGTGCCTGTCCCTTTTCATGATTTTAAACAAAAGACCTTATTGACCTTGTACAGCAATACTGCTGCGAAGATCCGCAATCGCAGATGCCCGGTCGCTGCGGCCAAATACCGCACTGCCGGCAACAAGCACATCGGCTCCTGCTTCAACGACAAGCGGAGCAGTCTCCGCCGTAATTCCGCCATCGACCTCAACATGAAGCTCAGGAATTCCATACTTCACCTGGAGCTCGCGAACCTCCCGAATCTTGCGCAAGGTTCCAGGGATGAAGGCTTGTCCTCCAAAACCGGGATTTACAGTCATGATCAGGACCAAATCCAAGTATTCCAGCACTTCAGCAATCGCCGAAACCGGGGTTCCCGGGTTAAGGGCAACCCCTGCCTTCACTCCGTGCTCCTTAATCAGATGAATCACCCGGTGCAGGTGTACACATGCCTCGGCATGAACGGTAATAAAATGAGCTCCTGCCTTAGCAAACGCCGGAACATAGTTCTCAGGCTGTTCAATCATTAAATGAACATCTAGAGGAAGCGTCGTATCCGGAGCAATCGACTGCATAACCATCGGTCCAAACGTCAGGTTTGGCACAAAATGTCCGTCCATGACATCCACATGGATCCAGTCTGCTCCGCCAGCTTCCACCTCCTGCACCTCGGCGCTCAATTTGGAAAAATCCGCAGATAAAATGGATGGGGCTATTTTAATCATATCGGTCAGTACCTCCGTTTCTTCTCTTTCATCTCTAGGTAGAATTGTAAATAATGCTCATAACGGCTGGAAGCAATCTCCCCACGTTCGACCGCTTCCCTGACCTGGCAGCCAGGCTCATGCTGGTGGCTGCATCCTCGGAACTTACACTCTGCTGCATAGTCTTCAAATTCACGGAAGCATGGCGAGAGCTCCTCTACGCCAAGCTCCAGAAAGTCCAGCTGGCTAAACCCTGGTGTGTCGGCTACAAACCCTCCGTTATCCAGCTCGATCAGCTCTACATGCCGGGTCGTATGACGACCCCGTCCAAGGCGAAGGCTGATTTCGCTAGTCTCAAGCTGAAGGCCTGGCAGCATCGCATTTAGCAAGGAAGACTTGCCGACACCTGATTGTCCGGCAAATACACTAATCTCACCGGCAAGCCGCCGCTTCACTTCTTCCGTACCTTCGCCTTTCAAAGAGCTTGTCACCAATACCTCATAGCCGATCTTACGGTAGAGCTCAACCGTCTGCCGGGTAAGCTCTGCAGCAGAACCATCTTCGTTTCCGCTTAATAAATCCTGCTTGGTCAAGCAGATCAGCGTGCGAAGACCCGCATGCTCGATATGTACAAGAAACTTGTCGAGCAGCTGAAGATTCAGGTCAGGCTCCCGCAAAGAGAAAAGCAGAACCGCTAAACGGGCATTCGCCACGGGGGGACGGATCAGCTCCGTCTCCCGCGGCAGAATTTCATCCACTGTGCCTTCCCCGTTCTCCGTCGGTGTATACAGCACATGATCCCCGACAAGCGGAGTGATCCCCTTCTTCTTAAAGATCCCCCGGCCCCGGCATTGAACCCATTCCTGGTCCAGACCTCCGCTCGGCTTCACATAATAATACCCGCTTAATGCTTTTACGATTAGACCTTCAGGCATTCTTCGGCCCCGCTTTCGTGTAAGTCTTCAATGAGTATAGCGGCTATCCTAGTTATCCTTTTTCTTGTCGTGCCCTTTTCCCTTATTGTTGGAACGCGCCTTCTCTGCCGTTGCATTTCCATTGCCGGAAGCCAGCTCGTTATTCTGACGCTCCACCATGCCGGTTACATCATCCGGGTTATCTACATCTGGATTATCCGGCTCGGTGTATTTCTCGTCCTGTTCTTGTTGAGCGGTTCCCGGGAGCTCCGGCACAGGAACAGTTCCCTGCTTGGCATCAATATAGCTTACAGGGAGAGAGCCGATCTGCTGACCATCCCGGAAGATGGACACGTATCCGTCTTTCTTCGGATCCAGTACCAAATCTACAGACAATGTCTGCAGGGTATTAATCGACTTGGTTCCCCAATCCTTATTGTCGCCCGTAGCATCAGAATAGACAATCCGAATCTTGCTGTTCTTGCCGGACTCAGCCGGTGCTACTGGGATGCCATAGGAATACGTAATCGCATCGGCGGGATAACCGCTGCTGACGGTAATCTTCACTTCCGTACCAGGCTCGGCGGAATCACCGGGCTTATACGGCCACTGGTCCATGACCTTGCCCTTCTCCACTGAATAACTGGACTGCTCTTCAATGCCGTCATTCGCGAGCTTTAGCCCCAGCTTCTCGATGGCAGCCTTGGCCTCCTTCACCGTCTTCCCTGAGAGGTCATCCATCGCTACCGTAGCTTTCCCCTTGCTGACAGTAAGCTGGATGCTGACTGTATCCGCATCAATATCCGCATCAGCCGCCGGATTCTGTGCAGTTACATTCCCTTCCGTCTGATCGCTGAACTCATCCACTCGGTTAATCGCTTCGGCCTTCACTCCAAGGTCCAACAGCTTCTGCCGGGCCTCCTCATAAGTGATACCGGTCAATGGCGGCATTTTAACCGTCGGCTTCTCGCTCGCCACGGAAATTTCAATCGTTGAGCCTTCCTTGACCTCTGAGCCTTCCGGCTTGCTCTGCTCATAGACCGTTCCCGGAGCAACGTCTTCCTTGTACTCTCGTTTGATCTCCGAACCAACCTCAAGCTTGACTTCAGCCAGTTTGGCCCGAGCTTGATCTTCGGTCAGTCCTATTACTTTAGGCACCGTTACTGTTGGAACAATAAACATTTTATTAAAATACCAGGTGAGCCCCAGCAAAATAGCAATAACAACGAGAACAATCCCCGCCCACATCGCAGGCTTTTTCCGATTCTTCTTGCCCTTGGACGAAGAATCCGGCTCAGGAACGGGCGCTTCTTCCTCCCGGGTCCGTCTAACACCGGATGACTTAGACTGCGGCTTGATCGCCGGAATAATTCGCGTGCTATCCTCATCCATGTCGTCGAAAGCGATCTTGGTCTCCGTTCTGCGCTCCGGAAGCAGACAAGTCTCCAGATCCAGCTGCATTTCCTTGGCAGATTGATAACGTTCATTTGGATTCTTGCGCATCGACTTCAGAATGATGTTCTCTACGCTCTGCGGAATCATCGGATTGAGTCGCCTTGGCTCCTCAAACTCCTCCTGCAAATGCTTCAGCGCTACACTAATCGGACTTTCTCCTAAGAAAGGAAGATGTCCTGTAAGCATCTGATAGAGAACGATCCCGAGAGAGTATAAGTCCGATTTCTCCCCGGCGGCCACGCCCTTGGCATGCTCGGGAGAGAAGTAATGAACCGAACCTACCACAGAGCCTGTCTGCGTGATCGTTGTGGAAGTAACAGCCCGGGCAATTCCGAAATCAGTCACCTTCACACGGCCGTTACGGCCGATCAGAATATTATGCGGTTTAATATCGCGATGGATAATTTGATTATGATGTGCATGGTCAAGCGCGTCGCAGATCTGAGAAGCAATGCGAATCGCCTCATCGACTTGCAGCGGCGCTCTCTCCTTTATAATTTCATTAAGATTCTGGCCTTCCACATATTCCATAACAATATAATGTGTATCTTCTTCCTGCCCTACATCGTAAATACTTACAACATTCGGGTGGGACAAAGAAGCCGCTGACTGGGCTTCCCGGCGGAAACGCCGGATAAATTCTTCGTCGTGTACAAATTGTTGGCGCAGCACCTTAATGGCTACATTTCGGTTGAGGAGCAAATCCTGCGCTCGATACACGAGCGCCATTCCACCTCCGCCAATACGTTCAATAATTTGATAACGACCGCCCAATTCGTGACCGATCATGACTTCCACTCCTTTATGCCGAGCCCCGCAGAGTCCGCTTGACGTTCCATAAGCACGACCGTAATATTGTCGTCTCCTCCGGCATCAAGCGCCAGCTGCAGCAGACTTTCGGCACGGCTCTGCAAAGAGCCGCCCGCCGTTCCTAAAATCTGAACCATACGGTCCGTAGATACATAACTGCTTAGTCCGTCACTGCACAGAAGGAACAGATCACCTTCACTAAACTCGATGGAGTTCAAATCAACGGCAACCTTCTCATCTGTGCCCAGTGCACGAGTCAGCACATTGCGGCGCGGATGCATTCCGGCCTCTTCTTGGCTAATCTGGCCATTCTTCACCAGCTCATTGACAAGCGTATGGTCTTCGGTGAGCTGAAACAACTGTCCATCCCTGTACTTGTAGGCACGGCTGTCACCGATATGTCCAAGCACGCCCTTGTCCTGTCCCAGCAGAAGAACAACCACGGTTGTTCCCATATTGTGATACTCTTCACTCTGTGAGGCCGCCTGATAAATCACTTGATTCGCATGAAGAATCGCATCCTGCACGGCCTTTCCACAGGCTTCGAGAGAGAGCGCAGCCGGGATGGCAGAGAGGTCTTCAACAATCGTCTCCACCGCCAGGCGGCTTGCCGTATCTCCTGCTTGATGCCCCCCCATTCCATCCGCTACGATCCCGAGCGTGTAGCCCTGCTCTAAGGGAGCTACCCAAGAAGAATCTTCGTTGACAGAACGAACATGTCCAACATCACTCACATACACAGTTCTAATCAAATAAAATCACCTCGCACCAGCCTCCATATGCTTGGCCCGCAGTTGTCCGCAGGCTGCCGCAATGTCATGTCCTTGCTCACGGCGAATCGTTACATTAATACCCTGATCCGCCAGAGCACGCTGAAATTTGAAGATATCATTTCGGGATGTCCGCACATATTTGCGTTCTGGGACATGGTTTACCGGAATCAGATTCACATGACACAGCATGTCTTTTAGAACATCAGCCAGTTCCTCAGCATGCTCCACCTGGTCATTCACGCCGCCGATCAAGGCGTATTCAAACGTAATTCTCCGTCCAGTCTTCGCCTGATAGTAACGGAGCGCATCCATTACGTCATTAAACGGAAAACGGCGGTTAACCGGCATCAGCTTGGAACGCAGCGCGTCATTAGGAGCATGAATGGAGATCGCCAGATTAATCTGAGTGTTCTCATCCGCAAATTTATAAATATTTGGAACAATCCCGCTAGTTGATACAGTAATATGCCGTTGACCGATATTCAAGCCCTTCTCATGGATCATCAGTCTCAAGAACTTCATGGTGGCATCGTAATTCTCAAACGGTTCGCCAGTTCCCATGATTACAATACTGCTTACACGCTCCCCGCGCTCATCCAGAATTTGCTGGGCCTTTACGACTTGGGCAACAATCTCGCCCGCCGTGAGGTCACGCTTCAAGCCGCCCAATGTAGAAGCGCAGAAGGTGCAGCCTACACGGCAGCCCACCTGGGTGGTTACACAGATGCTGTTCCCATAATTATGCTTCATGATGACGGTCTCGATCGCATGATCATCATGCAGGCCGAAGAGGAACTTCACCGTTCCATCCTTGGATTCAAACTTCGTGATCTCATTCAGCGTCACGAACTCGAACTGCTCGGTTAACTTCTGCCGCAAAGACTTGGACAAGTTCGTCATCTCATCAAAAGAGGATACTCGTTTGACATAAAGCCAATCAAAAATCTGCCCCCCGCGAAATGCCGGCTCGCTATTCTCTACAGCCCACTGTTGCAGTTCTTCTAAAGTATAATCATATATAAAAGGTTTCACTATTCACTCACCTGTTCTGTATTAATTATATAGCCAAAAAAGATTCTTTACCCACTCATTCTTCCCATTTTAGCATAAAACCAAAAGACACTAAAGTACAAAACCCGCTGGCAGAGCCAGCGGGCGGGGGAGAAGACCCGCAAAGCTACGAATTACGGATCAATCTGGCTATATAAAAACCATCCGAACCCGCGTCCTGAGGAAGTATTTGAAGCCCTGTGCTCTCCCGGCCCAGCGCATCTTCCAAAGCGGGAACGTTCATTTCCCAGGGAGCCTCAGTGTATTCAGAATGCCGGGCAAGGAAATCCTCCACCACCTCCGCATTCTCTGTACGCTCCATTGTACAGGTGCTGTAAACGAGCACTCCGCCCGGTTTAAGCAGGCCGCTGACGGCATCCAGCAGCTCCCGCTGAAGCAGCGAAATTGCTTCTACATCTTCTGTAGTCTTAGCCCACTTCAAATCAGGCTTGCGGCGAATTACCCCAAGACCGGAGCATGGCGCATCCAGCAAAATCCGGTCAAAGCTCGCCGGTTCAAAACGCTGCGGCAGAGCAAGAGCATCCCCCGTCTGCACATGAACATTGTTAAGGCTCAGCCGCTTTGCCTGATCGGCAATGAGCTTCGCTTTATG
The DNA here is from genome assembly GCF_003060825.1 of Paenibacillus sp. CAA11. NCBI lineage: Bacteria > Bacillati > Bacillota > Bacilli > Caryophanales > Paenibacillaceae > Paenibacillus > Paenibacillus sp. CAA11. The sequence goes on from NZ_CP028922.1 coordinate 2,931,507, forward strand.
CGCATGCACATCATTGGCGATTACTTCGCCCGTTCCTGCCATACGCTCAGCAATGTGACAGCTCTTCCCTCCAGGAGCTGCACAGCAGTCAAGCACCGCCATTCCCGGCGCTGCACCGACAGCCGCTGCCACCAGCATGGAGCTTTCGTCCTGTACAGACAGCAGCCCTTCGCGGTACCAAGGCGAAAGCGCCATATTCCCGCCGCTCACCACAATAATTCCGTCTTCGGAGAGCTTGGACGGCTCGGCCACAACGCCTTCCTTGGCAAGCTGCTCAAGCAGCTGTTCACGCGTAGCTTTTGCGCGGTTCACCCTGACGCTAACTGCAGGCGGCTCATTATTCGCACGGCAGATTGCCTCTGCCGTCTCCTCACCGTACTGCTTGATCCAGCGAGCCACCATCCACTGCGGGTGGGAATGCTCCAGCGCAATGCGCTTGGCCGCCGGCAAATCCTCTGGCAGCTTGAGCTCATCCTTCTGGCGAATGACGTTCCGCAGCACGCCATTGACCATGCCTGCAATGCCCTGGTGCCCGCGCTTCTTCGCCAGATTTACCGCTTCGTTCACGGCGGCGTGATCCGGAATGCGATCCAAATAGTACAGCTGATAGAAGCTTAAGCGGAGCAAATTCCGAACCCAAGGAGCAAGCTTACCGAGCCCCTTGGTCACAAACTTACCAAGATAGTAATCAATCGTCGCCATTCGCGAGATCGTCCCGTAGACCAGCTCTGTAGCAAGCCCCGCATCTGCACTAGACAAGCCTGCCTTCTGCAGCGCTCCATTGAGCATTAAATTGCTGTAAGCTCCCTCCTGATCGACCTGGGTCAGCACATAAAGAGCCGTATCCCTCGCCGTCTTCGGAGCGCCTCCCTTTGGACCCTTCTGGCTGCTCAAGAGAACACCTCTCCTTTGGACAACAAGCCGCCCCGGACAAATTCCGCGGCCTCCATCGCCTTCTTGCCCGCCGGCTGAACCCGGGTCAAGATCACAGATCCGTCCCCAGTGCTGACCTCAATTCCTCGCGATGAAACATCCAGCACCGTTCCTGGAGCTTGTCCTCCCTGTGTGGAGGAATCAGCAGGCAACTCTACCGACCATACCTTGAACACCTCTTCATTCCAGAGCGTAAAGCCTCCAGAGAATGGAACCAGGCCGCGAACCCGATTGTAAATCTCCCGGGATGACGCGCTCCAGTCGATCCGCTCATCTTCCCGAGTTAAATTGGATGCATATGTAGACTCTGCGTCATTCTGAGGGATGCGTTCTGCCTTGCCTTCAAGAATTAACGGCAGCTGCTCCTTTAGCAGTTCAGCACCGGCCACGCTGAGCTTCTCGAACATGGTGCCTGAGGTGTCCTCGTCAAGAATTGGAACGATCTTGTGTGCAATCATGTCTCCCGTATCCAGGCCTTCAGCCATGTACATCAGTGTAATGCCAGTCTCCTTCTCGCCATTTATAATCGCGCGCTGAATCGGAGCACCTCCCCGATATTTCGGCAAAAGAGAGCCGTGCACATTAAGGCAACCGTGCTTAGGAAGATCAAGCACCTGCTTCGGCAAAATCTGTCCGTAAGCTGCGGTAACAATCAGGTCGGGGGCAAGCGCCGCCACCTCAGCTACAGCTTCTGGAGCGCGCATACGCTGTGGCTGCAGCACAGGAAGCCCATGTGCAAGCGCTGCTTCTTTAACAGGGGTCGGCGTTAATATCCTCTTACGGCCCTGGGGACGATCCGGCTGGGTCACAACTCCCACGACGTTATAGCCTTCGTTAATTAGCATTTCCAGGGAAGGCACCGCAAAAGCAGGCGTTCCCATAAATACGATATTTACCAAAGAACGTCACTCCTTCCCTTCCTCTTCTGGAGGATTCTCATAGACACGCTCTGCTAAATCCGTGTAGAGCACCCCGTTCAAATGATCAATCTCGTGCTGGAACGCCCGGGCAAGCAGATCAGTTCCCGTATAGGTCACTTCGTTTCCATTCCGGTCCAGCCCTTTTACAGTCACCTTTTGGGCACGTCTAACATCTCCGCGCAGGCCTGGGATACTTAAGCATCCTTCCGGACCGAACTGTTCTCCTTCCTTCGAGACGATCTCAGGATTGATGAGTTCAATCAGACCATTCTCATCACCTACATCCACTACAATCATCCGTTTCAGGATACCTACCTGGGGAGCTGCAAGTCCAACCCCCTCTGCGTGATACATCGTGTCCGCCATATCTGTCAACAGCTTCTGTACATTCGGGGTTATCTTCGTGACTTCCTTAGCAACCTGGTGAAGTACCTCATCCGGTTCCATTACAATAATTCTCAGTGCCATAGTTCTCTTCCCATCCTTTGCTCATCTAGTTAGATATATGAATAATCCAGAATTCAATCATTCAAGGGTTAAATCTCTGATCGACATATTATATGATACCTGAGCATTATATTTACACAATAGCATCGGGCAAAAACGTTACACATTCTATCAAGTCATTAAGGACCCTCTTAAAACCTAGGCCCTTCCTTTGAAGCGAGGACCTAGGTAGAGCCTAACCATCCTACATAAGCATCTGCGGGTCAACATCAATGCTGATTTGGAACAATGAATCCTTGGTTCCCGCCAGCATCTCTGCCGTAGTCTGCCGGACAAGCCCAACGGCATCCAGCTCCCCCCGAAACTTCACCATGCATTGAAACCGATAACGGTTCTTCAGACGAGGCATCGGTGAAGCGATTGGACCTAGCACGTCCAGCGCTTCAGCAGTAAACTTGTCCAAGCTGGCGAACCATCCTTTGCGCTGAGCTCTGCCCCGCAGCTCACTTGTAAAGTTCTCCGCCATCCGGACAAGCACAGGAAGCTGCTCATGGGACAGTGTGATCAATATCAAGCGGCAATATGGCGGATATCCCAGCGCTCTCCGGTGCTTCAGCTCTTCCCGGACAAAAGAGAGATAATCATGCTGACTGGCATGAACAATCGAGTAATGATCCGGGGTATAGGACTGAATGAACACCTCCCCGGGCAGCTGATGGCGTCCGGCTCGGCCGGCCACCTGGGTCAACAGCTGAAAGGTCTTCTCCGCTGCCCGAAAATCTGGGAAATTCAAGGACGAATCCGCGGCGATGGCCCCAACAAGTGTCACATCCGGAAAGTCCAGCCCCTTGGCTACCATCTGCGTGCCCAGCAGGACGTCCCCTTTCTTATCCCGAAAGGCCTGGAGCAAACGTTCATGCGCTCCTTTTTCACTGGTCGTATCCACATCCATACGAATAACGCGGATCCCCGGAAACAGCTTGGCCAGCTCGCCCTCTACACGCTGTGTGCCGGTTCCGAAATACCGGATATGCTCACTGCCGCATTCCGGGCAAATAGAAGGCGCAGGTGCCGCGTACCCGCAATAATGGCAGCGTAAATTATTGGATTTCTGATGATAAGTCAGCGATATATCGCACTCCGGACAGGTAGCTACATACCCGCAGCTGCGGCACATCACGAAGGTCGAATGTCCACGGCGGTTCAAGAACAGAACGGACTGCTCCCCGCGCTCAAGCCTAGCTGAAATCGCCGCATGGAGCGATCTGCTGAACATAGATCGGTTGCCATCCTTAAGCTCATTGCGCATGTCCACGATATTCACCTTCGGAAGCTGGCTGCCAAGCGGCCGCTGCCGCATCTCCAGCAGCATCGGAGCATAAAGCGGATTCGATTGGGATCTAGCTGCATGATAGCTTTCGAGCGAAGGCGTAGCCGACCCCAGAATGACAGCTGCCTGATGCTGCTTAGCCCGCTGAATGGCAACGTCTCTCGCATGATATTTAGGCGTCTCCTCCTGCTTATAGGAGGTTTCATGCTCTTCATCCATCACGATTAGGCCAAGATCCGAGAATGGAGCGAATATAGCCGATCTTGCGCCTATAGCCACCTGCACCCTACCCTCACGGATTTTGCGCCACTCATCATACCGTTCCCCACCGGATAACCGGCTGTGAAGAATGGCGACCCTTGCGCCAAAGCGCCCCTTAAACCGCTCAACCATCTGCGGAGTTAGTGAAATTTCCGGCACAAGGACAATGGCTTGTCTGCCAAGGCCAATGCAGCGTTCTATGACCTGCAGATATACCTCTGTCTTTCCGCTCCCAGTAACTCCATGAAGCAGAAAAGAGGCGTGGGTATGAGCATCCAACACTGCCATTATCTGATGATAGACCTCCTGCTGTTCTTCAGTAAGCGCTAAAGGCTCCGTCGCTTTAAACCTCCGGTCCTGGTAAGGATCGCGGTACACCTCAACATCATCGATAATAGCATAGCCTTTTTCCGCTAATTTCTTCACTGTCCCCGCCGTCACTCCAAGCGTAGTCAGCACTTCCTGCATCGAGATGGGAATGCCTACCTCCAGCAGAAAGGCAAGCACTTCCTTCTGCCTTCTGGCCTGCTTGGTAAAGGAAGCGAGCGCCTGCTCCGCCTGTTCTCCCTGCACGGCAGCGGATACCGTCTTCACCGTCTTGATCTTCAACTTATCTTTAATGGCCTGGCTCTCCAGAAGCAGCCCCCGGCCAAGCAGCGTCTTGATCAAATGACCCCCGTCAGGATAACGCTGGCTCAAATGAGCCAGCGTTACCGGTCCAGAAGCGCGGATATAATCCATAATGTCAGCCTCTGGCCGTGTGAGCACATCGGCTGCTGTAAATAAGGTATCCTCATCCGCTGGGTCTTCAGCAACCCGGATATAGCGTTCGGCCTTCCCCTTCAAGGCTGAAGGAATCATAACCTGAAGAACAGACGTCAGAGTGCAAGCGTACTGCCGGCTCATCCATCCCGCGAGCTCCACCAAATCCGGCGGCAAGGGAGGGAGATGATCCAGAAGCTCCTGAATCGGCTTGATTTTGGAAAGGGCCATCTCCGACTCCCCCGCAAGAGCAACTACAAAGCCTTGAACCGTGCGGCGTCCAAACGGCACGCCAACCCGGCTGCCCACTTCAATCCACTCCGCCATATGAGGGGGGATCAGGTAATCAAACGGGCGATCCGTGTCCCGGCTAGGCACGTCAACGATCACCTTTGCGATACGGTTCATCAGCGGGAAGCTCCCGTCAGCCGGCCGCAAGCCAGCTCCAAAATTTGCAGGGCAGCTTCACGCTTAGAGACTTTAGGAAGGGATAACGCTAAGCCCTCTGCATCATACACTTGGATCACGTTCGTATCCGTTCCGAATCCAGCTCCTTCAACCGTCACATCGTTAGCCACGATGAGATCGCAGTTCTTCCGTTTTAATTTATCCATAGCGTAACTTTCTACATCATGAGTCTCTGCCGCAAATCCAATGAGAAATTGTCTCTGCTTGTGCTTGCCCAGCTGCTCCAAAATATCCACTGTTTTTACCAGCTCAAGCGTCATCGTATCACCGGATTTCTTGATCTTGCGCTCCTGTGTAACAGCAGGCCGATAATCCGCCACCGCGGCAGCCTTAATCACGATATCACTATCACTGAACTCTGCCATCACGGCCTGCAGCATGTCCTCCGCGGATTGTACCCGCTGAACCTGAATTCCTGGCGGCGGAGCTACCTGAGTGCTTCCTGCAATAAGACGCACCTCTGCTCCGAGCTCTCTGGCTGCTTCGGCCAGTGCAAAGCCCATCTTGCCGGAAGAGTCGTTCGTGATATACCGGACAGGATCAATGCGTTCAATCGTTCCCCCAGCCGTGATAACAACCTTTTTTCCGGCAAGCGGCAGACTCTGATAGCGGGCTTGGCGTTCAAAATAGGCTCCGACTACGGCTACAATTTGTTCCGGCTCCTCCATACGCCCCTTGCCTACATATCCGCAAGCCAGAAGCCCTTCCCCAGGCTCAACCAGCATGACTCCTCGGGCTGCAAGCTCTGCAAGATTACGCATCACGGCTGGATGCTGGTACATATGCACATTCATAGCCGGGGCCAGCATAATCGGGGCTTCTGTAGCCAGCAAGGTAGTAGATAGCATATCATCAGCTAGCCCCGCAGCCATTTTCCCGATGATATTGGCTGTTGCTGGAGCTACAAGCACTAGGTCCGCCCAGTCCGCCAGATTAATGTGAGCAATCACAGCAGGGTTCTTCTCGTCAAAAGTATCTGTATATACCGGAGCCTTGGATAAGGATTGCAGCGTAAGTTCCGTAATGAACTTCGTTGCAGAACTTGTCATAATTACTCGGACTTCTGCTCCTTGTTGAACCAGCTTACTGCATAATGATGCCGCCTTAAATGCAGCGATTCCCCCTGTAACTCCCAGCACAATTCTTTTACCGGTTAACACTATGGATCCCCTCACCTTCTCTTATTTCGCTCTCCTCACACATCCTGACTTACAGCAAGAAGAAACGGTGCCTTCCTAACTGTTAGGCTGGCCGCCGTTTCTAAAGATGCAAGCTGCATTGTATATAGTAAAAAAATAACAACCTTGCGGTTGTTATCGTACGCCCACAGGGCGGCAGGTGTTATTTCTCTGTTTGTTCGGAATCAGCAAGCTCCTGTCCATCACGCTTAATGCGGACATAATCGCCATAAATCTCTTCCAAGGCAACGCCTACCTGCTTATTGGATTTAGGCTGCTTGAGTTCGCTATTCTCGCCTTCTCTAAGCTGTCTTGCCCGGCGGGAAGCCGCCACAACCAGCGAATACTTACTGTCAACTTTCTCGAGCATTTTATCAATAGATGGATACAGCACGCTCTACACCTCTTCACCAGAGACCATAGGGTCTCTTCTCTTTATTTTCGCACTTTACAATGTTCGGCGATGATAATGCTTTCTATTCGCTTGCACGCACAATCAATCTCATCGTTAACCACCGCATAATCATAATGCTCCATCAGGCTGATCTCGTCAACCGCTACCGACATCCGGTGATCAATTGTCGCTTGGTTCTCTGTTCCGCGCCCTACGATCCGTTCTTTCAATTCATCGATGGAAGGAGGCAGGAGGAACACAAAGACACCCTCTGGAAACTTCTCCTTCACCTTAAGTGCGCCTTGAACCTCAATCTCCAAAATAATATCCCTGCCGCTTTCGATGGTCTTCTCGACGAAATCCCTCGGTGTTCCGTAGAAATTACCAACATACTCAGCATGCTCAAGCAGTTGATCGTTGTCGATCATCTCAATGAACTGCTCACGGCTCTTGAAAAAATAGTTAACCCCGTTCTCTTCTCCCATACGCGGCTGGCGCGTTGTTGCCGAGACGGAGTATACCAAATCAGGTAGACGCCGTCTTAGTTCGGTGCACAGCGTCCCTTTGCCTACCCCAGAGGGGCCTGATAATACAATAAGTAACCCTTTTGCCATATTACTCTCCATTTTATTCATCGTTGTCGTCTTCTTTAGTAGATAGACGATGTGCAACCGTCTCCGGTTGAACCGCAGACAGGATCACATGGTCGCTATCTGTGATAATTACCGCACGAGTGCGGCGCCCGTATGTAGCATCAATCAGCATATGGCGATCCCGGGCTTCCTGAATGATTCGTTTGATCGGCGCAGATTCCGGGCTGACAATAGAAATGATGCGGTTAGCAGATACGATATTGCCAAAGCCGATGTTAATGAGTTTGATTGCCATCTTAAGGTTGTTCCCCCTATATTGTGTGACGAATCAGCTACTCCAGATTGGCCGCCTGTTCGCGGATTTTCTCAAGCTCTGCCTTTAATTCGACCACACGGTTGACTATTGCTAAATGATTGGCTTTGGATCCAATCGTATTAATCTCACGGTTCATCTCTTGAACTAGGAAATCAAGTTTCCTTCCCGCAGGCTCCCGGTTGTTCAAGAGACTGCCGCACTGCTGCAGATGACTCTTCAGACGGATCAGCTCTTCATCTATGTTAGAGCGATCAGCAAAGACGGCCACTTCCATACTAAAACGCTGCTCATCAAGCGGCTCTTCCAGCAGCTCAGACAGCCGGGTTCGCAAACGAACGCGATAGTCCTCAACCACTGTAGGAGCCAGCTGAACCAACTCGGCATGGATTTCTTCGATTCGGGCAAGCCTCTTCGTGAGGTCCTCTGCAAGATGAAGGCCTTCTCTTCTTCGCATTTCCAGCAGTCCGCTAAGAGCCTCCTCCAGTCCTTCGACAAGGACAGCTTCCCATGCAGCCGCCTGCTCAGCCCCAGAGTCTGTATCCGCAGGAACCATGACTCCTGGCATGCTCAGCAGTTCGGCCGAAGAAATCCCTCCGTCTACACCGAAGTCTGCAGCCAGCTCCTCTGCCGCAGCCAGGTAACTCCGAACAACGGAAGAATTCAGCACAAGTTGAGGAGCAGCCTGTTCCTCCTTCTCCCGATTGATGAATACATCAATCCGTCCGCGCTTGACGTACCGCTGCACCAGACGTCTCAAACCGTCTTCATAGCAAGTCCATTCTCTAGGCATACGGAGAACAACTTCGCTGTACCGGTGATTGACAGACTTTACTTCAAACTGAACAACATAGCCGCCAAAATGCTTGGCGGACTGACCGTATCCGGTCATACTGAATGACATCGGCATCACATCCGTTACACTATTGTAATTGATAATTATGAGCGAAACAAGTAGGCTTTGCGCTCTTTCGACGTTAGTCCATCATATTTCGTCAAAGTAAGACGAGAAACAAGGTCTGTGAACATGCAGGATACTCCGCATTCTTTCCACAAGCTCCCGACATCATCCCTCACGGCCTTTAAAAACAGGCCAGGAGATGACATGCCCTTCGCCAGCAGACTGCAAAGAGCCCCCGCTATATCTTAGTCGAGGGCTCTTGTAAACCTGATGTAGATGACGCCAGCAAACCAGGAGCCTCCCTATACCTGCAAGGATCCTTGATAAACAATGTCGGCCGGACCTGTCATGTATACCCTGTTATCCTCTTCTTTCCACTCGATGTACAGGTCCCCTCCTTGAAGGCCAATCCAAGCGGATCGTCCCGTCAAACCGTTAAGCACGGAGGAGACCAAGGTAGCGCATGCGCCGGTGCCGCAGGCCAATGTTGGTCCGGCTCCGCGTTCCCATACCCTCATCTCTATCCGATCCTTCCCTGTCACGGTAGCGAATTCAACGTTCACCTTCCGAGGAAAGTAAGCATGTGTCTCCAGCAGCGGCCCCCAATAAGCAAGGTCGAAGTGAGGCGCGTCATCTACATAAATAACAGCGTGTGGGTTCCCCATAGATACGGCTGTAAAATGAAACTCGCGCCCACCCGCCTCAATCGGCTTGTTGATAATTGAATCTCCTTCCAGCGTGGTGGGAATGCTTCTCCCCTCCAATACTGGCTCTCCCATGTCTACGCGAACGGACTTTACTTTACCGCCCTCGACCGTTAAGCTGACCGGCTGTACGCCAGCCCCCAGTGTTTCTATGGTGATTTCCTCTTTATTCGTATGGCCGAAGTCATATACATACTTTGCAGCGCAGCGAATCGCATTACCGCATTGTTCAGCTTCCGTCCCGTCTGAGTTGATGATAACCATGCGGAAATCAGCGCGCTCTGAAGGCAGGATGAACACTAGCCCGTCACCGCCCGCCCCAAAATGCCTGTTGCACCACTTGATGGCCAGCTCGGACACATTTTCCGGAACTTGCTGCTGCCCGAAAAATACTAGAAAATCATTACCCATCCCATGCATCTTTGTAAATTCCACTCCTGATCCCACTCCTTCATTCCTAAGCATCCATCATAACATGTTCGTGGTCATGATATAAGTTTAGGCGGATCGCAAGCGAAACGCTATTCATTTTATGCATGAATCTTTGTACTATTCGTTCTTAAGGTTTGCTTAGGACCTGCCGGACGCCGCCGATTCCCGGACCATACACTTCCTGCTCCGAGCAAGAAGGTAGGAATCCCTGCAGCAACTAAAGTAATGGCCCATTCACGCAACCCCAGCGGAACGGTCTTGAAGATCGGCTGAAGCGGTTCAATATACATCACCACCAGCATGAGTGCAATGGACGATAGAACGGCAAGCACCAGGTATTTGTTCTGCAAAATATTTCTGTGAAAAATCGAGCGGGAGCTTCTGCAGTCAAATACATGAATAAGCTGGGCCATAACCAATGTGGCGAAGGCTACAGATTGAGCCTTAAGCAGTTGATCGGGCTGATCGGGAGCAATATGCAGAGTTAGCCAAAACGCACCAAGTGTACACAGTCCGATCAGAACGCCCCGGCTAATAATTTTCCAGCCCAGACGCCTTGCAAAAATGTTCTCCTTCGCCCCTCTTGGCTTATGTTCCATAAGATCCTTTTCCGGCTGATCCACGCCCAGCGCCATGGCTGGAAGTCCGTCCGTCACCAGGTTCACCCAGAGAATTTGAATCGGAAGCAGTGGGAGTGGAAGCCCGGCAAGCATCGCAAAAAACATGGTCAGAATTTCCCCAACATTCGAGGCAAGCAGATAGCGGATAAACTTCCGAATATTTTCGTAAATATTACGCCCTTCTTCAATAGCCGACACGATGCTGCTAAAATTGTCATCGTTCAAAATCAAAGAGGATGCCTCTTTGGATACGTCTGTACCGGTAATGCCCATGGCAATTCCAATGTCTGCGGCTTTAATGGCCGGAGCATCGTTCACGCCGTCCCCCGTCATCGCAACGACATGCCCTTTTCGCTGCAATGATTTTACAATTCTTAGCTTATGTTCGGGGGATACGCGCGAGTAAACATAAACATCATCCACCAGATCATCCAACTGCTGGTCATCAAGGGTGCTGAGCTGCTTCCCTGTCATGGCGCGGCCACCCCTTGGCAGGATTCCCAACTCGTTCGCAATAGCTTCCGCCGTAAGGCCGTGATCTCCTGTAATCATCACCGTCTTAATGCCTGCCCGCCGGCAGGTAGATATCGCTTCCTTCGCCTCGCTTCTCGGCGGATCAATCATTCCAGCCAAGCCAACAAAGATCAGTTGGGATTCCGCGCCAGCTTCGCTGCCTGCCTGGTCGGGCGTACGAAGTTCCTTGTAGGCGAAACCTAGAACCCGCAGTGCACTACGAGCCATTGCCTCATTCGCAGCAGCTATCTTCTGGCGAAATGAACCGGTCAGCAGAACTACTTTTCCACCCCAAAGAATGTGCGTGCAATTATCCAGCAGCATATCGGGTGCACCTTTTACCAGAGAGAGCTTACCTCCTTGATGCGATACAATGACTGACATCCGCTTACGCTTCGAATCAAAGGGGAATTCCTTCTCTTTGAAATAGGAGGACGCAAGCGATGCCGCATCCATCCCCATCTTTGAAGCCAAAGCCACCAGCGCTCCCTCGGTCGGATCTCCCTTTAAAATCCATCTCGACACAGACTCTTCCTTGTTCTTGCGCTTAGACCGCATTTCCTCTTCGTCAGTCTCTACAATTTCAGCATTTCCGCATAAAGCGCCGATCTGGAGCAATCTCTGCAGTCCTTGTTCTTTACGGAGGTCCACAGGACGGCCATCTTCCCAAATATCTCCTCTTGGCTCGTAGCCTTCTCCCGTCACCTGGAGCTCCCGCCCCTCTAGCCAGACCCGGGTCACCGTCATTTTGTTCTGGGTTAACGTTCCCGTCTTGTCCGAACAGATCACGGAAGCGCATCCCAGCGTTTCCACAGAAGGCAGCTTGCGTACAATAGCCTTGCGTTTGATCATCCGCTGCACGCCAAGGGCGAGAGCAATGGTCACAATCGCCGGCAGCCCCTCAGGAATAGCAGCTACCGCCAGACTCACTCCTGCAAAGAACATGCTGCCTGCAGGATGTCCGCGAAGAATCCCTACTGCCACAACCAATACAGTGAGAGCAAGAGCTACGATAATCAGAATTTTGCCCAGCTGTTCCAAACGGTGCTGAAGAGGGGTCTGCTGGCTCTCCGTGGTCTGGATCAAATCGGCAATTTTGCCCATTTCCGTATCCATACCTGTACGAATGACGATGCCTTTTCCCGTCCCTCTGGTTACCATAGTCCCCATAAATCCAAGATTCTTCTGATCTCCAATAGGCACCGATTCCTCGGAGATCGGAAGATTATGCTTCCCTACAGGGTGAGATTCCCCTGTCAGAGCCGATTCCTCCACATCACAGCTTTGTGTCTTCAGCCAGCGAATATCCGCCGGAACTCGGTCTCCGCTCTCCAGCACAACGATATCTCCCGGAACTAAATCTCTCGCCGGAATGGATACCGTCTTGCCTTCACGCAGCACCTTGGCATGCGGAGCGGAAAGCTGCTTGAGCGCTCGAAGGGACCGCTCGGCCCGGAATTCCTGAATAAAGCCTAACAGACCGTTTAATACGATAATTGCTACAATGGTGATCGCGTCCAGATACTCGCCAAGCAAGCCTGAAATCAGCGTAGCTCCCATGAGCACAAGCATCATAAAATCCTTGAACTGATTCAGGAACAGAAGCAGCGGAGATACCTGCTTGGCTTCGGCCAGCTCGTTTAGGCCATATTCCTCCCTCCGCTTGACGGCCTCCTCCCCAGACAGGCCCTGCTCTGGGTTCACTTGGAAATGCCCAAGCAGTTCCTCCGCACTCCACCGGTGCCAGTTTTTTTGTTCCATGGTCTTTCTTCCCCTCCCACTTGTTTAGCGCATACTTGACCGTTTGAAGGCTTATCCACCTAGGTTAAATGTATTCAGACCTGTCCTAAAATATCACAGCCTCTTAAGTTTTCCCTTCAAGTATGGCATCATAGAGGTAAGTCAAAATTATAAACAGGAGAACTAAACGTTATGGCATTAGACGGCATCGTTACGCGCGCTATTGTACATGAGCTTCAATTATGCATAGGCGCCAGAATTAATAAAATCCATCAACCTTCAGAGAGTGATATCGTCATCAGTCTGCGAGGCCAGGGCGGAGGACGGCGGCTTCTTCTGTCCGCAAACCCCACCTATCCCCGCGTTCATTTTACGGAAGCATCCTTTCTCAACCCTCAAGAAGCGCCGATGTTCTGCATGCTTCTTCGCAAGCACTGTGAAGGCGGCGTCATTGAGAGCATCCGGCAAGTAGGACTCGAGCGGATCATCCATATGGACATTCGGCAACGGGATGAGCTCGGTGATCTCTCTTTAAAAAGAATCGTCATTGAGCTGATGGGCCGGCACAGCAATATCATTCTGCTGGATCCCGCTACTGGCACTCAGCTGGATGGCATACATCATGTCACGCCAGCAATCAGCAGCTACCGGGTGGTTATGCCCGGCTTCACCTACACAGAACCGCCCCAGCAGCATAAACAGCATCCTCTAGAGGTCTCAAAGGATGAATTCATGGCCTTATCAAGAGCGGTACTAGAGCCAAGTTCAGCCGGATGGCTGGTCGATTCCTTTAGCGGGCTTAGCCCACTAATCGCACAGGAAATTGTGAACCGTGCAGCTGACAGCGAAGGAGATGCACTCGATTTCGAGCCGCTTGGCACCAGGCTCTGGAAGGCCTTTGCCGAGCTTATGGAGCAAATTCGCTGCCAGGATTACCATCCTTCATCCGGTTTAAATGCGAAGGGCAAGGCTATTTTCTCCGCAGTACAACTGACCTTGATTCAGGAGGGGCTTCACACTTACGAATCGATCAGCGAGTGCATGGAAGCCTACTATGGCGACAAAGCGGAGCGGGACACCGTGAAGCAGAGGGTCAGTGATTTGCTGCGTTTCTTGCAGAATGAGCGAAGCAAAAATATTAAGAAGCTCGACAATCTGGAGAAGGACCTTGAAGAGGCTGGCGATGCAGAACGTTACCGGATCTGGGGTGAGATTCTGCTAGCTTCCCTGCATCAAATTCAGAAGGGGGACAAGGAAGCGCTGCTGATCAATTACTATGACGAGAATCAAGGAACAGAGCGCATTTCGCTTGATCCGCTGCTGACTCCATCCGAGAATGCACAGCGCTATTTCAAAAAATATAACAAGTTCAAAAACAGTCTTGCTGTGATCGGAGAGCAGTTAGACAAAACGCGGGAAGAAATCACGTATCTGGAAGGGCTGCTGCTGCAGCTCGGTGATGCCAGCATGAACGATATCGAGGAGATTCGCGAGGAGCTGACCCAGCAGGGGTATTTGCGCGACCGCGGCCGTAAGGTCAAGAAGAAAAAGAAGAACGACCGGCCGACGCTGCATGTGTTTACTTCTTCAGAAGGAATTGAAATTTATGTAGGGAAAAACAATCTGCAGAACGAGTATGTAACGAACCGGCTTGCCAAGCCAAACGATACATGGCTGCATACCAAGGATATACCAGGCTCCCATGTCGTTATTCGCGCCGCCGAGTTTGGAGACGCTACCTTGGAAGAGGCAGCTCAGCTGGCCGCTTACTTCAGCCAGGCTAAGGAATCCAGCAGCGTGCCTGTAGATTGCACTCTTATTCGCCATGTGCGTAAACCAAGCGGAGCGAAGCCGGGCTTTGTCATCTATGATCATCAGCGCACACTCATTGTGACACCGGAAGAGAAGCGTATTAAGTCTTTACCTAATATCATTAAATAAATTCGTTGATTTGATTTAGACCTAAGAAGGCTAAGCGCACAAAGGCCGCTTGTTTTCAAAGAAGGTTATTCCCTCTTTAAAAACAAGCGGCCTTAAAGCTATATCTATGCCGGCTTCAAAGTCCTCAGCAACTCCTCCATGCCGGATAAATTTAGCGGGCGGCTATAATAATATCCTTGAATTAAATCACAGCCATTGCCACTCAGGAAATCAAACTGCTCCTTCGTCTCTACGCCCTCGACCAGTACTGTCAGACCAAAAGACTTCCCAAGCTGAATGATGGAACGCAAAAGAGAATTATCCTGTTCCGAGCCTGGCGTGTTCTCAATAAAGGCCTTGTCGATTTTGAGAATATCAATTGGAAGTGTCTTGAGATAGTGGATCGAAGAGTACCCTGTGCCAAAGTCATCGATCGAAATGGAAATGCCTCGACTCTTCAGCTTGTTCAGCTTATCCTTTATTACTACAGGATCATTAAAGATCGTCTCTGTAACCTCTAACTCAAGAAATTCCGGGCTAAGCCCTGTAATCTCAAGCGCTCGTTCTACAGTATGAATGAACTGGGGATGCTTGATTTGAACAGCCGATACGTTCACCGAAACTGGAAATGGCGTATAGCCTGCATCCTGCCAAGCTTTTGCCTGCCGACAAGCCTCCTCCAGAACCCACTGTCCAAGCGGTATAATAAATCCGTTCTCTTCAGCAAGCGGGATGAACTCCATCGGAGACACCAGGCCATGCACAGGATCATACCACCTCACCAGCGCCTCGGCACCGATAAGCTTCTGGGAAGAAGCCATAATTTTCGGCTGAAAGTGAAGCTCAAATTCTCCTTTGTCCAGAGCAACCGGAAGCCTCTTCTCAATACGCATCCGGTCTAGCAGGCGATCCATCAGAGAATATTCGAAGAGAAGCGGTTGCCCGAGCCCCTCCGACTTTGCCTGCTTCATTGCTAATTCCGCATGTTTAAGAAGTAAAGCCCCTGTCTCCCCGTGTTCTGGATAGATACTTACACCCAGGCTGAAGCTTACGTGAATTTCCTCGCCACCTAGATTATAAGGCTCTCTCAAAGAATCGGACAGCATGGCTGCCGTCTGAAGCTCTGAAGAGTTCTTAGGATCTGATAGCAAAAGAATAAAATCATCAGCAAAGCTGCGGCACAGCTGTGTATCAGGTCCCAAGACTCTCTTCATCCGCTCAGCAATCTCGATCAGCAGCCTGTCACCTGTATCCTCGCCATAGCTCTCATTGATGTAACGGAAACGGTTCACATTTACCCGAATGACTGCACACCGACTGCCTAAGGATAGCTTTTGCTCCAGTTCACTCCGGAAATGAGCCAAGCTTAAGAGGCCTGTAACAGGGTCATAGGTAGATAGATGAGCGATCTGGCTTCGGACTTCCTTCTTCTCCTCTACATCCTTCGTCACATCGAATTGGAGTCCAATAAAGAACTGCAGACGTCCATCCGAAGCATAGATCGGGCTCATTATAAGCTGGTTCCAGAAATAGCTGCCGTCTTTTTTATAATTCTTAATCGTTATCGTGGTGGCCTGCTGTTCTTTCACAGATCTTCTAATGGTCTCAAGATGCTCCTGATCGGTTTCTGCTCCTTGTAGGAAACGGCAATTTTTGAGCAGCACTTCTTCGGAGGTGTAACCAGTTATTGCAGTGAATCCTTGGTTCACATACACAACCGGATTATCCTTCAAATTAGGGTCCGTAATGACAACACCGACCCCCATATGATCAATGGCCTGCCACAGACTATTTGAATCAATAACTGCTTTCAGGTCTTTCGTATTTAGTGGTTTGTTCATGCCGTTTCCCCTTTATTAAGCAGCTTTGATCAAGATCAAAGCTGCCGTTTGTGTACTTGCTGGCCCTAGCAGCCCGCTTGCTCTCTAAGTTGTTCTATTGTGTGTAAAGGAACGGAGCGGTTGCCGATTTCCCCATGAAAAACCATCCCTTGACGAATACCATGGTAATCTGAGCCGCCTGTCGGGATAAGCTCCAAGCGTTCAGCCCATTGTAAGTATTTCGCTTCCTGGTCTGGGGAATGGTCCGAATGATACGCTTCAATGCCTGCCCAAGGATGCTCCTGTAAAATCTCCAGCATCAGCGCATCGTTGCCGTAAATTCCAGGATGGGCCAGAACGGGAGCGCCTCCCGATTCGCGAATCCAACTTACTGCCTCGCCTGGAGTAATTTTGGGCAGCGTGGCATACGCCGAAGCTCCTTCAGCCAAATATTTGTCAAAGGCATCCCGAAGATCCTTCGCCCGCCCCTTTCGCACTAAAGCATCGGCTATATGAGGACGGCCGATGCTCTCATCCTCTTGAAGAGGTCTCCCAAGCCCTGCTATGACTTCATCCATCACCAAGGAGATTCCCAGCTTATTCAAATTGGCCAAGATCATTTCATTTCTTCGATCCCGCAATGAACGGAGCTCCTGCAGACGGTGCAGCAGCTGCTCGTCCTGTGTATTTATATAATAGCCCAGCACATGAATATCCTGTCCCATTTGACTGGTGCTGATTTCCACGCCGGGAACTACTGCAATCCCCAGTTCCCTTCCGGCCTTCAGTGCCTCAGCGACGCCGGCTACGGTATCATGGTCTGTAATAGCAATTCCGGACAGTCCCATGTCCTTGGCAAGCTTGACATTCTCGCTGGGTAAGTTCATTCCGTCCGACGCTTGTGTATGTGTGTGCAGATCGCAGCGACCTTGCTTCGATGTCATCCTTGCTTCCTCGCTTTCCGCTTATATGCAGATCAAAGGATGTTCCCTTCACTATTACCATATCATGCCTCTTCTAATAAGAAAACAGACATGTCCTTGCTTTTATTCATTCCACACAAAAAAGCATGCGTGGAGCTTTCCCGCATGCTGCTCTGGATGAGCTACCTCCGTTTACGGCTGTTCTTCATCAGGGTTGTTCTTCGGGAGTGGCGCAGCCAAGAGTAATAAGACTTCAGATCCCTGAGTTCCATCGTCTCCGACATTTTACCAAGAAAGGTAACCACAATCATTTTATATAGAGGATAACCCTCAAGGTCTGTTTCGCCCGGAAGCTCAGCAAATTCAGCTACCATAACTATATCTCCATCAATAAGATAAACATCCTGTTCATTTCGATAGTATGGAGCAACTCGGCCCTGTTTGAGACATTCCCAAAGCATTGAGGCAATCGCGTCAAAGTGACTATTCCCAGGCCCTATTCTGTCGTTATAGCGAAGTATCGCATGATTTGTAATGACGATATCCGCAATCTTCCGCTCTCCTAACGCTATGAAAAAGGGCTCATATGTACTCCATCGCTTTGTCACCTTATCTCTCAAGCGGCATCCTCTCCATTAGTTAGGTCTAATTAACTACAAACTAAGCATTTTTACCTATTATCATATATCATAACCGATCTATCCACAAGTTGCCAACTGTAACTTGATCATAGATTCATATAAATGTTTACAAAGAAAGGGAAGAGCCGCATGAATGCTGCTCTTCCCTTCCACTTCGCATGATTACATCCCGTAGAATTGGGTTTTGTCCGGCTCGTTCTTGCTGTATTCTGTCTTAATCTCGTTGCGGTAAGATCTCTCAATTTTGCGCACATAAGACAGCTTACGGACATTCTTCATGATATCCTCAGCTCGATCCGCATTAACATACATCACAACATAATGCATCCGCCGGGACAGGTAATGCACACTACCGTATTTATCCAAGTTTCTGGCTGCTTTAAGGTCACTGACCCAAATAATATAGCCTGTACGTTCTGGAAACAAAGTCATGGTCTTCCCCGCTCTCTATCGCCGAAGGGCGCCCTTCTAATCAGGCCCCCCTCCTAAGCTCAATATGCAGATTAACCTCCGCAGCCGCACTTGCCGCCACTAGCACATCCGCCTTTGCCATGGGTTTCATTCCCCGGCACTTTAATACTTGATGATACCGAGTAAGCAATCATCTCGGACATTTGATGCAGAAGCTCATCCAGCTCCTGCTCCGCGATCTTGAAGCGGCGGACAGCTTCGTGCTGTTCAAGCTCCTTCTCCACCTCGGCCACTTTGTCTTTAGCTGCATGGTAATCGGGATGAAAGTGTCCGAACCGCTGAGTCTCTTCGAACAGCTCCTTCTTAGATTCCAGCTTCTTGATCAGCGCCTGAATGGCTTCATCCTGATTGATCAGGCGCTTCCAATATAAATATTCCGCTACACATACGGATTGGTTGATCATATCGCCCAATTCATAGGCGTATATCAGCATCTGGGCCATATCGACCGTCTTCAACTCGGATACGCTCATGAAATTCAACTCGATTCTATTAAGTTTGCAAACACAGACGTCAGTCTAAACCGACGTTTATATCATATCATAAACCTTTCCGGCGCGAAAAGGGAGTTTGGTCCGCTTTATTTCAATTATCACCTCTAAATCTCAGGCAGCAAGATCTGCAGGGCTTCCCATTCCGAAGGAGCCCACTCGGCCACCTGCAAGCTGGCAACATCCAGCTTCTCCTCACTGTCCAGCAAAACCTGGACTTTCCACTCCGCTCCATCTGTAAGGAGGAGCGTCGGTCTCCCTATGGAGGGGCAAGACTCCCCAAGTTTAAACCTTACTTTTGTCTTCCACTCCATAGCTTGACGCAGCAGCTCTCTGGCAGTCGACGTGTGATACCCGCGAAGCTCCTTCGTCCAGCTCAGCGGAACGTTTCGTATTCCAGGAAAGAGCTCTTCCTTCCAGCCATTCGACTCGGCTGCTATTACATCCTCCCGAGAAGGTCTGGAAGAAATTTTTAGAGATTGGAGACCCTCTGACTTCTGTTGCTCTATGCCTGAAAAAGTCGGCACCTGATGTCCCCCATGGGTACAATTGCACTCAGCATCCGCTTCTTTAGCCCACTCCATAATCGAGAGTTCTACGTTTACTGGGAGCTGAGCGGCAGCATGCTTCTTTAAAAATGCCATGATTTCAGTAGCTGTTCGTCCATAGCAAATGATCGCTTCTTGCAGAGCTTCCCGAGTGAGACGATAGGTTGTCATATTGTCGAAATGGACGTACTCAGTTACAATTTCAAGCTCCCAACGAACACTCCAAGCCACATCGGGCGGAATCAAAATTTCAAAATCCGGCTGAATATAAAAACGGCCATCCAACACTGCCGGGACTAAATCAGCCGAAGGCTTCGGCTTGCGAATCCATCTAAAAGCTTGTCCTCCTTCTCCTGTCAATCCGAGCGCAAGCCACCCGCAGCCGCAAAGCATGCGGAGCCAGCCATGCAGCCAATGCTTATGTGCTGCCCGCACCGCACCGCAAGGCCCTAATTCCTTCTCCAGCCTATGTATAAAACTCTCTACTTCGTACCAGGCCCCTTCTTGAATATTAGGAGCCAGGATGGCAGCAGCCAAATGTCGAAGCTTCGTATCCGCTGGAGGATACACAAAGAGCATTTTAACCAGCAGCTGCTCCTCCATCTCTGTCCATGAGCAGCGCAGCCAAGCTTCAAGCCCTGCGGGAAGCACCTGCCATTGCAGCGGTCCCCTGCCAGCCAGCCCGAGTGTATTTGCAAGGTATAGGATCATCTCTGCCGGGGAAGAAGGCAGCTTAATGTTCAGCGGGTCCTGTGCGAACTCCAGCAAGTCCTCGTCGCTGAGAACAATCTCCTTACGAAGCTGCTGAATTGCTTTTTGCCGAATCCCCCCCTTGGAGGTAAGTGGTAATCCCCCTTTGGCGATAAAGCTCAGCGCGCGGAAAATATCAAGAGCAAGACCGGGCCTGCTCTCAGTTCGCAAGGAGACTTCCTGATCCTCTAATGGAACTATTCCTGGAAGCGGTCGGCTCTGCTTAATCTCCAAAAAAGTCATGAATGGGAGGCAGTAGCGCTTCTCCTCATAATCTTTGCTTACTACGCTAACTTGTCCTTGTCTCTCCAACAGGTATAGCCCTGCACGAAGCTCCGCTCCGCTCAGCCCGGAATCGGCAGTTTCCTCCAGCTGTTCCAAAAAGAACGGCTCAAATGCAAAACGCTGATAAATCCGGTTCAAAGTAAGGACTGCCCAAGGCCGCTGGCTTTTTCCATTCATCCCTCAGCCACCTCGTCTTCAGACAGAGACAGGGTACTCGCTTCCTGCTCTGCGTATTCAATGCTGTACTCATAACCACGTTCAAGCAAAAATAACTGACGATGCTCAGCGTAATCTCTTTCCTTAGAGCTATCCGTTACCAGAGTATAAAAATGTGCTTCGTTCCTTCCCTGCTTCGGCCTTAAAATTCTACCCAGCCGCTGGGCTTCCTCTTGCCTGGAGCCGAAGCTGCCCGACACCTCTATGGCAACGGATGCATCCGGCAGATCCACCGCAAAATTGGCCACCTTGGATACAATCAGTACGGGGATGGCCCCTTCACGGAATCGGGTATAAAGCATAGCCCTCTCTTCCTGTGAGGTCTGCCCGGTAAGTACAGGAACTCCTAAGCCTATAGAAAGCGCCTTAAGCTGGCTAACATATTGGCCAATAATCAAAATTTGCTGGCCGCTATGCTGCTTTAATAGACGGCTTACCTCAGCCAGCTTCGCAGGGTTCTCTGCCGCTAGGCGGGTTTTGCTTCGCTCATCTGCATAGTAGTACTTCTCCCGAAGCGAAGGATTCATCGGAACACGTATTTCAGTGCACTTCACCCGAGCAATCCACCCTTGACTTTCAAGGTCCTTCCATGGTAAATCGCAGCACTTTGGACCAATTAGAGAGAAGACATCCTGCTCTCGACCGTCTTCACGGACAAGGGTAGCCGTTAGGCCAAGCCTGCGGGTGGCCTGAATATCCGCCGTCGCTCGGAAGACCGGTGCTGGCAGCAGGTGTACTTCATCATAAATAATCAGCCCCCAATCCCGGCTGTTCAGAAGGGGAAGGTGATGGAACCCCTCGTCTTTACGGGAACGGTGAGTGAGCATTTGATAAGTGGAGACGGTCACAGGAAGCACTTGTTTCCTTTCCCCGGAATATTCGCCGATCAGCTCTTCATCAAGGGATGTCTTATCCAGTATCTCTTGAATCCATTGACGGACGGATGTGACGTTAGATGTAAGGATTAAAGTTTCACATTGAAGCTCGGCTATGCTTCCAAGGCCAATGACAGTCTTGCCTGCTCCACAAGGCATAACCATAACTCCGCTGCCTCCTGGATTTTTCGATTCTCCAATAAAGCTGCGGATGCTGTCGCTCTGATAGTCTCTTAAACCAAACGGGGTTCCTTTCCGTGTTGTAGTCCGAAGAGACAGCTTAAGTGAAGACCCGCTATGATAGCCTGCCTTGTCCAACACCGGGTACCCGAGCCGGGTGAGCTCCATCTTAAGGATCCCCCTGTATTCTCCCGCTATCTCGGCAGTGCTTGGATCAAGGCGGCGCCAACCATAGTTGCGAAGAACTTTGAAGCCTCCGATTTCGTCAAGAATTTGCGGATCAGAGGCCTTAAGCTCCAGGCAGCCCTTACCAGCAGCCGATGCATAGAGAACAAGCCTGCCATACCTGGACATCCAGAGAGAAATATGATCTTTCACCTGAAGCGGAATATCCCAGCGTGAAACCTGCTGCAGTCTCAGAATCACCTCCTGGGCATTCACGCCTGCAGCCGCCGCGTTCCATAGTGATAATGGAGTTATACGGTACGTATGAAAAGATGCAGGACTTTTCACAAGCTCTGCAAATCCGGAAATCCTATCTCTTGCTTCTTCAAAGGACGGGTGAGCTGTTTCTAGCAATAAAGTGAGGTCATTCTGTACAATGCAGGCGCCATGCTCATTCATTCAACATCACCTTTTTTATTCTTTTTATGTAGTTTTTTACATCTGTGATATATAAAAAGATGACCTTGGAAAGGCCTCCCTTTTTTTAAGACTAAGCCTCTCCTATGGTCATCATGGCATTTGATATCCGAATCATACTCCAAAAATATAACGATTAGTGAACCTGCTCGGAAATTTGGCTAAGCGCCTCACCGGCTTCATCTGAGAAAATATTACGCACAGCCATGTCTCCGATCGAAACAATGCCGATCAGCTTCTTGCCCTCTGTCACGGGAAGACGGCGAATTTGCTGCTCGGCCATCAGCTCGGAAGCCTCATCAATCGTCATATCCACACTTGCTGTGCGAATTCCTTGCGTCATAACCTCAGCTACTTCAGTAGATCCAGGTTTCTTCTCCGCAATCCCGCGAACCACTAGGTCACGGTCGGTAATTACACCAATGAGCGTAGAACCATCCTGATCTACAACAGGAATAAAACCCGTATCATGCTGCTTCATCTTCACAGCTGCTTCATAAATATTATCCTTGCGGTTTACTGTAACTACATCCTCAGTCATAATTTGGCTGACCTTCATAATGACATCCCTCCCTCGGGAAATAAGCTTCCCCGAAAGCCCGCTTCTCATTCACAGATGACAGTTACAAATCCGACATAAAGGATTCCGTGAGCGAAATAAGCAGCCCAGCTGCATTCAGTATTGCATTCTCGTCAAAATCGAACATAGGATGATGGTGCGGGTACACCACTCCTTTGTCCGAGTTGCCCGCCCCTACCAGCACAAAACAGCCGGGAACCTTTTGCAGGTAATACGCAAAATCCTCTGCAGGCATAATAGGCTGGGTCAGCTCAGGAGAAAGGCTGGGCACCTCAGCACAAACCTGGAAGAACCGCTCTGTCTCTCCAGGATGGTTCATAAGCGTTGGATAGCCAAGCACATATTGAACCGTAGCCTCTGCGCCGTATGCCTTCCCGGTATGCTCCACAAGCTCTGATATACGCTCCCTGATCAGCACGCGCGTCTCTTCACGAAAACAGCGCACGGTTCCTGACAGGCGGCACCGTTCTGCAATCACGTTCTGAACGGTTCCTCCCTGGATGGCACCAATGGTGACCACAGCCGGATCCAGCGGATTTACCGAGCGGCTGACAACGCTCTGTAGCTGCATAACGAGTGAAGCTCCGGCAACTACACTATCCACGGCATTATGAGGCATTCCTCCATGCCCGCCGCGACCATGAATGTCTACGAAGAATTCGTCTGTTGAGGCCATAAGCGGTCCCGGGGCACTGGCCGCCTTTCCTACAGAAATTGGTGTCCACAAATGCACGCCGTATATGACGTCTACCCCATCAAGCGCGCCTCCTTCTATCATACCAACAGCCCCGCCGGGACAGACCTCCTCTGCGGGCTGAAACAGAAACCGGACCTCTCCGTGAAGCTCACTCCGCCGAGACGCAAAATACTCAGCCACAGCAAGCAAGGTTGCCGTATGACCATCATGCCCACAGGCGTGCATCACGCCAGGTACGGTCGATGCATATGCACAGGACTTCTCATCCTGAATGGGCAGTGCATCCATGTCCGCCCGCAGCGCAACCGTTTTCCCCGGAAGCTCGCCTTGAATTGAAGCGACAATGCCATGCCCGCCAACGTTCATTCTATATGGAATTCCTGCCTGACTTAGAATTTCAGCGACATAGGCCGCGGTTTGCCCCTCATGAAAGGACAGCTCAGGGTGCTGATGCAAATAACGGCGGCGCGTAACCATGAGCGGATGCCGGCTTTTGAGCTCTTCCCAATCCATACCTGGTTCCCCTCTCTAGCTATCTATAATTATCTCTACTATACAAAATTGTACCAAAACCTGTTTGCCCGGTACACTCAAGGCTCCAAATATATTTATTTATGCTTCAAGCCAAGCGGCTAGCAAAGCTTGCACAAGCCCTACAAACATACTATCATGAGAAGTAAAACCGTAGGCAGTAAGTTGGATTTTTAAGGAGGATGTTCACACCATGAATGCTTATCCCAAGGGTTTGAACAAATTGGACAGCGTCATTCCTACCGGGAATGAGGCTGCAGAACGGCTATGAAAGAGAAAAGCACCCCTGCCAAGCGGGGAACACCGGATTTTCAATTACTCATTCTAACCCTGATTCTTGTCGGATTTGGATTGTTGATGGTTTTTAGTGCCAGCTCCAGCATCGCGGTGGTCAACGAGAATTATGGCTATGATTCTATGTATTTTGTTAAGAAACAAATTTTCGGTGCTGTGATTGGATTGTTTGGCATGTTCGTCACCATGAATATCCCGTATTTCAAATACAAGAAGTTGTTCGTACCTGCATTTTTGGTAACAATTATTTTGCTGATGCTGGTCCCTTATTTCGGGGTTGAGCTCAATGCAGCCCGAAGCTGGTTCAAAATTGGCGGCTTCTCCTTTCAGCCCACCGAACTTGCCAAGATCACCATCATCTTGTACTTGTCCGCTCTCATCGCCAAAAAGGGAGAACGGTTCCGTGATTTAAGAAACGGCTATATCCCTGTCATGATGATCGTTGGCTTTGTTGCCGGCCTCATCATGCTCCAGCCCGATTTGGGTTCCTGTATGATTCTGGTCATGACAGCAGGACTGATCATCTTTGCCGGCGGCGCGAATCTGAAGCATATTATGGGCTCGCTCGGCTTGCTCATTCTTGGTGCCAGCCTTGTGCTTGGAGCTCAAGCGCTCATTAGTGCCCTACATTCAGACGGAAGCAGCGGAACAAGCTACCAGGCCGGACGTTTTCAGGCCTATCTTAACCCGTGGGCAGATCCCCAGCATCGCGGTTATAACCTAATCCAATCGCTTACAGCCATAGGGAATGGCGGAGCGACAGGCGTCGGCTTTGGTCAAAGCATCCAAAAATTGCACTATTTGCCTAATGCTTATAACGATTTCATATTCTCTGTCATCGGTGAAGAATTTGGCTTTATTGGAACGCTGCTGTTTCTGCTCGTATATGTTTATTTCATCTGGCGGGGCCTCATCATCGCCCTTCGTTGTCCCGACATATTCGGCACCTTAGTCGGTGTAGGCATCATGGGCCTTATCGCCATTCAGGCCTTCATCAATATTGGCGGTGTTACCCGGACTATCCCGATTACCGGGGTCACACTTCCTTTTATCAGCTACGGTGGTTCTTCACTGCTGATTACGATGGCTTCAATGGGAATCATGCTGAGTATCTCGCGTGCTTCCTCCATGCCGGCCAAGAAGGAAGTAACAAAATCCGTAGTTGTCAAGCAATCTACATCCGTCACACCAATGACAAGCCGTGGTAGAAGATTCGGCCGTTAAAAATTTCACACTACACCAAAAAAGACTGCGGTCCCTTATGGGATCGCAGTCTTTTTTGAATTTGTGGCAACTTAAGGTTTATGTAACTCAGGATCTAAGGCGGATACCTTATACCTCGTCGTTTTTGAAGGCAACGCTCTCGACTTTAACATTCACCTCAACTACTTTGAGGCCTGTCATGCTCTCTACAGCTTCCCGTACATTTTGTTGAAGCATCCTAGACACTTCATGGATCGGGGTCTCATACAGCACTATGATTCTCAAATCAATCGCCGCTTCGAGCTGCCCAACCTCCACTGTAACACCTTTCTGTACGTTCTTGCCGCTGAGCCGTTTAGCCCAGCCCTCCGACAAGCCGCCGGACATCGCTGCGATGCCTGGCGTCTCAAGTGCCGCCATTCCCGCAATTTTGGCAACGACATCATCGGCAATCCGAATCATGCCCATATCAAGTTGCAGCTGCTCGGTCATGGTTATTCCTCCCACAGTTCTGCAGATCTATCGTCTGCACAAAACTCATTTATTTCAATTGTATAGCCAAAGGAGCAGGAAAGCAAATATAGACAAAGCTCTAATTTTGCGTTTAAAATCTTATTCGGATTGGGTATATTGAATTTGTATTGTTTATACGGTATTTCAATATTCCGGATTTATTCATTCGCAACTCACTTAAGAAGGGACAGAGGTGTTTTATTTTGAAGAAAATTGGTTTCCCCGCAGTACTGCTTATTTTTTTCGCACTTAGCGCGATCGGGCATTATGCAGAATGGAACTATACGCTCCAGTTCGTCATCTCGGCCGTCGCGGTCATCTTCATGGCTGGATTCCTCGGAAAAGCCACGGAAAGCGTAGCTCACTATGCCGGTCAGCGTTTAGGCGGATTTCTAAATGCAACCTTCGGTAATGCCGCCGAATTAATTATCGGTATTTTACTTGTCAAGGAAGGTCACTTTGACATGGTTAAGGCGAGCATTACCGGTTCGATTATCGGGAACCTGCTGCTTGTTCTGGGCTTAAGCCTGTTAGCCGGCGGACTAAAGTACAAAATCCAGAACTTTAATGTAACTCTGGCAGGCCTCAATGGCTCCTTAATGATCTTGGCTATTATCGCCCTGTTTGTACCGGCCATTTTCTTACATAATCATGCTCTTCATAATGAGGACAAGAATTTGCTCAGTCTGATCGTTGCCGGCATCCTCATCGTAGCATATCTGCTGTGGCTGATCTTCTCCATGATCACCCATAAAAATTATTTAGCCGATGTTACTGAGAACACCGAAGAAGAGCTCCCGAATGACCATGAACCAGCATGGTCCAAGGGGCAATCTATTCTCTACCTTGTGATCGCAACAGTTATGGTTGCCTTCGTCAGTGAATGGCTTGTTCACACGCTTGATCCTATTACAGAGAAGTTTGGCCTTACTGAACTATTCGTCGGCGCGTTTGTCGTTGCTATTGTCGGCAACGCTGCTGAACACTCCGCGGCGATCATGCTTGCGATGAAGAATAAGATTGGCGCCGCCGTAGAGATCGCCGTTGGCAGCTCACTGCAGATCGCTCTGTTCGTAGCACCGGTACTGATCTTTGTCAGTCATTTGTTCAGCCAGCCAATGGACATCTTCTTCACGGTGATTGAGATTGCAGCCATCGGCGTCTCTGTCTTCATCGCGAAATCCATCACACAAGACGGTTCAACCAACTGGTATGAAGGCCTGCTGCTGCTTGCCGTATATGGCATTCTCGGGGTCTCCTTCTACCTGGTTTGATTCCTGACCATTAACCGAATCCGAATTGAATGCAATCGAGTAGGAGGCTATTCATTAGATGAGTAGCCGACCTCTCACACCACCGTACGTACCGTTCGGTATACGGCGGTTCAACCGCATAAGTGCAATTTACGTAAACGCTCGTATTGCGCAGGAAAGTCATAATATCCTGCCTGTACGAGCTTTTTGTTTGTTATGGAACGAGACAACACTGGACTTCCGGCGATGCGCCAGTACCCGAGACGGGAATTGCCCCACTGGTAAGCCTGCCATTCCGGTATCCCCAGCTTCCGCAGGTTTTGTACTTTTGTTCGCGGCTTTTTCCACTGTTTCCAGATGTACATCCGCAGTCGTCTTCGCAACCATTCGCTCCAGCTTTGCAGGATCCGTTTCATGTCGGCCACATAGTAGTAACCAATCCATCCCCGAATGTAGACTTTTACCTTTTCCATGACTTGGCGAACATTTCTGCCCTGGCTGCGACTTGTGAGTTCTTTCAACTTCTTCTTCGCTTTTGCGAGGGATTGTCCATGGGCACGGATATACATGCCGTTCTTGTTCTTTCCCAGGGCAAAGCCGAGAAATTTGAAGTGCTTTCGAGCCACTACGCTACCGACCTTACTTTTCTGCGTATTGATCTGGAGTCTCAGTTTGGTCTCCAGGTACTTTCCGCAGGATTCCAGTAGCCGCACCGCTGCCCGTTTGCTTTTGGCAAGCACCACAATATCGTCCGCATAGCGGATGACGTTCACTCCGCGGCCTTTCATCTCTTGGTCAAATTCGTTCAGGTAGATGTTCGCCAGAAGCGGCGACAGGGGGCCTCCCTGAGGGGAGCCTTCTTCTGTTTTGCAGTGCACCCCGTTCTCCATAACCCCACTTTTCAGGTATCTCTTAATCAGTTCGGTTACGCGTCTGTCCTGAATTTGTTTGCGCAAAAGATGCATAAGCAGCTCATGATTCAGCGTGTCGAAGTATTTGGAGAGGTCGATTTCTACTGCGTAGCCGTATCCCTGTTCTGCATAGTCTTTCACCTTGCGAATGGCCTGTTGTGCGCTCCGACCGGGGCGGTAGCCATAGCTTCCCTCCGAGAAGAGCGGCTCGAACAGGGGCTGGAGCTGCTGGGCGACTGCCTGCTGAATCACTCGGTCTACGACCGTGGGTATGCCAAGCTTCCGTACTCCGCTTCCATCTGCTTTGGGAATTTCCTTGCGCCGTACTGGGCTGGGCTTGTATCTGCCTTCCCGGATCTTTTGCAACAGCTCGTCTCTATGTTCCTGCAGCCAGGGTAGCGCGTCTTCTACGGTCATTCCGTCGATTCCTGGCGCTCCATGGTTGCGTTTGACCTGTTTGTAGGCTCTGTTCAGATTGTCTCTGTCCAGAATCTGCTCCAGCAGGTCTGTTGCACCGCCTCTTTCTTTACGTTCCCGAGTGCCGGCGCTCCGCACTCCCGCATGCTCTTCGCGTTCCACGCTATCCCTTTGCAGGTAGCCCTTTCGGTATTCTGCTTTCATCGCGTCAGCTCTCCTTTCGGTATGTACTCGAGACTTACGATTGTTCGGCCCTTCCCCGAAAAAAAAAAAAACCTTCCGGGTACTATGGCCTCTGCTGACTTCTCACAGCAAGCTTTACTCCGTCTTTCGGTTTTTTTTCCTACTTGTCGTCTGTGAGACCTCCCCGGGTAAGAGCGATAACCTTCCCCTCATCTATCTGCCACATTTACACCATGGGATTCGGGCAGTATTGGACTTTGCTTTGTAGTGCAAGCTCGTCCGTCCCATGATGCCTTCTATGTGATTTCTGTTCGTCAGACCGAGGGTTTGCCTCCGGCTTCCTTCAGATTCCGCCTCGCGGCGGACACCCTTGCCTTCAGCTAACAGTTCCTACTGCCAAGCCTGTAGCGGACTTTCACCGCCGAGTTATCGCCCATGCCGGGCGCACACAAAAGAACAAGGGCCGGGAGAATATTCTCCCGGCCCTTGTTCTAGCAATCTCTTACATTCTATGTATGCCCACCAATTGGCAGGCTACTCTTTGTTGTTTAAAGCTTCATAGAGAAGAGCGAGGTTCCGTTCCAATTTGCTCAGGATTTGCTTTCCGACCAATTCATCGACCAGCCCCGCTCTTACGGCAAAATCCACTTCCTTGGAGAACCCAAACATTTGAGTATCCAATACTTCCTCATAGAGAGGGCAATAACGGGTCGCCAGGTTCTCCATCTGTACTTCAATTAACTTCTCTATTTTATCGGCATCTTCCTGAAGAAGACTCAACGCTTTTAAATTCAGCTGCTCTTGCAAATCAGATAAAGTCATGCATCTTCCCCCTCTCTCTGTTGACTAAAGGTTCACCCATCTAACTTTAATATTAGTCGAAATTGAAGAGCAATACAAGGACTCCTTTGAAACAGTCGTCCTAAAAAAGCCAGCCTATATATGAAAAATCACCCTCTCCGGCTAAGAAAGGGTGACCCTGCTTGATTTATTCAGATACAACTTCAACCTTCAGGTTGTGCTTAGCAAACACCTCGACCAGCGCTTTCTTAGCTTCCTCTGCATCCGGGCCATGAACATGAAGCTCATAGCTATGACTGGATACAAGTGTTGTAAACAGGCCAAGAATGCTTTTTACATCGATGTACTTATTGTCAGCTTGCAGCACAATGGAAGAAGAGAATTTACCTGCAGTTTGGGCAATTTCCACAACCGCCTCATTGTTGGTGGCCATATAGATCCCTCCGTCTTTTGCTTTGGCATAGTATAATTATACTATACATTGAATCCGCTTTCTCGGCAAGGAAATTTCACCTTGAGGGCTGTTTGCTTCCTACTTCAAATTCTCTGGATTCAAGGCTTCAAGCTCAGGAAGCACGAAGATGCCATCCTTTCGAATAAGACGATCATCAAAATATATCTCCCCGCCGCCATACTCAGGACGCTGAATCAACACAAGATCCCAGTGGATAGAGGAACGGTTTCCGTTATCTGCGATTTCGTATGCTTGGCCTGGAGTAAAATGCAGGCTTCCCGCGATCTTCTCATCAAACAACGTGTCCTTCATAGGATGCAAAATATAAGGGTTAAAGCCGATGGCAAATTCGCCAATATAGCGTGCTCCCTCATCAGAATTCAGAATCTCATTAATTCGTTCATTATCATTGCTGGTCGCTTCAACAATACGGCCGTTCTCAAAACGGAAGCTTACATTCTCGAAAGTTATTCCGTTATAAAGGGAAGCCGCATTATAGCTGATTGTGCCATTTACAGAGTCGCGGATAGGAGCCGTATAAACTTCGCCATCCGGAATATTGCATTCACCAGAGCACTTGATGGCATCAATTCCCTTAATGGAGAACTGCAAATCCGTGCCTGGTCCAACAATCCGAACTTTATCAGTGCGCTTCATTAAGGCAGCAAGAGCGTCCTGCGCACGATCCATCTTCGCATAGTCCAAATTGCAGACATCAAAATAGAAATCTTCAAATGCCTCAGTGCTCATGTTCGCCAGTTGAGCCATGCTCGCATTCGGATAGCGCAGCACAACCCATTTGGTGTGCTTGACACGCTGTTCACTATGTACGGGATGGTTGTATAGAGTGTTGTAGAGCCTCATTTTTTCTTCAGGGACATCAGCAAGATCATTGACATTCTCACCTGCACGAATGCCAATATAGCAGTGCATCTTCTTCATCCGATTCAAATCAATATCCGCCCAAGTTTTAATCTGCTCTTCCGTCGCATTCATCAGCATTGCGCGCTGTGTTGTCTTGTCTGTAAGTTGGACGAACGGATTTCCACCATGTTTCGCAACCTCTTCTACAATCGCATTGATCAAATCGCGCTCAGAGCCGATCATTTCTACCAGCACATTTTCTCCAGGCTGCACTTTAACCGAATAGCCCACAAGGTTTTGTGCTAATTTTTGAATCCTAGGATCCTTCATTTCTGTCTTCCTCCCAACCTTTATGAATCGATTACTATTGTAGCATGGCAAAAAGTTAAAGTCAGCTAAACCTGAAGAATGCCCGGCTATTTATAGCCTGTAAACCGCGAATCGTTCCAAAGCGACTCCATACGCCGCGTTCCCTTTC
This sequence comes from Paenibacillus sp. CAA11, assembly GCF_003060825.1. Taxonomy (NCBI): domain Bacteria; kingdom Bacillati; phylum Bacillota; class Bacilli; order Caryophanales; family Paenibacillaceae; genus Paenibacillus; species Paenibacillus sp. CAA11. The sequence continues at coordinate 2,962,957 of NZ_CP028922.1, forward strand.
TATCCAAATAACGAATTTGGGTGCTCGAAGTCAGACGGATGGGAAGACCACTTTTCCGGTCAATGGTTAAATGATACAAACTCTGGACTTGAGCTGTATCCAGCATGGAGTTCATCTCCGCCTGGCTCTTTTTCCAAACCTCAACGCCCTTAGCTTGATAGGAAGCACGCTCGATTAGCGGAAGCTGCTTAAGTCCGAGCTCCCACTCTTGTCTTAAGTCCGCCATCTCCCCGGTAAGCAAATCCCTCAAATAGCTCGATTCGTCTGCCGGATCGGTTTGAATTCTAAGCACACGGGTGCCCCGTGCCGCTCCCTTCTCCAAAGTGACCTGCTTCTTCATGACATGAAGCTTCTCTAATTCAGCCAGCGGGTGAAGCCGCGCTATAGATTGAGCCAGCCCAGGAAGGTTTTTCACCGTTTCAGCACCGCCCTTTACGGACCAAGTAGTGCCTGTCAACTTCATCTCAAGCGGCTTGAATTGTTGCGTGCGAAGCGTCCTATCTGCGGCTTTAAGCACCTTCTCCTGACTGGCAAGTTTGGCCTTCAAGGTGAGCGATGTATGATTCTTTAATTCCCCAGTGTAAGCAAAGGCCTCAGGCTGAGCATTTTCCCCCTCCACCATCAAAGCTGCTTCTCCGCGGAACTTGAGCGTATCGCTTCCGGCAAGCCCAGCCCATGTCAGCTCGAACCACTGCTGCGGAGTCTTCCCTACCGTACAACTTGCAGTTAACAATACCCCGCACGAAGCAAATAAGCATAGTACCAACCGCCATAACCGCACATGCTTCACCCCTTCAAAGAAAGTTAATGATAAACCTTTAGTTGTAGGCTATCCCGTGAAAAGCAGGATATGCGTTATGAAGTTGTAGGCAAAAAAAGACATCCTGTCACAGGATGTCTTCACGCTCATATAATTTGGAAATCCCTGTACCATCTTCATCTAAATCTGCAACCTCAACACGGTTTCTTCCGCCATTCTTGGCCCGGTATAGAGCCATATCAGCTCGATAAAATAAGGCCTCCACACTGATTTTGGCATCCGTGCTTGTCCAATCTGCTACGCCGCAGGAGACTGAAACTTGCGGTTTCGTGTTCATATAGATGCTTTCCCGTATCATCTCGGCCACCAGTGCGCCTTCCTCAGCTCGCATCCCCGGCAAATAAACAGCAAGCTCTTCTCCTCCCCACCGGGCGGCAATATCTTTGTCCCGGATCGTGGATCTAACTATATCACACACTTGCCTAAGAACGCGGTCCCCGCTTTGGTGCCCAAAGGTGTCGTTAACCTGTTTGAAATAGTCAATATCTACAATAATCAAGGTGCCAGATTCATCCTGCTTCTGAAGCCCCTGAACAACATCATCCAAATAATGGCGTGCATAAAGCCCTGTCAGCATATCTCGGTCGGCCATCAGCTGCACCTCAGCATGAAGTGAGGCATTGGCAACAGCCAGACCAATATGGCTCGCAAGCACCTGAAGAAGCTTATAGTTATCATATGAAAAATAATGGGCATTTCGATGGGCAAGCATAATGGTACCATTCACTTCTCCGCGAATAAAAACAGGTGCCGCGATCAGCGATCTAGCCCCAGTCACGTCCATCATCTTGGACTTAACCTTGCCGTATTTTTTGTAGTCGGACAATATGACCGGCTCCCGGGTGGAGAGAACTAACCCGCAAAAGCCGTAATCACTTGGAAAGGGCTCCTCATTCAGCGCAGGCACATTGGATGCCATAATCTTGAATTGATCCCTCTCCCGGTCCAGCTGAGACAAGCAGCAATATTCTGCTTTAAAAATGTGAATCAGCTCATCGGTCGTAAATTTGAATACCTCTTCCAGCCGCAAGCTACGATTAATTTGCTGCGCAAGCTCGTTAATCAAGCGCAGCTCATGAATCAGCAGATTGGATTGTTCATATAATCTGGCATTCTCAAACGCCGTCCCCGCCGTGTCTGCTAGAATATTAATGAGCTGAAGATCAATATCATCCGCTGCCTCCTTAGAGACGGTAAGGAGAAGCACCCCGTATGCCCCCTGCTTACCTACCAGAGGCACAGCGACCTCCAGAATGGGCCCGTCCTCTCCCAGAACCTCCTCTTTAAGCAGAGTAGCCTCCATAAAGGCTCTTACCGACAGCTTGTCACTGCTGTTCTTCCCTTCGAAGCGAAGCGATCTGATCCTGGAATCACGGCTAGGGTGATCCTGAGACATAAGCAGTTCTATATTAGCCTTTGGATAAAGCTCTGTCATAATATCAAACACTTCTGTCAGAACGGCATCAACATTAATCTTGTCGTGCAGCCGCTGTACCGCCCGAAATAGAGCGGCCCTTCGCTTGGCTTCACGATTGGCCTGCTTGCGGAGAATGAGCAAATCCACTACAAATAAATTCTCCAATGCTCGGTAGAAGCAGGAACGAAAAAACTTAGACTGCGCGGTAAACAAATTAAGGCTGTCGATACTGCTAAGGCCAACACAGACAAGTGCCGCGAAAATCTCACAGCTTCGCTTGGTCCGCACAGGAACGGCTACAGCTCCAACCCCTTCATATTCAGCTGTAGAAACAGCGCCTCGAGCCAAAGCAAGCTCTACAGCACGCTTGGCCGCCTTGACCTTATCATTCAGGCCAGGCACGGTTCCTTCCACCAGCTCTCCGGTATGGTCTGTAACAAACCACTCGCTTTCTTCCAGATCTTCGATCGGAAGAGCATCGGAAGCCCAAACGGAAAAGCCTGACTTCAGCAGCGGCTCTAGATAAGGAAAATCGTAATTGGTAATATCCAGTTCCTCCAGCCAGGAATTTGGAGCAGTAACAGGGTCCAGACTGCCGGAATTCGATGAAAGCGATACTGTTTGTTTATGCACCCCTGGATATTCACGAGGATATTCTGCCATAAGAAGCTCCTTAATAACGCCCTGTTCCGGCGGCGTAAATGTTCTTGCTCGAAAGGTAAATATTAAAAAAGCCATATGAATTTAACTTTCAATGGCTCCTCATCTCCTATATTCTACTATTTCCATGATCATTTTGCATTAACTATGAGTAAGAAACCGTGATTTTTTTAGTGCAAAAGCCCTATCGACAAAATATTACTTTTTCATTTATGGTTCGCCGCCTTGACTTTTAGTGGGGTTTTCATATAATATTTATTGTTGAAAAAGACTGGATAGAGTCTTTCCCAGGGCGTAATATTGTGTCACCCTCACGGAGTCGTAACTGACGTTGACAGCGGCTGAACTTTCATGTCAGTAGAGCGGAGCTTTCTATCCATCCGCCCATCATAACGGCATCCGGCGCAAAGTGTAGCCCCAAACTTAAATTTCTTTATAAAAGGAGTCTACCTATACAATGGCACGTTACACTGGTCCTAAATTTAAACTCAGCCGCCGCCTGGGCATTTCCCTGAGCGGTACTGGCAAAGAATTGAAGCGTCCGTTCCCTCCGGGACAACACGGACCGAACCAACGGAGAAAAATCAGCAACTACGGTATGCAGCTGCAAGAGAAACAAAAGCTTCGTCACATGTACGGCTTGGGTGAGAAGCAATTCCGCACCCTGTTCTCTAGAGCTCACAAAATGGCCGGTATTGCTGGTGAGAACTTCATGTTCTTGCTCGAAAGCCGTCTGGACAACCTCGTTTACCGTCTGGGATTCGCTAACTCCCGTGCAGGCGCACGTCAATTGGTATCCCACGGTCACGTAACAGTTAACGGTAAGAAAGTAGACGTTGCTTCCTACCTCGTTAACCCTGGCGATGTAATCGGTCTGCGTGAAAGAAGCCGCGGCTTGACTTCCGTTAAGGAAGCTCTGGAGAACCGCACGCATCTTCCAGCTTACCTGGAGTACAACGAGAATGCTGTAGAAGGCAAGTACATCCGTCTTCCTGAGCGTGCTGAGCTTTCTCAAGATATCGACGAGAAGCAAATCGTCGAATTCTACAACCGTTAATCTTCAAGAAGATAATCCCGGCTGCCCCTGGCAACCGGGATTTTTCTTATGCTCTGCCCCCTTCACGTTAGACAATTCGAAGCTTTGCGAATTTTCGCTTGCCCACTTGAACGATGTCCCCGTTAGAGACTGTTATCGCTGTGTTATAATCTTCAACCTTCTTCTCATTGAGCTTCATAGCTCCCTGCTGAATACTTCGTCTTGCTTCGCTGTTAGATGATGCAAAACCTAATAATGCAAGAAGCTTGATGGGATGAATACGCCCACTCTCAAGTTCAGAGAAGTGGATGTTCTTCTCTTCCACTTCCACCGGAAGAGACCGCTGCTGAAATACAGTAATAAAATGCTCCTGGGCAGCTTCAGCCGCATTCAGACCATGATACATCCGCACAAGGGTGTAAGCCAGCTTCATTTTCACATTACGGGGATGCAGTGTTCCTGTCTCTAGCCCTTCCTCAAGAAGAGTTAGCTCTTCATTAGACAAATCCGTAACCAGCATAAAGTACTTCGTCATTTGCTCATCCGGAATAGACATCGCCTTGCCGTAAATCTCATTGGGCGCTTCATCGATGCCAATGTAGTTCCCCAAGCTTTTGCTCATTTTCTTGACGCCATCCAATCCCTTAAGCAAAGGCGTCATCATCACAACCTGTGGCTCTAACGCGTATTCTTTCTGCAGGGTACGCCCCATGAGCAGATTGAATTTCTGATCCGTCCCGCCAAGCTCCACATCGCTTTGCAAGACCACCGAATCCATCCCCTGCATTAGCGGATAAAAGAACTCATGAATGCTGATCGGCGCCCCACTCTGGTATCGCTTTGTAAAATCATCCCGTTCCAGCATACGAGCCACAGTGACCTTGGCAGCCAGCTTAACTACATCCGAGAAGGTCATCGGAGACAACCATTCCGAATTAAAGAGAACCTGTGTTTTCTCGGGATCAAGAATTTTAAAAATCTGCTGCCGGTAGGTCTCGGCATTACGAAGCACATCCTCTTCCGTAAGCTCCTTTCGCGTCTCTGATTTGCCCGTAGGATCGCCAATTCGGCCCGTAAAATCACCGATGATTAGCTGAACCTGATGTCCGAGCTCCTGAAATTGACGGAGCTTCTGCATCACTACCGTGTGTCCAATGTGAATATCAGGTGCTGAAGGGTCGAGCCCCAGCTTAACCTTTAGAGGCACGCCGCTAATTACGGATTTCATGACTTTACGCTCTAGCGCCTCTTCCGGTACAATCTCCACAACACCTCTGGCCAGACACTTTAGCTGCCTCTTCACTTCCTCTGCTTGAGCATGGGTTAATTCCTTCCCATCCATCTCTTCTTAACCTCCCTATCGCGCTTAAATATCAACAAACACAAAAAGGCTCCTTCTCATCCCAAGGGACGAGAAGGAGCACCCGCGTTACCACCCTAGTTAAAACCGCATGAGCTAAAACAAACTTTAGCCTTACGGTTTTCACCTCATTCTTATAACGGCCACCCGATGCGAACTACTGACGAGCCTCACAGGCCTCATGTTCATCCGCACAGCTCCAGACGGTAATTCAAAGGGGGCCGCTCCTCGGTTCGCACCATCCACCGTTTCTCTGCACAGCCGGTAATCCACCTTCTACTAAGTCCTTCTAAGCTTTTTGCATATTTAGCTTTAAAGATCTTTATAACATAATCAGATAATAAAAACAATACAGGTGAGCACGGACTTTGGCCCTAATCCATCCTTACCAGGTCAAAAGTCCAGTTCAAACTGATATTTTTATGCTATAATGTTGCTGTTATAAAGGAGGATGCCCATGGCACTAAAGAAAGAAAAGAATCCGGACAAGCAATCCCTTGGATCCGCACGCAAGGGTCGGCGGGTATGGAAGGTCCTACTGTGGCTGTTCGTGCTCGGTTTAGCCGGAATCTTATTTGTCGGCGGCGCCGTCTTTGGATATGTCTCTGCCATCGTAAAGGATGATCCGGTACGGTCAAGAACAGCCATTGAGGAGCAAATCAGTAACAGTAATGTTACTGGATTTGTATACTTCCGTGACGGTACGCCAATCGGGCAGCTGCTTTCGGAAGGAGACCGAAGGCCGGTCGATTACAAAGAAATACCTTCAATTGTAATTGATGCAGTGCTCGCCATTGAAGATAACCATTTCTACGAACACATAGGCGTGGATATGAAGGGAACTCTGCGGGCCGTAAAGGAGCGGCTGCTCAATGAGAGTGTACAGACTGGGGGCAGTACGCTTACCCAGCAGCTGGCTAGACGCGTCTTTCTGAATTTGGACCGGACCGACAACCGGAAGGTTAAAGAGATGCTGCTTGCACTCAGATTAGAGCGCTTCCTTTCCAAGGAAGAAATCATCACTGCCTATTTGAACAAAGTTCCCTTCGGGAACGGTTCAAGCGGATACAATGTATATGGCATTAAAGCGGCAGCCCGCGGCATTTTTGGGATCACAGACCTCAAGAAGCTAAACATTGCAGAATGTGCCTATTTGGCAGGTCTACCCCAGCTGCCTTCAGCTTACTCTGCGTTTAACGGTAAAGGTAACTTTAACGAAGACGCCTTTAAGCGGGCCATTAAGCGCCAGCAGCTTGTTCTTCAGCGGATGCTGGAGGAGAATAAGATCACACAGGCTCAGTACGAGGAGGCTCTTGCCTTTGACATTAAAGGGGCTCTTGCTCCTAAGGCCAAGAAGGCTTACGAGAATTACCCGTATTTAATGTTTGAGACGGAACGCCAAGGTGCTCAGATCATCGCTATGCTGAACAATCCAACACTGAAGAAGAGCGACTTGTCCAAAAAGGAGAACAGTCAGCTGCTTCAGGACGCCAGACAACAGCTGATGACCGGAGGATACCAGATCTATACAACCATCGACAAGAAGGTTTATGCAGCAATGCATAAAGTATCCGATAATCCCGACAACTTCTCTCCTACCAGTAAGGCGAAAGGTCTGGAACAGGTAGCAGGCATCATGATCGACCATAAGACTGGCGCTATTCTGGGCATGATTGAAGGCCGTGATTTCTATACCGAAGAAATGAATTATGCCACCCAGATGGTACGTCAGCCCGGCTCAACCATGAAGCCAATTGCCGCTTATCTGCCTGCACTTGAAGAAGGCTTGATTCAGCCAGCAAGCATCATTGATGATTCGCCTGTCATTCTCAGAAACTATCATATTCCTGTCAACTCTTCCGGCGGCTATAAGGGCCTTGTCACTGCGCGTACAGCGCTGAATGAGTCCCGTAATATTCCGGCTCTCAAGCTGTTTAATGATAAGGTTGGTATCGAGAAAGCTTGGGCATTCGCGAAGAAGCTTGGAATCACAACGATTCAGGACGAGGATTATCAGGCACAGACCGGGGTTCTCGGAGGGCTTCGCTATGGAGTCACTGTCGAAGAGCTCACCAATGCCTACGGTTCAATTGCGAATGCAGGCGTATTTAATGACTCCTATATGATCGAGAAGATTGTGGATCCTAAGGGAAATGTAGTTTATCAGCACACCCCAGAGCCTAAACGGGTATTTTCGAAGCAAACGGCTTATTTAATGACCGATATGCTTCGTACCGTAATTTCCGAGTCAGGTTCTACCGGACATTCCATCGCATCCGACTTCAAGAAGTACGGGCAAATTCCGGCGGTTGGGAAGACTGGAACTACGCAGAATTATGCGGACGTATGGTTTGAAGGTTACACTCCGGATGTAACGCTTGGCATATGGATCGGATATACAGAGCAGGTAAATACACTGACCAGTGATGGAAAAAAACGCGCCCGCAAAATCTGGGCCAAAGTGATGAACGAAGTTACGTCAAGCGTGCCTGAGCGCTTTACAACAACCAGCTTCAAGAAACCGGATGGTATTGTTAAGAAGACGGTTTCCGGATTCAGCGGCCTGCTGCCTACTGCTCTCACACAACAAGCTGGCAAACTGAATACCGATATTTTTAATGTTAAATATGTTCCAACTAAATCGGATAATGTGCTGGTTCGTGCCAAATACGTCACATATAACGGGGTCAACTACATTCCGCGAGAAGGGACTCCTAATGACATGGTTCGCGAAAAGATCGTTATGCGCAGGGATAAGCCCATCAAGGAGCTGATAGACGACTTGCAGAAGGCCTTCTCGAAGATGAGGGGCGGACACCGGGATATTAGCTATTATATTCCGAGAGATGCGAGAGAAGATGCGCCTACCAAGGTTGATCCTCGTCAGGATGACGGGCAGGCCCCTTCCTCGCCTTCCAATGTGTCCATTTCAGCTAGCGGAGGTAAAGCAACGATCTCCTTTGCCAAGAATGGCGAGAAGGATGTTGTTGGTTACAGACTTTATCGCTCTGTCAACGGCAGTGCCTTTAAGCACACCGAGTCTCTTCTCACTGGAGAAGGAACGAAATTCGGAGTATCCTCCGCATCAGGGAGTGGTTATTCCTACTATGTAACTGCGGTGGATGTAGCGGGGAAGGAATCCGCACCAAGTGCTGTCGTATCCGTCGACGGTTCAGGAACCAGCGCAGCTCCTGGAACACCTGACAGCAAGGATCCAACGGGTTCAGGCGCCTCCTTGGGCGACAGCACAGCTCCTTCGACCCCTGAGGGGTTACACGGGAAGCTAAGCGATACCGGGGTCGTCCTGACTTGGAGCAGCAATGCTTCTGATGAGATGATTACAGGCTATAACATTTACTTCTCCAGTAATGATGGCAATTACACACTGGTGGGAACCTCAAGAACTCCGAAGTACGAATATTCAGCAGCAACAATTAGCGGGTATTTCCGGGTTTCTGCCGTAAGTGCATTAGGCGAGTCAGGCCTCTCGCCCTCAATAAGAGTTGAAAAGAGTTAATGAGAAAGGCGCCGAAATAAAATTCGGCGCCTTTCTTATCGTCTCTAGCACTATACTACAGGCCTACAAAGCTCTCCCTGGCCGTTTAAGCCACTTTCCTTTCAACTGTCCTATTCCTGGTGACGGCAGCTCTATAAGCCTTATAAAGCCCTTTTATGAGTATTCTGAGAAGCTGAACCATTCGAATACCTTTTGGGGAATACTTGCAGCTGAATCAGCCTAGCTCAAGATGCCGCACCATGTCACTTAAAATCTCATATGAACGGCGAGAGGCTTCTGCTGTGAATTCCGCAAAATTAACGTGTGCCGATCCATCTGCTTTGTCAGACATAGAACGCAGCACAACATAAGGAACATCATTCATATGGCATACCTGCGCTACCGCAGAGCCCTCCATCTCGACGCATGCCCCCTGAAATGTGTCATACAAATTCCGCACAGTGTCACGGCTTGCAACAAACTGATCCCCTGACAGCACCCGTCCGACCAAATAGTTCTTAGACTGAATATTCCGAGCGCAGGCTTCCTTGGCTAGCTCGATTAGCGAAGAATCGGCAGGAAAATCCGATACCTCCTGGTAAGGAATGACGCCTCTCGAATATCCCAATGGAGTAACATCCATGTCATGCTGCTGACAGGAGGAGGAAATGACGATATCTCCAATATTAAGCTTAGGATCAACTGCACCCGCTACCCCGGTGAACAATACCTTCTGTGCACCAAAGTGATCAATCAAGATTTGAGTGGTAGCTGCAGCATTCACCTTGCCAACGCCCGACTTACACACCATGACCTCGCGCCCATGCAGCAAGCCGCCAGTAAAGCGAATGCCGGCATGTACATGCTCCTGTTTGTCACTCATATCACGAAGCAGCAGTTCAATTTCTTCATCCATCGCACCTAAAATTCCAATTGTACTCATATCCATTCACTCCCGTCCAGTATCGATTTAAACCTGCCCTAAACTCCAAAAAAAGCTCCTTAGCAGGAGCTTTCTTTGATTCACGTACAATAACCTTTTTCATATATATCTTATTTATTATACTTCCTTCGTATTCAATACGGCGAAGCTTCTCTTTATAAATGACTTACAGACAATCTGAGGATCGTCTCATGCGGCAGGATTACCCGAGGGTTCTCCACCGTCTCCTTCTTCATCAGCTTGGTCAGAAGGCGCATGGCCACCGCACCCAGGTCGTACATCGGCTGAGCTACCGTAGTCAGCTGAGGACGAACCATGGATGCCATTCGGGTATTATCCACACTGATGATTGAGAAATCGTCAGGAACTTTCAGCCCTTCGTCCTGGATGCTGTGAATAGCTCCGATCGCCATTTCATCCGTTGCTGCGAAGATTGCGGTTGGACGCTTCTTGAGGCCGATGAAATATTTCATTGCCTCAACCCCTGATTCATAACGGTAATTGCCGATACGCACCAGATCCTCCTGATACTCGATCCCGGCTTTCTCCAGCGCCTTCTTGTATCCCTGAAATCTTGCATAACCGTTCGCAGGGTCTTGAAGCGTTCCACTGATCATGGCGATTTCCCGGTGACCATGACGGATCAGTGTGCTTACCGCATCAAACGCAGCAGCCTCATGATCGATATCAACAGAAGGAATAAGCCCGTTCTCATCGCTGGTTGCACACAGAACGATCGGTACTGCAGAGGTCTGGAAAGCCTGCATGTGCTCTTCAGTCACGGTGCCGCCCATGAATAAGAGCCCGTCCACCTGTTTTTCAAGCAGCGTGTTAATAACCCGAATTTCCTTCTCCTTCTTCTTATCCGCATTACACAAAATGATGTTGTAATGATACATATTTGCAATATCTTCAATACCCCGTGCAATTTCTGCAAAAATCGAGTTGGAGATGTCAGGAATCACCACGCCTACCGTGGTCGTCTTCTTGCTCGCGAGTCCTCTTGCTACGGCATTCGGACGATATCCTAATCGCTCAATCGCTTCATATACTTTTTTTCGAGTTTGAGGCTTTACATTAGGGTTATTGTTGACTACGCGTGAAACTGTGGCCATCGAGACACCTGCTTCACGTGCCACATCGTAAATGGTAACCGTCACATTCTTCTCTCCATTGCCATAAATTTTCATTCGCTCGTCCGGTAGTTAGGAAGGATTCTTATTTAGGTCTATGATACGACAAAATACTTTCCCACGCAATGATAACGCTTTATTTAACCGAGAATTTCCTTGAGGGCCTCCGCCGTAATTCGGGAATGGGAGGTATCCCACACCGCTTTCCGATTCTTCACCAGGATCACTTGAGGCGACTCATGCTTCACTCCAAGCAGACTGGCGGCCTCTAAAGAAACCGGGCGATCTTCCACGACATGGATCAACCCGTAAATAGCATTCTCATTAGGGTGTCCGTGCAAATACGCCGTTACCTGCCCATGAGCGCCAGCACTTATCGGACAGCGGGTGCTATGTTTAAAAAGCAGTAGCGGCTGCTCTACTGAAGCATCCAGGGTATTCTGAAGCTCTTCTATGGAGGTGATTCTCGTCATTGCAGGCATTGTAATCCAAACCCCTTTTCCGAAAGATTGGACTCCACACAGATAGCCCAGCAAAGCCAAAGCTATGCCCTATATAACAGCTCCTGTGCGGATCTCTTGACGAATAAAGTAAACTAACTTTCTGATATCTTATCAAAAAGAAAGTAAAAAATCCAATTTTCATGAAAACTTTTCATTAGATAGTATCATTTTATGGCACAATTCAGTAAAATTGAAGCTTTTTGTCGCCATCGACAACTGCCTAAGTCGTTCTTTAAGCTCGTCCATCCAAACCTGATCGCCCTGGACCTTAGCATATTGATACACGTCCAATAGATGATCAATACGCGCCTCCAGCGTTCTCTGGAAATCATGGTAGCTAGCAGACTCACAACCTCGATCTGCATTTTGAAGCCATTCATACATCAGACCCGCCAACTCGTTACAAGCCGTAAACTCTACATTTATGTAACCCGCTTGGCCCTTGAATTCTTCCAACAAACTGCACAGATGTTGCTTCACCTGAGGAAGAATCTCGTATCTGCAGCAGCAGCTGCATTCGATAATTGGCACCCGCTGAATGCTGATTCTTTTGTCGTGTATCACCGTTCGGAAGCTTATGCCCAATTCCTGTTCACAAGCCCAGGAGCTATGCAACCGTACCACCCCGTCTATGATTTTAAAAAAAAGTACTAGTTTGATACAATTAAATAATCGAAATGAAATTTCGTCAAGTTGCCCTGAACAAAGGAGGACATCGAATTGAGACTATTTGGAAAAAGGGTCATCGCCTTAGTCGATGAAGAATTTGAAGATTTAGAGCTGTGGTACCCAGTTTATCGGGTTCGTGAAGAAGGTGCAGAGGTCATACTGGCAGGAGCCGAAAAAGGTAAAAAGTACATCGGGAAATATGGTGTGCCTGCTGTCGCCGAGGTATCCTATGAGGAGCTTCGCAGCAGTGATTTCGATGGCATTCTTGTTCCTGGAGGCTGGGCGCCGGACAAGATCCGCCGTTATGGCAAGGTGCTTGAGATTATCCGTGAAATGAATGAAGCTCGCAAGCCGATTGGACAAATTTGCCATGCTGGATGGGTATTGATCTCCGCAGGTATTCTCAAGGGTGTTGAAGTCACGTCTACCCCCGGAATTCGAGACGACATGGAGAATGCAGGCGCAATCTGGAAAGATGAACCCGTCGTTACGGACGGACATATCATCTCGGCTCGCCGCCCGCCGGATTTGCCTCCTTATGGTAAAGCCTTCTGTGATGCACTAGCTTCCCAATCTTAAAGATATTAATAAACCGCCACAGGGATTATCCCCTTGGCGGTTTATTATTTATCAAGATGATCAGATCCTTAATGGGCAGCTGAACGATGAGGCACGGTGTCCTCATGATGCAGACTTGCGGCATATTGATTCAATAGCTCCTCAATTTCGGCGCTCGTCTTCATCACAAAGCACTCTTGACCAACTGAACGCGCATGGCTTGCCTCCGTATGCAGAATACGATGCTTAATCCGCAGCAAGGCCTGCGGGGACATGCTCAGGCTGTTCACCCCAAGGTGAAGCCAGAGCGGAATGGAGCGTTCATCCCCAGCCATCTCACCGCAGACGCTCACCGGGATTCCCGCTTGATTAGCCGCCTGTACCGCAGTCCGCAGAAGCCGAAGCACAGCCGGATGGTAAGGGTGATACATATGGGCTATCTTCTCATTCATGCGGTCTACGGCCAGCACATACTGCACCAGATCATTCGTGCCGATACTGAAGAAATCCGCTTCCTCTGCCAGCAAGTCGGCAAGAGCGGCAGCAGCAGGCACCTCGATCATAATCCCGACAGGAATATTTGAATCATAAGACAGGCCCCGCTTCCCAAGATCCTGCATCACTTCATGCAGAATTTCATTGGCTGCCCGCAGCTCCTCCAGCGAAGAAATCATGGGATACATGATCTTCACACGGCCGTGAGCACTTGCTCTAAGAATTGCCGCAAGCTGGGTCTTGAACATGTCCTGCCGGTCCAGACTGATGCGAATCGCGCGGTATCCCAGGAACGGGTTGTCTTCTTCCGGCAGCGGAAAATACTCTAGCTGCTTATCCCCGCCGATATCCAGCGTCCGGATCACCACCGGATGATTGCCGGCTTTCTCAGCCACCTTGCGATACACTTCGTACTGCTCTTCCTCCGTAGGAAGCTCCGCCCGGTCCATATACAGAAATTCTGTACGAAACAATCCGACACCTTGCGCTCCATGCTTAACAGCAAGCTCGAATTCCTTCTGCGAGCTGATGTTCCCGGCAAGATGGAAGCGGGCTCCGTCCGGTGTAATCGCCTCCTCAGCGGCCAGCAGCTGGAGCTGCTCCTTGCGGCGGCGCTGTTTCTCAAGCACCAGTGTATACTTCTTGACGGTCTCTTTATCCGGATCAATAAAGAGACTCCCTGCATCTCCATCAAGGATAAGCAGGTCCCCGGTCTGAATAGTCTGATCCATTTTTTGCTCTAATCCTGAGACCAGAGGAATCCCTAGTGCCCGTGCCATAATAGCTGAGTGCGACGTCTTCCCGCCAATCATAGTTACCATGCCGAGAACATTGTTCGGGTTCAGGTGAACCAATTGGGAGGGTGACAGCTCCTTGGCAACTAGAATGTAAGGCTGGGTATCCGCAGGAAGCGTGATATCCGGCGTTCCCAGCAAGTGCTTCAGTAGGCGGTTCCCCACGTCCTTAATATCCAGGGCCCGCTCCTTCATATATTCATCATCCAGCAAATCGAACATCGTTACAAAATGGTCGATCGCTTCCTTAACTGCAACCTCAGCGGCTTTATATTGCCGCTCAATAATCCCCCGAATCTCACTCATGAAGACCGGGTCTTCCAATATGGCTAGATGGGCGTCAAATATTGTGGATTCTTCGGTGCCGACCATCTCTTTAATCTCGTTCTTGATCTCCTCTATTTCATGCTTGGAGGTACGAATCCCCTCATGAAGGCGTTCGAATTCCTTGGAGAGATCAATTGTCTCCATGCGCCGGTCAGGAACATCCCATTCCCACGCAGGCAATACAAAAGCCCTACCGATCGCTACACCGGCAGCAGCGCCGATTCCCTGTATCATTATTACTCAGACCCCTTCAGCATTCCAGATGATGACGGCTTATCTCTCTACCTTAGATATGGTAAGCGCCGTCTTGCCGATTGTCAAAGAAAAAAGATCAACCCAGGGACAAAATGAAGAAAAATATAAAAGGACTCTCCGGTCGGAGAGTCAAATGTAAGCGTTATTTCGCTTGCCGTTTCGGAGCCGTAATAGCCTCCTCCACTTTGATGCAGCGATCCATGATCACCGTAAGTCCAGCCTTGCCGGCAATTTCAGCAGCTTGCTCATTGGCTATGCCCTGCTGCAGCCACAGCACATTAGCTCCGACTTCTACCGCTTCCTTCGCCACCTCGGGCGTGAACTCACTTCGTCTAAACACGTTCACAATATCAATCGGTTCATGAATTTCCTTCAACGAGCCATAGGTCTTCTCGCCGAGGATTTCCCCGCTCACACTCGGGTTCACCGGAATAATCCGGTAACCCCGGCTCTGCATAGCTTGAGCGACCATGTAGGAGGTCCGGTCAGTCTTGTCGGACAGCCCGACAACAGCAATATTCCCTGCTGACTCCAGAATTTTCTTAATCTCTTCACGGCTGGGGTTCTCAAATGCCATTATCATCCCGCCTTTCTATATTTTCTTACTAGTAAACCCTATCAAAATAAAAATTTCCTCTCCAGTTAGTGTACGACAGTACTGGGGTACTTTATTCTTTTACCCATTCTACAGATGCGCCAAGCGAAGCAAGATGGTCAAAAAACTGCGGATAAGATTTGGCTACATGGTGTGCATCCTTGATAAGAATCGGCTTGCGCGCCCGAAGGCCGACGATACTTAACGCCATAATCACCCGGTGATCGAAATGAGCATCAATCTCCACGCCTCCCTCAACACCATGTGGACGACCATGAACAATGATCTCGGCTTGCCGTTCCTCTACATTAGCCCCGGCCTTTTTGAGCTCATTCACAAAATCCGTTATCCGGTCACACTCTTTGTAGCGTAAATTCTCCACATTGTAAAAACGCGATGTGCCTTCGGCAAAGACGGCTGCCGCTACCATAGCCAGAACCGCATCTGTAGCTGCATCTCCATCAAATTCTACAGCACGCAGCCGGCCGTTACCACTCACATGAACCGTTCCCTGCTCGTGGCGCAAAGGAACATCCATCATCTGCAGCACATCCACAATGGCACGCTCTCCCTGTTTGCTTCGCTCCTCAAGCCGGTGAAGCTTAACATCGGAACGGGTCACCGCCGCCGCCGCAAGAATGGCCGCAGAACCTGGGTAATCTCCCTGTACGGTATAAGTCTTAGCTTCGTAAGACTGACGTCCTGCAACCCGGAACGTGGAATAATCAGGAGAGGCTTCGATGCGGATTCCTGCCTGCTCTAATACCTCTAGCGTTTGTCCGACTACCACCTTGGATTTCATATCGCCCGTAACCTGAATGACGCTGTCTTCCTCCAAGAGCGGTGTCAGAAATAACAGGGCGCTCAGGTATTGAGAGCTTACTTCGCCGGATACATTAATAGTGCCACCCTTAGGAGCTCCTCCGCGGATCGTGATTGGAAGTCGCCCATTCTGATGATCCACTTGCACGCCGAGCTGCTCAAGGGCCACAATTAAATCATCATGCGGCCGCTTGCCGAGCGAATCGGGATACGCATTAACGAAGGTTACCTCCGGGGAAAGCGATGCTACTGCCATCAGAAAGCGGAGCACAGCTCCCGCATTGCCAACATTCAGCTCCTTCACATGGCGCGGATGCTTACCAAAGCCCGTAATCACAATCTTCTCGTCGTCTTCCTCAATCACAGCGCCAAGATCGCGGATACAGCGGCGCAGCGCATCACTATCCTCACTATGTGCCGGATAATATACCGTGCTCGTTCCTTCCGCGAGCGCAGCGACTAGCAGGTACCGTGTCGTATAATTTTTTGAAGAAAGGGCCTGTATTTCACCCGAAAGTTCTGACGTAGGCTTTACAATAAGATCCATAAATAAGCTCCTTCACTAATGTAATCAAACGCGGTAACGCGCTAAAATCTCTGAGGTTACCTGTCCGGCACTCTTGCCCGATGTCTCCACTGTGCAATGTGCAAAGTCATATGCGAACTTGCGCGCTTCAAGCAGCTCACGAATTCTCTGCTCAGCACCTCCGGCTAGCAGCGGTCGGTTCGGATCTTCTCCTACCCGGCTCAGAATCGTGCTCACATCCGCCTTTAGCGCAATGACGCGGCCTCGCTGCAGCATTTCCGCACGATTGGCCGGGTTCAAGACCGCTCCTCCACCGGTTGCGAGTACGATGCCGTCGCCGCTCAATACCCGCTTCAGCGTCTGGGCTTCAAGCTGACGGAAATAGGACTCTCCCCTGGTTTCAAATATTTCCGGAATGGAGCAGCCGGCTGCTGTCGCAACCTCCAAATCCAGATCAACCAGCTGTCTCCCGGTCTGTTCCGCAAGCATTGCGGCCACCGTAGACTTGCCGGTCCCCATCATGCCTATAAGGATGAGGTTCTCTTCTTCCCTCTGCATGGGGTCACCTACTTCCCCTAAACTTTTTTCATATCATAACACAGGTTTGGTCATTTAGGCAGTAGCACGTCAAAAAGCGCCGGGAACAGACTGTCATTCAGTCCGCCCGGCGCTATAGATTAAACCTTATTTAAGACCGATAAGCTTAGAACCACTGATGGTGGAATACGCCCTCTTTGTCCACACGCTTGAAGGTGTGAGCTCCGAAGTAATCGCGCTGAGCCTGCAGCAGGTTAGCTGGCAGCCGCTCTGTACGATAGCTGTCGTAGTAAGACAATGCGCTGGAGAAGCCCGGAACTGGAATTCCGCTTGCTACAGCAGCTGCAACCACTTTGCGCCATGCATCCTGGTAGCTTTCTACCACGTTCTTGAAATATGGGTCGAGAAGCAGGTTCTTCAAGGCAGAATCGCGGTCATAAGCATCCTTGATATTCTGCAGGAACTGCGAGCGGATAATGCAGCCGCCCCGGAAGATCATGGCAATGTTGCCATACTTCAGATCCCAGCCGTACTCATCGGATGCTGCACGCATTTGGGCAAAGCCTTGTGCGTAGGATACGATCTTGCTCGCAAAGAGCGCCTTGCGGACATTCTCGATAAATTCCTTCTTATCCCCGGAGAATGCTTTGACTTCCGGTCCGTTCAGGATTTTGCTAGCAGCTACACGCTCTTCCTTCATAGCTGACAGGAAACGTGAGAATACAGACTCCGTGATCATGGACAGCGGTACTCCCAGATCGAGGGCGCTCTGGCTTGTCCATTTACCGGTTCCCTTCTGGCCGGCAGCATCGAGGATCACATCGACCATCGGTTTGCCGGTTTCTTCATCGTACTTGGAGAAGATATCCGCCGTAATCTCGATCAAATAGCTGTCGAGCTCTCCTTTGTTCCATTCCGTGAAAATTTCATGAAGCTCCTTCGCATCCAGACCAAGGATATCCTTCAGCAAATGATAAGCTTCGCCAATCAGCTGCATGTCTCCGTATTCAATGCCGTTGTGCACCATCTTCACATAGTGTCCGGCACCGTCGGGACCAATATATGTACAGCAAGGGTCGCCGTTCACTTTAGCGGAAATCGCTGTCAGAATCGGCTCAACGAGCTTGTAGGCGCTCTCCTGTCCGCCAGGCATAATTGCCGGCCCCTTCAATGCGCCTTCTTCACCGCCGGATACACCGGTTCCAATAAAGCGCAGGCCCTTAGCTTCCAGTTCTTTGCTGCGACGCTGGGTGTCAGGGAAGAACGCATTGCCTCCATCTATAATAATGTCGCCCTCATCCAGATGAGGTACGAGCTGCTCAATTGTTGCATCCGTTGCAGGACCAGCTTGTACCATGATCAGAATTTTGCGGGGAGTCTCCAGGGAATTGATGAATTCTTCAATGGAAAATGTTCCGACCAAATTCTTGCCTTTGGCTTCTTCAAGCAAGTCATGCGTCTTTTGAGGGGAACGGTTAAATACAGAAACAGTGAAGCCTTTGCTTTCAATATTGAGTGCCAAATTCTTGCCCATAACGGCTAGACCGATAACACCAATTTGCTGTTTAGACATCTGGTTCTCCATCCTTTGTCGCTATATTTTGTGGATCAACAGTTATATTTTAGCCGTTTTATATGCAGAAGTGAAGCCTGCTTCCCCTAGTCGGCACAAAACACCCCATTTCTTCAGGTAAAGGGGTGTTTCGCTTAATTCCTAAGTTGGACAGCAGATCTTCTACCACTCCAGCTCCATCAGTGCCCGTCTGATCTTACGCAGGGCCTCTTTGCTCTTCTGCGCCCCCTCTTGATCTTTCGATGCCAGAGCCTCATGGAGATGATCGAGTTCTTCATCCATTTGCTTGCGCAGCGCTTCGATACGCTCCTCGGCCGTCTTGGCCTCAAACATTTGGGTCATCCTCTCTACGCTGAGCTGTGGAGATTTCTGATACAGCACCTTGTGCTCCATGCCGGAAACCTCTACTAGACGAATGACTTCTCCAAACAAGATATTTTCAATCAAAATTTGACGGTCCTTGAACCGTTTGACAACCGCATGGCCCCGCAAATCGCCAATCAGCTTCTCCAGCCATTCCGCCAGCTTCGCATCCTTAATCACATAATTCCCAACCAGCTTATAGCCCTGGCCCAAACGCTCAAAGCGCAGCTTGGTCAGCTTGCGGCCTGTGCGCACAGATATTATAAAGATCGAGTCGTTCTCGCTCCAGTAAAGCGAATACCCATCCTGGATCAAGTCACGAATAAGCTGCTGCAGGTGCCGGCGTTCAAATCGCAGTTCGAGATTGCAATATTCCACTTCATAGCTCTTGTTCACGGCACTCCCCTCCTATAGATATCACCCTAAAACTTTCCTTGCCGAGAGATGCCCCGACAAGCTTACCATATCTTATACTTCATCCTATGTGAATGTAACTTGGATTAATGATTATTTTTACCCTTACTTCCGGTAGGGTGACACATCTGTTTTTACAAGAAGCAGCCAAAGGTCGGAATAAAGTGACAATATGCTATAATTATGATAGCAAACTCGGCCTAACTGCCACACCGATCGTTTTCTTAAGGAGGATTACAAGATTATGAAGTTTAACGGTTTTTCCGAACAGGATTTTCATAGCATGGCTGTGCCTGGATTAGAGCCCCGCATGGATGCCATTATTACTAACGTCCGTCCCAAGCTCGAAGCGCTTGGAAGCACTATAGCCCCCTATCTCTCAGCCTTATGCGGAGAAGAGATGTTTCCTCATGTAGCCAAGCATGCGCGACGCACCGTTCATCCCCCGGAAGATACCTGGGTTGCATGGGCAAGCAGCAAGCGCGGGTATAAGGCGTTGCCGCATTTTCAGGTCGGATTGTTCGCTTCCCATCTCTTTATCATCTTCGCCGTTATTTATGAAAGCCCGAATAAACGTATTTTCGGAAGCTATCTGCAGCAGCACGCAGAAGAGATTAAGCAGATCGTGCCGGATCACTATTATTGGTCTTTGGATCATATGAAGCCGGGAGGTGCGTCTAATCAGGAGACAGAAGTTCAGGATCTCCTCAAGATGGCCGAGAAACTGCAGACGGTCAAGAAATCGGAGATCTTATGCGGACTCAGCCTTCCCATGGACACCGCAGTACTTCGGGATGGGGACAAGCTCACCTCGCTGATCGAAGAAACCTTTAAGCAATTGCTACCACTGTATAAAGCAGCTTACCCAAATTCATAGCATGTTAACAAAGCGGAAGAGTCTCTCTTCCGCTTTCGCTTTGCTGTATATTTCTGAACCCTATCGTTTAAGCCATCTCCTGATCCCTAACATTCTGCCGAGGGCGGGACAGCCGGATATGAATCACGAACAGCACAGCCATTGAAATGGCACTGGCCAGGAACGGTGAGGAGGGTCCGAGCACATCCCACAGCTTTCCGGATACCATAGGGCCGAACACCATGCCCGAGCCCTGGATGGTCAGGAACAGCCCCCAAACCGTCCCCTTCTCACCTGTGGGGAGCTGGTGAGAGATCATCGTATCCCAGGTTGGGAGTATGAAGGCGTAGCTTACACCGATGAGTGCAACCAGCCCCCAGACCCAAGTAATATCTCTCGTCATAGCAAAGCAACCGATCGTAACCGCCGACATGAAAAAGCCGATATGCAGAAACCACTTCGTTCCATACTTGTCCACCAGTCTTCCGATTGGAATCAAGCCCAGCACCGTAATGCCTCCACCAACTATCAGCATCGCGCTATAGGTCTCTGGGGACAGATTCAACTCTGTCCGAATGTAAAGCGTAATGACAGGTGTAAGCAACCCTACTGCAAACGATTGGAGAAACAAAGCCGGATACAGCAGCCAGCTCACGTTCAGATTGTTGCGGACATCCGACAAGGTGCGGCGCAAATTAGCGCCAAGCCGCCGGAGTCCTCCCTTCATCAAGGATTGATCTGAATTCGGATGAAGCACCTTCGGATCGACCTCCCCTGCCTTATTCCGTCCCGGAAGAAGAAAAGCAAGGAAGAGCGTGAGCGCCATACAGCATAGCAAGATCCAGAAGACCGGCTGATAAGATCCTTCAATGAAAAAATTGATCACAATCGGTCCCGTCCCCGAACCTCCCAGAGTAGCCATCTGTATAACTCCCATGGCGGTTCCGAAGTTGTTCTTGCCGCCCGTAATGGCGGTAGCTCCCATCAGCACGCACGGCCAGAGCGGAGCAGTACCGATCCCGAGCAAGGCGCAGGCTAAGATGATAAGGGCTGAATTTTTACCAAAAGCAATCAGGGAAACCGCAGCCGTCGTAAAGATCAGTCCCACAAGCATCGTGGTACGGAAGCCCACTCGTTCAATCAGCCACCCTGCCGGGCTGCGAAACAGGTTATCTCCTATATACTGCAGTGAGATGGATAGGCCAATGGCAAAGGTTGTCAGCTGCAGTACGCTGCCCATGTAGACAGGAAGTATAGTCACCAATAAGGCGCTTTTGACGACCTCCACCAAAAACATAATAAGCAGCAGAAATATAAATGTAGGCGAAAATAGTTTCTTGCTTGGAATTTTAACATTCAGTTCCATACTTAGTTCCACTCCTAACTCTGCACATTCTCTATTCTAGTTTGTCCCACCTTACAGTTAACTTAGACTTATTTCACGATTTTCAAGCTTTATTTGCATTCCTATCTCTTTTTGTTATACTCATCTTTGTTTATATATTACACAGAAAGGCAGTGACGGCTTTAGATGGATCATCACCGCACGCCGCTCTTTACTAGACTGAAAGAACACGCGGCCAATAATCCCGTGCAGTTCCATATACCGGGACATAAGAAAGGCATGGGAACCGATGAGGAATTCCGACAATTTGTAGGCGATAATGCCTTATCAATTGACTTAATTAATATTGCTCCGCTCGATGATCTTCACCAACCCAGCGGGGTTATTGAGGAAGCTCAGAGACTCGCAGCTGATGCCTTTGGTGCAGATCACACCTATTTCTCCGTACAAGGGACAAGCGGTGCGATCATGACCATGATTCTGTCAGTGTGCTCTCCTGGCGACAAGATCATTGTACCGCGCAATATTCATAAATCTGTCATGTCCGCGATCATTTTCTCCGGTGCAAAGCCTGTGTTTGTATCTCCTGCACAGGATCCCAACTTGGGAATTGATCATGGCATCACAACCTCGTCCGTCGAGCGGGCGCTAAAGCGTCATCCTGACGCTAAGGCCGTACTTGTCATTAATCCGACATACTTCGG
Organism: Paenibacillus sp. CAA11; assembly: GCF_003060825.1. NCBI lineage: Bacteria > Bacillati > Bacillota > Bacilli > Caryophanales > Paenibacillaceae > Paenibacillus > Paenibacillus sp. CAA11. The sequence goes on from NZ_CP028922.1 coordinate 2,985,158, forward strand.
AATCAGCGCACATCTGGAAGAGATTGTAGAGCTTGCCCATAACTACAACGTCCCAGTCCTGGTCGATGAGGCTCACGGCGTACACATCCATTTCCACGAGGACCTGCCGATCTCTGCCATGCAGGCCGGTGCAGATATGGCCGCGACAAGCGTTCATAAGCTCGGCGGCTCCATGACTCAGAGCTCTGTGCTCAATCTGAATACGAAGAACGGGTATGTGAACCCGCAGCGGGTGCAGACCATCATCAGTATGCTAACAACTACCTCAACTTCATACCTGCTGCTTGCCTCATTGGATACCGCCCGTCGGAATCTTGCGCTTAACGGTCAGGAGATGTTCGATAAGACGATCAAGATGGCAGGCTATGTACGTGATCAAATTAATGAAATAGAGGGTCTCTACTGCTTCGGCAAAGAGATTCTAGGCGGGGAAGCCACCTACGCTATGGACCCTACCAAGATAACCGTCCATGTCCGCCACCTCGGTATCACAGGTTATGAAACAGAGAACTGGCTGAGAGATCATTACAACATTGAGGTTGAACTCAGCGATATGTACAACATCCTCTGTCTCATTACCCCGGGCGATACGGAAGATTCCGTAAACACTCTGCTTGAGGCGCTTCGCGAGCTGTCTAAGACCTACTACAAAGTGGGCGAAGTCAAAGAGCTCGTCGTCAAAATCCCTGAGATACCGCAGCTCTCCCTCATTCCACGGGATGCGTTCTATGCAGATACAGAGGTGATTCCGTTCAAGGAATCGGCAGGCCGGATCATCGCTGAATTCATCTACGTATATCCGCCGGGTATTCCGATACTGCTGCCTGGTGAAGTAGTCTCCCAGGATAACATCGATTATATTGTAGATCATGTAGATGTTGGATTGCCTGTCAAGGGACCTGAAGACCGTTACATTAATCAGGTTAAGGTGATCGTTGAGGCTGACCCCATTTTCTGATAAGAGACAACATCGTTAAAAAAGGACCAGGCCTCGCCTGGTCCTTTTTGTTGTTCCTTCATCTAAAAAACAGCTTGTCCACTGCCCCTGGATATAATAAAAGGCTCCCCTGAAGGGGGAACCTTTAGCGATGAATTAGGCTTCGTCCTGCTGGGCGACAAGCTCGTTGTAAGCCGCTTCGACCTGCTTCCATTCCTCTTCATCCTCAATGTTGTACAGTACCATCTCTTCATCTTCTTCTTCAAGGCGAAGGATAACACCATCGGCCTCCGGATTGTTGCGTTCAAGCAGCAGGGCATATACTTTATCACTAACATCAAATGTTTCGACGAGCACCATTTCTACATCTTTGCCTTCCTCGTCTGTCAATGTCAGTACAAATTCTTCATGTTCATGATCGTGATCATGATCGTGCCCGCATCCGCAAGCTTCGCCATGTTCATGTTTGTGATCGCTCATCTTTGGGTTACCTCGCTTTGAGTTGATTTGTAAATCTTACCGATTCCCCTCGTATCGTATCATTTTCATCCGAGCAGGTCAATTTAACGGTCAAGCACTCGACATCAGTCAATAGCCGTAATGACCTTCTCAGAGATCAGCACATAGTCGTTCTCCTTATCCGGCTTAATATAGAACCCTACCGAATACTTCCCAGCAGTCTTAAAGTCATAAGTGAATTCTGAAGTGCGAAACCAGAAGTTATCCTTCTGATTGCTGCCCACCTCCTGAGATTGAATGTTCTTGATTTGGCCGTCCGGACTCTTGATCGCCACTTTAACCCAAGCAATGTCTGTCTTTAGGCTGTCAATCTGTGAGAAAATACTGAATTTCAGTTTACCAACATTTACATTACCAAACACGGTATCCCCTTTAAACAGAAAAATATGTACGTTAGGTTTATAATATTTCACTTGCTTTGAAGAATCATCGTACTGTACCAAACCATCAAACTCCCGGATGGGCACATAGGTCTTCCCGTCAATAATATAGGCACCATCGGCCAATTCCCGGCCGTTAAAAAGTACGCGTATCTTTTGGGAAGTGCCCTCTGCAAACAGCAGCGTTCCTCCCATGAGGGAAAATAAAAGCACAAGAGCGGCAGTTCTTTTCCAATTCATTAAGTCATGTCCCCCATTCTTCTTCTTGTTGTTGTACATTTATACGAGGTCATGAAGAACTTAGTTGCGGTGAACAGAGCAAAAAGTTAGCCGCTTATTTAGCGGCCCCTCACAGGTCTATTTGATATACCTCACGATAAATAATTCTGCGGTACTCCTCGAACTCGGATTCGGTTAACGGAGCCGGATAACTCATGATACATAAGGGTAAATAAGGCTGTCCTATCCGCAGCGGAGGCTGACTGTATTCAAATGGCAGGAGGTGAAAGCCCAGCCGTTCATAGAACCCGATTCGGCGCAGGGTCATTCCTCCGGATGGCGGCTCTACCTCAAGCAGTACAGGCAGCGGCTTGTCCTGAAGCAAAGCCTGAAGCATCTGCTTGCCGGTACCCTCTCCACGCGAAGCAGGATCTACCGCAAAGTGCTCCAGAAACCGGAAGGTGCCAAGTCTCCATACGCCCATCATGCCGACAAGCTGCCCCTCATCGGCAGTGCGCCTTGTGATAAGCTGGTAGTCTGGATGACTGAGCAGTGCTCTTTGCCCCTCCAGGGTTCGGATTTCACTCTCGGGAAAAGAGCACTCCATTAATTTGTAGACTTCATTAAATTGTTGCGACTTCATAGAATTATGCCCTCTTTCCTGAATTTTTCATTAAGCTCATTCTTGTGTTAAATTATAAGACAACTGCAACATAAATGAAGGAGGATTACGATGGGACTTAAGCTGCAGATGCTTGGAACCGGCAGCGCTTTTGCGAAGCGGAATTACAATAACAATGCTCTTATCTATGGTGATGGCTTTACGCTGATGATTGACTGCGGGATTACCGCACCATTATCGCTGCATCAGCTCGGCAAGACCTGGGCGGATATTGACGCCGTTCTGATCACCCATATGCATGCCGACCATGTCGGTGGCCTAGAGGAATTCGCTTTTCAAATGAAGTATGTTTTTGGTCGGCGGCCTGTCCTCTATATTGCCGACACGCTGGCAGGCCCCATTTGGGAGCACACCCTCAAGGGCGGCTTAGCTCAAGACGGCATGGATCGGCTGGAAGACTTGTTTGAAGTTCATTTGCTGGAGGAAGGTGTGACTGCAAGACTTCATGATTCCATTCAGGTCCGTCTGATTCACACCCCTCATATTCCCGGTAAGAACAGCTACTCTCTGGTGCTGAATGATGACATCTTCTACAGTGCAGACATGACCTTCCAGCCGGAGCTGCTTAAGTCGCTGGTAGACAAGGGATGCCGCCGCATCTTCCACGAATGCCAGCTCACGGGCCCAGGCCAGGTACATACCACTTTGGACGAGCTTCTATCACTGCCAGAAACCGTTCGGGAAAAGATTATGCTCATGCATTATGGAGATGAATACGGTGATTTCGTTGGCCGCACGGGCGGTATGCCCTTCCTGAAGCAGCATGAAATTTACAATCTGTAGACGATTAGAGCCCCCTCGGCTGTCAGCTGAGGGGGCTTCATATGATTCCGGCTTTCAGGACTACATTCTGTCCGGTGCCGGGAGCCCCAGCACTTCCAGCACTTCCCCAAGCGTAGCTTTAAACAGGCTGGTCAGCCAGCTGCGGAACGCTCGAACCTCTTCCTCCACCTTAAGAATCGGGCAGGCTGCATAGAAGTTATTGAAGAGCGCCGCTAATTCATAAGCATAGCTGCAGACCATATTCGGCGATAGCTCCTGTACCGCAGCCCGCAGCGTATCCGGCCAGCCGGCAATTTGTCTAAGCAGAGCATATTCCGGCTTCTCCATCTCCGGAAGCTGTGAAGGAGCTGGAAGCACTCCCGCACCCATTCCCAGCTTACTCAGCACACTTCCTGCCCGGGCATAGGCATACAGCAGATATACGCCTGTATTTCCTGTGATCTCTGTCGCCTGCTGCAGATCAAAGACGACTTCTGTCTGTAAATTGAACCGAAGCAGGTAATAACGGATTGCAGCTGCGGCGATCTCACGGCTGGGCATTCCATTCTTATCTGCCCGTTTCTCTTCGACAATCCGTTCCATCCGGTCCAAGAGATCGGTTATCTTGATGCCAATTCCCGCTCTTCCGGACATCGCATAGGAAGCTTTACCGTCTGAAGTGTCAATGCCAAGCTCGGCTGCCGCAGAAGGGCTGAGGGATACAACACCATAGCCGACATGCTGCAGACTGGCGGCTTCCTTGTCATATCCAAGGAGGCCAAGAGCTTGCTTGACCATGGCTTGAGGGTATTCCTGCCTGTGATCGATCACGTTGATCACTGTATCAGCCTGGCCATATCTCCCTTGCTCCCCTGAACTGGAAGTCGTATAAAGCTCTCCGGCAAACGGCTTATAGAGAAAGTCCTTGTTCAGGACCCCGAACTTCCACAGATGATAAGCTATATCTTTAGCTGTGTAGGTCAGAATCCCGTTGGAGCGTACCAGAACTTTATCCGGTGAATAGCTTTCGTCCTCTTCATCTTGGGACGGAGAATGTCCCTCATGCTGCTTCAGTACCCAGCACCCCTGCAACTTTCCCTCCGTTTCCTGTACAAAATGTGGAGTTGACTTCAGGCGTTCAAATGCAGCGTTCCAGAAGCCTTCCCTTACAATATTGCTTTCCCAGACCAGAAGGTCATACTCGATCCCGAACTGCTTCATTTCCTCTAAGTGCTCATTTACTATGCGCTCAGCCGTTAGAGTTCCAACCCAGGCCAGATTGCCGCGGCCCTCCTCCATGGCGTGAAGCACCCTTGCACGTTCTTCCGCGAGTTCCGGTTCTGCGTTAAGTTTTTGACTTACTTTGGAATATACATCCCAACAAAAATCACCAAACCGCTTATGCTGGCCCTCTGTAGGCAAATGCAGCAGGCCGACAACCGTATCCGCCAACTGATTTCCCAGATCATCAATATAATTATGCACTTCCACTTCAGACCCTGTTCTTCTGAGCATACGCACCAGGGTATCTCCAATACAGGAATTCCGCAAATGGCCAATGTGTGCAGATTTATTAGGGTTGATCGATGTATGCTCTACCACCACTTTGCCAAGAGACAGGGTGGTGAGATCAACCTTCCTGTACGCGCTGTGCACCCAGGCATTCCAGTTCACTGTCATGTTCAAGAAGCCTGGAGCAGCCACTTCCACCTTCGCCATCAGTGTCATAAACCGCTCATCCTGCACCAGAAAGCTCTTCAGCTGCTCCGCAATTTGAATCGGCGGCCTGCGCATCAGTTTGGCGAGAGGCATGGCGATACTTGAAGCATAATCGCCTTGCCCCGGCCTGGAGGACGCTTCTACGCGAACCTTAGATTCTGTTGGCTCCTCTATGCCAGCTTCGGCATATAATCTCCTTACCGCTTCCTCTACTTTTTCTGTAATCCATACTAATAACATCTTACGTACCTCCTGTATCATAAAAAATCCCCGTCTCTTCTAAAAAGAGACGAGGACGGGAGGCTCGCGGTACCACTCTTGTTGCCAAGCCTATCATAAGGCTGGCCACCTTAACAAATAACGGTTTGCGCCGGAATTTCCTACTGCCGCTATAATCTGCAGTTTCGGATATTCATCTCACGGGTCCGCTTCATTCTACACTTCCGTACCGGCTCCCACCCTCCCGGCTCGCTTGGACTTCCTGATAGAATTACTCTCCCGATCATTGATTTTAATAGCGTTATGTAATTTCTAAACATTATAATCAGGTTTACTTCCAAATTCAAGTAGCCAATAGCATCTACGCATAAGTTTCAGCATTAGTCATGCTAAGGACACAGCCAAGAACACCTCCTCTTTGTCGCCAAAGGAAAGTGTTCTTCTGTAGTAACTTTCAATATTTATTCAAAAAACGGCAGTGCATCCAAATTGTTTGTTGGGTCACCGTCTGCATCACCGCGCAGGTAAGTCTCTCCGTCACGTCCCTTAAAGGCGTTAACTCCGGCAATTGCCCCAGCCTGTACTTCCTGAAGGGCTTCATCGTAGGATAGAACCCGACCAGATGAGGTTTTGAATGCGGTCAGATCCCCGTCACCATTTTTCTGTACAGCAATAAACGTCTCTCTTCCTCCAGGTGCAGCCATCCTGATCACTTCTCCTTTCGGATTTTCTAACCAGGCTATAGTGTCCCCAGATGACCAGAGAATTATTTACTTTGTGGTAAATTACAGCTTCTTCTCCATGCGATGGTGCAGGATACCTGCATCATCGAAAGGCTCTTGACTTGTCACGGTGTAGCCCAGCTTCTCATAAAAAGGCACCGCATGCAGCTGGCCATCCAGAACGGATTTCTCGAAGCCTAGATCCCGCGCCACTTCCTCCAAGCCAAGCATCAGAATTTTGCCGATCCCTTGGGAACGATAGTCCTTGCGGACAGCGATCCGCTGCATTTTCGCAGCATTATCTTTATAATATGTAATCCGCCCTGTTGCCGCAGGCTTTCCATCCACTTCAATTAATACATGATGGACATCCGGCCCAATATGATCAAACTCATCCACCTCGAGCTCCTTGGGGACCTTCTGCTCATCGACAAACACTTCCATGCGAATGTCCAGGCAACGTTGAAGCTGTTCTTCCGTTCTTACCGGTATAATAATTGCAGCCATGATGTAAACCTCCTAAAGCATGTAAATTAAGTAAACTGCATTATTATACATAATAATTCGTTCACTTAGCAAGCAAGCTCTCTTCCTCCCTCAAAATTTCAGCGCCCCCAACTCCATATAAATCCGCCTCGACGGAAGGCTCATAAAGGTCTTGAATGACAGCCTGGCTGTTGTCAGTTGAGGTTAAAGTAGTCTGTCTTCGAAACGTCTCATCACTTCGCTGTATCCCACATCCGGACATTAACGTCAGTATCACCGAGTAACCGAGCAGCTTTACAGCCACCGATCGACAGCCGCTGTAGCTTGCACGGCGCGGTTTACCTTCCCGACTATACTGTACCCCTCTAGCTTTGCCGAATCGCTGTCTCTGCCTATACACGGCTGCTCCTCCTTAGCACTTAGCATTTGCTATCATTGTGCGCTGCAGAGAGGCCATTTATACGCTATAAACAGAGCATCAGCACTGGTAATTAACCAAACCAAAAAAACAATCCGCACATCCTTTAGGGGCACCCAATTGCAACAGCTTTGGAATCGTATCTTGAATAAAATGAGAGCAAGTCACTTGAATATTTCTATATTCCTCAAATTGTTCGCAATAATAGGCTATATTCCAATCGAAAGAAATCAGCTCCTGTAACAACAGCCAGCTATGGTTATAGAAATCATCTTTGTCTTCATATGCTATCTGCCGCATAAAAATAACCCCTCCATTGATTCCTACATCTAGTTTACTTTGTCAAGTATCCTAGGTTCAAATCAATGGGGGAATAGAAGCTGATGACTTTAAGATTACTGCTTTGGAATCAAACTGAAGTCCAGCCACCGTCCACAAACAGCGTTTGGCCTGTCGTATAGCTGGAGGCATCAGAGGCAAAGTAGATAGCGGCACCATTCAATTCATCCGGATTTCCGGGCCTTCCGATAGGACATTGCTCATTGTAGAATTGGATAAAGCTGTCCTGATACAAAGAAGCTTCTGTCATTTCCGTGCGGAATAGGCTGGGCCCAATAGCGTTAACCGTAATGCCATACGGAGCCAATGAAGCAGCCATCCCCTTGGTCATACTCAAAACAGCGCCTTTGGAAGCATTGTAAGCAAGGAGCGGAAATGACTTACTGCCAATCATGCCGCAGATCGAGGCCATATTGATAATACGGCCATAGCCTCTGGCTTTCATAGACATCACGACGTGCTTGGACATGAGAAATATACTCTTCTGGTTGGTATCAATCACCCTGTCCCATTCCCGCTCTTCCAGAGTTTCCACCGAACCTGCGGAGGCAACCCCTGCATTGTTCACCAGGATATCAATCTTGCCCCAATGCTCTATAATGGTTGCCACCGCAGCCTTAATCTCATCCTCCTGGGTCACATCGCATTTCAGTGACAGGGCCTTGCAACCTAAGGATTCTATCTCACTAGCTTGGGCTCTCAGCTTGTCCAATTTTAGATCCAGCAGAGCTATGTCTGCTCCCTGCGCAGCGAACGCCTTAGCAAGTTCTGCGCCAATGCCGCCAGCCGCGCCAGTTACAACAGCCGTTTTACCGCTTAAATCAAACAGATTTCTCATGAGGGAGCCCTCCTTCTTCCTCCCACCAGTCCCAGCGCAAATAGGAATATGGCAGGAAATTCACAGGATCTACATTGGCCAGTACGCTGCCCCGCAGCAGGACAGTGTCACTCACCGTGTAAGTGCCTCCCAGCAGTTTGCATACTTCCAGTTCGGCCCAAGGATCATCTGGGGAGTCAAGCAGGCTAAGCTCGATCTCTGCTGCCTTCAGCACCTTGATGTCCATAGTGGTGTTCTGTTGAATAAGGAGCGGCGCCAGATCGAACCCGTTGCCGTCTGCGGATTTGGAATATTTAATGTTGAAGACAGGCAACCCGTCCCCGTAATACTCGTTTAGTATGTTTTGTCCATCGTCGGCATTCATCTTTCCGGTTAGGGCTGCTTTGACCCGAAAAAATTCGATGCCCCGGCGTGAGACGCTCCCTTCAACCATCTGTCCCTCTTTGCTAAGGCTGATGTCAGCCATCTTCTTGGGGAAACCGTAAATTTCACGGCCAAGTCCCATTGCAATATCATCGCTAATTGGCATGGACAAACAATAGTTCCCAAGCACTCCATTGTATTCTGCCAGCACAAATATGGCTGCCTCACGGTAAGGGGGACAAAAGCTGGTGCGTGGATAATTGGCAACGAACGCTTGAACCAATGGCTTGGGACCAGGCTTCAGCGGGGCAGGCAGAATACGCCGGATCGTATCAGGGGATGTCTCCCAATAAACCGTAAGCGTCTCGGCATTATAAAACTTCGTCGGTGTTGTAGTTCTTTTCACAATTTCGTTCACATCTCTAATAAAGCTGCCCATCCTCATTCCTCCTACTAGATATGATCAGCTCCAATGTAACATAGCACTACCATTGTTTATATATATGGAAAATATAAAAATAATTGGTATTTTTGTGCATGCCGCACTATAATAATAGCGGGTGAAAGAGATGAGTATAAGTTTTGAACAACTGGTTGGGTATTTTGGCAAGAAGGCGATCCGTGTTTACAGAAACAAGGATTATAAGGCGATTTACAATGATGCCAAACTGATCACGAAGAACCAAAAGCGCTTTGAGCCTGGATTTATCTATGTGGGCAATGGAGCTATGCTCCCAAACCATGCGGATAACGTGGAGAATGCCAGCTTCATGCTGATCAATGATTCAGAGCTTGCTGTCCAGGCGTGTATGGAGAAGAACCCGAATATGATTGAGTTTCAAGCGGGCGAGGATGTCTTTGAAATCTACAACCAGACCAGGGAGCTCTTTCTGGAAGAAACCGAAACAGAGCAGGCTAAGGCGAAGCTGCTTAAAGCGCTTGTTGCTGGAAAAGGACTTGATTATATTGCCCGGGAAGCAGCAGATGTTCTAGGTAATCCGGTGATTGTCATTGATTTAAGCTATAAAGTTCTAGCCTGTTCAGATAGTGCAGAAATCAGCGATCCGATCTGGAAGGATAATCTGCAGAAGGGATACTGCTCCTATGATTTCATAGCTGCCGTTAAAAAGATTAAGAGCGTGCAAAGCAGTGTGAATTCTACGGAGCCGTATGAAGTCATCTGCAGCAGCAGCGCTGCTGTAAAGCTGGTGTCGAAGGTGAAAATCGGGGATAAGCCTGTTGGGAATGTGGTTCTACTGGGCTGCAGACGACCTATTGTTCCAAGGGACCATGAGTTAACCGCCTTTATCAGTGTAATGGTAGCGGCCGAGCTGCAGAAGAACAGTTTTTACCGTAATTCCACCCATGCTGCGTACGAGGAATTAATCTATGACTTGCTGGAGAATGATCTGAGCGACAAAGAACTTGTCCAAGATAGACTTCGAAGCAGTAATATCAGGCTAAGTGGCGGATTGTCCGTGCTAGTGCTCGATATTGCAAGGTACGATGCTTCAGGCAAGTATAACGGGTATTTACGCGATCGAATCTGTTCACTTTTTAAGACAGAGCATCTGATTTTTTATAATAAGTACATCGTCAGTGTCAAAGAACGGGATCTTGAAGCAGCTCCGAGAATGGAACTCGGGCCTGATATTTACGAATTTCTGATCTCCAATCAGATTCGCCTCGGAATTAGCAGTGAATTCGCGGATATTATGAATTGCCGGAAATATTATCTGCAATCGGTCAAGGCACTGGAGATCGGCCTGATTGTCCTGCCTGCCGAACCGGTAATCCAATATTCTGATGTGCAGCTGTATGACATGTTATCTTCCTATTCAGAGAGTGATTACCAGGATGTGTGTCATCCGGCGCTGATTACTTTGCGGGAATATGATGAGAAGCACCATGCCGACCTGTACCACACGCTATTTACTTATCTGAAGAACAACCAGCAGTTGCAAAAAACTGCAGACGAGCTGTTTATCCACCGCAACACTATGCGATATCGCCTGCAGCAGATCAGTGAGTTCATTCATATTGATCTAAACAATATTGATAACGTTCTCAAATTATATATGTCCTATAAAATGATCGCTTACCTTGATAGATTGAGAGAATAGTTTTTAGCGGAACTTTATTCTCACTCCGGTAGTCCTCAAGGATTTCGAAAGAAGACTACTGTTCGCATAGTGTTTTAACTTCCTATTTAGCTCTGCAGCTGCCTCTGATATCCACTTCCAATAATCATACGCGGCCATCTTTACAAATTTTAGAGAAAAACCGATATAGATTATTGAGTACTGGCTATACGAGGGGGATAAGACTTTTGAAAATGGCTAATGGACTGTTAATTACAGTATGGCTGCTCTTTATGGGCTATAAAGCGGTGACAATTACACCTGATCCGTATGATTTTGAGGCTCAGTCGCTTCGAGCCCTAACGATGATACTCTTATTCGTCCAATTAATCGGTTGGGCATTTTCATTTTCGAAGCCGTTTGTTACATTTTGTTTCATGCTCGCTTCTACTGTTGTAAGTATTCTTTACGTGCTTGGCGGCGAGTCTCAATACTTACTTATGGCATTCATAACTATAATTTTCGCCATTCTCTCGCTGGCTGCTCACAGTGAAGTAAAGAAAAATAAGCTAAATGCCAAGAAACAAACCAAGCAGTCCGCTTAATGCGGCTGCTTGGTTTGTTTGATTCTCGGAGCGTTATGCTTCACAAGAGGGATTCGACGGAACTTACTCATCTGGTCCCATACATCATGAGCAGCTTTCCAGTTTCCTTTGCTAACGCAATATAGGTAACTCCGCCTAGATGCCCTGGAGGCAGCGTTCCTTCAATTATCCAAGCTTCTGCCACAGGGTTGTAGCTGATCGCAAAAGGGGATTCCTCCAAGATAGAAGCGCATTGTTCCGCCAAGAATCGGAAGATAGCCTTCGCAGCTGCATGTTCATCTGGAAGTTCACCAAAAGAAATGCCCTCCCCCACCCGATCATTCTGGATGAGAGTGTCCCGTTCAGCGAAATAGAGCTCGTATCTTCCAATCAAATTCTCATCGTCCATATCACGCTCCACCAGCCCATATTCGATGGTCGTTTCCTTTTGGTGGACCTTGTTTCTACTCTTCTTCTTAAAGTTGACTTTTACAGTGATTTGATTCACGCGAAGCCGATCTCGTTCCCGCTCCTGTTCTGCGAATAATTCCTCCCAACCATCCATAAAACCCATCTTGATTCATCTCCAATGCCGGTTTAATCCTGTAATTCTCTAAAGATCATATTTTGACCAAGTCTGAACCCGAGTCCCCCGCTCTGGGCTGTTCGGTATATCTAGCGAAGTTGTAAGAAAGCAAAAAAACCTTGATTTCTCAAGGTTTTCATTCATATAGGACGGATGGGGATCGAACCCATGACCCCTACCCTGTCAAGGTAGTGCTCTCCCGCTGAGCTACCGTCCTTCAGTGAAATTTATTGTATCATCAGTTATTTCAAAAAACAACAGAAAAATTTATGGGCTAAAGCCCATAACGAACACTTAGGCATCTGCATAGGATACAGTATAAATTTCAGGTGGGAGTGAATATATTGGATCATTATCAAATGCCTTACCCAGTTCACCCGTATCATCATGCGACTAAGCCGCTGAGTGTGACTCTGATCGATCCCTGTGTCGTGGAAGCTTTGCGCGGGGCACTAGGCAAATATGTCGTATTGGAGACAACGCGCGGACGGCTGGAAGGCTGTGTAGCCGATGTAAAGCCTGATCATGTGGTGCTGGATGTTCGGGGGAAAATGTTCTTCGTCCGCATTTGTGAGATCGTCTGGATCATGCCTGATTAAAAAAGCAAGCCGCCCAAGTGAAGCCCTAGCGCTTCACTGGGCGGCTTTTAATATAGCTGCACCTACCGCGTTCCTGCTTTGATCGTGCGGTTTCTTCCCGCAGCCTTGGCCCGATACAAGGCCTGGTCGGCTAATTCGTACAGCTCCTCCAGATCGGAGGTTAGTGCCGGATATTCAGCAACGCCAATTGAAATCGTAATAGGCCTTCTGACCGGGCTATCGGTGGATTCACAACGCTTCCGGATCTGTTCAGCCATCAGAAACGCCTCATCCAACCGGGTGTCCGGCAGCAGTACGATCAACTCTTCTCCCCCTAACCTGTAGCAGATGTCTTGTGGCCTTATAGATGTTCCGATCAAATCGGCTAAGAATTGAAGCACTTCATCGCCTGCTTGATGCCCGAATGTATCATTAATGTTCTTGAATTTATCAATATCCATCATAAGCAGTGAGAAGCTCTGCTGGTTCTCAATCAGGTCATCCAGCTTGGCATTTAGTGCTCTGCGGTTCAGCAGACCCGTCAGAGGGTCCTTCATTACGGAATCTGATAGTTCTGCGTGCTCCTGCTGCATCTTATGAATGGTCGTCATGACAGCCTTTGTCAGGAGATCTGCCTCCCTGTTCCAGTGATGCTTGATTTGTGGGATAACCATTTTACCTTGTCCTGAAGAAGCCTTGCTCACAAATCTGGCTAAATATACAAATGGAGCCGCCAATCTCTGTGCAAGCCATACGGCAATCGCCATAAACAGCAGAAAAGGTGGCAGCATGATGAGAAACATCTCGGTAACCTGCTTACTCTGTTCCTCGCTAACCATCCGAATAGGGGTTTGGACAACGATCCCCCATCCATTCTCGTCCACGGTATGATAACCAGCCAGAAAAGCTACGCCTTTGGTATTGATAACTCGTTCCTTCCCGCTCATATTTTGCTTCAAGTTCTGTACAATCGGATTCATGCTCACATCCTCTCCAAGCCGATCCTTGTTAGGATGATAGATCAGGCTCCCCTTGGAATCTACAACGTAGAAATAGGATCCAACCTGGTCAACATGATTCAAGCCAAAAATGGAACTGAGTATGTTGTCCTCCTGAAGATAGAGCGTCCCGCCCATTATTCCCCTATAGTTCCCCTTGCTATCAAAAATAGGCTGTGTCATAAGGACAATCAATCTGCCCGTTGTCCCAATATAAGGTTCGGAAATTTCCGGCCTTCTTGACGCAAGGGCTTCTTTGACCGCTTCTGTCTTAAGCTGCTTGCCGACTAAGTTCACGGAAGGAGGAGTAATGTTCAGAACACGACCATCTAGACCAATCCAAGACAGAGAATTAAAGTAATTGCTACTTTTATTTACCAGGTCCAACCGCTCCTGAATTAGACTGGAATCCCTTTTCGGATCCATATCAGCCACTTCTCTAGTAATTTCTTCAAGATTTCCCCGCATAGATTTAAAGAGCATATTCATAGTATTGCTTGTTCTAATTGCGTCAGAACGGTTCATTTCCAAGGTTCTTCCATATAACAGCTCTCTTTCTGATTTCGAAGAAGCTGTTACCGCAATGATGATTGTAATAAGGAACGATAAAATAACAATTCCAGAGAGCAATACGGTAAGGCTAACCTTTTTTGGGCTTTGGGCAGCTTTCATCTAGTATGCAACAACCTTTATTCGAATTTAGAAGCTGCTATTCAGCTTGAATCTTCTTTACTTATCGGACAAATTCCCAATTTTTTTAGTAATTTCTGCGAAGCCATTCAAGAATCGACTGGAGAATACGATATATATCTTAAAGCACTTTACTTTCAATTTAAGGGAGAACATTTGCCTTGACTATGAATAAAGAAGATTTAATCCAGTTGAAAATTGCCGTCACTCTTGAGCAGCACGTCGCGGTCAAGCTGAATAGCGGCCAGTCCATGATTGGCGTCCCAAAATGGAATGCGAATCCTGATCAGGTTCAAATCAAATCCACGGAAGGCGCAGCTTGGGTCTTACTCCATGAGATCGAGCATGTCACGCGAATTATTTCGATGCCCGTATAAAGATAGTCCCATTCTCTTTTGACAATGATATTCATTATCATTTAATATGAACATATATTGCCTTTAGATGGGAGAGATATGTATGTTCGTTCAAATTAGAAGAATTACAGTTACCGAAGGGAATGCAGATAAAGTAGTTGAACGCTTCAGCAGTCCGGGTATTGTTGATGAGCAGGAAGGGTTTGTCGACAGCCAGGTTTTTGTGAAAAAAGCATCCCGCGGTGAAGAAGAAGTCGTGGTGATGATCCGCTGGGAATCAGAGGATCACTGGAAGCAGTGGGAGAAGAGCGATGCCCACATCGCCGGTCACAAAGCAAACCGTGGGAAACCAAAACCTGACTATATCGTCAACACCGAAGTAGGTATGTACGAGCTGAAGGCCGTTAAATCCGCCTCTAAGTAAAGTAAGGTCTCCAACTGCCCCTGAATATAGACAAACACTCCTTGTTCAGCGTTACGCCTACTCAAGGAGTGTCGTCCTTAATTCTGGAGCGCCTGCTCCAGATCTTCAATTAGCCAATTTGGCGGTTCATGACCTACCGCAAGACGAATTAATGACAGTGGAATGCCCTGCTCTTTAAGCTGCTGTTCATTGGTTCCGATGTTTGGGGAGATGACCTGACTCTCCATTGCTCCCCAAGATACACCAATCCGAAAGCGCTTTAATCGATTAATCACTTTGCAAACGGCCTCATAGGATGACTCCTTCAGCACGAAGCTGAACAATCCCCCATAGCCTGAAAGCTGTCTTCGGCCTAAATCATACTGCGGATGCGAGATTAGCCCTGGATGATGTACTGCTGCGACACTGGGATGCCCGGATAAATACTCTGCCACCTTCATGCCTGCCTCATGATGCGCATTCATTCTAAGCGGAAGCGTGCGAAGCCCCCTAATCAGCAGCCATGCTTCAAACGGTCCCATAGCCGCTCCAAGTAACAGGTACTCTTCATAAAAGATCCGCTCCATAATGTCGCTGGAAGCGATGACAGCGCCGCCTACCAGATCATTATGTCCTCCTAAGTATTTGGATACCGAATGAACTACAATATCTACACCGTAAGACAGCGGTTTTTGAAATATCGGGGTCGCCCATGAATTATCGACAATGGTGCGAATACCACTGGATCGTGCCATCTCAGCTACAGCCTTTAAGTCCACCAGCTCAAAAGTAAGAGAGGTTGGGCTCTCCAGTAAAATGGCTCTGGTCTGATTCCTAATAGCCCGCTCTACCTGTTCTACTGACGTGCCTTCTACCTGGGTATAGCTAATTTGAAATTTGTTCAAATACTGAATGAGGTGGACAGAAGTTTCATAAACATGTCCAACCAACACGGCATGATCCCCTGTGGTTAAACAGCACATCAGAGCTGCGTGGATCGCGGCCATCCCTGACGCAAAGCATCTGCAGTCTTCCCCGCCTTCAAGCTCAGCGAGCATCGACTCCACAATTCGCACCGTTGGATTTGTGCCTCTCCAGTAAACATAATGGGATGCTTCAGCCCTTGCTGCCTCGGCATATTCCTCATAACTGTTGAAAAAGAACGGGGCTGCCTCGAACAAGGGAGCTACCGAAGAGCCGTGAAAACGTCCATCCTTGTCCTCAAATCGAAGACAGGTTAACCAATCTTTGCTATTAATCACGCTGCACCTACCTGTTGAGTGATCAATTTCCATCATGCCATTATCGCTCGGAAATTATACAGCTGTTTATGGATAGGCATCATCGACCAGGACTAGACGACCCGGAAGCTGCTCTAAGCATTCTCCTAGTGTCATGCCGTGCCCCCTCGCCTCTTCTCTTTGCTATCCTGTGCCTACTTTTATACCTCGATCTACAGCAGTTGACGCAAAAAAGGCCATCCTGCACAGGACAGCCTCCTTGACTCCTATTCTCTTAAACTTTTGTCACGCCATGCTTTCTCTTGTAGATTAATCCTGCTACGATGGACGCCGGCCAAAAGGCACCTTGCTGATGAGCATGCAGCTGCTCTTCTCCAAAAGGCATATCCTGATACAATTCCTGCTGAGATTTTCCGCTGCTTTGCTGGCGTTTTCGCAACTCACCAATATACGAATACTGAACTGGAATCATGGCAGCATTTATCAATAGATAAACTCCGATCCCTAAACAGATAAACCAAAGCATGAATATCCCCACCTTTATAACAATGATGCACTCATTATATCACATGCTGGAAACATAAACCTGGTCCAACGCGATCCGATTAGGCAGGCCGAAATCTACGAATTGCAGCGGCTCTCCGTTTTGAGGCGCTGCACTATAGTTAGCGAACAGTACTGCTTCATATACAACTCCGGCAGAAATACCCTTCGATCCGTTCTTGAACGCAGAACGCTCGGCAATATTAGTCCCGGTTAAAATGCCGTGGGTTATGTTCATAAAACCAACCCAGATAAACGACGGGATACGAGCACAAAAATAACCTAAGCGATCTGCCAATAGTAATGAGGTTTGAGAGAGAGAAGCGCCTATGGAATACTCAACTTGCCTTGGGGGCTCTTTGCCAATCAGAACGTTAATCATAATAGTGAGGAACATAGTCAAATCACGACAAAGCATATGATGAAGGTCGTTTTAATAACATTTTAGCTGCAACAAGCCATGCAAGGCCACGCCGACCCATTGTAGACAATTATCCTTTTTAAACACGGGACAAACGAACAAGACAATCGGTCAAGGAATTAATATAATGAACCATCTTATGCGAAGGAGTTGATTGTCTAATGTCAAAACCTTTCTGCTGTCCTCCGGCTGATCCCATTATACTGGACCCCATTGTCATTGTAGAAAACCATTTTCATCCACAGCTTGTACCTGTAATTCAACCGATACAAGTCGTTCATAACCATCACTGTGTACCTATCTACAAGAAGCTCTATAGCTGCTCCAGTGAGGAGCGTCCTGTGCAAGTGTGTAGTGTGAAACAGAGCCGTCCTGTAAAAAAGGGAGTCAAGAAATAAAATAATGGGCTTCTACACCTCCTCTAGGCTTATTGCATAAGCTGAAATCACAAATACACTTGCGGAGGTTGTAGAACATGAATGTACTACCTGAGCAGATGGACAGAAATGTCATCTATCAAGCGTCACCTGAGACGGTAAACAACATGAGAAGATACAGAGATCATATTCACCAAGCTGCTGCCCCCTATCTGAATCGCCGGGTGCGTGTGCAGACTATAGATGGCCATGTGTATGAAGGCATTTTGGTTTATCTGGACGGCGGCCTACTGCATTTGCAAACCACGCATCCGCATCACGCTGTACATTCTATAAACCGCTCCTTCTTCAATCCTTATTCCAGCGCCATTCTCCCTCTCGTGCTCTATGAACTGCTTGTTATTACTCTGCTCTATTAACCCAAGAAAATCGCCTTGGCTCCTCTTGGGGACCAAGGCGATTTTCTTGGGGAAGAATGTTATTCTACAGCGATTTGTTGATGGGCGGACAGAATTTGACGAATTCGCTCCGCTTTAGGCTCTTCACAGGCAACTAATACTAAATAGTGCTCCTTTCTTACATAAGTCTGATAGTTCCTTGCATCCTCGTCAGGAATTCCAGCGCTCATTAATGCGACCGCTAGTTCATCACCTTCTCTCCACAGCTCTGTACCAGCGGTCATCTTCGTGGCCGCACCCATTGCGCCTGCCTCTCCACGAGAGCCCTTAGCAATTCCCGCAAGCTCCCTCAACGTTCCAAACACGCCGCCGCCCGTACCTGGATCGGCATCCTTCAGCCCATTGTCATCGGCTATCTTTTGAAGCTCTGTCAGATCTTTGGCAATGACAGATATATCCTTGTGAGATACTCCCTCTTCCATAATGTCATGGACAGCCAGCGATGCATCCTGTCTAGTCTGAAATACGGCCACAGCCAGTTTCATGCTCCGCACCTTCCCTTTTCATCTTCTGCCTCATTATCCCTTTTCATTAACCATTTTGGCCGTGAGGGAAACGGCAGCTGCACAGCGGTCACACGTACAGACGCATCAAATTTTAATTAAATTTTTATTATTTGTGATTTAAATCACATGTATTGTGAAAAAAATCACTTATACTAAAGACATCAAAGATGATCATCTAATAAATAAAAAAAGATAAAACGAAAAGAGGAGTGGTTAATATGTTTAACCAATGGCTCAGAACGAACAAAGTTGCAATGTGGTTGCTCACTGTAATTAGAGTATATCTCGGTTATGAATGGATCACAGCCGGTTGGGGAAAATTGACGAAAGGGTTTGATGCTGCAGGCTTCCTAAACGGAGCGATTGCCAACAGCACCGGAGATCATCCAGCTGTGCAGAGCTGGTGGGCTACCTTCCTCGAACACGCTGCGCTGCCAGGCGTTAAGTTCTTCAATGTACTCATTCCACTTGGCGAGTTCCTGGTTGGGCTTGGATTGATTCTAGGCACATTCACTACCTTTGCTGCTCTAATGGGACTCGTTATGAACGCCGCCTTCCTTTTCTCGGGAACAGTAAGCACGAATGCCCAAATGCTAATACTCGAAGTGTTCCTTGTTGTTGCAGCTGCTAATGGCGGCAAGATCGGGCTGGATCGTTGGGTCATGCCCTATCTGCGGAGCCTCTTCCACAAAGAGCACAACGAAGGACAGGCGAAACTTCCCAAGAGCATGAAAGTAAAACATACAGCATAGCCTTCTTAAAAAGATAGTATATAACAACCTTCTGCTTACAGGCAGAAGGTTGTTTTGCTCCTGGTCAATCCCCCCTTAGCTTCCTTCTGAAATTCAGCTCTTAACGATTCGAAAGAACAGGAAGTGTGGTAAAACATATGAAGTGTTATTTCATTCTTTAATCCATGCGAGGTGTTGTACGCTATGACGGTCCCACAACAAGAAGAAATGAACGACGAAAGCAAGTACATACAACAGCATTTAGCAAACGAACGCACCTTTCTTGCTTGGCTTCGAACTAGTATAGCTGTTGTAGGCGTCGGGTTTCTAGCCGCTGGTCTGGTGTTTAACAGCAGTCGTGAGGCTGTAGCCCACATTTTCTCGGCCATTGCGGGAATTAGCGCCCTCATTTTTGGGATAGCCATGATGATTGCGGCAACCATTGAATATCGAATTAAGCGTAACCAAATCAATACTCAATCTTTCCGTTCTTCTTATCTGGTCGTCAATCTGACCTTCTTATTCATGCTGGCGATATTTGGACTTTTATTCGGATTAATATATTTCCTGCTGTTCCCTTAAGGGGCAGCTAGGACCACTTTTTCTCGGGAATAAGTAACGAGTGATGTCTCATCTGACTGAGAAGATCCTCCGGCTCATCAGCAATGTGAATGGCTTCAAGATTGGAATGTGATGCGAAGCCTTCAGTTATACAGTGACGAATGAGTCCCATGAGGGGCTCATAATAACCCAGCGTGTTTAGCAAACCTACAGGTTTGCCATGAAGACCGATTTGAGCCCAGCATAATACCTCGAATAATTCTTCAAAGGTCCCAATCCCGCCCGGCAAAGCAATGAAGGCATCAGCATATTCCGCCATTTTCGCTTTACGCTCATGCATGCCATTGACCTCTACAAGCTCTGTCAGCTCCCGATGTACAATCTCCGCTTTGAATAGACCTGTCGGCATAATGCCGACGACCTCACCCCCATAGGCCAAAGCTTCATTCGCCGCAATTCCCATCAGCCCGTTGCGAGATCCCCCATACACTAGGCGAATATCTTGTTCAGCCAGCAATCGTCCCAACAACGCCGCCTTCTGCTGATACTCGGGCTTGATTCCCGGATTGGCTCCGGCAAATATGCATATAGATCGCATTACCGCTCACCCCTCATCTCTTTTAGGCTCTCCATATATTTTACTATAGTCCATGTGAATCCCATGTTAAATTATAACAAATCTTAAATGATTTCTGGATGTGCATGAGTATTTCAGGGCATTCTATCTCTGAAGTTCATTTTGCACTTGAGGAAGGAGCATTCATACATGGGTGTGTTAGATGGAAAGAATGAACCGATGCATTACGGTGAAATTTATCATGTGTGGGAATATTCCAGCAAGGCGAAAGCCAGTCTCTCCGGTTACCAAGCCATGCTAAATCACGCAGGAGATAAAGACCTCAAAGAGGTACTTCAAGACTTGATCACACAGGCTCGACACGAAATTAAAGAGACCGATGATCTGCTCATGAAGAACAACATTACCCCTGCTCCGCTTCTTCCTGAAAGACCGGAAGCGCACTGGGAAGAGATTCCCGCAGGCGCAAGATTCTCCGATATCGAGATCGCCATGGGTATTGCTGCCGATATCGCCATAGGACTACCGGCCATCAGTACCATTATCGGGATGTGCATCCGGGAGGATGTAGCCTTAATGTTCACCAAATATTATGCTAAAAAGCAAGCCATGGGAGAACGGGTGCTTCGTATGAATAAAGACAAGGGTTGGCTGATTCCTCCACCGCTGCATGTAGATAGACCCGAAATGGCTCACGTTTAACGCCACTTATTTATGAATCCACCAATTAGCACTATCCTTGCTTAATACACGCAAAAGGTTTCCGTTAGCCGGCTTAGGCTTATACGGAAACCTTTTTTATCTATTAGGGCTCTTCTGTGGACTATCGTACAGGAAATTTTCAACCAATAAAGCAATCCGCTGCAGACAAATGCGTATAACAGCAAGGGGCCCGAACCTTCCTTTGCGGATGCACGTAATTTATAGAGAACATCTCATCGAGCGGCAATTCGCCAGACAGGAGGAGGACAATGAAGAACGTCCACACCCGCCAGATCATTCCGAATAAAACTCAATCAACAACTACAACAACAACCGACAGAAAGCTTGATATACTTGCGGCTATTGCAGCAGTCCTGACCTTATTGGCTGCAATTATTGGCATCTACATTGCCTGGAAAAATTTAAGAGGCCACGATGCGCCGATCGTTATTTAATCCCCTAGTCCTCGACAGGAAACCAGCCGGGAGTGTGTATAATTGCATCCCATAGCTTGTCTGGAATAGCGAGCTTCTCTCGGCTGGGTTTATGGATAACCGTCATTATGGACTCTTCATTCCCTTCCTTGACTTTCCGGACCCAATCAGGCTCCATAATCAGCTCTCTTCCCAAGGCTACCAGAGGAACTGTTTGTCTTGCCTGAAGAACTTCATCCGCTGTATGCAGTGATCCAACCCCAACGACAGGCACTCTTCCAGCCGCTTGCTTCACGATCCAATCTAGCCGCGAACGAGTCGCCTCTGCACCGCGTCTTGGCTTGGAATCAAATTCGTTCAGAGAGACATGGATATAGTCAAGCTCCTTCTCGGCAAGAAAATCCACCAGATGCAGGGTCTCTTCCATTGTAATTCCCGGCGTCTCCGGCTCTTCCGGTGAGAAGCGATAGCCTACAAGGAACGGACGCTTGGCATGCTGTTTCACACAGCTCATGACTTCCTCAATTACAGCCTCTGCAAATGACAACCTTTCCTGCACCTCCCCACCCCAGCGATCGGTACGGCGGTTCGCGTGCGGTGAGAAAAATTGCTGCAGCAAATAACCATTGGCCCCGTGAAGCTCCACACCGTCAAAACCCGCTTCAATCGCACGTCTCGTTCCCTCGCCAAAAGCATGAATGATGTTCAAGATTTCATCATGGGTAAGTTCCCGCGGCTGTGGCGCTCCATCATGTTCAGCAGGTACAGGGCTTGGGGCAACCACTTCCCCGCCAGGGACAAGCTCTGGAATGGCCAGGCGCCCACCGTGAATCAGCTGGATTACGGACTTTGCGCCGCTCTCACGAATCGTGTCCGCGAGTCTGCGAAGACCTGGAATGAGCTCATCTCTGTCAGCTCCGGGTTCTCCATAGAACCCTTTACCATCCGCTGTAACGTTAGAACAAGCAGTGATGACCATACCCAGTCCTTGAATTCTTTTTGCATAATAAGCCAGCTCTTCTTCCGAGACTTCTCCCTGCTCTTGAGAAGCAAAATGGGTCATAGGCGCCATGACCAGACGATTATCCAGCTTAATTCCGCTGCGCAGCTCAATGGGCTCGAACAAGGGTTGATACTTAGGATTCACCATACATCTCTCCTCTTATTTATTCTTCAGATAGACTGCTCTAAAGCAAGGATAATTATGTTCTTTCATACCCGTCATTCCAGCATGGATATGGACCCTCTTACGATCAGTTCCGCCGGTACCTCCCACCGGATCGCCTCCCGTTTAGGATCGTCCAGAGACAGAAGCAGTTCAACGGCGGCTGCCGTCATTGCATCCTTTCCAACGCGCATTGTAGTCAGCGGAGGCTCGGCATGCTCTGACACCTTCAGATCATCAAAGCCCATAACAGAGACATCTTCTGGTACTCTAACTCCCTGCTCCTTAAGAAGCTCCGACAGCATAAGAGCTATCCGGTCATTGCCACAGAAGAATGCCGTTGGCAAAGAATCTAGACCGCTAAGATACTCAGCGACTTCCTTCCTTGTAGAGTCAAACCCAGCAGAATGAATTAAACAGTGCTTAGGATCTGGAATCACTCCCCCATCCTGAAGCGCCTTCCAATATCCAAACCAACGCTCATCATGACTGGTAGTCAGATTGACTGGCCCAATGAAGCCAATTCGGCGATGCCCCTGCTGCAACAAGTAACTAACAGCTTGATAGGCCCCTTCAATATTTGCCGAAGAGACCACAGGGCAGGGCAGACCACGGTAATAGGAGTCGAACATAACCAGTCTTCCTTCCTGTTCCCAGACCAGCTTCGCGTATTCCCTCCGAACAATACCGAATAGAATTACACCAGCATGTTCTATATTGGCAAACACACCAGGCAGCTTCAGGTTATACTCCATATCGCAATCGATCCGGGCAATAACTGCATTATACCCTTTCTTCCTTATTGCAGCCTCCAATCCCCAGATGAGATCGTGATAGAAATGAAAATGTTCATTATCCTCATAGCTCATGATTCGCTCAGGCACCAGCACCAGCAGGTTAGGGCTCTCTGCTTCTTTCTTGGCATAAGGGCCGTACCCCAGCTCCTTGGCGGCCTCAATGACACGATGCCTGATCTCTTCACTGACCCCTTTTTTATCCGAGAGCGCCAGGCTAACTGCATTTCTTGATATTTGAAGCCGATCCGCGATCGTCTGCATAGATATTTTCTTCGGCCTAGCCATCTTTGCAATCCTCCTAAAATATGCTACACTTACCCCAATAATACTTTACAAATTTTAATTTAGTCAAGTTTTGTCAAGTTACGCTTGACTGGGCTATTGGAGGAATGGGTATTGAGCTACGCAATCGGCATCGACATCGGGGGCACCAAGACAGCGATTGGCCTTGTTAACGAGCAGGGGCAGATTTCGGCTAAAGTGACTATCCCTACAGATCCCGCCATATCTCCATCCGAGATGGTGGTTCGGATCGCAGATTCGGCTAAGTCGCTGATTCAAGATAGCGGAGTTAAGGCAGAGCAAATCAGCGGAATTGGCATCGGGGCACCTGGCCCTTTGGATACGGCCCAAGGACGCATCGCCTGTCCGCCGAATTTGCCTGCCTGGCGGAACTTCCCCATTGTTGACGAGTTGGCCAAGCATTTCAGCTATCCAATTCGCTTTGAGAATGACGCGACGGCAGCCACGCTGGCTGAGAAATGGATCGGGGCCGCGCAGGATGCGGAGCATTTCGTTTTTATTACAATCAGTACCGGAATTGGGGCCGGTATTTACATGCACGGCAAGCTCATTACCGGAGCTTCCGGCAATGCCGGGGATGTAGGCCATCTGGTGATCGATCCGACAGCCGGGCACTGTGTCTGCGGCCAGGATGGTTGCTGGGAGTATATCGCTTCAGGGACAGCGATTGCCCGGCAAGCCTCCGAGCTGCTTGACCGCGAAGTCACCACTAAAGAAGCTTTCGACTTGGCTGCCCAAGGCGAGCCGGCCATTCGCGAACTCGTGGACCGGGTATTCCGGTATATCGGGATTGGCTGCGTTACACTTATCAATACCTTGGATCCGCAGAAGCTGGTCATTGGCGGCGGTGTATCCCAGGTAGGAGACCCGCTCTTCCAGGCAGTTCGCGCCTATGTTGTTGAGCACGCCCTAAATCCATCCGGTCGCAGCACACCAATCATTCCAGCCGCTCTGCAGCAGGATGCCGGCCTGATCGGCGCGGCAGCCCTAGTCCATATTCGTTATTAATTGAGTAAAGGAGATATTTACGTATGAACGAACCTATCTTTCTGGAACCCGTATTCAAAGATCGTATCTGGGGAGGAACCAAGCTTCGGGATCTGTTCGGTTATGAGATTCCAAATGACCATACAGGTGAATGTTGGGCTATTTCCGCCCACCCTCATGGTCAAAGTGTTGTGCGCCAAGGTACATACAAAGGCAAACGTCTAGGTGACTTGTGGAGTGAGCATCCAGAGCTATTCGCCTCAGATTCTAAAGTGTTCCCTCTTCTCACGAAAATTCTGGATGCCTCGGATGATCTCTCCGTTCAGGTGCATCCTGATGACATCTACGCCGGAGAGCATGAGAATGGCGAGCTTGGCAAGACCGAATGCTGGTACATCGTTGATGCTGAGCCCGGATCCGTCATTGTGTATGGACATGAAGCGAAGAGCAAAGAAGAACTGGTACGCTGGATTGAAGAAGGAAAGTGGGATACGCTGCTGACTAAGATTGAAGTAAAGCCAGGCGACTTCTTCTATGTTCCAAGTGGAACTATTCACGCCCTTGGCAAAGGAATTGTCGTTCTGGAGACGCAGCAAAGCTCGGATACCACTTACCGGGTATACGATTATGACCGCAAGGACAGCGAAGGCAATACCCGAGAGCTCCATCTCGAGAAAGCCATTGACGTCACTACAGTTCCTCAATCCTATCAGCCTGGAAGCTACCAAACGTCGCAGCAAGGCGGAACCGAGATCACTACTTTTGTATCCAACGAATTCTTCTCCGTTCAAAAATGGCGCGTTACGGGGCCGGCCCAATTCGAGAAGAATAAGACCTATCAGCTATTCAGCATCATTGAAGGAGAAGGTGAGCTGAGCGTAGAAGGCCAAGCTTATCCTCTTCGCAAGGGAGAGCACTTTATTTTGCCAGTGAATTTTGGCCCTTACGAAGTGTCTGGAAATTTCGAAGCTGTCGTATCCTGGAATTAAGAAGAGTATAAGCATACAAAAAGCCGCCTTGGACCTCGTCCTTGGCGGCTTTATATGATTTGTATTCTACTTCAAATATCTGTCCTTAATGATGTTCAGATGATGCTCGGTATGGCCGGCAATAATGTAGGCCAAAGCACGGACCGTTACCCCATAGCCACTTGCGATCCCCTTACGGTACCAAGCTTCCTCGGATAATGACTGGATTAGAACAAGGGTTGCCTGGCGTACAGCGCGCTGTTCTTCCAGCAAATCCGTCAACTCGCGCTCTTCAAAGCCGGAATGGTTCACAAATTCAACCTCATTGAAGCCAGCTAGCTCTGTCGTGTCTCCTCTTGCAATCCGCAGCAGCCGGTATGCCATAATCCGCTCCGTATCCGTCGCATGTCCGACAACTTCTTTAATGCTCCATTTTCCTTCCGCATAACGAAAGCCTGCCTGCTCGGCGGACAAACCGCTTAGCACCGAAGCATAATCCTCTAGCTGCTGCTCAAGCACCTGTATGAGTCCGGTTTCTGGAACAGATGCTATGTATTCTCCATAATAGTCTGCATACTCTCCAACCTCAGGTTTAGTCAATTCTATCATGCGTAGCCTCCCTTTCTACCTCCGAAAATTGGCCCCTAGTCTTCCCAAAGATCGTTCATGAGCTTCGCGATCTCTTCTTGCCTAGCCCTGGTTTGCTCTGGAAGCTTAACCCAGTGCCCTTCCTCCCATTCTACAACATCTCCAGGGACTACTCCATCCTCGACCTGCACAACAGGAACCTCACGCGTATGGCCCTCAACCTCAATAATGCAGAACCCCTCTTCATAACGGTCTACTATTCCTCTCATACGAGTATCACCTCTCGGTTATCGTGTACAGCTTCTGCCCATCGGATGCAATTTCAACAGTCCCCTGTTGATCGTTGCGGAATACTTGTACGCCTTGTTTGAGAAGACGCTGCAGCACGGTCTGTGTCGGATGGCCATACTTGTTGTCCTTGCCCACCTGAATGACAGCGAACTTCGGATTTACAGCCTGCAGAAATTTTGCTGAGGTCGAGGACCTGGACCCATGATGACCAACCAGCAGCACATCTGCCCTCAAATTTGCTCCGGATGCGAGCATATCCCGCTCACTCTCCCCTTCAGCATCACCTGTAAGCAGGAAAGACGTCTTGCCATAGACCACCTTAATGACTGCGCTCATATTGTTATTATCATCATAATGACCTACTGGGGCAAGCATCCTCACACTTATACCGGGTTCAAAATCCAAAGTTACCCCTGCCTTAGCCGTAGTCACTGTTAGGCCTTTGTTCTTGATCGAATTCAGCACCGATTCAAAGGTTTTGGTGTTGGACTGGGCTTTGGGCATATATACCTTACCGATCTCCAGCTCGTCAATCACTTTGTCCAGACCGCCCACATGGTCTGCATCCGGATGAGTTCCGATCACGATATCCAGCCGTTTGACTCCATATTTCCGGAGGTCTCTCAGCACCGTCTCTTCCTGATCATTGTTCCCGGCATCGATCAGCATAGTTTTACCGGTTGGACCGATCAGCAGCTGGGAGGCGCCTTGTCCCACATCAAGAAAAACAACCCTTAGCTTTGAATCCGTGCTCGCCTGTGTTCCCGCCTCACCGCCCGGTACACTGTCCTGTGAATCCGGACCAGCCATATCCGTATATCTCCACAGAAAAGCAACAAGGGCTAGCAGAGCAAGAATGGTGATCTGGGTTCCAGTCAAGCGAGCCCCCTTCTTCTTGCGGCGTCGTTTCTTCGTTGTCATAACTTACCTTACCTTTTTTTAAAAAGTATGTAGAACACATGTTCCATTATATAGAAGCTTACCTTATCAAGCAACCATCCCTAATTAAAAAACACCCCTTAATAAATCAACTGCACCTCCAACTGTTAGTTGATGTCTAACAACAATTGGGGTGCAGTTGATTAAAGAGATGTTTTTCAAAAGCTTATTTTTTTACGGAGACTGTAACAGTAACGGTCTTCCCGCCGAATTTCGCTTTGATGCTTGCTGTTCCTTTAGCCACAGCTACGATTTGTCCGTTATTTACGGTTGCTACATTCGGTTTGCTGCTTGTCCATACTGCGCTGCTGTTCACACTGGAACTGCTTCCAGTGTCATACAGTGCCGTCAAGTTCACGGTCTTGGCAGAACCTGGAGCAAGCACAACCTTACGTTCACTTACTGTAAGCTTCGCGAGCTTCGGAACTACAGTGATTGTTACGGATACAGCCTTGCCTTGATAAGAACCGCTCAAAGTGGCGGTGCCTTCACCAACAGCCTTAACGGAGGTTTTATTAACGGTTGCTACTTTTTCATTACTGGATACCCAATTCACCTTCGAGGACAGGTTTATCGTTTTACCGTTGGCATAGAAACCTGTTACCTTAATCGATTTGGACTGCTTGATATTCATTTGAAGCGAAGTCGGTGCCACTGCAATCTTAATAACCTCTTGTTCTACTGATACCGGAATTTTGATGGTTTGATTCAAATAAGTGCCTGTAAGGGTTGTATTACCCTTAACTAGACCTTTAATCGTCCCATCCTTAATGACAGCCGTACTGCCTGTCATAGACCATTCTATGGAAGTAGTCACATTAACCTCATTCCCATTCTCCAATACGGCTGTTACCGTTTGAGGAAGCGGACTGGTTTTGCCTGTAACAATCTGATAAACCTCGGTATCTGCCAATAGCACCAGTACCTTCTCAGAGACCGTTACCGGGATGGTGACAACCTCTTTAGAGCCGATTTTAGCTGTTAATTGGGCGGACCCTGTGCCCACAGCTTTAAGCTTACTGCCTTCTACAGTAAACACAGTCTCATTGCTTGAAAACCACTGCACCGCGTTACTAAAGTCCTTCTCTTCTTCATCCAGCAACGTACCAGTCACTTTCGGAGCCGATTTGGACTCGCCATTCAGCAAGCTCAAACTGGTTGGATCTGCTTCGAATTTAGTTACCGTAGGATGCACAGTAACATTAAATTCTTTGCTAAGCCCCATATAAGAGACCTTGATCGTAGAGCTTCCAACAGCTTTCGCTGTAATCTGGCCCTTGTTTACAGTGACTGCAAGCGGATTGG
Source organism: Paenibacillus sp. CAA11 (assembly GCF_003060825.1). Lineage (NCBI taxonomy): Bacteria > Bacillati > Bacillota > Bacilli > Caryophanales > Paenibacillaceae > Paenibacillus > Paenibacillus sp. CAA11. The sequence continues at coordinate 3,013,931 of NZ_CP028922.1, forward strand.
AAGAGGTCCATTCAGCGGCATCCGTTACCGAACTCGTACCTCCATTGCCGCCAGTAGTGGCCGGAGCATTTCTGACCTCCACCCCGACGCTTTCAGATTGGTTCAAGAACATCACCGGATTCTTCACGAAATCCTTGTTTGTAAGTAACAAGGACTCATAAGGATTACGGACATAAACATCAACAGAAGCCGTAGACCCGAGATAACTCGCTGTAATGGTTGTTTTACCAAGAGAAATTGGCTGCAGCTTACCGTCTACAATTTTTGCTACGGATTCGTTAGAGGAATTCCATTTCACCTTGTCTGTAACTTCAGTGCCTGCGGCTGTGTCAGTGCTGGACAGCTTGGCAAATGCCTTTAATTCTTTGGCTGCGTCGCCAACCAGCATCTCCTGATCGCCATTTGGTTCAATAACCAGCTTACCGTAAGGCAGGACAACTTTTACCTTCACGGAAGCTGTAACGCCTTTATATGTAGCTGTTACCGTGGCGGTACCTTTGTCTACAAGCTCCACTTTACCCTTATCTACCTTGAGGACCGAGCTGTCAGAAGTCGTCCAATCGGCGACTGTGGATACATCATTGCTGCCGTCTGCAATCGCCTTAATAACTATTCCTTCTGTACCCAGCTTATATTCTACGTTATCAGCTTGGTCCAGTTTCAGCTCATCAACAGCATACTTAACTGTAACATTGATGTATTTAAGTGCGCTTTTGTATTTTGCTGTGATTTTTGCAGTACCTTTACTGAGCGGTGTCAACAGACCGCCATCTACTTTAACAACTCTGGCATCGGAAGAAATCCATGTTACATCATTCGTAACATCTTTCTTAGCGACAGAACCTTCAAGCGTTGCCAGCACACGAAGCTGCACTGTTCCTTCGTTAACGGTTAATTCAATGTTGCTTTCTGACGTGTCAAAATCAATCGACGTCACGTCCCCGGTCGCCGCAAATGCGCTGGTAGGCAGCACCGTTGCCAGCATCAGTACAACGACAAGGAACCATTTCGTCATTTTCCTGTTCCCGCTCATTCATTTCTCTCCTTTGACTTTCAGTTCTTCCTGGAAATTTTCCAGTCTTAACCTATTTTATCGTCAAGAAGGCCTATTTTGTTTATCTTTTTCTGTTATTTTGTTAAAAATAGACATAAAGTCCTAATTTCCATGTACAGATCTCACTACGAATTCATGCTCCTGCTTGCTGAGCACTTCCCCGGTACGCAGTACAACCTCACGGCTGTTATGGGCCACAATCACCGCGCGATAGCGAAGAACCTCATCTCCTGCCCAGACTGTAACCGGAGAGCGGAAATGGATCGCATTGTCGAATTGAATGGGGTCCTTCATGACATAACCAACAGAGTGGCTTCTAGCCGCCACTCCTGCCGCCGGACCTCTCCGGTGTGTGCCTGCCTCAGAGACTGTAATTTTCAAGATGTCGTCGAGCGGGATAAACATCAGTTTAGGCCCGAGCTGAAGACGTCTCTTCTCGTGGTCCCACCCATCAATTCTTCCTGTGTAGATCCGATCTTCGTCCATACGAAATATGGTAACGTATCGACCGATCCATCTCTCGTGCTTCATACCTGTCCCTCCAATCCATCCAAGAACGTTTGATTCGCCTAGATGTCGCTCTCTTCTATACTCCAATTGATGGGCTCAAGCCCCTGCTCTCTCAGAAACTCATTGCATCTGCTGAATGGGCGGCTGCCGAAAAATCCATGCCGTGCCGCCAGCGGGCTTGGATGAGCGGAGGCAATTACTTGATGTCGCTTCTGGTCAATAAATGCCCCCTTCTTCTGGGCGTAATTCCCCCAAAGGATAAATACAAGCGGGGTGTCCCGCTGATTCAATCTGGATATCACCGCATCTGTGAACCGCTCCCAACCTTTACCCTGATGGGAATTTGGCTTGCCCTCCCTTACCGTAAGCACAGAGTTCAGCAGCAGAACCCCCTGCTGAGCCCAAGAAGTCAAAGTCCCTGTCAACGGTACAGAAACTCCGAGATCCGCCGACATCTCCTTGTATATATTGTGCAGTGAAGGGGGAATTCGCACTCCGGGGAGTACAGAGAAGCTCAAGCCGTGAGCTTGTCCCAGTCCGTGGTACGGGTCCTGTCCCAGAATAACTACCTTTGTCTCCTCATAGGAGGTAAGCTTCAGAGCCTGAAACAGGAACTGCCGTGGGGGGAATACTGTATGTTCCGCATACTCATGATCCAGCCAGCTCATTAAATCATGGAAATAAGTGCTCTCCATTTCATCCCTTAATAATTCATCCCAATCGTTACCAAACAAATTCAACACTCCTCTTCTCCAATCCTATTTATTTTATACCCGCCCGCTCTGTATATCCACCACTGGAATTAAAAAGCCGACCCGTAGGGTCGGCTTCATTCTTGCATACTATATATAATAGTAAAAATCCAAAGTTGAATTTACTTTACTCTCTTCATTTAAGATACTTGGCTCGCCTTGGCCGTATCCGGTCTCGGCACTCCGAAGTTCGGAGTCCCATCTTCATTCCACTGGAAAACCTGCACACGGGCATGGCGGTTTGGATCATACAGCGGATCTCCCGTAACCTCTTTATAACTTCTCGCATGGTATACAAGAATATCCTCCGTACCATCCTCAGAAACCGTAAAGCTGTTATGCCCTGGTCCATACTGTTCGTTCTCTTCAGAGGTCTGGAATACCGGCTCAGGATGCTTAACCCAGGATTTTGGATCAAGCAGATCTGCATTCTCATCTGCTGTAAGCAGCCCCATGCAGTAGTTATGATCCGTAGCGCTTGCGGAGAAGGTCATAAATATCCGTCCGTTGCGCTTCAGAATCGCAGCACCTTCATTCACCAAGAATCCGATCTTCTCCCAATCGTATTCCGGCGTAGAGATTTGAACCTGCTCGCCTTTCAACGTCCATGGATTCTCCATCTCAGAGATGTACAGATTGGAGTTACCCGGGATTTCCGGATCCTTCTGGGCCCACACATAATATCTAATCCCTTTATGCTCGAAGGAGGTTGCATCCAGGGCGAAAGATTCCCACTTCGTCTTGATCTGCCCCTTCTCCACCCATTCCCCTTCAAGCGGGTTAGCCGAAGCATTCTCCAGCGCAAACATGCGGTGATCGAACAGACCATCCTTGGTCTCAGAAGTATGTGCCGCAGCAAAGTATACATACCATTTCCCATCAATATAATGAATTTCCGGAGCCCAAATGTTAGCACTCATGAGCCCTGTCTCATGCTTTACCCAGATTGTCTTGGCTTCAGCTGTCGCTAAGCCTTCAATCGTTCTGGAGCGACGCAGTTCAATCCGGTCGTATTCCGGAACAGAACCTGTAAAATAATAATAACCATCACTATGTTTATAGATAAAAGGATCTGCGCGTTGTTCAATTAAGGGATTATTAAATTGAAGTCTGGTCATATCTACAACTCCTATACAATTTGTATTCTTTATATTTTTTAGTGATCGGTTAGATCAATAGGGTTTAACCTTTAATACCTGCATTTAAGTTAATTGATTGTACAAAATATTTCTGAGCGAACAAGAACAGCAGCAGCGTTGGGATAATAGCCAGAATCGCCGAACCCATCAGCTGCCCGATCATGCGGTAATTGCCGTAAATGTCCTGGAGCAGGAGCAACCCGGCCGTAACAGGCATTTTAACTACATCGGTGTAGACGATAACCGGCCACAGAAAGTCATTCCATGATCCTGTAAAGGAGAACAAGGCACACACGATCAGAATTGGCTTAACAAGAGGCAGAATGATGGAGAAATAAATCCGGAAATCGGAAGCTCCATCCACCTTAGCAGACTCATCCAGCTCTTTCGGAATTCCATTCATAAACTGCCGGACCAGGAAGATATTCCCCATCCCTGCAAGCCCCGGAATAACCATTGCCCAAGCGGTATTTACCCAGCCCAGAGCATCAATAATTTTATAAGAAGGAATAAGGTTAACTACACCAGGGAAAAAAGAAATCCCCAATAGCGTGAAGAACAAGGTGTCTCTGCCTTTGAATTTCATGCGGGAATAGCCGTAGCCGGTAATGGAAATGACAACAACTACCAGCAGGGTATGACTCACCGCAATAAACACGGAGTTATACAACCAGCGCAGAATCGGCGCAGTGGAGGTATTCTCCAGTATAGCGACGTAGTTCTCCATGATCCAGTTCTCTGGAAGGAGACGGAACCCGCTTGAGACAACCTCCGTTTGGGAACGGAAAGATGTAGTGATCCCAAAGATCACAGGAATAACCCATAACAGACAAAGAATGATCAAAAACAAATAGGCCACATATTTTGAAATACTAATCTTACCGCCCTTTTTTGGGGTAACATTCGTATTCTTCTTCAGATCGACCACAGCCTGGTTCGACATGTTCTAAGCACCCACCTTTATTGGTTCCATGATAGCTTGCCACCGGTACAACTAAGCAGACTTCCGGTTCATGAGATAATACTGAAGGGCAGAAATAATAAGAATAACAACCCCCAGCAATACGGCCATCGCTGACGCCATCCCGGCAATCGATTCACCGCTGCCGAAAGCCAGCTTACGGATGTACATCATCAATACGCTCGTGCTCTCTTGTGGTCCGCCTTTGGTTAACATCAGCGGCTGCCCGAAGACATTAAATGCACCGGCCGTAGTCATGACAAAAGTATAGATGAGCGGGAAATTGATCGAAGGCAGTGTTATACTGAAAAATTTCCGGATGGGTCCAGCACCATCCAGATCCGCAGATTCGTACAGATCTTGACCCACACCGCTTATAGAAGCGCGGTAAATAATCATGTTGCCGCCGACGCCGCCCCAAAGGGTCAGAACTACGATCATGATCCAAGCATAGGGTTGATGTGAGGCCCAAACCGTTTCAGACCCGAACACATTGCCGGTAATACCAAGCTGTTTATTGAAGATCAGCGACCAGATCAAGGCAGCTGCAGAGATAGAGATCAGACCAGGAAGATACAGAATGGATTGCATCAAACTCTTAGCCTTGACCTTCTTATGTTCCAAGGCAACTGCAATCATCAATGGGATAATAATTAGCAGAGGAACGGTAAGAACAACAAACATCAGAGTATTCCGTAAACCTCTGAAAAACTGCGTATGGAAGGTTGAGGTCGAGTCAAAGAAAATTGTCTTATAGTTATCCAACCCTACCCATTCCGGCGCACCAAGCAGGTTCCATTTAGTAAATGAAGCATAAATCCCGTAGATGGTAGGCAACAAAATAAAGACGATGAATAAAATAAGATGCGGACCTACAAAGAAAACGGGTGCTAAATTAAATTTCTTTTTCATAGGCTTTCATATCTCCTTTTTCAGGATCTTGCAGGTAAAAGCATTAGTGAAAGGTAATATGCCGGTTTCGGCATATTACCTTTACAACATGTCTTTCTCGGTTCAGAATTTCCGCTTCCTTAAGATTAGTTCTCGTTAATCTTATCCTCTACATATTTCTGCATCGTCTTCAGGCCTTCATCAATAGGTACATTGCCGCGAACAAGGTCAGATACATAAGTATCTAAAGCTTCAGCAACATAAGGGTAATATTCATAGGTGTAGATATAGAGTGATTTAGTTTCTTTCTCATCTGAAGTGAAGAAGGATTGAATATAATTCTTATATTCTGGGCTTTCGTTGACTTGCTTACTTGCTACGATTTGGCCAGCTTTTGCCCATTCCATCGAGTTGCTGCGAATAAACTCCAGAAAGGCTGCAATGCCTTTTTCTTTCTCTTCAGTTCTCTTTTCATTCTTAAACATCGCGAACAAGTGAGAGGAGGCTCTGTTCGTGAATTTGTCAGGGCTAGGTGCATATACGTTCGTTACACCAAAATTCAAGTTCTCAACTTTAGCATGTGCTGTGGAGCTCCAAGTACCGTCTGTGGAGAAGAGAACATTGCCAGATTGGAACATCAGGTATCCGTCTTCCCCTTGAGGTGTAAGAAGACCGGCATCGTTCAGTTTCTTAACCGATTCAATTGCTTTCTTCATAGCTTCTGTGTTAACTGCTGGCTTGCCGTCCTGCTGAATATCTCCGCCCAGGTTCTGAATCTGAGCCAGGATAACCCAGCTAAGGAGTGCATCATTAACTACATAATCTCCTTGCTTCAACTTGCCTTTCAGAGACATCATCTCGTCGAAGGTAACGACGTTGTCGTCCAAGAAGTTCTCAACCCCATACTCCTTCAGCAAATCTTTGTTGTAATACATTGCGCTGCTGTGAATATCGAGCGGAATGGTGTATTGTGTGTTGTTAATGTTCCCTACCGACCAGGCTTGTGGCAAGTAATTGTCTTGCTTAAGCTCTGGTTGCGCTTGCATTACAGTGGTCATCGGCTGAAGCAAATCTTGCTTAACGTAGCCGGGAACACGGTCAGCGTGAATAATAGTCAAATCAGGAATGCCCTTTTTAGAGTTCAAAACTGTAGACAGCTTTGTATACATATCGGAAGTAACAACATGCTTAACTTTAATTTCTGGATTTGTTGCATTGTAGTCTTTAACGAGCTGATCCATATACGCCCCGTCATCACCTGTCAGTGGTGTCCAAAACGTAATCGTCTTCGCGTCATCCTTACCGCCACATCCAGCTAACACCGTTGTCATTACAAGAACGAGTGTCAATAAGGCCCCCAGTTTTTTCTTCAACGCTTTCTCCTCCTAATAAATCTTCATCTAAGTTAATTATTTACATGTAAAGCTTTCCGCAAGTAATTAACCTGGGATAAGTATATCCCTTACTTGAAAACGTTGTCAATAACCATTTCGTAAAGTCATAATAATTATTTTTAGTTTAATTAACATTTTTGTTTACTAAACAAAATGAAAGCTGTTTCTTAGTTAACTTAAATTATCTTTAAAATTAATTTATGTACATGCTAATAATCTTTCTGGTATTATACATACATAACGTATAGTTAAAGATTAATGAAAACATTTTGAAAGAAGTGGTCAATGTGCAGCTTGAAATAGACCTATCTTCACTCGTCGTCTACGAGGCATTAGCAAGCGAGGTACGCATTAAGATTATTCAACTGTTGTCTAAAAACAAAATGAACATCAAAGAGCTGGCAGAAGAACTTCAATTAAGCAGCCCTATTGTGATCAAACATATTAAGAAGCTTGAAGATGCCGGATTGATCAAAACTGAGAAGGTACCCGGAAAATCAGGGCTGCAAAAAATTTCAATCCTAAAGGTAGATCATATTGAAATCAACTTTCCAAAGAAGATCTTTCACTCTTTCGCTTCCTATGAGACCTCAGTCCCAATCGGGCATTATACGGACTTTGACTTGCAGCCTACCTGTGGGCTGGCTACCGAGAAGGAGTTTATCGGCCGAGTGGATGAACCCAAATATTTCATGGATCCTAAACGGGTAGATGCTGAAATATTATGGTTTACGAAAGGCTTTATCCAATACAACATCGCTAACTTTCTGCAGCAAGAAGAGAAGCTGCAGCAGTTCGAGATCAGCCTGGAAATTTCTTCGGAATTTCCCTTCTCCAATGATGTCTGGCCATCGGATATTACCTTCTCCTTGAACGGAATCGAGCTCGGCACCTGGACTAGTCCAGGAGATTTTGCCGATACCCGCGGGAAATTCACGCCTGATTGGTGGCCCCATAACATCAATCAATACGGACTGCTTAAGACGATCCGCATCTTCAAGCACGGAACTTACATCGATGGCGACCAGATATCCGAAGTCTCTATTGATGACCTGGATACATCTTGCGACAGATGGACCTTCCGCATTGAGGTGAAGGAAGACGCCAAACATGTGGGCGGAGCCACCATTTTCGGGAAGAAATTCGGAAACCATGATCAAGATATTAACTTCAAATTGTATTACTTGTAGCAAAAACTCGCGAGGCTTGCATGAACCGCAAGCCTCGCGAGTTTTTTAGTTGAGTCCGGGTTATTTGTAATTCTATTAACGATGTACCCTAGCAACCTTCTAGAGATGTTTTGTTAAGATCATTTCAAGAGGCTGAGTGTCAAGGATCAGACATCCGGCATCCCGGTATCCAATTTTCCTGTAAAAATGCTGTGCCTCATCATCGGATTGTGTGGAAGTCATAACGAGCATATATCCTCTTTGACGCATAGCTGCTTCCCAATGGTATACAGCTTCCTTCCCCCCACCTTGTCCTCGGTACTCCTCATCGATCCATAACATATTCATAAACGGTATGTTATCCCAAAAATATCCGAATCTCATCCAACCGATGTTTTCCTGGTCAGCATTTTTAAAGATAAGAATCTCCTTCTCACGGATCTTCCTGCTCACCAGCGGCTCAGAAATATGTTGATCTCTCTCAATAATATACTCATAATCTTGTTCCGTTGCCCACTCTATCTTCAACGCCATCCCCTCCAAATATGCCTCTATTAAGAAGTGAAAAGGACTTATGATTTGCCCTACTCCGCTGATGAATTGTCGTATCAGGACTATGTGTCTGTAATCCGCTTAGCTCTTCTGACAGTAAACCAGAATACAGTTCCGCAGACCATGAGTACCCCAAGCAGTAGCAGTGCCAAATTGCTGTACAAATAAGCTCTAGGATCCGTTATGGTCGGAATTATTCGGAGGTCTAGCGAATGTTGCACGAGCATGCCGCCTACAACTGCGATACCGATCCCTTCAGCTAGGAAGCAGGCATAGTTCAAAAAGCCCATCCCTGAACCCGTCTCGTCAGAACCAAGCGCATCTGCCACCGTTGTTGAGATGACAGTCTTGACAAAGGAAAGGCCTCCAAAGATCAGAATTAAAGCACCGGAAATCAGCCATGGGCTACCATCTGTCAACAACGCAATAATCAAGAAACCTGCTCCTAATAAGAATATACCAGTAACCAAGACAAAGCCTGCTCCCCGCCTGTCTACCCAATTACCGCCTGCAACCCCAAAAAGAATGACGCTGATCGTTCCGGGAAATAAGACGCCACCCCCAATCAAACTGGTCGTCATCTGATACACTTCTCGCATCATATAGGGAACCATGGAAATAAATCCGGCAACGATTCCAAGGAGTATGCCGCCTAACAACACGCCGACAATGAACTTTCGCTTTTTGAATAAAGCGGGATCGATGAAAGGTTCCTTCACGCTACGTATCCGCCACGAAAACAACGCCAGCAAAATAATACTGGCGCTTCCATACAGCCAGTTATAATTCGTCATAAACAAGGAAAATGATACAATGCCCAGAACCAAAAGTCCTCCTCCAATAACATCAAGCGGCGCTTTTTTCGAAGGTGTGTCCGGAAGTGTTCTCATAAAGAACGGCAGTGTGACCAGCGTAATCATAGGCAGAACAAATAGATATGACCAATGCACAAAGTCTGCGATCAATCCTCCCAGAACCGGACCGATCCCTTCTCCCAAGGCCACAGTCGAACCGATCAATCCGAAGGCTTTGCCCCGGTGCCGGTGATCTACACAAGTGGCGACAATGACCACAATGAGCCCTGGAACGACGGAAGCGCCTACCCCTTGAATGAATCGAGCAAGCAGCAAACCCGGAAACCAGGTATGAAGCAATAGGCCCGCCATCGATCCACCGGCGTAAAGACACAGGCCAAAGCGCAACAATCGTTTCACACCGAACGCATCAGCTATTTTCCCATAGACCGCGGTTCCTGCCGCAAAAGAAAGCATAAAGCTTGTATTAACCCAATTCGCTGCAGACGGCTCAATTCCGAATTGGGCACTAATGTCCGGCAACGAAACATTAAATACCGTCTCATTTAGCACGCTAAAAAATGCAAGAATGATGAGCCAAATCAAGAATTTTGGGAAAGCTCCCGCCACCTGTTGTTCCATTCGTATAATACCCCTTTATATCGTAAGGGGAACATGCAGTTTATAGGGCCAGTGATGCGTGATCCCCTTTGTTTTGTGCCCAGTTTTTTGTATCGCACTTCATTGTAACGCCTCCAATAATGTAGTTAATGACTTTGTTCCAACGCAATGATACCCTGCCTGAGAAAATAAATCATAGTAAAAAATAATTTATAATCAATTATTGCTTGGCTTCTTCTTCATCAAGTTACCTACTTAAATTCACTATGCTTTGGATAACTGACTTAACCTCTGCGGAATCTTTAATGATAAATAAGTCATCAGCTTCTCCCTCTCTAGGATCGATGTTATGCCCAAGATCATACTCTGCATCTTGTCTACTTAGCACTTCCTTAAAATTCGAAGCAGTTCGGAAGATCGATTTACTGCGGCAACTGTTACGAACACGTTCCTCCAAAATAGGGTTCGGAAGATCAAAATGAACAAGAACGCTTCTAAAACTTTTGCTATGAAAATAAACAAGCAGCTCTGATCGATTTTTCAAATTAAGGTTTGAATTACTAAGGATAAGATGATAATTCGTCATCTGTACCGCATAATCTACTATGGTATTTGTAATGGCATATTTGATTATGTTGGGTCCCTGCTCTGGACGTAGTGATTTATAGTGTGTATTAATGAATTCAGCATGATGATCTTGATCTATTACAACAGAATTCTTCAGTTGCTGTTCTAATTCTTTAGCAAATGTAGTTTTACCGCTGTGGGTCTTGCCCACGGTTATAATGGCGAGCCGTTTCACAGCACACCTCCTTTAAAGAGACTTCAACCAAGATCACACAGTTTCGTTCTGATATGTCTCATATCATAATTCGACCGAACAGTATTTTATTCCATTTGGCTACCCCTTCTTCCTGTAGCACATTCGTAATTTTACAATCCGGTGGCACAACGATCTTCGTCTTACCATGACTTGACAAAAGAGGTTTATCACAATAAACTTCGTGTAGCAGGGAGCGATCACATGGAAAGCTACAAATTGTTCGATGCCGAATACAAATTTGCATGCCTGATTTGGGATCATGAACCCATTAATTCCACAGATCTTGTTAAACTGAGCCAGGCCAATCTGGGTTGGAAAAAGTCCACGACGTATACCGTATTAAGAAAACTGTGTGAACGGGGAATTCTTAAAAATGAGAAAGCAACGGTCACGGCTATTGTTAAGCGGGAAGATGCTCAGAAATATGAAAGTCAGACGGTTGTTGAAAAAGCATTCAACGGGTCGCTGCCGCAGTTCTTAACCGCATTTTTAGGAGAGAAGAAGCTGTCAGAGAAGGAAGCGGAAGAATTAAAGCGGATTATTGAGGAGGCGACCCAATGACGAGTCTGTTTCTTACAATTCTTAATATGAGCATTACGGCAAGCTATGTCGCCCTTGCGGTGATTTTGGCGAGATTTCTACTTAGGCGTGCCCCTAAAATATTCAGCTATATTTTATGGTCGGCCGTCATCATCAGACTGGTGATCCCCGTGAGCTTCACCTCAAGCTTCAGCATATTAAGGTGGGTGCAGCCAGAGTACCAAGCTCAGACAAACACAAGTTCCATAGAGTTCGTATCGAAAGACATGGAGATCTTGAAAAATCCGGTCGTAGACCATGGAGTTCGGGAAATCACCCGCTTGATCCATTCTTCCCTTCCGGGCACTCCCCCAATAGCAAGTGCAAATTTACTGCAGATCATCCTGTGGATTGGAACGATCATCTGGATCGCCGGCGCTGCCTTACTCCTTCTTTACAGTATTATCTCATATCTGAAAATTATGGCTAGAATCCGAACGGCAACGCTCGTTAAGGATCATATTTTTGAGACCGATCAAATTACAACTCCGTTTGTCTTCGGATTCCTGAGACCAAGAATCTACATTCCCACCGGCATGCATGAGCAAGAGCTATCTTACATTTTATTGCATGAAGAGACTCATATCCGAAGACGTGATTACTTGATTAAGCCTTTTGCATTCATACTCCTAATCATCCATTGGTTTAATCCTTTAATGTGGCTGTCTTATGCGCTGATGTGCAAAGATATGGAGATGTCCTGTGATGAGCGTGTCGTGAGCAGAATGGGCGAACAGATTAAGGGCAGCTACTCTAAGACCCTGCTTTCCCTGTCATTAAGCAGAGGCCGGTTCATCTCCGGCAGCCCGCTTGCTTTTGGAGAGAGCAATGTTAAGGCCAGGATTCGGAATGTTCTCTCTTATCGCAAGCCCTCTTCCTGGATGCTTGTAAGCTCCATTCTGCTTATTGCCGTCTTCGCCGTTGGGTGTACGACCAATCCTAATTCTAAGACTATATCTCTAGAGCCTTCTAAGCAGCCTCTCTATTCCGGCTACAATATGGAAACGCTAATGAAGAACAAGACCCTTTATGTAGGTAATCATATCAAAGTAGGGGGGCTTATTGGCGGAATGCCAAGACCTGAAGGACTCGAAGCTAAAGGGCTTGAACTCCAGACAACTAAGCAGCCCTATGGAGTCATTGTCCATTATTTAATGAACGACTCAGCGGAAGTGATGAAGGAAGGGGCACCCAACGTTGAGGCTTTTTACCGTAACGCCATTCTGCTCCTGAGCCTGATTGATAATGTGGGTTATATTACTTATTCCATGGTTGACCATACCGGCAGGCTGAACGGAGAGACGTATAACTGTACTTTCACAAGAGAGCAAGCCGAGCAATTCCTTGGAGAAGATGTCCGGCGCTATGCCGATGATGAAGCAAGCCTGCGGAAGTTGATCGATCGGTTAAATAACCAGTCCTTCAATGTGGCAAACTCTGCTTCTTCACTCTAAAGCCATAAACACTAAAGAACCCGAGCAACGGAGTGCTTATTCTCCTGCCCGGGTTCTTTAATACAATACCTATTATCTGATTTCAATTGTTAGCCTCTTTAATATACTTAACCAATTGCATAGCTTCACCCAAGGAACGATCCATCGAAATAGCGAATTCACCCGATGTAAAAACACTGGATACTCCGGGTGAAACCACTAATTCACCATTATAATATATTGGAAGTTCTTCCCCTAACACCTTTTGAGTAATGTATTTTAGTTTCTCTTTATCCTTGAACTGTCCTGCGACACTGTACCCCCCATCCCTGTCCACCACGACCTTAAATGAATCTTTATCAAGATCGGATCCGGTTGCTAATACATTTCTGTCTTTATCTTCAAACGTTAAACCATCTTCCTCCTAGCTTGAGTGTCTTCGTGATACTCCAATAGATAAATGATAGAACTTCTTATCAACGGGCATTATAGGGAATTCTGTTGGCAAAGCTTCCTCCGAAATCTCTTTAAAATTGTTTTTCTCATAAAACCTATGCGCAGCTTTAAATTGTAGGGTTGTCCCTAAATATATATTCTCGATATTCTTCGATTCCGCCCAGTTTACGGCATGCTTCAATAATAATGCTCCTGTATTCCACTTACTCCCTCTATATTCTTGTGCGACAAACATTTTTCTTAATGCGAGATTCCCTCGGCCGATATCTAATAAGGCTATAGTTCCTACGACAACTCCTTCAACTAATGCAATCCAAAAATTTCCTATACCCTGCTGATAGACCCCTGGTATATCAAGTAGATCCGGTTGATCATCCTTGGTGATCGGTACATCATATTCTACCTGTTGTATGTGCAAAATTAAGTTCAGGACCCCATCCTGATTCGATTGTGAAAATTCCTGAATTGTCAGTTCTTTGCTCATAGAGTTCCTTTCTTTTGCTCTTCTTCAATGATTCCCATTTGAATGTCTCTAATTATATGATCGTTAAGCTCAGCACAGCGTTGATCCGTACAAATGCAGTGCCCTTGGCGTCCCGATTAGCATAGATATCCTGTTAGGTTATTAGTAATTCTGGAATATTCGCAGTATCCCATTTACCTAAGCCCCCAACAGGTCTATACACCGTCTTCTTCACGTTGTTATCAAATGTTTCTGCAACTAGAATTTGATCATCTCTTCGAATCAGACATAAAGAAACGATTCCAATTTTCATTATATCCCTCCTTTAACTTCTACCTCATAAGCTTCTTAAGTAGTCTGTTGTCCCTGTCATTTCTGACCATCTGGCTGAGAGGAATTTCGCATAGTTTAGTGGGCTAATTCCATATGTCCCCAGAGAATGACCGTCGTTAATTTCCACCAATTTCATTCTGCCTTCTTGATCCAGTCCAAAATCCATACCATAAGCCGCCGGAGCATCCCTAAAATCCTTAACAGCACTTGTTACCACACTTAAATCCAGCTTAGAGTCCCAGGCTCCCTTATAATACCGAATGTCTAGGATCTCTCCGTATCGTATAAAACAACGCCATTCTGTCTTAAAATCAACAATTTCCGAACACCAAATATTCGTATCCTGATGTTCTTCAACTAAGCCTATAAAATCTTTATATTCTTTCACAACGATTCCAGCAAATTTCTTGGTGACATCTTTGGGCTTAATAAAGACATTCCAATTCTGTTTATTCTCAAACAGCTCTTGAACCGTTGTAGCCCATATTTTTCTGCCAAAATAAGCAGATAAGGATGACGGGTAATCGATTTCTCCCTGCCCTCTGTCTAATCCTAATGATTCAAGGCGTCCGCGCACATTACCAATTCCACCAACCACTACATCTTCCGGGTCATTTCCTTCAATCTCTGCAAGGTCATAAAACTTAACGGTCTCCCAGCCTAATAAACTAAAGCCCTCATTAGCGATGAAGGCATTTACATTGTAGAAGTCCCCATTTTTATTGGTTTGGATATAGGCTCTCATCACTTACACCTCCTGCGTTAGAGAAACAATCGGTTATACAATCCGCTTTATATCCTTGATTAATTCATCTTGGTTAATTTCGACATATTGAAACAGCGCATCAAATAAATCCTCATCATCACGATATAAATACAGCTGCTCTGCTTCTTTCTCCACCAGCATTAGAACATGGCGAATGTCATCTCCGTGAGTCTTAGAAGAATAACTAACTTGATTCACAGTCAAATGGTTCATATTTCCTCTTAGTTTTTCGGTGCAGATCCCGTGTTCTTCTAGCACTTCCTTGATGCTAATCATAATAGCCTGGTCTTTAGTTTGTTGAATGTTCCCTAGAGCTTTTATGGTTTCATTCAAATAGCACCCGCTTGTGTTCTCCAAAAAACCTACAATTCCGTTCATACTTAATTCCGTATCAAAGTCAATCAACAGTAAGATGTCTCTCAACACCTCAGGCAAAGCACCTATGTTCTCTCTTATACTACTAAAATCACTATGATACATATTAAGCGCAATATGCCCCACAATCTCCTCACTAGACATGCGGGATAGCTCATCCGCTGAGATCAATCTATTTATGGAATGTTTTATATGGTTCATTCTTATATCCTCTATACTTGAAAAATTATTATGGATTCTAAAAGAAATAGACCGCCATAACTAGGTAACGGTCTGCTCTCTGGCCTAACTTTCAGCGGCCGGCTGCTCCTTATGCATGTATTGTGCTTTAAAGTTAGTATGCAACACAGTCCTTATCTGTTCTTGCCCCAGTATAACTCAATCTATTACGCCCTCACAGAGTCCTAAGGTACATATTTCCACGTAGTATAGTGCTCCTCTTGCTCCCAAGTGATCTCCCAGACAAAAGAAAGAGACAGCCCTCACGAGGGTCTGTCTTAGTCACTTTAATACTTCACCTTCAGCCCTAACAGCTTGGCGAACCCGATCGCCTGCTCCGGCGAGACCGTACAACCAGCCAGGGCCTGCATTGGGATGTCGATCCGTTCATAGGTGCAGGTGCTGATATCTATCCCTTTCAGGGAAGTATCATTGAAGTCTGCTTCGTTCAGGTCATTCTCATGAAGCTCCAAGTCTTTGAACTTACAGCCATAGAAATTCGCGCTCTGCAAAGAACAACTGGCAAACCGTACTTGCTTCAAAGAAGCCTCTACCAGGTCCGCCAAATTCATAAGACAGTTCTCAAAGGTAACATGTCCTAAGTTTGCTTTGGACAGATTCATCCCCGTCAATTTGCAGTCTTTGAAATGAACGCGGTGAATTACCCCCTTTTCAAGCCGGGCATTGGACAAATCACAGTTTTCCAGCACGACGTCGGTCAGATCCAGCCGGTCAAACGTCGTATTTGTAAAAGAACAATTGCGAAGCTGCACCTTGGCCAAGATACAGCGTTCCATGACTTCATAATCATAGGAAGCGCTGTTTACCAAACCGTTGACCAGCTCATGATCGTGATCTGCTAGCACGTCCTCCCAGCTGGCCTCAGTCAATTCCGTCGAAAGCTGGGGGGAGTTAATTTTACTTTTCCCTGCCATGATCTATTTATCTCCTCTATATCAACTCGATTCGCAGCAAGCCTTTAGGGATTTGATTTGTCCTAGAGCTTCCCACGGGCTGCTCTCAGCACTAAATGCACTTTACTACACTTCCGTGCTCCTGCCTATCGCTAGCGCCTCAGCCAACCCCTTCAGGTCCAGCCCATCTACAGCGAACGCACGCCGAACCAGTGCTGGCGGGATATATTCATCATATTTACCAAGGTACGGAGCCTCCGACTCATCCAGCAGAGCTTCCGGCTCCTGAGCGCCAGCCAGCTCGGCCTGAATCCCGGCAAGCAGTTCCTCCGCCCCCGTTCTCCCCGCCACAACCATATAGTACGGCTCCATCGGCACGACTTGCCTTAGTCCCATAGGCTCTGTCAGGTTATGCTTCAGCAGACGCTCCAGCGTACGGAACTGCTTACTTCCTGCCCACGGTAAAATAAACAGGGAATCCCCGCCCGCCGGAATCACTGGACTGCGCAGCAGCCCACTCTCCCGAGCAAGCCGCCGGGCACGTTCCAGACGATTCACCGCACCGGGGGCCAGGTACGGATACAGCATCTGCTCCTCAAGCACCTGGCGCATCTTTTGCAGGATACGAGTATGGACGTCTCCGCCCGCGCCAAGCCAGAGCGTATCTACCTTTCCCCTGGAGGACTTTACGTACACCGCCTTGTGCTTGTTATCCACTTCCTCCACCTTCCACAGCTTACCAGCTAACGAGAAGCAGTAGCCTGGGGGTGGCACTGTCGTAATGCTCCCGATCTCCTCGGAGCCATTGTATACCACATGCTCCTCATCATCCTTGAACACGGCATAGAAGCGAAAGTTGTTCACAATCTTCTCCCCGCCGAGTCCAATGATCAGCGTGCCTTCTTCGGTCTGCTGGATATGGTCGGTTTGCAGCAAATATTGCAGCATTCCCCGGTATTCCTCCGGCTCAATGCCGCGAAAAGCCGGCAGTGTCAGCACCGCCCGTGCCAGCTCGGCGGGCGCGGCCTCGCCCATACTCTTCAGCGTGCTCATCGTCTGGTGGTAGAGAACGCCGACTGGCTTGCGCCGCAGATCGAGCGGCTCGACCCACCTCTCGCGAATGTACAGCTCGATCACGGCGATCGCCCGCAGCAGCGTCCACGGCATGCGGGCAGGCAGCTGCGCCTCCTCGTCCTCTTCCTCGGCGCAGAGGAACATCATCTCGGACGCCTGGTCTCCCCGGCGTCCGGAGCGGCCGAGCCGCTGCACAAAGCTGGAGCAGCTGTACGGTGCTCCGAGCTGGATAACCCGTTCCAGCTCGCCAATGTCAATGCCCAGCTCCAGCGTTACCGTCGCTGCGGCTACCGCAGGCCCCGGGCCGGTGCGAAGCGCGGCCTCGGTCTCCTCCCGCAGCATCGCGGAGATGCTTCCGTGATGCACATGGAACACATCGCGTTCCTCCCGCTTAACAGCAATCCGCCGCAGCTCCAATGTCGTGAGCTCAGCGTCGGAACGGCTGTTGGTGAAGACCAGCGCTTTTTTACGGTGCGTATGGTCGTAAATATAATTGTAGTAATTCTGCTTAGCCAGCTCCAAATGCTCGGCCTCCCGCTCATTCCGTGCATCCGGGAAGGAGAAATGCTCCACCGACAGCTTCAGCTTCCGTCCGCCGTGCGGAGAGACGACCTCAACCGGCTGCGGAGTTCCTCCCCCAAGCCAGCGGGCGGCGGTGTCATAATCACTAAGCGTGGCCGACAGCCCAATCCGCCGCGGCGTGCAGCACGCCATGCGCTCCAGCCGGGTCAGCTGGCTCAGCACCTGAATGCCCCGGTCTGCGCCCATAAAAGCATGTACTTCGTCGATCATAATATACCGCAGATCATGGAACAGGGCGGGGATCGCATTCGGGCGGTTCATCAGCAGGCCCTCTAACGATTCAGGAGTAATCTGCAGCACACCGCACGGGCGCTGCATGAGCTTTGTTTTCTCGGCCTGAGAGACATCCCCGTGCCAATGCCAGACCGGCACCTCTCCCTCCCGGAGCAGCTCGCTGATTCGCTCGAACTGGTCGTTGATCAGCGCCTTCAGCGGCCCGATATAGAGGATGCCGACAGAGCCGGACGGCCGGTGGTACAGCTCGGTGAGCGCCGGAAAAAAAGCAGCCTCCGTCTTCCCCGACGCCGTCCCCGAAGCGATCAGCAGATGATGCTGCGTATCAAACAGCACGCGGCAGGCCTCGACTTGAGCCTCGCGTAGGGAATCCCACTGCTTGCGGTAAATGTACTCCTGTATAAACGGGGCTAACCGGGAGAAAGGGTTCCCTCTCCCTGCTTTAGAATCATGCCCGCTCATAGCTCAAACTCCGCCAAAAAGTCATCGAGCTCGTCTTTTTCCTCATTATGACCACGCGCGCCTGCTGCCGCAGCCTCCAGCTCCCGTTCGCCCATCAGCTCTTCAAATGTCAGCTCGCTATGCTGATGCAAAATATGCAGCACATCCATAAAGTCCCGCACGACCTCCCGGGTCGTCAGCAGCTCCTCCGCACCAAGCCGGTTCACCGCGGCCTGCATGAATGCAATCAGCTGCTCGTCGCTAAGCCTAGCTTCATAGCCAAAATGCAGCGCATGAATACCCCGAAGCTTCTGCAGCAGGATCATAATCTCTTCATGGGACAGCATGTCCAGCTTCAGAATCGGCGAGGTGTAGGTCCGCCGGGCCCCGCTGCTATACCTTCCATCCATCAGCCGTGACCGGAGGGCATCATAGCTGAACAGCCCTCTGCGCTCATCCTCCACAAACTGCGGCGTCCCGCCCAGGTAGATGCCCAGATATTGGGCTTTGCCCTGCATCGTATCATTAAACATTGTCAGCAGCTTCTCGTAATTGCTCTGCCTGGAGATGCTATTCGTAATTTTGTACAAATTCACACCTTCATCAATAAAGAGCAGGAGCCCCTTGTACCCGATCCGCACGGCGAATTCCGCCCACAGCTTCATATAATCGTACCAGTTGTCGTCATCGATAATGACGCCAACCCCCAGCTCTTTCCGCGCTTCCGTCCGGGTCGGGAATTCTCCGCGCAGCCAGCGCAGAGCCGCCGCCTTCCGTTCATCGTCGCCCAGCTTGTAGCCCGACCAGTATGCGGCCAGCACTTTGGAGAAGTCAAAGCCGTGCACCAGATTTTGCATTTCAGCCGTGACCGCATAAATGCGCAGCTCTACCGCCTCCAGCAGCTGAGGATCTCCTGGACGCAGGCCACTTGACTGCATCTGCTCCTGCTGTAATCCGGCGATCCACTTCTGCAGTATACTCTCCAAAGCGCCGCCGTCCGGCCTTGTCCGGGTAGACAGATGCATCATCAGCTCACGGTATGTAGCCAGTCCCTGTCCCTTCGTGCCGACGAGCCGCCGCTCTGGCGACAGATCGGCATCTGCCACCACAAACTCCCGATCCATCGCATAATTGCGGATCATCTGCAGCAGAAAGCTTTTCCCGCTCCCATAGCGCCCGGTAATCAGCCGGAAAGCCGCTCCGCCTGCCGCGATATTGTCCATATCCTGGAGGATGGATGCCACCTCGGCCCGACGGCCGACCGTGATATGCTCCAGCCCAACCCGCGGCACCACGCCCGCCGTGAGGGAATTCACCAGTGCGGTTGTGAGCCGTTTCGGAATTTGCACCTGTTTCAACGTGACCACCTCTTCTATCTAAACATTCTATTCAAAATTAAGAACCTCTTCGGAGCACATGATGAAGCTCGTCCCGGTATTCCTCCGTAATTTCATCCACATCAATAAGCAAATCGCCGATCTGCTCCATCGAGATCTCGTTGATCTCATCCATCATCAGCTCTGGCATCGAGCCAGCTTCCTCAGCAATGCTGTAACGTACGGCGTCACCTTCCCCGCGAAGCAATGCAGCCAGCAGCTTCCTATGAGGCTCAGATAATCGCGCCGCCAGCTCCTGCCATTCGATTACTATCGGCCACTCATCCGCCTCATCAATCAGCTGACCATCCGTATCAAGGTAAACTGCACCACCTTCACCGAACGGTGAGTCTTCCGACAGAGCAGCACAGGTATGAAGCTTCTGGCTCAAGTCCTTCTCATGGCTATCCACTGGAGCCTGCTCCACAAGCTGCTCCAACAGATGCTTCTCAGTTCCCTTATCACTATGCCCTTTAGCTCTTTCTTCGCTGCTACCTTCAGCTCGTTCAGCGCTGCTTACTTTAACCCTTTCATCACTTCGCCGCATTTCTTCCGGCTCCCACACTTCCTTTGGTTTCTCCTCTGGAGATGCAGCCTTGCCCTGAGTTTCTTCCTTGTACGATTCTTCCTCATATCCCAGCCAGCCCCGTTCGAAATCCAGCACGCCCTGCTGAGGCTCATTCCCAGCTTTATGGCGGCCTGCCTTGCTAGCTCCCGGCTTAGCTTGAGATATTAATTCAGCCGCTCCGAAAGATGCTGTTGTTCCTTGCGTGACTGGGTCATCAGATTCGCCGGATGGTTTCCCATAAACACGGTTGTCCCCTAGGTTCAGCTTCAGTTCCTCTGTAAGCAGCATGTCCCGCACCTCGTCCGACTCCCGCTGAAGCTTGCGAAGCTTCGCAGTATTGATCTTGATCGCAGGAACCTGGGACTTCACTTCTTTCGCCCGGCGCAGTTCAAATTCCTTACGCAAGTAACGGGAGATTATCTGCTCAACCTCTGGCTCAACCTGGATGCCCCGCAGCCGTCCCTTGAATCCTGTCAGCTCCCGCAGCTGATTCTCCGTAAGCCTTGTCAGCTGCGTCAAATAAGCCCGGAGTGGGGGATGCTGGCTGATCGGCAGCACAGGTACCGTTATCGTGCGCCCGTAAAGCCCATGGTCATAAACCGCGCTGCGGAACAGGTAGCGGGTAACCCTTTTTTCACGTGGCATAAAAAGGTCTAAAAGCCGTCTTCCCTTCGTCTTCGATAAGTACCCATCGACCAAAACCACCACTTTCGGCAGATATTCCCGCAGCACCTTTCGCCCTTGCTCACGGTAATAGCGGCCCTTCTCCACCTCATAATCGATGAGCTGCAGCAGCAGCTCCCAGGTCAGCTCCAGCGGCTCGGCGCGAAAGCGTCTTCGCCATTCCAGCTCCCTTAGCTCGGGAGATAGGCTGCGCGGAATCTTGGAAAGCGGTTCGGCGGGAGTCGGGTCCAACCCGAACACCAGAACTAAATCGTACAGCCATTCCCGCACATACTGATCCAGCTTAGGGTACCTTTGCCGATAAGCCTGCCATATTCGATCCATCAGCTCGTAACCCTGCTTAGGCTCACGCCAGCCGATTCCGTGGATTAGCTCATACAGATATACAAATACATAGGACAAGTCTGTATCCGGATAACGCCCGGCCCGAACCTCTCCCCGCCAATACAGGTACCACCGCTTCTGTGCGGATTGCATCTGCTCATAAGTCGGCCAGTAAGTGTGAAAAGGAACAAATTCGGCATGCTCCACAGCCACCTCCTCCAGGTCCCGTGCCTGCTGCACAAACTGCCCTTCCCGGGAGACATAGCGAAAGCTATCCCCCCATTCCACATCCCGCTCGTAGCGGTCTGGGGTCACAACCCTGCTGATCGGTTCCTTCTCCTCATGCACCGGCACATCAAGCTCTACCTCCGCAAATTGAGGCTGCCGCTCTCGCGGTATTCTTGCTCCGTCCTTTTCTATATGAATGTCGTGTTTGTACGTTCTATTGTTCATCTTCCACAGACCTCCATCACGATTCCCATTATACCATCCTACCGAAAATTTGTTCGCTTTTTCTAAAGAACAAATATGGCTCGGAAGGAATAAAATTGGCATCCGGCAAGTTTTCATATTATGCTGAGAAGAGTATGGAACTTTGAATTAGAGTTAAAAGGGGCAATGTTATGAATAAATGGCTTAAGGCGCTACTGTTCCTGGTGGGAGCGGCATTTCTGACAAGGCTGATTCCGTTCTCCAGCTGGTTCCGCATGCTGGACACCATGGTGCATGAGCTGGGGCATGCCATAATGACCTTGGTGATGTCCGGACGCGTCCTCCGTATTGAACTCAACGCCGATCACAGCGGTGTGACTTATTCCCTGCTCACTTCCACAGGCTGGGGACAGATCCTCGTGTCACTAGCGGGCTACATTTCGGCTTCTCTGTTTGCGATTGCCTTGTTTTATGGCTACCATAAGCACAAAGAAAAGGCCGGTCTCATGACCATCAACGTGCTGGCACTGGTTACACTTCTCTTTTTTGTGCGATCCGGATACGGTTTGTGGTGGCTGATCATCTTTATCGCGATCAACCTGGCCTTCCACTTTATCGGCGGGCGAATTGTGAACTTCTATTATTTGCTGCTGGCGTTTCTTTGCTTGGAAGAGTCCATTATGGGCCCGGTTACACTCTTGCTGCGTTCCATTACCTCCCCCAGCCAAGCCGGAGATGCCGCCAATCTGGCCCATATGACGATGGTTCCCGCCTTTATCTGGTCACTGCTGTTCCTTGGCATCTCGCTCTGCTGCGCCATGGCCGCGCTGCGATTATTCTGGAGAGATCGAGGTCAGAGCAGACAGAGTAAGGCTAATCCTAGACCGGTACGTCGTCCGCTGTAGTGCAGTGAGTTGAGCGGATGAATCACCTATACCACCCGAATTAGATGGTGGTTGGCCGCCTTATCGGCAAACGCAAAAAAAGCGCAGCTCATGCGGAGTTATCTCTTGGCTGACTCATAGTGTGAAACAAATTAAAACACCTTCAAGAGAATGCAACCCTGTCGTAAGATATGGAGACAGCCTTGGAGGTGTTTTTGCGTTGGCAACAAGAGTCAGCTCCCCAGTAGAAGTGAAGATGAAAGCCATTGAAATGAGATTGGAAGGTATCTCCGTGAAGGAAGTCATGGAGCAATTGAATATACGAAATAAGACACAAGTGGAAACTTGGATGAGATGGATTTATAACTCCAACATGAAGTAGATAATATTATAGCTACAACGACATTTTGTGGTAAAATAAAAGGAACATGCATTCTCGGAACAATACATTGCCGAAAACAAAAATGTGTTGCTAATTATTTTGAAATGTTCAAGTTACACGAAAGAATACCCTTCTTTATTCAACTAAACGAGGCAGGTTTGCCTGAAGGGAAATTTTTAACTTGTTCCACAAACGCGCTATTTAATGGAGGAAGAATCTAAAAGCAAAATTGAGTATGTTAGAATCGGTGTTTGCGAAAGAAAAAGAATATAATCGGAGATGAAATAATGAAGAAAGAAATGACTAAAGCAATTGAGTTAAGGATAAACGGAAATCTAAAAGAATCTAATGAGTTACTCATAACCATGGTTAAAGAGTCTCCTAATGATGCCTACATTAACTATCAATGTGCTTGGAGTTTTGATGTATTAGGTGAAGAAATGAAAGCAGTCCCCTTTTATGAAAATGCAATCAATTTAGGATTGGATGGAAAAGATTTAGAAGGCGCCTTATTGGGACTAGGAAGTACATATAGAACACTAGGCGAGTATGAAAAGTCAAAGAGTACATTCAGTAAGGGGATGGAATTGTTTCCAGGTAATAAAGCAATTCAAGTGTTCTACTCAATGACTTTGTATAATTTAAAAGAGCATAATAGCGCTATGAAGTTACTGTTAAATTGCTTAATAGATACGACTACAGATAAGGAAATTTTGAGTTATAAGAAAGCAATCAGTTTCTATTCCGATAAATTAGATGAAATTTGGAGTTAATTGTATTTATTCCAACCAACATGATTGTTGTGGTAAATGAGGTCATTTGTTGTATAAAAAAGGATAGATGAATACAGGTATTTTAATCCTGTTAATCTATCCTCTCTTCTGTTATAAAAGTTAGTTGTTCAATTATTTCTACTTTCAACCCTGTACTAAGTTCAAGTGCTTCTAGTACTTCCTCTGCAAATAATTTAACTAAAGCAGCAGCTGCACCTTGTTCTTAACGCTTTCCTCCGTAATTTCCACAATCTTATCGCATTCATCGAGTTCTTCCGCAGCAAATACGACAATTGGCGCTTGCTCCAATGGATTCAATTTTCCTGCAATATCGTAAAAGAAACGCTCACCTCCGAAGAGATGAGCGTAGCAATCATTTTAACTTTGTATTACGTTTTGTTTGTGTTAATAACGAATTAACAGGACATTCCTTTTCATGCGTTGTACGTAAGTCGTAGTTAACAAGTCGTTTCCTCGTACTATGTCAGAGTAACTTCTGCGTAGAGAAAGCGTTCGCACCGTTACGAAGAAATTCAAGCGCAAAGGCATGTCTTAGATCATAGGGCCGGATGTAATGGCCGATACTCTTACTACTGTAAAGCTCCATACGATCACCCCACGTATGACAGTTAAGCGGGCGCCCTTCATACGAGCAGAATATTGGAGTATCTTCGCCCCATTCCTCCATTCGGACGGATAACAACTTACGTAACGTAATCTTACCAAAACAAAAACGCCTCCTTCGTATTTAGAACGGAGAGGCGCCTTGCTGGTCCTGTGTATTTGCGTTTTCATCGGTGCAGCTACGCAGGACCTCCCGCCATTTGACGGGCATTTTTCGTGATGTGACCGTGAAAAACCGTTGTATGCCGAGGACCGGGATCGAACCGGTACGGTAGTCACCTACCGCAGGATTTTAAGTCCTGTGCGTCTGCCAATTCCGCCACCCCGGCATGGGTGACCGCTTAATAGCGATAGGTCTTACGCAACTACCCGAGGACCTAGTCGCACATTTAAACGATATGTGTCACGCAAGGTTAAAATCCTGTGCGTTTGACACCAATATAGTTTACGACAGATTTAGCGATTTGGCAAGCGTAATGTTAAAAAAGATCCAGCTCTCGTTAATCAACGTGAAGTTACGTTAAAACTATTAAAAATACCTAGTCGTATTTGTTCCAATCTGGTAAATTATAACTATACTAATACCTAGAGAGGGTGCAACAATGCTTAAAAGTTTCGCACAATTATTTTATGTCGCAGCAGCGGCTCTGCTTATTTTCGGAGTTGTTGTTATGTATCATTACGGAGATTACAGCGCAGATTACAATGTTACCGGTAGCAAATTCGGACACATCGTTGAAGGCGACGCCTACAATTACATAATCAACGCAACTAGAGGCGTAGGCATTATCGTCATAGGCGCTATGTTTGCGATTGTAGCCACTGCGCTATTAATCGTCGAGAAGCTCGGGGACATACGCAAAGCAATCGCTAATAACAATAGCGAAAAACCCGCGCAGATGACCGAGACTACCGTGCCAGCTCCGGAAATAACCGCATAAAACGTAAAAAAAGGCGCAGCCCCTACGGAATCATATCCGCAAGGGCTGCGCCTCATCTATTCGTTATTCCTCGTCATTTCCGCCGTTCGACGCGTCACTCGCACCCTCCGCAAGCATATACGCAACGCACGCACCAACCGCCCCGATAACTCCCGTTACCTGCAGCGTTACATTGTCACCGGCCCCTGCCGCAGCCAGTACGCTAGTTGCCAGCGCAGCCAACAACGCCCAAAACTTACGCGATGAGAGTTTACGCGACCAATCGATTTTCTTCATCGTATTACTTCGCCCCCTTTTCGATTTGCACCGCGTTATTAGCGCCATCCCACGTTACACACGCGCCTAATGCTTCGGCCACTACACGCACGGGCACGTAAGTAACGCCGTCATCTACGACACCTTCGCCGATCTTCTTGCCGCCCACCTTAACGCTAACGATTACGTCCTTTTTCACGCTTTTCTCGCTCCCCTTCGATTCATTTAGTTTTGCGGATACCTTCGCCTTAAACTCGGCCCAGCCCGTCCACTTGCCTCCGTCGTACATTAGGCGCGGACATACCTTGCCGGACCAATCGTAATGCCGGCGCAATCTATCAACGCCCCAGCCGCGCTCTTTTAGCATTTGCGCAACCAGGCCCGCAGCATTATCGAGCGTCTTCGCATAGTTGCCGCTCTCGCATATCTCGATGCCGATCGATGTGCGGTTGCCGGACTTTGCTCCGCTTCCGTCCCCGGCATGCCATGCGTTCTCGTTAAGCGGAATGCACTCGAGGGCTTCGCGCTCGTCCACTACGATGTGAAACGATGCTGTGCGCGTATTCGATGGATTTGTCAGCCAAGCGCGCTCATTTGCAGCCGATGAAGACGCGTTGCCCGTGTTATGGATCGTAATCGTTGTCGCGTTCATTGCGTTGCCGGGACGCCGGCTGTGTGCGGTATTTCTCGGAATAAAGTCTTTACGATAGTTCATGCGAATCACTCCTTATAAATAATAAAAAGCCGCTCAACAGAACGGCTCATTCTTCTTTCCATATTCTATTTTTAACAATGTCAGAAATAGTTGACCTACTAACGCCGTATTTAGATGCCAAAGCTTGCTGCGATACTTCATAGGGTACGTACTCTTCTCTTATCTTCCTGACGAGTGCCCAGGTCAATTTAGCCTGAGGGTTTAACTCCCCTTTCTTCCGTTCAGATAGCTGAATTACATATTCAGGAGTGCACCTTTTTTCCAGTATCCCTCTCCGTATGTTAATTTTGGCTTCCTCTCCCATCGTGTATCCTCGTTTTCCATAGAACGGGTGCCCTTTTTTTGCCTCACTCATCTTTCTCCTAGACTCTAGTGAAGCCTTTCTACCGGTCAGCGTTTGACTGATTTTTCTTTTTGTTTCTTCGCTGTGAGGCTTATTCATAAGTACCAACCATCATTGATCACTGTTAGATGCGCCTTGTTGTCAAGCATTGTCATATGATGAACAGTGTTCTCTCCAAGTTTAGCGTATAATATAACAGTCTCATTACCGTTTGTCTTCACGCCGGTTATGTTAAACTTTTTTCGTCCCTGTACTACCACATCCCCCGGAACAAGAAGGTCTGCCCTTATTTGCGTTCTCATTTAATTACTCCTCCTATTTCGCTATTGACCAAAATGTAACACATTCCAATTGTATGGTCAACACCTATTAAGTGGATTTAAATGAGAAACAGAAATCTATCACTCCTTATCATGGTCGCGAGGAAGGCGATCCTTCATCTCGCGTATCTCTCCGATAATCAGGTCGTACTTGTCCGAAAATTTATCGAGTAAGTCCTGCAGCCGGCCCTCGCGTTCCTTATTCGTGCGCATGACGTAGATTAAGAGCCACACGAACAGGACGGCGAACGGTCCCTGCGTTAGGAAATACTTGACGATGTCGATTTCGCTCACCCTTCGGCCTCCTCCGCTAATAGGGCGCTTGTGATCTCTTCGTCAAGCCTGCGCAGTAGCTCTGTCCGGCCCTCCGCGTTAGGGACGGTCGCTAGGACAGCGTTGATAACTGCGGACAGCTCTTCGAGAGGCTGCGCGATATCGATCGTACATTCGATTAGTTGGCGTATTTTCATATTCGTGGCTCCTTTTGCGGAAATAAAAAGAGCGCAGCCATTTCGGCCACGCCCTTTCGATTGATATGCGGTTATTTTAGTTGCGCGAGAGCTGCTTCTGCTTGCGCGATGTCAGCTTTTGTTTCAGATATTTTAGCCTCTATTTCAGCAAGTTGCTTTTGTTTCGATGATAGTAGCTCAGGGGCTTCCGCCTTCTTTGCCTGTTCGATTTCTTTAAGAACACCATCTCTAGCAGTCTCGTTAATTCTTAAAATTTGGTTCTTTAATACGTCTAAGGAATCCTCTATAGATGCTTTACTTAAACCGATATATTTATTCGTGGAAGGCGTTGCAGGACTGGCTGCTGCAAGAGGCTCATCTTGCGAAGGTGTCCCGGTAGTTACCTTCACTGTCTTTCCATCTACCATTATGTCAGCTCCCATAGCATCAGCCAACGCCCGGACTGGAACGTTGGTTTTATTGTTAATTACTGCACCTTTGTCGCTCAGCACTTTGCCGTTAACAACAACTGTCAATTCAGAAGTCACCTTCTGTCCCACAAGGCTCTTAACCTGAGCAGCTAACGCGCTACCCGATGTTGCTAAAACTGCTCCTATTACTACTCCGCTTACGAGATACATCCACTTTTTCATTACTTACTACCTCCGTTGGTATAATTAACCTTATACTACACTACAGGGCAGTTGTTGTGAAGGTCCCTCCGCCGGAGTTCGAGTTTTGCGGATTTCCGTGATTATGGTTCGGAATAGTAACACTGTGTGTGTGACTAAGCGGTGCCTTACTGTTTATCGCAATCCATATCTGGCTAAGCTCTTTACTTAGGCCAGTTATAGTGTTAATAGGAATATCACCGCTAACTGTACTTCGGAATGTAACCGGTCCACTGAAAATAGCCGCACCGTCCATGCGTATCGGGTTTGCTGTGTTATTAGACCCGATTGTAATATCGTTAGAGAATATCATGAGCTGCCCCGTATTTTGATACGAGTTAATTTCGCCAGCAAACGCGCCGCCTGTTCCGTAAAAGGTTAACGCAGCCACTCCGGTATCTGTTCCGGTATTAATCTTAATCCGATTGGCACCGCTGCCGTCATAAGTACGCAAGCCCTGCGCGTCCAGCTCGATACGCCGGCCAGACGCAGACGTCCGGATAAGCGACCCGGTAATTGTGCCGCCGATCGTCGTACTGCCCTCTGCGTACATATTCCCCGCGCTGTCTACCGTGAATCTTCCGCCACCGACGTTAATCGACGAACCTACAATCGCGCCATTCGTAAAGTTGGACGAGAATATATTCGCGCTGTTTGCGGTGAGCCTATTCGCTGTGATGTTGCCCTGCATATCGACGCGAAACGGTGCGCTGTTAAAGTCCGCATGGCCCGCGCTTAACCCGTTCGTATTGATCTTCGTAATGTTATTGCCTGAGCCGATCTCTAGCGTAACGAAATTCCCGAGCTGGCCCGAGATGACTTCCGCTGCAATCCCGCGTGCCGTTATCGCAGTCCTTGCGGTTCTTCCCCCATCCGTCGTTAAAACGATCCCGTTCGATGTCATAATGACCTGATTGCGCGCATCCGTCTTATCCTGCAGGATGATTCCGCGTGTATCGTACTTAACCTCGGTCTTCGAGTTATTGACATCAATGACCGCCTGCTTTGCGAAATCCTCGAACGCATCCGCCCGAATGCGGCCGCCGCTGAGCAGGTCCGTGAATGCCCGCTTAGACTTGTCGAGGTCAGCGATGATCTGCGCATAATCCCGCGTCATTACGTTAGCAACGGTTACGGTCGATTGCTTGTCCCGCTCGTACGGATACTCGGTCAGCTCCGTAATCCGCGCCCTAATATTGGCGAGGCCAAGCTCCGGATCGACACACGTTACCACATCGCCGAGGCCCGGCTTAGGCTCCGTTTTATCGAGTTTATATAGGTCCGCAGCGTTGACGGATACTTCCAGCGTTGGCATCTCACGCTCGGCCAACGCCTTTCTCGCGAGCTCCAAGAGCTTAACCGGATCGGTAACGTTTTGGTCAATAATCTCATCGTCAAAAAACGGCACGCTATCACTCGCCCACTGGCTCGCGTATTGGGATACGAGATAGTTAACCGCAAGCTTCCCGCCAACAATGGCGCCCGGAATCGCTTCGAGACGCGCCCGCTCATCCGCCGTTAGTATCGACGCAGGCTGACCGATCCAGGTACGCCCATCTTTCATCTGCGCGAACAATCGCGTACACAAAGAGGAGCTATCGTCTGTAAACGTAGCCCCTACGATATTTTTCGCAAGCTGATAGCGCATCTCAGACGCTTGGTCGCCGACCCTTTTGCGCAGGTGAATCGTAAAGTTGTCCGGCTCTACCTCGGCGCCGTACATCTCAACTACGCTATTTAGCGCCTGCAGACACGTGCCTCGGCCGAAGTCCTTAACGTCGACCAAATCGAAAGTATCGTCGATTGAGAACGTAAAGCGGCCGCCAGTAGCCTGCGAGATAAGCGAGGTAAGCTGCGAAATGTGAATCCCGTAGCCCTCAGCCATATATGACGCGTACGGGAACTTGTAATCCGTGAGCTTAAACATAACGTGCGTACACGAGATTTGCGCCGTAAGCTTGCGGCCGTCTCTCGTTCGTTGCCGCGAGTTAATAACGTAGTATTGGCCGCGCTCATCCCGAACGTGGCCTTTTACTACGATTTTTTCGCGAAAGTCTGCGGAGGTCATCGGCACCGAAAACGTTAGCGAGTAGTCTGAGTTAATCCGCCTTGTCCGCTGGATTTCGTAAGCATCGACGAGAATGCCGATGCGTTTGCGGTCCTTATCGTATGACTGTAAATACTCCGTAATCAGCGCCCTCCTTTAGTATAAGTATCGGTCTCGGTGCGTAACCCGCGTGAGGACTGATCGCACCGATTCGTTGTCCGTATAGGTTATTGCGTTGGCTCCGAAAATAAGCTCGAAGAAATCCCCGTCCATCTTATCAAGCACATTGACGCCGTTTAGCGTAATCGTCTTAGTGCGCGTATCAATAACGAGACGGTCGCCCGGCCTAAAGTCGCCAGTAAACGCGATCTTATCGACGTGCGTGCTAACCGCCTTCGCGATAAACTCGGTCGACGACTGGATGGGCGCCGTGAACGACCGCTCTCGAATGAGCTGCGTAAATAGCTCGGACGCCGACTCGATCGCTGCGATAATCTCGTATTCTCGCGTTAGGCTTACGCTAAGGTCGGACGCGGATTCGAATACGACGGTCACCGGGAAGTCAACGGAGAGGCGCCCGTTCGCCTCCGTCAGAGATTCGAAAACTGCGGAAAATAACGTCTCTAGCGAGTAGGGACGGTTAAAGGGCAACCGGTTAAAGGGTCCGCCGAACGTGGTCACGCGCTGTACTCCTCGCTAGTGATTTTCTTATATTCTTCCGGAGTGATCACCTCAAACTTAACGTACAGCTTAAGCTGCGGCTCTTTAGCCCACTTTTTTTCGAAGTAATATTTCAGGCGCTCAAAATCGTTCTCAAACATTTGCGGTATCCCCCTCTGTTTTAGTAGTTTCTAGCGTCAGCACGCGCAGTTCCAGCCCTACGATCTGCCCGCCAAGCGCTTCATTCTGCGCCTTTAAGTCGGTCGCTTCTAACTCGCGCTGAACGATTTGCTGACCTAAGATTTCGTTTTGTTGGCGCAGTTCTAGCGCCTCTAATTCTCGGGCAACTATTTCCGCGCCCATACGGTCGAGTTCGGACGGCTGCGGTAGGTAGTCTTTTGCGTACCATCCGCCGTCCTCACTCTGAGTTACCTCCATTTCCACTATTTCAGCGTCTTCAGGCAATGGGTTATTAATCCGTTCCTCGAAAAGTGGTTCGTCTTCCCCTGGATTAATCAGCACTCGTTCTTTTTGATAATCCCACGGACCAATATTGATAACTTGACCGTTTAGCAAAACACATTCCTTTATCACTTGCAGCCCCCCTTACTTAGCTGTCCAGCCAGTGTTTCCTGATCCGGACGTTTTGATATACAAGGTAGTGGACGTTGCCCCATCCGATCTAAGGTACATTGTTCCAACAGAAGCCGTGACCACACCTTCTGGGCTTCCTGTCCCGCGTCTGATTACTGCTGATAAGTTATTAACTATACCGGAAAGCACCACTGCATCAGCCTCGTTGGAATACGGTGTATCATAGGGTGTTTCGGCTAGCTTAATCCGTGCAAAAGAGGTTCCAGCACCTTCGGGGACATTATTAACTACCAATCGAACAAACACAGAAGAAACGCCGGAAGGCATCACAAATGTTACTGCTTTTCGATGCCACCACCTTTTAGGATCAGCAAGCAAAGTAAGAATAATATTATATGGCGCTACAGCGTTAACCACTTCGATGTATACCCTGGAGTCATTGGGTAAATCACTCGTTGCAAACATAGCTTGCAAATGGTAGCTCGAACCTTGATTGACATGTATATCCTCGCTACGCAGTAACTTGTAATCTGTGCTGCCCACTGCACTATTAGTCCAAAAACCTCCCCCAGTAGTTGGATTATTAATATCATATCCCCACTGTCCTAAACTCGGATCGGATTGTGCTATCCACCCCTCTAAACCTAGCAGAGCAGTTGAGTTCTTGATCAAGTTTGGACTAGCCAGGACAGTTGATTTATAAAGATCATTTACTGCGGAGACAGCATTAGACTTGTCCAGTGTATTGAGCTTAGATAAATCACCAATTTTACCATCGCTGTGAGTGTTAGCCGCAGAAATTGCAGCCGCTTGTGCCGCGTCCGCCTTAGCTTGAGCGCCTGCCGGCGTTTCTGCTGTGTCTGCTATCGCTTTAACGGATTCTAACCGCCCGTCAAGATCCGTAATATTTTCGCGAAACGCTTCGTGATCGGCCGCCGTAAAGTACCGCGCTACCGAAGCTCCTGCGACCCACGCCTTCGCGGTCCCGTTAAACCCGCGCACACATCCGGTTAGTTTATTGCCGCTTATCCCCGTATACTTAACCGTCTCTGCCGTCTCATCCGCCCCAATCGTAAACAGGTTCGGAGCCGCCGCCAGCTTAGACGCATCCAGTACGGTAATTGTCGTATCGGTTGCGCTAATGTCTGCGGCCAGCTCCGTTTCGGGCGAGTTTACGACGGCGCTATACATCTCAACTTGCGCCAATATTTACGCCACCTTTCCGTTTTTATTGTACGAATGCTACCGTTACGCCTGACGCCAGGAATTTCGGCTTGTCGCCGGTCTGAATCGTACGCGGACTCGGCAGCGCCACCGTCCAAAGTAAGTTTCCGCCTGTTGCCGCGTCTCGAATGCCGACATGTGTAACGAGGCCCCAGTCCGCCGTAGCAATCGGGAACTCCACGTCAACCGCGCTACTCACCGTTTGCCTGCCGGATACGAGCGCAGGCGCCGCGAATGTAATCGCCTTGCGCACATAGCCCCCGCCCGTTACTTCCGCACCAGTATCTGCCGCTGTTGGGTCCGACGTGTAGAGCGCAAGATAAACGCTAGTCGGCGCCGTAAAGTTTGTGCTGCGCAGGGCTGCGTTAAGTAGCTGCGCGGATAGCCAATTCGATATTTGTACCGCCATTTAGTCCGCTCCTTTCGCGCTTTAAGCGCGTTTAATCGTTGCTGTACTCGTTTGTGATCGTAAATCCGTGAATTGTATTCGCGCCGGTATTTGTGAGCACGATAACCGGTTGAGCCGGCACATCTGCGTCTGACGAGATGACTACGGATTCCGGCGAGCGGGTTATCGTAACTTCGCGCACCTGCTCGGGACCGCTCGGCCACGGGTCATTCATGCGCAGGCTAACGTCCAATAGCCGACTGCCGATCTGCCCGTCCAACGCGAGAGTCCCCGTGTACACCGCCCGATAATACTTGCCAGGCATATCGCTAAACTCAAGCGTTAGCTCGCCGCGCTTCGCGTTAAAGATGCGAGCCAGCTTCGCAAGTGTGCGGTGAAACTCCTCGGGGGCTACCGTGATCTCTAGCGTTAAGTCGAGCTGTCGCGTAGAGTATGTGCTCCCAAAATCGACCACGCCGTCAGTGCCCGCGATCTTAACCGTGTTCTCTTCCTCCGCCGGCAAGACGGGAATGTGACGCTCGAATAGCGAGGCGCCCAGCGTTGATAACCACGTCCCATTTACACAAACGTCATAGATCATCGCGTCTTCACTCCTTGCGCCTGAATTCTCGCAGCTACACGGGCCCGCTCATCGACAATGGCGCGCCCTGTATCAGGGTCCGCGGCCTCAACGCTACCGATAGACATATCGATATGGTTCGTGATCTGCTGCGTTGGCTGTGCGCTCGGCGCTAGTCCGGAGTGAGCCGCCGTTGCTCCGCCATTTAGCAGGCCCCAAAGCGCCGCCTGCTGCTGCGGATTTAGGACGATCTCTCCCGCGTGTGCCTGGACCATAACTGCCGAACCGCTCGCTCCTTGCACGATTCCGCCGGTTGCAAAGGACTGCAGCTTCCCGGTATCCTTCGTAATTCCGTACTGTTTGCGAATCTCAGCGTTCCGTACCTCAAGCCGCGCCATCTCCGCTTTATTGCCGCTCGCCTTAGCCGCGTCCCATGCGTCCTTATTCGAGTTATATTCCGCAAGGTCAGCGTCTCGCCCCGAAAGAGATGCGTTAGCAACTACGGCCATCTTAGCGTTATACTGCGCTAAGAAATTATCGAGATCCGCGAGAATCTGAGCGTTAGCTGTTGCGCTAGAGCTTACGCGAAAGGCCGCAATACCGTCCTCAATCGATTTGATGTTACCGGAGTAACTATCGAATGCTTCGGCCAGTGCGGTGTATTGCGCCTCAGCCGCAGCCTTTTCGTTTTCAAATGCCGTCTCTTGCTCGGACTTCTCGTCCTGGATCGCTTTCTTCTGCGATTCCAATTCGCGTTTGCGGAGATCACGGTCATGCTCAAGCCTCATCCGCTCGATCTCTTTTATCGTATCCTCGCGCTCTTGGATGCCCTCCGGCCCGACTGCGCTTGCCAGTAAGTCAACACGTGCCTGCTTTTCCCGGAGCTGCGTTTCGTAGTCAGCGTCCGTATTAAGCTCGGCCTCTTTCGCGAGGAGATCGTCAATCGCCTTGATGCGCGCATCATAGTCGGCCAGCGCCGCCTTCTTCCGTTCCTCAATCGCAGCAAGTTCCGCTTTCTTCGCATCCTCGATCGAGGACTTCTGCGTCTTAACGAGGTCCTCCGCAAGTTTCTCCGATTTCTGCGTCAGGTCCTTGCGCGCCCGGTAGACCTCCTCGTCGGCCTTCTTATATAGTTCAGAGTAACTTTTGTATAGCTCGGAGTCCTTTTTGTAAAGCTCAGATTCCTTCTTGTAACGATCGCGAACCCGAGTCCAGGCCGCAAGCTTCGCAGCCGCGATGTCCTGTTCGGATTTGCCGGCGTCTTCCATGCGGCGCTCTTCCTTCTCGATCCACTCGGCCGAGGCTTCGTACTGACGCTTTGACTCGGCTACTAGCGCAGAGGTGAGTTCCTTACGCGCCTGATACAGCTTGTCGTCCGCATCTTTAAACTGATCGGAGGTTTTCGCGTATTTACTGCGCAGGCGAGTGTAAGCGTCAACTTTCGCCTTCGCCATCTCAACGTCCGTCTTATTCGCCTCTTCCATGCGTCGTTGGTCCTTATCGATCCACGTTGTTGACAGTTCGTAGCGTGACTTAACGCTATCCTCCGTCAGCCGCTTAAGTTGTAGGTTGAGTGTGCGCTGATCCTCGATAGACTCCGCAAGGTACTTTTTGTGACGGCCGCGTACCTTTTCGTACGCCTCGATTTGCTTATCGGCAGACCAATCGTACATGTCCGCCTGGTAACGTACCGTCGCAATGTCCGCGTCATACGCTTTCTTGCGGGCTTCTTCCGCCAATTCAGCCGCCGACTTTCCGGACTTTTTCGTCTTCTTCGCCTTGGCCCCGCCAGTCTTCGCTTTGCGCGTTTTAGACGGAGGCGTCAGGTCAATACTCGGAAGCTTAGCGCCTCCTCCCTTGTAGCCAGCGTCTAAACTCGCTAGGGCGCGTTTGACCGCTTGCTCCGCCTGATTGTTAGCCGCGAGTTTTTGCTCTAAATCAAATAGCTCGCCTTGGTCCGTTTTGAGCGTTGACTTGTGGTTTTTTCCGGCAGGCGCGATAATCGATGCCCCGGCTTTAGCGCCAGCCAGCGTAGACATCACATTTATCAACTGCTGATAGTTCTGGATTTGCGCCATGATCTCGGAGCGCTGGGCCTCCGTCGTCTTCTGTAGGTTCGTTAGATAGCCGCGCATACTCTTCGCAGATTGTTCGTAAAAATTACGGTCGGCCTGTATTTGCTTCTGAACCATGTCGACTTCGCCCGCCCGCATTGTCGTCGCTGTGCCGAGTTTGTCGTTAAGATCCGGATATTGCTTGCGGAGTTGATCGGTGATGCTAACGAGTTCCTGCTGCTGCGCGGCGCTAGTGTTCTGCGCACCCGAGAGTTCCCGGTACCGTTTAACGAGTCCCTCCATCGTGGAGATTTTATCGTTTTTAGCGGCCAGGTCATCGATTTCGGCGCGCTTCATTTCGAGGAGTGCCGGAACGGATTGTTCAGCCGCCTTCCCCATTTCGGCGAGCTTCTTCTGCGCTTCGGGCGCAGAGTCATAGCCGAGTTCTCGCAGCTTTTCGTCGAGCCCCTCTATTCCCTCTTTTAGCACGTCTATCTCTGAAACAACCCCGTAATTATCACCTTTGCTACCCTGGGCTTCCAGCTCGTTCAATCTTTCTTGGAATTTAGTCCGCTGATCTAACACCTTCGCAAGCTCGTCGTGCTTAGCCTTCAATTCTTTAAGCTCCTGGACGCTACGACTAAGCGGCGACTTATTGAGCGTATCGTTTAGGGCTTTCTGTGCATCGTCGTGTTTTTTAACCGCTTCAGCAGCTTCCCTATTCTTAGCAACAATCGCTGATATTCCGGCAGCTAACGCACCCACCGCAAGTGATATCGCGCCAATAACCGGAATACTCGCACTGAACGTCGCCATTTGGACCCCGGCTGCTGCAAGCGTGGTTTGTAGCGTAGCGAAGGCCGCCCGAAGCGCCACAACTGCAGTAATAGCTCCGGCGACAAGCGGCGTAATTGTTGCGAAGATTACGATCGCATTCCGCATCTCAGGGTTCATTTGCGAGAAGCCGGATAGCAGCTTCGTTATACCCTCCGCCGCTCCCCTTATCGCAGGGGCAAACGTGTCTCCGACGGTAATGCCTACACCCTCTAGCGCCGATTTCATTTCCGTTATCGAGCCTTTCAGCGTATCCATCTGTACGCCGGCAACCCGCTCAGCCGTGCCGCCTGCGTTTTTGAGCGACTCCGTATATTGGTCGAGTGTGCCTTGCCCGTTTTGAATGAGCGTGATAAATCCGGATGCTGCCTCACGTCCTACGAGCGTAGCTGCAACGTCCGCCTGCTGCGCCTGTGTTAAGCGCCCCCATACAGATGTTAGTTGTCCGATCAAGTTCGAGAGTGGCACGATATTGCCTGAGCTGTCTTTAATATTGACGCCGAGTCTCTCCATATAAAACGCGGCTTCTTTAGACGGGGAAGCGAGCGCGAGAAGAATTGCGCGAAGTTGCGTGCCAGCCATTTCGCCTTTAATACCTGCGTTACTGAGTTCGCCGACGGCTGCCGTTGCTTCCTCAATCGATATACCCATCGATGCCGCTACCGGAGCCACATATTTCATCGCATAACCTAAGTCCGTAACGTCCGCGTTTGTGTCGATTGAGGATTTAGCGAGGACGTCTACAACTCGGCTCGTCTCTTCCGCTTGCAGCCCGAATCCACGCAAAATACTCGATGAGATATCCGCTGTTGTTGCGAGGTCGACCTGCCCTGCGGCCGCAAGCGATAAGACGCCAGGCATGGCCGCGATAATTTCGTTCGTCTTAAAGCCGGCCTGAGCGAGCAAAGCCTGCGCGTCAGCACTTTGAGCCGCAGTATATGCGGTCGTGGCACCTAACTGTAGCGCTTGGTTTTTTAACCGCTCAAACTCGTCACCCGTTGCCTCTGAGATCGCTTTGACGTT
Source organism: Paenibacillus sp. CAA11 (assembly GCF_003060825.1). Taxonomy (NCBI): domain Bacteria; kingdom Bacillati; phylum Bacillota; class Bacilli; order Caryophanales; family Paenibacillaceae; genus Paenibacillus; species Paenibacillus sp. CAA11. The sequence continues at coordinate 3,051,605 of NZ_CP028922.1, forward strand.
AGCCATCGATTGCTCAAAGTCAGCGGAGGTTTTAACAGCTTTGGTAATAGCCACGCCCATCGCTACTGCCAGTCCCGTGTACGCAACTCCTAGCGCCTTAACCTCGTTAGATACCCGTCTTGATGACGTTGCATTACGCTCTAATTCCTTCGTTACTTTATCGATATCTGCGCTGCTCGCGCCAAGACGCTTCATCTCCGCCGTTACCTCAGCGAGTTCCCGCTTCAACACTTCCGGGTTCGCCTGCTTCAACGACTTCTCAATTGCCGCTATTTGAGATGAGCTTGCGCCTAGCTGCCGTAGACTGTCTCCGATTTGCTTAAAATTAGCGGAGGTGATTTGCGCAGACTTTCCGGACTTAGCAAGCGAATCCTCAAGCGCCCATATTTGCTTTGCCGTTTTGTCTGAGGTCGCGGTAAGCCGGAGTAACGCCCCTTCCGTATTCGCAATTTGAGCCTCTAGCTTACTGCGTTTCTGCGCGTCAAACGTTGTATCGTAAGATGCTTTAAGCTCCGCTAATTTCTTCCGCTGGACCTCAATACGCGAGTTAACGTTGTCCAATACCGACGTTAGCTGCGTAATTTTACTACGAGTCTCCGCCATTTGAGCTAATCCGGCACTTGCCTGTCTGCCGGCAACTCCTAGCTCGGCCGTTTTCGCCTTGGCCCGCTCAACCCCCGCCTCATACCCGCTTATGTCCGCGGTAATCTTGGCGCGTATACCCCCTACGTCTACTGCTTCGATCTTCGTCACCTTCCTTCGGGCAAAATAAAAAGCGCCCTGGTAGGCGCTAGATTCCGAGCTTCATTTTCGTTTTCAGCCGTTCAAAACCGGACTTGTCGAACGTAGGCTTGTCCGCTTTATCCGCAAAGCCCGCTTGTTGCTGTAGACTCGCGACAAACTTCCGGAAATCTTCTGGCTGCGTCGAATGCGACATGACCGCGACATTTAGGTCATCAAGCGATCCTTGAGCGCGAACTCTACGATTAGCCTCAAGCACTTCGAAAAGGTCCATTACGAAATAGCCAGTTTCAAATTCGAGCTGCGTCTTGCCGAGCCGCACCGCACATTCGATAAAAAATTCATCAAGCGTTACTCGGCGCCCTGATCCGCTGTCGTCTCCGGATTCGCCAGTTTCAGAGCGCTCTGCACGTTTTTTAAAACATCGCCAAAGTTATTCGCTCGGGCCGTTGCCGTGAAAAACGCAACCAATTCGTCGATCGAAGCGTTCTGCTCGATCCACTCCGCATCTAGTCCGGTCAGCACGGATACAACGTTAACCACATCATCGAGTGAGTTTTCGATCGCCACAATAAACGTAGGTAGCCGATCAGCTTGCGGTGCTACCAAAATCGAGATAAGCAATTGAGGCAGCGTATTGATAACGTTAAATAGCTCACGCCACTGTGCGATTGTGATCTTGCCGACTTTTACTGGCTTGCCGCCGATTTTTAATGTATCTGAACGCAATAAGCGCATTATTTTCGCTCCTATCGTAAAAAAGATAAGGCGAGCCGAAGCCCGCCCCTTTTGCCGTATATTACGGAGTAATTGTGACGTCTCCCAGGACCGCAAGTACGTTATCTTTGTCCGGAGTCGCGCGCAGTGTTACATTGGTGATTCGCTCGTTTTCGTTGTTATATGAATAGCTCAGGTCAGATTCGGAGTATGCCAGGGGCATAGTGACCCAAAAATCAGGATCGTTAAGATGGGCGATCGGCTTAATGACGGCCTTTTTCGCAGTATCGATCAAGTTGATACCTACGCCAGTCTTGAGGTTAATCTTCGTTCCGTTCGCGCCCGTTACCGCCTCAGCGCCCGCCATGATCTTCGGAATAATGGACAGCTCGTACTCGCCGAACGGCACCTCCACGGACACGTTACGTCCAGTTACCCGTTTGCCTACGACGGTCTCGCCCGTTTGGTCGGTCTTTTGCTCCCGGTAAGTCGTTTCGGTGGTGAGCGTTACACCACCGATGGTCGTCTCAAACTTAACCATATCCGCCCCTTCGCCGTACTCTACGACCGCTGGGCCAATCTCGATCTTTTCAAAATTTTGAGACATAATATCCCCCTTGTTTTTGCGCAACACAAAAAGGCCGCCCGTGATCGGACAGCCCGTTTATTTGCGGATTAAATTGTTGTTAACGTAAAGTTGAGCGAATACTGCGTTCGCCCATTCGCATCCTTGCCAAGATATATCGGAGCGCTCTGGTCAGCTACGCATTTTACAACGCGCGTACCTCCGAGACTAAACGCCGCTTTCCCATGCAAGTCATCGTATATCGCGTTAGCCTGCGTTTCGGCTGCGGCCGCACTCTTCGCACGTAGGACGATTTGAAACGACGGCCTTCGCTTGCTCGTCCACTGTGACGGGTTATAGCCGCCCGTGATCCGAGTGTAGGCACAATCGTCCGGGCTCGCCGCCAAAAATTCGTTGCCTACGTAGTTTCCCGGAACTGCTGACCGCAGGTACGCGTTAATGTTCGCTACTGTCAGCGCCATATTACAGCCCCTTTCGCACAGCGTCCGCAATCATTTCGTTATAGCGCTGAGAGTTCGCCTTCAACGGCCGCTCTAAAAATTTTGGCCGAGTACCAGGCGTTGTCGGGCGCTTATAGTTTTCGCCGAGCTCGTGCTGATAAATTGCGTAGTTAAAACGCTCGCCACTTTCGGACTGGTCAACGACCGAGTAATAGACTTCGCCGACTACTTCGTCTCCCTCCACCGTTACCTCCGTGCCTGCCGTTGCCCGAAGCGTGCCTTCTTGTAGTGGAGCCTCCTCGCGAGATAACGCCAGTAGATCGTCCGTCGCATCGTGTACGCCAGTTACGGCGCTCTGCAAAACGGACTCTACTGACCGATTAAGGCGAGTAATAAACGAATTAAACTCGAACGTAACACTATCACGCGCCATTACACATCTACCTCCGTTAGTAGCGGTTTGCCTACGATATCCCTAATTACGCCTATGCTTAATGGTTTGTAGGTCGTCACCGTGCCTAATTCGTTGGTAAACGTGAGTTTATCGTCAAAACCAACGCTGACAAGTTTGTTAAACAAGAAGGACCCGTTACTCACGACCTCTTCCCCGCGTTGGTTACGGACCAACTTAACCCCCTCATCGAATCGGCACTTTAATACGATATCTGGACCGTAAATAGGATCGCCGTAGTCAGGATCGGAACCGACATACGGAGAGAGTACGACTTGTTGCCGCATTGCAACGATTGCCACGTCACATCACCGTCCATTTAGGGGCACGCTTCGAAAGAGTTACGCCGTTTTCAGCGCCTATAATATCGAGAGCAGCTTGCGGTATAAACTTGCGAGTGTCTCCGCCCGGACCAGTGACGAGCGCGTCCTTGTAACTAACGGAGATTTTGCCGCCGATAGACTGGGAGACAACGCCTTTTTGCATCGCCCCAGCCACATCCCCGTAAACCGTTGCTAATACGTTAGCAAATTCGTACACTGCCGCATCTGGTATCGTATACTTCGAGTAGTATCGCGCAAGATCCCGAGCAGCGACGGTAACTATACGTTGTTTTTTCGCCTCGTCTGCGCCTATCCACTCGTCAATATCGATACAATTAGCGGCAATATAAGCATTCGCGTCATCGACCGTTACTGCCACACGCTACACCTCCGTTTATTTTGCGGAGGATTTCGCTGTGGCCGGCTTGCGTGCCGCTGGCTTTTCGGCTGGCTCCTCCGCGTGTTCTTTCGTTACATCCTTCATTTGTTCAAGCACCGCGACCACCTTCGCGTCTTCGGTCGAATAGGTCCCGCTTGAAAACGAGTGCCTAACGCCGTCAACGTAGAAGGCAAGTTCGCGGTACTTCGAGTGAAATACCGCCATTTACTCGTCCTCCTTTCGATTACTTCGCGCCTTTAATGCGGGCGTGTGCAGCTTCTTGCAACAGTTCCAGCGTAAACTCACCGACGATTTGACCTTGATAGTAATCGCCCTTCTTGCCGAGGTACTCATGCCCAAAGTCGCGGCCCGTCAGCGGTTTAAGAGAGATACGGTTTTTATCAAGAATCAAAACTTCATCATTATCCAAGTTATCGTTAATAGAAACGTTGAACTCACCGAAGTCCGTAATCAAGCGATTTACTACCGTTCCGCGAGCTTCATCACCGTTATTAATTCTGATGAGGTTGTCGCTGAATTTGCCGATAGCACGCTTTTGCTTCGCTGGTACTACGATTTCATAGTTACCACCGCTTTTAAATCCACCGGCTGTGTAAATGCTCTGTAAGGAATCGTTAAGTACGTCCATTGTAAGAGCCTCGTTGTTCAGGTTCGTAATGTTCGTTTCCAAAAAGCTACGGATACCGTCCATTTGGCGTACAGTTCCATTTTCATAACGTATCCCACCAATGAAAGCTTTCTCCGCTTGGAGGGTGAGTTCAAGCAATTTCTTGGCTTTCTCATATTCATACAAATCGTCGATTCCGTAGCTAGCTACTACCGCCGCAGTACCAGAGATTTCAACAGTGTCATCGAAAATTTGCGTAATATTAGACTTTCTAACACGTTTCTTGTAGCGACTTCCTCTCGCGTCGGCACCCTCAGAACCAGCGGTAAATTGTACAGTTAAAGTCTCGCCTACCTTAATATCTGCTGCATTTGTTCCAGCGTACCCACGCATAACAGCAAGCTTATTAGAAACTGTATCGACTCCAGTAACAAGGAGTAGCTCATCCCCAATTTTAACAACCTGGTCTGCTCTAAATGGTTCGACTTCTGCTACCGAAAGAGTTGTTTCGGTAGCATCGGCTACGGCGATGACCTTAGATTCGTTTCCAAACATAGAGTCTTCAAACCAGATATGCTCAACCTGAGTGACTGGTGAGCCAAAGCCTAACATGGAAATCAATGGAGCTTGGTATGAATTTAATAGCAGAAGTTGGTCTGTGACAGACTCACGTTTACCAATCAGTTCACCAGAAAGAATTTTAGACATCTAAATACCTCCGTAATGTTATTTATAGGCAAAACAAAAAGACGCCCGATTTCGGTGCGCCTTCGCTTATAATCCAAGTTCTCGCTTTAATTTCGCGTATGCTGCTTGATCCTCGATTCGCCCGCTCTTACGCGCCTTGTTGGCAGCTTCCGCGAGCAACTGTTCCTTTGTTTTGTCCGCCGAAGTTGCAGTACCACCGCTAGGCCCGCCGATCGGCTTCGGCTTGTCCGGCGCAGTTTCCACGAGGTACGGATTCGCCTCGACGAGCGCCTTAATCGCGTCCTCTACGCCTTGGGGGTTGCCGTCATCACCGACGGTCGCACCGCTCAAGTCCGCCAATTTTAACGCAGCCGCAACGCGGTCAGCCGGAATCTTATGTTCGCGGGCCAACGCTCTAAACTCTGCGTTAATCAATCGTTGATTTGCCGCTGTAAGCGCGCCGTTCTTAGCCTCTTCGGCCTCTTGCGCTTTCTTACGCGCCTCCTCAAGCTCGGCCTGCAGACGCTCGGTTTCGGTAAGTTCCGCCTTCTTGCGGGCTTCCTCCGCCTTCTCTAAATCGGTGAGCTTCGCCTTGATATCGTCGTAATCCGCAAACTTTTCGACCTTCTTGCGCTCCCTTGCGATTCGATCCGCGATAATCTGGTCGAGTTCCGCCTGGGTAAACGTCTTTTCCGGTTCTGGCGTCGGTGCCGGATCTGGTTCCGGATCGCCCTCCGCGAACAATTGCAAATCTAACGGATATCTATAGCGAGTATTTTCGATTTTCATTTCGTTTCCTCCCGTTTAAGGCCCGTCGGCCGTAGCGTTTAAACCGTAGAGTTTAACGTCATACCACGTCTGGACAGCTAATCAAGCCGCGAACAGTTCCGGAGATACTTGCGCACATTCCGGTATCTCGCGGCGAATGCGTTCTATGAGTTCCGCTGCCTCCGCACTCTTGCGTGGACGGTCGTAATAAGTGCGTACAAACTCAACGAACTTATTAAACTTCCGGTCCATGCGGATGCTTGCGTCAGTATTTCGGTACATTAAAAACAGCCAGCGCAATGCGTCTGACTGTGATACTGCATGAAGTGATATGAAATTGTCTCCGCGGAGGTCAGCCCTTACGCGTATACCCTCGGACAATAGCGTGTCGCGCATTTGTAACATAAACGACTCGGCAGCACCACAGAAAGAAGCGCGAACGGTTTGACTACGTGTGCTTATTGAAACGCACCCGTCACCTTCGAATGCCCCACGAATAAAGTCCCACAGAAACTCTTTCGGCAATTCGGGAAACTTAGCGTCGAACGTCTTATTCCTCTCAGGTATCCCTATACGGCGCAATGAAGCCACCATTTCTCGGTTACAGGTTCGGACTTCACATTTTCCGGGGTACTCGTACAGTGGTCCGTCAAACTCGAAGTGCTGCTTAATCTTTCTAACTACGTCTATATCCGCGGTCTGCAACCTTATGCCTACGTATTTATCACAAACGTGTCCATCTGTAATGATCCATCCGTACATCCACGCTGATGGCCTACTCCACTTGTCAAAAACAGCCCCATTTGATTTATATGTGTCTACTCTACCGACCTCACGCTTCCAGCCAAGACGTCGTACCAATCTACTAAATGTCGAAGAATCATAGGGGAACCCAATCTCCGCGATAATTTCTCCATACTTCATTTTCCTTGCATAGAAAAGGTCTCGGAATTGCTCTTTTGTGATAAAGTAACCTAAGTTGATCGAATGATTTGGGATTATTTGCCCTTTTGGACCTCGCCCGAGGTTCCACTCTGATAAGGATTTGTCTCCATACTGCATCCAACATCAAACTCCTTAAGTTCGATTCCTTGGTGGAAAGCCGCGCAGGACGCCAAGGTCGCGTCTTTTTGGTGATCAGCCTATCGCGGCAAAATAAAAACGCCTCAAAGGGCGTTATCTGGATTTCTTACTGGAGTTATTACGTGGCGACATCTCGGCTCACGTTGTTGTCTCCGATTTCTCAGAGTGTCGGACTATCCCATGATCTTCGAAAAGACCCCGCTATTATAGTCTCTGCACGTCCCTGCCTACTTTGTGATTGCGGTATACGCGAGCAGGTTTCGATCAGGATTGCCGTAGCAAATGCCGTAGGGTTCCCTGAGTTTAAGCGGTTATTCGATGCGAGTCACCCCGCAAAGCCACCCGTTTGTCGATGGAATATTTCGCGTTGGTTTAAATCTCCGATGTAAGGGTAATCTCCTGGGGCATCTGGTACTAACTTAACGATGCGGCCTTCCCAGTTACGGCACGCATCCTTTGCGCCATGCCTTGATATTTGCCCGTAAAGCACATCCCGAGACAGTGCTTCGTTTATTGTTGCATCCCGATGAGCTGACATTAATTTGGTTCTGGTGACCATTTCTACATAATTTTGAGGCAACCAGCGCCGACCCGCGCTATCAATAATTCCGGTATTGACTGCGTTGCCTAGCGTTCGGCGCATCTGATCGAGGATGTCGCGGCTTATCGTCCGTCGGCCGTTAACACCCTTCGCGAGATTGGCACGAAATGAATCGGCCGTAGCCTGGCGAACGGCTGCGCGGACCTTACGTTCGACGTTCTGCGTTACCGCCAAGAGATCCGCCTGCGTATCCGCTATGGCCGACGCGACTAACTCCTTGTTGATGCGGTTAAACTTGACGATTTTCTCCGCTTCCTCAACCGTTTCAGCCACGCCGAGTCCAATAATTGCCTGCGTTACTCCGTCGCGGGCAGCCTTCGGGATGTTCGCTTCAACCCATGCGGCCGATTCCTCATTAAGCCCGGCGAGTATTTCCGCGACAGACTTAAGCGTGGCCTGTGCTTGTGCTCGACTCATTGCGGACAAGTCTAAGCGTTGCAGCTCCGCCAAGATTGCGGCCACCGCGTCTTTATATGCGGATACTAATCGGTCGATCTCGTGGTCATATGTTGGATCGACCATCACTCGTCAACCTCAGCGTTAAATATCGAGCCGTCTACGGTGCCACTAACGCGTTGCTCATCGTCGTCGATTCGCTTAACTATTTCCTGCGCCTGAGCGTCGCTAACCCCGTCGAGTTCCTTGATCGCATCGGCTACGGATTGGGTCGGTTTGCCTCCGGTACGAATCTGCGCCACTTCTGCGGCTTCTTTAGGGTCCTGCGGAATGCCATCGCGCCAGTTGATTACGGGATAAATGGGTTCGTAAGGCTCGAAGCCTTCTACGTCTTTGTTCGCATAGTTTTCGAGCTGCATCGCCGTCCATATTGCGTCGCGAAACGCCCTATCTACGTGTGCTCGTATCCGGTTAACCTTCGCCAGGATCGGCATAAACCGCGCTTTGATTGCGCCGGAATCCGTGTGTGATGTGCCTGTGCCGCCTTTATCGTTGGCAAGCGTTGTCCCGAACAACCATTGCGGCGTCTCACTCATCTGGTAAACGAGTCCGAGAAGGATATCGAGCTCCTTAAAGGCCCCGTCAAGTTGCGAGTCCCACGTAAGATAGCCCGGCGTTGGGTCATCCTTACTTAACGGGATGTAGCGGCCACCCCCGCGAACCTTATCCCCACCGTCGTCAAGGTCCTCCGGCCCATACATCCACGGGTCACTGTGTTTCCAAAGGATATAATCGATCTGAGCCAGACGTTCGTTAATCGCACTAAGTACGCTCTCAAGCTTCTCGATCCCGCTAATGCCTTCCCAGCGGTCGTCTACCGATTTGTACGGGATATGGTGCGCAAGAATTCGAGCAGTTCCCGTTGCGACAACGTCTTCCTCGCGCCCGGTCGGCACTTTCTCGCCGATGGTGTAAACGGAAATGGGTACGTCCCATTTCGTATTCACCGTTGGGGATTCGAGTTTATAGCGCTCATAGAGGATGTATCCGGGCACATGCCGTTCGACTACGAGATACGGCGTCGCGTTTACGTATCGGCCGAGTATCCAACGCTGCAGGATTCCGGTCGGTTCTTCAACCCACTCGACCCACGCAATATTCACGGCTTTAAATTTCTTCCGCGATCCGACGGACAATTCCGGGAATACGATGTTAGCCGGAACAGCCTCGATGATAGGTTCCGGATTTGATTCAGGTGCCGTCAATCCGAGCGCCTCCGTCTCGCTAACGTCCGCTCGCGGTGCATAATACGTTTTGATCCACGAGTCGCCGCGATAGCCGCCACCGATAACAAGTTCGTGCATCATCTGCGTGATGTCGTTTTCCTCTACGATCGAGTCGAGACGTTCTTGCTCGCGCGTACCCGGACCCGTCCCCGCCTCAAATGTCGGAGGCTCGCCCGTCAGCAAGTCGGCCGGCTTCGTGAGCAAAATATCCATGAGGTTGACCGCGATAAATAACGTTTTGAGCTGTGCAGCGTGCGGCGTATCTTTAAGTAGCGATGTCGCCCGCTCGTATATTTCCGCATGGCGGCCGTCGAAAATAACGCGGCCCCGCTTGTACTTGGCTAATCGCGGCACATCTTCGGCCGGAGGATACTGAGCCCCGGTCTTAAATAACTTCGCCAATTCGCACCCCTCCTTCGTGTTTAATACGCCCATGCGGGCTTATTTCGGATCTTCTTCTTGTTCTTTTTCGCGATACTAACGGCCATTTCGAGAGCGTCCGGCAAGTCATCGTGGGACCCGGTTGGGTACATTTCGAACTGCTCAAGCAGCAGCGCATGTTTCCGTGAAAACTGGATTGCACCGCTTTCGATATCTGGGGCCAGCGCCTCGATCCGTAGCTCTTTACGTGCCCGTTGGTGGATCTCTTTAACCCGCGTGTGCGCCGGATAGCCCGCAGCCCGGAGCGCATCCTTAAGCTGCATTACGAAAAACTCTTGCGCTGCCTGCGCCTCGGCTGCGATAGCACTCGGCTGATAGCGCAGGGCTTTTTCAACGATCACACGCAAAAAAGCGTCCGGCTTAATTCGTTCGCCGAACGCGTCAATCACGTATTTAGTTCCGGTTTCTTTATGGCGTGCGATGACCACGATTGCCGAATAGTCACCGCGTGTCTTACCCATCGCGAAGTCAACGCCCATGTAGACGTCAAAAACGTTGGTCGGGAGCGGATACTGCGTTAGGAGGTCGTGAAGCTTGGCGCTGGCGCTGTCCCAATACGTGAAAGTCTCCGGATTGAAGATCATCGACTCCTCGTCGACCGGATTGTTCATATACTCGGTGTTGAACGCTTTCGATCCGTCATCCCATTTTTTGCGCATCAACACCCAAATCGACTGCGCCTCGGGCCATAATACGACAGCTCCCCGATCCATCTCCTCACGATTCAATTCGTAAAGCCGACGCGCCTCAGCGACTCGATCCTCTTTCGGGCGATCCGGGTCTTTGTATACGAGCCGGCACGCTTCCCATAGATCCATACGCTCAGGCCATTCAATAACTGCGCGATAGACTCGCGACTTAAAATCTGACCGGTTGTACAACACGTCAACGAGCAGCGCTTCGTGATGGACCGTTGTTCCCATGTAGATAAACGCCGTACGTTTCCCTTTTGGGTCGCCCAGGGGCACGACAGTTTGCGAAAACCAGTCCTTTAGCTTTGCTCGTTGTTCTGGAGTCGCTGCATTACCGCCTGGTCGTGCGTCTTCCAAATCGTCACATACAATCAAGTCTGGCCGTTTCTGATTCCAGTTACGCCCCCGAAGTGCTTGTCCGGTAGACGCTGCGTCGACCTTCGCGAGCAGCCGTTTAGTTCCATCATCTCGCGGTTCCCAAGCGATAAACTCCGAACTGTTATCGCGTGGGTTCTCTTGTTGCTTTGGGCTTAGTAATGGACCAAAATCCGCCCGCAATTTTGCGTTACTCTTTAGTTGGAGCGCGATCCAATCCAGGTTTGAGCTCGATACCGTAGGTGTCTCCGAAATGAGAATCGCATACCTCCGTTTGCGGTAACATATCTCGCGCAAAGGGGCGGCTTTTGATAAGTACGTTGATTTCGCGTGAGAACGGGGCGCCGCCACCGCGACCTTATCGTTAGTGTGAACGTTAGATATATCGTCTATTATCTCGGCAATCTCACGGTGAAATTCAGGCGCTTCCTCATACGTCACGATATCGAACCCGTCCCAGTTTCCGTCGTTGCCGGGATTACGCGCTTCCGAGAAGTATTCGAGCGCAAACTCGATCAGATTCGTTTCGCAGCGGTGAATCCGCGTTAGCCGTTCGTACTCCGTGAGCTGCGCGTCAATCTCCGCCGCGTCTTCCGGACTAAGTGCGGCGATATCTACGCCATCAAGTACGTCCAGTAACGCTGCGATTTCTGCGATCTTGGCTTCGCGTTCGGGGCGCGTTAGCCACTTGCCGCTGACCCATGCGATAGATATCGCCTCCTTTCCGTTAAATTAGCGATTTTAGGCGTGAAATTAGCGCAATTACCTACGTCCGGGGGTAATCGTTCCCCTTGCGCGATAACTCCGCTAATTTCACGGCGATAATAAGCGAGAGGCTAACGCACTATGCGTGGCCCCTCCGTAAAGTCCAAACGTTAATTTTGATGCGCGGATTGTAAATGCACCTAATGCGGCCGATTTCGGAGGGGGCCTTGGGGGTACACACTTCATCGTATTAACGCGCTGGCATATGTACAAAACCCGCGTTTTATACACTAGTCTCTCGCTGGCTTAGGCGCCGCAAACCCGCGTCACGACTGCGTTTATACCCCGCTGCCCCTTCCGTAACACCTGCGCACATCCTCCGTTACCCCTATTCGTCCACCCAGCGCGAACAAAATGGCCCCTTTCGGACCCTCGCGTTGAAAATTTCGGAGAGGGCACGCGTCAGGAGTCCGTCGTAGATAAATCGGGCGGACCCGAAAGGATACGAAATCATCTCGCCGAGTTTCTACCTATTAAATGCGCGCATTATTCGTTCCCTTCGGACGCTTCACCTTTTGTCTGTCTCATTGCGCTAATCCGTTGTTTCAGCGCTTCGACATCCGTTCCCTCGCTATCCTTCGTATCTACTTCGATTCTATCCGTCAGCATACCGCTAACCTGTAGCGCAAGCTTCGCCATAGCCGCGTTACCATCACGCATCGCAATCGTAGATAACGAATCGACTAATTCCGGTAACTTAGCGCTGTTCTCACGTACAATAGCACGCTTAAACTCCGCATCGAATGTCGCATCCTTACGCCAGTTCTCAAGCGTGCGTGCAGTAACACCGCATATCTCCGCAATCTCCTCGTATGTCTTTCCGCCTTTACGCGGCTTAGCAAGCCATTCGATCGCAATCAATTGCCCTGACGTTAATGTCTTCGCCATATCTAACATCCTCCTTTCCGTTCACACGCGCAGGCATTACGCATGAACTAATCGATGTTTATCGTAATAACCGCAGGTCCCGAGAAGTTAACAAATGTATTTGTACGCAACCCTCCGCCATTACATTTAACGTTAATCTCCGCGCTATCCTCCGTACTTAGAGCGTAGGATTTTACGCCCTCTCTACGGGATATCTCTGCTTGTAAATCCGCTGTACTTACCGTTGATAAATCGATCATAATCGCAATCCCTCCGCTCACTTAACGTTCGCTTAGCGCGTGTTAATGCCTACATGAGATACTTCTCTGAATAGGCTTCATGACTAACAATAGAGATCATTTAACTCAAACATACTCACGCGGCTTTCAGCCTTGCCCGTCGCCTGTCGGCTCCGGAATAGACTTTTATGCGCGGATTAGATATTTACACAAGGACCTGCTCTTTGGTCCGCGGTGTTCGGAGCTTGCTCCGATTAACTCGCGAAGCACGTTGTTGTCGCGTACATAAGATAAGAGTTGCTCAAGCTAAAAAACGGCTGTAACCCGCGCCGCTCTAAGGCGCAGGCCACTTTTTAACTCCGCAATATATGGAACGAAATCGCTCTAACTCCGCAGTATATGGAACGTTTTTAGAACGGAAGGCTTTCGTCAGTAATTCCGAATGCATCCGCAGCTTTAGCGTTTTGCTCAAACTCATAACGGACACTTTGCGTATAGTCATCGTCATCGAACTTCTTCCGGTACATCACGTCCGGGTTCATCTTGATTACGATCGCGCCGAATGCTTCCGATCTCATTACGAAGCCGTGCCGACTAAGCTCTTTCATGCCGCGAGTAACCGTCTGCTCCTCTACGCCAATCTCCCGAGCTAGATCCGCCTGGCGCATGTGCTGCAGAAGATCGCCATCGCGCTCGTCCGGATTATGTACGAGATAAAGCCGCTCATAGTGAATGAACGGTATCATGCAATATAAAAGCCCGGCCGCCTGGACCGATAGGTTCCTGACGTCGGACTTCGTTTTAGTTTGATATACTTTCGTGTATCTGGCGCCTGCAATCGTTTCGCCCATCGTGTGATATTCCGGATTAACTCCGAATACCTTACGTCGGCCATCGCGCGACTCAGTAAGTACGCCAACCGAAATTAGCGTTTTAACTACGCTCTCGGCCCAGCGCTGGGACTTGCCGACTGCTCGCGCAATTTCAGCGATCCCCATCCGCTTAGGCCCATCGTATAGGTCGCCGTTTTTATCGCGTCGCATATACGGAATGATCTTCATGACTGCACCCAGCTCGTTAATCTCGAGTACATCAGTCAGACTGCGGACTGACTCGTGGTATGACGTCACATAATGGCGCGTGTTACGTTTTCTGGCGTCCTCTCGCTGCGCATATTGACGTTTGCGTTCACGCTCTTCGACCGATTCGTGCACGTATCCATCTACCGGAAAGCTCTCCCGATATTGGCCGAGTGCTTCATCGTAATATACATACGCGTCGTTATTCATCCGCAAATACCTCCGACGCATCGCCTAGAACCTTGATATCGACGAACAACTCATCGTCTCCATCGTGAGATTTCAGGAAGTTGTTAGGCCGAGCAATCAGGCCGTCAAGAGCTGTCAGCAGCTTTCCGTCAATTTTGTGAACATGCGCAAATATTGCTAAAGTAGCGCTAGAGCTGATACACATCATACGTTCGCTCTTATACTCGATTATGCAGTTAATTTGATATCTACGTTTACTCAATGCTCGCTCTCCTCACCGTTTAAAATGGCGCAAGGATGTGCGGAGTCTGCCCGCAACATTCGTCCTCCGAGCGTTTTATTTAATCTGTGCGGAGCCTTTCGGACATCCGCGACCGCAAGGGCCACTGTTCCCAAACGGGAATAAGACCGCACTAAGGCGGTCCTCTCATATACGTAGGCACATTTAGGAGAAAAATGCACGGTCATTGAAGGAATTTCTAGCAAAAAGTCGAAATTATTTACTATGAAAACGTTAAATTCTGATATTGATTTATTCATTGCAGCCCTTACGCAAGATCGAGTCACTGTGGTTGAGAAGGATACAGGCAAGATCGCAGACTACGGCGGTCCAGTTGATTACTTCTCCTTCAACGCGGTACGGATAGGTGGTGTTTATTACACGCGTGCCGCAAATATTTTTCGAGTAAATCGTACATAGGGAGATGTTTTAACTCATGTTTGACTTTCTAAAGTATAGGGATGGGAAGGCCGTGACTGTTCGGTATATCCCATCTGGTAAAGAGGAGACTTTTATTATCGGCCGTGATATTGACCGTGACGAGGTAATCGAGAGAATAGACAAAAAGAAAAGAGTAATTCATGCAATAATTATGTACGATGAGCGAGGTGAGGCAGTGACGAAATTGATTTCGCCAGAGGACGTAGAGTTTTGGACGCCCTCTTGACGAAAATTGCAAATTAAACAATAAACCTCTATCGTTCGGAAGTGGGGCGAGTTGGTCGCTCATGCGTATTTCACCCCCGAATGGAAGCCGTGTTCTCTCATGCGTCGAATTTCGGCCAGTATGTGGTGGACGGCGAATGCATAGTTAATTTTTCGTTCGCGCGCATAGGATGTCTGGATGAATTGAAATCCAATTTTCCGCGCTAACCCACTCATTTTATCCGTTTTAATGCGCGCTAGAGCCACTCGGTCAACGGTCGCGTCAACAAAACGTTCAATCGCCGGCATAATGTCCTCCTCGTTCCAGGCGGTTGTATGAGAGGTAACCATAGCCTTCTCACGATTGCAAAACAGGCCTACGATATTGCCTAGCGTATCTCTCGTCTCACTTACGACATGCTCTTCGTTACAGAAGCGACAGTATGTTCTACGTTCCATTCGTCGAAACCTCCATTTAGTTTGAATTTTATATAGTCATGAAACCTATAAAAATACACGGTCAAACGGTAACTTTTTAATCGGATGCGACAATCATTCCGCCTTTGTGCCGTCCGTTAATTGTCCAAGAGTCATCTGGTGTGCCATCAAGCCCGGCCGAATTGTTACCTCGTTCCTCAAAGCTATACCTTTCGTGCTTATTTCGAACCATAGCCAATGCCTTTTCGGACATAAATGTATAGACTAACGGGTCATACCCCGCAGATATCCACGCCTTCAATCGTTGGGCTGTTTCATCAGGAAAAGACTCCCCGGTAATGTACTCGTAATAGCCAGTCAAATCAGAGATCGTAGTTCTCTTCTCAGCCATTGTCATAACGCACCCTGTTAGCTTGCTTGTTACAACGCTAAGCATCAGTCTATTGTTCGTGCCCTTAGTAAAAGCGCCCACCCAAAAATATCCTTCAGTCCATACATCTCTCAGGTTGCCCTTAGGAGCTTCAACATCAGTCGGAACTTGGAGTTTATAAGCTAATGTTGTCATTTCCATTTCCCCTTTGTATTTTAATGTAAGCCGGAACCCTCCGACCTGGTGGTTTACACTAAAAGAAAGTAATATGCAAAATCAGGAACTCATGCCGCTCTAGCTTTAGATAGCGATTTTCTCAATGTGCTTTCCTCGATGCCCAAACGTTCGGCCAAGTATCTAAAATTAATCCGATAGCTCCCCCTATCATCAACTTTGTAACGAGCCATGTTCCCTGTTCTAATGTCCTCAGTAACAATATCGTAAACTTTTTGGATACGTTGCCGTTGGGCTTTAGTTAATCGGGCCATCCGCTGCTCTGCCATCCTCGCAGTAACTCCTGGTGCGAATACAATCTCCCAAGCGTTTGGCTCTGATGGAGTCACGTAAATATTCCGGTACCTTCCGGACTCGTCTCGCCGGCCGAGCCTACGTGTGCCGGTTTGTTTTAGTTGAAGCCGGATATACTCCGTTGCAAAGGCTCGGTTTATGTAACGAACCATTTCTTTCTCGCTCCGGGAAGTATCCACGCAAGAAAAGGCGTACTTTAGAGCTGGAATAATTAACGCAGGTTCCAGCTCAGCGACCGCCTCCTCGATCGCATCAGAACTGGCTACTAAGTGCTCTCTGTATCGCCGTATAGCCTCACAGAGAGAAGCAAATTGTTCTCCCCCAAGGTACGACAAGATTTGTTTATTATGTGTCATTAAAGAACCAAAGTCAGGCTCCGAAAAAATGTCGATCCCGAGGTCATCCTTAATTGCTTTCCGGTAGCTTGGTAGGTCTTCAGGATCGTAACTAGTCGATTGTCGTTTGTATTTTGCTGCTTTCATCTTACCGAGTAAGATCATGTTAATTCTAAATGCAATGTACATGCCGTGTTCCTCAAAGTCGAAACCGCGCCGCATTAAATGAAATTTAATTCGCATGTAGTCAAGAACCTTATAAATAATCCACTCATCAGCGTATTTTTGGTATGCAACTACTCTACTTTTAAATCTGTCTCGGTCCAGCATTGGCATAATAAAGTCCTCCCAAATCAGATAATGTGACCACTTTGATTTTGGTGTTGACAAATAAACGATTACGCCTTATACTTATATTGTGATGATAAGTTAAGATCGGAATCTATTGCCGAAAATTAGTGGTCCATTTTTCAGTATACCACTTTTTTCTCTTTTCGCAATAGGTTTTTTATTTTTTTCACTTAAGCCTCCACGACGGCATCATAATCCGCCTCCGCCTTCTCACGCGCCTCCCTTTCCGCCTTGAGTTGCGCCTTAACCTCGCGCAACTCGCGCACGGTCATTTCGTCGACCGTCTTTACTGCGCCCGTGGACGGAATGGTGTGCGGCTGGGAAACGAACTCGCTGCGATCAATGTCGGATGGGAGCGAGAGCATTTCGAAGATTTTTCCGGCTGGAATTGCGTACGACGTCGTACGGTCTCCGAACTGCTCGTACGCTTGAATCATCCGTGTTGCCGTCTGCGGCGCGACGTCAACTTCTCGTAGCCATTCGTACCATCCCCCAAACCCTTCCGCCAGCTTCGTTTCCTTTACGTGCTTCAACCGTTTGCCTATTTCGAATATTGCTTCGCCGGCTACGCGTTTGTAGGCGTTGATCTCCGCTGTGATTGTCGATAAGTCTGTTAATTGCGTCATATAGCTGCCTCCCCATCGCTTGATACCCGACGTGCGCACACTCTCCCGAGATCCTACTCTATCTCACGTAACCCAGGTCACGCCCCGCACCGTTTAAACCGCCGCGCCTTCAATTCCGCTAAACCCTCTACGTAACAGTCGTAAAATAGCCCGGTCGGACTGTATACGTCTCCTCGCGGCAACCCTGTCGTCATGTCGACCGCTTTATCGAAGTACCGCTCGGCTGCAAACTGGATCGCGTCCGGCTCTATTGCATCACCAAATCGACGGCTTAACATCGCGTAGATGTCCTCAAAGTAGTGATCGTAGAGGCTTGCGGTGTCATTGAGCGGCAGGCGGCGTAATACTCGAGTAAGAGTCGTTAAAACGCGAGTATCGCGCGTCTTACTTACTTCCTCCTTAGAGTCATTATTATTTATATTATTAATAACTAGTGGCGGGTTATCCGTGTCCGGAACCTCCATATCCGGAAAATCCGTATGTGAAAAGTCGCCGCTCGGTCGCTCATATACAACCGTCTCCGTTCCGGTAATTCTCCCGTTCTCGCGCGCCTGCCTCCGCTCTACATAGCCGCACGATTCCAGCTCTTTGAGCGCGGAGTAAACAGCGTCTCTCCCGTCTCTTGAGCGCTTGATTAGATCCGTTGTATAAACCGTCCAGTTGCTCGGCTTGCTCAGCAAATAAGCCAGCATCCCCTTCGCCTTCCACGAGAGCCGCGTATCCCCTAAAAAGTATGTATCAAGCACCGCGTAGCCGCTTTCACGTTTGCTGACGCGGACAATGCCAGTCTGTTTGCTATCGCTCATATCGACATACTCCTACTCCAAAAAAAAAGTTAATAAATACGAAACTTAACGAACCTATGTTCGTATTATATAGCATAAGGGAGCGGACGACACGGTGCCTGACCCGGACTTAATCCCGGCCGCATCGCCCGCAGAATACTAATCTATGTCAACGCGCCTGCCTGACGGAGCCCGCTAAGCTCCGGACGCGGTATTAACGGGACCGACCGGAATGTTGGCGCAAACCGGTCGGTACTGCTCAGGCACACCCTCGCATGGCGATCCTCTCCGTTGCAGCGGATAGGTACGAGGTAAGGCAATATGCGTCACCTCCGCTTATCAGCCGTTGGCGCGGCCGGCATCATCGGTGGGCAGATGAAATTCAAAGTCTCCTTGTAGATAGCTCATTAAGTCAGTGTGCAAAAAGTCAAACGCGCTCATGTTGGCAAGACGGTTGTACATCTCCTCGATAATGATGTCACCGCGGCCCGTGTCGTTCGCAAGAATAACGCCGGCCCGTTCCTCATGCGCGAGATAAAGCGAGTCGCGTCCCTCAACCTTTCGGACCGCGCGCAGCCAAAGCAGGCCCTCGCTAATGTACATCGCCATACCATCAGCGACAAGGTATCCGATATCCTCTTGATACCCGTGCTCAAACTCGTATGGACCGTCAATTATTGATATCCGCTTAAATCGACTCATGCGATCAGCTCCTTTGCGATGATAATGAGGGCGTACAGGATACGTATTAGTTTCTTGCGGTCAATTCTCTTCGGCGCATTATGCCGAGTATACTGCGGTGTATAGGCGATCAAGCTGGCCCGCCTCCTTTCCGTTTACCACGAAGCCGAGACGCTGAGCCTCGGATGGCGTTACGCTCACGGAGCCAAGGACTGCGCGGTTAGAAACGCCTGTGATGTACCGGAAGTTAACGGCCGGAACGCGGATTACCTGGTTAGTGCCGAGCAGCTCCGCAATATAACGCTTGCCGATCAAGCGCGGCTCTATGACGTAGCGGATCTGCAGGTCAACAGTGTAGCCTAGCGCCTCAAGTTGCGCAGGTGTCGCTTGGATGACGTCGCCGGTCCAGCGCCGGTCCAGATTCGGGAAAATGGCGAGAAACAGCGGTAGTCTTACGGTGATATGGCGGCGTTTGTAGTTAACGTGGATTAGGCCAGTGCGGCAGTTGCGGTAATAACCGAGTTCGAACGTAGGGATAATTTTCATGTCGTGGAACCTCCTAATTGATTAGATTGAAACTCTTTGATAAGATGAACGTATTAGTTCTATAGATGTGAAATTTACATACTACTGTAAACCAAATGCACATTACAGTGTTTATTTCGTTGATTTCAGTATATACAGTGTAGCGTGCATTGTCAACAGCTTAATTAATATTTTAAACACTGTAGTGTTGAATTATATGGAGGTTCGTAATGATTAAAGTTCACTTATCGCGCATAATGGGTGAGAAAAGGGTTAATATAGCGGAGTTATCCAGGATGACGGGACTTCATAGAAACGGAATAACTCGCTTGTATAACGAGGATACAGATGGGGTTAAGTTTGAAACACTCGATAAGATATGCAAGGTACTCGGCTGCAGGGTTGGGGATGTTATTGAATATGTGGAGGATGAAAATGGAGAAAATTAAGGGTGGTTTGATCGGGCTTACGTCCGTTTCAATTTCTTTTGGCGTTGTGTATAAGATACTCGCTAATCTTATGTCTTGAGCCGCAACATAACTATACATAAAGCATCGGCCGCCCAGCGTTAAGAGGGCGGTTTTTTCGTGGGATCGTAAGGGTACTTACAATATGCGTACCCTCGGAGATGGCATGACCACAGTGCATTTAACGCACGCTGGTTCTAAATAGCAAAGACACGCGGAATAGAATACCCTCATTTAAGATGATAGTATTCAATGTGTAAAATAGTGCAAATAGACGTTTACCAATTTTGGCGCGGATAAAATTCGTTGTTGACAAATTGGGCCACGCGTGGTATTTTATTAAATCTTTTTAGATCTTAAAGACTTTAAATCTTTAAAGATCTTTACTCAGTTATTCACTTCGTTCATAACTTCGTACCGCTCCGGTACAAAAACCGTACCGAAACGGAATATATACACACATTCGACTGCGCGTGCAGTTAAATAAAAGAGAAAAACCGTACCCGATGCGCCGCGCCTGCCATCCTCACTGTCCCTCGCCACCCTTCCCCGTGAAAATAGCGATTTTAAGCGTGAAATTAGCGCGTTTCATATCGAGAGGGGACGATTATCCCTCCCGGTGAAAATAGGCGGTAATTTCACGGTGGTTTTATGGGCGATGAAATTGGAAGCGGACATGTGCGTACTTACCGTTTGTAAGTGTAGAAAAGTGCAAATCATGCGGCGAGTGCAGGCGCTTCAAAGTTCGGCCTTCCTCATGAATCAGTGACGGTGTAGTTTGAAACTACATCGACCTTAACCGCCGTTTCTTCGCGGTCGGTGCGGATGCTGGCCGAAGTTTTCCGTCTGCGGACTCGACATGTTCAACTGCTGATTTTTCAGCGGTTGAAATTACATCCACACCGCGAGTCCAGTGCAAAACTGTAGTATTATGAACGCCCAGCCATGCGCCAATCAAACGGTAACTCTTACCTTTCTGGCGGCCTGCCTAATTGACAGGTTGGTTTTGAATGTGCGAGTTGCAGGCTTGCGTGATTCGTTGATAATGCTATCAGCTCAAGCCCTCAATAGTAATGAGTGCTCGCTCGTCCTAAGAGCCATCACCCAATATATGCGCGTAACGCTCCTGGACGATGAGAAAACAGCGCATATACCGCACTATATAGCGAATCTGAGCGTGAAATTAGGCGGTCTGTGTGCGGTTGAGAGGTAACAAATCGTCCGATTATGTGGTTACGGAATAGCAGCGCCAAGCCAGGAAAGAGACGAAATGGGTGTAAGTTCAATTGACACCCTTGGTGCGTTGGCAGAGAATGGGTGTCCACTACTACCGGCACCCTCGAAGCCGTTTCTTGAGACACTGGTTGTGAATACTCGTCAAGCGTTGTTTCAACCTACACCGTCACCGATTCACGCCCAAGTCCGAACGGTGACAGTCGCCAGAGAATCGTGGTTTGTTGCAAAAGATGTTTGCGAGGTGTTGGGGGTAGGAAATACGAGCCAAGCCTTATCGAGACTCGATGCTGATGAAAGGAATACTATCATTTTAAATGAGGGTATTCGAGGGAACCCAAATATCACCATAGTTAATGAGTCAGGTCTATACTCCCTTATTCTTACATCTCGCAAGCCCGAAGCTCGCGCATTTAAACGTTGGGTCACGCACGAGGGAATACCGCTGATCTGCAAAACAGGTGGCTATGTCGTGAACGATAAATTTGTTTACTTGAAATCTTACCCATTCCTATGAAATCTCATTTTCTTTTCCTACTATTGTATATTATTTAATTTAAGCGAGAAGGAATAAACGAAAAGTTGCCTGCTGGGCTTCTTTTTTTTTTATTTCCATTAATGTGAGAAATCAAAAATACACTATAACGGAGGAACAGACATGACAGGAGAAACCGTAAAAAACATTAGACTCGCTAACGGATTAGGACAAGTTTCATTCGCTTTAGAGATCGGAGTGTCCCCATCAACGGTCGCAATGATCGAACGAGGCCACCGCCAAGTTACTGACAGTGTCCGCTTCAAGATAGCTCGACGCTTTCCGATCGACGAATGTACGGTGGAAGTCATTAATAACGCAAAGAAACTCCAAGGGACGGTGAACTAATGGGCGCTTGCAAAGTCGATATTAATAAGAAGCAGCGAGCCTTAGACGAGAGGTATCGGATGACCACGGAGGACGGCGTAAGAGCCGTTCTTTTTTCATATGCAGATTTAAAATCTGCGAGGTTTTCTGAAGGATACGAGCTAGTTAATTTGATCATAGACTTCGAAGATGCAGTGTCCCGTGCTGGCCTGAACCGCGTTGAATTCAACGCCGTCTCTATAACCATCCAAGGAGGGCCGCATAGGTGGATCAATACTAATGCACTTGACTCAGCGATTAAAAAAATCACAAAAGTATTTATAGACTGGGACTACGATCTCACAAACCGAGTTTGAGTTCTGGAATAGCGGGTATGATCCGCAAATATAATTAAAAGGAGAGATTCTAAATGGATCAATTGACAAAGGTATTTAATCACGAACAGTTTGGCGGCATTCAGGTGGTCACACTAGCCGGGAAAGTGATGTTTGGAGCGACTCAGGTAGCTAGAACATTGGGGTACTCAAACCCTCAAAAAGCAATTCGAGACCACTGCAAGTCAGATGGGTGCACGAATCGTTCAGTCATCGACCCCCTCGGCCGATCCCAGATGGTTAAGTTCATCACAGAAGGTAACGTTTATCGACTTATCGCTCGCTCAAAACTTCCCTCCGCTGAGAAGTTCGAATGTTGGATATTTGAAGAGGTGCTTCCATCTATTCGAAAAAACGGAATGTACGCAACTGATTCACTGCTGGACGACCCCGATCTACTCCTTAAAACAGTCACAAAACTGACAGAAGAACGAAGAGCGCGTCTTGAAGCGGAGAAAAAAGCAGCATTCCTGCAGGCAGAGACGGAAGCTCAAGCGGAGATTATAGAGGAACAAGCAGGGCGCCTGACCTACCTGGACAAAATCCTACAGTCTACTGATACGATGAATGTAACGCAGATTGCGGCAGACTACGGACTTACTGCGCGTCAACTTAACGAAATTCTGAAGGAAGAGCGTATTCAGCGCAGAACCGGTGGTCAGTGGGTTCTTTGCGCCAAATATCACGGAAAAGGTTACACAAAGTCTTACACCCACGCCTTCCCCATTCCGACAGGCGGTACTAAGACAGTCGTTAATACTCGGTGGACGCAGAGTGGCCGCTTACTAATTCACGAAGTTCTGGTAGCCCGAGGGATTGAAGCAAACGTTGATCGAAGTTTAGCCGCGTAATAAAGGTACGATACTATCGCCAGGCTAGGATTTCCACCTCGTAACCTGGCGATCCTATTCCTTTGAATTAGAGGATATATAGCAGTTCCCTCTACCATAGATTGCATAAATGAAAGTTACTTCCTAAAAATATCGGGCTTATTATGTAGTCTCTTGCTTTATCTACGGCTTGGGTGTTTTCTTGTCGATGAGCATATCAATTACTTTTCTTGTTTTTATAACTCTCATGTTATTTATAGAAAATAAAAAGCAAGCCGCTCCAATGCCAAATACAAGTAAAAAAGATGATGCGAGAGCAGAAATGACCGATCCCTTCATTACCATTGAGTTCACTAAGGGTAAACTTATCGAAATTGGTATGCCAATGAAAACGATTATAATTCCAACTTGTTTATTATCTTCTTCCCTACTCTCATAGATAATCTTTAATTTATGTAGGTCTTCAAGAGTATAATCAGAGTATTTTGAAATTAGTTTATTTAATTTTACTATGTCTATTGCTTTCTTCTCAACCTTATTGTTCAGTTGGTTCCGCACAGGTGGCATCCATACTTCGACTAATACGACGACTTGGTCGGGTCCCGTTTTGATCTCTGAGGCGCGAGTAGGCTCCGGAATATCATCGCTGTCGTCTTCCATTCCGAAAAGGTGGAGCGAGAGGCAATCTTTCGCCATATACAGCGCCTCCTCATCGTTATCTCCGGAAGTGAATGCGCCAGGGAGATCGGGAAACTCAACGGAGATTCCGTCGTCCGCGTATGTGAATACGGCCGGGTATACGTAACGATCTTTCATGCGTATTCTCCTATATAGTTGATTAATAACGAGAGGTGCGATTTTTGTAATATCCATCAGATAGGTTAATATATCCGAATAAGATGCTAAGGAACTTATCGACGACATCGGGCGCACCATAAGCCAACTTTTCAACCTTACCCGTGGCGTAAATTTGACTTTTATACGAATTTGAGTAATGAATAATTTTGTTTCGTAAAAAGGTCAGTTGTTTATATGGTCTTTTAATTGACAAGGGAATTTTAGATCCAAATATATCTTCCACAACCTTAATTTTGCCATCAATTGATCTAAAAAAGCGAGGTGGGGTACCATTCGGATCGTTTAGGCTGTTTTTTAGCTCAATATACTCGTCGCCCTGCTCAAGTTCATGCTCGATTTGAACCAGCTTATCGCTCACAATTCTACACATAGCTGCTTCTACTGACGTGCAAAAGTAAATAATTGATGCTCTAAGAAAACGTCTCTTTAAAAATTCATCTGTAGCTTTTTTAGCTTGCTCCAAGAAGTAGAGACCGTCATTATGCATTTCTGCCATGTAACTTTGGGAAGCCACTTTACCGCTAATATCAGAACTATTTCCCACATACTCGCCCCTTTTCATGTGTTTATTAACTCCTGCAAATTACATATCTTAAGTAATTTCTTTAAAGAAGCACTTACTCCGCCTCCCGCAGTGTAAAGAGTTCCTCAATACTTACGTTGAGAACGCGCGATATTGCGAATAAATGAGCGTCCTCATGTCGCGTATTCTTATCGAAGCGTGAGATCGAACCTTGCGGCACACCAGACATTTGCGAGAGCTGCGTCTGCGTGATGCCGCGTTCTTTTAAAATCTCGCCTAGACATGGTGTAACGATGAGCATAACGAATCACCTCCGAAATCAATTATACGATAACGAATATTTTTCGTCAAACCTATTGCAATCGTATATACGATATCGTATAATAGAGACAAGGAGGTGAGTTTATGAAAGATTGGGCGATACTAGTAACGGCTTTAATAAACTTACTAACAGCTTGGATCAATTACAGAAAAGCCGCCAAAGAAAAAGGAACCCGAAAACGACGCATCCGACGCAGACGTTAAAGGTTCCACCGGAGGGAGTTAGCGGCTCCCTCCTCCCAATCTTATCATATACGGAAATGAAAATAAATGGAGGCGGTCGAAATGTTGAACGTAATCACATGGGCGGTAATCCTCGTCGGTTTCGCGCTGTCTATCGTAGCACTTGTCAAATCGCTGAGAAAGTGAACGGAGGGGCGCATATGAATCGTAAGCTATTCGCGGCAGGGCGCCGGTACAACGGGCGTCTTTACGTTAAGCAACTAGACGGGAGCTGGACAGGGATTACGGAGATCATAAAAGAAAGACCGTCGTAATGGCGGTCTTTTATGTCTCAACGCGAATTATGTCGTGGTGCTCCGGCTATGTCAGTACTCCGTCCAGTAGTTAGCGTTCGTGGTAGGCTTCGTAGGCGTTTCGCGTTCCCAGCCTTCGAGGATGACGATCGTGTCTAGCGCGGGCTTATCCGGCCAGAATATGTACTCCGCGAGCATTAACGAGTTCAAGGCCGCCTCAATGTCGGGAAAGTTGCGGCCAGTCAGACGTGAAAGCTCGTGGCGAGTCGGCATGCGCCGGCGCTGCGAAGAATAATTGCATAAAATACGAAGCAACTTGCGTTCAAAATCGGATAACATATTAAATCCCTCCCTGATGCAATTATAGGGGAACGTACGTTCTTTTACAAGGGGCTGCCACTACTTACCGCCTCACTTCATTCATAGCTCGCGTTATAATTATGATGAGGTGTTTACTATGTTTATTGACCCGATGTTACTTGCGACGGCACCCGGTCCGTTTTCGGATTCGCGCTTTATCTACGAGCCGAAAATCGACGGCCATCGCTTAATATTTTCGCAACAGGACGGGGTTATTCGTTTATATACACGGCATAACAACGACTGCACGCGGCAATACCCGGAGATAGCCGACGGGCTCTTTCCGCATGACATCGTCCTTGACGGAGAGATCGCGTGTGTTAACCCGGAAACAGGCGTGTCCGACTTTGAGGCGGTGATGTCACGCTTTCAGGCGAAGCGCGCCGATAAGATTACGCGCCTAACCGTTCAGCAGCCGGCCTATTACGCTATTTTTGATATATTGCGCTATAAAGGCGAGGACTTACGTAAGCTGCCGCTCCTCAAGCGCAAGGAAATTCTCGCCAACCTAGCGCTACCTAACGGAAGCTTCGGCGTTGTGCCACACGTTGAAGGTGCCGGCGAGGCGTTATTCGCGCAGATTCAGGCTCGCGGCATGGAGGGCGTCGTGGGCAAACGGAAGGACAGCGTATATGAGACTGGCCGCCGATCGGAGAACTGGCGCAAGGTTATTAACTGGACGCATGCTGACGTCTATATTACGGGATATAAAAAGGGAGAGTTCGGCTGGCTTGCGGGCGTAGCGGATGAGCGCGGCAAGGTGCGGCCGGCTGGCGTTATCGAGTTCGGTGCGTCGCCTACCGATAAGCAGGCGTTTTATGGCGTGAGTAAGGTGCTGATTACCGGGGAGGATCGCGACTTTGTTTACGTGGAGCCGCGGCGGATTAGGGTGCGCGTGAAAATGCGAAACTGGACTCGCGCGGGGATGCTGCGGAGCCCAGTATTTGAGAAGTTTATAGTATAAAAGTAATTATAATAGCAGTAATTACACTACCATCTGGAAAATATATACTAGGTATAGTAGACTAGAAAGTAGATTTCCAATAACTGGGGTGGTTATGATTAGCATAAATCAGAATCTAAATAACGCGATATTAAAAGTTACAAAGAGAGCAGAGTCAAGTAATAGAGCTCACTTGGTATCTACTTTTGTTGATGTCGGTCCATTATTTACCTTACTTTCGAATATTGAAAATCAAATTTTGTTTGGAAGACGGGGGACTGGAAAAACACACGCATTATCCTACTTAGCTAATTACGTTGACGAGAGTGGAGACATTGCTATTCAAATAGATATGCGGAATATTGGGTCATCTGGTGGTATTTACTCGGATAGCTCACTTGGTATTTCAGAGAGAGCAACGACCTTAATCGTTGATACGCTCTCAGCAATGCATGATTCACTATTAGAATATGTAATTCAAAAAAGCGAGGAAGTTAATTTAGCAGTAGTCGGCCCTTTACTGGATAATTTAGCTGACGCAATTACGCAAGTAAAGGTGGTTGGAGAAGTTCAAGTTGAAGATCACAGCTCTGACCGCAGGGTGACTCAAGAAGGGGAAAAGCTAAGCCTGAGCTATGATAAAGGAATTAAACTGGGGTATGAACTCAATGACAGTAATCAAAATGAAAGCACAAATAGTAGAAAGGTTAACCGAACTGGGCGTGAGCGCCTTAGGATTCATTTTGGAACTGTAAAAAAGTTCATTTCAGCCATACTTAAGAGTGTTGCGCCAAAGCGTTTATGGATTATTTTAGACGAATGGAGCGAAGTACCGATTGATTTACAGCCTTATCTCGCCGATTTACTGAAGAGAACATTGCTCTCAGTGGAAGGGGTATCTGTGAAAATTGCTGCAATTGAGCAAAGATGTAATTTTAGGATAACAGAAGATGGGAGTTTAGATATTGGTATCGAAATTGGAGCGGATGTAGCTGCGAGCCTTAACTTAGACGAGTACATGGTTTTTGAGAATAGCTCCGAAAATGCTAAAGATTTCTTTGGTCAGTTAATTTTTAAACACATAGCTAGTATTATACCCGCTGATGATCTAAAAGGGATTAAAACATATGAGCAGTTTACTAAGCTTGCGTTTACCCAAGTAAATGCCTTTGATGAATTTGTAAAAGCATCAGAAGGAGTGCCTAGAGATGCAATTAACATTCTTGGTATAGCCGCCCAACAAGCAAAATCTTCACCAATCTCAATACCTAATATTCGGCATGCCGCAAAAGTTTGGTTTAATCGTTCAAAAGAAACAGCGATTACTCCACGACCAGGAGCAACTACGCTGCTACAGTGGATCATTACTGAGGTAATTGCACATCGGCGGGCGCGAGCCTTTTTACTGAGGAGCGATGTTAAAGACCCGCTAATTGATTTTCTATTTGATTCTCGTGTCCTACACGTAATAAAACAGAGCGTATCTAGCCACGACTCACCAGGTGTAAGGTACAATGTGTACTCAATTGATTACGGTTGTTATGTTGATTTGATAACTACTACAAGAGCTCCAGAAGGATTATTCGAAGTAGAAACAGAGGAAGGGTCTCAGTTTGTGGATGTTCCTTCAAACGACTATCGAGCAATACGTAGGGCGATCCTCGACCTCGGTAAGTTTAAAGAGTTTCAAGCAACGCAAGGAGTGATGATTTATTAGAAAAAGGCCGGTTTAAACGGCCTTTTTTTGTTAACCCGCATATTTAAACGTACAGACAGCGCGAAGAAATCGCTCGTCTCCGATCTTCACGCTTTCCTCCGTAATTTCCGCAATCTTACCGCTGCCGACGAGTTCTCCCGCAGCAAATACGACAACCGGCGCTTGTTCCATTTGCGCGGTATAAAAGTGCAAGTTGGCCGTTAGCGTCCGCATAAATCGACTCGATCGTTTCATTTGCGTAGTCCTTTCGTCATGTTTGCGTTAATATTTCGACGAATTGGTTCGATTTTTCTGCCGGTAAAAATGTATTGGACTAATAAGTCCGCTTGATCTTTCTTTCGAGGCTCCGTTTCCCCAACACATCATGCATCGGCGTATACTGCTCATGTTGGGCTTTGAGCGCCTTATCTGAGATATGTGTGTAGCGCATAACCATACGCAAGTCTGAATGTCCCATTATTCCCGCAAGGTGACGAAGATCCCCACCATTTTCAAGAAACATCGTGGCCGATGTATGGCGAAACAAGTGCGGATGAACGCGGATTTTTAATCCTGCATTCTTGGCGTGTTGTTTTATTCGATCGCGAAGTCTATCGTCTCTTATCGGTTCACCGTAATTCGTTAAAAAAATGTACTCAGACTCGAACTCCTCGTTCTCTCTAATTAGCTCTTTTAGAAGGCGCAGTGTTCGTTTAGTTACCGGAACAGACCTTCCGCGTCTTGTTTTTACTATTTTCTCATCAAAAAAGAGCATTCCTAACTTGAAATCAATATCTGTTATTTTCAAGGAAAGCACCTCACTTATACGGGCAAAACTGTCAATTAAAACACACATGGCTACGTGATCCCTGAAGCCGGCATAAGTTTTACGGTTAGGTTGATTGAGAAGTCTCCGCATCTCTTCAACACTCATAATTTTCAATTTCTTTACCGGTTCGTTTAACTTTTTGATGCGTGCAGTTGGATCATGATTGATATGTCCCTCTTCATTAAGATAACGAAACATTCCCTTGATTACTTTAATCTTTGTATTAATCGTAACTGGTGACAGTCCTAACGTCATACTATCCTCACTCTTATGAGCATGACCTTCCCACTTTCTCTTTCCATGAAGCATCCAAGAAATATATGACCTCAGTAGATCTGGAGTTACCGCAGTCTGTGTCCGCTCCACTCCGATCATTTCCATATACTCGCAAAGATGACGATATCCTTCCGTATACGCCTCAAGGGTTCTGGGGGATCTGCCTTCTGCAGTCTTGGCGTTATAAAATATTTCGAACAACTCATCCAGAGGTAAGTTGCGATTACATACGTTACGTTCATTTTTGTATCTTCTTCCTATTCGCTTATCCATTGCCACAAGCCCTTTCTTCGTTTTGATACCCCTATATTAACAAGATAGACCGTATAGAAAAAATAACGCTCACCCCTGCGGCTATTTGCCGAAGAGATGAGCGTTATACTATATTTTCGTTGTTCTTTTCGTGTTCTTCATTAGTTTATTCAACGGACTTGCCTTTGCATGCTCCGCCTTCAAATCGTCAGTTACCAGAGCGACATATCGCTTAGTCATCTCCATACTCGTGTGCCCGAGTGTTTTCTGTAATGCAAAACTATTCGCCCCATTGCGAATGTATTCTAAACTAAACGCATGTCTTAGATCGTAAGGTCTAATATGGACACCCAATTCTCGCGTATACTTTTCAAGCCGATCGCCCCAGGTATGGCGATTTAGAGAGCGTCCCTCATACGTACAGAAAATCGGAGCTTCCTCGCCCCACTCAGCGGGCCGTGCCGCTAAGAGGCGTTTTAATGTCTTTAGCGTGATATCAGATATCGGCAGTGTGCGCGATATCCGAGTTTTAGCATTTTTCGCCGGAATATAAATTTCGTAAGAAGCCGGATTAAAATCACAAGGCAATAAGGTGAGGGCCTCTTTCGGTCGGATGCCGGTGTCTAAAGTTAAGAGGATAAGCGCGTAATCCCTAAGACCAACGAATGTTGACTGATCTGGCATCTCTAGCAACTTCTGCAAGATGCGCTCATCAACTGCGACAACACGCCCTTCATCTTTCCGCTTCTTCATGTTCGCGATCGGATTATGCGTTATTATTCCCTTCTCCACACACCAATTCAAAAACGTGCGCAAGTAAATCAATCGATTGTTAAACGTAGCCGGTTTTACCTCTTCGGAGAGATGTGCGTATAACCCTTCCGTCAAATTGTCCGGAGTATTCCATGCGTTGGGGAACCGCTTAAAAAATAGCCGCGCGTGCTTATCGTAATCTTCGTAAGTCTGCGCGCTGATACCCTGAGCGGTTTTATAATCGAGGAATCCTGCGAGGGCTTGCTCCCACGTCATGAGCGAAGGATCAGTGGTAATTTTACGTACTCTAGCCAAAATAAAAACGCCTCCATTTCGAATGGCTGCGCTAGGTTCTGTGTAGTATTTTTGCGTATAAATCAGACCCGGAGGACCTTACGTACATTTAACGCTATGTAAACGGATAATCGCCCATTTAACGGGGATGTGAGCGTAAAATCAACCGCAGGATTTTAAGTCCTGTGCGTCTGCCAATTCCGCCACCCCGGCATGGAATAATGTACTGTTCTCAAACAGATACTTCAAACTTCACAAAGAATATTATATCCATAAACAGTTAGAAGATCAACACTTTTTTTAAAGAAGAAAAAAGCGGGCTCCAAAAGCCCGCCTTTTTACAATAATTCATTAAATTATAGTTGGCTTTTTAAAAGAAAAAAGACCGTGTAATGATGACCAGCAGGATGAACAGAACCAAAATCGTACCTGTTGATGTCCAGATGCCACCAACTACAGGGCCTGGACCCGGGCTTGGAGCAGGTCCGCATCCAACTCCGCCTACAACTCCACTCATGCTGATTCCTCCTTTGATTTTGACTACACGATACCATATGTTGAAACGACCGAAGTGCTTGGGTATCTGCCTCCTGCCTATAGAAAAAAAGCCTCGGGACACGTAGTGGGAGAAATTAAAAAGAGGGAGTATTCAAGTTAGTTTAAGTGTGAAAGCGAGACAACAATGTCCCCAAAGTACCGATATCAATAGGGTCTTCACTGGCCCATTCTTCGCTGAGCCCCAGCTTTTTGATCAGCCATTGGCGGCCCTGCTCCTTCCAGAGCGGCGGGGTCTTGTGGCCTGAGTCTTTATCCTGCTTGTCAGAGTCTTTCTCTCCTGCCTTAACACCCACACCGAACGCGGCGTACAGCTCCTCCACTGTTCCTGCATACTCGTTCAAATCTACATTCCCCTGTATGCCCGCTACTTTCCCCTTACTGCTATATTGCCAAAATGACCATGCGCTCCAGGCAGGCACAGTATAAGGAACCTCTGTGCTGTAACGGGCTACCCATAACTTATACTTACTTAGCTTGGCCTCAAAATTTCCAGCAAACGAATTGCCTGAGTATAAAAGGGGCTTCCGCCCGGTGAGACGCTCAATCTCGGTCAAGAACGCTTCGGCAACCGCGGTAATCTGCACCTTGCTCAGCTTGCCCGGGTTGTCCTCATAATCGAGCACGGGAGGAAGTTCAAAAACAGCTGGGCCTCCAGCCGCCTGCATAGCTGAATGAAAATTAGAGGCTTCCGCCTTAGCAGTTGCTGCCGAGGTAGCATCCAGAAAATGATAGGCGCCCACCAGCAGCCCTGCACGGCGCGCCTCCTTAACGTTCGTCAGAAACTTGGGATCACGGTAGCTTATCCCTTGGGACGCCTTGATGAAGACAAAGCTCTTGCCTGCCGCACGCACCTGATCCCAGGAAATGCTGCCGTTATGGTGAGAAACATCAATGCCTTGCGCATTGTTAGCATTACTCTTCTGCATAGGTTGTTCACTCCTTCTTCTTCGCGAACTGATAAGCCCCAGTGGCGGAAAGTCCGACGATGGATACCAGGATCAGCTTATCCTGGAGCCAGCTGGGCACAAGCACAAAAACAGCCGCGATCAACACGGCTGCGATGTTAAGCCATTTTTCCTGCAACCCAAAGCCCCGGACCACGCCAACATAGGCGGCAACCAGGGCAGCTAGGGTTAGGATGTCGTTTGAAATCGTCTCCATATCGTTAACTCCCGCCCAACTTGATCCCAGCAATAATCGCGGAAACGATAAGACCGGCAAATCCAGTAATCATGGCACCGTAGAAGGTTCGCCTGAACCATTCCTGGTCATCCTTCTGGGCCTCCTGTTCGGCAATGGCCGCTTGAGCCGTA
Source organism: Paenibacillus sp. CAA11 (assembly GCF_003060825.1). NCBI lineage: Bacteria > Bacillati > Bacillota > Bacilli > Caryophanales > Paenibacillaceae > Paenibacillus > Paenibacillus sp. CAA11. The sequence goes on from NZ_CP028922.1 coordinate 3,084,120, forward strand.
CGCAGTGCCTCATCCGCTATCTCCTTCGCCGTCTGAAGCACATCTAACCGCTGGTGTGCCGACCTCGCCGACTGATCCGCGTTCCTTGCAATTTCCCTAAGCGTCTCCACAGCTGCCGCCAAGGTTGGCACGACCTCTAGCGTCTTCTCAATTCTCGCTAGCTGAATTTGAATATCTACAAGAAGCTTGGCATTTTCTTCATCCACTTTGTTAACTCCTTCCTGCATCCTCTCCCTCCTTTTCTGTGGAAAAAATGATGCCCTCGAATGGGTTCGAGGGCATAAAATAACCGCTGCCAGTATAGCGCGGTCTATTCGGCTGCGCCGTTCAGCGCGTCCAGATCTGTTTTTACTGCATCGCGGAGATTGGCCGGTACTTGCTCAATGGTCCGGCGTCCGGCGACGATTAACGATACGTAAATCGTTACGAACACTTGCATAAATAGTTCGCCTCCTTTCAAAAGTGCAAATCCGGTAAGAAGCTTAAGCATTAGCTTCTTTAAGTAGCATTTCATAGAGTGAAGCTATGGATTCACGATTTTCAATGTCTCTGGCTCTAAGAGCATCGTTCTCTGCCTGTAGTGCCCGTGTTCGGCTCTCAAAAGTTTCCCTGGCGATATAATCATAATAGAGTTCTTGTGTTTCTAAATTGATTCGCAGATAGGGATCCATATTAATTACTTCCTCACGCTGCGGAATGTCTCGCTCAATGTACATACCATTATCCACAATTTGCTCGGGATATGGCTGCTGAATAACTGCTTGTACATTACCTATATGGTCTGTTAACTTTTCATAAATTACATACTTCGTTACTTTTGACATGTGTGATTCCTCCTATCCATAATAAAGATGTCCATCAATGCTCAGATACGCGCTTCTTTCTGTAGGAAGTGCATTTGGGTTATTAATAATTGTACGAAAACAAAGAGTAATTGGATTATTGAGATCAAAATTAGCAGGCATATCCATAGTGCCGCTAAACATTCTTATACTACTAGAGCTAGAGTTATACGGATCATCAAACCATATTGTCTTTAAATTGTTTATCATATCAAGTTGAAGCCCTCTAATAATTGAAGGGTTATCATAGTCAATTGTAGTTACTTCACCCTTGATATCTTTAAGAATCACTCTAGCTTGTGTGTAATTACCGTTGCTTGGAGGTTCGTACCCTTTGAAGTATAATCGCCCCCTAAACGACATGAATTTCAACATATTAGGCATCCTTAGTATTTCCACATCCGTTATGCCATTAGGCACATTCCCAGTGGTGTACTCTTTAGTAAAAGATACATTTATGATACCCGACTTGGATAATGTCTGAATTTTACTTGCCATCGTGGCCCAGTCATCATTTGTGGATGCGCTACCTCCCATGGCGTTAATGGCATCCACAATCCCTGCCTTAGCATTAACGCCAGATTGAAAAAGATCTGGACTCCAAGCGCTCCAATTACCATTGTCTCTTTGACGTTGATACAGTGTGGGAACGCCGCCGTTAGTAAGCCTACTTGCTCTTTGCAGAACATAATCATTTGAATACGAGTGACACTGAACTTCAATGTACCACCATTCATATTCGTTAGCAGATGTAGGTGCATTCGTAAGATTACTCCCGTTATAAAATCCGGTCGCTGTCAAATTATTCAGATCATGCCCGTTTATCAGAATGTTTCTTGAATCATCTGTCGTTAGCTTTGCTTTTTGCCAATCTAAATTTGAGGTGGCCACCATAGTCCAATTATTCCACATTGTTTCGGTCCTCGTTCTAAACATTATCGAATGTGTGGTTACTGAGACTACTCTTTGTAAAATATACGGTCCATGTATACCTACGCCTCCCACGATAACCTCTAATATGGTCCAGTCAACGGATGCAGGCATGTTAGTATATTTTGCCGCTTCTATTAACTGATATACCCCCGGTTCAGTAACAGTATCCAAATCGGTACCCGCAGCTAAGTGTCCCTTAAAAGTCAGACTTTGCTTATCAGAATACTTCTTCGCAGCTTCATTAGCCGCCTTCAATGCCTTGGATGTAGCCGCCTTATCCTCCGCATCGCTATCTAAATCACTCGACAGCTGAACAATCCCCTTCTGCTCCAGTGAAGCATCCGGTAGGTCCGGATTAACATTAGCCACCGCTTCATCAATCTTATCCCAGTTCTCGTTCAACATCTTATCAATGTTGAACGTCTTCTCCCCGTCCACCGCCGGGTCTACCTTATACAGCTTCAAATTCGTAGTTTCAGCCATGCTGGCCCTCCTCTCGGTTAAAAGCAAACAGTGTGAGCGGCTTCGCCTCCAGCTCACGCAGCGTCATCTGCTCATGCACGTCCCGAATGAGCAGATAACGGAACTCATACTCCACCGCCATATGCGCTGGCTTAATTTCCTCAATCGCCGCCTTCAGATCGTCGATATTCGGCGGCAGGCCGAGCGTGTCCACGAACTTGACCGTGAAGCTCCACGCCTCCGGCCGAAAGGACACGTCCACCGCACCGCCGTCATACGCCTCGGCCACGTTCTTCACCAGCCGGCCTGTAAACCGGCCGGCTCCGCGCAGCTTCGACTCCACCACGGACCGCCGCTGCTCCAGCGGCTTGAGCGGTTCCGTCACAATGCCCAGCTCTCGCTCCCACCGCTCCAGCCCCCAGGTAGCAGTGCGGACGAAGAACTGCTGCAGCGTCTCGCTCAGCGCGAGATAGAACAGGTCCATCTCCATGCCCTTGGACTGCATGTCGGCCTTTATTACCCGCGAGGTCTCGTAGTAGGCCGGGAGATAAGACATCAGCTCTTTCCCCTTAGGGCTGGTTACGGCAAAATCACTCATGCACATCCACCTTCCCCAGTACAGCAACTTGACCTGTGCCGACCTCAAGATTCGTATCAGCCAGACCGTTCACGGTCAGCTCGCTGAAGTCAATGATCGGCGGAATGTCGAGCAGGACCGCTGCGATGCGCGTAGTCCGAACCAGCGGATCGGCAAAAGCGAGCTGCTTCAAGTAAGCCCGCACTCCCTTCTCAATCAGCGAGCGGACGTCGGCAAGCACAGCGCCGGACGCCAAGGTCAGCCGGACACTGACATTGACCGGCACCTCTTCGGCGGGCATCAGATGCACCACCGCGCCCGCCGGGGCCAGCCCTTCCCCTTGACCGTCCTGCGTCGGATCAATGGCCTGCTGGGCGGCGGCGACAATGTCCGCCGCCGCAGCCCGCTTCTCGGCATCCAGCAAATAGATGCCGACCGTGCCCGGCCCCTTCCACAGCGGCTGCACCTGCACGCCGCCAACGCCGGGCACCTCCGAGGCCCACTGCATGTACTGCGCTTTATTGCCGCTGGTGCCCGCATGGCGCACCTTGGCATAATAGCGCTCCAACAGCGCCTCATCGGCCTCGGTATCTGTTCCGCCTCGCGTCTCGGCCGGGTTCGTCACGGCCGTGACCCCGCTGACCGGGGAGGCGATCACCGTGATCGTGCCCGCCGGCACATTGCCGCTGCGCCCCGGGATGACGGCCCGAATCGGGGCGGAGCCGCTGCCCGATTCGTCCAGCGTAACGGCGGCGGTCGTCTCGTACTCCGCCGACGGCTCGCCGGACAGCTCGTCCGCAGGCGTCGCCACCAGCGTGCCCGCCGGGACGACCCGGCCAGCGGTGCCCGTGAAGAGCACCTGGCCGGAAGCTGAGACGGCCGCCCGGCGCGTCAGTCCGTGCTCGGCCGCCCGCAGGTCAAGATATTCGCCGTACGCGGTCTCGGCGAACCCACGCTCCAGCACCTGCTGAGCCCAGAGCGCTGCCTCGGACAGCATGAATGCCGCCGGCGCGGCGGCATCCCAGATAAAAGAACCCTCCGATTTGTCAATATCGGAGGGAATGCGTGCAAGCATGCGCTGCATAATCTGTTCTTCTGTTTGTTCTTGCAAATAAATCGGCAGTTCTGCCAACTTAGATCACCACACTTCCCGATAATGAGGCGGATTCATCCCGTTCACTCGTCACCCGGCAGGTGAACGAGCAGGTTTCACCCGCCCAAGTAAATGCGAAGCCGTCCACACTGGCTGTCCGGGGATCGGCAAGCAGAGCCTCCTCCACCATCCGGCGGATTTCACTCTCGTAAGCTGCCCGGGTAAGACCCGAGCCCAGCAGCTCGTCCAGCTCATGCCCATAGCTTCGCGAATAAATCAGATGACGGTACCTGGGCGTGTGCAGCACCTTGCGGCACCATTCCAGCCAAGCATCCGTTCCGGCAGCCACTGCGGCCTTGCCGGTAGGTGTGAGCACAAATTCCCCGGCATCATAATCAAAGCGCCAGCTTCGTCCGAATGGGACCGGCTGTGCCGCCGGCTCCGTCAAGTCTCCATTTTTACTCGCCGCCAAATCATCGTAAAATTCCATGTCCTCAGGGAACAGCTCAGGCATGCCGCTCCACCACCTTACACATCACGAGTACATCACGGCCTCCATTCAGCCGCAGGGCAAGCACGCGGTCACCGGGGGCAAAGCCCCCGTCCAGATCAAGCGCAGCCTTCTCAATCTCAGCGGGCTCGAATTCAAACTCTCCCTTGCCGCCAACCAGATCGCCGGTACTGTCACGCAGTCCCTGTACCGTGCCAGAGAGCTTCAGCTCAGGAAGCTTAAGCTTCCCCGGCAGCTCGGCCACTAAGTAATCCTGAATTTCGTGCTTGAAATCATCCAGCTTCAGGCCTGTTCCGGTCATCGTACCCAGCACCGCACCCGTCTGAGCCAGCGCTGAGCGCGTCTGCCGCTTAACGGCAGAATGTACTGCCTCCGCCAAGCCGCTGTTCTGTTCGTTATCCGTCAAGGTAATACCTCCTTCTCACATCTTCATAGGCTGCCAGCTCAAGTGTCATACTGCCCGGGCTGCCCAGCTGGTGGTTAACCGTTGTCACGATCAAGCGCATCCCGTTTAGCATGACTGCATCCCCTGCTCGAATGATGTTGATGTCAGGCGCTGCTACCGTGAACGTCTGCTGAATACCTCTCAGCTTCGCTTTTGCCAAGGTCTTAGCAGCAGACGCTGTCTTCACCTTGTCATCCTGCACCAATGCCTGAAGGGTACCGAACTTGTCCTTGTCTTTGGATTCAATGGCCAGCACCTTCGATGCGGCCGAATCACTCGCAGATTCGGAGACCCCGATCACCTTGACCTGGGTTACGGCCCCTTCCAGCGTTCTGGATTGGCTGACCTCTTCATTCTGATCCAGTACATAAACCGTCTTATTGCTGCCAAGCTTGTACAGCTCCAGCCCAGAGGGCGTCATACGGGGATGGTATAAATCTCCGCCGGCTTTGGCCGTCTCCTGAAGGTCGGCGGTCATCATCGCATGGATGGTCTGCGAACGGTATACCGCCTTCCCCAGCTTCTTCCCTGTGTCAGGCACGCTGGCCAGCTTGATTTTCCAATCGGCGGCATATTTCCAAACCCTCTGGGACGCTGTCTGATTTTTCGGAAAAAGATATTCGTCCTCCGATTTGTCCAAATAAATCGTGCGGTCATAGAGCGTCAGCGATATCCGCTTGGCACCGTTATTGCTTGAGCTGTCACAGTCCCACACCACCGCCGGATGAAGCAAAGGAACCATCTCCGTCTTCCCCAGCGGCACACCGCTGATCCGGATTTCATCCCCAGGGGTAACCGAAGGCATGCTTGCTCCGGCCACCAGCTCGACATTTCCTTGATAAGCAATCTGCTCCAGGGAATCCTTAAGCGAGATGCTTTGTACCAGGGGGGTGAGATCATATTTATTCTGCAAAATCACCTTATAGCTCACGGCATCACCAGCTTCTGCCCCGGCTTGATCCGGTTCGGATCTTTGCCGATCACCGTCTTGTTCAGCTTGTAAATCTCATTCCAGCGAGCGCTTGAACCGAGTTCCAGCTTAGCGATTTTGGACAGAGAATCCCCCGATTTAACCGTATAGATCTTGGGACTTGTCTTCAAATCAGCCCGGTTCCGGGCGGCAGTCACGCTGCTCCCCCCTTTGGAAGCCGCTGCGATCTTGCCTACTTTGAGCTCCCGCCAGGTGCGTAAGGTCAGGTCGAAATAGACATCACCCGTTTCCCCTCCCCGAAGCGTTGTTTTATGGGAGGTCACCCATACCGGCACATTGACGCCTGTTCCCGTAATCATGAAGCGGAGCGGTGTTTTGGATAAGAGGAACAAATTCAGCTGATTCATTGCCTCCATGGGGTCAGGTATGTTCATGTAACGGCAGTATCCTTCATCATATTGCTGTGGAAAAAAAGAAGAGAAGGATATCTCCTTCACCTTCTCTCCCTGCGGCAGATCGAATTCACCGGATGATAACAGGGTTACGGTCTCCATCCCCTTATCCCTGAAAATGTTGACTTCTTCAGGGTTGACCGGGAACCAGAAACTCTTGCCCTTCCCATCCTTCAAAATAAAGTCCACATGCTCACCTCCTTTGCCGGCCTCAAGATGCCGGCTGCTTGCGGTTCTCCAGCGCCCGCTTCAATTCCGCCCCAATCTGCTGGCTAACCTGCTTCGATATGGCTGCAATATCGATCTCATTGTCCTTGACTTCAATCTGCACGGCGCCTACCGGAACGTTAACCTGAATCTGCTGGGTTTCCATCTTCAGGCCGCTGACCAGGCTGCTCAGTGTATTCATCTGCACATCGCTGATCTGTACGGTCTGCGTTCCGGATACACCCGGCCGAACGGGAGCAGCAGCTCGGCTGCGAGGGATAGCTGGGCTTGCAGCTGACGCTCCTGCCCCGCCAGCAAAGCCGATCGCCGCACCGCTAGCCGCAGCTCCAAGACCCGCGAGGCCAATGGCCTCAGGGGCCGTCTGGAGTGCAGGATTCGCAGCAAGTGCACTGATTGCGGGCCGATTAATCGCTCTCAATCGGTTTGGAGACGGTTCGGCCTTTTTCTTCTTTTTCTTACGAGAAAATAAGCCGCCGATAAACTTGCCCAGCTTGCTGCCACCGAAGCTGCCCAGCAACCCGCCGACCGCACCGCCGATAATTGTGCCTACGCCGGGGAAAATCGCCGTACCGATGGCCCCGCCCATCGCGGCTCCGCCCCAGCCGCCTGCACTTGAGCCGATCGCTTCTCCGCGCTCCTCGGCATTTTTACTCTTTACAATATCCACAACATCAAGCGCTGTTCCTAAGGGCTTTAGCACCTTTCCTCCATATTTCCCAGCCCACTTCAGTCCTTTCCACACGCCACCTGCAGCCTTCTTAAGTCCGCTTCCCGCTTTACGCAGCCCTTTGCCAGTAGCGCTTAGGGCTCCCTGGAGCTTCCCTCCTTTAGGAGCGGCTGGCGATTCCTTGAGCACCGTATCCTCTAGTGGAGAAGAAGAAGCTCTTTGGCGGTAAGGATAAGATTTGGAGTTGTTTCGGGAGGAAGATCCTCCGCTGCCGGAGTCGGATGAAGTCTTTGATTTGGGTCTGTTTCCGAACCTGGACCTGGACCTGGACTTTGCCTTCGTTCTGCCCCCTTCTTCCTCAGTAGGCAGGCCGTTTTTCCTCTCCTTGCGATTCTTATTCCATTTCTTCACTTTCTTACCTGTATCCAAGAGGTTGTCCTTTAGTTCATAAATACTGTTGGCGAAATCAACCCCATCCTTCAAGTGATCAAACCAGCTTTTATCCTCCTCCTTCTCACCCTTGCAGGTGCAATTGCAGGTTACGGCTACAGATACTTGTGGCGGTTGGTTGACAATGGTGATCGCCTGCGTAGCGGTCTGCACACTGGTCTGGGCCACACTGACAGGCAGCGCATTTCCTTTCTGGCCTGCCTTGGACAGCTTGTCTAACAAACCTGCTAAGCCGGCCAGCTCAACCTGTACCTTCTGCTGAACCGCCAGCTTCATCGTTGCCGGCTTGAATAAGTCCTGCTCCCGAATTCGCCGCAGCGCCTGATCCAGCCGCTTCACAGATTCGGTCAACCGGTCTACCAGGGTGATCTGCCGGGCAAGCCCGTTGCGGCTCATCGAATTCGCCTTTTTCTCAATGCTGGCCATATATTTATCCATAGCCCTGAGCTGATTGTTTGCCTTAACAAGGCTGCCTGTATCAAGATTTAAATTGCTCATGGCATCTGCCATTCTTGCTTCACCTCCTTATCCAAAGCTATCGCTACCAGCCTGCGCGTCAAGCTCTTGTTGCGTAAAAGCCATCAGCAGCATCTGCTCCCCGCGGGGGAGCCTTCTGAACTCTCCGGGACGAAGGTGATGCCGTACCCACAGATGGTACAGCATCGTCGTCATTCCCCCGGAGCCGATCAGTTTTTTAAGTCATCAATATCGACCCCGAAGCCGGACAGCTCCAGCACTTTATCGCCGACCGCATCGAGCTCTCCGGCCAGCAGCATCCGCCGTACAGCCTGCTCTCCGCCAGACAGCTTTAAGCGGGAAGTGATGCGGGAATCCCCCCAGCCCGTTAGCTCCAGCCCTTTGACCTCAAGTCGGACTGTAGATTCGGAGATCAGGAGAGCGTTGAACACCTCGGTATCCACCTTTTCCTCTGTGCGTCCCTTAATCGTTCTGCGTACCGTGCAGCGTTCCCGAATGCTGTCAACCCGGCTTGAAGTAAGGCCCCGCAGAATCATCCGCAGGTCCAGGCGCTGAATATAAACGGCCTCTTCCGGCAGCTTATCCGCCGCTTCGAAGAGACCATCCAGAATTTGTTCCTCATTCAATTGTTCCATTTCGTTCATCTGCTTGTATCCTCCATTTTCATCATGGGTATATTTCTGAACACCTTGCGCCAAGTATCCTAGGTCCCTCTTAATTCGCTGTAATCGGATCCAGCAGCTCGTAGCCTTCGAAGGTGAAGGTCGTTTCCTCCTGCACTTCTTCCCCTGCAGTCCAGTTGGCCAGCTGAATCTTGTCCGGTGAACAGTTTATTAAGCGCACACGCTCATGACCGTAGGCTTCCGGGTCCTCCAGCTTGGTAATGATCTCGAACTTGGTGAAGCCGCGGCGAATCATGTCCGAGGTCACCTTATAGCCGCTCATTGTGCCCGTGCCTTTCTTAATTCCGCTTTTGTGCACCTTCCAGTCGCTGCCGCACAGGTTCAGCTCCCGCTTCTCCATCTCTACACTAGCTTCCAGCTTGTTGATATGTGTCTGCCATACCCCATCAATATAGGCTTGGCCATAGGTTCCCAGAATCACTCTTGAAGCGTCTAACATCGTCGATCTCTCCTTATCTCATTAATATGGGTTTACTGTACGTAAAAGGTTCCGAAAAGCTGCTCCATTACATCGGTCAAACGGGCATTCCACTGCAGGTACACCTGGTCCGGCTGCGGAGTCAGACTGGCTCCAGGCCCATAGTAAGCCGGGTCCAGGGTGACATCATAGCCGTTTGCCTCGATCACTCCGCTGCCTGCCAGCTGGGCCAGATAAGCCTTGCAGGCTCCGATCAGCGCAAGACGTCCTTCCTCTGTGTTGTTCACACGGCCGATATAGGTTTCCTCTGCCGAGCGCTGCAGGTCGGAGGTAATGGCGTCCATGACGCGCACGGTGCGGATTTTGGACCAGCCTTTGTTCTGCCCGCTCCGCGGCGTAATCAGGCTGTTCATGCCTCGCAGCACCTTAACCTGGCGCCCGTCATGGAACAGGATGAACACGCCTCCACGCACGGCGTCCTCTTGTTCGGTGCGCGTCCAGCGGCGGGTGACATCCTCGAACGGCGTCACCGCATAGGTGGTCGACTCGTTCAGACGCTGACCGGCAATCAGCCCAGCAACGTAAGCAGAAATTTGGGCAGAACTGTAGTCCGTTCCGTTCAGGCGGGCTCCTGTCCCCACATTGATGATGCCTTCATGGTTCAGCAGGGCAGAACGCGCAGATGCCAAGGCCGGCGCCTTAGCTGCGGTATCATCCGCTAGGGAACCGCCGAGCACGAGCAGCACCTGCTTGCCTTCCTGGCGGACCCGCTTGGTCCAAGCCGCAAAGCTCTGCTGTAAGGCGCTGTCCGTTACACCGTCCAGGGCCAGCACATCGAAGCTCTGCGTCTCCAGCGCAGCCTGAGCGGCAATGTAGTCCGCATTGGTCAGGCTGTCAATGCCGCTTGCGCCGCCTGCAAATGCTGCGGAAGCAATCTCGGCGAGCGTGCTATCCGCCGCATCTGCCGCAGCCTGAGCCGTAACCCACACATTCTCGCTGTCCCCGTTAATCGCCTCACGGGCTGCTTCAGCGGAGCCGCTGCCTGCATTGAAGGTTCTTAGCAGCGCCGTGCCTTCATAGAGCTTGATCTCTTTCACAGCCGGGTCAGTCACGCTTGGCTGTACGGTCATGCGGAAGCTGTTGCCTCTGGCGCCAGGATATTTAGCGCTAAGCAGGAGAAGATCTTTATCGTCCTTGCTCTTTAGCTTAAGCTCCGCGACTTTGGCCGAAGCGTCGGCCAAACGATAGGCGAACAGCTTCTTCGGCCCACCTAGCAGCGCCAAGTACAGCGAGCTTGCAGCGGTCGCCTTCTCAGAAATTTGAGCGCCGAAAGCCTGGCGAATTCCCTGCTCACTGCTGATTTCAACAAATTCCCTGACAGGACCCCAATCGGCCTTAACGGGAACCACAACCGTTCCCCGCGCTCCCGGCTGAATTGCCGAGGCCGCCGCAGCCTGAAAATTCATATACAATCCCGGTAACAGCTTCTCGTCCATCTGATTCCATGTTCCTCCTGCCATGTTACTTCACCATCGCTTTCATAAATTGTTGAATTTTGAGTTTGGCTTGTTCTACGGTATGCTCGGTTTCCTGTGCTCCGTAGAAGGCTCCTTGAAGCACTTCAGGGCGCACATTGAACAGTGCTTCAGCCTCTGCTTCAAGTTCCTGGAGCGTGTATTTTGTTTCTTCAATAGATGGTTTTTTAGCTGACATGTATCCTTTCCTCACCTTTCTGCTTTAGAATAATGAATTTGCTGCATCAGCGCTGCAGGCACCTCGGGTCTTGGCACCCGCCGGGCCAGTGTCAGCGTAAGCTGGCCATGGCTCAGCGGATCTGCCTGAAGGTCGGTACGGATCTCTTCGGCTGTCATATAGGCCTTGCTGACAGCGGACAGCGGAATCTTGCCCTGTTCACCCAGTGCCGTGGCCAAGGCAAGCACCGCGGCTTGCTCCTCTGCTTCGCTGCGACCCAGCACGTGTCCGGCGAGCTGCTTGCGAAGCTCGATAGCAGCCCCGCCAGCCGGCTTGACCTCACAGCCCGTTACCCGCCATAGCACAGCCGGCAGGGAGTAGTCCGGCGGCCAGCTTCCTCGGCAGCCGGTCCATGCTCCGCCAAGCTGCTGCTCCGACCAGAGAGCCAGTGCGTCAAGCCAGAGATCTGCGCCGTCTGTTGGTGCCTCACTAATAAGAGCATCCGCAGCAAACCGATACTCACGAACGGACAACTCCAGCGCTTCATCCCGTGTGTCAGAACCCTTCTCGCTTAAATAGCGACAGCGGAAGACGCTCCCTTCCTCTGTAGTGAAGCTTTGCTCATGCAAAAGGCGGATCAGCTTCTCTCCCAGCCGGTCGATCTCCGCAAAGCCCCCGGCCTTAGCATAAAGGCGAATCACCACGGATTGCCTCTCGCCCCTGCCGGGAAGCCCGGAGCCGCTGCTGCCCATCAGCACCATGGCCGCAGGATAGCCCGTCAAAGCCTGAGGAGATTGAAGATCATATACTCTTCGTTCCAGCTCGCTGAAGTGCTCAGCCAGATGCTGCTTCATCGCAGTTCTCATCTTAGTCTCCTTTCTGATAGAATCCGTCATCAAAGCATTATGTGAGCATTTCTTACGCGGAACACAAAGGACCGGCCATAACTTAGGCCGGTCCCTCTTCATAAGCTGATTGCTTTGCGTAATGCTGCTTTCCATAATTCTTTGATGATATAATCATAGCACCCTTTTCTCCAAATGAACGGCCAGGATGCGGCCACAAGCCGGCCACAAACCGGCCACAACAGAATCCTCCCTCTACAATACAAAAGACCGGCCTTCCTTAAGCCGGTCCTTCTCTTTCTGAGCTGCCCCTTCCCGAATAACCGCTAGGCCGCTCTGATTTGCTATAAGTTTAACTTCTATATTACCGATCTTCCTATCCTATCGCGGGAACCTCAAGCTGCAAAGCCCATGCCAGCTTAGCAATGGCTGCCGCCTTGACCCGGCGATATTTACGTTCACTAACACCCAGGTCCCCACAGATCAGATAATCGTAAGTATCGTCCGTCTCTAGATAACGCTTCATTATTAATTCTCGTTCCAGCTCATTCAGACAGGCCAGAGCCTTGTCCATCATCTGAGACCGCCGGGCCAGCTCCGTCTCCTTATCGACATTCCATATGGCAACAGTCTCCGAAGGCTTGCTTACTCGGTTCGTTGCTCCATGCAGGCGGGCTTCATAACTAGCTGTCGTCGCAGCCTCTCTGCGAACGCTCCCCATCCGGCGGTACATTCGTATCCGTCCTAGTTCATTTTCCACACGGCGTCGAGTCGCTTCACGATTAATAGCAGGCAGTTCAAGCATTAAAGAGAATGTCTCTGTTCTGGTTTGTCCCAAGACCATCACTCCGTCCATCATTGATTAAGCAACATTTCGTTGCCTCATACTCTTAATTATAGGCAACAATTTGTTGCTGTCAACCCAAATAAGGAAACTATATGTTGCCTAAACTCTATAATGGGTTATAATAATAAGTAGATAGACGAGGTGATCTGGTGTTAACAGACAAATTAGCCGAGTTAAGATTAGCAAGAAATTTAACCCATAAAGATATGGCCGACAAGCTCGGTATTACCCGTCAGGGTTACGGCAACTATGAATCGGGAAAGCGGACCATTGATTCCGCTACGCTTAAGAAAATTGCTGACATCCTGGACGTGGACACCGATTATTTGCTCGGCCGAACCTCTGTCCCCCGTGCCTCTGCGGATGAATCCGGGCTTGCTTTCTACGGTGGACCGGATAAGTACAGTCCAGATGAGATCGAAGTCATGGAGGCGGCCCTCAAGGCCTATCGGGAACAAAAAAAGCGGCTGCTGGAGGATCGACACTCCTAACAGCTGCTAACTGCCTGCCCTTTCAACACTAAAGGGCATTCTTTTTCATCTATAATACGAACATATATTCTGTACCTGGAGGAATTTGAAAATGGATTTAACTCTCTATCAAGAAACTGAGCTGGAACAATCCATATCGTCCGCTTATAAGAAGCATGGTTTTTTGAGGCCAGAAGATCTGGATATTGACCAGGTGGCAGATGCCTTCGAGATTGATATTGTATATTATGAAGGAAATCCCTTCTCCTGCAATATCTCCTACGTGATCTTTCTCGATAAGAAGATGGAGCCAAGACAGCAGCGCGAGGTGTTCTTCCATGAGCTCTGCCATGTGCTGAGACATGCTGGCAACCAAAAACTGATGCCTCGTCTCTTCCTGGAGCAGCAGGAGATCGAAGCCGACCGGTTTGCCCTCTATGCGGCCGCCCCTTTTTTCATGATCCGTGAGCTCGAGCTTCCCGATCATCAGAAGGAGGCAGCCGATATGCTGGCCGAAGAGTTCAAGCTCCCCGCCGCCTTAGCCAGAAGCCGAATTGAACAAATGCAAGGAAGAATCCTGCAGCATGTATGGCAGAACGAGACAGCCAAAGCGTTGAATCCTAGCTCTAACAGTGTCCTCAGCAAATCTTCATGGACCGAAGAGACTCAGAAATTGCTGGACAAGCTGTATCATCAGCTGGAGGGGAGAGAATCCTAGATGCCGCAAATTCATGTACTGTCTTATTTTGATACTGAGCGCATTCACCCTTCTGTTCTGCTTGTCCGGCTGGAGTCTTCGGAATGGAGCCCCCCAGATATTTTGTATATTCCCTTATCCGGACCTTTTGAACCGATTGAGGATGAAGACCTTGGTGATCTGGAAGGCGTCACCGTCCTGCTGGAAGATTTAGTCGCCCGTTCTTCAGCGCCTAATCAGGTTGGCATCCGTCTAGCCCACATAGCTTCACGACATGGACTCACCGAGATACCGCAGCTTTTTGTACGTCTTCAGGATGTGGAAGAAGTACTGCAAGCATGTCCGGCTCCAGATAGCCCATGATTCACTTTCCTTTATTTCGTTTACTGGGTACATATACCGTCACCGCATCGCGCAACCTAGTCCCATAATAGAAAGGGTGGTATCTATGAAGTCAGTAAATCCTGAAGAACGCGAACCGGGGTTTAATTCCATACCCGATCCGGATCCCAAGCGGCCCGCTCCAACCGATATGATTGATGAAGCGGTCGGGGATATGATGGACAAGATCCAGGAGGATGCCACCGGTAAGCCTGTGCCCGATCTTTCCAAGTCCTCCAATCGAGTAGGAGGCTATTCATTAGATGAGTAGCCGACCTCTCACACCACCGTACGTACCGTTCGGTATACGGCGGTTCAACCGCATAAGTGCAATTTACGTAAACGCTCGTATTGCGCAGGAAAGTCATAATATCCTGCCTGTACGAGCTTTTTGTTTGTTATGGAACGAGACAACACTGGACTTCCGGCGATGCGCCAGTACCCGAGACGGGAATTGCCCCACTGGTAAGCCTGCCATTCCGGTATCCCCAGCTTCCGCAGGTTTTGTACTTTTGTTCGCGGCTTTTTCCACTGTTTCCAGATGTACATCCGCAGTCGTCTTCGCAACCATTCGCTCCAGCTTTGCAGGATCCGTTTCATGTCGGCCACATAGTAGTAACCAATCCATCCCCGAATGTAGACTTTTACCTTTTCCATGACTTGGCGAACATTTCTGCCCTGGCTGCGACTTGTGAGTTCTTTCAACTTCTTCTTCGCTTTTGCGAGGGATTGTCCATGGGCACGGATATACATGCCGTTCTTGTTCTTTCCCAGGGCAAAGCCGAGAAATTTGAAGTGCTTTCGAGCCACTACGCTACCGACCTTACTTTTCTGCGTATTGATCTGGAGTCTCAGTTTGGTCTCCAGGTACTTTCCGCAGGATTCCAGTAGCCGCACCGCTGCCCGTTTGCTTTTGGCAAGCACCACAATATCGTCCGCATAGCGGATGACGTTCACTCCGCGGCCTTTCATCTCTTGGTCAAATTCGTTCAGGTAGATGTTCGCCAGAAGCGGCGACAGGGGGCCTCCCTGAGGGGAGCCTTCTTCTGTTTTGCAGTGCACCCCGTTCTCCATAACCCCACTTTTCAGGTATCTCTTAATCAGTTCGGTTACGCGTCTGTCCTGAATTTGTTTGCGCAAAAGATGCATAAGCAGCTCATGATTCAGCGTGTCGAAGTATTTGGAGAGGTCGATTTCTACTGCGTAGCCGTATCCCTGTTCTGCATAGTCTTTCACCTTGCGAATGGCCTGTTGTGCGCTCCGACCGGGGCGGTAGCCATAGCTTCCCTCCGAGAAGAGCGGCTCGAACAGGGGCTGGAGCTGCTGGGCGACTGCCTGCTGAATCACTCGGTCTACGACCGTGGGTATGCCAAGCTTCCGTACTCCGCTTCCATCTGCTTTGGGAATTTCCTTGCGCCGTACTGGGCTGGGCTTGTATCTGCCTTCCCGGATCTTTTGCAACAGCTCGTCTCTATGTTCCTGCAGCCAGGGTAGCGCGTCTTCTACGGTCATTCCGTCGATTCCTGGCGCTCCATGGTTGCGTTTGACCTGTTTGTAGGCTCTGTTCAGATTGTCTCTGTCCAGAATCTGCTCCAGCAGGTCTGTTGCACCGCCTCTTTCTTTACGTTCCCGAGTGCCGGCGCTCCGCACTCCCGCATGCTCTTCGCGTTCCACGCTATCCCTTTGCAGGTAGCCCTTTCGGTATTCTGCTTTCATCGCGTCAGCTCTCCTTTCGGTATGTACTCGAGACTTACGATTGTTCGGCCCTTCCCCGAAAAAAAAACCTTCCGGGTACTATGGCCTCTGCTGACTTCTCACAGCAAGCTTTACTCCGTCTTTCGGTTTTTTTTTCCTACTTGTCGTCTGTGAGACCTCCCCGGGTAAGAGCGATAACCTTCCCCTCATCTATCTGCCACATTTACACCATGGGATTCGGGCAGTATTGGACTTTGCTTTGTAGTGCAAGCTCGTCCGTCCCATGATGCCTTCTATGTGATTTCTGTTCGTCAGACCGAGGGTTTGCCTCCGGCTTCCTTCAGATTCCGCCTCGCGGCGGACACCCTTGCCTTCAGCTAACAGTTCCTACTGCCAAGCCTGTAGCGGACTTTCACCGCCGAGTTATCGCCCATGCCGGGCGCACACTCAAAAGGAGAAGAGCACTAAGCTCTTCTCCTTTTGTATGTTCCTGCTAAAGCTGCTTGATTGCGCTGTCGATCCTAATGTAGGGAGAAACCTCGACATTCGTGTCTAGTCTTTATGCTGTGTCGGTACAGATCAGAATAGGGTCTGTACCCGGCATTTTTATACTGAACTTTAAGGCTAATTCTTCAAGTGGAATGGCACCGTAGTTACAATTACTTCTTTGTATCTTATAAAATATGCCCGCATCATAATACTCGTCTGATTATGAAGCACATTCTCCCACCAATGCTTGGTTACGAACTGCGGAATCAGGATGGTGATATGATCCTCTGCTGATTTCTTCCACTCGACCGTCTGAATGAACTTCATTAGCGGGCGCATGATGCTGCGGTATCTGGATTTAAGTACAATCAGCCGGATGCCTGGATCCCACTCCGCCCACTTTTTTTCCATCTTGGCAATGGATTCATCATCAAACCCGATATACACGGCCACTACATTATTCGACAGGGTCTTAGCATAGCTTACCGTGTTCAGCACAACTCGTGTAATGCCCGAGATCGGAATAATAATCGTGTTTCCTTTGGGATTCGGCTTATCTTCTTGCAGATTGATTCTTAATTGATCCGCCGTATTATCATAATGCGCTCTAATCTTATAGAACACGTAGACCACCAAAGGCAAGAAAATAAAGATGACCCAAACCTGTGTGAACTTGGTAATCACGAAAATAAGGGTAATCGATAAGGTTGTCAGCATGCCGATCGTATTGATTGCAAGCTTGATCACCCATCCATCCGGCTTCAGCCGCACCCATCGCATCATCATTCCGAGCTGGGACAGCGTGAATGGAATAAACACCCCGACTGCATACAATGGAATCAAGGACTCCGTATTCCCACCAAATACAATAACTAAGATAGCTGAAAATATGCTAAGGAACAGAATTCCGTTAGAGAAGCCTAGCCGGTCTCCACGAACCATGAACATATGCGGCATATATTTATCCTTCGCGAACATGAAAGCCAGCAACGGGAACGCAGAATAAGCTGTGTTGGCAGCGAGGAACAGGATGACAGCCGTCACGCCCTGAATAATGAAATACAATGCGCCTCTGCCGAATGTCGCTTCAGCAATTTGTGAAATGACTGTCGATTTCTCAGTAGGCTGAATGCCGAACCAATAAGCTAAAAGGGTGATTCCAGTAAACATGGCGCCCAGAATCAAACCCATCATTAAGAGCGTCTTGGCTGCATTTTTTGCTGCAGGCTCCCGAAAGTTAGGAATGGCATTCGATACGGCCTCAACCCCGGTTAGTGCCGAACACCCTGAGCTGAACGCTTTGAGCAGCAGGAACAAGCTTGCATTGGAGACCGCAGCTCCGAATTCGGGATGTGCTGCGTGAACTCCTCCTGACATATATTTAATAATTCCGCTCACAATCAGCACGAAGATTGCTATAACAAATAGATAGATCGGAATGGCTAATACGGAGGCGGATTCAGTCACTCCCCGAAGATTTAAGATGGTCAAGAAAATAATCATGATGAGGGCAATTAGCACCCTATGGTCGTGCAGCGATGGAAATGCCGAGGTAATCGCATCTGTCCCTGCCGAAGAACTCACGGCTACCGTCAGAATATAATCGACAAGAAGTGACCCTCCTGCCACGAGGCTGGGCGCCTTCCCTAAATTATCCTTAGCAACGATATAAGCTCCACCGCCCGAAGGATAAGAGAAGATGGTCTGACGATAAGAAATAATTAGAATCGCTAACAGACCCAGTACAGCAAGTGCAATAGGCAGAGAATACCAGAGAGCCGTAAATCCCGCCGCAATGAGCACTAGTAAAATCTGTTCTGTTCCGTAAGCTACTGAGGATAACGCATCTGAAGATAGAATAGCCAGCGCCTTAAGCTTACTAAGCCTCTCTCCTTCCAGCTCATTGGACTTCATTGGTCTGCCAATCAGCAAACGTTTTAATCTCTCGAACATGGTTTCTCACTCTTCCTCTACGTATCTATAGTTAAAATTTAGCATAGTTATTATTGCTTAGTTTTCGTGAATTTTCAATGATTTTTCATGTCGAATTTCTTAAAAATAATTACCCTGTTCTTAGAATCTTCACACCTCCATTTTCTAGTCATGCATGTATTGGGAATCGGCCTGTTCAAGCTGCTGTACCTTACACATTGACACCGCATGTTATTACCTATAAGATGGGCTTATTCCCTTGCTATATAGATTGAACTACAGTTTTACATTGATCTCTCTATATATAACGGCCTGCTACGGCCCTACAACATTTATTTCTATAGTTCATTCTATATTGGAGGCTATAATGCGCCAGTGGATTAAACACTATGTACAGCTGTATATTGTTCCTTTACTATGTGTTCTGGTCATTTTGCCGATTACATTTCCTGGTCACAGGGAACTTGCTTCTCAGCATTTCACTCTGGATCAGTCTCCTTCTGAGCTTCATAAGACGATACATTTTGTTCCACATGGCCTAAAGGGAGCCTTTCCAACCCTTGCTGTTCCAGTTAAACCCTTCTATATGGGGAGAAGGAACGAAGACTGCTTATGGCAAGCAGCAGCTCTCTTCTTACTCTCCTGCATTCCGATCCTATTAAAGCATTTGCTGCTTAAGCCTTTGAAATTCAGGAGTACCTTCGTGTCAGCACCTTATGGTTTGAATTGAATTCAAATCATAAGGAGGTTATACCTTTGAAGGAACAGCAAACAGGAACAGAGCTTGCGATGACCAAGGAACAACAAAGGGACATCGCGGAGCACCAGCATATGATCAAGGAATTAAAGCGCACCGGTCTATTTTTCTTCGGAACCACTGTCCTGCTCGTTATTTTATATTTCGTAATGGAATCTTTCTAAATATATAGAATGAACTAAAGAAATGAACGTTATAGGGCCGTATTAGGCCGTGATAACAGAAAATTCAATGTAAAACTTTAGTTCAATCTATATAAAGCAAAAAACCTTACCCCATACTAGCTGGGGTAAGGTTTTTTTGTAAGCCACAATTTGACGTATAGCTTTGCCTGTTTAATGAATACTTTTCTTAGAGAAATTACCGCCCGACACATCTGAGACATGCTCGATCGCGATAAAAGCCCTACGGTCGATATCCTGTACCACGGCTTTCAGCTTCGCCACCTCAAGTCTTGTCACTACACAATAAATCATCTGCGTGTCTTCCTGTGAATATCCGCCTTTTGCATAAATATAAGTCGTGCTTCTGCCCAGGCGATCCATAATCGCTTGAGAAATCTCTTCATATTCCTTGGAAATAATCGTAACCGATTTCGACTCATTGAGACCTTCCACGACAATATCCATCACTTTGGAAGCAATATAGAAGGTGAATATGGAATACATGGCGGAATCCCAACCGAGGATAAACCCAGCCACGATAAAGATCACTACATTAATACCAAGAATGATCTGTCCTACCGGAATGTTCGTTTTCTTAGAGATCAGAATCGCCAAAATCTCGGCACCATCTGTTGAACCGCCGGCCCGAAGCACAATACCGACTCCGAAACCGAGTAGAAGACCACCAAACAGTACGGCCAGAATCTTCTCATCTGTAACCGGCTTCCAATGGTGCATTAAGGTAGTCGTCACTGATAAGACCACAATCCCATATAGAGATGAAAAAGCGAATGTTTTGCCGACCTGCTTATAACCAATAAAGAGAAATGGCAAGTTAATGACGAAAAGGAATATACCGAGAGGCATTTTAGTAACCTTAGCGAGGACGATGGATACGCCAGTAATTCCTCCATCGATAATGGTGTTGTTTACGAGAAAAACTTCCAGCGCTGTTCCGGCAAGAACCGCACCCACTGTGATGAGCAGGAACCTCATCAAAAATTCAGCAGGTGTAATTTTCCTGTGTTTATGAACCATGCATTCAACCCCTTTTTTCTCTACTTTACTTATAATTTTAAAGGAATTATAATATTTACTCAAATTTTTTTTGAAATCAGCATAAATTCCCTCTAACAATACCCTTTGCAATTGAATTAATTTTATGTATTCTTCCTGCCCATGTATATTTCCTGAACCCAGGTTTAAAAATAATACCGTCTTTCAAACCCCATTCAAAAGGAGTGTTACTGATGCGCGAAGGTTTAATTCCTACTGTGTTAGGAACTGTCGTGTCTGCATCTGCCGCTTCCCTGCTGAACAGCAAGTATAAACTTGCCGCTACGGGTCTCCTTGGCTTTGGTCTTGCCCATATCGTGCTGGGCGCTATCGACTTGGTAGAGCACCGGGAGCGTTACTAGGGTTCATTTGAGAGACCAGGGGGGATTCACAAGCATGCGTGATTCTGCTCCTAAATAGGCAAAGCCGCCCATGTCCTGGGCGGCTTTGCACTGTCATTTCCTTATTTTTTGTCCCAATGAGTCTCAAGTGAAACTCATCCCTGCCTGACTTCTCCTGGTCTTCCTTATAATACTTCCCGCTAATAACCTTCACTTTAGGGCAGTCACAGCCCAATTCCCATATTTTCAGCCACGTACATAGAATAATACAAAAAGGAGGCGTTAGCTCTGCCAAATTATCGTATTATCGTGGATTTATCTGACCGGATGCTTTATCTGCTTGATAACAATATTGTCGTTAGAAGCTTTCCGGTAGGCATAGGGCGAATGGTCACCCAAACTCCATCGGGGGAGTACACCATTATTAACAAACAGCCAAATCCTGGCGGGCCGTTTGGGGTCATGTGGATGGGTCTCTCTAAGCCGCATTACGGGATTCACGGCACTAATGACCCATCCTCGATAGGAAAAGAAGTCAGTCACGGTTGTATCCGAATGCATAATGCGGATGTCCTTACATTGTCAGGATTAGTCCCATTAAATACTAGGGTCACGATTAGGCCATAAATGCAGAGGGCCTCCCCTCTCGTTATCCTTTTCACCTGACTAGCCTTGTCTAAGTTTAGACGAGAAAGAGACAGAAGGAGATCAGCATGTCTGCTGTTGATTATTATCTAACACATAAAGAAGACCCTTTGCCTGTGGCAAAGGGTCTTCTTCATCGCTTAATGGGCCCTGCAGGACTCGAACCTGCGACCGATCGGTTATGAGCCGAGTGCTCTAACCAACTGAGCTAAGGGCCCTCGTTCCAGAAAAACTATAATTGCGGGGGCAGGATTTGAACCTGCGGCCTTCGGGTTATGAGCCCGACGAGCTACCGGACTGCTCCACCCCGCGTCATTAAATAGCGACATAAATTAATATAACCTATATCCTCTAGATTCGTCAAGTCTAAATTCAAGGTAAAAAGCGAACGCCATATTTTCCTTTTCTGGACCGGTACACCTCAATTTCTCTCATATCCCCAAATCCATAAATCCACCCATCATGCTCAAGGCGCCGGGCCAGGCAGCCTGCCTGAAATCTTGACTTATACAACTTATTATAATAAACCCATGACATCGCCAATCCAATCGCTCGCTTTCTTGATGAATTCGCTGTAAATCCTCTGTTCCACTATCCCTAAGGATGCCCGATTGCACAAAAAAATAGCCGCCGATTTTAATTCGGCGGCTTAACGGTTTTATTTTCCGTTTTCCTGCGGAACGTATGGCGTACCGTCAGGTTGGAACATGGTTTTGGGATTGTTCTTAATGGCCTGAAGCATCTCATTGCCTTTTTGCTCATAAGCCTTCAGGGCTTCGGCAGGCGTCTTCTTATTCTCAAGCACTTGCTGGAAGAAGGTTGAACCTACATATCTAACACTGCTAAGACCCGGTTTTTCAGTAATCAATTTCTGATCCTTGGAGCTCATTTGAGGTGTTGGCTTCAAGGTATAGAATGCGGCAACGTTATAATCCTTGCCTTCAACCGGCTTAATGTAGGATTTGCGGCTAACCATTTCATAACTGCTGCGAGATTTGAGCTTCGCCCACTCTTCACTCGCCTGGAATTTCACGAAATCCCACGCCGTATCCGGGTTAGGAGCACTCGCGTTAATCGCAAAAGCATTATTAATATACATATTTCCGCCCACGCCCGGCTTCTCCGGGTGCACAGGTGCGGTTACAATGTCCCAATCCACCGGCTTAAAATTTTTCATCACTTTACCGGCATTTTCATTCGCATCAATCAACGTATTCACATAGCTGCTGTCCGCAAGGACCATAGCCACACGACCGGAAAGGAACGGATCCTGGCTAACTTCATTATAATTGGTTTTATTGTCATTTTGCTGTTCTTCCATCAGCGCTTTGGAGTCCAGGATTACCTTGTCTCGGTAATATTTGCTGATCGTACTCCATACCTTTTCCCACTGCGGCGTATTCACCGTCATTTTCTCCGCCTTATCATCAAAATAACGAAGTTGAAGCGGCTCTGCATACATAGTTACCCCCATATAAGGCTCTGCTCCCACATAATTGCTAAAGTCAAAACCATACATACGGTTCTTGCCTTCCCCCTTAGCCACACGGGTGGCCAGATTGAAGGTCTCATCCCAGGTCATTCCATCCTTAGGCGGTTCAACACCGGCGGCCTGGAATGCCTTTTTATTGTAGAACAAGGCCGATGAGCTGAATGTAGAAGCCATAGCGTAAAGCTTATTATCTCCGATCTCCTTCAAGCCGTCCATGATGGTGGGTACAAAATCAGACATATCAAGCTTATCTTCCTGAATCAACGGATCCAGCTGTTTAACCATATTCTCCTGGATCAAGTCTCTTAAGGAAGAGGTATCCAGCATGATAACATCTACCGGATTGCTGCCAGTCATGATCTTCTTCATGCTCTCAACCGCATCCGGCTGTTGATCTTGCGTAGGTCCATCACTATAGCGATATTGACTCTGGTCGATCGCATATACGAACTCAATCTTGACATTTGGATGAGAATATTCAAAAACATCTGTATATTGCTGACGCAAGTAGGAGTCGTCACCACCGCCTCCGCCGTACAGCATACCGATCCGCAGTACCTTCTCTTCCTTGCTGTCTGAAGATTTCTCCCCGCTGCAGCCAGCAAGCAGCGACAGCAAGAAGGTCGTTGCCAGACCCGCAACCAATACCTTTTTAATTTTTTTTAATTTCATGGTTTTTCCCCCTTTGTTGATTTTCGTTCAGTAACCACAAACCATCCTGTCTACTTCACGTTTTCCTGCGGAACGTATGGTGTACCGTCAGGCTGAAAAATGGTTTTTGGATTGTTCTTAATGGCTTGAAGCATCTCATTGCCCTTTTGCTCATATGCCTTCAGGGCTTCGGCGGGCGTCTTCTTATTATCAAGCACCTGCTGGAAGAAGGTCGCCCCTATTTCTTCAATGCTAGATAGACCTTGCTTTTCTCGATACAACTTTACTACCTTGGTACTCGTTGGAGGTGTTGGCTTTAAGGTATAGAAAGCTGCAATATTGTAATCCTTGCCTCCAACTGGCTTGATGTACGATTTACGGCTGACCATTTCATACGAACTGCGAGATTTGAGCTTTGCCCATTCCTCACTGGCCTGGAATTTTACGAAATCCCATGCCGTATCCGGATTAGGAGCACTCGCGTTAATGGCAAGAGTGTCCATATACATATTTCCACCTGCACCTGGTTTTTCAGGGTGAACCGGTGCGGTGACGACATCCCAATCCACCGGCTTAAATGACTTCATCGTTTTACCGGCATTTTCATTCGCATCATTCAGCGTGTTCACATAGCTGCTGTTGGCAAGGACCATAGCTGCACGTCCGGACAAGAACGGATCTCGAGTAACTTCATTGTAATTGGTGTTATCATTGCTTTGTTCCTCCATCAGCGCCTCGCTATCCAAGATCACCTTTTCCCGGATATATTTGCTGATCGTACTCCACACCTTTTCCCACTGCGGCGTACTCACCGTCATTTTCTCCGCCTTGTCATCAAAATTACGAAGCTGGAGCGGCTCTGCATAGGTCATCAAACCATTGTAATTATCGAAGCCTATATGACGATTAAAAGAGAACCCATACATGCGGCTTTTGCCTTCCCCCTTAGCCACACGAGCAGCCGCATTGAACACCTCATCCCAAGTCATTCCATCCTTAGGGGGTTCAACACCGGCATCCTGAAATGCCTTCTTGTTATAGAATAAAGCCGAGGAGGTGAAGGTAGGTGCCAAAGCGTACAGCTTGTTATCTCCAATCTCCTTCAAGCCGTCCATAACCGCAGGTACAAAATCGGATGTATCAAGCTTATCTTCCTGAATCAGTGGGTCCAGCTGCTTCACCATATTCTCCTGGATTAAGTCTCTTAAGATAGAGGTATCCAGAATCATCACATCTACCGGATTGCTGCCGGTCATAATCTTCTTCATGCTCTCCACTAGATCCGGCTCTTGGTTTTGCGTAGATCCATCACTGTACCGATTTTGACTCTGGTCGATCGCAGGTACGAACTCAATCCTCACATTCGGATGAGAGTATTCATAGACATCCGTAAATTGCTGACGCAAATAGGAGTCATCATTGCTGCCTCCGCCATACGACATGCCGATTCGCAACACCTTCTCTTCCTTGCTGTCTGAGGATTTCTCCCCGCTGCAGCCGGCAAGCAATGACAGTAAGAAGGTTGCTGCCAGACCGGCAACCAATACTTTCCTGATTGTGCTCATTTTCATGATTCTCCCCTTTTAATACAGTAACTACAACCATCCTATCTACTTCCCATTTGCTTGAGGAACGTATGGTGTACCGTCAGGCTGGAACTTGGTTTTTGGATTGTTCTTTATGGCCAGAAGCATCTCATTGCCTTTTTGCTCATATGCCTTCAGAGCCTCGGCAGGCGTCTTCTTATTCTCAAGCACCTGCTGGAAGAAGGTCGAACCTATTTCTTTAATGCTGTATAGACCTTTCTTTTCACGATACATTTTTGCTTCCTTAGAACTCATTGGAGGGGTCGGTTTTAAGGAATAGAATGCTGCAATATTGTAATCCTTGCCTCCAACCGGCTTAATGTAGGATTTTCGGCTCACTAATTCATAAGAGTTACGAGATTTAAGCTTCGCCCATTCCTCACTCGCTTGAAACTTCACGAAATCCCATGCCGTGTCAGGATTAGGGGCACTCGCGTTAATAGCAAAAGCATCACTAATAGACATACTTCCGCCCACGCCCGGCTTCTCCGGGTGCACAGGTGCGGTGACTACGCCCCAATCTATTGGTTTAAATGTCTTCATCGTTTTACTGGCATTTTCATTTGCATCATTCAGCGTATTCACATAGCTGCTATCGGCAAGGATCATAGCTACACGACTGGAAAGGAACGGATCATGGCGAACTTCATTATAATAGGTATAATCATTACCCTCCGGTTCCTCCATTATTTTCTTGTCGATGAGCACCTTTTCCCGGCTATATTTGCTGATCGTGCTCCACACCTTTTCCCACTGCGGGGTATTCACCGTCATTTTCTCTGCCTTGTCATCAAAATAACGAAGTTGAAGCGGGTCGGCATAAGTCATCAAATTATAGTAATCATCGTAGCCCATAAAACGATTAAAAGAGAACCCATACATGCGGTTTTTGCCTTCGCCCTTGGCCACACGGGCAGCCGCATTGAACACCTCATCCCAAGTCATTCCATCCTTAGGCGGTTCAACACCGGCATCTTGGAATGCCTTTTTGTTATAGTACAAGGCCGATGAGATGAAGGTAGGTGCCAAAGCGTAAAGCTTGTTATCTCCGATCTCCTTCAAGCCGTCCATGACCGCAGGTACAAAATCGGACGTATCCAGCTTATCTTCTTGAATCAGCGGATCCAGCTGCTTCACCATGTTCTCCTGGATCAAATTTCTGAGTGAAGAAGTATCCAGAATCACCACATCAACCGGATTGCTACCGGTCATAATCTTCTTCATGCTCTCCGCCGTGTCCGGCAGTTCATATTGCTGAGGGTCATCCATATAGCGTAAGCCGCTCTCATCGATCGCAGATACGAACTCTATCTTCACATTAGGATGAGAGTATTCATAAACGTTGGTGTATTGCTGACGCAAATATTCTTCGTTTCTTCTGTCTCCGCCGTACGGTATGCCAATTCTCAGCACCTTCTCTTCCTTGCTGTCTGAGGATTTCTCCCCGCTGCAACCAGCAAGCAATGACAGTAAGAAGGTTGCTGCCAGACCGGCAGCCATGACTTTCCTGAGCTTGTTGAATTTCAATTTTTCTCCTCCTCTAATGACTTTGGTGCGGTAATCACAATTTTCTCACCATCAAATTCCATGGTGGCTCTGCCGCCGATTCGTGCTGCTTCCAGGTACTCTTTGGGCACCTGTAGACGGCCGACCCGGTCGACCACTACATAGGCTTCATGAACATCCTGAAGCCCTCCTCCTTGACGAATTGCTTCCCCGGCCGCATCCAGATTTGGGTTGCGCTTCAGGAACTCTGTGCTGGTGAGACCGTCACGAATCGCGACAACCCGGTCCACTTTACTGGCCAGCGTCAGATCGTGAGTAACGATTACAATCGTAATACCAATCTCTTTGTTAACCCTTCGGAAGATACCCATAATCTGATCAGAGGTTTGCGTATCGACCGAACCGGTCGGTTCGTCGGCCAGCAGCAGCTTCGGGCGATTGGACAACCCGATAGCTATAGCTACACGTTGCTGCTCACCGCCGGACAGCTGCTGAAGCTTGTTGTTCATTCGGTCCTTAAGGCCGACCCATTCCAGCAACTGCTTGGCATAAGCCCGATCCACCTTGCCGCCTAGCATCATAGGCATCTCAACATTTTCCAGTGCCGTCAGGTAGGGCAGGAGGTTGCGAGCATTGTTCTGCCACACGAAGCCTACAGTCTTGCGCTTGTATTCTACAAGCTGCTCATCCTTGATCTTAAGCAGATCCCATCCGCCTACATTGACCTGCCCAGCAGAAGGGCGGTCAAGACCGCCTAATAT
Source organism: Paenibacillus sp. CAA11 (assembly GCF_003060825.1). NCBI lineage: Bacteria > Bacillati > Bacillota > Bacilli > Caryophanales > Paenibacillaceae > Paenibacillus > Paenibacillus sp. CAA11. Next base: position 3,111,296 of record NZ_CP028922.1, read on the forward strand.
ATTCAGCAGGGTTGATTTACCGCTTCCGCTGTTGCCGATAATGGCCATCATCTCGCCTTGTTCAACATTCAGGTTCAGCCCCTGCAGAGCTACGACTTCGATATCCTGGGCTTTAAAAATTTTGACCAGTCCTTCACACTGAATCATCTTCTATCTCTCCTCTCCCATCTTAACTGCTTGATGAACCCGGAGACGGCGGATTTGCCAGAACATAAGTCCCGCACCCATCAGCAGCATAACGCCGACTACAATGTAAAGCTGCATTGTATCCTGAGAATCAAAGATGATTCGGAATGGAGGCACTTGGGTGGTCACATTGTCAGCTGTCTGTAAGAACGGCAGATAGAGCTTGCCTACCAGCTTCCCAATGCCAATCCCTAGTAAAATAGACAATCCGGCAGTCAGCACCTGCTCGGCAAGCAGCATAAATGTGAGCTGGCGTCTGGATAGTCCCATTGCCCGCAGAATCCCGAACTGGACAACGCGTCCTGATAAATTGAAGAACCAATACAGGACATACCCAATCAAGGAAATAACGACAGACAGCAGGAAGCCAAGGCTCAAGATTCCGAACACCCCTCCGCGCGTCGGAAGCTTGCTCTGAACAGCTAGCTCGCTGCGGACATCCTGAACAGACGATAATTCGATTCCCTGATCGGCTACCGCCTTCATCAGCGGAGCAACTTTAGCTCCTGGCTTCATCTTCAGCCATACTTCATAAGGGACGATCGGAGCCTGGTCATAGATGTAATCCAAGTTCGCGATGACAAATGGCTGCTCATCGGGATATTGGGTCGGCCAATATGGAATAATGCCATAAACCGCAAATTCAACCATCTGATCCTGCAGAGAAACGTTAAAGGTATCTCCTGGCTTCAGCTTGTATTTCTCAGCAAGATTAGAAGGCACTAGCGCTGCAGCCTCGTTCATACCCAACAAATTCAAATATTTAAATGGGTGTACGGGGAACAGATCATTGCGGAACCATGCCACCTTGGAGAAATCAACGTTATCGATCCCCATGATCATCCCTTGCCCGGCCGATTTACCTGAGATAATGATGTTTCCTTTGGTCTGAAGAACGCGAGCCGCATGCTCAACGCCATCCAATTTACGGAATACCTCAAATGGCGGCTCGGTATAGACCATCTTGGTCGGTTTGGGCTGCTGTCCGCCCTGTGAACCGCCTCCTGGTGTGCCGGCTCCTCCACCCCCTGCACCTTGTGAGCCGCCTGATCCGCCATTCTGATTGCCACCGTTTGGCTTGGCGGCACTCGACATATCAGGCGTTCCAATCCATACCGTCTGCAGCTTCACATCTGTGCCATACTTGTACAGCGTACGCTCTGTTGAGTTCAAATCAATCGTACGTGCTGCGGACGCGTTATACACTCCCAATCCTAGCGTAAGCACCAGCAAAATCATTAATGGATAGTAAGATGATGCAGAGCGTGACAATTGGGTTAAGCTTAAATAGTAGGGCACCGGCAGCCAGCGTTTGCCGATCCAGCCGATTAACCGTAGTATCCATGGGAATATCCGCAGGAAGAACAAACCCGCCGCGAAAATTGCTATCGCCGGAACAAAGAACAGGAACGGCTGAACTTGCAGCTCATCCGTGGTCATTCCCGTCTGAAACGTCAACATTTGACGCTCATTGAACAGATAGAACCCATACCCTGCAATACCTAGCAAGACGATGTCAATGAACCAGCGCTGCCAGCCCGGCTTACGATCTGTGCGAGCCTGCTTGCGCTTGGCACTTACAATGGAAGACCTCGCATAGGAGATTGCCGGAAGCAAAGTAGACAGGATTGCTATAAGAACCGCTCCGCCGCCTAGTGCTAAAGCATCCACATTAAAGCCTACCGGAATCGACTTGCGGTCTACGAAGGCAAGGAATCCATCGGCAGCCCCGATGCCCTTGGCCATGAACCAGCCTAGCATCGGCCCAAGCACCATGGAAACTATACCGAGAACAAAGCTCTCCAGCAGATAGATCATGATAATCTGCCGGGTTGAAGCTCCACGGCTGCGCAGCACTGCAATATCACTTCGTTGCTTCTCCAAGGCTTGGCGCGCATTCATGACGATAAAGTAGAATACCATCGCGATCATAGGAGCCGCGAGAGTAAAGAGCATCGTCTGAAGCTGCAGACTCTGCTTGCGGAACTCTTTTAACAGATCGCCAAAAGAAATATCCACCTTGGTATCCTTTAATTTCTGATAAAGCTCAATATCAAGCCGCTCCAGTGTCCCGGATAGCGGGGTGATTTGACTGGTCTGTATATTTCTTAAATCGAATACATAGTACCATTGCGATACATTGAGCGGGATCGACTTCTCCTTGACCAGCTCATCATTCAAGACCTTCTCACTGACATAGAAATTATTCACCATGCCGTCGAAGCCTTGATACCAATAAGCATCCGCTTCGTTCGAGGCCTTGAAGGAGCCGACAATCTTCACGCGGAGCGTGATGTCCAGACCGCTGTAGACCGGATATTCCAGGATATCTCCTACATGAAGGTCATTTTGGTACATCCCTTCCTCAAGCATCAGCGCTTCAATGACACCATCATTGCTCTTATCTCCATACATTCGGCCATTGGTCAGCTCAATATGATCCTTTAACCCGGACATAGTGGAAATCATCATCGTACGCGAACGGCTGGCATCTACCTTTGTCGGATCTTCCGGTGAGACATCCGTGCTGCGGATCGATCTTGTATTTACATAGATACTATGAGGAAATCCAATCTCTTTCGGTACATCCGTCCTGATGTACTCATCGACTGCAGCAAGCCCTGCACCGTCCGTCTTCGATCCGCCAGGCGTCTGGTAGTTCATCAGCAGTGAACCTGCCGGCATTCCGGTACTGCGCTCTTCCAGGGACTTGGCGACTACTCGTTTCAGAGCCCCGTCCGAATACATGGGAATACTCACTGTAAATGAAACCGCGACGACAAGTCCAAGCAGTGTGCTCAGGGTCATCCACCGGGTATTCCACATTTTACGGAACAGAAAGCGTAATAGCGGCATTCCCATTATTGACCCACTACTTTCTGTCCGGGTGTCAGTCCTTTAATGATCTCGATTTGCGTAGGAGTCTGCTGGCCTACTTCTACGTCAACTTCCTTCTTGGAGCCATCACTCTCAACGACCTGTACGTAATTGCGGGAGCCTACCGAGCGAAGTGCTGAAATCGGAATTAAGATTACATTATCTTTACGCTGAATCACGACCGTCACACTGAGCGGCGTTCCGCGATTCAGACCTTTAGGCATTTTGTCCAGCTGTACGATCAGGTACTTATCAAGACTGTCCTTCGGCGGGGCTGAACCGTTTCCGCTTCCCCCTGCTCCTGCTCCTGTTCCTGTTCCTCCAGTTGCTCCGCTTGGCGTGGTGCTTTCATCTGTTTTCAAAGGCATTACCTTGATCTTACCGTTTACGGTCCCGACACCGTTAATGTCGACTTTTGCCTTCATTCCTACGGACAGCTTCTCTAGATCCTCCTTAGAGAATGAAGCGGCCACCACTAAATTGGACGTATCTGCAATTGTGGCAATGGGATCATACGCCTTCACCGTTGCTCCCTTCTCCACATTTACAGACAGAATCGTGCCGCCGAACGGAGCGGTGAGCACACCCTTAGAGATCTTAGCCTCCAGATCCGCAATTTCCTGACGCGCTTCCTCAAAGACAATGGATGCTTCTTCAAACTCTACAGGCTCCATCTCGTCTTTCTTACGCAGGTTTTCTTTCATGGTCACTTCCTGCTTACGGAACTCCAGCCGCTTCTTCCTAAGATCCTTCTGAAGGTCCTCAACGTCTAGAACGGCAATTGTATCTCCCTTGGCTACCTTATCCCCGGCTTTTACCTTAATATCCTTGATATGTAGACCATCCTCGGTAAAAAATATCGGTTCCTCGCGCTGGCTCATCATCTTACCAGTTGCATTCACTGAGTTCTCGATCGAACCGGTTGTCACGTCATATTCAGGCTTCTTGGAAATGGTCGGAGCCTTAATTTCCGGGAGAGCCTCCTCTTCCTCCTCCTTCGGCAGCAGACCGCAGCCGGATGACAGAAGCACGACTGCTGCAAGAGAAATAAAGCCGAATCTACGCAGAGCATGACCTCCTTTCTTAAATAAATCTTCCGTCAACCATTTCGTAAACATGGTCCGCTACCTCCAAGATTGTAGGATCGTGTGTGGTCATACAAATCGTAACTTGCTCGACCTCAATAATATTTCGAAATACGGCCATCACCTGTGCCCCCATCTGGGAATCCAAATTTGCCGTCGGCTCGTCCGCGAGCAGCAAATGAGGCCGATGAGCTATCGCCTTGGCAATAGCTACACGCTGCTGTTCACCGCCTGACATTTCGCTCGGCCGATGGTGTTGGCGCTTCCCCAGACCCACCAGCTCAAGGCAATGTGTAACGCGGTCCTTCCACTGAGATGCTGGAATAGAAGCCATTCGTAAAGACAACTCCACATTCTCCCTTGCAGAGAGCAAAGGCAGCAACGCGTAGGCCTGGAAAATAAATCCGATCTGCTTGCGTCTGAGCATGGTGCGTTTGGCATCACTAAGCTCGTGCACAGGCTGCCCACGGAACCAGATTTCACCTTGAGACGGCTGGTCAAGACCGCCAAGCATGTTAAGCAGGGTCGTCTTCCCCGAGCCTGACCGGCCTTTCAGCATCACAAGCTGTCCTGGTCTTACTTCCATATTAATTCCCTTGAGCACATGCAAGGTGGTACTCCCCACCGGAAAAGAACGGTGTACTTCGCGTACAGATAGAATCGGCTCGTGGTCAGCCTCGGGTAAGGCTGCCTTCTCCTCCATAGCGGCAACCGCCGCTTCTTGGGAGCCCGTATTAAGCGATTCTGCCTGATCCTCTCCACAATCAGATTGCTGGGGAATCTGCACTGCATCCGGCTCAATTATGAGCTGCTGCTCTTCTTCAAGCACCGCAGTCTTCTCCGTGGTTCCAGTCATTGCTTCCGAGTTTCCCTCATCTTCACCGACGTTCCCCTGCGGCATGCTAATACCGGAATCTTCACCTTCCCGGGAAGACTCCGGTACGATTTGTCCTTCGGTCGTTCCCGCTTCTGCAGAACGTTTACGAAGCCATCGAATCATGAATGAACGCTCTCCCTACCTATTTGTTTATGTAATTCTAGAATGTCGTCGCTAGCATTATAAACGAATTAGTTTGGCAAAAAGTTACAAAGCTTTTTCCATCTATTCTCTATATTGCATTTTTTGCAATAATCCTAAGGTTCATAGACAGCAAAAAACCGGACTTTTAAGTCCGGTTTTTAGAAGAATCTATCAATTTATGATTTAGCGAACGAGGATGGGTCCTTACGCCAAGATTGCAGCAACTCCAAATCCTCTGTTTTAATCTTCCCCTGCTCTACCGCCACTTCAATAAGCGACGTATAGTTGGATAGCGTCTGCAATGGAATTCCCGCTTCTTCAAAGGCGGACACCGCCTTATCCAGCTGGTAGCTGAAGATCGCAAGTACCGCTGCTGGCTCTGCACCTGCAGCTTTTACAGCGAGAGCAGCTTTCAGTGAGCTGCCGCCTGTCGAGATCAAATCCTCGATCACGACAACCTGCTGTCCGGGGCGAATCAACCCTTCGATTTGATTCTCCTTGCCATGTCCTTTAGCCTTATCTCTAATGTAGACCATAGGAAGACCTAGCTTTTGCGATACAAAAGCTGCGTGCGGAATCCCCGCCGTTGCCGTCCCGGCAATTACTTCAGCTTCAGGGTACTGCTCCCGAATTAAGGCAGCAAAGGATTCTGCAATGAAATCACGAATTTGCGGATAGGACATTGTTAGCCGGTTATCACAATAAATCGGAGAACGAATTCCCGAAGTCCAGGTAAACGGATCATGAGGACGAAGCGCTACAGCTTCAATCTCGAGCAGTGATCCTGCAACTTGCTTGGCTGTCTCATTTGCATTAAACACCTTGTTTCATCTCCTCCAAAATTTCAACTAGGGCTTCCCGCGGATTTTTAGCAGCTGTAATCGGTCTTCCCACCACCATATAGTCCGTCCCTTGCTCCATAGCCTGGGAAGGTGTAAGAACTCTCGATTGATCCGCAAGGGAACTGCCGGCAGGCCGGATGCCTGGGGTTACGGTCTTAAATTCGATCCCGCAAGCCGACTTGATCGCCGAAACCTCAAGCGGTGAAGCCACCACGCCTGTAAGCCCTGCTTCCTTGGTCATCTGAGCATAATGTACTACTGCATCCTCCACACTACCGGGAATTCCAATCTCTCTATTCAGCGTACTCTGATCCGTACTTGTCAATTGGGTGACGGCAATGATCTGAGGCAGGTGAAGCGAAGGTTCCTCAGCCACAGCAGCCAGAGCTCCTTCTCTTGCAGCCTGCATCATCTTGACCCCGCCTGCGGCATGGACATTGAACATGTCCACACCAAGCTTGGTGACACTGTTCGCTCCGCCTTTAACCGTATTGGGGATATCGTGCATCTTCACATCAAGAAAAACGGAGTATCCCATAGCCTTGAGCTCTCTTACAAAATCAGGCCCAGCCGCATAGAACAGCTGCATTCCTACTTTCATATAGCAGGGAATCCCTTCGAGAAGGCGCACCAATACGCGCGCCTCCTCGGGATTTGGCACATCCAGCGCTACCATCAGCCGGTTAGCGGTCTCTACTGCCAAACTCATCTGCACTGCCCCTTCCAATATGCTTTATAAATTCTGCTATTTAAGCGGTGGTCCGATTAACGGCTGGCAGATAGAGCAGGCATCGCTTGAGACGAGAAGTTAATCGCCTGCAACATTTCAAGCAGTGCGGCAACCGTATCCAGGGAAGTCATGCAGACAACTCCGTTCTCTACCGCTTCGCGGCGGATGCGGAACCCGTCACGCGCCGGCTCTTTGCCCTTGGTGAGGGTATTGATGACAAAGTGGGCCTGGCCCTCACGGATCAGATCCAGAATATTCGGCACGCCTTCGCTCAGCTTGTTCACATTGGTCACATGCAGGCCAGCCTCTTCTAAGCTGGTGGCAGTTCCTCCAGTGGCAATGATCTTGTAGCCCAGGTTATAGAAGCCGCGAAGCAGCTCTACAGCTTCCTCTTTATCCTTATCGGCAACCGTGGCGATGATCGCTCCAGTGGCAGGGATCTTCATACCAGCGCCTATCAAGCCTTTATACAGTGCTTTGGCGTATTGGGCATCGCGGCCCATGACCTCGCCGGTCGACTTCATTTCTGGACCGAGAGTAGGCTCTACACGGCGAAGCTTCGCAAACGAGAACACCGGCACCTTCACCGACACATACTCACTCTCTGGCCATAAGCCGTCTTCGTAGCCCAAATCCTTCAGCTTGGTGCCAAGAATGGCCTGTGTTGCCAAATTCGCCATTGGAATGTTGGTCACTTTGCTTAAGAACGGAACGGTCCGGGAAGAACGAGGGTTTACTTCGATCACATAGACTTCGTTCTTATAGATGACAAACTGGATGTTAACCAGGCCTATCGTCTTAAGCTCCTTAGCGATACGGATCGTGATGTCCACAATTTTCTGCTTCAGCTCGGACTCTAAATGCTGCGGCGGATATACCGCAATCGAATCGCCGGAGTGCACGCCTGCGCGCTCAACATGCTCCATGATCCCTGGAATCAGCACCGTCTCGCCATCACAGATGGCATCCACTTCAACTTCCTTGCCTAACATGTAGCGGTCAATCAGAACCGGGTGCTGAGGGTTAATCTGAACCGCTTCTTTCATATAGCGGAGCAGTTCTTCATCCGAATATACAATCTCCATTGCGCGGCCGCCCAGTACATAGGATGGGCGAACGAGGACTGGGTAACCAATGGATTGGGCCGTGCCCACAGCCTCTTCAACGGAGGTGACCGTACTGCCCAGCGGCTGTGCAATTTGCAAGCGGGACAGCAAGGCTTCGAATTTCTTGCGGTCCTCGGCTTCATCAATGCTCTCCAGGGAGGTTCCTATAATGTTCACCCCTGCTGCTCGCAGCGGGGCAGCAAGATTGATCGCAGTCTGTCCACCGAACTGTACAATGACCCCAATTGGCTTCTCCTGCTCAATGACATTCATGACATCCTCGAAGAACAATGGCTCAAAGTACAGGCGATCCGATGTATTGAAATCCGTGGAGACCGTCTCCGGGTTATTGTTGATAATAACCGCTTCATACCCTGCATTTTGAATCGCCCAGACAGCATGCACGGTAGAGTAATCAAACTCAATCCCCTGTCCAATCCGAATCGGACCGGAGCCAAGCACGACGACCTTCTCCTTCGACGATATAGTGACCTCATTTTCGGTCTCATAAGTGGAGTAGTAATAAGGTGTTGTAGCCTCGAACTCTGCCGCACAAGTATCCACCATTTTATATACCGGACGAAGGCCAATTTCCAAACGCTGTGCTCTTACACTCTCTTCCGCTGCCTGCTGGCTGCGGCCTGCTCCGGCACGGAGTTCCGCGATTGAGCGGTCTGTAAAGCCCATTCGTTTCGCTTCATACAGCATCTCATTGCTCAGCACTTCCTCTGCCGCAATTTTAGCTTCAAAGGCAATGATTCGTTCTATCTTATCCAGGAACCACCAGTCAATTTGGGTAAGGTCGTGGATATTCTGCAAAGTGTAGCCGCGGCGGAACGCTTCAGCTACCAGGAAGATCCGCTCGTCATCCGGCTGAATCAAGCGCTTGTTCAGCGTCTCTTGATCAAGCTGGTCTGCACCCTTCAGATGCAGACGATGTGTGCCGATTTCCAGAGAGCGGACAGCCTTGTGAATGGACTCTTCAAAGGTCCGACCGATGGCCATCACCTCACCGGTAGCCTTCATCTGCGTCCCCAGCTTACGGTTTGCATGAATGAATTTATCAAATGGCCAACGCGGAATTTTGCTTACTATATAATCCAATGTTGGCTCAAAGCAGGCATAGGTCTGGCCCGTGACCGGGTTCACAATTTCATCCAGTGTGTAACCAAGTGCGATTTTGGCCGCCATTTTGGCGATAGGATACCCTGTCGCTTTGGAAGCGAGTGCCGAGGAGCGGCTGACCCGAGGGTTTACTTCGATCACATAATATTGGAAGCTCTGCGGATCTAGGGCAAACTGTACGTTACAGCCCCCTTCGATGTTCAAAGCGCGAATAATCTTCAAGGAAGCCGAGCGAAGCATCTGATATTCCCGATCCGACAAGGTTTGGCTTGGAGCTACTACGATACTGTCCCCGGTATGGACGCCGACAGGGTCAAAGTTCTCCATGTTGCAGACTACGATGCAGTTGTCATTCGCATCCCGCATAACCTCGTATTCGACTTCCTTCATGCCGGCAATCGACTTCTCAATCAAGCATTGTCCAATAGGGCTATAACGGATGCCTGAAGCCACAATCTCACGCAGCTCTTCTTCGGTAGCGCAAATTCCACCGCCAGTACCTCCGAGCGTGTAAGCCGGGCGCACAATAACCGGATAACCGATCTTCGCTGCAAAGCTGAGCGCTTCTTCAACGGTGGTAATGATGTCGCTATCCGGCACCGGCTGTTCCAACTCGCGCATCAGCTCGCGGAACAGGTCACGGTCCTCAGCTTTCTCAATCGAAGCCAGCTGGGTTCCCAGGAGCTTGACATTCTCGCGCTCCAGAACACCAGCCTTCGCCAGTTCAACCGCCATGTTCAGGCCGGTCTGGCCGCCAAGAGTCGGCAGAAGGCCATCGGGGCGCTCCTGGCGGATGATCTGCGTAACGAACTCAAGCGTAATTGGCTCAATATATACCTTGTCAGCCATGTTGGTATCAGTCATAATCGTGGCCGGATTGCTGTTAATCAGGATAACTTCCACGCCTTCTTCTTTCAGTGCCTGGCAGGCCTGTGTGCCGGCATAATCGAATTCGGCCGCTTGACCAATGACAATCGGACCGGAGCCGATCACTAGTATTTTCTTGAGGTTATTATTCTTCGGCATTACAGCACTACTCCCTTCGAGGCGGCAACCAGTTCAGCCTGGCGCGGCATTTGCGGATTCTGACGCTTGTGTTCACGGATCATTTCTAAGAAGCGATCAAACAAATAGCTGTTATCATAAGGGCCCGGTGCAGCCTCAGGATGATACTGGACAGAGAAGGCTGGATATTCCGTATGCTTCAATCCTTCTATCGTCTTATCGTTATTGTTGATATGTGTTACTTCTAACTTGGTGCCTGCTACGGAAGATTCTGTTACGGTGTACCCGTGGTTCTGTGATGTGATATAGCAGCGGCCCGATTCCAACTCCTTCACCGGATGGTTCCCGCCGCGATGTCCGAATTTCAGCTTCTCCGTATCTGCGCCGCAAGCGAGAGCGAACAGCTGATGCCCCAAGCAAATACCGAAGATCGGATACTCGCCCAGCAGCTCGGAGATCATTTCAACAGCATAAGGCACATCCTTAGGATCCCCAGGTCCGTTGGACAGCTGGATTCCATCTGGATGCAGGCGGCGGATTTCTTCAGCCGTTGTGTTATGAGGAACTACAACCACATCACAATCCCGCTTATTCAGCTCGCGCAGGATTCCGCTTTTGGCGCCAAAATCGACGAGCACGATACGTTCCTTAGCGCCTGGGTTACTGTAGATAGATGAAGTTGAAGTCCGTGCAACCTGATTGCGGAGCTCCTCCATACTGGTCTGGTTGATCATTTCCTTAAGCTCTTCTACAGACTTGCTTCCTGTCGTTAAAATGCCTTTCATGGTTCCATGCTGCCGAATAATCCGGGTCAGCATGCGGGTGTCAATTCCACTAATGCCGGGAATGCCATATTCCTTAAGCAAATCCCCGACACTGTACTGAGCGCGCCAGTTGCTTGGCACCGGCTCATAGCTCCGAACAATAAATCCGTGAATAGACGGAGCAACAGACTCGAAGTCATCCCGGGAAATCCCGTAGTTGCCGATAAGCGGGTACGTCATGGTGACGATCTGTCCGCAGTATGATGGGTCAGACAGCACCTCTTGGTATCCGGTGATCCCGGTATTGAACACAACCTCCCCGGTTTTATCAACATCTGCTCCGAAAGAGGTCCCTGTAAACAGTGTACCGTCTTCCAACAATAATCTTGCCTGCATCCCCTATTCACTCCCTGTATATGTTGTATGCTATCGCTGAATAATCTTGTTTTTCCTTAATATATGAACAATCGCCTAGCTGCGGGCATGTTCCGCAGACCAGATCATCTTGCCGTCTACAATCGTAGCGACCGGCCAGCCTTTGAGCTCCCAGCCTCCAAATGGAGTATTCCGTCCTTTCGAAGCGAACTCCGCCGGATCAACAGCCTTCTTGCATTCCAGGTCAATAATCGCCAAATCTGCAGGAGCGCCTGGCTCGAGGCGTCCAGTCTCAAGGCCGAACACTCTTGCCGGGTCGGCTGTCATTCGCTGCACCAGCTTGGCGAGCGGCCAGCGGCCGGTCTCTACAAAGCGGGTGTACAGCAGAGGGAACGCCGTCTCGAATCCTACAATTCCAAATGGTGCCAGCTGCATGCCTTTCGCCTTCTCCTCTTCGCTGTGCGGAGCATGATCTGTCACAATGATATCAATGGTGCCGTCCTCAAGAGCTTCGATACAGGCTTCAACATCGCGGCGTGAACGAAGCGGCGGATTCATCTTCCAGTTGGCGTCCAGACCCGGAATATCCTCTTCCGACAGAACCAGGTGGTGCGGACAAACCTCTGCGGTCACATGGATGCCGATCTCTTTAGCCTGACGGATCAGCCGAATCGACTGTTCGGTGCTGACATGACACACATGGTAGTGAACCCCTGTAGCCTCGGCTAGAAGAATATCCCGGCCCACATGAATGGCTTCGGATTCATTCGGAATTCCCTTGAGTCCATGCTTAGCTGCGAATTTCCCTTCGGCAACCGGAGCTCCTTCCACAAGCGAGTTGTCTTCACAGTGAGCGATGACCGGCATGCCGAGCGACTTCGCCAGCTTCATCGCATCCTTCATCATCTGCGCATTCTGAACGCCTACTCCGTCATCCGTAAAGCCGATCGCTCCGGCTTCTTTGAGGGCGGCAAAGTCGGTCAGCTCACGTCCCAGTTCACTTTTGGTAATAGCTGCGTAGGGCAGCACATGAACGAGACCTGCCTCTTCTGCCTTGCTTCGTACCAGCCGAACGGTATCAGGATTATCTGTGACCGGTCTAGTATTCGGCATGCAAGCGATTGTCGTGAATCCTCCCCGCGCAGCTGAAGCCGAGCCAGTGGCAATGGTCTCCTTATGTTCAAAGCCTGGCTCCCGAAGGTGTACGTGCATATCGATCAGACCTGCGGTCACCAACTTGCCCGCCGCATCGTAACTTTCTCCTGCCGGGAGCGGTTCTTCGGCGTTCAGTATTTGAGCAATCTTCCCTTCTTCCAGCACGAGATGTTTGCGTTCCTGTGTTCCTTCTGCATTCAGTACATTGGCGTTCTTTATGATAAATGGCATAAGTACCTCCGAATCGTTTGTTCATCCATAGTTTTTAGTTCTTCTTCGACACCCATGGGCTTGATACTGCTGTTGCCTCTAGAGCCTCATAGCTCGTTCCATAACCGCCATCCGTACAGGCACTCCGTTAGCCATCTGCGGAAAGATCCGTGACTGAGCGCTTTCTACTACCGCATCATCAATCTCAACGTTCCGATTAACTGGGGCCGGATGCATGATAATGGTATGCTTCGCAAGCTTAGCGGCGCGCTGCTCGGTCAGCCCGTACTGCAACCGATATTCCTCAGCAGAATTCAGCATTCCAGTTGTGTGGCGTTCCAGCTGAACGCGCAGCATCATCACCACATCGGCCAGCATCGCTTCTTCCATAGATACATATGGAGCTTCTGCCTCAAGCTCAGGAGCCTGCATATTCTTCGGCGCACAGAATTTAACTTCTGCACCGAATTTGCGCAGTGCCCATAAGTTTGAACGGGCTACCCGGCTGTGAGCGATATCCCCGATAATGGAGATTCGCAAGCCTTTCAATTCGCCGAACTGTTTCTTCATAGTGAAAAGGTCCAGCAAAGCCTGAGTGGGATGCTCATTGTTTCCATCACCGGCATTCACAAGCGGTACGCCTACCTTTTCCGCAAGCTGCGGCAGCAGTCCGATCGGCTTTAAGCGAATGACCCCTGCGTTAATCCCCATCGATTCCAGTGTGCGAACCGTATCGTAGATGGATTCTCCCTTTTCTACGCTTGAGGCTGCGGCTGAGAAGTTCAGTACCTCTGCTCCGAGCCGTTTCTCCGCCATCTCAAAGGAAAAGCGGGTTCGGGTGCTATTTTCAAAGAACATGTTGGCAACAAAACGGTCCTTAAGCACGGGGACTACTTTCTCATCTCGACTCTCCCAGTACGCAGCTCTGACCAGCAGCTCTTCAATTTCAGTTCGGCTTAGGCTTTTGAGTCCCAGCAAACTGCGTTCCTTCAGTGCGGATGATGTCAAAGTCATTTGCTCTCACCCCGCTGCTGCTTGATAATGACTTGGTCGATTCCGTCCTGTTCTTTGAGGAGCACTTCCACATCCTCCGCTTTCGAAGTAGGCACGTTCTTCCCAACATAATCGGGGCGAATCGGGAGCTCGCGGTGTCCCCTGTCCGCCAGCACAGCGAGCTGGATGGATTCAGGACGTCCGCAATCCATCAATGCGTCCATAGCCGCGCGAATGGTTCGTCCGGTATACAGCACATCGTCGAACAAAATCACCTTCTTGCCGTGAACATCAAGTCCGGTCAAAGCTTCTCCATGTGCACTTTCTTGAGCTTCGTCCAGCCGGTCATCCCGGTAAGAAGTTACATCAAGCTCTCCCCAAGCAACCTTCAATCCTTCAATGTCTTCAAGTCTTTCTGCCAGCCGCTTGGCGAGGTAAATCCCCCGTGTGCGAATACCGACAAGGACACACCCTTCAATCCCTTTGTTCTTCTCTAAGATTTCATGGGCAATTCTCGTTAATGCGCGGCGAATTGCTGTTTCATCCATAATGACATGATTATCTACGCTCATGCATAAGCCTCCTCAGGAATGTTTGCACCTTGGAATCCGTGAGCGGCCACAAAAAAACTCCTTGCCCATCCAGGCAAGGAGTTGTTAGCCATAGTCATACCATGACTGTCATCTGAGACTTCAAAGAGGGCATAACTGCACAGCATGCAGTAGAGGACCCTCAAAGAGCCTCATTCACGTTACCTTGCCAGCCTCACGGGACTGATTTAAAGGTGCTATTGATTTACATGAATTATGACAGAATCCAAATAGCATGTCAAGGCATGACCGCCGGAAAGGCTCCTGAGCTGTATGGTTTATGCATATCCTAAAAGCCCCGCCTATTAAAATAATAGGCTTTACAGAGTATTGGGAAGTTTGTTTTTAATAATTATACGATATTAATGCATAATTATCCACAACTAAATTTCACCTTGAATGTCATAATTCATTTTTCACCCACCATTTTTGGGCAAAAAAATACTGCCGATTTTAGAATTGGCAGTACATTACAATTATTCATTTAACGGCTCCGCAATATGGCCAGAAGCTCTTCCATATCCTGCGGAAGCGGAGCTGAGAACTCTTCGTACGCCCCTGTTCTTGGATGCATAAATCCAAGGACCGCTGCATGAAGAGCCTGTCCGTTCATCTTGATGCCTTTGCTGCGTCCATATACCGGGTCTCCTACGAGCGGATGTCCAATAAACTTCATATGCACCCGAATCTGATGAGTCCGGCCTGTCTCTAGCTTCAATTCAAGAAGGGTATAGTCTCCAAATCGCTCAACCACTTGAAAATGTGTCACCGCTTCCTTGCTGTTCTTCTCCGTGACAGTGAACATTTTACGATCATGAGGATCACGACCTATAGGAGCATCTACGGTCCCTTGGTCGTGTGCAAGATTGCCGTGTACTAAGGCATAGTATTTACGGGTGACCGAATGCTCCTTCAGCTGAGCTGCCAAGGAAGCATGTGCCATGTCGTTCTTAGCCGCCATAAGCAGGCCAGAAGTGTCCTTATCAATCCGGTGAACAATTCCCGGTCTAAGCTCCCCGTTGATTCCGGACAAATCCTTGCAGTGGAACATCAAGGCGTTAACCAGCGTTCCTGAAGCATGGCCAGGAGCAGGATGCACCACCATTCCCCTAGGCTTGTTGACAACGATGACATCTTGGTCTTCAAAATATACATCCAGAGGAATATCCTCCGGAATAATCTCCACACTGCTCACTTCAGGAATTTCCAAAGCAACAATATCGTTAACCGATAGCTTGTAATTGGATTTGACCTGTAAGCCATTTACCTTAATATGGCCATTCTCAATCCATAATTGGATCTGACTGCGGGATACTTGCTCATCCAAACATTCCCGGACGTATTTATCCAGTCGGTCTTTTGCGAACTGAGCCTCCACGGTCCATTCTTGAATGTTCTCATCATTTGCTGCAGAGGACTGTTCTATGCTCATACATTCTCCTCCTGCTGAGTATTTCTTTGCTTCTTCTCACGCTGCACCTCAAGCAGTGTATCCAAGATAATTAGTGCCACCCCGATCACGATGCAGGTATCTGCAATATTAAAGATCGGAAAAGTATAGCTGCCAAAGTTAAACTGCAGAAAATCGACAACTTCGCCGGTCCAAGCACGATCTAGAAAATTTCCTACCGCGCCTCCCAAAACCAAAGACAGCGCAACTGGCATTAGCTTCTGCCCATTGCGTCTTACCTTTTGCATATACCATACAATACCTACTACCACTACAATGGTAATAATGATCAGCAGCCATCGCTGATTCTCCAAGATGCTAAAGGCCGCCCCGGTATTGCGGCTGGAGGTGATCAGAAAGAAATTCCCGATAACAGGAATCTGCTCCGCAATTTCCAGACGAGTAGCTATCAAATATTTAGTGCCTTGGTCAATCAAAAAAGCGATCAATGCAATGAAATAATATACCACGTTGTCACCTCTGTTTATCTGTTCTCTGCCTCATTAATGGTCGTTAGGCAGATATACCCAAATTGGAAAGACCCTGTTTATTGTAGCATGGCTCTAGTGAAAACGTCCATGTGCGATAGGATTTTCCTCCTGTAAAACAAGCGGGTCCGGCGCAAACTACAAAGGAAAAGATCGCTGCTTAAGCGGTATTCGGAAAGGAGCATTCCCATGACCCATCTTAGCCAGCATGATCTGCACGAGCTTAAGACCAAGCTCCTTGAGCAGAAGAAGGACTTCGAGAACAGACTTTGTGATAACGGCCACTTTGGGATTCAGGCGTCTCTTCGTGATACTACCGGGGAACTCTCCACCAATGACAATCATCCGGCAGACGTCGGCAGTGAGATGTTCGAACGCTCCAAGGACCTGGCCTTAAATGAGCAAGAAGAATACAGATTAACTCGCATTGACGAAGCTTTGGAGCGTATTGAGAATGGTACCTATGGTATATGTGAAACCTGTGGACAGCCGATTGATAAAGAGCGCCTCTATGCTCTTCCGGAAACAAAATACTGTAAAGCGCACAGCCCGCAGTCTTTCGTCTCCCAGCGAAGACCCATTGAAGAAGTTTTCCTTGATCCGCCCTTTGGCAGAACCAGCATGGATGACCGCGAGGATCAGAACGGGTTCGATGGCGAAGATGCCTGGCAGATTGTTGAAAGCTACGGCTCATCCAACACTCCAGCGATGGGTGAAAGCTCGGAAATAGACGATTATAACGACATGGAGGTTGAAGCCGATAATGAGCTGGATGGCTTTGTCGAGCCTTATGAGAGCTTTGTAGCCACCGATATTTACGGCAACAACCCGGTCTTTTACCGCAATGCCTTTTACCGTAAGCACATGAAGGCAACAAAGCATTTAGCTTCGGAAGACTCCCTTGGAACAGGTTCTAATAAGTATTGAGCTCCATTTGGCGTTGGACAATACGGACGAGATCGGCAATGTAATCCCCAATAATAGGGAGATTCAAGGCCCCCAGCACCTGTAACACATATATAATTGTGGCAGCAAAAAAGGTAAAGCCGATGGCGATCCCTACTCCGCGCGCAGTTCCGGACAGCAAATTCAGCCAAATTAACTTTATGGGGCGATGCAGCAGCTGGGTATAGTCTGCAATACGGGACTTCTCTAATTCGCGAGTCCAATACAACGTGAGCTCATATATAGCGTTTATTCTCTTGTTCATTTCATCGGTACTGATCTCTTTATTTTCACCACTGTTGCGGCTTTGATCCTGGTCGGTTCCCTTCTTCATTGGTGCCCCCATCCTTGTACCTTGTAACAAGCGGCCTTACAAGCAAACGAGCCGATCGCTCCTCGGGGAGCGAATTATCGGCTCGTTCTACATGTTCTTGTATTCTATTATACGTGAAGTCCCCTCATATCATACGGCAAGGGTTAGATTCATTCCGCGATATGGACTCCAATTTGCTTGGAACCCAGGTCTACCAGCTCCATGGGCTCTTTCTCTCCAAAGCTAACCTCATTAACAAGCACATTTTCACGCAGCACCTGTTCAAAAGCCTCGATCGCTGATTTCAGCTGATCATCAACCTTAAGTGTCAGATTAACCCGTTTCTCGATTGCCAAATCAAGCTTCTTGCGGGTATCCTGAACGGCCCGAACCACTTCACGAACCCAGCCTTCCTGCTCAAGCTCTGGCGTGATATCTGTATTCAGCGCCACCGTAATACCATAGCCTGAAGCGGAAGCAAAGCCCTCTTTAGCCTGTTTCTCAACTAACAGCTCTTCTGAGGTCACTTCAAGTGCCTCTCCTTCAGGGGAGGTTACACGAAGCACTCCGCTATCAACAACCTGGCGTGTATCCTCTGGAGACATATTTTTAAAGAGGCCCTGCAAGAAACCTACATTTTTTCCATACTTCTTACCGGCAACCTTAAGGTTAAGCTTCAGTGTGAAATCTACGAATCCGCTGTCGGTGGATTCAATTTCCAGATTCTTTACATTAATTTCTTCTTTGATAATCTCTTCATAATCTCCCACATTGAAGCTGTGATCAATGGATACAATCAAGCTAGACAAAGGCTGGCGTGTTTTAATTCCCGTTTCATTCCGAACGTTACGAGCAAGCTCAACAATTTGACGAGCGGTCTCCATATCCGCCTCAAGCATCTTGTCGATCAGCGTCTCATCGGCCTTCGGATAATCGGCAAAATGAACACTTTCCCCGCCGCCTAGATTATTGAAGATATCTTCAGACAGCATAGGCGTATATGGTGCCATTAACTTCGCCAAAGTAAGCAGAACCTGGGTCAGCGTCTGATATGCCGAAAGCTTGTCATCCTGCAGTCCTTCGCCCCAGAAGCGGTCACGCGAACGCCGGATATACCAGTTGCTCAGCTCATCGATAAAGCCTTCGATCGCTTTGGCAGGATTCAGGAAGTCATTGACGGCAAGGCCTTTCTCAACGGTCAGAATCAAGCTGTTAACCCGGGACAGAATCCAGCGGTCCAGCTTATTCTCGGAAGGGCGATACGGATGAGCTTCCGGCTGATATCCGTCAATATTGGCATACAGCGCCAGGAAGGAATGTGTATTTACCAGAGTGTCAATTACCTTGGATTTAGCCTCTGCCACAATTCCTTTGGAGAAGCGTTTGCTGTTCCAAGGCGCACTGTCCGACAAGAGCGCCCATCTGAACGCATCGGTACCGTACTCTTCAATGATATCCCACGGATCAATTACATTGCCTTTAGATTTAGACATCTTCTGGCCGTTCTCATCCAGCACATGCCCTGTTGCAATTACAGCTTTGTATGGAGCCTTACCGTTGTAGAGCGTAGATACAGCAAGTAAGCTGTAGAACCATCCGCGAGTCTGGTCGATCCCCTCACAGATCATATCCGCAGGATATTGATCGGCAAAGCCTTCTTCATTCTCGAACGGAAAGTGCTGCTGTGCGAATGGCATCGAGCCGCTGTCGAACCATACGTCGATCACTTCCGGCGTTCTTGTCATCACGGCGCCTTCCTGGAACGGGGACTTCAGTTTAATCTGGTCCACATACGGCTTGTGCAGCTCAATGTCCTCTGGGACATCTCCAACCGCGCGCTCACGCAGGTCAGCAATGCTGCTAGGCGCATACTCTTTGCCTGTCGCCTCACATACCCATACGTTCAGCGGAGTCCCCCAGTAGCGGTTACGGCTGATATTCCAGTCCACCAAGTCATCGAGGAACTTGCCAAACCGACCTTCACGGATATGCTCAGGATACCACTGAACTGTATTGTTGTTCGCAATCAGCTGCTCCTTAACGGCCGTAGTCTTGATAAACCAGCTGTCCATTGCATAGTAGAGAAGCGGTGTTTTACAGCGCCAGCAGAACGGATAGCTATGCTCATACTTTTCTTTGCTATACAGCAGGCCCCGCTCGGACAGCATCTTCACAATTTCAATATCCACTTCGCCGTCTTTGACGAAGCGTCCGGCCAAATCCGATACACGATCCGTGTAACGGCCGCGGCTGTCTACCACATTAATGAATTCAACTCCATGCTCACGGCAGGTCTTATAGTCATCTTCACCATGAGCAGGTGCCATGTGGACAATACCTGTACCGCTTGATTCAGTAACAAAATCAGCGCCGAGCACTTTTAGCCCATTCTCTGGATGAATGTAATCAAATGGAGCAATATAAGCTCTGCCTACGAGGTCAGCTCCCGGCATGGTGGAGAGAATTTCGTAGTCTCCTTTAAGCACACTCTCGGCAAGATTTTTAGCTACAATATAAACTTCTTCCCCTTGCTTGACACGAGCGTATTCCAGCTTAGGATTCACCGCCAAAGCGGAATTCGCCGGCAGCGTCCAAGGCGTAGTTGTCCAGGCGAGAACATATTCTCCGCTGTCCTTCAGCTTGAATTTGGCCGTCGCACTGAGATCCTTCACATCTTCGTAGCCTTGGGCTACTTCATGAGAGCTCAGCGTAGTTTGGCAGCTAGGACAATATGGGCTTACCCGGTGTCCACGATAGAGCAGGCCTTTGCCATGGATCGTCGAAAGAATATTCCACACGCTTTCGATATAGTTGTTATCCATGGTGATGTATGGATGATCGAGATCTGTCCAGTAACCGATCGCTTCCGTAAGCTCACGCCATTGCTTCTCATATTCGAACACGCTTGCCTTACATTTCTTCACAAATTCTTCAATACCATAGTTCTCGATTTCATGCTTGCCGGAGATGCCAAGCTGCTTCTCAACCCCGAGCTCCACGGGCAGCCCATGCGTATCCCAACCCGCTTTGCGGACTACACGGTAGCCGTTCATCGTCTGATAGCGGCCGATAAAATCCTTGATTACCCGTCCAAGAACGTGGCCAATATGAGGCTTCCCGTTTGCAGTAGGCGGGCCTTCGAAGAACACATAATTCGGCCGTCCCTTACGATTCTCGATACTGCGCTTGAACGTATCTTCACCCTGCCATTTCGCCAAGATGCGTTGTTCACGTGCCCGCGCCTTCTCTTTCACATCCACTTTTTGCAATTTCATAACTTCCTTTCGTGTTTATTAAAGGTATGCTAAGCTCTTGTTGGTGCAGAAAAACAAAAAAAGCCTCGTCCCCAAAGGGACGAGACTTCTGCTCGCGTTACCACCCTAATTCCATGGTTAAGCTGCCGTAAATGGAGCTGCCATGGCACTTTAGTACCCGTACAATGCATACGAGGCCTGAATAACGTCAGGCAACCGGTTAGGCTTACACTTTCCAGAGGGAAATTTCAGCTTCACATCTCAGGGAGGATATACGATTGGCGGCTTGAACATTGGCTTGCAGCATATGCCAACTCTCTGGGGATCAAGGTTCACCATGTACGGGTTCCCATCATCGATCTTTATTTTATCAACATTTAGATATTCCCTATTTTAGCGCGTTTGATTGAAAAGTCAACCATCCCAAGGATCTAATAAATCTCCTTCACTTCACGCTCGATGTTGCGGTCTTCAAGAGATTCCCAGCTCTCCTGGGTAAGCAACTCCAACTGAGCTTCCACAAGTGTCCGGAATCTGGCACGGTAGATAGAAGCCTGCTTCTTCAGCTCCTCTACTTCCAGAGAAACCCGGCGTGATTTAGCCAACGCCTCATTCACAATGCGATCCGCATTCTTCTCTGCTTCCTTGAGAATTAGCTGAGCCTCTTTCTTCGCATTGTTTCTAACCTCATCGGCCGCTTCCTGCGCAACGATAATCGTCTTGCTCAGGGTTTCCTCAATATTTGCAAAATGGTCCAGCTTCTCCTGTACCGTCAACAGCTGGTTCTGCAGTTCCTTGTTCTCTCGAATAACACTCTCGTAATCCTTGATCACTTGATCGAGGAACTCGTTCACCTCGTCCTCATCATAACCCCGAAGTCTGCGAGAGAACTCCTTGTTATGTATGTCCAGCGGTGTTAATGGCATGTGGGGCACCTCCTGAATGATTGTTAACCGTTAATTCTATGCATCATCTCGAGCAGTAACTGCACGAAGGCATATTCCATCCTGACTGTCACTGACTTTCCTGTGGAAAGCAGCAGGGCTTGCAATGTTCAGGTAACTCTTCTAATTCGACAGAGACATTCAATCTCCTGCATAAATCCTGCATGAAAATTATACAAATTTTCCGATTTTCACGCGGTACCTGCCCTTTTTCGTCAGACCGTCCAATTCAAGCACTTTAAAGCGCCCGAATCCCTGAAGTGAAACGACATCTCCCGCTTTTAGCGGCTTGGAAGGATCCTCTTCAGCCTTCCAGTTCACACGACAGCGGCCTGCTCGGATTGGAATTAAAACCTTGCTACGGCTTAACCGGTATACATCACTCACAATGCCATCCAAACGTAAAGAAGCCACCGTTAAATCCAGCGGCTCTAAATGTACGGATGAGACGCGCAGCTCCTCCGGACTGATCAGCTCGCTATATACGGATAAACGGTGAACCTGATGCAAATGTGTTGTTAAGAAAGCCCCTATCTCTTCGGCAATGACTACATGACAGCCATCTTCATGCACATGGATATCACCAATCTTGTCCCGTTTTAAGCCAAGGCCTAAAATCGAGCCTAAATAGTCGCCATGATCTAGCTCATCTATTCTGGAATCCTCCGAAGAGATTGACAATACAGCCAGGGACAACGATTCTGCAGCCAAGTCACGGTAATCCGGCGCAACCAGCGCCCGCTTACGCTCCGCACCTTCATATCCGCCGGACAGCTGGATAGCTGCATCAGGATGACGGTTAACGAGACTCTCCAGGATAAACGCTTGCCGGGGATCCAGAAAATCGGTCAGCTTCATTTCATGATAATCCCCTGCATTTGTAACCCATTCCCATGCCCGGTCTACAAATTGGCGTTCATCTGGATGAAAATGTTCATAGATGTCATGTCCCATGATGCCCTACCCCATCATACGAATTAAAATTGAAGATAAGCCGTACGACGCAAAGCGAAGAGCAAACAAAGCAACGATCGGCGAAATATCAATCATGCCCATAATCGGCGGAATGAATCTGCGGAACGGCGTTAGAAACGGTTCCACCATCTTGCCAAGCATCTCACCGATAAAGCTCTCCTGAATGCTCGGTACCCATGACATCAGCACGTAAATAATGATCATATAAGAATAAATCGTAGTTAATAGCGCAATAAAGCTAATTAAATCAAAGCTCAAGTTCTCTGTCACCTCATTCTGTTATAGTCTTGTTCCTCCGCAAGTATCTCTGTGATGGAGCCTTGAATTTCAACAGTATCCGGCGTGCACAAGAAGATATTGCCGCCGATCTTGGAAATGCTTCCGCTAAGCGCATAAACTGTACCGCTAAGGAAGTCGATAATCCGCAGCGCCTGATCGTTTCTAACGCGTTGAAGATTCACTACAACGGAACGGTGAGAACGCAGATGGTCGGCGATCTCCTGCGCTTCGTCGTAAGAGCGCGGTTCATACAGAATTACTTTGACATTCTTCTGGGAATGAATGCTGACCACATTGCTCCCCTTCTGATTTCTACGGGGTTCGAAGCCAGGGGTTTCAATTTCCTGCTCCTCTGTCCCGGAAAGTTTCTCGCGTTCTACAACTTCCTCTTCTTCCTGTAAACCAAAGAAGTTCATAAAGCGGTTCATAACACCCATTAAGAAACCTCTCCTTTCCCGACTAAAAGAGACCCAAGACGCAGCCAGGTTGCCCCTTCTTCAATCGCCACTTCAAAATCATTCGACATCCCCATCGACAGCTCGGTCATCGGCTGTCTGGTGATGGCCATACGGTTCAGTTCGTCCCTAAGCTCCCGAAGCCCCCGGAATACGGGGCGTGTATGCTCGGGCTCCGCCTCAAAGGGAGCCATGGTCATCAGCCCCACGATGTCCAAATGCTGAAGAGAAGCTGTGTCCTTCAGAAATGCGGGAGCCTCTTCAGGGGTTAATCCCTGCTTGCTCTGCTCGCCGGAGATATTGATCTGAATAAAAGCCTTGACCACCTGGCCTGCAGCTCCTGCCCGTTTCTCCAACTCCTGAGCCAGAGACATTCGATCCAGCGAATGTATATATGCAAATTTTCCGATGACATCTTTAACTTTCTTACTTTGCAGACTGCCGATAAAATGCCATATCCCTTGCCCGTTTAGCGCTTCCCATTTGGGTACAGCTACAGAAACCCTGTTCTCGCCTATATGGGTAAGTCCCGCCTGGAGAACCGCAGCCGTCTCAGCTGCCGAGACGTATTTGGTCACCGCCACTAGGTTAATGTCTTCACGGGATCTGCCGCTTGCTTCGCAAGCCTTGCTGATCCTTGCTTCTACCTGATCTATCCGTTCCTTGAGCGACAACGAAAGGCTCACCTCTCCTTCATGCCAATCCAGCTCGCCATTCTTCCCGTCACTCCGTTCTCCTTGCGATAGGAGAAGAAATGAGTATTGTGACAGCTTGTACACCATGTAGTACATTCGATATGGGTCGGCAGGATTCCTGCTTTTATCATAATAATTCGATTCAATTCTTTCAAGTTCAGCATCTTACGCCCTTGATTTTGAGACTCTCTGAACACGGGCTCGGCTGCGATTTCCTGAAGGCCTGCCTGATCCAGCACAGGTCTTACCCGGGTTATCACCGCTTCATCCACCTCATAGCAGCAGCTGCCAATCGAAGGCCCGATCGCTGTTCTTATCTCCTCGCGCCGGCTGCCATAAGCCTGCTCCATTACTGCGATCATCTTGGCGGCAATCTCCCCTACCGTGCCCTTCCAGCCTGCATGAGCAAGACCGACCACTCGATGAACAGGATCGAGGAAATAGAGCGGAACACAGTCTGCATAAAAAGAAGTCAGCAGAATACCTGGAACATTAGTAACCAGCCCATCGGTCTGCTGAAACGCGCTCTCTCGATCCATTCGCCCTTTACCGCGGTCTTCGTCGGTTACGATCGCTATCTGTGTCCCGTGCGTTTGTTCCCCGCAGGTCCAGGCCCCCGGTTCAAACCCAAGCTCCTGTTCAAGCAGCACGCGGTTCTCCAGAACATCCTCCGGATGGTCGCCAACATGGAGCGCCAGATTGAAGCTTTCATAGGGTACTTTAGATCCTCCCCCGTGCCGACCCGTAAATCCCGCGCTTAGCCAACCGTTCTCTGCGTTCCAGCCCTCCAGTTCAAAAAGCTCCACAGCCTTCTCTTTCTCTATATGATCATAACTTCTCCTAACAAACGGCTCCATATTCTCACCCTCTATCCTTTTTCCAAGTGTAAACGCACTTTCGATCTTCTCCCAGTGTAGCACAGATATAAGGTACTAAGCACTCTGCCAGGTAATCCCTTGCCTTAGTAGCTTCTGCGGTCCAGGCGTGCATCCCTTTCTGAATAAGAGATAACCTCTGCTTCCTGTACCCTGTTCAGACGCGCCTCTTCCATTTTGACCAGAACAACATCTGCTCCGATCTTCACGATATTCTTCCATGGAATAATCAGATCGTCTCCCCCGCCGAACAGGCCCATGAATTTACTGTAGCCAGGCACAACGATGGCTTCAATAATCCCTTTATGAAGATCAAGCTCGAGATCACTGATTTGCCCGAGCCGCTTTCCGTCAACCACATTGATAACATCCTTCGCCTGAAAATCCGATATCTTCATCGCTTTCGCCTCTCCTTCCGCACCGCCAATAAACGCCTTAATTTCAATATATGATAGGATTCTGCAATTAAGATAAGTTACGCATAAAAAAACGATCCCCTAAGGGATCGTTCTAAGATTTAACGTGCTTTTGCATCTGTAAAATGGCGGATTTCTCAAGCCTTGAGACCTGGGCCTGCGAGATACCGATCTCATCGGCAACTTCCATCTGGGTCTTTCCTTCAAAGAACCTCATGGACAGAATCATTTTCTCCCGGCGTCCCAGCCTTTGCATGGCTTCACGGAGGGCAATCCCCTCAATCCAGGATACATCCTTGTTGCGGTCATCGCTGATCTGATCCATCACATAAATGGGATCCCCGCCGTCATGGTATATCGGTTCAAATAGGGATACCGGGTCCTGGATGGCATCCAAAGCAAACACTACATCCTCTTTGGGCAAGCCCATTGCGGCCGAAATCTCAAAAACCGTAGGCTCTCGCGAATTCTGATTGGTCAGGCTGTCACGCATCTGCAATGCCTTATAGGCAATGTCCCGCAATGACCTTGAGACACGAATCGGGTTGTTGTCACGTAAATAGCGCCTGATCTCACCAATAATCATCGGCACAGCATAGGTAGAGAATTTCACATTTTGCGACAGGTCAAAGTTATCAATGGCCTTCATAAGTCCAATACAGCCCACTTGGAACAAATCGTCAACATACTCTCCCCGATTGTTGAATCGTTGGATGACGCTCAGCACGAGCCGGAGATTCCCGTTAACCAATTTTTCCCTAGCTGAACGCACGTGGTCTTGCTGTAATGAGTGGAACAATTCACGCATTTCTGCATTGGTAAGCACAGGAAGCTTTGCGGTATCCACACCGCAGATCTCGACTTTGTTACGGGTCATCGTGTAATACCTCCCCAGGAGAAACATTAATGTTCATTATCTCCGGGGACTGTCTTTTTATTCCTTCAAGGTGGCCCTTCATCCCTAAGTTCAAAATTCCAAAAGTTATACCATTTTGTTGAATTCTTTACGCAGCCGTTTAATAATCCGCTTCTCAAGCCGCGATATGTAGGACTGGGAGATGCCCAGCAAATCGGCAACGTCCTTCTGCGTCTTCTCTTCTCCGCCTTGAAGGCCAAAACGGAGTTCCATAATCATTCTTTCTCGTTCTGTCAGCTTATCAAGGGCTTTGTGCAGCAGCTTGCGGTCCACCTGTTCTTCAATATTCCGATAGATCGTATCGTTCTCAGTACCGAGAACATCGGACAGCAGCAGTTCATTTCCGTCCCAATCAATATTCAGCGGTTCATCAAAAGAAACCTCGGACCGGATTTTGTTATTGCGCCGCAAATACATTAAAATTTCATTCTCTATGCACCTAGAAGCATAAGTAGCCAGCTTGATTTTCTTCTCAGGATCAAACGTATTCACAGCCTTGATCAGACCAATCGCTCCGATCGAGACCAGATCTTCAATGTTAATACCTGTGTTCTCAAATTTTCTGGCAATGTAGACAACCAGGCGCAAGTTCCGCTCAATCAGCACCGATCGAATTGCCGAGTCCCCCGAGGGCAGCTTCTGCAGCAGAAATTCTTCTTCCTCACGGGTCAGCGGAGGCGGCAGCGCTTCACTACCCCCAATATAGTAAATCTCCTCACTCTTAAGTCCAAACAAAAAGAGCAATCGATAGTACTGGAGCTGCAGCCGCAGCCTCAAATTCATGCGCATGTTCTTAATCCTCCCCCAGTGATTGCCGCGCAAAGGCTATCGTTGTCTTTAGCCCGGCTATAACCTGTTCCTCATCTGCTTGACTATGATGATAGAGCCCGTACAGGCTCCATTGCCTCGGCCTGCTGTTCCGCAAGAGCCGGATGAATGATAGCCTGGTAACTCCCCTCTGATGATAGACGGCCGCCATCGAGGCCGACCAGCACCCGCTTGGTCGTAATTTGTGTTCCTTGTAGACTAAGAATGACCTCGTCCGGCTTTAAGGCGAGCATGAATTGCGAGCCTTTGTTGATTCCCCGGTAAGGTACCAAACGCAGACGATCTCTCCATGGAAAAGATTCGTCTTCCCCAAGCTCCAGAATAAGGTTGTCCGCCTCTCCTGCGGCAAGTTTGGCTCCCCACTCGCCAGGAAGATGCTCCTGCCAGAGGGAGGCTTCCATTACCATGACTGGCATACGCGACAGCGGACAAGTCAGCTGGTTCCCCGTATCGATCAAGCCTTCACAGGCTACGATAGAGTCCCCGATCCGGACCTCTACATGCCTGATGTAATCAGCCGTCTGCTGTTGCCGGCGCTTAGCCAGCTGGACCTTTTTAAACCACCATAACACTACAAAAAGGACAGCAAATGAGAAAAATGATCCTATTTTCAACTGAAACTCAAGCCCCCCAGTGGAGGAGTACCAAATCCCGTTCCATATCTCCCCAGAGCTCTGAAGTAAATAATAGCTCCCCAGAACACCGCCTGCCGCTACAAAATTGACGATATAAAAGGCACCTAAATTGCGCAGATAGTTTTGCAGACTTCTAAATCCGAACGCTATCCATAGCATCACCACCGAGAATATGAACTTCGTCAGAAAGGTGAATAGAAAGGACAGCTCGGGCAGAAACATCATAAGCACATACAAGGCACCCAGAACCGAGGCAAAGAGGATCCTCCATACCCTGACCCGCTGTCTGCGCATCCAAGCCGTCACCAGCAGCAGAGCGCCATCTATAAGCAGGTTGGTCATAAAGATCAAATCAATATAAACCACCATAATATCACCTGCCTGCTTCCTTTAGACTCCCTGATAGAAAGCGGCTATCCTATGACGGGATGCTATCAGTATAAAGACATTCATCTATGAAGTCTGTCTAAAATTGAGCGCAGAGCAGGACTTCTTTTGTCGAACCCTTTCTCCTTTTGGAACTAGCAGAATACACAAAAAACCCGTTTATTTCTCACATAGAGAATTAAACGGGTTTGTGTTGATGAAGTTAGTCGTTATTACGGCGATTGCGCAGGAATGTTGGAATATCCAGCTGATCCTGGCTCGGCTGGTTGCCAAATGGCCGCAGCGGTGAATTGCGCGGATCTGCAGGTTCTGCAGTATTATTGCTTACGGGTTTGCTGCGTCCCGGAATGGTCGGTGCAGACTTATGCTCGAACCCGGTCGCAATGACCGTTACTTTGATTTCTTCCTTCATGCTCTCGTCAATAATTGCACCGAAGATCATGTTCACTTCCGGATCAGATGCAGAAACCACAATCTCGGCAGCTTCGTTCACTTCATAGAGCGACAAGTTCGCTCCGCCAGTAATATTTATGATCACACCCCGAGCTCCTTCAATGGAAGTTTCCAGAAGTGGGCTCATAATCGCTTTGCGTGCAGCTTCTGCAGCCCGGTTCTCGCCAGTAGCTAAGCCGATTCCCATCAGGGCAGAGCCGCGCTCTGTCATAATGGTCTTTACATCTGCAAAGTCAAGGTTGATGAGGCCCGGTACAGCGATAAGATCCGAGATGCCTTGAACGGCTTGACGCAGTACATTATCGGCTTCCCGGAAGGCCTCCAGCATCGGGGTTTTCTTGTCCACGATTTCTAGCAGTCGGTCATTGGGAATGACGATAAGCGTATCGACCTTTTCCTTAAGGCCATCAATTCCAAGCTCTGCATGAGAAGAACGCTTACGTCCTTCAAAGGTGAAGGGACGGGTTACGACCCCAACGGTCAACGCCCCGCACTCACGTGCAATCTCAGCGATGACAGGAGCGGCTCCTGTACCTGTACCGCCGCCCATGCCGGCAGTTACAAATACCAAATCCGCACCCTTCAGTGTATTGGCAATCAAGTCCCTGGATTCCTCAGCCGCCTTCTTACCGACTTCAGGGTTCGCACCGGCTCCAAGGCCCCGCGTAAGCTTGTCCCCAATTTGCAATTTATGCTCAGACTTGGCCAGATGCAGAGCCTGGGCGTCCGTATTCACGGTAATGAATTCTACGCCCTGGACACCATTCTCGATCATTCGGTTGACCGCATTGCTTCCGCCGCCGCCTACACCGATGACCTTAATTTTTGCCAAGCTCTCCATTTCAAAATCAAATTCCAACATACTCTTCCATCTCCCCCTCAATGTGCATGGATGGCCCGTCCATCTTTATGGGTGCCGTTATCGTTATATGAATTCACTAAATAAGTTCTTAATACGTTCCACGAACCCCGTCTTACGGGCACTTTCCTGAGCGGGAGCCGGTTTGTTCCGGTTTGCCGCCTTCTTGGAGTTTCCTCCTCCGCCACCGCTGTGGATCCGCAGGTTACGAATAACATTATACAGGATGCCTACCCCGCTTGTGAAACCAGGATCACGAACACCGATATAATCAGGCACCGCAACTCTTACTGAAGCGGACAGCTCATTCTGGGCCACCTGCAGCAGTCCCGGCATGGAAGCCGTACCACCCGTAAGTATATAACCCCCAGGAAGCTCATTGTAACCAAGACGCTTCACTTCCTGTTTGATCAGCTGGAAAATCTCTTGAACCCTCGGCTCGGCAATTGCCGCCAAATCCTCTTGGGTAAATTCCTTATCCACATTGCTACCGATTCTAGTAACTTTAAAAGTCACATCAGGAGCCGCATCATCCATCAGGGCACAGCCATACTTAAGCTTGACCTTCTCCGCTTGATCGGTTAAAGTCCGAAGCCCGTAGGCTATATCATTCGTTATAAATTCCCCCCCGATTGGAAGTGTTGATGTAGCTACAATGGTTCCACTTTCGAATACAGCGAGCGTAGTCTGGCCGGCACCGATATCAACGAGTACGGAACCCATGGTCTTCTCATCCTTCGAAAGGGCGAGCTGGCCGGCACCAAGGGACAGAAGTATCAAATCCTTAATTCGAAGACCCGATTTCTCAACACAACGCAAAAGGTTATGTATGGCCGTCTTGCCTCCGGTTATGATCGTCGCTTCAACCTCCAGCCGAACACCAATCATGCCGCGCGGATCCTGAATTCCTTCCAAGCCATCTACTACATACTGCTTCGCTACTACATCAATAATCTCTCGTTCTGGCGGAAGAGCGATCACCTCTGCTGCCTTCAGTACACGCTCGATGTCTTCTTCGCCAATTTCCCGATCCTCGTTCGAGACAGCCACAACTCCGTGGCTTGTTTGAAGTCCGATATGATTCCCCGAAATGCCGACATACACTTCTGATATTTGAATACCTACCATACGCTCCGCATGATCAACTGCATTCTTGATGGACTGTACGGTTTGGTCAATATCCACTATAGCGCCTTTGCGTATTCCTTCCGAGTCGGCAGATCCAACTCCAATAATATTAAAGGTTCCATTGCTTATTTCCCCAATAATAGCCCGAACTTTGGATGTACCGATGTCCAAACTAACAATGATGTCATTGTTGCTCAAGTCCTTGGCACCTCCTATGAACTAATAAATTTTCTATTATTAATGAACATACACTTTCTAAATATTCAACGCCCTTCATGCGATCCCTCTTTTTTCTACAAATTTTTTGACTGCCAACATTTGACTATAGTCCAAAAACCATAAGAAAAAAGAAGGATACAAACAGGAGAGTCCATAAAGTGTATTTTATCATTGTTTTCTAATCGTGAGTAGTCTCTTTTTCACCCTCTTCGTCTTCTAACGCAGAAGGCTGAAAGGGCTCGTAAGTATCCGCTTCAAGCATCGTAATAACGCCTGGTTCCTGCGTTCCCACAATACCGTTCAGATACTCCGCCTTCTCTGGCAAGAGAGAGACTGATGTCACGACCTCAAACCCGGAGCGGGTGTAAATCTTAATCCGATCCGGAAAGGAAGCTGATGGAGACGGAGCGATTTCGGAGAAATCCGAAGTCAGCTCGTCAGGCAGCTTGGACAAAGCGCTGCAGAGCTTCATCAGGACAATATCATCCTTCTTCCAGCCGCTCAGCATCGGCTTTTCAATAGAAATCGCCTTCTTGACGACAACACTTTTGCCGTTCGATAGATAAGCTTGCAGTTCACCACTGCTGGAAAGCTCATAAGCGACAGAAGGGTACTCCTCAACGGTCACCTCAATCGTGCCAGGGAAACGCTTGTCCACCTTTACATTCTCCACAGCAGGCAAAGAAACCAGCCGCTTACGAATCGTATCCGCGCTTGTCCCGAAGAAAGAATCCCCCGTATGAAGACCGCTTTGCTTAAGAAGCTCCGCATTGGTCGCGTAGGTGCTGCCATGAAACGTAATCTCTGAAATTTTGCTGAGTGACGATCGGAAGAATAGGACGGCAAGAAGCACGGCAAACAACAAAATAAGCAGCCAAAGCAGCTTGCTTTTTGTGTGTTTCTTAGGGATATGCTCTTTTAACGCGGGGACACTAGTTCTTGGCATAATCACTTCTCCACAAACACCTTGGATCCCCTCAGATTCGAGGGGACCTCTCAAGGCTTTATTCATTCCGGATCAAGCAGGATCAAGCTGCCTGAGAACCGGGGCTTCTCTATGAATTACTGCACCGAGCTGGCTAAACAGCACTTCGATCTGATCATACCCTCTATCGATATGATGAACCTGCTCCACAACGGTCTTTCCTTTGGCGGCAAGTCCGGCAATAACGAGAGCGGCTCCTGCCCTCAGATCTGTAGCCTCCACAGTGGCTCCGTATAAGCGGGGAACGCCGCGAATAATCGCTGAATGAAGATCAACCGTAATATCCGCACCCATTCGGACTAATTCATCAACATGCTTGAACCGTCCCTCAAACACAGTCTCTTTCATAATGCTAACCCCATTGGCAAGCGCCAAAAGCACCATAACTTGAGATTGCAAATCGGTGGGGAACGCCGGGTAAGGCGAAGTGACAATCCGCTCTACCGCTTTAGGGCGAATCAGGCCGCTTACATTAATTATATCATTGCTCACCTGCATTTGAATACCGGCGCGTCTTAGCACATGTATCAGCGAAACTAAATGCCCAGGGTTGCACTCGGTTATGGTGACATTACCGCGAGTAACGGCGGCAGCTATCATCACCGTGCCGGCAACAATTCGGTCAGGAATTACCCGATACTCGCAAGGGGACAGCTGAGCTACACCCTTAATAGTAATTGTATCCGTTCCTGCGCCGATAATCGAAGCTCCCATCTCGTTCAGAAAGTTCTGAAGGTCTTGAATTTCAGGCTCGCGGGCCGCGTTGGTAATCGTAGTTGCTCCCTCAGCAAGAACAGCGGCCATCATAATGTTCTCCGTAGCGCCCACACTTGGATAGTCTAGATGAATGTCGGCTCCGACCAGCTTCGAGGCACGGCAATAAATCCGCCGGTCGCTCTCCTCGATCACAGCTCCGAGCGCTTCTAGACCTCTCAGATGAAGATCAATCTTTCTCTCTCCAATGGCACACCCGCCAGGCTGATAAACACAAACTTCTCCGAACCGTGCCAGAAGAGGTCCCATTAGAAAAATGGAAGAGCGCATTTGTCCCATTAGTTCCTCGGGAATATGAAACGAATCGGCCTGACTTGAATCCACGGTCACACAATCTCCCTCGAACACAGCCTTACATCCCAAGCGGTTCAGTATGCCCAGCATGACTTCAATGTCAAGCAGCCGCGGAACATTGTGCAGCCGGACCTTTCCTTCAGCCAGCAAGCTTGCCGCAAGGATCGGCAGTGCAGCATTTTTTGCCCCATGGATGCTAATGGTTCCTGATAGGGGTCTCCCGCCTTCAATCACCAATTTGTCCAATGTATCACCTCCGAGTTTACCGCTCACCCACAAGGAATACTTCCGGAACCAAGGCAATTCCGTTTTGCTGCTGAATCGTCTCCTTGATTGTCTGAATAAGGGTGAGAACGTCCCCCGCTGTGGCTTGCCCGTTGTTCACGATGAAATTGGCATGAAGCGTTGATACTTCGGCCCCTCCGACGCGCAGTCCCTTTAGTCCGGCAGCCTCAATCAGCCTTGCCGCGTGATCGCCGGGAGGATTGCGGAATACACTTCCGGCACAAGGCAACTGCAGCGGCTGTGTCTGTCTTCGGCGATCCTTGAAGGCAGTCATGGATGAATGGATAACTGCCCCGTCCCCTTCCGCTAAAGAAAAAACAGTGCCTGCAACGATCCCCTTCTGTTCTTGAAGCACGGAACGCCGGTATCCGAATCTCATATCTTCAGCCTCATACTTCACCAATTCACCGGTCTCCAGTACAATTTCAGCGGACTTGAATATGCGTGACACATCAGACCCGTGAGCTCCAGCGTTCATATACACGGCACCGCCAACCGTCCCTGGGATTCCAGATGCAAACTCAAGCCCGGTGAGGCATCTTTTGCCTGCTTGAATACTAAGGCTGACAAAAGATGCTCCTCCACCCGCCTCCACTTCGGTTCCCCGGAATTCAGCAGTTTCAAACCCTTTACCAAGCTTGATAACCGCTCCACGGATCCCCTTGTCAGATACGAGCATATTCGAGCCTTTCCCAACCAGCAACCAGGGAACCCGCTCTGTATGAAGAATGCGGATCAACTGCTGAAGCTGGCTTGTTGATTCTGGAATGATCAGAGCGTCGGCGGGACCGCCGATTTTCCAAGTCGTATATTTAGACATCGGCTCGTCTTGCAGGACGGTTCCGACTTCATGTTCAAGTAACAGCGAGATCCACTGGCGCATCGTTCTAACAAACCTCCTAGACTTTTCGAATCGGGCTGCCTAAGCTTTGCGGGCTTGCGGTCACGAATTATAGATTATCTTATGAAGACGGCTTGCAGTGTGTGACAATCGCCCAAATACGCTTTCGCCCTATCTACTTACTTTCTCGCATGAACTAAATTCAGCATTTCTTGCATCAGCAGCTTAGCTGCCTCCGGCTCTCCCAGCCCTCTAGCAGCCTGAGACATGGCAGCATGCCGCTCGGGCTGACGCATGATATCTGTTATAGCGTTAAACAACGTCTGGCCATTAAGCTCCGTCTCCAACAGCACTTTAGCTGCGCCTGCCTTCTCCAGACGCCGTGCGTTCTTCTCCTGATGATTGTTAGTAACATTAGGCGATGGAATTAAGATTGAAGGAATGCCAAGCGATGTTATCTCAGCGAGAAAAGAGGCTCCTGCTCGTCCTGCAACCAGCTGAGTGGCAGCGAGTACTTCGGGCATATTATGGATATAAGGGAGCACATGCAGCCGGTGCGGAACCGTACCCAGCTTGTCTTTAATGGTAGCAAGGGTAGATTCATAATATCCCTCGCCTGTCACATAGACAAAATGGACTTTCTCCAGCTGCTGCACCAGCGGGGCCATATCTGCCATCGCTTCCGTGATCGCCTTAGCGCCCCGACTGCCTCCCACAATGAGCACCACCGGATTGTCTGAGGACAGTCCAAGCGCTGCAAACCCTTTGGCCGGGTCCGCGCGATGAACGGTCGTTGCTCTTGGATTCCCGGTGTATACAATGCGCTTAGCGCCCGGAAAAGCCTGCTCCATACCTTGGAAGCTAACGGCCACCGTGTTGACATACTTGCTAAGAAAACGGTTCGTTAAGCCCGCTACCGCATTCTGTTCGTGAATAATGCTCGGGATACCGAGCTTGGCTGCCGCGTACACAACCGGTCCGCAGACATAGCCTCCAGTACCGATGACGGCGTCGGGTTTGAATTCTTTTAAAAGCTTCTTCGAAGTTCGTACTCCTTGAAGAAACCGCATGACCGTCTTGATGTTATCCAAAGACAATTTACGGCGAAAACCGGTAATATCGATGGCTTCGAATCGAAGTTGATGTTTGGGGACAATCCCGCTTTCCAGTCCGCGGGTCCCGCCGATGTATAGAAATTCCGCTTCGGGATATTCTGCTTTAATTTGCTCTGCTACGGCCAGCGCCGGGTAAATATGTCCACCGGTGCCGCCGCCGCTTAAAACGATACGCACTGTCTTCACCTCGCATAACGGGATAGATTAAGTAAAATACCAAGTGCCGTAAGCATCAGTGTAAGCGAGGATCCGCCGTAACTGATGAGCGGCAGGGTAATGCCTGTCACCGGCATCAGACCGATGACGACTCCAATATTGATGACAACTTGAACGGCAACCATGCCTACAATCCCAACAGCAAGCAGGCTGCCGAAAGTATCTCCTATAGTCATGGCAACCCTCATGCCCCTCCAGACCAGGATCAGGAAGAGCAGCAGGACAAGCACACCGCCGATGAACCCTAGCTCCTCCGCCAAGATGGAGAAGATAAAATCAGTTTGGGGCTCAGGCACATAGCTGTACTTCTGGCGGCTCATGCCTAGTCCCAGCCCTGCAAGGCCGCCAGGTCCGATGGCATACAGCGACTGAATGATCTGATAGCCCGCACCAAGCGGATCAGACCACGGATCAAGGAAGGCTGTAATACGCTGAAGACGGTAAGGGGCCGCTAGAATCAGGCCTACGAATCCGGCTGCCCCGGCCAAGGCCAGAGCCGCCAAATGCTTGATCCGGGCTCCGGCTGTAAAGACGATCAGCAAGGAGGCCCCCAGCATGACGGTTCCTGTCCCCAAATCGGGCTGAAGCATGATAATGCCGAAGGCAAGTCCGATTAGCCCAAGCGGCGGAAGCAGGCCTTTGGTAAAGCGGGTGATATCTGACTCTTCCCGGCTTAGCCAATAGGAGAGAAACAGAATCATCCCAAGCTTCATGAATTCCGAGGGCTGAATGCCAAAGGAGCTGATGCCCAGCCAGCTTCGCGCTCCTCCGCGGACCACCCCGATACCGGGGATCAGCACAATGATAATCAGACCGAAGCAGACGATTAGACCGAGCTTCGCATATTTTCTGAGCAGACGGTAATCATAGTTCATGGCAAAAAACATAGCTACCAGCCCAAGAACTGCGAACAGCAGCTGTCTTTTCAGAAAATAGAAGGAATCTCCGTAATCATGATAGCCAAGAACCGATCCCGCGCTGTAAACCATAACCATGCCTATAACAAGCAGGCTCAAGATGCTGATCAAGAGCCATATATCCGGCGCACGGCGCACTTTCGTCATAAGGGAAGCCACCTCTTATTAATAAGTAGGGGCTTGTACCGGCCCCCCTACTTAAAGGTTATGCACCGCCTCTTTAAAAATGCGTCCGCGCTCCTCATAGGAAGAGAACATGTCCCAGCTCGCGCAAGCAGGAGACAGCAGAACGATGTCGCCGGGCTCGGCCAAGCCTGAAGCTGCCTGAAGCGCAGCACGCAGTGTATCGGCGGCTGTCTCCACAGTATCGACAAGCACGATACGGCTTATGCCCGCTAGCTCTGCCACTGTTCCTATCTTCTCTTTCGTCTCTCCCAAAGCTACCACAGCTTTCACTTTATCCTTAAAATCCTGCAAAAGCTCCATATAATCAGAGCCCCGGTCAAGACCGCCTGCAAGAAGGACAATAGGCTGGGACAAAGCTCTTAAAGCCATAGAGGTTGCCTTGGCATTCGTAGCCTTGGAGTTATTGTAGTAGGAGACGCCTTGCTTGGTTTCTACAAATTCAAGCCGGTGCTCCACACCGCGGAATTCCTTAAGCGGCTGCGCCAGCTTAGCCGGATCAGCCCCGGCAGCGAGAGCGCAGGCCACTGCAGCCAAGGCGTTCTCCACATTGAATCTTCCCGCAAGACCAATCTCTTCTGTACGAATAATGGCATGAACCTCACCATCAGCATTCCGGTATACAATGTCCCTGCTGAGCTGATCCTCCACACCAGGAACATAAGGAGGCTCCACATAAACCCCTTCGTCCAGCGGCTCAGTCATTGAGAAAGGAAATAGCTTCCCTTGAATATAGGGCACCAAATCTCTGCACACCGGATCATCCCAGTTCAGGATAGCTGTATCGGAATCCAGCTGGTGTTTGAACAGCTTCGCTTTGGAAGACACGTAATCCTCCATGCTTCCATGATAGTCCAGATGCGTCTCAGCCACGTTCAGCAGGCAGCCGATACGAGGTCTGAAATCCTCCGTCCCCTTTAATTGGAAGCTGCTAAGCTCAACCACCATCCAGTCATCCGGTTTGGCCTGCACCGCTGCTTCACAAAGCGGCGTCCCAATATTGCCCGCAATGATGGGATGCATCCCCGCCGACTCCAGCAGCTTGCCTACCCATGTCGTGGTTGTCGTCTTGCCGTTGGAGCCTGTAATGCCTATCATTGGCGCTTTACACAAATGATAGGCAACCTCAACCTCGGTTACAACAGGAATGCCCAGCTCCAGCGCTTTTTGCACAGGAGGCACCTTATAAGGAATGCCGGGATTTTTGACCATCAGCTGAACCCCTGGATGAATAAGCCCATCTGGATGTCCGCCGCATAGAACAGAAATTCCCAAAGCCTCCAATTCGGATGCTTCGGGACATTCTGCTCTATCCTTCTTATCGTTGACGGTCACTTTGGCACCGACTTCATGCAGCACTTTTGCCACCTGGACGCCGCTCTTGGCGAGCCCAAGCACAACTACCTCTTGTCCGCGGTATGATTCTGGATGCTTCATCGTTTACAACCCCTTATTAAGATACAATCCGATACCGGCGAGTATAATGCCCACCGCCCAGAAGGTGACGACAACTCGCCATTCCGACCAGCCGGACAGTTCAAAGTGATGGTGAATCGGACTCATTTTAAAGATACGCTTGCCTGTCAGCTTAAATGAAGCTACTTGCAGCATAACGGATAACAGCTCAATGACGAAAATACCGCCAATGACGATAAACAGCAGCTCACTCTTAGTTACAATAGCGATCGTCGCGATGGCGCCCCCGATACCAAGTGAGCCTGTGTCTCCCATGAACACCTTAGCAGGATGTGCGTTGAATACGAGAAAGCCTAGAACTGCACCGATCATGGCGGCCGCAGAAACCGCTGCAGGAAGTGAGGTTGCCTGCATGGCAACCACCGCATAAGCTCCGAAAGCAATCGCACTGACACCTGATAGCAAGCCGTCCAGACCATCCGTAAAGTTAACCGCATTAGTTGTAGCCAGCATCATAACCACAATAAATGGATAGTAGAACCATCCCATCCAATCGAAGGATATATCCGTTCCTGGAATCCCTATAGCCGTGCTGTGACCGCTTCGGGCGAGAAGAACACAAATGATAATGGCGAACAGCAGCTGTCCGAACAGCTTCTGCTTTGGCGTCAGTCCCAGCGAACGCTTGAAGACAATCTTGATATAATCGTCCAAGAATCCGACTAATCCAAAACCCAGCGCACCGATCAAGAGCACATAGAATTCAGTGTTCTGGGTAGTGGAGAACTTCAGGAATGCCAGCGTGAACGCCAGCATGATGACGATGCCCCCCCATGGTGGGAGTACCTGCCTTTTTCAAATGGCTCTGCGGTCCCTCTCCCCGTATCTGCTGGCCGAACTTCATGCGGCGCAGCACGGGGATTAAGAGCGGTGATGCAATCACGGCGAGAATAAAGGATACGCCGATGGTAAGAAGTATAAGTTGAAAATCCATGATGGCTCTCCCCTTTCGCTATGATGGAATGATTGGCTGATTTCTAACGGCTTCAACAACCTCTTCCAGACGCATCCCCCGCGATGCCTTGACAAGTACAACGTCTTTAGGATGAAGTCTTGTGCTGAGATCCTCAATCAGCTCAGATTTATTATTGTACGCAGCAACACTTGCGGCGGGTAAAACTTCGGATGCTCCTTCCGCAATCGCCGCGCCAAGCTGCCCATATACAAACAGCAAATCTACCGTTTGCGGCGTGAGCGATCGTCCAATATTCCGATGCATCTCGATCTCGTCCTTGCCAAGCTCAAGCATGTCTCCCAGCACAGCGATTTTTTTACGGAAGCCCTTCATTGATCCCAACACTTCTAGTGCCGCCTTCATGGAGGTAGGGCTGGCATTATAAGCATCGTTCAGAATAGTTATACCGCTAACGCCTTCGATCAGCTCAATGCGCATACCCGTCAGCTTCAGCTTCTCCAGGCCAAGCCGGAGATTCTCTTCGCTAATTCCGTAATGCCTTGCACAAGCTATCGCCCCAAGCGCATTCAATACATTATGTTTGCCCAGAAGCGGCAGCTTGAACGGCTGTGAATCTGTGCTTGTATTATCGGTAAAGATCGTCCCCTCGGTATGAAACATCATTCCGGTAGGATGGATGCTGCAGCCCTCTCCCAAGCCAAAGGTAGATCCGTTCAAGCCCTCTGGCTTAACCGTTGAGGGTTCGTCCAACACGGCAGGAATGAGCGGCTCATCCCCGTTATAGAGCAGCAGACCACCTGCCGGCATACCTGCGGCAATCTCTGTCTTGGCTCTTGCAATCTCCTCCCGGGAGCCGAGCTGTTCCAAATGGGATTCACCTATATTCGTAATAATCGCTGTCTCGGGATGGGCCAATTCAGAAAGCAGACGAATCTCCCCTCTTGCACTCATTCCCATCTCTAAGACAACAAAATCACTTTGCTCCGGCATCGACAACAGCGTAAGCGGAAGTCCGATGTGATTATTGAAATTACCTTCGGTTTTATGAACCTTGTATGTCGTGCTAAGAAGGGAGGTTACCATATCCTTCGTCGTGGTCTTCCCGTTACTCCCGGTAATTCCAATCACGCGGGCGCCGCTTTCCCGCAAATAGCCTGCCGCCAGCTTCTGCAATGCAACCAGCGTATCCTCTACTAGAATGACAGGCCCGGCCGGCGGCGTTCCGTGATCCCGCTGCCACAGTGATGCAGCAGCCCCTGAACGCAGAACCTCCTCGGTATAATCATGTCCGTCAAACCGTTCACCCACCAGAGGGATGAACAGGCACCGATCTCCCGGCTTCCGAGAATCCGTAGTTACTCCCTGAATCATGATCGCAGCGTCTTCACGGTGTGCAAGCTCCCCTTCGCAAAGCGCTGAAACCTCTGTTAATGTCCTCTTTATCACTTGACTAAGCTCCTTATCGCTTCTCTGGCAACGAGTCGGTCATCGAAATCGTGTACCGTATTTCCGATCAATTGATAGGTCTCATGACCCTTCCCCGCAATCAATACTACATCCGCAGGGCTTGCCATTTCAATAGCCTTTTGAATAGCCTCTCTGCGGTCTACAATCAGCTCATAACGGCTGCTTGCGACGCCGTCTGAACGCAGTCCCTCTTCAATATCCTTCAATATGGCTTCAGGCTCCTCGGTTCTCGGATTATCAGAGGTAACCAGAATATGATCTGCGTATTTACCTGCAATCTGCCCCATGATAGGACGTTTGGTACGATCGCGGTCGCCGCCGCAGCCAAACACGCACAGTACGCGGCCTTCCGCAATTTCCTTCACCGTAGTCAGGACATTCTCCAATCCATCGGGCGTATGCGCATAGTCAACGATTACCGCAAACGGCTGCCCTTCATCGACAGCTTCAACCCGTCCGTCCACACCTTGAACAGCTTCGAGACTAGCTTTGATCTCCTCAAGGGGGATGTCCTCAAGCAAGGCTGCAGTGATTGCTGCAAGCGCATTGTATATATTGAACTTGCCCACCATGCGGAGCATAATATCGGCATTGCCCTTAAAGGTATCCACACGGAAGGAGGTGCCTTTGGCTGTAAGTGCAATATTGGAAGCACGTACATCCGCCTGAGCCTCCACCCCATAGGTGATCGCTTCGACCGCCGTTAGCTTCGCAAAATAATCAGAAGCCGGATCATCCGCGTTCAGAACGGCATACTTGCGCTCAGCAGGATTTGCCGGAAATACATTGCCGAGTCTGGAGAAGAACAGCCCTTTAGCGGCTCGGTAATCCTCCATCGTCTTGTGATAATCCAGGTGGTCCTGAGTAAGATTCGTAAATATGGCTGTGCGAAAATCCGTTCCCTTCACACGTCCCTGCTCCAGCGCATGTGAGGATACCTCCATCACACAATAATCCGCTTCAGCTTCCGTCATCTCATGGAGATAACGCTGCAGCTCCAGGGATTCAGGTGTTGTTCCGGACATTGGGTAAGTCTTGCCGTTCAGCTTCCGCTGGATCGTACCGATGAGCCCGGTCTTATGTCCATGATCATTCAAAATACGCTCGATTAAATAAGTTGTCGTTGTCTTCCCGTTAGTTCCGGTAATCCCTATCACCCTAAGCCGGCGGCTCGGCGACTCATAGAAAACATTCGCGAGCACAGACATCGCAAGCCTACTGTCCTTAACAAGGAGCTGGGGCAGACTAACATCCGCAAGAGGCCGCTGCACGACCAATGCGGCAGCCCCTTTGCCTGCAGCCTGCTGCGCATAATCATGTCCGTCTACGGTATGGCCGGGCAGACAGATGAACAAGTCCCCCGCCTTTACTTTGCGGGAATCGACTTCCAAATCCGTACACAGCACTTCCCCATCGCCCAAGATGGACGAGCCAGTTAGATATGTAGCTAGGTCATTTAGCAGCATGACATTTCCCTCCATCACAATTCCAATGCATCAATTATAGTACGTACATGTTTATCATAAGAGCCGGTTAATGGCTATGATTCTTATCCAGCTCAATCTCCGATTCGCCGCCCATGTAGATCCGGATCGTTGAACCTTTCTCCACGCGTTCTCCGGCTTTAGGAGATTGGCTGACAACTACATTCCCCGCACCCGATTTAGCTAGTGTAAAATTCATATTCATATCTTCGTATAGATCCTGAACGGAATGACCAATCAAATCAGGCACAGTCACAACCGGCGTCTCGCCATATTTATATTTTTTGCCAACCTGATCTTTTCGCGGCTTAACTCCCAGATATTGAAGAGAATCTTCCATTATATTCTTGACGATTGGCGCTGCAACCACACCTCCGAATTGAATTCCCTCAGGATTATCGACCGCTGTATATACGACGATCTGAGGATCGTCTGCCGGGGCAAAGCCAATAAAGGAGACAATATGTTCACTCGACGAATACCGTCCATTCACGACCTTTTGCGCAGTCCCTGTCTTGCCGCCAACGCGGTAGCCGTCAATGAAGGCATTGCCGCCCGTCCCCTGCGCTACAACACTCTCCAGCGCCATACGAATCTGCTTGGACGTATCTTCGGAAATGACCCTTCGAACAAGCTCCGGCTTAATCTCCTCCACCGTCTGACCGGTCTCCGGATTCAGCCAAGCCTTGGCAACATGTGGCTTATACAGATTGCCGCCATTAATCGCGGCAGACACCGCCGCCACCTGCTGAATCGGCGTTACAGATACGCCTTGGCCGAATGAGGTAGTGGCCAGCTCTACCGGACCCACCCGGGACAGCTTGAACAATATCCCGTTTTCCTCTCCGCCCAGATCGATTCCTGTCTTACTTCCGAATCCGAAGTCCTTAATATACTTGAAAAGTGTCTCCTTGCCAAGCCTCTGCCCCAGGGCTACAAAGCCCGGATTGCAGGAATTTTCCACAACCTGCAGGAAAGTCTGACTTCCATGACCGCCCTTCTTCCAGCAGCGGAGCGTAGCTCCAGCTACCTTCACATAGCCCGGATCGAAGAAGTGTTCCCTCAGGAGATCCACCTTCTTCTCTTCCAGTGCAGAAGCCAGCGTAATGATCTTAAAGGTTGAACCGGGCTCGTATGTCATCCAAATTGGAAGATTACGATTGTAAACCTCTGAA
Source organism: Paenibacillus sp. CAA11 (assembly GCF_003060825.1). Taxonomy (NCBI): domain Bacteria; kingdom Bacillati; phylum Bacillota; class Bacilli; order Caryophanales; family Paenibacillaceae; genus Paenibacillus; species Paenibacillus sp. CAA11. Next base: position 3,154,002 of record NZ_CP028922.1, read on the forward strand.
GCATAATCTCTATAATTGGCTGGCTCATATCCAGGCCGAGAGGCCATCGCGAGAATCTCTCCATTCTTCGGATTCATCGCAATAGACCATGCACCGTCCGCATTAAGCCTCGCCATCGCATCATCCAGTTCACGCTCCATAATGCTCTGAATGGACTTGTCTACGGTTAATTGGAGCGTAAGCCCATCCTTGGGCTCTACATACTTCTCGGAGGAACCAGGCATCAGCCGGCCTCCCGCATCTGAGAGGAAAGAGATGCTTCCGTTCATCCCGGTCAGGGATTTATCATAGACCTTCTCCACACCGGTTAACCCCTGATTGTCAATCCCCGTAAAACCAAGAATATGTGCGGCAAGACCTCCATAAGGATAATACCTTTTGTTATCTTCGGCAACAACAATACCCGGCAAAGCTAAATCACGAATCTTCTGTGCCTTCTCCATCGTAATTTTGCGTCCGCCGGGCTGTAAACGTACTATTAACTGCCTCTTCTTAATGATCTTAAGCACGTTCTCCTGAGTCATATCTAGAAGCGGAGCAAGCTTGCTAGCCGTCTCTTCAGGGGATTTCACCTGAGCAGGAATCGCCATTATGGTTGGTGTCGTTACATTATAAGCAAGTGCTGTACCATTGCGATCCATAATTTCCCCGCGCTTGGCCGAGAAAGGAATATTTCTTCGCCAGGATTCCTCCGCCTTGGCCGAGAGTTCCTCACCTTGCCCTAACTGAACATAGGCTAAACGGACGACGAGCGCCCCAAACATTAGACACAGTAGGATCAGCAGCCAGAGCAGTCTTCTTCTGACTGTCATTGCAGAAATCTTCATCGTACGCCTTCCCCTTTCTCTCTGAGCAATGGCGCGTACAGCGGATGTTCGCTTCCCCTTGCTGGAAAGTATACATCCGCTGCTGCTTGTACCATGCTATTCAGATTGAGAGGAGGTTAGAACAAGCTATCCCGCCGGAGTAGAAGTTTCTGAGGATTCTTTCGAATCGACGCCCTGGGAATCGTTCTTAGAATCTTCTGACTTCTGCTCTGTATTTTCCTTAGCCTTGTCCGCTTCAGCTTTGGCCTGCTCTGCCTCTGCCTTAAGCTCAGCCTCTGTCTTCGGCGGCTCCAGCGTTAACGCCACGGTTCTCGTACCATCCTTATTTTGGGTAGCCTTCTGACTGATGACATACCCTTCCCCACTTGCCGTAACTTTGACCTGCATTAAATTGAGAATTTCTACGGCATCCCTCAGTGATTGTCCGGTCAGATCGGGAACCTGCATCTTCTTGCCTTCCTCTGTCAGCAAATAAATTTGCTGGCCAACCGTCATATCCGAACCCTCCTTCGGGTACTGAGAGACCACCTTGTCCCCTTTGCCTAAGGTTTCATAGGCAAGGCCTTGATTTCTCAGGCGGGAGGAGGCTTCTTTCAAGGACAAGCCCGTCATAGGAGGCGTCTTGATAAGCGTTTGGGACTTCTTATCCTTCTTAGAGTCGGCATCTGTTGTTTCTTTAGCGACTCCCATATAGGGGAGAACCTGGCTTACAATTTGCTTGAAAATTGGAGCAGCAGCCGTACCGCCTCCCAGTTTTGAATTCTGCGGCTGGTCAATGACGACCAGTACGAGTATTTTCGGGTCATCCACAGGCGCATAGCCAATAAATGAGACGACCTGTTTCGTGTAGTCATACTTCCCGTTGATAGGTTTAACCGCCGTCCCCGTCTTGCCTGCTACCCTGTACCCTTCAATATAGGCATGCCGTCCGGTTCCAATCTTCTGGTCTGCGACCACCTGCTCCAGATAGCTGCCGACCTCTCTGGCCTTATCAGGAGAAATGACCTGGCGAACGACTTTAGGTTCGGTACTCTCTGTCTTGCCTGTTGTTGGATCAGTAATAGACTTGATAATATGAGGCACCATAAGCTTACCTCCGTTCGCCACGGCGGCTACAGCAGCGACCTGCTGAATCGGTGTAACCAGGAGCTGACCATGTCCATAGGTAGCTGTTGCATATTCAATCGGATAGTGCATACTTACCTGGCCGGGCAGCTCACCAGGAAGTTCAATTCCAGTCTTTTGGCCAAAACCAAAATCCTTAACATAGTGTTCAAACTTCTCTTCTCCAAGCTTCTTATAACCAAGCTGGACGAAAGCTACGTTACTGGACCGTTTAACTCCCTCTAGGAAGCTAATGGGCCCCCATCCGTAGCGATTGATATCGTGAAGAGTACCTCCCGGTACATGGATGGATCCGGACATATAATTCTCATCAGGATTAAACACCCCTTCTTGGACCGCCCCAGCCAACGTTACAATTTTGAACGTGGAGCCCGGCTCATACTGCGACCGCACTGCATGATTGAAGAAGTTCTCTTGCTTAACATTGTCATAGTACGTATTCGGATTGAATGTCGGCATGTTAGCTAGACCAAGAATCTCCATCGTATTTGGATCGGCCGCAATGACGGTCATACTGATCGGGTTGAGCTTGGCATAAGCTTCCTTCATCGCATTCTCAATATATTGCTGAATCGTATCATCAATCGTAAGCTGGATATTCTTGCCGTCCTTGGCCGGCTGGTATACTTCGCTTGCTTTAGGCACATGAACCCCTTTCGGGTCCGCTTCGTACTGAAGTATTCCGTCGTGGCCTTTCAGGTCCTCATCGTACTCCTTCTCAAGGCCTGTCACCGCATTCCCGCCCCGGTCGGTATAACCGAGAATATGTGCGGCCAAGGATTCCTTAGGATAATAGCGCTTTTCTTCCTGAATTAGTATAATGCCCGAATCAGGAATCTTCTTCTCCTTCCGCAGCTGCTCTGCGAAAGCTTCCACCTTATCTTTCAAATCGAGATCGATTTTCCAACCTTCATTACGAACCTCACGCTGACCGTACAACTTGCCATCTTTCGTCTTGGCATTAATCAGCTTGAGCAATTCGCCTTCTGGTTTGCCGAGCAACTTGTGAAGGCCCTCAACCACTTCCTGCTGGATCCCATACTTCGTAATAATCCTAGGATTAATAGCCACCGTATATGCAGGAATGTCCTCTGCCAGCACATCCCCGTTCCGGTCGGTAATCGTTCCCCGTGAAGCAGGTAGATCCAGCTCCTTGGACCACTGAGTTTTGGCATGATCCTGCCAGAAATCAGCGCTGACAATCTGAATCCAGAAGATTCGGGTTATCAATACAACAAAAAAGAGGGTGGTTAGTCCCCCTATGAGTAATGTCCGAAGTTTTATTCTCCTTGTCATTTCTCTACCCTCTTTATCCTTTATTTCTTAGCCGAAGCCGGTACATCTTCCACACCTGCAGAAGAGGAATTAGACTGGATCATAATTCCATCATGTTCAGGGGTAACATAGCCAAGCTTTCGGGCCTCTTCAGGAATAGCCTCCAAGAGATTCTGCTTACGCACAGACAGCTCGGAATATTCGAGATTCGCTTCCTTAATCTTGCTTTCCGCTTTATGAATCTGCATCTTGAGGTCGTATAAATGAGCATTGCGCCATATAATGGCCCCGCCCACAACTATTATAAAAGCCAAGGTCATAAGATAAAGAAGCTTCTCCTTAGCAGGCAAACCGCTGCGCCGGGTAACCACCTTGGTTGTCTCCCGGTATTTCGGCGCGCCATGTACGCGTTCAGTCGCTCTTTCTTTAACCGCTAAATTCCCTCTCGTATAAGCCATATCAGTTATCCTCCGCTATCGTTGGCAATTTCTCAGCTACGCGCAATTTGGCTGAACGCGCTCTGGAGTTCTGTTCCAATTCTTGTTCCGAAGGAAGCAGCGGTTTACGGTTGATCAGCTTAAGCGTCCCTTTCCCCCCGCATACACACATCGGAAAATCCGGCGGACAGGTACATTTCTCTACATACTCTGCAAAGATTTGCTTGCACAGACGATCTTCCAAGGAATGAAAAGTAATCACAGACACTCTACCACCCGGAGCCAGACAGCGTACCGATTGATGCAGCGCCTCCTTAAAGGCTCCAAGCTCATCATTTACGGCGATGCGAAGCGCCTGAAAGCTGCGTTTGGCCGGATGGCCTCCCGTCCGCCTCGCAGCAGCAGGTATTCCTTCCTTAATGAGCTCCACGAGTTCACCGGTCGTCTCGACAGGCGCCTCCTTTCGACGCTCTGCAATCACCTTAGCAATTCTGCGGGAGAACTTCTCTTCCCCGTACTGAAAAAGAATGCGGGCGATCTCCTTCTCCGGCCATTCATTAACAATGTCACGTGCGGTTAATTCCGCTGACTGGTCCATGCGCATATCCAGCGGCGCATCCGCATTGTAGCTAAATCCCCGCTCGCCTTCATCGAACTGGGGAGAAGAGACCCCCAAATCGAACAGAATCCCATCGACTTGCGGAATGCCGTCTTCTTGAGGAACTCCCTCGATTTCCAGCAGCTTCTGCTCCAAATCGCGGAAATTGCTCTTCACGAGCGTATAACGGCCTTCAAAGTCTTTCAATCGTTCTCTTGCGTTCTCCAAGGCCCAATCATCCTGGTCGAAGGCAATCAGCCTTCCGGACGGGCCGAGCTGCGACAAAATCACGGAGCTGTGTCCGCCACCGCCGAGAGTACAATCCACGTAAATGCCGCCCGGCTTAATGTGCAGCCCTGATGTCGCTTCCTCTTTTAGCACTGTGATGTGATGAAACAAGCTGCAAACCTCCAGACTTTATAAATCAAAATTAAAATCAACCAGCTTCTCGGCAATTTCGTTAAATGAATCCTCGGACTGGGCGAAATATTGTTCCCACACCTCGCGGTTCCAGATCTCCACCCGGTTCGAAACGCCTATAACGACACATTCCTTCTCCAGCTTGGCATATTGTCTCAAATTAGCCGGCAAATTTACCCTTCCCTGCTTGTCCCATTCACATTCGGTTGCACCAGAGAAAAAGAACCGGGTAAAGGCGCGGGCATCGGATTTCATCAACGAGAGTGACTTAAGCTTGCTCTCCATGATGCTCCATTCATCCATAGGGTAGACAAAGAGGCATTGGTCTAAGCCGCGGGTCACAACAAACGAGGTGCCCAAGGAGTCGCGAAATTTAGCCGGAATGATAATCCGGCCTTTGTCGTCAATGCTATGTTGGAATTCCCCCATAAACATCGAAGCACCCACTCCTTACCCTCTTCCCACCACTTCGTGCCACTTTCCACCACTTTATAAAGAATACTTATTCTTCGGCTATGCGTCAAATCCTTCTTTGGTTTACAAAAAAATATTGGTAATTTGAGGATAAACACGAAAAAGGCCCCTCATCTCAGAGTGAGATGAAGAGCCTTGCTGTACTTCTTATATATGAAGATTAAGCCTGCCAGCTGTCCAGGTATATTTTTTGCTCTTCGGTCAAGGTATCAATCCCGATCCCCAAGCTCTCCAGCTTATACCGGGCAACCTGCTCATCAAGCTCATAAGGGACATTGACCACCGTTTTGCCGATTTCGTTATAATGATCATTCACATATTTTAGCGAGAGCGCTTGAAGTGCGAAGGTGGTATCCATGATCTCAGCCGGATGTCCGTCGGCAGCAGCCAGGTTTACTAGACGTCCCTCGCCCAACACGTAAATTTTACGGCCGTCCTTGAGCCGATACTCTTCAATATTTTTGCGGACCGTACGAATGGATTCACTGCGTTCTGCAAGGTCAGGCTTGCTGAATTCCACATCAAAATGACCGGCATTGGCCAGGATCGCACCGTCCTTCATGACATCATAATGTTCTCCGGCAATAACGTAACGGTTGCCTGTCACCGTAATGAAGAAGTCCCCCTGCTTGGCTGCCTCAACCATCGGCATCACATGGAAGCCGTCCATATGGGCTTCAACCGCTTTGATGGCATCTACTTCTGTCACAATGACATTTGCGCCGAGCCCTTTCGCACGCATAGCCACCCCTTTGCCGCACCAGCCGTAACCCACAACGACCACCGTCTTGCCAGCTACAACAAGATTCGTCGTCCGGATGATGCCATCCCAAGCGGATTGACCGGTTCCATAGCGGTTATCGAACAGATACTTGCAGTAAGCGTCATTAACGGCGACCATAGGGAATTGTAAGCGGCCTTCTTTATTCAGAGCTTTCAATCTTATAATGCCCGTCGTCGTCTCTTCCGCACCTCCGCGGATGTTAACGCCAAGCTCAGGGCATTCAGACTGGAGCAGGGTCACCAAATCCCCACCGTCATCGATGATCAGATCAGGTTTGGATTCCAGCGACTTGCGAACAAGCTGTTTGTACTCCTCAGGCTCGGGATCATATTTCGCAAACACTGTGATCCCGTCCTCTACCAATGCTGCACATACGTCATCCTGCGTCGATAACGGATTGCTTCCGGTAATGGTAACTTCAGCTCCACCGGCTTGAACGACCTTGGCAAGATATGCCGTCTTGGCTTCCAGGTGCAAACAAATCGTAACTTTAAGCCCTTTAAAAGGCTGCTCGGCTTCGAATTGCTCACGAATGCGGTTCAGCACCGGCATATGCGCCTCGACCCAATCAATCTTCAAATGTCCTTCAGGAGCCAGCCCCATATCCTTAACAATACTATTCTTCAAGGCATTTGTATTTGTAGTCACTATTGCATCCTCCTATAACAAAATTAGCCGATGGCTTCCATCCGCTCGGTAAGGAAGCTCCATCAGAGTGTTGATCCATGTATATCCATATCGGTTGATGTAGGTAAATACATTATATACGCGTTCCTGCAACTTGTCTTGCGGGTATAGGGATAACCCCACTAAGTCCCAATGCCTCAACGCCGTCTCATGGGCTCTCGTTACAGCGTCCTTAGCTCGCCCCCGCAAGAAGTCCATTTGCTGGGTGATTTTCTCTTTGTTAGTCGCCCCCAGCTTGAGCAGACCTTTCTCCAAATTGCCCAGTTCAGAAATCAGCGGCTCATAGATCGCCTCAAAGGCTGATTTCACCTCAAGAAAACGGCGATCCAGATCAACCTCGACCTGCTCAGCCAACCAAGCCTCTTTCTTCGCCTGCAATCCCGTCTTCACATCTCCAAAGGAAAGATTGTATCTCTCCATATTCTTCTGGACTGTACTGTCAACTATAGTGAAGGACATCCGCGGCAGAAGGAGCGGCATTTGAAGGCCTAACACCTCGAATGCTCCTTTGGTCAGGGCCCAATAGGCAATCTCCCCTGCTCCCAACACCGTACCCAGCACCGGAAGCAAAGAATCCTGCATCAGAGGGCGGGTCAGCACATTGTTGCTGAACCTGTCGGGATGCTTCTGAAGCAGCTCGACCAACTCTTCAGGGGTAAAGGATACGATTCCCTTACGGTCTCCAAACCGTCCCTTGCTCTCAAAGAGCAGCAGACGTTCTCCTTCATGTATGTAGAAGAGGTTTACCCCATCTTCCGCTACGTCAGCCTGAGGCTCATGCCCCATCGCTCTCACCTGATCCGCCGCCTCAAGGTAGGCCAATCTGAGTTCCTGATTCCGGGTAATCAGCTTCTCGAACACAGGGGCTTCCAAGCGGCGCAGCTCAGGGTCGGCAGAATCCATCAAGATCAAGCCATAGCGTCCGAACCAATTCCCCATCAGCTTCGCAAAGCTGTCAGTCAAAGTCCCGCCAACGCTTTCTTGAAGCTCGGCCAGCAGTTCACGCTTAATCTCGGAGTCTGGCAGACATTCAGCCAGCTCACTGATCACGCGGGACCACTCCTCATCACTGAGCTTCGTGTAGCTTACAGGTGTGCGAATATCATCCTGACGGCGGGCCCGGATGCGGTTTAGCTGAAGATCACCGGACAGCATATAAACATGATTGACCTCGTCCCAGTCATGATCTTCGCCCGCAATCCAGAATACCGGAACAACCGGACGGCAAAGTTCTCTCTCCGCCTCGGCTGCTGCCTGGATAATCGTGATTGCTTTGTATATCACAAGCAGCGGACCCGTGAACAAGCCGGCCTGCTGGCCACCTACAATAACACTAGTCCCCTCCTGCTCCAGGCGGTCTAACGACCGGGCTACAGCCTCATAATGATTATATTTGGCGTTATATTCGCGAAGACGGTGAACAACCGCCTTTCGATCAATTCGCTCTCGTACCGAAGCGTCCAGCCATTTTGCTCTCGCCTTCCAGCTGTCCAGCTTCATTGGATCATTTCCATATAGATGCCCAACACGGGCAAAATCCGAGATCAATGCAGCAGCTAAAGGCTGCTGAGATGATATCGGCTCATCCCTTACTTCCATTTCAGTCATTGCCTCCTGTCTCCATACAACCTCCCTTGATTGTACCGGAGCAGAATATTTCCGTCAAAGAATTTACTAAAAAAACCGCCGCAAGCGGCAGTTTATTAGTATCTATTCATTATGAACTTACTTACATTGTCATAGCGACCCAATGTCCTTCCGATACCTCAACCAGCTCCGAAGCGCTCAAACGATAAGGATCATCCCCTGCTGCTGCCGTTTCCTTATCGGTATGAATAGGACTGGCCATGCCTTCTTCCGGAAATACAAAGGACTTGCTCTCTTCAACATCCGGATCAGGGATCGGAATAGCCGACAACAAGGTACGCGTATAAGGATGAACCGGATTGGCATAGAGCTCAACGCTTGAGGCAAGCTCTACGATTTGCCCCAAATACATGACGGCAACCCTGTCGCTAATATGCTTAACCATCGAAAGATCATGGGCTATGAACAGGTAGGTAAGCCCCAATTCTTTTTGAAGATCCTGCAGCAGGTTCACAATCTGCGCCTGAATGGAGACATCAAGCGCCGAGATCGCTTCATCACAAATGATGAATTTCGGATTGACCGCAAGAGCTCGAGCTATGCCAATTCTCTGCCGCTGCCCTCCTGAGAATTCATGCGGATATCTTGTAGCGTGATCCGGATTCAGACCTACCAAATCCAGCAGCTCCCCAATCCGCATCTTACGTTCCTTCCGGCTTCCCACCAGTTTATGAATATCAAGGGCCTCGCCAATGATATCGCTTATCGTGAAGCGGGGGTTCAAGGAAGCATAGGGATCCTGAAAGATCATCTGCATATCCCGGCGCATTTGCTTCATATTACCGGGCGACAATGTAAATATATCCGTCCCATCAAAACGCACGCTTCCAGCCGTTGGCTCATACAGCCTAAGGATCGTTCTACCCGCTGTCGATTTTCCACAGCCTGACTCCCCCACAAGGCCCAAGGTCTCCCCTTGCTTAATAGAGAAGCTGACTCCGTTAACCGCCTTAAGCACACGGCCTTTGCCAAGATTGAAATATTTCCGCAACCCGTCCACTTCTAGAAGAGGTGTATTCATGAGCTCTTCGCCTCCTTCGCCAGAGCGTGATGAAGCCAGCAGCTGGCTGCCTGAGTCTCACTGAAGCGGACAGCATCCGGGCTATGCTTGGCGCATACCTTCATAGCATGCTCACAACGGGCCGCAAAGGAGCAGCCTATCGGCGGATGAAGCAAATCCGGCGGGGTTCCGATAATCGGAACCAGCGGCTCGCTCCGCTTCTGATCCAAACGCGGCAGTGAGCGCAGAAGGCCGCGGGTATAAGGGTGCTGCGGATATTTGAAAATCTCCCTCTTCGTCCCCGTCTCAACAATTTCCCCGGCATACATTACGATAACGCGGTCGCACATACCGGCTACCACGCCTAAATCATGCGTGATGATAATAATAGAGGTTCCAAGCCGCTTCTGCATTTCCTTCATCACATGGAGAATCTGCGCCTGTATCGTTACATCCAGCGCAGTCGTCGGCTCATCCGCAATCAAGAGGGCCGGGCGACAGGCCAGCGCGATGGCGATCATTACCCGCTGACGCATCCCTCCCGAGAATTCATGCGGATATTGATGATAGCGAATTGCCGGATTTTTGATGCCTACAAGCCCTAGCATCTCAATGGCTTTGCTCTTAGCTTCAGAAGGGGAAAGCCGCTGGTGCTTGATAAGACCTTCCGTAATCTGTCTTCCCACCCGGAGAACAGGATTTAGGGAAGTCATCGGATCTTGGAAAATCATGCCGATATCTTTTCCCCGGATGGACTCCATTTCCTTTTCCGTCTTAGTAAGCAAATTCTGTCCTTGAAACATCACTTCTCCCTGCTTAATCCTTGCCGGAGGCGATTGGAGCAGGCGCATTATCGTCTGTGCGGTGACACTCTTCCCGCTGCCCGACTCTCCTACGATCGCCACCGTTTCGCCTTTGCCCACCTCAAAGTTAACTCCGCGAACCGCCTGCACTTCCCCCCCTCGGATAAAGAAAGAGACGTGCAAATCTTTAACCGTTAAAATCGGCTCCACTTTAAGCCCTCCTTATTTTTTCAACTTTGGATCGAGTGCATCCCGCAGCCCGTCTCCGAAAATATTAAAGGCAAGCATGATCAAGCTGATAAGAACGGCCGGAAACAGCATTCTCCATGGATACAGCATCCATCCCGACAGCGCAGAGCTAATCATCGATCCCAGTGAGGAGATGGGCTCCTGAACGCCGAGTCCAAGGTAGCTGAGGAAGGCTTCAGCAAAAATCGCATTAGGGACGGTCAAAGTTAGGGTCACAATTATTGGACCCATTGCATTGGGCAGCAGGTGCCGGAATAGTAGACTTGCATTCGTTGCCCCTAGTGAACGGGATGCGAGCACAAACTCCCGATTTTTGAGCCTCATGATCTCGCCTCTTACAATCCAGGACATATTGATCCAACCCGTAATCGTTAAAGCCAATATAATAGTACCGAGCCCCTGTTTCATCACCACCAGCAAGAGAATGCTTACAAGAATGTAGGGAATGGAGTAGAGGATTTCTGCGAATTTGTTCATAATCTCATCGGTTCTTCCGCCTACATAGCCCATAATTCCGCCGTAGATCATACCGATAATTAAGTCGATCAGGGCGGCAGTGATTCCTATAGTCAGCGATATTCGCGCCCCCATCCAGGTACGCACGAACATATCGCGCCCTAAATCGTCGGTTCCAAACCAGTGGGTAAGAGAAGGGGGCTGGTTGGTATTCAACAGATCGTTCGTTTCGTAATTATAAGATGTGATCAGAGGGCCAGCCAGAGCCATTGCACCAATAAAGATCAGCAGCAGCAGGCTCCCCATCGCCAGCTTATTCTGCCGTAAGCGCCCCCATGCATCCCGCCAGGCGGATAGACTCTCTCTCTCAATCCGTTCCGACTGCTTGTCATCCGGACCTACCTTTTCGAAATCCTGAGGCGTAAGAACCAAATCATTGCGGACCCCCATGCTCATCCCTCCTTCCTCTGACTCAGCTTGATTCTAGGATCAATAAAGACATAAGCTACATCCGTCAGGAAGCGCGCAAGCATCAAGATTACGCCATAGAAAATAGTAACGCCCATAATAACGGTATAATCTCTATTGCTGATGCTGTTCACGAACACTTTACCCAATCCTCCAATGCCAAAGATCTGCTCAATCGCCACCGACCCGGTAATGACATTCGCTGTCATTGGCCCCAAATAGGTTACCACCGGCAGAATCCCATTCCTGACCACATGACGGGATAGAATTGTAAACCAATTCAGCCCTTTGGCTCTGGCGGTCTTAATATAATCGGCATGCAGTACTTCCAGCATGCTCGATCGGGTTAGCCGGGCGATAAAAGCAATAGGCTGCGCAGCCAGAGCAGCGGCCGGGAGAACGTAATCCAGGGGACCCTTTAAGCCCATCACGTTAAACATGCCTGCTTTGAGCCCTAGAAAATACTGTAGCAGTGAAGCAATGACAAAGCTGGGTACCGCAATTCCTAGAACCGCGGCCACCATAGCTGCATGATCGATGAGCCTTCGGTGATAGAGTGCCGCTAGCATCCCCAAAGCAATCCCTACTATGGAGGAGACAATAATGGCGATAAGACCCAATCGAAGAGAAGGACCTAATGTATCTCCAATTTGCTGGGTCACATCTTTGTTAATCATTTTCATAGAAACGCCCAGGTCGCCCTGCAACAGGTTGCCAAGATACCGAACATACTGCTCTAGTACCGACTTATCAAAACCGTATTGTTCATCCAGCCGCTCTTTGATCACCGGGTTCATCTTCTCTGAGGCAAACGGATTTCCGGGAATTGCCTTCATCAGAAAGAAGGTCACCGTAATTAAAATGAATAACGAGACCAGCATGTAAAAAAACTTACTCGCTATATAGCGGACCATGCCCCAACCACCTCTTTTCAAGATAAATAATCCAATCATGGTGACGGACAGCTATAGAAAAAAGGGATATATGGAGAACCTTCCTCACGTCCATATACCCCGAAAAGATTTATAAAGCCTAATGTTCCAGAAGCTTTATTCTTGTAAAGTCCAGTGCCCCGCTATAATCTGCAAGCAGTCCCTTCACATATGGCTTGACAAGTCGAGGATCAGTATAGTAATAGAGCGGCATAATGACCTGATTGTCCTTTAGCAAAATATCTTCAGCTTTCGCCATATATTCATTGCGCTGCTTGTTATCGCCTGTAGCATAAGCATCCTTCACCAACTTGTCATACTCCGGATTACTCCAGCCGCTGTCATTATTTCCGCTGGTTGAGGTCCATTGATCAATAAATGTCATCGGATCATCGTAGTCAGCAACCCAACCTGCGCGGGCTACCTGATAGTTCAGCTGTTTGCGGCTCTGGAGATAGACCTGAAATTCTTCATTTCTCAAAGTAACCTCGGCCCCAAGATTCTTCTTCCACATGTCTGCGATCGCTAGAGCTACCTTCTTATGGTTATCATTGGTGTTATACAGCAATTCAATGGGCGGAAGCTTAGTGTAACCTTTCTCCGCCATACCTTCCTTGAGCAGCTTCTTAGCTTCTTCAATATCCTCCTTGCCGTATACGTTGTCCGGATGCTCTTCTCTGTAATCCTTCTCCACGCCTTTGATTCCCTCAGAGACAAATCCGAATGCCGGTTTTTGGCTTGCTAAGGTTACCTTATCTACTAACTCCTGACGGTTAATCGCCATAGTGAAAGCCTTACGTATTTTGAGATTGTCAAACGGCTCGGCCTTATTGTTAAATTCATAAAAATAGGTTGAAGCTACTGGATTTATCTGGAACTCATCCGGCAACTCCTGCTTCAGTGCAGGAATCTGGTCTGTCGGCATCTCGCCGATCGGCCGTCCTGCGATGTCGAGCTGGCCGCTTTTGTAAGATGCTATTTCTGCTGCCGCCTGATCATTAATACTCATTGTGATGCGGGATAGCGTGATATTCTTGTTGTCCCAATACAGGTCATTCTTCACGACGACCACTTCACTGCCTGTCGTCCAGTTCTCCAGCTTGAAGGGGCCATTCGATACCAATGTGCTTGCATCGTTCGCCCATTTCGGGTTACTGACCGATGCTTGATGCACCGGGTAATAGGTGGAGAATGAGGTGAGCCCAAGCCAGTAAGGGGTCGGATTCTCGAGCTCTACTGTTAAAGTGTAATCGTCAGTTGCCTTTACTCCGACCTGATCGGCCGTGGCTTTCCCTGTATTGTACGCTTCCGCATTCTTCAGATAATACAGCTGATAAGTATAGTCCGGAGCGGGCTGCATCTTAGGGTCAAGCACCCGTTTCCAAGCAAATTCAAAATCCTTTGCTGTGACCGGATCACCATTGCTCCATTTGGCGTTCTGACGGATTTTGAAGACATATTTCTTGCCGTTATCCAGAACCTGCCACGATTCAGCTACGCCTGGTGCATCTTCGCCTTTTTCATCCTTAATGGTCAGACCTTCAAACAAAGTTCTCAGTACGGTACTAGAGATATTATCCTTGGACAGTGCCGGATCTAAAGTAGGCGGCTCGGAAGCTAGATTAATACGCAGCGTCTGGTCGGCAGCGAGTTTCTCTTCCCCCGTTGTGCTGCTATTCGCGGGTTTCTCGCTGCCTGTTCCCTTGTTCTTATTCTCATTGTTCGATGCGCCATTGGATCCCCCGCAGCCAGCTAAGATCGTGCCGACAACTAGAATCAATGACAATAGAGTCAGCCATCTCTTCTTCATCCAGTATTTCCCCCTTAATGGATAGATTGGTATTTGATCACAGATTATACATAGGCGATGTAAAAAAATCTATCCTATACATTACATAAATAGGTATTAAATTAACATATAAATCCAATTAAATAATTTTATTACTTAATATTTGAAGTTATATGTTACTTTATATGACATATTTCGCTATAAATATAAAAAAAGCTTGGATTATATCACCAGCAGGTGACATAATCCAAGCTTTGTTATACTGCGTTTATGTATGGAATAAGTCCAATAAGGAAAAAAAGAATATATCCAATTACTGAGACTAGAAAAGATAACCGCCAAACCGCCCTAAAGAGCCTCTTGGGATTCACCGTTCCCTTTAGCCGGTTCTGTGCGCCGCCAATAAGACCTATACAGATCAACATAAGGATCAGGAACAGATATATGCCGAATCCCGTGTTAAAGATTTGATTAAACAAAGCCGACACCGACAAGATCAGGAAAAAGGTTGTCACATCGATGGCCAGCAGCAGTGATTTCTTCCGGTCTCTTTTCCAATAATAATGAATGAAATAAACCAGCAGAAAAGGGACAAACGGAAGCACACTGGCCGCTGAGAAAGACATCCAAATTAAGTTCAACTTCCCACCCCCTCGTATTGTGCAGACTTCAGCCGGATGCAAGTCCCTTAACCAGCTTCCACACCACTTCATGTCTGAGAGCCTGAATTCCGGCAGTCCGTGCCATCTCTACCAAATAACCATTAATATAGTCGATTTCTGTAGCCTTCCCCTGCAGGACATCGCTTAACATGGAAGAGATATTGCCTGCCGTAGTGCGGCACACATCCATAATCTGTTCCTTCACATCCGAATCATAAGGCAGCTCATACTCGTCATAGATGATCAGCGCTTCATCGATGAGCTCATTCATCAGCTCCAGGCGTTCGGAATCCATAAGCAGCTCACCATTGGGGATCCGCCACAGCGCCGTCAGCGGATTGATGGCCGCGTTAATTAACAATTTGCGATAAATCTCTTTTACGATGTCATTCGACAAAAACGCTGGAAATCCTGCCTTCACGAGAACCGCCGTCAAATTTTCTGCATTTTTATTCATACCAGGCTGAGGTCGACTGCCAACTTGACCCAAACGGGTCTCGCCGGTCAATGAGCGTACTACCGCTCGCCCGTCCTGACGCTTCGCTCCCTCGGTAGTTAAAGCCGCATAAGGAGAACCGTACCGCATCGCCTTTTCAACCCTCTCCATATGACCGTAGCCGTTCTGAAAACACACCACTCCTGTATGTTCATCCTGCATGTTCGCTATAAGCTGAAGCAGTTCCTCTGTCAAATCACGTTGTTTGACCGTTAGAAAGATCCAGTCTGGTGGCTGCACTTCAGAAATAGCGTTCTCTTCCAAGGGTGAGGCACTGAACAAAGAGCCCGGCAGATGTACTCTCTGGTCTGCATGTCCCCCTCTCCCCCAACTGATGCCTTCCCGCAGAAGCAATTCTGCCTGCCATGCTGTCCTTGTCCAAAAATGTACTTCTTCCCCGGCTGCCGCCAAGCCCGCGCCAAACAGCAGTCCTAAAGCGCCCGTTCCCACAATACCAAACCGCATATTTATATCCCCCTGCTATCTTATCTCTTTATCCTTTATAACAAACTTTCAGACAATTCAAAAGGACTGCCTTCAGGCAGCCCTTTATTCTCTCTTGCTAGCGAAACGGATCTCGACTCTATTCGATTCGTTCCAAATTGCCATTGGCGTCCATCTTGAACCGCGACTTCTGCTCCTCATCTTCCTCGTTCAAAAAAGCGAGCCGGCGCGCCCGGTCCATAATCTGAATCAGGGCCTTATAATCATCATTAACTACCCGGTAATCGGTCTGGACCTCATTGACCTGGGCCGACAGCCGCTCATTCTCCTCCCGCAGCTGCATCAGCTCCTGATCCTTGTCTAGCAATTCCTTCTCCAGCAGTTTGAGCTGCCGATTGTTCTCTTGAACTGTATTCTTCCAGCTGCGTAAAAAGCGAATTACCGCGTCAATAGAAATCGTCTCTTCAGTAACCGTATCCGCTTTGTACAGGTCCATCTCCATGTCTGCCGAATTCAGCGAAGCCATAACAGCTCCTCCCGAAAGGGTGGGCTGCTTCTTCAAATAATTCCTCTTCTGCCTTTGAGCCTTGGCAATCTGTATCGCAGATTCATATCTTTTGCGAACACAGCTGTTCCAGCGAAATCCGCAGGCCGCGGCTGTCCTTCCAATACGCTCACCAACCTCCTCAAACGCCGTCAGCTGTGTGCTGCCTTCCCGGATATGACGAAGAGTGACTTCAGCCAAAATCAAGTCATCCTCCGCACTCCATGCATCCTGCCTAACTGCTGTCATGCGATCAAAACCCTCCTAACGACATCCTAATTAACCTCTTCATAAACCGGCAAACCTCCGGTAGGTGAATGGGGGAAATTAATGCTTACTACATTTCTATGCCTCGCATTAAGTTCATAGAATCTATTTGCTACTTGTATTTCCAAAATTGCATAGTCACATACCTGTGAATGCCGAACAAAACTTGTTCATTTCCCATATCACTAAGGAAGCACATACTAACGGAAAGCCTTGCCCAACAATAAAGCTCAAAACGCTATACAGCTTCTTCCGAATCGCTTACACTTATACCATATGCCCAAATTTAAAAATACGATTATAGGTTTTCCTTGGAGCTTCTACGCGATTTTAATGGTTATTTCGTTTAATGTATTCATATATTCTATATGAGCGAAGGATTTTAGATGTAAAAGGAGGAATTTGCTTGGCCCGCCGCAACTTAAAATGGTATGCAAGCTTGGCGCTGCTGGCCGCCGCCCTTTTCTCCCCTGGCGCATTGCTCGCCGAGCCTAACCCAGATTCTACGCAGCAGATTCTGGAGAAGAGCTTGTCGATTGTAGAAATTGACAGAGAGATCAAACATATTGAAGAGCAGCAGCAAGCTACAAAACAGTCTATAGAAGACCTTTCAAAGCAGTTGGATGTGAAGGAAAAGAATATTAGTACCAGCCGAGATCGTGCAGGTGATCGCATACGGGCATATTATATGGGAGAAAGGGAGGACCTGCTGGGAGCACTATTGTCAGCACACAATCTCACTGACTTTTTTTCAATAGCGGATTACATAGGGATGATCTTCGGAAGAGATCAAGAGATTATTTCGGACTATCAGAATGAATATGCTGTGCTCAAGCGGGACCAAGATAAGCTTCAACGACTGAACGATGAGCTTAACGAGATCAAGAGCAATCTGCTGGAGCAGAGGGCAAGGGTACTTGCCTTGCAACGAAGCGTTGACGGTTCCATTCAGGGAAGCAGCGATCCGGACAAGCTAAAGGCTCTAATCTCGGAAATGACAGCCTACTGGGAAAATGTCGGATTATATGAAGTTCGCCGGCATTTTAAGGCACTCGCCTCTGCCATGGAGGATTTTCCAGAGTTCCTTCAGGAACACAACCAGAGCATGGTCGTTAAGGGCGGAAGCTACACTCTGACGATTCAACAGGAATCGCTGAATGAATTCCTTCGTTCTAAGGACGAGCTGTTTCAGCATTTTTCCTTTACTTTTGACAAGGACAAAATTATTGCCGAAGGTGAGCGGGACTCCTTAAAGCTTCGTGTAGAAGGCCACTATTCTGTAGAAGATGAGCCTAAGAACTCTATTCAATTTCATGTAGATCATCTGATTTTCAATGGACTGGAGCTGCCTGACACCACATGCCGGGAGCTGGAAAATGACTTCGATCTTGGCTTCTATCCGCAGCAAATCATCCCTCTGATTAAAGCTACTGCAGTGGAATTAAGAGAAGGAGAAATGATTGTACAATTAAAGCTCGCCCTTTAAGGGCGAGCTTGTGTTATTTTGGCATATGCATCGCTAAAAGCCTTAAGTGGCAGCTGTCCATTCATAAAAGCTGAAGCGGATACCGAAAAATTCTCAAGTTCAGTATTTTGCGCAGAATTAGATGGAATGAAGAATGCAGGCTCCTGCTGAGATTTGGCAGAGATCCATTCCTTAAGCCCTGGATGAAAGGATGAAGAATAAGCTGATTTTAACGCGGGGAGTTCGCCAGAAATATCGAACCAGTCAGCCTGCATTTCCGCGGAGGTCATTGCTGCGATCCATTCGTTAGCCGTCTCTCCCTCCGAAGAGCTTGCTGCTACGGCAAAGCTTTTGCCTGCTGCATACATTCTGTGCTCAGGATTCAGTAAACCTGGATATTCGATTTTCAAGCTTGTGGAAAACGGCCGGTTGTGCAGTTCTGAAGCACGATAGATTCCCAAGACTGCCTGTCCTGTAGACAGCTGAGTCCAAAAGTTATCTCTAGCTAGAGTATCCGGTGTACTATAAAATACCGAACGGGCTTTATCCATGACGCGTAGGGCTTGATTTTCCCCTTCGGTCAAACCTTCTGATCCATCCCGCTCCTTCTGAGGATGTCCTCCGATTCGCCATATCAAGGAGAGTACGGCCATAGGATCCGTAGTATCCAAGCCCAGAATGCCACCTTTGGCCGTGCTGTTGGCCTTCATTGCGCTTAGCAGCCGTTCCCATCCGGCCAAATTCGTCGGAAGTGAGTTAACCCCAAACTCCCTTAGGCGGTCCGGTTGATAAACAACGACATAAGGATCCATATCCTTCGGAATTGCCCAGACATACCCGTTCCATTCATTTAGAGCAAGCAAACCTTCTACAGTCTCACCGGATGATGTCCCTGAGAAATAAGCTTCTGAAGGAAGCAGGTATCCCCTTTCGGCAAATTCCTGCACCCATTTATTATCCAGCAGCAGCACATCCGCAGATTCACCTAGAGCAAGAGCATGCCTAAACGTCTCATAAGCCTCCGAAGAAGCAACATTAATAAGGTGAATTTGTACATGCCTGCTCTCCATAAACTCTCGGGTTCGCTCCTGAAGCCGTTCAAAGAGCTCCGGGTTTAAGGAGACAGCAGCCGTTATATTTCCTACTTCCCGTTCCTCCTGACGATGAGGCAAAGAGACGGGCTCCGACAAGCGATTGTTCTCGCTGCTTAGCAGGTTGCGGTTATCGCCGGGAGACAGTCCGATTAAAGCGAGTAGCAAAAGTGCAAAGAGTACCCAATGTTTTTTTCGCTTCACAGCTGTACGTCCTCTCATGGATCATCCATTTCTGCATTATATTGTATCAAATAATCTCATCTCTTGTCCTCTGCTTTCTTTCCTCCCTAATATCTACCCCTTCCTCATCATCAATTCCCGGGAAATAAATATCGCAGCCTGTTCACAAAAAAGAGCACGACACTAGTTCCGCAGTGTCCTGCTCTAAACTTCCATCTTCTATAAAAGATCTGCAGCAATCTGTGCTAGCTTAGAGCGCTCTCCTTTTTCCAAAGTAATATGGCCGCTTATTCCCTGGTTCTTAAACCGTTCAACAATATAGGTTAGCCCATTGCTAGCTGCATCTAGATAGGGGTGGTCGATCTGCTCCGGGTCCCCCATCAAAATGATCTTGCTCCCTTCTCCCACTCTGGATACAATGGTCTTCACTTCGTGCCTGGATAAATTCTGGGCCTCATCCACGATAATGAACTGAGCTGGGATGGATCTTCCGCGGATATAAGTCAGAGCCTCAACCTGGATACTCCCTAGTCCCATTAGAATCTTATCAATATCTCCCGACTTCTTCGTGTCAAATAGAAATTCAAGATTATCGTAAATCGGCTGCATCCAAGGACGCAGCTTCTCCTCCTTCTCCCCCGGCAAATAACCGATATCCTTTCCCATCGGCACCACCGGTCGAGCAATAAGCAGCTTCTTGTATTTATGCTCGTCTTCAACCTTTAAGAGTCCGGCAGCAAGCGCTAGCAGCGTTTTCCCTGTGCCTGCCTTCCCGGTAATGGTGACCAGTGGTATTTCGTCGTTCAAAAGCAGCTCCAACGCCATCCTCTGCTGAGCATTTCTGGCATTGATCCCCCACACAGGTTCATTGCTTAAATAGAGGGGCTCTAAGCGGGAGGCATCTTCCGTAACCTTTAGCAGTGCAGATTTGCCGCTGCCCATCTCATCCTTAAGAATCACAAACTCATGAGGATAGAGGGAACAGTTCAACCCCAGAGCATTTACTAGCAGGTAACGGTATGTGTAGAATTGATCGATGATTGATGGATGAACCTTAATAGAGCAATAACCACCATATATATCAGAGGGCCCGGCGGCGGTCCGGTCAGATAAATAATCCTGAGCTGTCATACCGAGCACATCTGCTTTAATGCGGACCAAGACATCCTTGCTGACCAAGACGACAGGACGAGGGGACTCCAGCTCCTGCTGTTCAAAATGATAGTTCAAGGCAACTGCCAAAATCCGATTATCATTTGTAATTTCGCCGAACATCTCCTGCACCCTAACAAAGCTGCGATGATTAAGCTCCACCTTTAAGCTTCCGCCATGATCCAGCAGGACCCCGTTATGAAGATGCCCCTTTTCTCTGAACCCATCCAGCAGGCGAGAGACCCCTCTCGCATTCCTTCCAATCTCATCGGCGTTTCTCTTCTTAGAATCAATCTCTTCCAGGACGATGGCCGGGATAACCACTTCATGCTCTTCAAAAGCAAAAATCGCATTAGGATCATGTAATAGTACATTCGTATCCAACACAAATATTTTTTTCACTCTTATCCCCTCCACCGCGATCAGTGCATCCTCTTCATTACATACATATTTAATGGGTGTGCCTGGCAGAATAGAAAAAAGATAATTACCGGATGTCCTGCATCTACAGCTGCCCAAAAGACAGGCCATAGAAAAAAAGAGCTCTAGCGCGTTATTGCGCAGAGCTCTTGTGCATGGCAGAGAGAACCTGAGCATCTAGCTCATCTGCCGCCCGCCGATCATAAATTTTGGTATAGGTAGGTGCCGAAGCAAGCTGTGCTCCGTAAAATAAAGCATTGCGTACAGCCTCTATCGTTAGCTCAAAACAGCACATCGGAAAAGGTACATTCTCCAGCGGGTCCTGCAGAACAGACACCCGTCCGTTAATCGCATAGATCGTATCTTCTCCAAAGACACTGATCGTAGCCAAAGGATTAATCTTAAGATTACGAACTAATCTTGAACGGTGATCCAGCGCAAAACGAAGCGTGGAATAATTAGCTGCATATATCCATGAAATCGCACTGGACGTCGGTCCCCCGCATTCTGCATCAACTGTATTCAGCAGGACAAATGTTTCGGATTGGAGCATCGTGTATAGCGATTCAGTCAACTGTGTAACGGATCCCGAAATGGTAATCTACCTCCATGGGTACAACAGAATTTAACATATTATAGCACATAAGATCCGCTGTCTTCCATTTCCTCCGCTACTTTGCAGAAGTTTCACTAGTAGAGCGAGTTCCCGCCAGCTCCTCCTGTAGTGCCTCCTTCGCTTTGTTGATCTCGTTGTCACTTAAATACACATAAGGACTCTTCCAATCCCCAACCAGCGGTACAAAGCGAACATTTTGCTTTGAGATATTCCAATAAGTCATGATCATGTCTTTGATCTGTTGTGATTCCAGGTCAGTGGTCATATTGTCTCCTACCGATTTAATCACCTTATCGGCATTAAGAACCCCATTGAGTGATTTAGCCTGGTCCATCAATGCATGCAACACTTCATTCTGGCGCCGGTTGCGGTCAAAGTCATCAGAAGCCGCCGTCTTCGGCTTACAGTTGGATTTACGGTAACGGACATAATCCAAGGCTTGTTTGCCGTCTAGATGCTGCTCCCCTTTTTTCAGATTAATGTTTGTTCCATCCGCCTTGTCAACGTAACACATATTCTTATCCACATTAACATCTACCCCGTCAAGAGCATCTACAATATCCCGAAATCCTTGAAAGTTCAGCACGGTTACATAGTCGATGTCAAGGTTAAAAAACTTGCCCATCATCGTCTTCATCTCTGATTCTGCAGAAATGCCGGACTCCTTCGCTTCCCGTAGGAAGATAGGGTAAAACGCGTTAATCTTATTCGTCTTGTAGCCCTTCAGCGAAATCCGGGTGTCTCTCGGTACAGATACAAGCGTAGCCGTCTTAGTCTGCGGGTTCATCACCATCAACATGATGACGTCACTAAGGTGCGTCTTGGATTCAGGACGGTAATCCGTCCCAAGCAGCAGCATAGAGATCGGTTTGACTTTAGCGGATCTTGCTGGGTCCAGCGGTTTATCCGTACCCGCTTCATTAATTGTCGAATTCAGACTCCATAAAGTGCGGCCAGCCCAAATACCCACCACGATCAATACAATAAGCATAATACCCAATACTGTCTTTAGAAAAACCTTGCCCGGACTGGATTTTTTCTTCTTCTTCCTGGGAGACGCCGCCGGTTTCCCCGTCCGTTGGCTTCGCTCTCTTGGCGGGAGCCCTCTGCCGGATGTGCCCATATTGGTCAACCCCTTTTATCAGTCTTCATGATCTTGGAACAGAAAAATATCGGCCGCGGAAGCGACCGATATTCTCTCTATACGGCTAAACGGCCGCTCCACTTCAAACTAACGTTCTTACCTTCAAAAAGTTTCATTTGCCGTCAAATGTCGAGCTCTTCAAGCTTAGGCATTTGCCTCAGCATTTTTGCGATGCTTCTCTGCGCGTTCACGCTCGCTCTTGTTCAGGATCTTCTTACGAAGACGCACAGATTTAGGCGTAATCTCACAGTATTCATCGTCATTCAAATATTCCAGGGCCTGTTCCAAAGAGAACAGACGAGGTGTCTTCATCTTGACGGTATCATCTTTCGTTGCCGAACGAACGTTGGTCAACTGCTTCTCTTTGCAAATATTAACAACAATATCATTATCGCGGGTATGCTCGCCCACGATCATACCTTCATAAATCTCAGTGCCCGGTTCTACGAAGAGAATACCGCGATCCTCGATAGACAGGATACCATACAAAGTAGATACCCCGTTCTCGCTCGATACCAACACACCCTCGTGACGCCCACCAACTTGTCCGCCAATCAGCGGTCCATAGCTATCGAACGCATGGTTCATCACACCATAGCCGCGAGTGAGTGTCAAGAAATGCGTGCTGTATCCGATCAGGCCACGGGCAGGAATCAGGAATTCAAGGCGAACTTGGCCCGTTCCGTTGTTAACCATGTTAACCATCTCTGCCTTACGGGAGCCTAAGCTCTCCATGACCGCTCCCATGCTCTCTTCCGGAACATCAATCATGAGCCGTTCAACCGGCTCCATCTTAACGCCATCGATCTCTTTGACGATAACTTCCGGCTTGGATACCTGCATCTCGTATCCTTCGCGGCGCATATTCTCAATCAGGATGCCAAGGTGGAGCTCACCGCGGCCTGATACGATGAACGCATCCGGGCTGTCAGTTTCATCCACACGCAAACTGACATCAGTTTCGAGTTCCTTGAGCAGACGCTCACGAAGCTTACGGGAGGTTACCCATTTGCCTTCACGTCCTGCAAACGGACTGTTGTTCACAAGGAACGTCATCTGCAGGGTAGGCTCGTCAATCTTAAGGACAGGCAGCGCTTCAGGCTGGTTCGGATCGGCGATGGTCTCCCCGATGTTGATGTCCTTGATTCCGGCAATCGCCACGATATCGCCAGCGCCCGCTTCCGGAATCTCTACACGGCGCAGCCCTTGGAAGCCAAACAGCTTCTCAATGCGGGCCGACTTCTTGCTGCCGTCACGCTGAATAACGGTAACCGGCTGTCCTTGACGGATGATACCGCGGTTAACCCGGCCGATGGCAATCCGGCCCAAATATTCATTGTAGTCCATAAGTGTAACGAGAAATTGAAGAGGCTCATCCACCTTCTCTGTTGGAGATGGGATATGCTCGATAATCGTCTCGTACATTGCAAGCATATTATCATCCTGTTTCTCAGGATCCAAGCTCGAAGTCCCGTTCAGGGCAGAAGCATAAACAACCGGGAACTCCAGCTGCTCATCGGAGGCTTCCAATTCAATGAACAGATCAAGCACTTCATCAATAACTTCTGCTGGACGTGCTGCAGGACGGTCAATCTTGTTCACAACAACGATTGGAGTCAGGTTGGATTCAAGCGCCTTGCGAAGTACGAACTTGGTCTGAGGCATGCAGCCTTCATAAGCATCTACGACAAGAAGAACGCCATCAACCATCTTCATGATCCGCTCCACCTCGCCGCCAAAGTCGGCGTGGCCTGGTGTATCCACAATATTAATCAAGAAGTCCTTGTAGGTGATCGCTGTATTCTTCGCCAAAATGGTGATACCGCGCTCCCGCTCCAAATCATTGGAGTCCATTGCGCGTTCTTGAACGGCTTCGTTCTCCCGGAAAATTCCGGATTGTTGTAAAAGTTTATCGACAAGTGTAGTTTTGCCGTGGTCGACGTGGGCAATAATCGCAATGTTGCGAATTTGTTCTCTGGATTGCATGGTTTGTCTCCATATCCTTTCTGGTCTCTAGTTCACAAAAGAAGCGCCGGATCAGTAATTGGCCGACGCTTTCATATCCCCTATATTATACGCTAAATTGAGTATAATTCAAGAACTTATCATCAGATCACCAACCGCGGCGATTTCTTCCTCGAAATCCAATCAGCCCGAGCCCGCCGATTATAAGGATTAAGGCAATCAGATAAACCGCTGAGAAAGCCAGCAGTGTAATCACAAACAGCAGGATGGAAATGGCGATAAGTCCCAATGCCAGCGATAAAATGCCCGGCTGACGGAAGCGGGAGGCTCTGTCGAATTCCAGCAGTCCTGCACCTATACCCAGTATAAAACCTGGCCACAAAAAACGTAATGTCTGCCAGCCCCACAGGTTCCCAATGCAGAAGAGCAGCCCGTAAATCACCAGAATGCCTCCGGGAACAAGCGCTGCCGCAGGAACTTTACGGCCGATATACAAAAGATGCAGCAAGATCCCCGGAATTAGGAATAGCAAAGGCCAGAGCGCACTGCCCAAAAAGGAAAAGACGCCCCACTTTCCCAGCAAAATAATAATGCCGGCCGCTACAATAATAACCCCGGTCATCAATTTGTTGTTATCGGACACTACAATCACGCACCTTCCGAAATAAACATGATGAAGGACTGGCTCCTGGCAAATTACGACATCCCTCGCTCTCTATTTTAATGGATTTTTTCGTAAAAAACTACTTTTTGATCTTTTTTCAGAAAAAACAACAGGCAGGCCGCTTGAGGGCGGCCTGCCTTACATATAAAATACAGCTTTATCTCCGATTCCATAGATATCCGTGGATAAATCCAATCAGCACAGCCCCAACTGCAAACACTGCCGGAATACCGGCTGCAAGCCCAGGGGCTATGCTGTGAAGCAACTGTCCCAGCTTGGGATCGTGCAGCAGCATTTTACCTGCGGTAAAAGCTAGGATTCCTGCTCCCGCATAGATCAGTGCAGGATAGCGATGCAGCCAGTCCGCAATCAGGTTGCTGCCCCAAATCACAATGGGGATACTGATCGCAATACCTATCACCAATATGGCAACATCTCCATTCGCCAATGCAGCAATGGCTAGGACATTATCCAGACTCATTATGAAATCTGCTGCCAGAATAGTCTGAACCGCCTTCCATACCGTTGCTGCGCTATGTACCCGGGAGTCCTCCTCCTTCTGCAGCATAAGCTTAAAGGCGATTCCTGCAAGCAGAATTCCTCCGCAGGCCTGAATAAAAGGGACACGCAATAATATAACTGCGATCCAAGTCAGAAGGCAGCGAAGCAGCACAGCTCCGACCGCTCCCCACCAGACTGCTTTTCTGCGCTGTGCAGGAGGAAGGTTCTTGCTGGCCATTGCGATTACTACCGCATTATCTCCACTAAGAACCAGGTTTATCATCAAGATTTCAATTAACAGCATGATCCATTCCACTGGCCTTCCCTCCCTATATTTCTCAGATGTATGCGGAAAAAGGCCAAGCTATGCTTTTTCTAGTGATCTGTGTTTTAATAAGAAAGGAGCTTTGAAATGAACTTTTCTTTTTGAATCCTTTTAAACCTCTGTCTCGTATTACATTTGTGCTGGGCTAAGCAATGTTTTGCCCTTGCTTGAATTTTTGTACATAGGGGTATTATATTAGACGAGTTTTTTGTTTCTGCATGGCCCAAAGATATGAACTTCATTGGAGGAAGTGACACAGTTGGAATTATTCAGTATGACTTTTTTTCTGGCTCTGATTAACATCATCTTTATCGACCTGATCCTTGCCGGAGATAACGCTATTGTCATCGGTATGGCAGCCCGAAAGCTCCCGAAGTCTGTTCAGAAAAAAGCTATCCTATATGGAACAGGGGGCGCTGTTCTTCTCCGTATTCTAGCAACCCTGGTCGTTGTATGGCTCCTGAGAATCCCTTGGCTGCTCGCCGTAGGTGGGCTCCTCTTGATATTCATAGCATATAAAGTCTTGACCGATGAGGGAGATCACGACACCATTGATGCCAAGGACGCTTTGTGGCCGGCCGTAAGAACCATCGTCATCGCAGATGCCGCTATGGGACTGGACAATGTCATCGCCGTAGCCGGTGCATCGAACCAGCATAGCATCCTAGTCATTATCGGGCTCTTGATCAGTGTGCCTATTGTCGTATGGGGCAGCACCATTTTCATCAAGCTTCTCACTTGGTTCCCATGGATAGCTTACCTGGGTGCGGGAATTTTGGCTTACACCGCAGCGCATATGATTACGGAAGAGCCTAAGCTTCTGCCTTTCCTGGAGGACAAGCCTGTACTCCGGTATGGATTTATCGCTATCGTTATTGTCGGAGTGCTCGCAGCCGGGTTTGCCCATAAACGCAAGGTCCGTTCTGGACAGAACAAACGTGACTCCCAACCGGCTCATTAATATTTAGCCTATGCAAATAAGCCTACAACCTGTCCCCACCGGGAAGGTTGTAGGCTTATTTATGCTGCAGATAGGTCAGAACCATTTCTCCGGTACAGTAGTAGTTTGTGCGTCTCTGCCAAAGATCGTCCCATCTGCTTTGATCGTTAACGTCTCAGTCTGATCCACAGCCCCTTGAATTAGTTCCTCCAGCCCTTCCAGGGTGGCCTCAACCTTCTCAACTACCCGCAGATTCGGGTTCGTGGTTGGAGATTTGGGGAGAAACAGCGTGCAGCAGTCCTCATAAGGAAGAATGGACAGCTCATAAGTTCCCACCTTCATAGACAGCTGAATAATCTCCTCCTTATCCATCATAACAAGCGGACGAAGCAATGGAAGATCTGTCGCCCTGCCAATCACATTCATGCTGGATAAAGTCTGACTGGCTACCTGTCCCAGGCTCTCCCCGGTCACGATAGCTAGAGCCTTATTCTTCTCCGCAAGCTCGGTTGCAATTCGCAGCATGGCCCGGCGCATGAAGGTAATGATCAAATTGTCCTGTCCCGCCTTGGTAAACGCTGTTTGCACTTCTGTAAACGGAACAAGATGAAGCTTAATCTGACTTCCTGAGTATCCGGATAGTATTTTAGCAAGCTCAATGACTTTGTCTTCTGCCTGTTTGCTTGTGAACGGATAACTGTGAAAATGAACACACTCAATTTCCAGGCCCCTGCGCATAGCCGACCAGCCGGCAACCGGGCTGTCAATGCCCCCGGATAACAACAGCATGGCCTTTCCATTAGAACCGAAAGGATAGCCTCCTGCAGCGGGGATCACTTCACTGTACAGGTAGGTCGCTTGTTCGCGAACCTCTACACGCAGCTCAATTTGAGGATGATGGACATCCACCTTGAGAGCAGAGCAAGCCTTCAGGATCGGATCAGCCACCTGTTTATTCATCTCCTGGGAAGAATAAGGAAACTCCTTCCATACCCTGCGGGCATTAACCTTAAACCGGGTTCCTTCAGCAGGCTGCAACTTACTAATAAAGTCTGTTGCTGCAGTTAAAATATCTTCAAGCTGTGATTTGGTGCGTAGAACGGGGCTGATAGATGTGATGCCAAACACCTTCTTGAGCTGCCCTATCAACTCTTCAGCTGATTCCCCGTTCAACTCAATATACAGACGACCATAATCTTTGATAACTTTAGCCTTTGGAAATGAATCGAGCAGGCTCTTCACATGGGTGATGGCTGCTTTCTCAAATTTAGAGCGGTTCTTTCCTTTAACACTAATCTCCCCGAACCGCAGCAGGAGCATATCATAATTAGGCTTCATTGCAATTAGACCCCACCTTTCAATCCACGAAGCGAACTTACCGCTTTAGACAAAGCAGCAAGCAGCTCTCTGATGTCTTTCTCTGTATGCTCCTCGCCCAGGCTGATGCGAATTCCTGAAGAGGCCGTATCCATATCCTTACCCATCGCCAGCAGGACCCGGCTTGGCTCACTCCGTTTGGAGGAGCAGGCCGATTTAGTGGATACCAGCATCCCGGACTGTTCCAAGCTGTGAAGCAGAACCTCTGCCTTCATTCCCGGAAATGAAAAATTAACAATGTGAGGAGCTCCATCCATATTGGAATTCAAAACCAGGTCCTCCTGCTGCCCAATCCCTTGAATCAGCAGTTCCCGAAGAGCCTGCCACTGCTTGGCTCGTGCTTGTTGTCCATGAGCAGCAAGCCTCACGGCCTTAGCCATCCCGACTACATTTGGAAGATTCTCCGTCCCTGAACGAAGCCCAGCTTCCTGCCCTCCCCCTGCAAGCAGAGGGAAAAGTCGTATCCCCTTCCTAACCACCAGAAGTCCTGCTCCCTTAGGTCCTCTGAACTTATGGGCAGAGATGCTGTAAAGATCTACCCCTGCCTCCTTCGTCAACAGCGGAAGCTTGCCGAAACCTTGAACTCCATCCACATGAAATATCACCTTGGGGTGTTCCTTTTTGAGGCGCCTTCCAATCTCCTCTATAGGCTGAATACTGCCTGTCTCATTATTTACCTGCATGACTGATACTAACACAGTGTCCTTCCTCACTGCCTGGAGGACCCGATCTGCCGATACCTTCCCCCGCTCATCTACCGGGATGAAGGTAATCTCATACCCGAGCTGCTCTAGCTGTCGGCAGCATTCATAGACAGAAGGATGCTCAATCATAGTCGTGACAATATGTCTCCCCCGTGATCTATATTCTATAGCGGCTCCTTTGATCGCCAAATTGTTGCTCTCTGTAGCAGAAGAAGTAAAGATCACCTCTTCAGGTGCAATGTGCATGGCATCCGCACATACTTTACGCGCCATCTGAAGCAGCTTTGCGCTATCCAGTCCATACTGATGCAGCGAGGAGGGATTGCCGTAATGCTGCTTCATGACCTCCGTGATCGTATCAATCACTTCTTCATAAGGCGGGGTAGTTGCTGCATGGTCAAAATACTTCATTGATCCTGCCTCCTTTGCTGCATGACAAAAGCCAAAACGGAGGACGGTAGCCTAATAAGGCGCGTCTCTCCGTTTTGGCGCTTAAGAATGATCTAATCTTAGCTTACCTTACACCTCATACTTCTGGCGGGCACGCTCAATCTTGCCAATATAATTCTGCGTCTCGACCGGAAGCATATGAAGCTTATCCATCAGCTCCTGATCGCTGCTAATCCCCAGCTTGTTAAGACGTCCCGGTCCCGCGTTATACGCGGCAAGTGCCATCTTCTCTTGCCCGCCGAAGCGCTGCAACTGGTAAGAGAGATAACGGACCCCACCGTCGATGTTCTGAGCCGGGTCCATGGGATCACTTACGCCCAGGCCTTGAGCCGTCCCATCCATCAGCTGCATTAAGCCCTTGGCTCCGGCCGAAGATACCACATTAGGTTTGAATGAGGACTCTGTATCAATAACCGCTTTAATCAGCGATTCGCTTACACCATACTTTTGGCTGGCCGCCTTAATGATTTCATTATAGGCGGTTGCCTTACTGCTTGAGGAGGACGATGTCGAATCCGCTGAAACAGCTGGAGTTGCTGCCGTCGCTTCTGCTGTATCTGTCGTTGTGGATGCAGGGAGATACTGCCATAGCTGGCCATCGATCATTGCCGAAGAATTAGATGAGGACATATCATCAAGCAGTGAAGACGTACCCTGTCCCCCCTCCATCATCTCTTGAAGCAGCAGGTTGAACATGGAGTTGCTGCTGTCTGTAGAAGATGAACTTTGCAGAGCAGTGCCCTGAAGGTTGATACTGTTCATTAACTGTAGCTCGATCAGCTGCTTGAGGGTGCGTGGATCAATTTGCATTCCGAATGACTCCTATTCTATCCTTGCGATAGTCACGTTAATCTGCAAGGAGGTTTTTCCATTTGGTAATGTATTTATTTTACACGCCCGGAGCTCGAATAACCAGTCTTTTTGTCAGAAAAAACGAGAAACAGGCCCTCTTACGACCAAGGACCTGTTCTAATAGCTAATTGCTGATCTGTAGGATATTTATTATCGCGTAAAGGGAATAAGAACAAAGTAGCTGATCGTAGAGATAATCCCTAGTGTCAGTGCCCATGCCCCCGATGTCCGTTTGCCCTGATTATAGGCATAGAAGCCAAGCACCGCTGCAATAGGACCAAGTACAATAGACCACATGAATAAGGAGAGAACCCCCAGCCCTACACCGATATAGCCGGCGGTTTTCCCAGCATCCTTTTCCCCTGCTGCGGTCTGAGCTGAAGATTTGTCCGTACGGTCACTGTACTTTCGGATCGGCACCACCGATTTATCCACGATAACTCTCCGATCTAATGGCCGAACATTGGTGGTTCGATTGGACGGAGCTATTTCTGCGGCATACTCCTCATGATCGGTTTTGCGCGGGTAATCCACACGTTGGATCGGCTTCTTCGGCTCAGACAAATCCGGTTTCTGTTCATCGCTCATTTCATTTACACCTCCGGAATATTCTGAATCATCATTCGCAATTAGTTTGGTTAAGGCACTTATGCCTTTGGCTTAAAGGTGTGGCAGCACGTAGCCGAAGAGGTTTTAGCCTCATCTTGA
Organism: Paenibacillus sp. CAA11; assembly: GCF_003060825.1. Lineage (NCBI taxonomy): Bacteria > Bacillati > Bacillota > Bacilli > Caryophanales > Paenibacillaceae > Paenibacillus > Paenibacillus sp. CAA11. The sequence continues at coordinate 3,184,943 of NZ_CP028922.1, forward strand.
TGCGTGCTGTCAAATGTCTCTCCTGCGAACTCTTCTCGGTAATGGGCTTTTGCATGCTTATCGATATCAATCATAATTAAATCGGCTTTACAAATATTTTGTTCTCCCCAGTAGCCGCAATTCGCAACACTGCATTTAACTATGGGTTTATCGCCATTTGGCATATTGATCACCTCAGTCATCATTGTCTCCCCGCCTAATCACAGCTATGCAGCCGCCGAGATGACAATTGACTCCAGCCATCAGTAAGGATTTTCCAACGAAAAAGACGCCCTGCTAACAAGGCGTCTTCTAAACAAATTCTATAGTTATGATCCACTGCGCTGCATGCGGCGCTGAGTCAAGTAATCACTTTCGTAATAAGTCAGTTCATCTCTCAAATCCTCAAAAATCTTGCTCACATCCAAGACTACATCCCGTGCGGGACGTACGGGCTTCTTCCGAAACCGGATCGCATCCTGGCCTGTGTAAGCATATCGACCATCCTCAGAATAACTCTCATTCTTAGGATAGAAATAGCTATTCACACAGTCATGGTACACATGATAGAGTGCTTTCTCTGCGGCATCCTTGTCAAAATTGGCACGGCGAAGCAGAACTCCCAACCGCTCATCGTTCGCTTCCGAGTAGACAAGCAGGTGTCTCAGATCCGTCAAGAATCCTTTGTAGAAACGTGCCGTTTCCTCATCCTGTTCTTCCATAAGCTGTGGCAGTGCATATTCATTTAGGAACTGTTCTAGTCTTTGGGCTGCTTTCTTAAGCTTCTCTCTTACGGCTTCACATAGATGTTGGGTATTGGCTTCTGGCATAAAGTCAGTTCTCCTTCCATTCTGTCAAAGCAAGGGATACAGTTAAGTCTTTGTCATGGTAAGACTAGTTCCACTAGCTTTATCCTACCATAAAATACTTGGAAGCGGTATCCCGTTCTTGCCTCATAAAAGCGCCTTAGCCCAGCATTTGCCACCTAAGGATTTGTGCCTTGCTCAGAATAAAATCCTACCCGATTTCTAAGCCTAAACGGCATAGATGATCAGTTAACATTCATAGGAGGGTCAACCCATGTCTATCCGCCACTGGACAGCCGTCTTAATGATTGGAGCTGCCGCAGTTCTCATTCTTGTCATGCTGCCTGCTGGACACAACAGCCACCCTGGCAAAAAAACAGCAAACCTCACACCTCGGCAGGAACAAACTATGAAGCAGACGATGTTAAAGCGAGATCTTGATGCGACAGATCGGCTTGCAAGGCGTGATGCGCGGCTGCACTTAAAACAGCTACAGCAGCAATTTGAGCAGTCACCAGAGTCCGCATCCAATGAATGCCGCATCTTGCAGAAGACCCATGGACATTTGCTTGAGGTCATTCCTGTTGGAGTAAAAGCTTCCAAAGCTACTATCCGTCAAAATAGCTTCCGCCCAACCAGCGAGGATGAAGCCAGCCTGAAGCTATATGTCGGCTTGGCGAAGCAAGCATTGAAGAAAGGTAAAGCTTATGAATCTCCGGGCTTTCCTGACCGGGACTCCCGGTATTTCATAGCAGCAGAACCAAGCAGCAGTGGCAAAGGTGGAATCATCGGAGTATTCAGTACGGGAATTATGAAACAGGTGGAGACTCATCAGCGCCGCAATCTTCGCATGATTCCGTATCCTAAGGAAGGCAACTACAAAGTTGAGTCCGTTCACCCTGATACGCTTAACGATGTTACAGTCCGAACCGGACATGATAATGAAAATGCCAGCCATTATTATGAGAACGAGGTTGTGGTGACCTTTAGGTCGCATCCTACCCCTCAGCAATTGGCTAAAATCAAGCATGATATCGACAGCGAGGAATATCAAAAGCTCAATAGCACCTACATTTTTCACGCGAAACAGATGAGTACGCAACAGCTTATGAGCTACTTCAAGAAGAATTGGAGTCCCAAATTTGTAGAGCCGCATTATCTGTATTTGACCAATGAAGCAAGCCCGACCAGCGATATTGAACTAAAACCGGAGGTTCCCAATGACGCGCTCTTTTCCGAGTACCAATGGAATCTGCCAATCACCGAAACCAATCGCGGCTGGAACCTGTCCAAAGGCAGCAACGATGTCATCGTGGCCGTCGTTGATACCGGCGTGGACCTTAACCATCCCGATCTTACCGGGCGTATTCTCCCTGGATACAATGTCATTAAGCCTGGACAGAAGCCTATGGATGATGTAGGGCATGGTACACATGTGGCCGGAATCATCAGCGCCAAGGTCAACAATGGAGAAGGGATAGCCGGGATGACCTGGGGTACGAAGATACTGCCGGTAAAAGCCCTTGATAAATCCGGCTCCGGTACCACCTATTCTGTAGCACAGGGCATCATTTGGGCTACCGATCATGGAGCGAAAGTGATCAATCTAAGCCTTGGTAATTATGCACAGGCCAACTTCCTGCATGAAGCGATTAAGTACGCATATGACCATGATGTGGTCCTGATCGCAGCCACCGGCAACGATAATACAGAACGTCCCGGCTACCCTGCAGCCTATCCTGAAGTGCTTTCTGTTTCGGCTACGGATGCCAAAATGAAGCGTGCCTCCTTCTCTAATTTTGGAGACTACGTCGATGTTATGGCGCCAGGCGAGAGCATTGCCAGCACGTATCCAGGAAACCAATATGCTGCCCTGTCGGGCACATCGATGGCAAGTCCCCATGTGGCAGCATTAGCAGCCCTGATCCGCTCAGTCAATCCGGATCTGCGCAATACCGAAGTTATGGATATTATCCGAAACAATGTCATTGATTTAGGGAATCCCGGACATGACAAGTATTTCGGCTATGGTCAAATCGATGTGTTCTCTGCACTGAAATCTGCTGGACAGAGCCAATCCCCTTTGCTACTATGGCCCCAATGTACAGAACAAAAACTGAACAAGCTCATGAAGGGGAGCAAGTAAAATCTATACAATTCAATAACAAAAGCAAAAAGCCCTGTAAGACAAGCGATTCATCGCTGTCAGACAGGGCTTTGTTCTAAATTATGTTAAGAAGTGTGTTGCAGTGATGGAAGTTTTCCGTAAGCCGGGTTCTGTACTTGTTGTGGTCATAACGGGAACTACCCTCCCACCTTAAGTGACAATCATCTATCTAGGCTGCTCATTGCTAAGCAGCTCCAGCGACCAACCCAGACGCGCCTCGGGCTAAGGCTGCTCTCTCCCGCGAAGGGAAGCTGCGTCCCATTAGGTCTTGCTCCAGATGGGGTTTACCAGGAGCGAAGTCACCAACGCTCCTCGGGGTCTCTTACACCTCGGTTCCATCCTTGCCTGTGCCGCTAAGCGGCCATCGGCGGTCCATTTCTGTGGCACTATCCTTCGGCTCGCGCCGACTGGACGTTATCCAGCATCCTGCCCTATGGAGCCCGGACTTTCCTCCCGCGGCTGCTAAGCCGCCGGCGATTGTCTGTCAAACTTCCAAACAACACTAGCTAGTATATATAAAATCGATTCATTATACAAGACCAAAAATCAAGGAATTTTATACGATTTCTGGAGCCCCTTCCAGGAGCTTAGCTCCTAGCGAAGTTGAAATGGGTTGGTATCCACCTGTGAAGCATATACCCGGGTATCGTACCGTCCCTCTTGTAGCTTGGCACTCAGCCAATCCGCCACCTTGGCACGCATGATTTTCTCGGCATGGTGACCAGGGTCGATGAGCGTCATGCCCGCAGCCAGGGCCTCCTGAGCCGTGTGATAGTCCACGTCACCTGTAACGAGAACATCTGCACCGCGGAATTTGGCCCTGCTCCAATATTTACCACCTGAACCGCCCAGCACAGCGGCCTTGCGAATCTCTTTGTTAAGATCACCCACAATAGTTACATGAGGGACACCCAGTCCCTCCTTAACACGGTCTGCAAATTGCTCGAGCGTAACCGGCGCATCCAGCTTGCCAACCCGGCCCAGGCCAAACGTTCGTCCCTTCAGATCTACCGGATATAAATCATAAGCTACCTCTTCATAAGGATGATTCTTGAGCATAGCCTGAATGACCTTGCTTCTGATGCTGTTCGGAACAATAGTCTCGACCCGAATCTCTTCCGCCTGCTCCAGCTTTCCTTCCTGCCCCAGGTAGGGATGAGTCCCTTCACGGGGAACAAATGTCCCGAACCCTTCAATATTGAAGCTGCAATGGCTGTAATTCCCGATCCAACCTGCACCTGCTCCAAGAATGGCATCAAGCACCTTTTTATGATGATCTTTGGGTACGAATACAACAAGCTTGAACAATTTGTCCATATGCACATCATCTACAGAGACCGTACTGTGAATACCAAGAGCCTCGGCCATCCAGTCGTTCATACCGCCTTCCGTAATATCCAGGTTGGTATGGCTGATATACACGGCGATATCATGCTTAATCAGCTTCTCATACAATCTTCCGGCCGGGGTGTCGGTAGTCAGCGACGTAACTGGACGGAAAATGATAGCATGGTGAGCAATGATCAGATCAACGCCCAGGGCGATCGCTTCATCCACCACCTGATGGGTCACTTCCAGTGTGACCAGCACATTCTTAATTTCCTTCTGAAGCGTGCCTAATTGAAGGCCTATTTTATCCCATTCCTCAGCAATATGCTTAGGAGCCAGCTGCTCCATATACTGAATTACTGTTTGTCCTTTGGCAAACATGACAGAACCTCCTTCAATTGGTCGATTTGCAGTGTAAGTTCTGCTTCCTTTTGACGGGCTGTGTCCTGCTCTGACTGTGCCATTTGCTTGCGAATCCGCTTGAGCTTGTCTCCTTCAGACTCCCACTTCTCATGAAAAACAGCACCTGGCTTGTTCAGGAGATAAGGTCCCATTAGCAGCAGCCATTCTTTGGTCAGCACAAGTCCAGAGGAAAGTGTACGCTCATGATATAGATTCTGGTTCGCTTTCACAGCCTCATTATGCCGCTCAGCCGTCAAAATTTCATAAATTTTCCCGTCTTCCTTAAGAATGTGCTCGTCCGTCAAATACCAATCGTGCTCAAGCAGCCAGCGGCGCACAATCTCTTCGCCAACATTGGGCTGCAGGATGAGACGCTTGACCCCCTCAAGCTTGGAAAGCCCCGACTCCAGAATTTGAGCCATAAGCGCTCCGCCCATGCCGGCAATGGTGATTGCTTCCACTTCACCGGGAGCAATGACGGCAAGGCCATCTCCCTTGCGCACGTCGACCTTCCCCTCTAACCCTGCGCCTGCAACCTGACGTTTAGCAGACTCATAAGGGCCATCATTCACCTCTCCGGCAACAGCGCTCTTTGCCCGGCCGCAGAGTACAGCAGACACCGGAAGCAGCGCATGATCAGAGCCGATATCGGCAAAGGTACAGCCTTCAGGCAGTCGATTTTCGATTTCCTGCAGTCTTACAGATAGTTTCATGATGCCACCCACGCAATCCATTTTTTTCTAAATAAAAACAACATAACAAAAGCTATTGCTAATTTAACCAGACATAACAGAACAAATCCCTGCGACACATTCTGTCTTAATAAAAAGGCATCCGCCTCAGACATGAACCATACCGTCAGACCAACGGCAAAGTAAACTGGTGAGAGCCGTTTGATCCGGTGATGGGTTAGCCAGCTTAGCCAGATCATCACCACGCTGATCGGCAACCAGAGCAGCTGAAGCAGCAGCCAGGAAGCCTCCGGGTGAAAATGGCCAAACAGGTATGCATATAGCAGCATAGCGCAAACATAGCCGCAAAAATGAATAATGCCAAGATTCAAAAAGAATCCGGCCGCGCCCCACGCCACAGCGCAAATACCAAGCAGTGCGGCCACAGCAGGCACGCTGTGCCACCCTTGCAGCGATAATATCCAGGAGCCCGAAGCCAGAAGCAGAAAACTTCCCATGCTGGACATCACTAATGCCGCAAGCTTGCGCCGGGGCCTCCAGACGGCAGCTACTGTATAACAGGTTGATGTTAACAGTAAAGAGATCGCCATTTGCAATGGCCATGGAAAAGAGCTAAAATAAAGTCCAATAATGAATATTAAGGAAATAATTCCAAATCCAAGCAACCATGTCTTTACATTACCTTGCCGGATCTGAGTGATAGAGAACACATTTTTGGAAGATTGCACATGCTCATCGGTGTATAAATTCTCAAGAAAATCGCAGTACTGTTCCGGCAGCAAGCGGCCTGTCCTCCAATGGTCAATTTCGGTTAAGATGATTTCCTTTTTCTCAGGGTTCACCGAACATGCCTCACTTCCCATACATATTTCAAAAAAAGGACCTTGCTGCTAAGGTGCAGAAGGTCCGAAACAAGCACTATTCGAGAAAATCCTTCAGCCGTTTGCTGCGGCTAGGATGGCGAAGCTTGCGCAGTGCCTTCGCTTCGATCTGCCGAATCCGCTCACGTGTCACCCCGAATACCTTGCCGACTTCCTCCAATGTTCGGGTACGACCATCATCTAAGCCGAAGCGGAGTCGAAGCACATTCTCTTCGCGTTCCGTAAGCGTATCAAGTACGTCTTCCAGCTGCTCCTTAAGCAGCTCATAAGCCGCTGCATCTGCCGGAGCCATAGCCTCCTGGTCCTCGATGAAGTCACCCAGGTGTGAATCATCCTCTTCCCCGATCGGCGTCTCCAAGGAGACAGGTTCTTGAGCGATCTTCATAATCTCGCGTACCTTCTCAACGCTAAGTTCCATCTCGGCCGCTATTTCCTCCGGTGCAGGCTCACGGCCCAGCTCCTGAAGCAGCTGACGGGACACCCGAATCAGCTTGTTGATCGTTTCAACCATGTGTACCGGTATACGAATCGTTCTAGCTTGGTCCGCAATCGCCCGGGTAATGGCTTGGCGAATCCACCAAGTAGCGTAGGTACTGAACTTAAAGCCCTTGGAATAATCGAACTTCTCCACTGCTTTAATAAGTCCCATGTTGCCTTCCTGAATAAGATCCAAGAACAGCATTCCTCGGCCAACATAGCGTTTGGCAATGCTGACTACAAGACGCAGGTTCGCCTCGGCCAGACGACGCTTGGCCTCTTCGTCCCCTTTTCCAATCCGTTTTGCAAGCTCCACCTCATCATCCGCTGAGAGCAGTGGAACCCGGCCAATTTCCTTCAAGTACATCCGCACCGGATCGTTAATCTTGATTCCCGGCGGCAAGGACAAATCGTCATCAAAGTTGAAATCGTCCTGATCTCCGCCTTCTTGATCATCCCGTTTCCGAACGGATAGTTCCTCATCACTGTCGCCGGTAACATCTATACCGAGATCGCTTAATTGTTCAAAGAACTCATCCATTTGTTCTGGATCCTGGTCAAAAGGGGAGAGCTTTTCCATAATTTCCTTGTAAGTTAGAGAAGATCTCTTCTTACCGTTCTCAATAAGCTGTTCCTTCGCTTGGTCCAGCGTCATTTCCGTTTCTAGTTCAGTATGCTGATCATTCGTCATCTTTGGCGCTCCCTCCTCCCTAGAAACATCCGCACCATCCAACGTTCACTGTCTCTCTAGGGCAATAATCTCACTTGCAATTTGTGCCGCACGCAAAAAGTCTCCGGCCCGCTCCGCCGCAATCATCTCTTCCTTCTTGCGGTCAATGCTGTTAACACGGGAGACTTTGCGAATTTCGCGAATGTAATCATCCAGCTCCTGTGTCGACCACTGCTGCGGCGTGTCCATCATCGCAATGGAACTCACGGTCTTCTCCAGCCGTTCATCCTGAAGTGAGGAAATGAAGCGGCTGGCATCCGGGGCCTTCTCTTCCGCATAATAAGCATATAGATAGGCGGCGATTGCCGCGTGTTCCTCAATATTAAAGCTGTCTCCAAGATGCTCGCTTACATAACGCGCTACCTCTTCATCCTGAAGCATAAGGGACAAGAGCCGCCGTTCTGCTGTATGATAAGCTGGCAATAGAACAGGCGCTTCCGCTTGCCTATTTTTATGCCTACCATTATTCCACCTTTTGGAGTTATTATCCCCTTCGCTTTGCTTTTTTTGCATGTTCTGCCTAAACTGATTGCACTCCTGCTTCAAGCTTTCGAAGGAGACCTGCAGCTCTGAGGATAATTCCTTCAAGTAAATTTCCCGTTCTGTCGGGGAAGTAAGAGGCGCAATGACTTCCATGGCCTCTTTGATATAGGCAACCTTGCCTGCATCTTCTAGAAGTATATGGTTTTTTTTCAGATATATAAGCTTAAATTTAACTGCTGAAACAGCGCCTTCTATAACTTGCCGTATGAAGCGCTCGCCGCCATGCTTCCGAATGAATTCATCCGGATCAAGCCCTTCTCCGCCCAGAACGGAGATTCTTACCTGAAACCCTGCCGATTCGAGAATAGGTATGCTCTTCATGGCTGCCGCCTGCCCTGCGCTGTCCCCGTCATAGCAGACAATCACCTCATCCGCTAGGGACTTAAGTATGGCTGCATGGCTTTCTGTTAAGGCAGTTCCCATGGTCGCAACCCCATTATGAACGCCCGCTTCCCAAGCGCTGATTACATCGCCATAGCCCTCAAACAATACGACTTGGCCTGTCTTGCGAATCTCGTTCTTGGCCCGGTGCAAGTTATATAAGGTTCGGCTCTTGCTGAACAGCTTGCTCTCCGGCGAGTTCAAATATTTGGGCTGCCCCTCACCTAAAATCCGGCCCGCGAAGGCTATCGTCTTCCCGGTCCGATTATGAATGGGGAATATCACTCTGTCCCGAAACCTGTCTACGAAGCCGGTACCGTTATTCTTAGAAGCAAGAAGCCCACCTCTCTCCATGGCCGTCAGGTCAAAAGAACGCTTCTCCAGAAATTGGACCAGCGTATCCCAACGGGCTGGAGCATACCCCACTTCAAACTGATCGATCATTTTGTCCGTAAAGCCGCGCCCTTTTAAATATTCCATGGCCGGCTTGCCGTGCTCGGTATTCTTAAGCAGAAAATGGTACAGCTTGGCGGACCACTCGTTGGCCTGCAGCAGTGAATCTAGTTCAGGATTCCGTGGAGCTGACGCTGCTCCTCCTCCGTCTTCATACGGAATATGTGCTTCCTCCGCCATAGTTCTGACAGCCTCTGGGAAAGTCAATCCTTCGATTTCCATCCTGAATTTGATGGCATTTCCACCCATGCCGCAGCCATAGCAGTGAAAGATCTGTCGTTCTGGAGTCACCGTAAAGGACGGTGTCTTCTCGGAATGAAACGGGCAAAGGCCCTTCATATATTTCCCCTGCTTCGTGAGATGAACATGCTTGCTGACCGTATCAACGATGTCATGCTGCCTTAGTACCGCCTCGATGACTTCTTCCGGGATATTGCCGCGTCCGGTACTCATCTAAACCACCTTCATCTCTATTAACACGTAGATATTAATTCGCTATTCTTACACATTCTCCTGCAAATCATGTAAAAGTTTTGTCAACTTTTGTTGAAAAGCCTGTCTATGTTCCTCGGTAAAGGGCTTTGGCCCCTTGGAATGCTGTCCAGCTCTCCTTGCTTTCGCCTGAGTATGCCTTCGGTCAAGCAAATAATCAATATTGCCTTCATGATAGCTGTCTCCTCGCGGAGACAGCACGGCACAGGACTTGGCAATCGCAAGTGCTGCAAGTCCATAATCCTGTGTGATTAGAATGTCTCCTTTAACCAGGGTGTTGGCAATATACAGATCTGCACTCTGTGAGCTCCGATCCACACGGACGACCTCCACCCCTTCTCCCCCTTGCAGCAAATGGTCAAAGGAGGATACCATAAGCACCGCGATCTCGAACAGGCTCGCCGTGGCTACAATCTCTTTCTTGACCGGGCAGGAGTCGCCATCCACAACAATTCGCATGCCATTCACTCCTAGTCAAGTAACATTAAATATTTGTTTATTATATACGCTGCCCGGCATTAAAATCCTCCCGCTTTTAGCCGATATTAAGACCAAATCAGCCTTCCAAAATCTGCGAGTAATGTAAGGCCATCATCAATGAAGGCAGGCAAAGCAAGGTGATTTGCACGAACCGTCGGATTCATCGTCCCGCCCCCTTCTCCGTATCGTCAAGCTGGGATCTCATAGCGTCCTCTCCTTAAACAAATAGTATTTAACATCTGCTTGCAACCATATCTGGACAGCAAAAAAGCCCCCATCTCTACGCCTGCTAATGCAGACGTAGGGACGAGAACTTATATCCCGCGGTTCCACCCTACTTAGCCCGCTAACGCTTCACGAGCCCACTTTTTACGTTCATAACGCGCTCCAGGGACGCCATATTAACGAAATCTTCCGTTAGCCGGGCTCTCACCATTCCCGGATCGCTGGTTTGGAATTAGTACTTTTCGCTACTTTCCCGTTCACTGCGCGTGAATTTCTCCATAAGAGAAGTATCCATTATCATAAGGGATTTTTTGAATTACGTCAAATTTGATATTTGTCTAGCTGATCCAGGAAGTTCCTGGATTTGAGCGGGATACCTAGCTGCACATCCATGAGTGCCCGCATGATAGCTTTAAGCTCCGTTTTGGTTGCATCTTTGACTTCAACGTTGCCAAGCCGCCTAAGGTCCAGACGACCAAACAGTCTAAGCAGCTTCATGGCCGTCTGGGATGGTTTCATTGCGGCGGGATCGTGATGTTTACACCGTCTGCATAGAATGCCGCCTAGCTGCGGGCTGAACCATTCTGTCTCCTCACCGCTTCCGCAGGAGACACAAGCCTCAAGCTCTGGGCCATATCCCGCTGCCTGAAGCATCTTCATCTCGAATAAATGAATAACAATCTGCGGGTCTTTGCCTCCGTCTAATGCTTCCAGGCACGCTTTCAGCTGGCTGAACCAAAATGAGCCGACCTCTTCATCCTGCAAGATCCGGTCCAGCAGCTCGCAGGCATAAGATGCATAGGCAGCTAAAACTAAATCCTCACGAAGAGCATGATGTGATTCGATAATCTCTCCAGCATTCAGCGTGCCTAATCCAGTGTTCCTAAAAAAAACATATTGGCCGTAAGTAAACGGCTGGGTTAACGCAGCATGACGGCTTTTCGACTTTTTGGCTCCCCGGACGAGCACTCCCACTTTGCCGCTTTCTTCTGTACAAAGTGTGATAATCTTATTGCCTTCCCCATAATCCATGCTCCGTATAACAATTCCTTCAACTCTGTATAGCATGAACTCTCCCCTGGCCGGTGTCCGAAGGGAGGGTACGCTATGATTGCTTTTAGCCCTCCGCTTCTTCGGGAACCAGCTCTTCAGATAAGTCGGCTTCTTCCTCTGGACGCGCTCCGACCTCTTTGTAAAGCAAGTATGCGTCGACATCTCCAGTCATCGAAAAATACTTCCACGAAAAATCTCGCATTCGTATTCACCCTTTCTTCGGAAATGACACTTGCCATTTACAAGAATAGGATGTACCCGAAGCCGACATCTATGCGTTGGAATAACTCCCAGTATAATCGCCTGAAATTAAACATCCTTGTGGAAACCAAGGTCTCTCAAAATCCGTTCCTGATTGCGCCAATCCTTCTTTACCTTAACCCATAACTCCAGGAAAATTTTAGAACCTAACAGATTCTCCATATCCTTGCGGGCCAGCTTGCCGATTTCTTTCAGCAGAGCGCCTTGCTTGCCAATGATAATTCCCTTTTGCGAATCGCGCTCTACGTAAATAACCGCAGAAATCTGAACTACGCCATTCTCCTGTACTCTCATATCCTCTATCGTCACCGCAATGGAATGGGGAACCTCTTCCCGCGTCAAATGCAGAATTTTCTCCCGAATTAGCTCTGCACATACAAATTGCTCCGGGTGGTCCGTAATCTGGTCGTCCGGATAATATTTAGGTCCCTCAGGCAGATACTTGCCAATCTGGTCAAGCAGGGTATTCACATTGTTGCCAAGCATAGCAGAAATCGGTACAATTTCAGCAAAATCGTGCAATTTGCGGTACTCTTCAATCAGTGGAAGCAATTCTTCCGGTTGAACCTTATCGATCTTATTCAGTACCAAGATCACAGGCGTTCGTAGATCCTTCAGCCGCTGAATGATAAAGCGGTCTCCTCCGCCAAAGCCTTCCGAAGCATCGGCTAGAAATAGTACGGCTTCCACTTCCCCAAGTGCATTCAGCGCGGTCTGATTCATGAAGTCACCCAGCTTGGATGTCCTTTTGTGAATTCCTGGTGTGTCCAAAAAGACGATCTGAAGCTCGTCTGAAGTATATACTCCGTGTATTTTATTCCGCGTCGTTTGCGGCTTGTCGGACATGATGGCAATTTTCTGGCCGATCACATGATTCATCAATGTGGATTTACCTACGTTAGGCCGGCCGATGATGGCTACAAATCCGGATTTAAACTTGTGGTTAGACATGAATGGGTATCTCCTATCCAATAAAATTCCTTAAATTACGCTGCCTGCTTAGTATTGCTTCTTGGCCTCATCAAGATGTACAGGAACAAATGCATGCGGTAGCAGCTCTCCGAGCGTGGTCTCCCGCAAGTTCCCTTTCATATTGCCGAGAATCACCGGCATATCCGGCCCGCAGAGCTCAATTAATACTTGGCGGCATACACCGCACGGAACGATAGGCTCGTCTGTATCCCCTACAACAGCCAGCGCTTTGAAATTTCCGGGGCGTCTTCCATCTGCAATCGCCCGAAAAACCGCTGTACGTTCAGCACAATTGGTTGGACCATATGCGGCGTTCTCCACATTACATCCATGATGAACGGAACCCTGGTCATCCAGTAAGGCTGCACCTACAGCAAAGTTGGAATAAGGAACATAAGCTGTAGCGCGTGCTTTCACGGCTTCCTGCATCAAATCCGAATGATTCATTTAAATACACCTCTTTTGATGTAATGAAACGCAAGGTTTTAGACTAATGTCAAATAATCGCTTATCCCAAACCAAGCTTGCTTAGAACAGGCTCATAAAATAAAACGGCTCCGATCAATACGGCAAAAATTGCCGCGACCAGAACCGCTCCCGCCGCCGTGTCCTTGGCCGCCTTTGCAAGCTGCTTCCAATCTGAAGTCACCAGATCAACCACCGACTCAAGGGCAGTGTTCACCAGTTCAAGTGAAATGACCAGACAGATCATCAAGAGCAGAACAGCCCACTTCACGGCAGATAGCTGGAAGAAGGCCGCCGCGCCTATAGCCAAAACGGCAGCAACAAGATGGATTCGTAGGTTCCGCTGCGTCCTAATTCCATACCATATGCCAGATGCTGCATAGCGGAAGGTGAATCTCTCCGCAGGACGCCGCTCCATCAGCGCACAAGTCCCACTTGAGCAAGGACCGCTTCCTGCTTGCCCATCATTTCCGCTTCACTTTCTGCATCCTGATGATCATACCCAAGCAAATGAAGGAACCCGTGCACGAAGAGAAATCCTATCTCCCGATCCAGAGAATGACCGTATTCTTCACTTTGTGCCTTCGCCCGCTCAACGGAGATAATAATGTCCCCAAGAACCACCGGAAGCTCCTCAGTCTCTTCGCCTTCCTCAAGCTCATAGACGATTTCCAGCTCCTCATCCAGCGACTCATTCATCGCAAAAGACAGTACATCCGTTGGCCGATCAATTCCGCGATAATCACGGTTCAGCTCATGAATTTGTGCATCATCAACAAAGGTAAGAGCCACTTCGCCGTCAGCAACCCCCTCGGCCTCCCCTGCTTTCTGCAGAAGAGTATCCAAGATATCGATCAACTCCTGGCTAATTTCAAACTGTTCCTGATCATTGCTCCAAGCCAGACTCAAACTCATGGCTGTTCACGCCCCTCACTCTTCTGTTCTTCTATTTTGGGCTTCTTCGGCTCTTCCGGATATTCAATCCGGGAATGGAATATGCCCATGACGGTTTCCTTGAGCGTCTGCCCGATAATATCAAGCTCGCGCATGGTAAGATCACACTCGTTAAATTGATGATCATCAAGACGGCTCTTGATAATCTTCTCAATCATGGTCTCTACCTGCTCTACGGTAGGCTTGCGCAGTGAGCGTACTGCGGCTTCCACACTGTCAGCAATACCGACAACAGCTGCTTCCTTGGATTGTGCCTTCGGCCCGGGATAGCGGAAGTCAGCCTCGGTAAAGTCAGGCTCGACGCCCTGCTCTTCAGCCAGCTTCAGAGCCTTATGATAGAAAAAATGGAGAAAGGTTGTTCCATGATGTTGTTCTGCAATATCCCGTATAGGTTTGGGAAGCTTATAATCCTTTTGCATCTCCACCCCATCCCTGGCATGGGCAATAATGATTGATTTGCTGAGCTTAGGATCTATAAAATCATGCGGATTCTCCATATTGTTCTGATTCTCAATAAAATAACTCGGCCGTTTGGTCTTCCCGATATCATGATAGTAGGAACCCACCCGGCATAGTAACCCATTTGCCCCAATCGCTTCGGCTGCTGCTTCAGACAGATTCCCCACCATGACACTGTGGTGATAAGTTCCCGGCGTCTCCGTAAGCAGTTTGCGCAGAAGCGGATGGTTCGGATTAGAGAGCTCAACCAGCTTGAGGGCCGACAATATGCCGAAGCTGACTTCGAAGAACGGCATTAGCCCAATCACCATGATGGTAGTAAGCAGCCCTCCGGCAAAAGCAAATCCTAGAGCATACAGTGTACTCTGTTGGGTCCATCCCGCACTGTCGATCAGAACAAGCACCATGACGGACAGCGAACCAAATATGGACACCATAATGCCTGACTTAAGAATGGACGAACGCTGACTTGCCCGATGAATGGCAAAGATGGAGACAAAAGAAATGACCACAGTAAAGAACCCAAAGTAAAAGTCAAAAATTTGTCCCTGTCGCTCGTTCAAGATCACACTGGCTAATATTGCAAAAACCATCGAGCAGATATATGCCAGCTGCATATCGAGCAAGAGTGTAATCAGCATCGAGCCTATGGCAATAGGTGCGAGATAGCCTACATATGGCCGCTGTTCATTCTGAAGAATGCTGACCACGTACATGGACAGAATGGTGATTAGAATAATCAGCACGAGCATCAACAGCTGAACATTATTATATTTAAAATGTGCGGCCCCTTCCGCTTGACGAATAAACATATAAATGCCTAAAGCAATCAGAATTGCTAATACAGCAAGCCCTACCTGAGGCCAATAATTCACCTCATTTTTTAGGAGGCCGTTCTCCTTCAGAAGCGTATACATTTCCTCGGTAATAATTTGACCTTTAGGCACTAGAACATCGCCTTGTTTAATATATACCGTTCCAGTATTCTCCCGCGCCTTAACCTTAGCTTCCTTGGTAGCTTCCTCATCGTAGAACTTATTCGCAGTAATCACATAGCGAGCAAGCTCCTGCACGATCTCCCGAGGAATCCGCTTGCTTAAGGAGCTGGAGCTTACCTGTTCGGCAACCTTAGCTCTTGCCGTCTGAGCTTCCGTAATGGGATCATACATTAAGCGCGTAACAATATCGGATGCCACAGGCTTCATCTCCGTGATATCCTCTGCCGTTAGCTGAGGAATCTTCACAAAAGTCTCCTCGGAAATATGATAGGCTTGTTCATTGATCCGCTGCCTGATTTCGTCAAGCAGTGCAGAAGAATAATTGCCGTTGTTTCGGCTGGACATAATAAAATTCTGGACATGCGATTGGAATATTTGCGGCAAGTCCTGACGATAAATGGATATTTTATCGTTTCTAGAAACCTCATCGTCCTGATTTATGCGCAAGATTTGATCCAGCATCTGCGTAATGATGGCTTCATTCCGGATTGAGGACACCCTTGTATAAATGGGCCGCACGTTCTCTGCCGCTTCTTCCTGCGCTTTGAGCGTCGCTTTCGTGTTTGGAATCTGCATCGGCGCCAGTATTTCCTTCTCACTCGGCGATCCCACCGAAATATTATAACGCTCAGGCAATAGCTTAGGCGCCAAGCTAACATACAGAAGCACAATAATCAGCAGAAACAAACAATAGCGTGCCCACACGCTATTTCTCCATCCCGCTATTTTGTTCTGAACGCTTGAATTGTTTGATGTTTCTTTCGAGGTCATGAAGCAGCCCTCTCTATCCTTTTGAAATTTGACCCCCATCATTCCCCGTTAGAGCCTTCAATCCGATAGCTGCGGTACTCCGCGTTGCATATACAGCTAATCTTTCTTCTATTTGATGAAACCTGGATCACAGTTATTGCTAACTGCCCGCTACTGCAATCCATGGCTCATCATCTCATGACTCTAATTTTGATCCGCAGCTTCTTCATAAGCTACTATAATCTTCTGTACTAAGGAATGACGAACTACATCCGATTCCGTAAAGTGCACAAATCCGATTTCTTCGATATTTTGCAGTATCGTCTTTGCTTCAATTAGCCCGGATTTCTTGCCTCTTGGAAGGTCAATTTGGGTCACATCTCCGGTTATAACCATTTTCGAGCCGAACCCAAGGCGCGTCAAGAACATTTTCATTTGTTCCGGCGTGGTGTTCTGAGCTTCGTCCAAAATAATAAAAGAATCGTCTAAAGTACGCCCGCGCATGTATGCTAGAGGGGCAATCTCAATCAGGCCTCTTTCTAATGCTTTGCCAACCTGATCTGGTCCCATAACGTCATACAGCGCATCATAAAGCGGCCGGAGATACGGATCAACCTTCTCCTGCAGATCACCAGGAAGGAAGCCCAGGCTCTCTCCCGCCTCCACCGCAGGACGGGTTAGGATAATCCGCTTAACGGAACCCTCCTTCAGGGCTGCTATCGCCAGCACGACGGCCAAATAGGTTTTCCCTGTTCCAGCAGGCCCCACGCCGAATACGATATCCCGCTTCTTAATTGTTGTTACATAATGCTTCTGTCCAATAGTCTTCACACGAATCGGTTTTCCGCGGAAGGTGACAGCAATTTCCCCTTTATATAAATCAAGCAGTTGATCAGCGCGCAGCTCCAGAGCCAGGTCTATGGCGTATAGCACATCCCGCTCTGTCAAAATATAGCCGTTGCGAATAAGCTCGAGCAGCACCTCAAACAGCTGCCCTACCATCTGAGTTTCGCGTTCACCGCCCCGAACGGTAATTTCAGATTCCCGGGACACGACCTGCACTTCAATCCGCTGTTCTACCAGCTTCAAGAAAACATCCTGTGGACCAAACAATGCTTGTCCTTCCGCAGCACTCTGCAGCGGTATTTTGATAATCGCCTTTTGTTCTGTCAAATAGCCTCATTCTCCTTGATTTTGTACGATTGGAACCTCTTGTACAATATTCTGATCTACTTCAAACAGTACTTTCATATAAACTTTACCATTCTCTGTGTTCTCATGCAAAATTTTTTGCTCCAGCACCTTTGCATCGGGTCCGTATTTCGCAATAATGTCCCGCTTTGCCTGTTCAAGACCGCGTGCCTTGGCCTCTTCCTCAGTCTGCGGAATTTCCAGAACCGTCGTCTCCATTTCTGTCTCACTCCTCCAACCGATCGGCAGTTTCCAGCTCCTCCAGGACAGCGGGCTTGATGTGCTGAGAGACTCCGACTGATCGAACCCTGATTTGCCGTAACCCGAAATCTGAACCGCGGTCTCCCCAAAATACAAATATCCTCTCTGTTTTCTTTGTCCGGTGAACACCTTTTGCTTAACAACTAAAGGGGCTTCAATTTTATATTCATGCCAGACCGCACCTCTAACCTCTCCCTTCGCCACAACCGTCTGGTTGCCTTGAATGCCAGAGATAAGAACCTCGCCTTTTCTGACCCGATCATTCTTGGAAACTTGGGGTGTTCCCCGTTCTGCATAAATATAAGACACTACCGCATCAGCTCGACTCACCAAATTTCTCGGGTCCAGAAGTTCTTGTTTCTTCGGCGGTGTAGCTTCTACAACTTCGATCGTGGCTTTAGTCCCGTTCACCGTCACTCCTACCCATGAGGTGCCGGGGAGCCGGATAGTCAAACTCTTGGACAGCTTGTCCTGCTCTTCAAGCTTAAATTTCCACTGAAATGGGTAAAGCCCCTCTTCTCTAGCTGCGTTCATAATATCTTCTGTGGGAATGCTGACATTACCTTTGACTTCAACATCCCATACTAAAGAAGACATCAGATATAACGCCGCAAAAAACAGAAGAGTTCCCGCCGCAAACAGCTTGCGGCGAGCCAGTCTTGCAGCTGTAAACGGCAGCCCTCTTTTGCGTAGTATATGAACCCGACAGCCTGTCTGCTTTAACAGCGGACGAAGCCGCAGAAAATCTGCTATCCTCACACTCATGACCA
Organism: Paenibacillus sp. CAA11; assembly: GCF_003060825.1. NCBI lineage: Bacteria > Bacillati > Bacillota > Bacilli > Caryophanales > Paenibacillaceae > Paenibacillus > Paenibacillus sp. CAA11. The sequence goes on from NZ_CP028922.1 coordinate 3,203,114, forward strand.
TTTTACGCTCCGGCTGTGGGCTTACCTCCCACATTTCAATACCTGCCGAAGACATATCATTGAGCAGCCGCTCCAAATCTCCCCCGCGGATGCTGATGGTTACAGTTCCGCGGAGCGCGCTCAAGATTGGTGTTTTCATGGCTTCCCCTCTTTTCCATGATACTTAATCTCTGTTATGTTCCCTTCTATCATCACTTCTTCAGGCAGGATCGTCTTGATCACAAGCCCGGAGCCTATCACGTCTAGGCTGCCGCCTTCACTCAGGGCCAGGCTTAAACGGTTCTCCGAAAAATGCAGAACCCCCTTGTGATTCTCGATGAGCAGCTGTTTGCCGCCAATCAGCGTGAGCCGAGGCAACCCAAAGACAAGATCCCCCGGCAGGTCGAGCGCGTCAACAGTCCATTTGCGAAGTTTGCTGGCAATGCGGCTCATACGAGGCAATCCTCCTTCCCTATGTAACAAAATTATGCAGCAGCCAGGAAAAATATGAGGGTGTTTAGGCGAAGCTATTCTTCAAAGAGCATTAAAAAAGCTGTGGCAGCTTCTATAGCCCCACAGCTATAATTTACGGATATAGAAAAAACACCCTCTAAAAAGAGGGTGTTTTACGTGTAATTTATTGCAGAAATTGCTGAACTGCCTGGTTCACAAGCTTACCATCAGCCCGACCTTTTACTTTGGGCATCAGTGCGCTCATGACTTTTCCCATATCAGCTTTCGAAGAAGCACCGGTTTCCTGGATGGTCTGCTGTACAATCACTTGAATTTCTTCTTCGGTTAGCTGCTCGGGAAGGTACCGGGCAATAATGTCAATCTCACCCTTGAGATTAACCGCAAGATCATCACGACCTGCTTTGGTAAATTCTTGGAGGGCATCTTTGCGCTGTTTGATCTCACGACTTAGGATATCAAGCACTTCATCATCGTTCAAAGTTCTTTTCAGATCTATTTCAAGATTCTTAATCGTAGCACGAACCATCCGAATAGTGGAGAGTTTGAACTTGTCTTGACTCTTCATCGCCTGCTTCATATCTTCGTTCAATCGCTCGCTAAGATTCATCGTAGTTCAAATCCTCCTAAAACTTTCTCTTACGAGCAGCCTCAGACTTTTTCTTGCGCTTTACGCTTGGCTTCTCATAATGCTTGCGTTTCTTGACCTCAGCCAAGACACCATCCTTTGCGATGGAACGCTTAAAGCGACGAAGCGCAGCATCAATTGTCTCGTTTTTGCGAACTTTAGTTTCAGACACCAGTTTTCCCTCCCTCCGACCAGACCGTCCAAGAGCATAACACGGATCATCAAACTTCATTATAGGCGATAAGGAAACGGGGTGTCAACCTGATGCACTTTCTTTTTTTATACAGCATACAGGCTAGAGGAATTATCCAACCCCCTAAGCGTGGGAACTAGAGATTCCTGTAAGCGCACCCAGCCTTGCTCCCCCAAGCAGATGGTAGTGGATATGATACACACTCTGCTCGCCATCCGGCCCGCAGTTGTTAATCAGACGGTAGCCCGTCTCGGCAATGCCCAGTTTCTTAGCAGCCTCCTGTGCAACCTTGTGCAGCTCGCCAATCAGTTCAAAATCCGCCCCCTCAGCATCATTCATCGTAGCAATATGCTTCTTCGGAATGATCAGCACATGTGTAGGTGCTGCCGGCTGAATATCATGAAATACGAGAAACTTCTCATCTTCATAAACTTTATTGGAAGGAATTGTACCTTCAGCAATCTTACAGAACAAACAATCCATATTCCTTGTAGCCTCCTTCAGTGTTATCATCCGAACTCGCGGCGCCTATGTCAGCGCCGGTACAAGTTCTATGATACCTAAAATAGACAAAAAAAAGAAGCACCCTGCTTCCCCCGAAGACCGGGGGTCACATCGCACGGACGTATTGGTGTGAAACTTGAAATTTCTTACCCATACGTCCGTCGGGGTACTTCTTCATATCATGTCGGCTTAACTGTATTATAACAGGGAGGTGAACCTGTATCTGTGATCTAGTTCACTCCCATGGAATCTTTTACAATTTTTCCAATTCAACTCGCGAGCCTTGTCCAGCGCTCTCTGCCGGAATAACAACCAGCTTTCGCGGAAGGCGCGCACGCAGCTCAGCCACATGGCTGATCACGCCTACTGCCAAATGATCATGATGCAAATGCTCCAGAGAAGTGATCACCGTATCAAGCAGATCGGGATCAAGTGTGCCAAAGCCCTCGTCCAAAAAGAAGAACTGAAGCGGATACTGACCCCGCAGCTGAATCTGAGCCGAAAGCGCCAGCGCCAGCGCCAAAGAGGTCAAGAACGTCTCTCCACCCGAAAGCGTGGAGACCGGACGCTTAATGCCCCCATTGGCATCATCACAGATCACAAATCCTCCGCCGGAATCGGTCTCCAGCGAGTATCTCTGTTTGGTCAGGGAGCGCAGACGCTGAGAAGCCGCATGACTTACGCTCATTAACTGCTCTTCAGCTACATACTCCACGAAGGCATTCCCGCGCAGGCTGCTCTGCAGCTTAGCAAGGAGGCCGGATTGATGGTCCAGCTCCGCCCGAACAGTCTCTAGCTCCTTCCAGCGAAGGTGTCGAACCTTGATATCCTCCCAGTCTCTTTCCGCCTTAGCCTTCCCTTCCAGGGCTACCTCATCTCTTAGCTTGCATACCTGAAGCTGCTGCTGAATAAGAGACCACTCTTCTTCGGAAACAGTTCTTCCCTCCAGGCGGGCGGTGATTTCCCGAAGCCGAATCCGGAGCTCTTGTTCCGCATCCCGGTGCTGCCCAATCCGCAGCTCCATCGCTTCCATAACTCCCTTCTCCAGAAGGGCGGCTGACGCATCCTCTTCGCTCGTGAAGGGCGACTGTTCAAGCTCAGCCTGCCATCGCTCCAGCAGCTGCTCCGTTTGTTCTGCAGCCGTATGAGCTGCCTGACGAGCCAGAAGGGCCGCCTGCATCGTCTCTTGTCTCGCCGTATCAGCTTCTCTTTGTCGATCGCGAGTCCCTTTGGCTTCCTTCCGCAGAGCATCCAGCTTGTCACTCGCTTCGGCAAATAGCTGTTCCGCCGAACGGCCGGAGGTAATCGTCTCAAGCCGCTGCAGCTTCTCCTGCAGCAGCTTGTCCCCACCTTCAAGCCTTGTCGCCCATTGGACCAGCTCCCGGTCCAGCTCTGCCATTTCCTCTTGGAGAGAGCGCAGCTTCGCATTCTTCTCCTCAATGAACGGGACGCTGAGCTCAAGCCGGCTGCGCACATCTTCCGCTTCGGTATCCATAGCATGCAGCTTCTCAAACTCCAGAGCTGCTGCCTCCAAGCTAAGGTTGGGAAATAGCTCTTCCCACTCCTGTATTTTGGCCTCATATTCCTGCTGAACCGCTTCGCGTTTGCGAGTCATCAGCTCGCTTTGCTGACTCACACTGCGCCGCTCTGCCGCAGCTGCCGCAGATTCCTGCCGCCATGCATCCCGGCGGTCTTGGTACTGCTTCACTTCACGCTGAAGCTGAGCAAGAGCCGTCCCGCTGACCTTAAGCGCCTGCTGGATGCCGGTGACGCGTCCCCGAGCTTCAGCAATCGCAAGAGGCGCATCGCCAGCTATAGGCAGATGTCTCTCCTGCGCCGCAGCAGCCTCGGCTTCACTTGACACGGCTTCCAGATCAGCATTCTTACCCAGCGCTTCGGCAAGACCGCGAACAGCCTCTGCACCTCTTGCTGCCTCATAGCGCAGCTCCCGAAGCTCTGGCAGCAGGTTGTTAAGCTGGCCTAGCTCTGTGTCCGCAAGCCCCGCTTCATGCGGCAGGCTTGCTGCCGGGGCAGGATGGTGTACCGATCCGCAGACAGGACAGGCTTCACCCGTCTGCAGCTGCTCCGCAAGCTTCACAGACCAGATATGGCGCTCACTGGCCGCCATTTGCTCCCTAAGCCCTGCTTCCTTGAGCTCCAATTGTTCAAGAAGCTGCAGCAAATCGGCGTCCAGTTGCCTCAGCCTCATTCCTGCCGTCAAAGCCGTATCCAGCATGTGCTGCTGGCTTGATGCGAGTTCGGCTTCCTGCCTTGAAAGCTTCTCCGCCAGAGCATGACTGCTCAGGCTTCGCTCCTGCTGCGCCTGCTCTTCCTTAAGCGCCAGCTGAAGCTGCTGCTCCTGAGCTGTGAGCGCATCCTTACGCGCCACAGCATCCTGAAGGCGGCGGCGATCCGCCGCCTTCACCTCGCAGCTCTTCAGCTTAGCCTCCAGCTCCTGGCGCCGGTGCATCGCCTTGGCAAGGAGCTGCTCCTCCTTCGCGGCCTCCGCTGCGAGTTCCTGCCGGCGCTTCTGGCCGCCGGCATGGCTGGCCGCATGCGCTGCCTGCTCCTGCTGCAGCGCCTTAAGCTCCACCTGGAGCTGCTTCGCCTGCTCCAGATGTTCGAGCCGCCGCAGCAGCCCGGGCTCCTCAGCCGTCAGCACGCTTTCGGCAAGCAGGGCGGCGTCAGCGGCACGCTGCGCCTGAGCCGCGCTTGCTTCAGCGGCGGCGGCGGCACGCTGCGCTGCGGCTTCCCGCTCAGCCGCAACCTGGGCGGCCGCCTTCCAGGCGGTAAGGGCCGGGCGCATCGCCTCGGCAGCCATCGCCTGCTTCAGGCGGGACTCCTCGGCAGCGATGTCTGGGCTCCGCTGCTGCAGCTGCGCTTCTTCCGCCGCCAGCTGCCGCTGCTGCAGCACGAGCTCGCGCAGGCGCCCGAGCTCCTCTGCCGCCGTTTGGGCGGCCTGGAGCTCCAGACGAGCGGCGGCGGCTTGCTTCACAGCGTCCTGCATTCGCTCTTCCGCCGCCTGCAGCGCTTCTTCGGAGGCACTGCCCAGGCCCTGCTGCTCAGCCGCCAGCTCCTTGAGCCGTCCCTCTGTTTCCTTCACGCGCCGGCTAAGCTTCTGCCCCAGCAAATCACCGTATTTCTCCAGATGAAACAAGCGCTGCAGCATCTGCCGTCTTTCACTGCCCTTCAAAGCCAGGAATTCCGCAAATTTCCCCTGTGGCAGCACAACGGCCCTCGTAAAGTCATCCATCTTGAGCCCAATCTTATCTTCTACACAGCGGGTAACTTCGGCCAGCTTGTCAGCAAGCACCTCTTCCCCTTCCGGCTTAACGGCAATAAACCTGCTGATCGTATTGCTAACAGAGTGATCCCCTGTACGTTTGAATCGGCGCTCGACCCGGTACCGCTCCACTCCTGCGGCAGACATAAGCTCAAAGGTAAACGAGACAAACAGAGAATCCTCAGAATGATTCATAATTCCTTGAGTGCCGCCATAAGCACGTTCTACCTTGCCGTATAAGGATAGAGTTATAGCATCCAGCAGCGTGGACTTGCCGCTTCCCGTAGGTCCAAAAATTCCGAACAGCCCCGTCTCGCATAGCTCCGTGAAATCAATCTCCTGCGCTTCCCGGTAGCTCTGCAGTCCAGACAGCTTCAAATGAATTGGCTTCATCTTTCGTCCCCCCCTCCTTCGGAAGTGGTCTCTTCCTCATGATCGGCAAGCAGGCTCATGAAGAGATCAACAAGCTCTGATTCCGGTTCGGCACCACCGCTCTGCCGCTGATAGAACTTCCTGAACAGCTCATGGATTGGCAGCTGTGAACGGTCAGCTTGCGTATCCTCAGACTGAAGTCCAGGATAGATGGGTCTAATGTGAACAATTCCCTCATGCGCTTTGCGAAGGCTCTGGATATCGGCCATAGACATCGCTTCGGTCAGCGAAATCTCAAGATCTATAAACGCTCGGGCGTCCCGCCCCTCATCCAACCAGCGACGGACTTCCTCAAGCCCTCCCCGGCTGCTCCATCTTACCAGAGGCTTGCCGCTGGTAAGATGAATCTCTTCCATAACCGGATCCTTCCCTGGAGAGACATCCAGCATCATGACCGATTTCGCTTGACCGGCTTCAGAGAAGCTGTAGGCTAGCGGAGAGCCGCTGTAGCGGGTCAGCCCCCCACCCTTCACAGCCTGCGGACGGTGAAGATGTCCAAGAGCCGTATATTGGGCTCCAATATCCAGGGATGACGGATCCACTGTATAGGCGCCGCCAACCTGGATCGGTCGTTCGCTGTCAGATTCCACTCCGCCAAGCACATAGATATGACTCATCGCCAAATTCACTGTATTTTCACGAAAGCTCTGTGCCAGCCCCTTCATCAGCTGGGCCACACGGGCACTGTAAGCCAGCCTCAGTTCCCCCTCGTCTCCATCACCGGCTAGCAGCTCGTTAAGACGAGACTCCGAAGGATAAGGAAGAGCTGCGATCACCGCTCTCTCTCCGGTACGGGCCACCTCTACATGAACCACCTCGCTCGTGGGCAGACCTACAAGCTGAATACCGCTCTGTGTAACAAGCGGCCGGACTGCGGCCACCCGCTCCGGCTGATCGTGGTTGCCCGCAATGGCAACGAGATGCCTACCTTCCTCTGTCAAGCGGGCGGCAGCCTCATAGAACAAGCTCTCGGCGGCTGCAGGCGGATTGACGCTATCATAGACGTCCCCTGCCATCATAATAAGATCCACCTGCTGCTCCCTGACCAATTTCACCAGCTCGTCCAGAAACTGTTCCTGCTCCTGCAGACGGCTGCGGCCTTCCAGCGTCCGCCCCAAGTGCCAATCTCCTGTATGCAAAATACGCATAGTCTTCCCCCTCTCTCATAACCTTCACGGGCCTGTGGCTGCAGCCCCCTCATTTCCTTCGTTCCTCCAGCCGAACTCTATTCATCATAGCTTTACTGCTTCGCCGGTGTCGAAGAAATACAGCCATTTCTCCTCCACAGGCACGCCTGTAATGTCGTAGAGAGCGGCCGCATACAGCTCAAGCTGGCTGCGGTACTGCTCCTTCAGCGCTGAAATGCCACCACGGTGCGCCAGCACCCGGTCGCTCTTGTAATCCAGCAGAATCTGCCGGCCTTCCAACTCAAACAAACAATCTACAATCCCTTGAATCAACACAATCTCCTGATCCAATTCTGTCCGGAGCTGAACCTCAGATATGCTACCTTCCTGAACACCCTCCAGATAAGGGGCAAATTTCGGATAAGCGTCCACCGCGGACAAGCCGTAGCTGAATGGCAGCTCTCTGCGGACCCACGTAGCTCGTCTCACCATATCTCCCAGTGGACTTCGCAAAAAATCCGCAATCCGTCCGTTGTCTAGCTCCTCAGCCTGTGAGGCGGGTAGAATTTGCAGGCTTACGAGCCTATGAATTGTCTCTTGCACCAGCTCTTCTGCCGATTGGTCAGGTGTACCCTCGAAGGGAAGGTGCTGCATCACCGTGTGATAAGCTGTTCCCCGCTCCGTTGGTGTCATCTGTCTACGCTCCATAAATTTTGGCCGACGCAAATGGAGCTTGAAATCCGCCTGTTCCGGCAGCACCTGGCTCTCCTGCCGAATCTTCTCCATCTCGGCAGCATCCAGCGGAGGCTGCTCCTGCATAGTCAGCAGCGCCTTCATCTCAGTGACCGAGGTCTTGGCCGAAATTCGGCTTGAAATTTCATAAGGATAGTTCCAATCCAGGGAGGCTCTTATGCGCTCGGATAATGCAGGGTCCTCATCTCCCACCGAAGGAAGCCCCATTCCTGTAAGAAGGCGCTGAACAGGGGAGGCATATTCCACACCTGCACTGTCCTTCTCTTCATCCTTGGTTACGGCTGCAGCCTGCACAATCTGATGAAGTGGCAGCGTAACGATTTTCCAAGGAAGAGACTCTTCCCCGCTAGCTATGAAAAGGCCAGAGGTTTCAGCAGGAATGCCCGCCAGTTCCCGAAGCTTGCCAGCTTCAGGCTGTCTAATTAAAGCCGGCCCAATCCAGTCCAAATAACTGCGGCCTCTGGCCAGCAGATAATCGGGCAGCATTTCCTGCTCACTCTGCAAAGCCTGACTCCATACAGCCGCCGCCTTACTCAAGTCCTTCACTGCGGATACCAGAATCAGCTTGTCTTTTGGACGAGTGAGCGCCACATATAGAATCCGCATCTCTTCGGCGAGCAGCTCCATCTGAGCCCTGCGCCGAATCGCCAGATTGGGAAGTGTCGGATAGCTTACACGGGTAACCCCATCCACATATTTAGGACCAAAGCCAAGTTCCTTGTGCATAAGGAACGGCGAATTCAAATCCTGCCTATTAAACATTTTGGATAACCCGGCCACAAAAACAACCGGGAACTCCAGCCCCTTACTTTTGTGAATCGTCATAATCCGAACCGACTCTTCATCTTCACCTGCCGTAGACGGGGCACCAAGATCACTCCCTGTCTCCTTCAGTCTTCCGATAAAGCGCAAGAAGCGGAAAAGGCCGGGAGCCGCAGCAGACCGTTCATACTGCTTGGCCCGGTCATGCAGTGCTCTAAGGTTGGCTTGCCGCTGAATCCCTCCCGGCATACCTCCAACCCAATCCAGGTACCCCGTCTCCCGGTACACCCGCCATATAAGTCCGCTTAGCTCACCTATACGCGCTTCGGTTCGCCAAGCCTCAAGTCGGTCCAAAAAAATAGTCAGCTTGCCCGCCAGCTCACCATCTCCATCGCCAACTGAGCTCAAGTCCGCTTCCTCCAGACCCTCGCTTGGATGCGTAAGGTTCGGTTCCTCCTCATGATCCAGATCAAGGCCGACTCCCGAAGCAGCCTTCACAAGCGCTTCATAGAAGCTGCTTCCGGAAGCAGCAAGACGAACGCCTGCCAGCTCTTCCTCTGTCAAACCTACGATCGGAGAACGAAGAACGGAGGCTAGCGGTATATCTTGCTGCGGATTGTCAATGACTTGCAGTAAGGACAGCATTATTTCCACTTCAGTCGCTTGGAAATAACCCTGATTAAGCTCCCCGGAGGCAGGAATCCCTTCCAGCATCAGTTCTTGAATCATTAATGGGGCCCATGCAGAGACAGAGCGAAGCAGGATGACAATATCGCCATACCTTGCGGGACGCGAAGCCTTGATTCGCTTGTCATAGACCATAAGCGGTCTTCCATCGTCGCCTAGAAGCGAGCGAATTCGAGCAGCAATGGCTCTCGCCTCAAGCCGAACCGCTTCAATCTCTACTGCTTCCTCACCAGGCGCCTCTTCTTCAAGGGCAGCTTCTCCTCCGGTCTCTTCCGGCTTTCTTCCGCCTTCACTGCGGTCCATCAGCAGTAATTCCGGCGCATACTGGGGAAGCCCCTTCTCGTTCTGCGGAAATAACTCCCCATAGACAAGCTCTGCTCTGGCATCATAATCAATCTCAGCAACGGTTCGGTTCATCATCTGCCTAAACAACATATTAACGGCGCTTACCACCTCGCGCCGGCTGCGGAAATTACGCGCCAGGTCGATTCGCAGGCCTTCCCCGCCAAAATCATCCGCATAGCTGCGATATTTATCCAGGAACAGTCCCGGCTCTGCCAACCTGAAGCGATAAATACTCTGCTTCACATCCCCAACCATAAACCGGTTGCCCGGGGAAGGCCGAGAGATCAACTGAACAATCATTTCCTGTACCGTATTCGTATCCTGATACTCGTCAAGCAGCACTTCTTCATACTGAGCCTGGTATTCCAGAGCCGCATCCGATGGGAGCACCTGCAAAGGATTTGAGCCGGGATGACGGAGAATTTGCAGACAGTAATGCTCCAGATCAGAGAAATCAAGCCAGCTCTTCGCCTTCTTCTCAGCCTGATAGCGTTCACCGAAACTGATCACAAGCTCGGCCAGCTCCTGCATCAGCGGACCTGCCTGATGCAGCTCTGTAATGAATGCCTCAGCAGGCCTTCCAAATAGCTGACCTCGAAGCTCTGCTAGCGATTTCTTAGCCTCTTCGCGAAACCCCTTAACCCGATCCTGAACTGCCGGATCTGTCTGATCCTTACGAACAGCCTTCAGCTTGCCAAATGCCGCCTTCTCGAACTGGCCATGCAGAGAAGACCAAGGACCTGCCTCCACCGCACGCTTCAGCTCAAGCACCATGCTCAAATCCTCTTGAAGCGTGACCGCATACGGAGCAGGACCCCCCGGAGAAAGAGACAAATCGATCCCCTGCTTTAGCAGATGAATAATTCCGTCCAGGGATAGCTGCGTGTCCGACACAATGCTCTTTACCCAGGAGCTTTGCTCCAAAGAAGACGTATCGGCGGCTGTAAAAGCTGCTGCTGTGCTTCGCAACCAGTGATCTGGCCAAGGATGGCTCCGCGAGAAATCGTACAGCCGCTGAACCAGGTAGAACATTGCATCATCGCTTCGCTCCCCGCTGAACCAGTCAACCAGCTCCAGGAATGAACTCCCTTCTGACTCGGAGCCGTATTTTTCCTCAAACAGCTCCTCCAACACTTCCTGCCGCAGCAGCTGTGTCTCATGCTCGGAGGCAATGCGAAATCCCGGATCAAGGGGAATCAAGGTATAATACCGCTGAATGACCTCCATGCAGAAAGAATGCAGTGTCGTAATGGAGGCGCGTCCAAGCATGGCTAGCTGTCTTCGCAAATGTTCATGCTCCGGGTCCTTCTCAAGCTCCGCCTCCAGCGCCTCACGTATGCGCTGGCGCATCTCGGCAGCTGCTGCTTTGGTGAAGGTTGCTACCAGCAAGCGATCAACGTCTATGCCCCCTGAAGCCCCGGTTATTTTGCGGATAATCCGTTCAACCAGAACCGCCGTCTTACCAGAGCCTGCAGCAGCGGCAACGAGCATATTTCCGCCGGACATGGCAATCGCCTTCCACTGATCATCGCTCCAATGGGTTCCGACCGGTTTTACAAGCTCCATGGTGATTCCTCCTCAATCTTCGTCCACATCTGTTCTTTACCTGGCTTGCTGAGCATCTTATACCGCCCCTGATCTGTCTTCTCGTCAAACTGGCATACCGACTTATAAGAACAAAAAGTGCAGGCCGTCTCTTGACCGATCCGATAAGGTTCTATGGCAACGTCTCCGTCTGTGATCCGTGTCCCGATCGCTTTGATCTTGGTGCGAACCACGCCGAGCAGGGCAGTCCACTGATCCAGTGTTGCTACAGCAGCGCTGCTGTAAAAACCTCCGTCCGCCTTGACCGCAACCGGCAAAATATCTGAGTAGCCCTTCTCCAGCTCACGGTCCATTTTACCGATCGTCTCCCGGTCAGCAAGCAGGAGTCCCCTCATCTTGAACCGCCGCAGCATTTCCTGACGGGCCTGCTCGGGATCCATCGCATTCGTGCTTTGAAGCAGCGGATTATGAACATGGAAATATAGCGTTCCCGCCGGGAGAGCGGATTGACCAAGCCATGCCTCTGCTGAGGTTAAAATTACATCCAGATAGGTGAGCATTTGCAGGGCCAGGCCATAGTACACTTCGTGCAGCTTAAGGTCGGTCTGACTTGACTTGTAATCGATAACACGCAGCAGGAGCCCATCTTCGCTCTCCGCCATATCAACCCTATCAATTCGCCCTACGATCTCCATGACACAGCCATTCTGCAGCTCGAATCTTAACGGAGGAAGCTCGCGTCCCGGGCCAAAGTCCAGCTCTAGTCCCACCGGCTCGAAGTCTCCGCGTCTAGACTGCTCTCCCAAGATGACAGAGGCCCGTCCGACAATATGCTTAAGCTTCCGTGAAATATAGCCGTAGCGTTTGGAGCTGAGTAGAATTTCCCCTTGAAGCTTGGGAGCCAGCTTGTCCACTGCCGCTTCCGCCTCGCGCATACACTCCTCTGGGGTCAAGGAGCCCCAGCTTCGGTTCTCCTGCTTCAGTGTCACCGCCATCGCGCTTAAGGCTGCGTGAAACAGCTGCCCGATGTCCGGAGCCTTCAGACGGTATAGCTGACGTTCTCTCAGCTTAAGACCATGTGAAGCAAAGTGGGAAAATGGGCATGCCGCAAATCTCTCCATTCGGGACACACTGGTCCGCAGACGCTTGCCGTACAGCTTCCGACTGGTATCCGGGGTAAGGTTCCGGGTTGCATTACGGTAATCCAGAGAGTAGAGCAAATGCTGAAGCGGCTCTTTCCAATCAGGCTGAGACCGGTACCATTGCAGCGCCTCCCACCATACCTGTGAGATATCTACCCCGTTCTTCCACTGGCGCAGCTGTCCGATCAGCTGGGACAATCCCGGCAGCGGGCGGGAAAGGCTACTCAGAAGGAGCTCCTCATGTGCATTCACCGCCAGCACTTCACTGATGAACTGCTCTTCTAGAGCAGGGAAGATAGCCCGCACATGCCGGATCACTTCTGAAGGATGCAGCGCTTTGCCCTCCTCATCAGCTACAGGATAACTAATCCAGAGCGAGCAGGCAGCCGAGGATAACGCATGATAAATTAAAAATCGTTCATCGAGTAGCTTACGTGTTATTCGAGAGCCAAGGGTCAGCCCCCCTTCTTCAAGGCGGCCGAGTTCCTGGTCTGTCAGGACGCCCTCCTCCTGAAATACCGCAGGCATAATTCCTTCATTGATGCCGAGCAGAAACACATGCTTCACATGACTGGAACGGGTCCGGTCTGTGGTTCCAATCAGAACCTGATCTAGGGAAGGCGGCACCAGGCCGAGCTTAAGATCCTGCAGGCCGGTATCGAGTACGCCTGCGAACAGCTCCAGTCCCAGCTCTTCGTCCCCCATCATTTCTACGATTTGATCCAGCATGTCCAGTATGGCACCCCATAGACTGCGATGCTCCATGGCTTGCTGCGGCTGCCCCTCTTGTACGGCCTGATGGGCTAGCAGATCAAGCCGGGAGGCAGCGCCCACATCCTCAAGCAAATGATAGACGGCCGTGCACATTTGCTCTGCCGTCTTGGCTCTCTTGATCCGTTTCTCAAATAACCCAAGCGGCAGGGTGATCGCTTCGCGGCAGCGCCATATCCGCTCCATGGAAGCCTCTGCCTCCGTCTCTGTCTTCGCCTGAGTCTCCCCGGACGTATTTTCCCCAGGATCAAGCGACAATCTGGGTGTCCCCTTCCAAACCTTATCACTGCTCCAACGCGATCCTTCAATTCCACTGGCCAACACATAGTTCTCTAGGACATCCATATCTTCACGGGTCAGACTTCCATCAGCTGGCAGCAGAAAGTCCGTTTTCACCATCCGGAATACATCCTCATACTTCCAATAACGTCTAATCACATCCAGGGAAGCACGTATGAACTCAAGCAGTGGATGATGAACGACGCTCTTTCTCTGGTCTAGGAAATATGGGACTCCGTAATCCTGAAATACCGGTGCTGCGATATGATCATAGTCATCAAGGCTGCGCACAAAGATGGCCATATCTCTCCAGCGCGCCCCTTCTTCCCTCGCCAGACGCACCATCTCCCGTACGGCTGCTTCCACTTCAGCTCGCCGGCTGCTTGCCGCACGCAGCATTAAGCTTCGCTTCAAATCTTCTGGCTCTTCTACTACACGGGTTCTTCGCTCGTAAGCTCCTTCTAGCAGCTGCAGTGTCCGGCTCGCTTTAAAACGCGGGAAGGGCCGCTGATTCAAGTTATCTGTCTCCAGCACAGGCACGCCGCATGACTCGGCTAGAGCCTTTAGCTTCAAATAGGTCGTGGCCGTAGGATGGAACAAATTCAGCTCATGCGGCGGCAGCCCGTCATCATAGGGCCGGTCCAGCGTAAGGGCTACCTTTAAGCTCGACACCGACTTCAGCATGGCCCCCAGCGCCTTATACTCCTGCGGGGTAAAGGTGTGAAAGCCATCCACCCATATTTCCGCATCGCGCAAATAGGCTGACAGCGGAGCTCCCTCCGCCAGCTTGATCACATGATCCTCCGCATCAATATAGAGTCCGGCGAGCTCTTTCTCGAACTCGCTGTAAATAAGGGTCAAGTCATGCATTTTATCCTTCAGCAGCGGTGACTCCGCCTCCAGGCCTTCGAGCAGCCCAAGATGCTCTTGAAATCCTTGCGGATCTGCACCGTACTTCTTGGCCTCGGTAAACAAGCTGTTCAACTTATCCACCAGACCCATCTGACTGCCGGAATTCCCGTACATCTTCAATTCGCTCTGAAGGCGCCGCAAAATCTTGTACAACAGCATTTTCTTGCCTTCTTCGCTAATTGGGATCAGCGCCGATCCGCCCGTCTCCTGCATCACGCGCAGAGCCAGTCTGCGGAAGCCCAGCACCTGAGCGCGAACGGTCCCTCTCAGCTCCGGGGAGCTTGCCAGCGCATGTTCAATTTGGAATGTCCCCTGTTCGGGAACAAGCAAAATCAGCGGGGGACCTAGTGGATCCTGCTGCAGTCGGGATTTAATCTGATCCAGCATCTTTTGGCTCTTGCCGCTGCCCGAGCGGCCTATCATCAATTGAAGTGACATGGGAAGCCTCCTGCTATATACATAAAATCAAATTTGTAAGTAACAACTGTCCGAAATTTCGTTATATTCCAGTATAACACACCCCTCCCCAAGAGGAACGTACGTTTGGAAAATTACAACATGGTATTCCATACAAAATAAGCTCACCGTCTCCTGAACAGAAACGATGAGCTTAGTGAAATCATAGTCTATACCCTAAGAAGCCTATAATGTTGTCTTGCTCCGTACTTCAAAGATAGCGAATTTCAAATAGTGGCCTTCCTCCACGCCGAGAATCTGCGGATGGTCCTTCCCTGCTGCCCTCCATTCGATAAGGCGCAGGATTTTCCCAGCGTCTGCCGCAGCATCGGCGATCGTCTCCAGGAACAGGTCTGGCCGCATGTGATACGAGCAGCTCGCTGTCACCAGGTAGCCCCCTTCGTTCACCAGCTTCATACCATGAAGATTGATATCCTTGTAACCTCGACAGGCGCCCTTCACCGCACTCTTGGTCTTGGCAAATGCTGGCGGGTCGAGGATTACAACATCCCAGGTGCGTCCAATGCCGGCCGGCATTGGAACCGAAGTATCCGCCCTTCCTTCAGCTCTGGCCTTCCGCTCATCCTGCCCCTTAACCTGACTTCGCAGGTAATCAAAGGCATCTGCGACCACGAATTCCACTCGGTCCTCAAAGCCATTCAGCTGGACATTGGCCTTGGCGCTCTCAATGGCATGCTCCGAAATATCCAGACAAGTTACTTTTTTCGCCCCATACTTACAGGCGTGAAGTGTAAAGCTTCCGGTATGAGAGAAACACTCCAGCACCGTAGCACCGTCCCAATATGGGAACGTCACTTCTTTCCCATTGCGGTTCATCGGAGCAATCCGTCTCTCGCCGTTCTCATCCGTCAGCTCTCCCAGCGCAATACCGCTGCGCTCTCCCCAGCCGGTCATCAGCGGGGCGATGGAGGCCCGGTTCTCCCGCTGGTCAAAGAAGTAGCCTGTCTTCTGTCCTTCTACAATATCGATAGACAATAACAGACCATTCTCTGTTATGGTTACATGTCTTGGACATTCACCATAAAGCGGCCCCTTTGTCTGCTCCAAGCCTTCCATTTCCCGTATGCCGACATCGCTGCGTTCGTAGATCCCCTTAGGATGCAGCACTTCTACCAATGCATCAACAATTTCCTGACGTCTTTTGTCCATTCCCAAGGTCAACAGCTGAACCACCAGCACATCGCCAAATCGGTCAACCACCAGACCTGGCAGAAAATCTGCTTCTCCATATACGAACCGATAGGCATCCTCTTGAACAAAACGGCTGCGGTGCTTCAGACATTCACGGAATCTTGCTGCAAAAAAAGTTCTGTCCATCTGTTCAATGGGTTGGTAGGAAACGACACGGACTGTAATTTGGGAAGCCGGGTTATAGTAGCCTACGGCAAGGAAGCGACGCTGATGATTCAGCACCTGCACCAAATCGCCTGGAGCTGGTTCTCCTTCAATCTGCTCGATTTCATTCTTAAAAATCCAGGGATGCCCCTGTTCCAGTCTCTTCTTGCGGCTGCGCTGCAGTATTACGCTTGCCATGCGATCAATCACTCCTAAGTCAAATTGTATTCCTATCTACAGCAGCCCTAAGGCGGCTTGGCATCGTTTGTCCTCATCCCGCATAAGCATGTTCATAGCATGTACAAAGAAAGGAGGCCGCTCCTCATGATACGCGACCTGATCATCCCGCTGACATTCGGACTGGCCCTCTTTATATTCGGTATGAAAATGATGGAGCTCTCGCTTCAGGCCTGGGCAGGTCCTGCGCTGAAGAAGCTGCTGAACCTGTCTACGTCCACTCCGCTCAAAGGAATGCTGTTCAGCACAGCAGTTACGGCCGCACTGCAGAGCAGCACGGCTGTAACTGTAATGACCATTGGCCTTGTCAACGCAGGCCTGCTCAGTTATAGCCGCACGCTCGGCATCATCCTTGGTGGCAATATCGGCACCTGCCTAACCACAGAGCTTATTGCCCTGCAAATTAACCGATGGGGGCTCCCCATATTTCTGCTGTCCCTATGTACGTGGTTTATAGCTTCCGCCCTGACACAGCGGCTGCCCGCTGCCTTAGGCCGCATGGCGAACTTCCTCCGCTCTTTACAATATGCAGCTCTTGCATCAGCTGGATTCGGTCTTGTGCTGACCGCCATCGCCTGGATGCAAGGCACGGGTGAAGCTATGGAGGCCTACGGCCTAATCCGCTGGTTCACGGCGCAGGCGGGGACAAACGTTGTATGGGGAGCGCTTGCCGGAGCCGCACTTGCTGCCATGATTCACAGCAGTGCTGCTGTCATTGCTCTGGCGATGGGACTGGCCGCATCAGGCGCACTGCCCTTGCCGCTGGCCATTGCAGTTGTCATCGGAGCAAACGTCGGAACCTGTATCACCGCTGTCATCGCCTCGATCGGAGGCACAAAATCCGGGCGTTTTGTAGCCTGGTCCCATGTCGTTCTCAACCTTGGCGGCGCGCTTCTCTTTCTTCCGCTTGTAGGACAGCTTGAGCTTATAACCGCCTGGTTCTCTACAGACCCGGCGGCCCAGGTGGCTCATAGTCAGACCATCTTCAATATACTTAGCTCCATCCTGGCTCTGCCCTTATGCTACTTACCTGTATGGGACCGTCTTAACCGGCAGACATGACCTTTGAATCAACACTGCTTTCAGGCTACAATTGAAACCCAAGCAGCTTCAAACCTTTTTCCAATATAAAATCGTTATTATCATACCCGGAATGGAGCTGCTTCTCCCAAGCCTCCTTAGGCTCATACCAAGCTACCCCGCGAATCTCCTCTATTTGCGGCTTCAGCTCTCCGTCCTGGCATTCCACAAGATAATAATGAACCTCTTTATCCACTTCTCCGTGTTCCGGATGCTGATACGTATACGCAATAATATCAATAGGCTCTTTAATGACTCCCTTAACCCCGGTCTCTTCCCAGATTTCCCGAAGTGCCGTCTGCTCAATCGTCTCTCCCTGTTCCTGTTTTCCCTTTGCAAACGAGATTTTACCGTAGCGGTCCGTAATCAGCTGTACCTGCAGCTGTCCAGCCTCTCTGCGGTATACAACTCCTCCGGCTGAAATTTCTTTGTATGCCATAGAAATCACCCTTCCTAATTAAATGTACATGGTTTGGTCTTTACCTTCATTTCCCTGTTTGGACAACAAGGATTTCAACCCTAGCGGGATGAAATCCTTGTTAAACCAAGCCAAGGAGCTTGGAACTACCGTTTAATTTATCCTGGTTCCATGGCCAAGGCTAACTACGCAATTTCCTGCGGAAGATCGCTCATCACCCGGACGAGCACCCCTTCACAAGTGTTGACTCCCGCCTTGGTCAACTTCACACGGCAGACCTGACCACGCAGGTCCTCAGAGCCTTCAAATACAATCTGCAAGTAGTTGTCGCTATAACCCATAATGCGGCCTTCTCCGGCTAAGCCTTTATCGTCATTCTCCGGAATAACGTCAAGCACCTCGCCAACGAATTTCTCGGCATACTGAAGCTGCATTTGTTCGGATAGATCAATCAGCTCGTGAACCCGTGCGTTCTTCACTTCATCATCCACCTGATCCTCCATCCGGGCTGCAGGTGTTCCGGTACGCTTAGAATAAGGGAAGACGTGCATTTCTGAGAAGCCAATCCGCTTAATCGCTTCGAAACCATCACGGAAAAGTTCGTCCGTCTCGCCCGGGAACCCGACAATAATATCTGTAGTTATCGCCACGTCCGGCATGAATTCGCGAATCTTGCGAATTTTCTCCTCAAATTCAGCAATGGTATATTTTCGTCTCATCCGCTTAAGCACTTCATCGTTGCCCGCTTGCAGCGGAATGTGGAAGTGGCGGCACATCTTCGACGAGCCCTTAAGAACTTCCAGCATCTTATCATCAATCTGGCTTGCTTCAATAGAGCTGATCCGAACCCGTTCCAAGCCTTCCACTTTATCCAGATCCCACAAAAGGTCGGACAAACGGTAATTGTCCAGATCATCCCCATAGCCGCCGGTATGAATACCGGTCAGAACGATCTCTTTGAAGCCTGCAGCCACCAGCTGCTTGGCTTGCTCGATGACGCTCTTCGGTTCACGGCTGCGTGAAAGCCCGCGCGACCATGGAATAATGCAGAAGGTACAGAAGTTATTGCACCCTTCTTGAATTTTGAGGAACGCACGCGTACGATCCGCAAAATCCGGTACGTCGAGCTCTTCAAACTCCCGCGTCTTCATAATATTTCGCACGGCATTAATCGGCTCCCGCTGCTGCTGCAGCTGCTGGACATAAGGCATGATCTTATCTCTGTCCTGGGTTCCGATTACCAAATCTACACCGGGAATATCGAGGATTTCCGCCGGTGAAGTTTGGGCATAGCAGCCCGTTACGGCCACGATGGCATCCGGGTTTCTCCGCACCGCTCTGCGGATGATTTGGCGGCTCTTCTTGTCTCCAGTATTTGTAACCGTACAAGTATTGATTAAATAGACATCGGCGGTCTGTTCAAAATCAACCTGCTCATAGCCCTCATTCTTAAACAGCTGCCAAATGGCTTCTGTGTCATAAAAATTAACTTTACATCCCAAGGTATAAAACGCTACGGATGGCATGTTACAGTCCCCCCATTTCTCCGGTTTCATAAAGTATGCAGGTCAGGGCGGCCATCCCGGCCGTCTCCGTTCTCAAAATACGCCGGCCCAGTCCCACTGATCTGGCCCCGGCTGCTTCAGCCTCCCGGACTTCTTCCTCTGTAAATCCGCCTTCAGGGCCCACTACGACCATCATGCGATACTTCTGCTTGCGATCAAGTCCAGCCACAAAAGGAGCAAGGACGTCTCTGAGCTGCTCCCCATTTTCTTTTTCATAACATAAGCAAACAAGATCGTAATTAGGAGCCGTAGCCAGAAGTCTGCCCCAGTTCACCGGGCTGTTCATCACTGGAATTTTGCTGCGGTGCGCCTGTTCTGCCGCTTCTTTGGCGATCTTGCGCCACCTGGCGGCACGCTTCTCTTCCTTGCGCTCGTCATACTGGACGATAGTCCGTGCAGAAAGGAAAGGAACGAAGGCAGAAGCCCCGATCTCTGTGCATTTCTGAATAACCGTCTCCATCTTATCGCCTTTTGGCAGGCTTTGAGCGATCGTCACCTCAAGCCATGGCTCTCCAGAGAGGGCCAAGAACTCTACGATCGCAGCCTGCACCTCCTGAGGCTCTATGCTTACAAGCTCGGCGACAGCCTCCTTGCCGGCGCCATCGCTTACAATAATCTGGTCCTTCGGTTTGGAGCGCATAACCTTGCCTATATGGCGGGCGTCGTCACCGGTAATTGTTACCGTGTCTTCGCCAAACTGTTCAGACGGTATGAAATAACGCTGCATATCTCACCATTCCTTGCCCGAAAAATCGCCAAGCCTCATCATACAACTTTTAAGCTGTAGTGACTAGCCTGGCTCATCGATTTTGTCATATTGCACATCTTCCTTGCACATTACCCGCCAACAATAGCCAGAAAAATATTCCGAAACCCGTCCACTATAGGTGTCATCAGGCTGAACAGCGGGTCCAACGTGATGCGGCGCAGAGGATCAATAAATACAAGCAGAAGAAAAATCAGCACCGACCATTTCTCGTATTCCTGCAGGTAGGAACGGAAGTTCCGGGGCACCAGATCCTCTACGATACGATAACCGTCCAGCGGAGGCAGAGGAAGCAGGTTAAAGAAGAATAAAGTAATGTTAATTGAGATTAGATAATTCAAAAAAATATAGATGGCCTGATTCAGCTTATCCTGGCTAGTCAGATCAATAATGTGATAATAATCCAGCGAGAAATAAATCATTGCAGCGATAAACCCGATCACCAAGTTGCTTAGTGGTCCCACCAATGAGACAATAATCCCCATAAGACGCGGCTTACTGAAATTGTCTCGATTCACTGGAACCGGCTTGGCCCAGCCGAAGCCGAGGATCAGCAGCATCAGCATCCCGAATATGTCAATGTGAGGAACCGGGTTCAGCGTTACCCGGCCCAGCATCTTAGCGGTCGGGTCTCCGAATTTGCTGGCCGAATAGGCATGAGCAAATTCGTGCACCGTAAATGAAATCACAAGGACAAGCAGGACAAATGGTAAATGCTGCACAGGAAAACGCAAAATCGAGCTCAAAAAATCCATCTTTACCTCTTTCTCGCTACAAAAGCGATCCAGTCTTCTTCACGTGCCGCTTCTACAATATCAAAGCCGGCAGCAAGCAAGGCCACTTCGACGTCCTTCTCTTTATTCTTATATATGCCTGAAGCGATATAATATCCGCCAGGCTGCAGCGCTTGGTGCACATCTTCGATGAACAGCAGGATGATCTCCGCCAAAATATTCGCCACCACTACACGTACCGGCAGGTTCACTCCAAGCTCATCGGCGCCGCGTCCACTCTTTAATACAGCCAGCAGGTCACTCTCATAGACGGTAATGTCTTGGTCAAGACCGTTCAGATGCGTATTTTCTTTTGCACTTGTGACTGCAATCGGATCCAAATCCAGGGCCAGCACATGCTTCGCGCCCAGTCTCATGGCCCCAATCGCTAGAATACCAGAACCCGTACCTACATCAATGACCTCGTCCCCTTCTTGAATAACGCCTTCCAGCGTGCGGAGACAGAGCGATGTCGTAGGATGAGTGCCTGTACCAAATGCCATGCCTGGATCCAGTTCAATAATCTTCTCTTCCGGAGAAGCCGGAGTATATTCTTCCCAGGTTGGCTTGATGGTCAACCGGTCTGACACTCGCAGGGGCTTGAAATATTGCTTCCAGTTATTCGCCCAATCATCCTCGCTAACATCCCGTACTGAGAACTCAGCAGCGCCCGGATCAATATCAAAGCTCCGTAGTTCCTCTATCCGGCCCTTCACTTCGGCCTGGATGCCTTCAAGGTCGCAATCTCCCAGAAAGTAGCCACTTACCTTGGCTTCGCCTTCCGGAATGTCATTTGGCGGAATTTCGAACCATTGTCCCAAGGAAGTATCCCGCGGTTTATTGTTATCAACGTGCTCCTCAATGGAGACTCCCCCTGCACCGGCTTCATGCAGGAAATTGGAGATCATCTCCACCGCTTCCTCCGTTGTATGTATCGTGAGCTCTTTCCAGATTTTCAATTTCTTTGTCCTCCTCCTAACAATGCATACGATACATTGTACTATAAAATCGGTTGAAAATGAAAACCGCCGAATCAGTATTCGACGGTCACATTTTACTCCTTAAAGCTTTTGGTTTTTTTCCTGCCTGGCATCAGCCCGTTCACTTCGCTCCAGCGCCTCCCAATCATCCGGATCGGCTCTTTCCTCAGAGAATTCGATATCGAGGTTATGGCCGACAGGCGACCGATTTACCTTCTTCGGATAGCGTCTTGGTTCTTTACCAAGCTGTGTCATCGCTAAAAAGCCCCTCTCTATTTACATTTTAAGTTCATATCATACCGCCCGCTTCTTCGATAATCCGAAGCGCCTGATGATGGATGTTCTCATCCACCACGGCAGTGAGCAGGATGTCACGCCCGGTAGGGCCTCCCTGCCCTCCGTGGCTCATGCCGCTCGCAGCTGGATCCGCAGCCGACAATATGCCTGCAGAATGATTCGTAATGGATGCGTCCTGGGTGAGGGATGCGAGGCTCGTTACTTCTCCCGTAATAGGGTTCAAAGAATTGTAGCCCTCACCGGGATAACGGCTGAAGCGATCGATAGACATATGCTCAACCCGCAGCGCCCCAAGCTTCCTAGCTGCGCCCTGCGCCTCCTCCGGACTTTTGAAATATGCGAGAATGTTCTTTTCCGCCAAAGTTCTCTCACCTGCGCTTTTTAGGTATACTTGTTACTAAATCGAAGCCTGCAGCATTGGTTATTATGTGACTTAATTGCCTAGAATATCCGCAAAGCCAATTTTGCAGGCATACCTTGGAGGTGCTCTTTTGGATAATTCATCTTCAGAGCGAAAGCCGCTCAGACTCAAGGCCTTATCACCCATGCATAACACTCCCAGCGGTGTGCTGCGAAATTATATTTTGGAGCAGAAGCCTGTTAACGAATTTGTCTCTCTAGTCAGCATTTCGGCCGACGCCCCGAACCCTGGTTATGACCTCCTCATTCACCGAATTGAATTTGAAGGCGAGCATGCCGCCATCTACACCCGCCCCGTGCCCCCGGTTCCGGGTGGTATTTTCCCCCAAGTCATTACCAGGCTGCATACCTCGATCTACCTTGACGCTAAGTACACTGCCAGACTGGGAGACGATTCTCCGGAGGCCTGACTGTAACAGGCAGGCACCGTATAATTCTAAAAATTCACACAAAAAGATTAATGCTGCCCGATAAAGCTCGTGCACGGACACGAGTTTTTTATTTTTTAATTAAATTTGAAACTTCAGTAAATATTGTCCGTATTACCGTATATGTAAGGAAACTTTTAATTTTACAGGAGGGTTCAACGATTAACATGTTCAAAAAACTTACGCTAGTCGTCATGGCACTTACCTTATTCCTTGCTTTTACGATCCATGACAATGCCGATGCACGAAGAGGCGGCGGCTACAAATCGGGGACTCGTTCTTACACGACGATTCCGAAGAAATCCAACGATAGTGTATCCAAGTCCAGCAGCACGACGAATAGAAACGGTGCTACTGGGGCTTCAACAAACCGTGGCTTCTTTAGCGGTGGCGGCTTCTGGAAAGGCATGATGATCGGCGGCCTCGCAGGCATGCTGTTCGGCGGAATGTTCTCCGGCATGGGCTTCTTCGGCAACATTCTCGGATTTGCTGTTAACCTGTTTGCAATTTATCTCATCGTAGTCATCGCTGTCGCGCTCTTCCGGCGCTTTAGACAGAAGCCGAATCGGCCTCGCGACGACCGGTACTAATCCATGGTACTTAGCGAAGACGAAATTATTAATGCAGTCTGCCTGCATACTGCACAGCGCAAGCAGGTTCGTCCCACCGATGTGCAAGTTGAACTCGCTTGGGATGAAGATACCGGATTCACCGCTGAAATTTGGGTGAACGGGCGAAGCCAATATTTAATTGAAGCCAACCTGATTGAAGCCATTCTTTTATATTTGCATGAACATTACCAGATCCGGGCTTACCGTGATGAAGTTACACTAGATCTGGAGGATGAAATTATCGCCGTAGTTCGGCAGTAACAATCACACCAAACGAACAAAGAGGCGATCCTGTTCTAATGACAGGATCGCCTCTTTCTATATCAAACCAATGAATTTCCTAATTAATCTCCCCGGAAGGCACGCTTCATACGGTCAAAGAACGATTGCTCATGCTCGTGCGTATGCTCACCGTCCATAGCCGCAAATTGACGCAGCAAGTCCTTCTGTTCCTCGCTAAGCTTGCTAGGCGTAACAACGACCACCTTCACATGCTGATCGCCCTGTCCAATCCCGCGAAGTCTTGGGACACCTTTCCCCTTCAGACGGAAATAGGTTCCGGTCTGTGTACCCGCAGGAATCTTCAATTTGACCTTCTCCGTCAGCGTAGGAATTTCGATTTCATCACCAAGGGCAGCCTGCGCAAAAGTCAGCGGCACTTCGCAATAAATGTCATCGTTCTCCCGTTCGAAGAAATCATGTGGTTTCACGCGGATGACGATATACAGATCTCCCGCCGGGCCGCCGCGAAGCCCTCCCTCACCTTCGCCGGACATACGCAATTGCGCCCCATCGTCAACACCTGCAGGGATGCGGACATGGATTTTACGCTGCTTCTTTACACGGCCTGAGCCATGACATGTCGTACATTTCTCTTTGATGATCTTACCGGTTCCTCCGCAATGAGAACAAGCCCGCCGATTAACCATCCGGCCAAACGGTGTGTTCTGCACCACTTCCTCTTGACCCGATCCGTGACACACGGAACAGGTTTGCGGCTTCGTTCCTGGCTTAGCGCCTGATCCGAAGCAGGTGTCACAGGTTTCTGTGCGGGGAATTGTGATGTCGGTTTCTTTGCCGAAAACAGCCTCTTTGAACTCAACGGTCATCGTATACTGCAGATCATTCCCCCGCTGCGGAGCATTCGGATCACGCCGTCCGCCGCCACCGCCAAAGAACATATCGAAAATATCGCCAAAGCCGCCGAAATCCCCGCCGCCGAATCCGCCGCCACCCATGCCTTGGTTCGGATCGACATGACCATATTGATCATAACGAGCCCGTTTCTGGGAGTCACTCAATACATCATAGGCTTCTTTTACTTCCTTAAATTTTGCTTCTGCGTCATCTGCTTTATTGACGTCAGGATGATACTGGCGCGCCAGCTTTCGGTAAGCCTTCTTGATCTCGTCATCGGAAGCCTCTTTACCAAGACCAAGCACCTCATAGTAATCACGCTTATCGGCCATTCTCCCACCCCCAATGAATTGATTTTTTGCACAAAAGGAAAGTCAAAGCGCGGGATGCCTGAGCGCTTTGACCTTCCCTGTGTACTGCCTATTTACAAACTATTTACAAACCGTGTACTTCGGTACCGGATTAATCTTGTTTCTTATCTTCGTCCACAACTTCGTAATCCGCATCGACAACGTTGTCTTTGCCAGCTCCACCTGCGGATGCTCCAGCATCACCTTGAGCCTCACCGGCTTGAGCAGCTTGCTCATACAGCTTCACAGACAGCTGCTGTACAATCTCGGTCAGCTTATCAGAAGCAGCCTTGATTTCGTCCAGGTTATCACCTTGCAGTGCTTTTTGCAGCTCGTCCTTAGCAGCGTTGGCTTTCTCAACTTCAGCTGCTTCTACTTTGTCACCAAGGTCTTTAATCGTCTTGTCAACACTGTATACGAGCTGGTCACCGTTGTTCTTAGCCTCTACAAGCTCTTTGCGTTTCTTATCTTCCTCAGCGTGCAGTTCAGCGTCCTTCATCATTTGTTCAACTTCTGCATCACTCAGGCCGCTGGAAGAAGTGATCGTAATCTTCTGGCTCTTGCCTGTACCTTTGTCTGTTGCCGAAACGTTAACGATACCGTTGGCATCAATGTCAAAAGTAACCTCGATTTGTGGAACCCCGCGTGGTGCCAAAGGAATGTCGCTCAGTGTAAAGCGACCCAGAGTCTTGTTGCCGGCAGCCATCTCACGTTCCCCTTGCAGGACGTGGATTTCTACGCTTGGCTGATTATCCGCATAAGTGGAGAATACTTGGGATTTGCTTGTTGGAATCGTGGTGTTGCGTTCGATCATCTTTGTGAACACTCCGCCAGCAGTTTCAATCCCCAAGGACAATGGAGTTACGTCGAGCAGGACTACGTCCTTAACGTCACCTGTCAATACGCCTGCTTGCACAGCAGCACCCAAGGCTACTACTTCGTCAGGGTTAACGCCCTTGTGCGGCTCTTTGCCTGTCAGCTTCTTGATCGCTTCCTGTACAGCAGGAATACGAGTGGAACCACCGACAAGAACGACCTTATCGATATCGGCAGGAGTCATACCTGCGTCAGTCAAGGCTCGACGAGTAGGTCCAAGTGTACGTTCAACCAAATCAGCGGAAATTTCTTCAAATTTCGCACGAGTCAGGTTCATCTCCAAGTGCTGAGGCACTCCATCAACAACCGTAATGAACGGCAGGGAGATCGTTGTTGTAAGCACACCGGAAAGCTCTTTCTTAGCCTTCTCTGCTGCATCCTTCAAGCGCTGAACAGCAGCCTTGTCTTTGCTCAGGTCAATACCTTGATCTTTCTTGAACTCAGCTACCAAATAGTCGATGATCACTTGGTCGAAGTCATCTCCACCCAGGTGGTTGTCACCGCTGGTTGCCTTAACTTCGAAGAAGCCGTCGCCCAGCTCCAGAATAGATACGTCAAATGTACCGCCGCCAAGGTCAAATACGAGGATCGTTTGGTCTTCGGATTTCTCAAGGCCGTAAGCAAGGGCTGCTGCTGTTGGCTCATTGACGATACGAAGAACCTCAAGGCCTGCAATTTTACCTGCATCCTTAGTCGCTTGACGCTGGCTGTCGTTGAAATAAGCTGGAACGGTAATAACCGCTTGGTTTACCGACTGCCCCAAATAAGCTTCCGCATCTGCCTTCAATTTTTGCAGGATGATTGCGGAGATTTCTTGTGGAGTAAAGTCTTTACCGTCAATGGATTCTTTATGATTCGTACCCATATGTCTCTTGATCGAGATGATGGTCCGATCAGGATTGGTGATCGCTTGACGCTTTGCAGTTTCACCTACAATACGCTCGCCGTCTTTCTTAAAGCCTACTACGGACGGAGTCGTCCGCGCGCCTTCTGGGTTAGGGATAACTACGGCTTCGCCGCCTTCCATAACCGCTACGCAAGAGTTCGTTGTACCTAAGTCAATACCGATTACTTTGCTCATGAACTGATCCTCCTAAGAGTTTTATGGAGCATTTGCTGTAGGAAGAAGCTTCGTAATAAAACTTACTTCGTCAGCATTTGCCGAGTTTTATGGAGCATTTGCTGTAGGAAGAAGCTTCGTAATAAAACTTGCTTCGTTAGCATTTGCTGAGTTAATATGTAGCATCCGCTACCCTAAACTTCGAGAGAACTAACATGGATAGATGTTAATTCGGCAGTTTGATTATTAAGCTGCTGCTTAACCGCTAACCTTAACCATAGCGGGACGGAGTACTTTATCCTTGAGAAGGTAACCCTTCTGTACTTCCTCCACTACGATGCCTTCCTCGTACTCATCAGATTCCACCTGCATAATGGCTTGATGAAATTCTGGGTTAAAGGGCTGCCCTACAGATTCCATTGCTTTCAGACCTTCTGCTTGGAGAACACCATCCAGCTGGCGGAAGATCATCTCGACTCCCTTCACGAAAGAAGCCTGCTCGGATTGTTCCTGAACATTCGCCGCAAGGGCTCGTTCAAAGTTATCAAATACCGGCAGCAGCTCTGTAATCAGCTTGGCCGATGCATACTTGCCCAGCTCTTCCTTCTCTTTCAAGGTACGTCTGCGGAAATTATCGAAATCCGCTTGCACTCGCAGCAGGCGCTGCTGGTGTTCTTCAGCCTCAGCGCGCAGCCGAGTTATTTCAGAATTCTCCTGGGCGGAGAGATTCTCTTCTTGTTCGTTCACTGTATCATTCAGGCCCGCATCCTGTGCTGTGTTCTCAGCGGAAGCTTGCGGCTCTTCTGAACGTTCCTGATCCATAGGTTCGTTATTCATCGTCTCTTCCTTTTCATCTGGAATATGGTTGTGATCTGTATGTGATTCCTTCAAAATCTCTTCACCTCCTTAAAAGGGGGAGCGGCGTCTTAGCCTTAATTCAGCTTTGACAAAAACGCCGTCAGATCCTTAGATAATATGTTCAAAATCCCAATAACTCTCGCATAGTCCATGCGTGTAGGGCCCAAAATCCCAATGGTGCCAAGTGCCTCCCCCTCAACCGCATAGGTGGCTGTGATGAGACTGCAATTTGCAAAGGCCTCATGATCATTCTCGGTCCCGATACGCACCTGTATGCCGGCACCTGCCGAAGCCGAGGAAATCATTTTCAACATGGTCGGCGTTTCTCCCAGCAAATCCAGAATGCTCTTCACCTTCTCAACATCCTTGAATTCCGGCTGGGTGAGCATATTCGTTGTGCCGCTCAAAAAGAGCCGTTGGCCCTCCTGGCTTGCATCAAAGGCCTCATCCACGATCGTCATCAGCTCCTCAAAATGCTGAGTGTGACGCTGCATCTCTTGGCCCACTTCATTGTATATCGCTGATTTAAGCTTATAAATCGGGACACCCGTAAGTCTGTGGTTCAATAAGTTGACCACTTTCTCCATCTCAGAAACAGAGACGCCGGGAGGTATAGTCACCGTCTTATTCTCCACTTGCCCAGTGTTCGTCACAATGATCGCCACGGCCTTGTTATCGCCGAGTGGAAGCAGACCAAAGTGACGCAGCGAGGTATGAAATACCTCAGGTCCAAGCAGAATAGACGTGTAATTCGTCATATGTGAAAGAATGGAGCCCGCATGCTGTACCACCTGCTCAAGCGCATTCAGCTTCTCAGCAAAAAACGTCTTCAACACCTCAAGCTCTTCGGAAGAAAGAGAATCTACCGGAGATAAGTGGTCCACATAATAGCGGTAACCCTTATGAGATGGAATCCGGCCTGCTGAAGTATGAGGCTGTTCCAGGAAACCAAGTTCCTCAAGATCAGCCATTTCATTACGAATGGTAGCAGGACTGTAACCAACATCACCGCGCTTGGAAATACTTCGGGACCCCACCGGTTCAGCCGAGCGAATGTAGTCATCTACAATTGCCGTTAGAATCAACCTCTGGCGCTCCGTCAACATGGTAATCCCTCCTAGCTGATTTCGGTTCGTTAGCACTCACCAGACAAGAGTGCTAATCGATAATACAAAAATACCAGACCGACATAACCATTGTCAAGTCAGTCCAGCATTTTGAACACTCATATTTACTTAACTTGGGCAGCCCTTCACTGTACCCTTTCATAGAAGGCAAGATCGGGATTATCCGCTTCGTTATGAACAAATTCTTCATAAGAGCCCTCAAACTGCATCCTCCCTTGGTGCAGCAAGTGTATTTTACAATCAATATTAGAAAATTCATGAAGAGTGTGAGTTGACAACAGCACAATAACTTCTGGATTTTGAACAAGCTGCTCAATTCTTCTTAAAATTTGAACCCTGGCTTCTGGATCCACACCCGATGTAGGTTCATCAAATATGTATAGCTTCCGCTGTATTAACGTTACAGCCAATATACTGAGGTATCTTCGCTCACCCCTCATTATTCCGCCTCTCAGAACAAAGTTATTTCACAATTAAATAAGTGGCCGTATTCGATTGATTTCTTCAATCAAATACAGCCACTTATTATTAAATACAGCCATAAATTTAACTCCGGCGTCCCATTGTCGAGTCACGAGTCAGTCCAGCGTTTTGAGCACAGCCACTTCATCACAGGCGTGCTGCTTGGCACAGTGAATGCAATCTGTCCATACTTTCTCGGGAAAGATCTCTTTATTTACAATTTGAAAGCCGTTCTTCACAAAGAAGGAGACTTCATAGGTAAGAGCCATAATCTTAGGGACCTTCAGCGTTCTAGCCTGCTCCGTCAGTTTATTGACCAGAAGCGAGCCCAATCCCTGTCCTTTATGACCTTCCATAATTCCCAGTGAGCGAATCTCTACGAGGTCATCTCCGAGCCTGCATAAAGAGCCGCAACCCACAACCTCGCCGTTCACTTCCGCGACAACGAAATCTTGAATTTGCCGTTCCAATACCTTGCGGGATCGCGGAAGCATAATTCCTCGCTTGGCATACTGCTCTATCATAAGAAACAAAGGTTCTATATCTTCATTTGTTGCAATTCTGCATACGGCAACGGCGGGCATGGGCCGTGCACCTCCCCGGGCTGATAATATGAATAAATATACAACAGTCCGTATAAAAGTTCAAGAGGCGATGTAATGGTTCCGCTATGAACCGCTCGACTATAGTCGGCTCAACCCTTAAAAGGTATGCAGTCTTGCAGAAAAGCGTGATAACTCTTAGGTTTATTGGATTTTATTCAGGTTCCTTACCGCTCCTATGTGTGTCCTGCTTTGCCGCTCTTCGAGACCCGAGAAAATTCGCACACAGGATGCCGCCTATAATCAACACTGCACCCACGATATGATAGGCATATAGCTGCTCATTCAGGATGATGGCTCCGGCCACCATAGTAAGCAGGGTCGAGAAGTTGCTGAACACACTCATCTTGGAAGCCTCCAGCTGCGTCAACGCATAGTTCGTCAAATAGGAGGTCAGCAGCGAGGAAATAATTCCTAGATATAAGATGGCTATAAGGAACTTCATATCTCCAAGTGGAGCGAAGTACGAAGTCACAGTCCCTTCCATCATGTGGCGTCCTAAGGACAGTATGTTAAAGAATAAAAATCCAAAGCCTGACATCACATAGGTCATATCCATCACGCTGAAATTTCGAACCAGCTTACGGCCCAGCACGTTGTAACCTGCTGATGACAGGGCTGAGATTAGAATAAGAACCGCGCCTAGCAGGCTTGTATTCTGAACATTGACCCCTTTCATCGCAAAAATATAAATCACACCGGTTACA
This sequence comes from Paenibacillus sp. CAA11, assembly GCF_003060825.1. NCBI lineage: Bacteria > Bacillati > Bacillota > Bacilli > Caryophanales > Paenibacillaceae > Paenibacillus > Paenibacillus sp. CAA11. Next base: position 3,233,493 of record NZ_CP028922.1, read on the forward strand.
GAAACCGCTATCCCAATCTTCTGCGCTATGCTGGCCTTCTCCCCTAAAAAGTAAGAAGCCAAAAACATCGTCAGAATAGGAATTACAGCTTGCAGAATTCCTGCTTCCGAGGAAGTGCTGTGTTCCAATCCAAAAACCTGGAAGGCAAAAAATGCGATCGGATACAGCATAGCCAGCGGAAGCAGGCTCAGCATCTCGCGTGCGCTTATTTTAAGCCGCCTTCTCCCCAGCAGAAACAGCAGGGTACCTGCAACGAAGCTGGCCGTAAACCGATGTGCAAGTGTATCGAGCGGATGAGCCGATTCCAATGTCATTTTTACGAATACAAATGAGAAACCGATGATTAAACTGTATGATAATGCAGCGGTATACGCTTTTTGGATAGAACGATTCATAATTTCTTCTCCTGACATTATGGTTTATTCAAACATCCAAATTCGTTTAAACCGTCAGATGGCCGATGAACGCTCCAAACACATCATTGCCGAACAAAATGCCCTTCTCGCTCAAGCGGTAGCCGTCCTGATCCTCTCTAGCTTCGACGAGCCCCTCCTTCAGCATCTTCGTCAAAGGTTCCTTGAACACTTCCTCAAATTTTGCGCCAGCAAACTGCTCCTCAAACCGTGAGGAACGGAAGCCTTCCAACATCCGCAGGCCCACCATCGCAAAATCCTCCATCGCTTCTTCACGAGCAACCTCGAACTGCTCCAAACGCGGCAGACCTTCGGCAGCCCCCTGATTATAAGGGGTCACCCCTTTAATATTTACATGCCGGACACCGCCCACATATCCATGAGCACCTGCTCCAAGCCCGTAGTAATCTTCGTTACGCCAGTAGGTCATATTATGCTTGCTCTCAAAGCCTGGCTTTGCAAAATTGCTGATCTCATACTGCTTATAGCCGGCCTGTTTCATACGCGACATCAGCAGCAAATACATCTCCAGCTCATCCTCTTCGCTTGGAAGCGGCAGCTGATTCTTCTGGTACATCGTATGGAAGAGCGTGTTCTCCTCCACTTTAAGGCTGTAGATGGAATAATGCGGGAGCCCTAGCTCAAGCGCCTTGGCCACGCTTTGATCCAGCATATCCACGGTTTGATTGGGCAGGCCGAACATTAAATCAATGGACAGATTATGAAGGCCCGCTTTATGAGCATTGTCCAGACTCCGGTACACATCATCCGTATTATGAATGCGGCCAATTCCGCTTAACAGGGTGTTCTGAAACGCCTGGACTCCAAAGCTGACCCGGTTGACTCCGCCATTTCTCATAACCGACAGCTTCTCCAAATCCGTTGTCCCCGGATTCGCCTCCATCGTGAATTCGATATCCTCAGACCAGTTTGGAAAATGACGTCTCACTGAAGATAAGAAATACTCCATCTCCACAGGATTGAGAACGGTTGGAGTTCCCCCGCCTACAAATATAGTGCGGATCTGACCCGGAGGAGTCTGGCTAACCGTTAACTCCATCTCCCGGTCCAGCGCTCTCAAATAATCCATTACCGGCTGATCCTTGAGCACGTAGGAATTAAAATCACAGTAGAAGCACTTGTTCGTGCAGAACGGAATATGGATATATACCGCCTCTGGAGCCTTTCTGGGGCCTGCGGAATTCTCAGGCATCCCCTGCTTAATTAAATGCGTTTGTTGATTCACGAAGAATGCCTCCTTTGCATTTCTATCTATATTCTATCTATTGAAAAAGGAAAGCCTCATGCGGGCTTTCCTTTCTGGAGCCTTTTGCTCTTACTCGTCGATTTTCAGTACTGCCATAAACGCTTCCTGAGGCACCTCGACATTGCCGACCTGCTTCATGCGTTTCTTACCTTCCTTCTGCTTCTCAAGCAGCTTCCGCTTCCGTGAAATATCCCCGCCGTAGCATTTCGCAAGGACGTTCTTGCGCATGGCCTTAACGGTCTCACGGGCAATAACCTTCGTTCCGATTGAAGCCTGAATCGGTACCTCGAACATCTGCCGCGGGATCAACTCGCGCAGCTTCTCGCAAATGATGCGTCCGCGCTGGTAGGCCTTCTCGCGGTGAACGATGAAGGAAAGGGCGTCAACCTGCTCCCCATTCAAGAGAATATCCATCTTCACCAGGTTCGACTGACGATAGCCGGAAATCTCATAATCGAAGGAGGCATACCCTTTGGTGCTCGATTTGAGCTGGTCAAAGAAGTCGTACACGATCTCAGACAGCGGCACCTGGTACGTAATGGTCACCCGTGATGTATCCAGGTACTCCATATTAATGAATTCGCCTCGTTTGCCCTGGCAGAGCTCCATGACAGTTCCTACATAATCATTAGGAACAATGATTGAAGCTTTCACATAAGGCTCTTCGACATGCTCGATCTTGCCGACTTCCGGATAGTTGGACGGGTTGTCGATCTCAATTGTCTCCCCGTTCGTCAGCGTGATCCGGTATATTACGCTCGGCGCCGTAGTAATCAGCGGAATATTGAACTCCCGCTCGATCCGCTCCTGGATAACATCCATGTGCAGCAGTCCCAAGAAGCCGCAGCGGAAGCCAAAGCCTAAGGCGCTGGAGGTCTCCGGTTCGAAGCTTAGGGAGGCATCATTCAACTGAAGCTTCTCCAGAGCCTCTCTCAGATCGTTATAGTCCGAGGTCTCAATCGGATACAATCCGCAATACACCATCGGATTAATCTTACGGTAACCAGGTAGCGGCTCCGGCGTCGGGTTCTTCGCCTCTGTAACCGTATCCCCTACCCGGGTATCGCCGACATTCTTAATTCCGGCTACGATAAAACCAACATCTCCGACATTCAGCTCGTCCACAATAGTCATCCGCGGCATGAAGGCGCCGACTTCGATGACCTCGAACGATTTGTCAGTAGCCATCATCTTGATCTTCGAGCCCGCCTTGATCTTCCCATCAATAACCCGCACATACACGATAACCCCTTTATAAGGATCGTAGTGTGAGTCGAAAATAAGCGCCTTCAGGGGTTGATCAGGATCGCCAGTAGGTGCAGGCACCTTATGAACGACCTGTTCAAGGATCTCCTTGATCCCGATGCCCGCCTTCGCAGAGGCAAGCACAGCATCGCTGGCATCCAGTCCGATAACATCCTCAACCTCCTGCTTTACCCGCTCAGGGTCGGCGCTTGGAAGATCAATCTTGTTAATGACCGGCAGAATCTCCAGGTTATTATCCAGCGCAAGATATACATTGGCCAGAGTCTGGGCTTCGATGCCTTGAGCCGCATCCACGACAAGCAGTGCCCCTTCACAGGCAGCCAAGCTGCGGGAGACCTCATAAGTAAAGTCTACGTGCCCGGGAGTATCGATAAGATTCAGCAGGTATTCCTCGCCATTGTCCGCCTTGTAGGTAAGACGAACCGCCTGAAGCTTGATCGTAATCCCGCGTTCGCGTTCCAGCTCCATCTGATCCAGAACCTGCTCCTGCATTTCGCGGGAGGTCAGCGCCCCGGTATACTCCAGAATCCGGTCTGCCAATGTTGATTTGCCATGGTCTATATGTGCAATAATGCTAAAGTTCCTGATCTTAGACTGTCTTGCTTTAATGTCGCTCATGCCTTACCCCCACAAAGAATCCTCAAGTAACAATCACTTCATTATATCAGCTGGAGGATAAGGCATCAATCCTAACAGCCAGGACACTGACAGTTTCACTCTGTAAGCGATCCGAACAAAGACACAACCCAATCTATGCTTTTTCTGGAGGCGTTCTGAAGCAGCTCGCCTGTCTTATCTGCTAATCGGTCAACCGCGGAAGGCGGCGCAGGCTCAAGCAGAACTTGCTCAGGGCTCTGATATCCTTCAGCAGCCTGACCTGTGTCCAAACCGCTCTCCCGGGTTAGGGGAGCTGCTGTCTGGCCCTGATGTTCAGCAGGCTGCCTCATTCCAGAACTGTCCCTCAGATAATCTTGCTGCTGGCTGCCGCTTACAGATGGATCGTCCTTTACGGCTGTCCAGGTATAAGGAGAATTTGCTGCAGGCGGGTCTTCTGCAGAGAGCTGCATACCGATCGTCGCTCCAGCGATTAGAAGTCCGCCGTAAATAACCAGCTTTTTCGCCGTCCGTGACAAGGAATCCGCCTCCTTTCATATTACATTAATAAAATTTAAGAATGGGTCTTCTGCACGCCTGCGGGCGGGGTAGTCTGAGACTTGGCTTTTTCTTTGCCCTGCCCTGTCTTGCTGCCCGGTGAGGCTGCCGGCTCCTTTGTCTTCGCTCCTGTGCTGGCCTTCTTCGCCTTCTGATCCTTGAAATACACTTCTGCAATGATGTCTGCAAGAACCTTCGAAGACCGCTCAAGCTCCTCCTTGGTGTTATCAATCCCGCCGATTTCGATCAGGACACTGTTCGGAGAGAGCGATTGGTTGTATTCCCCGTTCCCCTGGGATGAAGTTTTGCCCCAGATCCCTCTGGATAGACCCGGATACGCCTTTTCAATCCGTTCATGGATCGAGTTGGCAAAGGCTTCATTCTTCCGCCAATTCGGATTGCCATGGCCTATGATGAAATACAGCTGGGCATAGGATACGCCGTCAATGGTTATCGTCGTTTTCTTGTGGCGCTGCGAGTCCCGGTGAATATCAATGAAATAATCCAGGTCCTCATGTTGGGCCAGCGCTTCCTTAACCGTAACCCTTGAGTATTTGTAAGAATAGTTGTAGTTATAGCTTTTAACGGAAGACATGTAATCTTCAAAAGAATGAAGAGCTCCTACTCCCTTTTTCTCTAATTCCTTGGCTAGAAAATCCCCGACCATCCCTACATTTTTAGATTTGGCTGCTGAGCTGGGATTGGCGCTGTTGCTGCCCAGAAGCGGATTATAGGATTCATGCGGGTGAGAATGATAGATAAGAATCGATTTCTGCTTTTGTTTTACTGCTCCCTCCTGAGACTGAGATCCTTGATTGTCTTCCCCGGCCTTTGGATCGGCAGACTTCGTACCTGGGGATGATGAATCTGTGGTGCTTTTATCCTGTCCTGAAGAGCCTGTCTCTCCCTTCTGTCCGGACTTGACCGTATCTGCTGGCAGCGGCCGGTAATCCTCCGGCGCCGTTGGCGCTTCACCGCTTGTCCCCCCGCGCAGCAGGATAGGAAGAGAGGAGTCAAGCCCGGGAACCTCCCGCGCAACCAGGCTCTTCGGATCTTGCGGATTAACATTGGTCAGAAGCTGAAATACAAAATTCGTCATCTTCTTCCCGTCAAAGGTATGCTGCGACTCTTCTGGCTCCTGTAAATGGGGAACCTCCATCCCCATCATACTGACGAAAAAGCGGCTGTTCAGCGTAGAAGCAAGCCCCTTCATCGAAGAGACCGGCGAGGTGTTGAAGTTCTTCTCTGCCACTCCCCCTAGGCCCAGCATTATAAAAAGAATCAGCGACATGAATGCAAGAATCAGCAAGGTTCGCCCCATAGCTAGAACCTGGAAAGATTTGCGCCGAAGCTTACCGACATTCCAAGCTTTGAATCCATTCATTTCTTATGGGTCCTCCTCCATCTGCTAGATTGGAATCTCTTGTAATCTCTTATACTCCAAATCTATGAACCGCAAGATAGAGATAGAACAGCTAGAATACAAAAAAAGACGATGCCGGGTAACGGCTTCGTCTGCTGTTGAATGCTATGTCACCTGTTCGTCAATGGGTGTATGCTGCTAAATTCTCTTCATTTACGGCCCGGTGCAGAGCCGCATTAAGTCCACTGGCGATAATATTAGCAATGTCCTCAATAAAATCATCGATCTCTTTGGGCGTAACAATTAAGTCATGTCCCAGCGGCTGCAGCACCTCTCTAACCAGAGATAAACGCTCTTGATCCTTCAGGTCTGTCAGCATGCCCATAATCTGACGGGTCTGTACGCTGCCTCCGCCCTGCTCCTCATTAAGATGTGTCTTCATCAAATCAATCACGCTGCCGACAATCGTGGAGGCGTAAACCACAGTAGGAACCCCGACAGCCACGCAAGGCACGCCGAGAATCTCTTTGGTGATGCCTCGCCGTTTATTGCCGATCCCGGAGCCGGGATGAATGCCGATATCCGCCACCTGAATCGTTGTATTGACTCTCTCCAAAGACTTAGAGGCCAGCGCATCAATTGCAATAATCAGGTCAGGGCGTGTTCGCTCCACAATCCCCTGCACCACTTCGCTCGATTCAATACCGGTGAGGCCCAGCACGCCCGGAGCCACAGCACTTACCTCCCGGTAGCCAGGAGCAACCTGGTCCGGAGCCAGCTGAAAATAATGCCGGGTAACCAGCGTATTCTCAACGACCAGCGGCCCTAGAGCATCCGGGGTTACATTCCAGTTGCCTAAGCCCACAATCAGCACCTTGGCATCGGGAGTAATGCCGATTTTTTGCAAAAACGCCGCTATCTCCTTGGTGAAAACCTGCGTTACTTTCTCCTGCAGCGTTGTATCCTGATTCCGTAGCGCAGGCACTTCAAGGGTCACATAATGCCCTTGGATTCGCCCAATATGGCGTGAAGCTGCCTCATTCGTTACATCCAGGCGGGTTACCTTTATTCCATCCTTTTCTTCAACTTCTTCATTCAAGCCAGGAATAGGCGCCCCATGAGCGATCTCCGCTAATTCCTTAGCCTCCACTGCAAGATCGGTCCGAATCGCATAATTCTGTAAGTCCAATGACATGTTTGTTCCCTCCATCTCCATGGTTTCTATGTATTGTGCAGGAATGGAGTCAAGATTATGCAGCGGCCTTCTGCAAATCGGCTGTTTAAAAACTGTTTATACGATTATATTGCATTTTCTTTACGCCCATGCTAAACTATTTTAAGTTGTGAATCATCTGGGTGATTATGCCTTACAGGAGGTGAATGCAATGCCAAATATCAAATCCGCTATCAAACGCGTTAAGACTAGCGACAAGCGCCGTGCGCTGAACGCTTCCCAAAAATCTGCGCTTCGTACAGTTGTTAAGACTGCTGACACCGCGCTGGCTAACAACGAAGTTGAAGCAGCTAAAGCTGCAATCGCAGCTGCTTCCAAGAAATTGGACAAAGCTGTAACTAAAGGTCTGATCCACAAAAATGCGGCTGCCCGCAAGAAATCCCGCTTGGCTAAAAAATTGAACGCTCTTACGTCCCAAGCGTAATTGACGTTATTTATACAGCTAATAGGTAAAAATCCTGAACGATTTCGTTCAGGATTTTTTAATTTCTCATAATGTCCTATAAGCCTAGCTTGCCCCAAGACGCAGCAAAAACATCTCAATGCCTAACACCTTATCAATACCGCCGCTCTTCATCCGATAATCCAGCTGAGCTAACTCCGCAAGTGTGAACTTGAGCTTGGCTGTTTCAAATTTTCGCGCTTGTTCCCCTGCAATCTTGACGGCATAGGGGTGAAGACCAAGCTGAGAAGCGATTTGCTGCTGGGAATAGCTCTGGCTTCCCAATTCCTTAACCTGCAGCATGATGCGAAATTGGCGCGCAATCAACGCAGCGATCTTGATCGGCTCTTCTCGCTGTTTAAGCAGTTCATAGAAAATGCCCAGCGCCCGGTCAAGCCTTAAATTAGCAATGTCCTCTACCATAGCAAAAATATTTTGCTCCGTTGTACGCGCAACCAGCTGGCTTACGGCTTCTTCTGTGACTTCTCCGTTCTCCCCTGCATACAGGCAGAGCTTATCAATCTCAGCTACAAGCGAGGCCATCTGAACGCCTGCACTGGCAATTAGAGCTTCAGCGGCAGCCGAGCTTATCCGGCACTTTCTGCGCTCCACTTCCTTGACGACCCACTGAACCAGCTCTGCAGCGCCAAGCGGCATAAATGCCAGCACTTGACCAGCCGTCTTGATCGTCTTCACCGTCTTCTTGCGTTCATCAAGCTTCTCTGCATTGACCAGAAATACAACAACGGTATGCTCAGCGGGATTACCTAAATAAGATAATAGACGGTCTGTATTGTGCTCGACTTTCCCGCCTTCCTTGCCTGCCGTAAACATAGGATTGGCCTGTACAATCACCAGCTTGCGCGGGACTAGAAACGGCAGTGTCTCCGCTTCCTCCACGACAAGGTCAACAGGCGTCTCTGTCAAATCAAAATGGACCACCGCAAATTCCCGATTATCTGGTTCCACCAGATTATCCCGCAGCAGGGTGATGAATTCACGCATTTGATATTTCTCCGTACCATAACACAGATAAAGCGGGCCGATCTGACCACGCTTGATTTCTTTAATTGCAGCTTTAATATCCATGCATAATCCCCTTTACTTCCAGCAAAAAACAATACACATACAACATGATCGTCCTTCTATTGTAGTAGAAGTTTGCCGTTTCAACAACAAAGGAACCTCCGCCTTCCCCGGCTAAAGGTTCCTTTGTCCCTGAGCATCTATATAAACGCTGCCGGGAAGCTCTAGAAACTTCCTGCACCGCGGTCATACGACTACCCGGGTAATTTACATCTCTCTATATAACTTATCTTATTCATGTTCTCTCAAAAAGGTGCTTACTATTTTCCATTACTTGCTGAATCGGATTGAGGCGCTGTGAACTGATATCCTGAGGATTTCCCGTCCTGCTCTGTCTCATAAGCGAACACACTGCTGTCCGGCGCCCATTCCCCCTTCACCAATTCTCCTTTTAACGGATTGCCATATACTCTTTTTCGCTCAGAAGAAGTAACATCATAGATATTCAATTGGTTATCTTCTAGAGAAGCTACGTATTTGCCGTCCGGGGAACTCCATTCTTGAGAAGAATTAGAGGGAACGGAGGTAATGCCAAACATAGGCACCTTATCCTCTCTCGCTGGAGGAGTATCCGTAACAGGTTCATCTTCTGTGGGAGCTTTATCTTCATTAAGCTGAGCCCCATCCGTTCCGGCGGCTTTGCCCTTCGATTGAGTGTTCGAAGCCTTATCTTCCGCTCCATTGGAATTAGCACCGCTTCCTCCCGAAGGGGAGCTCTTGGCCGATTGATCCGGCTTGGCGGAATCAGCCGCCTTGCTTGAATCCGCTGGCTTTGGCTCGTCCGCCGCGGAGGAGCTGTCAGCGGATTTTCCGCTGTCTTCAACCTTTTGACTTACGCGATCCGACGGCTGGCTCTCTCTGTCCCCTGAATTCGAAGGGTTCTGAAGAGCAGAAGATGAAGCTTCGCTTTCGGAATCCTCTCGTATATTTCTCTCAGGGGCCGTATCCTGCTTTAGCTGAGGATTGCTACCCTGATCTTCAGCCGCCTGATCTGCATTATTGCTGCTATCTTCCGGCGCCAATGCAGTCTGCTGCTGCTCCGGTGCAGGGGGCTCTGCATTAGGAATGGTCTTCGGCTGGAACTGATAAATGCAGAACGCCAATATCATAGCCGCTGCAGCCCCGCCGGCCAGTCGAAGACCATACCGGTTCCTAGGCTTAGAGCGGATCAGTTCTGATTTTCGTTCAGGGATGGAATCCATCAGAGGAATCTGCTCATCCTGCAAAGGGCTATCTGCGATGATTCCCTTCCGCTCACGGTCAATCGCCTCAAGCTGCGGCATGATCCGGTCAACCAGGCTATAGTTCGGAGTCACGTCCGGCAGACTTTCGAGACGTCTGGATATCGCCCTCATCAAGTCGAACGTTTCTGCGCATTCTTCACAGCTGTCTAAATGCTGGAAAAGCTGCAATTGTTCTTCTTTATCCAGTTCGCGGTCTAAATAACGATTCATCCATTCCACCGCCTCCGAGCAGTTCATCCTGATACACCACCTTTCTGATAGTCTTGTAGTAGGTTTTGAAGCTGCTGTCTAGCTCTGTACAAATAAGATTTGACCGTATTTAGAGGAAGATCCAGACTTTCAGCTATCTCGTTGTATGAAAAATCCTGCAAATATCTCAGCACAACTACCGAGCGGTGATGCTCTGGTAGCTGCTTGATCGCTTCCTGAATATCTTCAGCCAAATATCCGGACATAACCTGCCGTTCCACACTCTCATTGCCCTGGAAGACAAGGTCATGTTCTTCAATAGAAACCGTAGGCTTACTTCTTCTAAACTTGTCAATGCATATATTCGTTACGATCCGCTGGACCCACGTCTTGAACAACGCCTTCTCCTCATAAGAGTCGATTTTCGTATAGATGCGAATCAGGGCTTCCTGCGCCGCATCATGGGCGTCCTGTTCATTATTCAGAATGTAGTAGGCCGTCCGGTAAACATGCTGTTCAATCTCTCGCAATAGGGTGATTAGAGCGTCGCGATCGCCCGATTGAGCGGCTCTGATGAGTCCCTGCTCTACCACTAAGATCCCCCTTCCTTGCAACTTTACAGACGCACTAAGGCATGTAATTGTTGCAGCAACACAGTGTCTTTTTTCTCATAAATATAATAAACATAGGAACTACGGCTCATGAGAGCCGCAGTCTCATCTAAGGATACCAGAAAAAGCTAGTTCCGTCATCCGCCGCTAGCCGTATGTAACCCACTGTGCCTGCAGCCTATTCTATAACGATCACACTACAAAAAACAGGGACCTAACGTTCATGCTACCACAGCTGCAAAAGTCTCTGCTTCGATCAGGATTCATCCGCCTCCATGAAGGTGATGACGATAACGAATCCTCCCCTCCTTGACCTCCATCTGCACTTCCCCCATCTTATCTGTCCGGTGAACTTCAGTATGATGCGAAGACAACAGATCGATAACCGTGGGATGAGGGTGCCCATAGGTGTTCCCTTCTCCTACCGAAATCACGGCAGCTTCTGGCCTCCACCGTTCCAACCACTCGGCTGTTGTGGAGCTTTTACTGCCATGATGGGCAATCTTCAGGACATCAACAGGCAAACCCGTAATATCAGGAAATAAGCTCCCTTTATCTAAGGCTTCCAGCACTTCACCCTCAGCAGCATCGTCCATATCTCCTGTAAAGAGAAAGCGGGCTCCGTCCATCTCAAGAAGAAAGACAATAGAGTGTCCGTTCTGTTCCTTCTGATAAGTAATGCTGCCACTGGAATCCTTCGATGGATTTAGAAAATATAGCTCAGTAAGCGCGTCCAGCTTCATTCGCATGCCCCGGGATGCGGAATACACCGGAACTTCTGACTTCAGAGCTGTCCGCAGCAGCTGCTTGAAATTAGACGTATCTGCCAAACTTCCATTTAATAGTAAGGCTCTAACCGGAATTTGTTCCAATACCGCCTGGAGACCTCCAGCATGATCCTGATCTCCATGCGTGATAATAACAGCATCCAGAGAGTGAATGCCGCGCTTCTTCAGCAGGGGAGCCACCACCTTCTTGCCCACTTCATAAGGCTCACGCCGTTCTTTCCAGCTGTCCTTAGACTTGCGAAAGGACACCGTTCCCCCGCCATCAATTAGTATATTCTTTCCCCCAGGAGTTGTAACTAGTATACAGTCGCCCTGCCCTACATCAATAAATTGTACATAGCCCGCGCCATTCGCATAAAGAGGCTGATACCCGAGAATCAGCAGGGCCGCCATTGCACTGGCCAGCCCAAAGCGAAGCAGGGTAAGACGCCCCAGCTTGATCCGCCGGGCAACTGATAGTTGTGGCGGCTGCAATTGAGGATTCAGAGGTACGGTCTCATCTGGAGCAGCCTGAGTATTCTTAGTCTCGCGAAATCTGCTTCCTGCGTACAACAAAAAATATAAGAGCAAATAGTAGGATAGAATCCACCAAATTGCCGGAGAGCCCCAAATCATTACCCCTTGGCCTAAACCATCCAGCCAGCCGGCTATGACAAAAGTAGCACGGTTCATCCAATCCACGAAATATCCCAGCCATCTGCCAAGAGGAAGCCAAATATAGCTTAAAAGTAATGCCGCTGTACCGACCGGAAGGCTGACAAGACTGGAGGCAGGCACAATAACCAGGTTGGCTGCCAGTGACAGCAGAGACAGCTGGTTAAAATAATAAATGGTAATCGGGAAGGAAATCAGCTGTGCCGTAACTGAGATGGAGACCGCACCCGCCAGCCGGCGCGGTAGAAAGGTGAAGAAGCGGTTCAGTAGCGGAACATAAACAATGAGACCAGCAGTCACAATAAAGGACAGCTGGAAGCTAACATTCAGCAGATAGTAAGGCTCCCAGAGCAACATCAGCCAGGCTGTGGCAGACAGCACATGAAGGCCGTCCTTCAGCAACCCTTTTCGCAGCAAGTAGATCCCAATCATCGCCATAATTCCCGAACGCACAACTGAGGGTGACAAGCCAGTTACCATAACATATATAGGAATGAAAAACAACACGATGACGTAAGACGCTTCCTTAGTGACTCGCAGACGACGCAGCAGCCAAAACAGCATCCCGATATTGATTGCCACATGAGTGCCTGAGATAGCTAGTATATGGGTTAGGCCTAAGGTGGAGAAGCTGTCATAAATCTCCCGGTCAAGCCCGCTCGTCTCGCCGATAAGGAGGCCTCTCATATATTCTGCGCTGCGCTCCCCAAAGATCGCAGTGATATTCTGGCCAATCTGCTCTCTTAACAGGTCGTTCCAGGATAGTAGGCGAGCCATACTCCAGCCCCCTTCGGTTACCTTAACCGATGCGGCTCCAGCTGCTTTAAACAGCCAGTGGATATGCTGGGTATGCAAATATTTATTATAATCGAAGCCTTCAAAATTCCTCGAGCCCTGCGGCTTCTGAAGCTGGCCCGTTACCTGGATTCTTTGCCCGCGCCTCCAGCCTGAGGCCACTTTAATCTCATTCTCCTCGGTCAGGCGCACCTGGACGAGCAGCTTCTCCCCATGAACAGACTTCGCTGTCTTGCTGGTGGCCTTTTCTTTTCCCCCTGAAGTACTCCCTACAGCACTCCCTGCTATACTGTCCGCCGAAACTGTAAAATCCACCCGGTCCCCATCTCTTTCCACACTGGACACTATAGTTCCAGACATGCTAACCAGAAGGCTTTCTATGTCCTCCGCATTACCGCTTCCCCCGAGTACACTTGGGATGACCGTCACATTTTGCGACTCGTTATACTGCCAATATGCACCCGCAAGAATGAAGCAAAACAGAGGCACAAACAATTGCCTATAAGACGTTCCTGCCAGACGAAGTACCAGTGGGCAGATGAGAATAAGTCCAAGACAAACCAGTACAAAGGTGAAGCCTGAATAAAGATAGGCGACACCGCTGCCGGCAATCCAGCAGTCAGCAGCACAAACTAAAGGCCGCCTGTGAAGCATTGCTGCATACCTCCCTGTACAAAAAAAAGAACCTCTACTGCATGTAAGCAGCAGAGGTTCTTCCTCTACATCTATTTTGCGATGATTGATGATGCGCCTAATTTCCTAACTGTCTTAATCCACAACAGATTCATCTGGATCTACAGTTTCACGAGGCGGCGTATAAGGGTCTAGTCGGCGGAAAGTAATTCCTTTCTGCCTCATCAGCTCTGACACCTTATCCGTATCCTTACGGTATGGCCGATGATAAACGATCTCCACGATTCCGCTGTTCGCTAGCATCTTAGCACAGGTCCAGCAAGGTTCATCCGTCACATAGACGCTGGAGCCTTCCCGATCGGTCCGGTCAGTGAACAGCAGCAGATTCTGCTCCGCATGAATGGTCCGGATACAGCGCTGCTTCTTAACCATTTGCTGCTGTCCATCCACCATCATCGGCTCATACTCCTCAGCAATCATGCAGCCGGCCTCGGAGCAATCCGGCACACCTGAGGGCGCTCCATTATACGCGGTACCGAGCAGCTTCTTTCCCTGCATCAATACGGCGCCAACATGCCTGCGGCTGCAGCGTGAACGGGTGGATACCATATAAGCGATATCCATAAAATAAGTATCCCAATCCTTCCGTCTGTCAGCACTCATTCCTGTTCATTCTCCCATCCTAAAGCCCGATGTAGGGCTTCATCTTCTGAAGCATTTTATCTCCAATGCCTTTGATCTTCGTCAAATCGGAAATTTGTTTAAACGCCCCGTGCTCATTCCGATAGTCCAATATGGCCTGAGCCTTCTTCGCACCGATCCCCGGAATATCCTGCAGTTCAACTAAGCCTGCTGAATTAATGTGGATCAAGCTATCGTTAGCAGCCGGGAGAGCAGCTGGAGAGGAAGAATTCACATCCATCTTGGCTATCGGCATCTCCTGCCCAGAAGCCAGGCTAGAGCCCGTTTTCAGTTCAGACGCTCCAGCAGTTGCTTCATTTACGCTGGATGCGGAGGAGCTGTTCACAGATTTCTTCTGCTTGTCCTCGGCAGCTTCAGCTGCCTTAGCCGGCGCTTTCGAATCCTTGTCTACCGAGGTTGCCAAAGCTTGGGCCACCCCTTCATTAACAGGCAGCCATCCTTCAACTCCCGGCTCGCCCTTGCCGCCAAGTGCGAAGAACACAAGGCCGGCACCAACCGCAGCAGAGATCACTGCGGTTAGCCATCGGTCCTTCATCATTTATAACACCTGCCCATCTTCATTCCATAATATGAACCGTCATGAAGGAGCTCTATAGATGTCAGTTATTTAAACAATGCTTAGTTTGCTACGATATTAACCAATTTGCCAGGAACCGCGATGACTTTGCGGACGGTCTTGCCTGCAATGGCGTTCGATACATTCTCAAGTGCAAGCGCATGCTCCTGCATGGCCGCTTGGTCCAAGTCCTTAGAAATCTTCGTACGTTCAACGATTTTACCGTTCACCTGCACAACAATTTCAACCTCGGCATCTACCGTCCATGCCTCATCAAACTCAGGCCAAGACACATAGGTTACACTCTCATTGTGACCGAGGCGCTGCCACAGCTCTTCAGCAAGGTGCGGAGCCAATGGAGACAGCATTTGAACAAAATTCTCTGCAGCTGCTCTAGGAACTGCGTCCGTCTTGTAGGCCTCATTAATGAAGATCATCAGCTGGCTGATCGCCGTATTGAAGCGCATATGCTCAATATCTTCTGTGACTTTCTTAATGGTCTTGTGCCAGGTCCGCTTGAATTCATCGCTGCCGTCGCCATCCACAATCTTCGCATTCAGGCCGCCATCTTCATTGATGAACAGGCGCCAGATCCGAGACAGGAAGCGGTGAGTACCTTCTACACCATTCTCATTCCAAGGCTTGGTTGCCTCAAGCGGTCCCATGAACATTTCATAGACGCGCAGTGTATCCGCACCGTATTCACCCACGATAACATCCGGATTGATGACGTTCCCTCTGGATTTACTCATCTTCTCGTTGTTCGTACCGAGAATCATACCTTGGTTCACCAGTCTCTGGAATGGCTCCTTGGTCGTAACAACTCCGAGATCATACAGCACCTTGTGCCAGAAGCGGGCATACAGCAAATGAAGAACAGCGTGTTCTACACCGCCGATGTAAAGGTCTACAGGCAGCCATTGCTCCTGCTTCTCCTTGGAGCAGATCTCCTGATCATTGTGCGGATCAATGTAACGCAGATAGTACCAGCAGCTGCCGGCCCATTGCGGCATAGTGTTGGTCTCACGGCGGGCTGGAAGTCCCGTCTCTGGATCTGTTGTGTTCACCCAGTCCGCTACATTGGCCAGCGGTGATTCCCCAGTGCCGGACGGCTTAACTTGATCGACCTCTGGCAGCATCAGCGGCAGCTGATCCTCAGGCACCGTCTTCATTGTGCCGTCTTCCAGGTGAATAATCGGAATGGGTTCGCCCCAATAGCGCTGGCGGCTGAACAGCCAATCACGCAGGCGGTAAGTGACCTTGCCTTGTCCTTTTCCGTTCTCTTCGAGCCAAGCAATCATCTTCTGAATCGCTTCTTCGTTATGCAGCCCGTTCAGGAAGTCCGAGTTTACATGCGGACCGTCCCCGGTATATACCGCTTCTTCTATATTACCGCCTTGAACAACCTCAATAATCGGCAGCTCAAACTTCTTCGCGAACTCGTAATCGCGTTCGTCATGACCCGGTACTGCCATAATGGCGCCAGTTCCATAACCTGCCAGAACATAATCGGCAATCCAGATCGGCAGCTTAGCGCCACTTACTGGATTTACAGCATAAGCTCCGGTAAATACGCCAGTCTTGTCTTTTGCCAGATCTGTGCGTTCCAGATCACTCTTGCGTGCCGCCTGATCCTGATAGGCCTTCACAGCTTCCGATTGCTCCGCTGTCGTAATGGAAGCCACCAGCGGATGCTCTGGCGCAAGCACTGCATAGCTTGCCCCAAACAAGGTGTCAGGACGGGTTGTAAAGACGGTCAAGGTCTCTTCATGCCCTTCGATGGCAAAGACAACCTCAGCACCTTTGGATTTACCAATCCAATTGCGCTGCATTTCCTTCAAGCTCTCCGGCCAGTCCAGCTCTTCCAGATCCTCAAGCAAGCGGTCTGCATATTCCGTGATCTTCAGAACCCACTGACGCATCGGCTTACGGATAACCGGATGGCCGCCGCGCTCGCTCTTGCCGTCAATAACTTCTTCATTGGCAAGTACCGTGCCGAGCGCCGGACACCAGTTCACCGGAACCTCTGCAACATAGGCAAGACCTTTCTTATACAATTGAATAAAAATCCACTGAGTCCATTTATAATACTCAGGGTCCGTCGTGCTGATCTCACGATCCCAATCGTAGGAGAAGCCCAGCGACTTGATCTGACGGCGGAAGTTGTTGATGTTCTGAATGGTGAAATCCCGCGGATGCTTGCCCGTGTCGATAGCATACTGCTCAGCAGGCAGGCCAAAAGCGTCCCATCCCATCGGGTGAAGCACATTGTAGCCTTTCATTCGTTTGAAACGTGAAATAATATCTGTCGCCGTATATCCTTCTGGGTGGCCTACATGCAGCCCGGCTCCCGATGGATAAGGAAACATATCCAAGGCGTAGAATTTCGGTTTGCTCGCGTCCTCTGTTGTTTTAAAAGTCTTGTGTTCATCCCAGTAGGCCTGCCATTTCGGCTCGATCGACTGTGGATGATAGACGTTGCTTGTATGATTGTGCTCTGACATCATAAAATCCCCCTTCATAAATTGCGGCAATACAACGCTTTAAACCATCAAAAAAGCCCCTCATCCCGTAGCGTTATTATCGCTAGGGACGAGAGGCTGCAGTTCCCGTGGTACCACCCTAGTTAGCGCGGATATGCTTTATCCGACACTCACTTTGCACCCTTAACGCGGGCGGGACGAAGATCTTTCACGTTCGGACGAACGCTTTCATCTTAAGCTCCAGGGCGAGTTCATTTCGAATAGTTAACCGACTTTCACCAAGCACCGGCTCTCTGCATAACTAACCGCAAACTAATGCTCCCTATCATCGCAAACATTTATCCGATTATTTACCAACCATTATATCTAAAAAAGTCGAAATGTCAATCATTCTCCTGAATACTGGATGATAAAGTCTAGGTCATGACTTTGTTCACAAAAAGTTACCCTTCATACTCCAGAAGATATATTTACAGCTATCCATTTCAGAGTATAATTAAGAATTGATCCAACGATCATTCACCTTAAATTATCGAGACGTGGCTCAGCTTGGTAGAGCGCTTGCTTCGGGAGCAAGAGGTCGCAGGTTCAAATCCTGTCGTCTCGACCATTATAAAATCAACGGTTGCGGGGCTTTTGACCGCAACTTTTTTATGCTCAAAAACGCTGAATGTACCCACCGTGTACCAACGGACTTCACCCCGCTATTCGCCCAACAACCCGGTTCACCGCGTCAAGCATCGCCTGAATGGAATCCAACAAAATACTGACTCCCTCCGGAACCCATTACGCCAGCTCATGATCGAAATCCGCAAAACTTTCATTTTCGACAAGTTGGAAGAACTCGCAGTTTTTCGAATCCTGTCAGAAATGAACCGGAGCCTGTCCGGCCAAATAAGTCACCTGAACCAAACCTCCGCCTAGTTCAAAATACAAGCAGTTTTTCGGGGCTGCGCGGTGCTGATAGATTGACCTCCGTTAACTGAACGGGGTACCTGATCTCTTCCCTCGACAACTCCAGCGATAGTATCTGATAGGTGTCCCGGAAGGATAACCACGGTGTCCGTTCCCAACCAGAGTTCTCGCCGCCGTATAAAATTGCCCCGATGCTGTCATAGTTTGCGAAAATCCGGTTAAGGTCCGCTTTTTCCATGCGGAGATCCGGGTGGTCGAAAACCAATCTCTCCTCCCCGACATATTCAATTAAACCGCTGCCCTCATCCAATCCATCACGACCCCTCCAAATTGATATTTCGGTTATATCTATGAAATTCTATTTATTTTCATATATTCCCCTCAAAGTTCAGGAAAGCTTAAAATCGTTCTCTACATGGCAATCAGCAATCATTTCCTCCCATTATATAACATTTGTTCCTTTATTTACAGAAACATTCAGAAGCATTCAGAAAAATCCAGAAAATAAAAGTAATAATGGGCTATAATGGATTTTTTGGAACTATATATATTATTTTAAAATTTTATGTTTATATTTAGGCATTGAGCAAATTGGGCATTAGAACTAAGATAAAACCGCTACAAAATTCCAATTAAAGGAAGAAAGAAGGCTGTCAAAAATGATGGATAACGCAAGGTCGTCATGCTCAGTGTTTCATTCGCTGTAATTTTCCGATGCCATGGATCTCAAAGCCGGTGTGGTTCTTAAATCTGAGGAAAACACGAAATAAAATGCAGTCACGGATTTTTTTGTCTTAAACACAACGAAAGGATTGTGAGTGTTTATGAAAAAAGTTGCACTAGTAAGCCCATTGAGAACGGCGGTCGGCTCCTTTAACAAAACCCTTGCGCCTTTAAGCGCTCCCGAACTGGGGGCCAACGTGATGACAGCATGCCTTCAGCAAAGCAAGCTAGAGCCGGCTAAGATTGATCAAGTCTTTCTGGGAAATGTCCTTCAGGCGGGCGTTGGCCAGAACCCCGCCAGACAGGCGGCGCTCAAAGCCGGCATCCCCATCGATGTGCCCGCATCAACGATCAACACGGTTTGCGGTTCAGGACTTCATGCCATTGCATTAGCTTACGAATCCATATTGTCGGAGCAAAGCAGCATCGTCATGGCTGGAGGCATGGAGAGCATGTCCAACGCCCCTTATCTGCTAAGCGATGCCCGAAACGGCTACAGACTGGGCAACGGCGAACTGGTCGACTCCTTGGTGAACGACGGACTTACGTGCCCGATCAACAAATACCATATGGGAATTACCGCAGAAAATGTCGCCGAAAAATATGAAATTTCTAGACTTGAACAGGATGAATTTTCCTACGAAAGTCAGATAAAGGCCGCAGAAGCCAGAAACAAAAAGGTTTTTGCGGAACAGATCGTTCCGGTCACGATCAAAACCAAAAAAGAAACGATCATTTTCGCGGAAGACGAACACGTAAGAGGAGATACCAGCAAGGAAAAACTCTCCAGTTTAAAGCCCGCGTTTAAGAGGGACGGAACGGTTACCGCGGGAAATGCTTCGGGAATTAATGATGGTGCGGCGGCCGCACTCGTCGTGTCGGAAGACAAATGTAAAGGGCTTGCGTTAAAACCGCTGGCATATATCAAAGGTTACTCATTGGTCGGCGTCGACCCCGCCTATATGGGAATGGGACCGGTGAAAGCCATTTCGTCGCTTCTTAAACGCCAGGGAATGTCCATCGATGACATCGATCTTTTTGAAATTAATGAAGCCTTCGCCGCACAAGCAGTTGCGGTATTGAAGGAGCTTGGAATCCGTCCGGACAAGGTCAATGTTAATGGCGGCGCAATCGCAATCGGGCATCCTGTCGGGGCAAGCGGCGCTAGAATATTGGTTACGCTGGTTCACGAAATGATACGAAGATCTTCACGTTACGGCATAGCCTCGTTATGCATCGGAACGGGCATGGGAATCGCGATGCTGGTTGAGAATGCACTCATTTAACTTAAAAAGGGAGGGCGAGATCGTTATGAATCAAAAAGAGGTACTTTCACTGCAATCGATGCCTGCGGCCAGCGCCAGTTACGGACGGCCGCCATGCCGTTTCATTAACCGGGAATTTTTTATCATTACTTATGAATCCGATCCCGCCGCAATTAGACAGGCGGTCCCAGAACCGCTTGAGCCGGACGGAAGCAACACCGTTTCGTATGAGTGGATCAAGATGCCCGATTCGTCCGGTTTGGGAAGCTATGAGGAAAGCGGGATCGTTATTCCGTGTACTTTTCAAGGAAAGCCGTGCAATTTTGTCGCGCAAATGTATTTGGACAATGCGCCCGCTATTCTCGGGGGACGGGAAATCTGGGGATTTCCGAAAAAATGGGCGAAACCTCGCTTGAGAGTCGAAGAAACCGAGACGCTGACGGGCACACTGCACTATAATAACGTCCTGGTGGCCATGGGAACGATACCTTTCAAATATCACATTCTGGATGAAGCGGAAACAGCTAAATCGATCGCCAAAACCCAGGTTAATTTAAAATTGATCCCCGATGTTGACGGCACTCCGAAAATCGCTCAGTTAGTGGCGTATAATCTGGAAAACATCACGGTAAAAGGCGCCTGGTCAGGGCCCGCCAGATTATTCCTGGTCCCCCATGTCAATGCCCCTGTGGCCGACTTGCCAGTGAAAGCTTATGTTGGCGGAAAACATTTTATCGCCGATTTAACGCTGCCCTATGCGAGAGTCATCCACGATTATCTCCAAGAAAGTTAGTTTCCCTAAAAATTAGACAAGGGTGGGAGAAACATAATGAACAAAATCATCTCTGCGGAAGAAGCAGTTAAGAAGGTGAAAGACGGGGATACGGTGATGGTCGGAGGTTTTCTCGCCGGAGGTTATCCGGAAGAGCTGGTGCGCGCGCTGGTCGACACTAATTCCGCTGGCAATCTAACCGTAATTTCCAACGACACGGGCACACCGGAACTATCGATCTATGAGCTTGTGAAAAGCGGCCGAGTAAAGCGGATTTTTGCTTCCTACATCGGCGCCAATCCGGAAACGGGAAGACTCCTGATGACAAAAGAAGCGGATGTGCAGCTCTTCCCGCAAGGCACACTCGCGGAAAAAATCCGCGCAGGAGGAGCGGGCTTGGGCGGTGTTTTAACCCCTGTAGGCGTAGGCACCGTTGTCGAGACAGGTAAACAGAAGCTGGAGATAGACGGACGGGAATATTTGCTGGAGCTACCGCTCAAAGCGGACGTGGCGTTAATTCGCGCCCATAAGGGGGATGAAGCGGGGAACCTGGTCATCAACGGCTCTTCACGCAACTTCAATATCGTTATGGCAACGGCGGCCGAGTATGTCATTGCACAGACGGACGAATACGTAAAGACAGGGGACATTGATCCCAATCATGTCAACGTCCCCGGAATCTTTGTCGATGCGATCGTAAAGGTGGGAGATTAAGCATGAATAACCGAGAATTAATCGTTAGAAGAGTAGCCCGGGAATTTAAAGACGGCGATATCGTCAACCTTGGAGTCGGCCTGCCTACTATGGCAGTGGATTATATCCCCGAAAACGTGCATATTACGCTGCAGGCTGAGAACGGAATTGTCGGCGTAGGCCCCAAGGCGGCTCAGGGAAAGGAAAGACTCGATTGTATCGATGCTGGCGGAAACTACGTAACTGCCGTAAAAGGAGCTTGTTTTATCGACAGTACGCTATCTTTTTCCATTATTCGCGGAGGGCATGTAGACATCACCGTTCTGGGCGCCCTGGAGGTCGATGAGCAAGGCAACCTGGCAAGCTGGATGATTCCCGGGAAAAAAGTGCCGGGTATGGGCGGGGCCATGGATTTGGTGGTTGGAGCCAAGCGGGTGATCGTAGCCATGGAGCATCTGACCAAAGACGGAGCGCTGAAAATCCTGAAAACCTGCAAGCTCCCCCTGACCGCCGTAAATGTTGTAAAGACCATCGTTACCGAAATGGCCGTCATCGATGTGATTCCAGGAAAAGGGCTGCTACTAAAGGAAATCGCTTCGGGTTTGTCGGTGGAAGACGTTCAGAAGGCCACCGAGGCTAAGCTGATGGTTTCACCGGATTTGAAGGCTATTGCAGTGTAAATCATAGAAGTGGAACAAGCCCTCAAGGAAACCAGCTTCCCGAGGGGCTTGTTCTTTTTCATATGAGTTTGTCGTCACCTTTACCTTGTAAGGATCCGTAATGCCTATCCGTTCATTCGCTATGTTCTTCCTACAGATGGGATACGATAGGAAACCCGTGAGGCGCACTGTAGATGGTTTACGAGGTATCTTTTTCAGCGCTTCCACCAACTTTACGTATACCCGGTCCTCCCGCGTGAGGAAAAAATATTGATCTCATGCTCCCCTACCTCTATAGATTCTACTAGCGCATCATGAAAGTATAATAAATCAAAACAGTCTATTATAAAAATTCCAGTCTCTTCTGTAACAAAAAAAGCGAACCCGGACAACGATCCGGATTCGCTTCTTCAGCAATACAAAGTATGCTGATATTACCAGCCACGCTCATACTGTGCAGGCGCTTCGATCTCAACGCCCAACTGCTTAGCCGCTCTGCGCGGCCAGTAAGGGTCACGAAGCAGCTCTCTGGCCAGGAAGACCAGATCGGCACGGCCATTCTGGAGGATTTCCTCCGCATGCTCAGGCTCTGTAATAAGTCCGACTGCTCCTGTTGGAATATCCGCTTCACGGCGGATTTGCTCAGCGAACGGCACCTGGTAGCCAGGATACACGCTGGAAGGACCTTTGCTGATAACGGCGCCGGAGCTGACATCGATCAAGTCTACACCGAGCTCTTTCAGCTGCTTGGCGTAATATACATAATCAGCAGGCGTAAGTCCTTCCGGATCATAATCATGAGCGGATACACGAACGAGCAGTGGGCCATCCCATACGGTATTTACAGCCTCAATAACTTCTTTCAGAATACGGAAGCGCTTGTCGCGGTCACCGCCATACTCGTCTTCCCGATGATTGCTGAGCGGGGACAAGAATTGGTTAATCAGGTAACCGTGCGCAGCATGCAGCTCGATCACATCAAATCCAGCTTCCTTCGACCGGCGGGCTCCTTCCTTGAAGGCCTCAACCGTCTCATGAATCTGAGCCACTGTCATCTCTTGCGGGGTTTGGTAGCGGTCGCTGAACGCGATCGCTGACGGAGCGATGATCGGATCCTTCAGCTCTGCCTTACGGCCTGCATGAGCCAGCTGAATTCCAATATGAGAGCCTTGGCTATGTACCAGGCGGGTCAGTTCCTGAAGTCCGGCAACATGATCATCACTCCAGATGCCAAGATCATACGGAGAAATTCTTCCTTGAGGAGTAACTGCTGTCGCTTCGACGATCAACAGCCCCACTTGCCCTACAGCACGGGAAGGGTAATGAATTTTATGGAAATCTTGAACCAATCCGGACTCATCCATACAGGAGTACATGCACATAGGGGCCATGACGATCCGGTTTTTCAGCGTAATGTTTTTTAGCTGGTAAGAACTAAACAGCACAGAATTTCACATCCTTCACAGGTTTTTAACTCTTAATCAATATACCTTATTCTTTTGTATATCGCAATATTTCAATATATGAAAACACTATGAACAAGGCATATACGAAATTAGCCACAAAGTCCTCCGCCTTCGTAATGACAACCACGCCAACCATGATCATTAAAAGGACAAGACATAATCCATAAAGAAGGGAAGCTTCCTAAATGGCAGGGCTGACATTTCTTCATGCCCAATCCAAGTGCTATGATAATAGATATAAAACGAAACTATCGGATGGAGTGAGTCACGTGGAGAACGGCACTGTCCTGCTGGTAGATGACGAGCAAGGCTTGTTAGATCTGCTGGCGTTTACTTTGCGAAATTTCGGGATTACAAATTTATTAACTGCAACGACGGCACAAGAAGCCCTGGACATCATCGCCTGTCATGATGTATCCCTGATTGTCTTGGATGTGATGCTGCCGGACGGGGATGGATTCGACGTATGCCGGCAGATCAGAACGATCACCGAAGCGCCTGTACTATTTTTGACCGCCAAGAATCAGGATATGCACAAGATTACCGGGTTTGAGCTGGGGGCGGACGACTACATCACAAAGCCGTTTAACCCGACCGAAGTGACGGCGAGAGTGAAGGTTCATTTGCGCAGAGTAGCCAAGCTTCAAACCATGTCCCGAGCCGTTTACGATTTTGGACATTTTAAACTGAACAAGCAAAGCGGGCAATTATTCGTTCAAGGGCAAGAAGTCTCCTGTGCGCCGATGGAATTTTTATTGCTCGCTTTCTTTTGCGAGCATCCCAATTTTATTTTTACGGTGAGCGAATTATATGAAAAAGTGTGGAAGCCCTATCAGGAGGGCGATGAAAAAACGGTGGTAATCCATATTTCAAGAATCCGAAAGAAGATTGAGCCCGATCCAAGACAACCGCAGTTTCTCCTCAATATGAAAGGGCTTGGCTATAAATTGGTTAAAAAAGCGAGGAATGTTCAATGACGATTGTTCGCCGCTCCATGCTGCTGTCCCTTGTATTTTTAATGGCTT
This sequence comes from Paenibacillus sp. CAA11, assembly GCF_003060825.1. NCBI lineage: Bacteria > Bacillati > Bacillota > Bacilli > Caryophanales > Paenibacillaceae > Paenibacillus > Paenibacillus sp. CAA11. Next base: position 3,257,889 of record NZ_CP028922.1, read on the forward strand.
CTGTATTGGTGATCTCCGTCGGCTTTGTGGCTATTACTGTTGTCATCATTCTCTTAATGGAATCTATCCCTGCGCTTCATCTAATTGATATAAACATTTACCATATACTAGTTATGGTTGGGATGCTAGGCCTATACATGTATACGGCCGGCTGGCTGATCGGCAAGCCGTCACTGGCTGTAGTAGGCTGGATGAAGGGTTTGTCCGAAGGGCAGTACGACTCCCGGTTTTATGGCGAACGTTATTCATTTCTTTGGAAGAATCAACATAAGATCAGGCTGATCTATGCCCCCTTCAAAGATATGATTATTCGTCTTCAGGAATTGACGGCCACGCTGGAGCACAACCGTCAGGAGCTTGAACAAGCCAACGAAGTAAAAGAACAATGGATTTCCGGTGTATCCCACGATATCAAAACCCCACTCTCTTACATCAAAGGATATCTGGATGTGATGGCTAGCCCGCAGGTTGAATTGGCCAAGGAGGAGGAAGAGCCGATTTTCCGATTGTTACTCCAGAAAGTTCAAGATATCGAGGGGTTGATCCAAACGTTTCAGTTCAAGCACGGAAAGACCCAGGCGCTGAAAGCAAGAAGCGACCTTGTCGGTTTCTTGAGGGAGCTGACGCTTGACGTGGCCAACAATCCCAAATCCGCTGCCTATCATTTCAGCTTTGAATCCCATGTCCCCGCCCTACCTTACTATTTTGATCCTAAGCTTCTAAAAAGAGCGGTGCAAAATATATTGATGAATGCGGTATTGCATAACCCTTCCGATACGAGCATCTCTGTCCGGGTGTTAGCAAATCAAAACGTACAAATCATTGTGACCGACAATGGTATTGGCATGCCCCCCGCAGTCGCTCAGCGCCTCCAACACAGCCATCCAGGTGAAATCCAGCACAAGAGTGAGGGAATCGGTCTGTACGTTGTGAAGGACTTAATCAAGGAGCATCAAGGAAAACTGGAAATCCACAGCGTCCCAAAACAAGGAACAATCGTCACGATCCTGCTCCCGCTTGATGCCGTGATGCCGTCAGGCAATTCGTTTACCTGACGTTTACTTTGTTCGCCTAACCTTTAAGGAGAATATAATCAGAGGTGAACAAAGAAAATGGCACAGTTTGTACTCGAAACAGACGCTTTATCCAAGCAATTTGGCGATCATCTTTCCGTGAACCGGATCGATTTGCAAATCCCTGAGGGTTCGGTTTACGGTTTTTTGGGACCTAACGGAGCCGGAAAATCGACAACGATCAAAATGCTGCTTGGATTGGTCCAGCCCGACGGGGGCACCATCACGATATTTGGCAAGCCTTTTCCAAAATCACGGATTGAAATTCTGAAGAGAATCGGATCGCTGGTTGAATCCCCGTCTTATTACGGTCATTTGTCGGGATATCAGAATATGAAAATCGCAGCCACCTTGCTGGGAGCCTCGGAGTCACGCATTGCGGAAACACTTGAATGGGTACGTTTAACGGATCAAGCCAGCAAAGCGGTCCGGAAATACTCGCTGGGCATGAAACAAAGACTCGCCATTGCGATGGCGATTCTCCATCATCCCAAATTATTGATCCTTGATGAGCCGACTAACGGCTTGGATCCTTCGGGGATACAGGAGATCCGCAGTTTGATTACCGCCATGCCCCAAATGTACGGCATGACCGTATTGGTGTCGAGCCATCTGTTGTATGAAATTGAACAGGTTGCAGATCATGTGGGAATCATCAATGAGGGAAAACTCATTTATCAAGGCACACTATCCAGCCTTAGAGAGCAAGGCGGAGATCAATCGCTGGAACAAATCTTTCTCAGCATGACCGGCATGGGGAGAAGCTTATGATCAAGCTAATTCGCACGGAATGGATGAAATTGAGAATGTTTTGTCTCGTTCTACCTGTCATCGCGGCCGTGCTACTACTAGGGGTGATGAGCGCATTCTGGTACATGAATTTTCGGGATTCGCCCGGCGGGGCATACGCCACGATGTCCGTGATGTACTTTTTTCTTTCTTTTACCCTCATGCTTAGTGTCACCTTGCTCGCCAGCGTCATGGCCTCTACAGAGCATGAAACAAAAGTCTGGAACCGGATGTGCACGATTCCTGTAGCGAAGCCAAAAGTTTACTTAAGTAAATGGATCGTCACGTGCCTGCTGCTGCTCATTGAAGTATTGCTGATTATCGCAGGCACGATCGTGCTTTGGAAGCTGTTATTCCATGAACCGGTGCCGTTCGAAATTATCATCAAACAGCCGCTTTATTGTTTTTTCGCCGTGTTTGCCTTTATCTCGATTCAAACATGGTTGTCCATCCTGTTTGCTAATCAATCGATTGCGATAGGAGCGGGAGCAGCCGGTTCCATGGCCAGTTTGTTTTTGGCACGATCGACGTTTCCCCTCCTCCATTACATGCCGTGGACATATCCCGCACTGTCCACTCCCCTCATCCCTGGACATGGGCGATGGGTATTTGCCGGCCTATCCGCCGGAGTCGTTTTATTGGCTGCGGGATGTTGGCATTTTAACAGGAAAGAATGGTAGGAGGAAAAAGAAGATGAAAAGACTACTTACCGCAGAATTCATAAAAATTCAATGGCGGCTGATCGCCGTTCTTATTTTCATCGCCCTGATTGCGGATATATCATTAGCTAGCAGCAATTGGGGCATGCTTTCCGCAGTTTACGAACCGAGTTGGCCGAATTACCTGATGTATATCATTAACCTGCATACCGCGTTTTTCTTCCCGTTGTTATCCGGAACCATAGCCGGTCTAATCTGCTTGTACGAGCATAGGTCGGGGGGATGGAAACAGCTGCTTGCCACCCCTTACTCCCGTTCCAGCATTTATTTGGCCAAATACGCCGTGTTGCTCTGCATGCTGGCGATAATACAGGTCCTATTCATGGCGGCGGAGATCGGCAGCGGCATGGTTGCCGGCGTTACAGGCAGCATCGATTGGACATTCCTAGTGAGCAGCGCCGTATTGGGCTGGATCGGCATCCTTCCATTGGCAGCCATCCAGTTATGGTTCTCCACCCGGTTTAAGAACTTCGGCATTGCCTTTAGTATTAATGTCGTCTGCGTCCTGCTCAACATCGTGTTCTCCGGTCTCCCTTCCGCGCTTGGCATGTGGTTTCCGTTCACTCTGCCGTTCTATACCATGATGCCGCAAGGCACCCCTTTCTCGCCGAGAGTTCAGGAATGGAGCTTATATGCGATGGTCGTCCTCAGCTTCGTCTTTTACTTCACACTAGGACAATCCATGTTCCGGAAGAAATCATTGGCGTCGTGACTGTCTGCATAAAAAATTAGGAAAGGAGTTCCTGCTTGGTTTGCAGGAACTCCTTTCCTAATGTAAACTTGATTATTTCCCTTCCCAATTAAAGCCGATCGCATTCAAGAATGCCCGCGCAAGAACCATATGACCTGCACCGTCAGGGTGAACACGGTCCCAGTTGAAGGACAGCTCGGCCAAATAGATGTCGCTGGCCACAGCATCAAACGCGGCCTGCGTGTCTACAAACACTGCATCATATTCCTCAGCAAGCTTCTTCACAATGACACCGCATTGGTCCATTAAGGATCGCATCCGGTCATTCTTGTTAGATTCCAGTAAATATGGCGTCATCAGAATAAGGCCCTTTAATGAAGGCTTAATATCTTCAATAAGCTTGCGAAGCCGGTTCTCGTAAGCCGTTAGTGACTGCTCCGCTTCAGGCTTGCCGATCTGCCGCCACACATCATTTGTACCGATCATGATGGACAGCCAGTCAGGCTTTAGATTCTTCACATCGGTCTCCCACCGCTCTTCAAGCTCAAGCGTCGTATCTCCGCCAACGCCTGTATTCAGCACCCGAATATGAAGCTGCGGATAAACCGCCTTAAGCAAGGCAAACACCTGGGACGCGTAACCGTTGCCCAGCCCCCCGCTCTCTCCAAACGGTCTGTCGCGGCCGCAATCCGTAATGGAATCTCCTGTGATCAGCAATGTGTCATTTAATTGTAGCTTCATGATTATATTCTCCTCTGCATAGTGATCCAACAGCATTTCTTAGCACAATTATATAACAAAAATCTAACTAACTTCTATAATCACTTTGAACCCTTTCTAAATATGTAGGCAGTTACACAACTTTTCTGTAATTAAAAACTAATGGTTACATTATAAAATCAATACTTGAAATCGCTCACAGAGTGAGTTATAAATAAAGCATGTTGTTATTATAACTTACTTAACAAGACAATAACAAAATATAACAAAATAATATTCTTACTAAAAAGGAGTCTGGTATATGCAAACAATATCCCTTGGCGGAGGCTGGACGCTGACGATTTCGCCCGAGCAATCGCCCATTGATGTGCTTGTGCCCGGATCTGTCTATCATGATCTGCTCCAAGCTGGACAAATAGAAGATCCATTCTATCGTGATCGTGAAGAACATGCCAAAGAGGTCATGAGACAGGATTATATCTATTCCCGCACTTTCGATATCAGCCATGAGCTTTATCAATTAGATCGTCTTGAGCTCGTCTGCGAGGGTCTGGATACGCTCAGCTCCATTTATGTGAATGGGCAAGCCATAGCTGAGACGAACAATATGCACCGGACTTATATTTTCGATGTGAAAGGCTATCTGCAGCCGGGGACCAACGAGATCTCCATCAAATTCAAGAACACTCTGGATTACATTGAGGACAAGCAAAGCAAAACGTTCCTGTGGGCACCGGAAATTTCGGTAAGCGGATTTCCGCATATTCGTAAAGCCCATTACAGCTACGGCTGGGACTGGGGGCCTCAGCTTCCAGACGCAGGAATCTGGCGCGATATTTATATTCGCGGCTATGAGCAGGCACGTCTAACCGACGTGTATATGACCCAACACCATCAGAAGGGGCTGGTTACACTCGATATCAAGACCGAATCCGAGCTTTGGGGCGAGGCTCCCTTCGAACTTAAGGCTCTCTTAACCAGTCCAGATGGCCAGGTGTTGACCGCTAAAGCCTCCATCATACAGAACTCGAATACCTTGCAGCTTCAGATTGAGAATCCCGAGCTCTGGTGGCCTAACGGCTATGGCGATCAACCGCTCTATCAGCTGCAGGTGCTTCTTCAGGCAGAAGGTAAGCTTCTGGACGAGCGGAACTATACCATTGGCCTTCGGACCCTGCGAGTAAAGCAGGAGCCTGATGAATGGGGAACCTCTTTTGCCTTTGAGGTGAACGGGGTTGCGATCTTTGCGATGGGTGCGAATTACATCCCGGAGGATAACCTCCTGCCCAGAACGTCTGCCGCCAAGACAGAGCAGCTTATCAAGGATTGCATTGAAGCTAACTTCAACTGCATCCGGGTATGGGGTGGCGGGTTTTACCCGGGTAACGATTTCTATGACCTGTGCGACCGCTACGGCCTGATCGTATGGCAGGATTTCATGTTCGCCTGCGCCGTCTATGAATTGACCGATGAATTCGCGGAGAATATCCGCCAGGAAGCTATTGATAACATGCTTCGCCTGCGGCATCATGCCTCTCTCGGTCTGTGGTGCGGCAACAATGAGATGGAAATGGCCTGGGAAACCTGGGACTTCCCTAAAGATGAGAAGCTTCGCCAGGACTATCTTCAACAGTTCGAGGTTCTCCTGGCAAAGACTGCAGCAGAGTATGACCCGAATACGTTCTATTGGGCTTCCTCCCCGTCCTCGGGCGGCGGATTCGACGATCCGAACGACCAGAACCGGGGCGATGTCCACTATTGGGATGTATGGCATGGCCTTAAGCCTTTTACAGACTATCGCCATTTCCATTTCCGCTTCTGCTCCGAGTTTGGTTTCCAGTCTTTTCCGAGCATGAAGACGATCGAAACCTACACACTTCCGGAAGACCGAAACATCTTCTCCTATGTCATGGAACGGCATCAGAAGAATGATGGCGCGAATGGCAAAATCCTGTATTACCTGGCTCAGAATTTTAAATATCCTAAAGATCTCGCCTCCCTCGTCTACGCTTCACAGCTGCTTCAAGCCGAAGCCATGAAGTATGGCGTGGAACATTGGAGAAGACACCGGGGACGGTGCATGGGATCCATCTACTGGCAACTGAACGACTGCTGGCCCGTTGCTTCCTGGTCCAGTATAGATTACTACGGGCGCTGGAAGGCGCTGCATTATTTCGCGAAGCGCTTCTATGCTCCAGTCCTCCTATCTGCCTGTGATGAAGGCGCGAAAGTGGAGCTGCATGTATCCAATGAGACCCTTCACAGCGTGAGCGGAACGGTAAGCTGGAAGCTCTGGAGCACAAAGGACGGACTACTACGTGAAGGATCTTCCGCAGCTGAAATAGCTGAGCTAAGCTCGGCAGCGGTTGTTGCCCTGGATTTCTCTGAGCTGCTGACAGCAGAGCAGCTTCGCTGCGCCTTCCTGGAGTACCGTTTTGAATCAGACGGACAAACGATCAGTGACGGGGTGCTGCTCTTCGCACCGCCGAAGCACTTTACCTTCCCTGTTCCGCAGTTTGTCACAGAGGTACAGGAAGAGGCTGACCATTTTACAATCAAGCTTGGTACAGATTCGCTGGCCAAATATGTAGAGGTAGAACTGAACGGACTTGACGGCCATTTGGATGATAATTACTTCGATCTGGCGCCCGGCCGTACAAAGATCCTTATCCTCGCCAAGTCTTCCCTGTCAGAGCAGCTCACTTTAGAGCAGCTTAAGAAAGCTATAACGGTGCGGAGCGCTGTAGATATCACTGATGTTTAATCCGATGAACATACAACATGATGGACTATATTTTTAATTAAGAGAGGTGCACCTATGAACTTTGCTAAAGAATATGTTGCCGGAATGACTTGGGGCTTCATGGGCATCCGCGGGACCTGGGCTACAGATCAAGCGAATCAATCGATGGAAATTATGGCTGAAACAACAGGTGTAAATTGGACCGCTATCGCCTTCTCGGCGATGCAGGCCACAGCTCATTCCACCGAAATCCCCTATTGGGAGGAACCTACCGTTACGGACGAGGAGGTTGTCTGGGCGATCCGCAAGGCCAAATCACTTGGCCTAAAGGTCTGCCTAAAGCCTATTGTGAACTGTACGGATGGGACGTGGCGGGCGCATATCAACTTTTTTGATAAAGATGTGCCCTGTGAGCCGAAGTGGGCCGACTGGTTCCGTTCATACACGAACTATATTCTGCACTATGCGGAAATCGCCGAACGAACGGGATGCGAGATGCTCTGCATCGGCTGTGAGATGGTTCAGACGGACCGGCGTGAGGCCGAGTGGCGGAAGTTGATCGCGGATGTCCGTGAAGTCTACAGCGGAATTGTGACCTATAACTGTGACAAATACCAGGAGGATAATGTAACGTGGTGGGATGCGGTAGATGTTATTTCTTCAAGCGGTTATTACCCTATTCATGATTGGGAAGCCCAGCTGAACCGAATTGAACCGGTAGTCAAGGCATTCAACAAGCCCTTCTTCTTCATGGAAGCAGGATGTATGAGCCGGACCGGCTCTGCCCAAATCCCGAACGACTGGAACCTTCCGGGAGAAGTGAATCAGAAGGAGCAGGCCGACTGGTACCATGCGATGTTCGCAGCCTGTGACAAGCGCGACTGGGTTCAAGGTTTTATGCTCTGGGACTGGAAAGCCGAGCTGTATGCGCCGGAGATGGCAGCCACCAATGATGATTACTGCACTTATAACAAAGAGGCCGAATCGGTCATTAAAGACTATTACACTTCTAAGACCATATCTATATAAAATGTTGAAGGGAGCACAAAAAAATGAGTCAAGCAGCTGCTTTAAAACCGCGTTTGGAACAAGAACTAAAGGAGAATATTCTAGGCTTCTGGATGAAGCATACGATTGATAAGAAAAACGGAGGCTTCCTCGGCGAAATCGATCATGCGATGAATGTTCATCCCGAGGCTGAGAAGAGCTTGGTGCTGAATGCCCGTATCCTGTGGACGTTCAGCACAGCTTACCGGATGTATAAACAGGAAGACTATCTCAAGATGGCAGAGCGCGCCTATGACTATCTCACCACTCATTTTGTGGACAATGAGCATGGCGGGCTGTACTGGATGGTTGATGCGCTAGGCAACCCTTCACAGGACAAAAAGCAAATTTACGGCCAATCTTTTGCGATCTATGCCTTGTCTGAGTACTATCGCGCCGCAGGCCATCAAGAAGCGCTGGAGCTCGCCAAAGAGCTCTTCCACATTCTTGAGAAGCACGGTTACGATCCGGTTCATAAAGGCTACATTGAAGCCTTGGCTCGCGACTGGAAGCCTACGGATAACCTGAGCCTCAGCGACAAGGATTTGAACGAAGCCAAATCCATGAACACCCATCTTCACGTTCTGGAAGGCTACACCAACCTATACCGCGTGTGGAAGGACGAAGAGCTGCGCAGCAAACTGAGCGAACTGATTGAGGTCACCCTGGACCATATCGTTGACCCCAAGACCGCTCACTTCTTCCTGTTCTTTGACGAGGAATGGAATGTGAAATCCGATGATATTTCTTACGGTCATGACATCGAGGGCAGCTGGCTGCTGTTCGAGGCAGCAGAAGTGCTTGGGAATGATCAGTTGCTGGCACGTACCCGGGAAGTTGCTATTGCCATGGCAGAGGCCACTTATAATGAAGGTGTAGACAGCGACGGCGGGCTGCTTAATGAGGCTAACGCTGAGGGTCTGACAGATACCAATAAAGACTGGTGGCCGCAAGCCGAAGCGGTTGTCGGCTTCTACAACGCCTATCAAATGACAGGGGAGGAGAAGTTCGCTGAAGCGGCCGTCAGATCTTGGAACTTCATCGAAGAGTTCATCATCGATAAGAAGCATGGGGAGTGGTACTGGAGCGTTAACCGTGAGGGTGTGCCCCAGCTGCACGAAATGAAGGTTAGCGCCTGGAAGTGTCCTTATCATAACAGCCGTGCCTGCTTCGAAATGATCGAGCGTCTTAGCAAGTCCGAAGCCTAAGACAAGACATATCAAAGAGCCAGCCTACCGGTTCCGAAAGGCTGGCTCTCTTCATATATTCCTATTTCCGCAGCAGCCTAGCTTCAGAATCGATCCTGCGAACATGGCTAACTTACCCTCTAGCCCTCGGTTCAGCTACCGAATCCCGGTATACAATATCTGCCGAGATCAGCACCTTCTCCAGCGGATCATGAGGATTGGCAATACGATTCAGCAGCTTCTCTACGGCTCGCTTGCCCAGCATCTCCTTAGGCACATGGATCGTTGTCAGCGGAGGCGTCCCCCGGTAAGCATCCTCGATGTTGTCAAAGCCGGTAACCGAAATTTCCTGAGGTACGGAAATGTCTAGCGATTGCAGCGCACTGCAAACGGTGAGCCCAATGGAGTCGTTCGCACATACGATGGCTGTCGGCAGCTTGTCCATTTTTTTACGCTTGGCGAACCAGCTCTTGATTTCCTCCCAATATTCTCCACGGTCGATTCCAAATAGGGACAGCATCGGGTCGTCCAGCGCCGGAGTCTCCAGCGAGTTCTCCTCAAGGGCACTTCGAAAGCCGATCCACCGATCCCGGAAGCTGCGGGAAAAACGAAAATCACCCATAAAATGCAGCCGTTCATGTCCAAGTCCAATCAAATGCTTGGTCAGTCGTGTGATGCTGTCTACATTGTTAGCGAACACTGTGTCAGTAGGGATAAGTGCATCTTCATGATCGACAAGCACCATTGGCAGTCCAATGCGGTGAACCTCAAGCAGCAGAGAGGTGGAAATTTCCCCTACACCAATCATACCCAAGATGCCGGAAGGGTTCAGCACATTCGCAAAATTATCCATCCGCTGCTCCGAGATAATCACCATCCCCAGTCCTTCGGCCTCTAAAGTCTGGGAAATTCCCTCCAGAATCTTACCCCAGTAGAGAGAATCCTTCGTCTGAAACCGTATATTGGGCATTAGCACAATGACAGACTGCTTGCTGCGATCTGACAGGGAGGCCGGAGCCGTGGGTTTTATATTTTTGACATAAGCGTTCTTCTGCGCAAAATATCCCAGCTGGGAAGCAGCCTCAATTACCCGCTCCTTGGTCGTCTCATTTACTCCGCCTTTACCGGAAAGGGCTTTGGAGACCACAAACTTGGAGACGCCTAAATAGTCTGCGATCTGCTGCATGGTCACTTTTTTGGCCATCGTCGCTACCTCCGCTCTTACTTGTTATCGTCGTCTCTCACTCATTAATAACCCGTTCAAATTTGATATATAAGTTTCATTATTATTCTAACTACATTATAACAAAAATAATAAAGTTCGGGAATGAGGAACTGAATATTAGGTTTTTTCGCACAAAAAAATAAACGACGGGCCTTTGACGAAAGTCCCATCGTTATTTCAAGCGAACATGATTTGATGAAATAAGAACTGTAGATTCTTGCTCTAGCTTGCCTACTTCAGAGCCACGAAGAAAAGACGCTCCGTCTTCTCATCCGCTTCCCTCCATGAAAAGTCGGCGTAACAGTACACCTCATGGAAACCTGCGCGAAGCAGCTCGCTGCGCAGCCATTCCGGCTCATAAGCACGCTGAACATGTGTTTCTTCAAAACGACGGTACAGCGGCCCTTCCTTCTCCTGCGCAAAAATGGAAAGATGGTGCTCGATCTCACAGCGAAGCGAATCAAAATCACAGGTCCATATATAGGAGATCGATTTCTCGTCCCATACGAACGGCTGCTCCTCATCGTAACGGCGAAGGGTATTCGGATGGTGAACATCGAACAGAAAGCTCCCGCCCGGCTTAAGTCCAGCATAGGTCCGGTTGAACACCGCTGTAATGTCCTCTTCCTCCAGCAAATAATTCAGACAATCGCAGAATGAAATAACCGAATCTACAGGTTCCGGCACTTCCCAGCTCCGCATATCCTGCTGCACCCATCTTACGCTCCCGCTTTTGAACAGCCTCGCTCCGTTCGGCGAAGACTCCATCTTCTGCCTGGCCACGGCCAACATGTCACCAGACAGGTCGATCCCCGTCATCTCAAAGCCTGCATTGATCAGCGGAATCGTAATGGCTCCCGTCCCGCACCCTAGATCGACCACCGATTTCGGCATATCGTACTTCTCCCAAGCGGTACGTGCGAAGCGCAGCCACTCGGGATAAGGCATATCCTCCATCAACTCATCGTATACATAAGCAAATTTCCGGTAAGACAGCATGATGCCACCACGCTTTCTATTTCAGACCTATTTCCGATCAGATTCCGGTTCACGGCCCTTCAGATAGGTCCAGCTTTCTTTTTGCGTAATCTTGCCTTCCTTCATCAGCTTGCCAAGTGCCCGCTTGAATGCCGCTTTACTGATGTCAAAGCGCTGCTTGATAACTTCAGGCGGCGTTGCATCCGAATAAGGCATTGAGCCGCTAGGACGCTCTTCCAGATACGCCAAGATCCGATCCGCATCCTCATTGCGTCCAATCTCCTTGCGCGGAGCCAACGACAGATTCACCCGTCCGTCCTCGCGAATATGGGCTACGCGAACTCTGATCCGTTCACCCAGACGAAGAAGCCGGTTGCGTTCGGAAGCATGAATCATCCCGATCGCCCCGAATCCAAGCACCCCGCCTTCTACAAGTACAAAAGTGCCCATTTGCAGCGGTTTGTAGACAATCGCCTCATGCCATTCATTCATCCAGGTTGTGGGCGCGTGAAAGGCTTTGACCGCCAGGTCCTGTTCTCCAGCCAGCTTAGCCTTCAGCCGTCCCTGCTTGTCATGCTCCATGATGACGAAGACCTGATCACCGACCCGCGGGTGCAGCTCCTTGTATTCGGGAAGCTCCCGAATTGGAAGCAGCAGCTGGCGTCCAAGGCCCATCTCCAGGAAGCAGCCGAGGCGTGGGTGAACATCGGCCACTTCCAGCAGCGCCATCTCGCCTAGCGTCAAGTAAGGCTTCTTCATCGTCGCAGCAAGCCTGTCTTCCGTATCAAAATACAAAAATACGTCTATTACCTCGCCCGGCTTCACCTCACGGGTTAATTCCGTATAGTGAAGCAGGATATCTTGTCCGCCTTCGGTGCGAAGAAAATAGCCGAATGGCGAAACCTCCCGGTCAATCGGGAGAGTGACTATTGTTCCTGCAATCATAGAGTCTCCACCACTTTGGCATCAGACCACAGGCGTTCGATATTATAATATTCACGCTCATCCCGATGGAACACATGCACGACAACGTCGCCCAAGTCCATCAGTACCCAACGTGCCGAGTCAAGGCCTTCAATGCCGCGAATGTTCGCGCCTGCCTCTTGTGCCTGCTTGCGGATTTCAGACGCAATCGCCTGCACCTGCGTATCGGAATTACCGTGGCAGATGACAAAATAATCCGCAATGAGTGAGATGTTCTGGAGATCCAGCGCAACAATGTTCATAGCTTTCTTATCCTCGGCGGCTGAAACCGCGATGTTTAACAGTTCGTTTGGTGTTACCGTCATCGGTTACCTCCTAAAAGTTTTGCGAAGCATACGCTTCACTGGGTTATTTCGCAGCAAAACTGCTTCGTAAGCATACGCTTAGTTTTGCGAAGCATCTGCTTCACTGAGTTATTTCGCAGCAAAACTGCTTCGTAAGCATACGCCTAGTTTTGCGAAGCATCTGCTTCACTGAGTTATTTCGCAGCAAAAACTACACTTAAGCACTATCGTCTAGCAGCCTTCAACTGGCGAATCAGATCATTACGGGAAAGGACCGTTAAGGGAAAGATCGCTTTTCCTTTTTCCAGCAAAAAGGAAATCGTCGAGTCAAAGCCTGCAATCAGGCCTTCCTCCAGGCTATTCTCTCCAAGCTCCCGGATTCTCTCGACTCCCGGAAAATCACGTCCAGGCTCTGTATAATCCGCAAGACACACGATTTTGTCCAGCAAGGTCATTCCTTCTCGGCCCGAGGTATGGTAACGGATGGCATCCAGTACCTCCTGGTCAAGCACTCCATAGTCCCGTTTCGCGACAAATGCGCCTACTTCGGCATGGAGCAGCTGCTTATCATGCTCAAGGAGCTCCTGATTCAACCCGTTCTCCCGAATGATCTCTTCTTGCCGATCAATGGGCCAATACTTCGCCACATCATGCAAAAGCGCCGCCAAGTCGGCTTTTTCGGGATCGGCCCCGTATTTTAATGCTAAATGAACGGATGTGGCCATGACCCCTTCAGTATGCTTCCAGCGCTTCTCCGGCATTTGACCGGATACGGCTTTAATCAACTCTTCACGGGTGTATTCCATAAATTCCGCTCCTCATCATATAGTCATATACAGGTTCCGGAACCATATACCTGATTGACCGTCCCTGCCGCAATCTTGCGCGGATCAAGCTGGAGGAGATGTCCACGAGCGGCATATCGGCCAGAAGCACGGCAGATTGAACCGCCTCCGGCAGTGTATCCAGCTCAAGCATGCTTCCCGGTCGCTGCAGTCCGATAAAAGTCAGCAGGCGGACAAGCTCCTCAATTCCTTCCCACTTGGGCAGGTAATTCACCATATCTGCACCGATAATAAAATAAAAATCGAGCTCCGGATGTAATCCGCGAAGCTCTCGGATCGTATCGATCGTATAAGAAATGCCCCCGCGCACAAGCTCAATATCTAGCGGTTTAAAGGCAGGATGGCTTTCAATAGCGGCTTTGACCATGTCCATCCGTTGCTGCCCGCTCACGCCAGCCTTCTCCTTGTGAGGCGGAAGATGGGAGGGCATAAACCATACCTCTTCCAGCTTGTATTGATCCCTTGCCGCCTCAGCGGCCAGCAGGTGTCCACAGTGAATCGGATCAAAGGCACCGCCCATAATTCCGACTTTTCGCTTTGTCACCGGCACATCCTCCCTATCATTACTTCGGCAGCTCGATCTGCTTATACTCTCGGGACTCTTTGTACAGTACGATGGTTCTTCCGATGGTCTGTACCAGCTCAGCACCGGAACCCTCAGCAAGCTCGGCCGCAATATCCTTCGGATCGTCCAGGCAGTTGTTCAGCACAGAAATCTTAATTAATTCACGTCGTTCCAGCGCCTCTTCAATATGGCGGATAACCCCTTCGTTGGTGCCGCCCTTTCCTACTTGGAAGATCGGATCCAGATGATGCGCCATCGCGCGCAAAAATCGTTTTTGTTTGCCTGTTAGCATGTGTACTCATTACTCCTATTCTTATTCAAAAATCATTCCTGGCCGTCAAGCTGCTCCAATACGGCATTTCGCATCGCCGGAATGGGAGCCGGCTGTCCGGTCCAATACTCAAAGGCGTAAGCCCCTTGGTAAACAAACATTCCCAAGCCGCTGTGAATACGACAGCCGCGAAGCTCAGCTTCACGCAGCAGCCTGGTCTTAAGCGGGTTATAGATCAAGTCGCTGACAACGGTGCCACCAGGCAGCAAAGACGTATCCAGCGGACTTTCTTCAATTCTAGGTGACATCCCGACAGAAGTGGTATTAATGACCACATCCGCCTGGGGAACCCATTCACTCAGTTCCTCAAGAGAGCAGGCCTCCAGGCTGCCGAGTTTCTGCCACTCTTCACACAGCTTCGAGGCCGTCTCTTTCGTTCGGTTGGCTACAATTACTGTCCTTGGACCCTCGGTAAGAAGTGCGTGAATAACCCCACGGGCAGCGCCACCGGCTCCAAGCACGACTACTGTCTTGCCAGAGAGCTCTGGCACTGCTTCTTCTTTAAGCGACCGAATATATCCGATACCATCTGTATTATAACCCGTTAGACGACCATTATTGTTAACGATTGTATTGACTGCACCTACTGCAGCCGCTGCCGGATCAATCTCGTCCAAAAAGGCCATAACCTTGACTTTATGCGGAACGGTTACGTTCACTCCCCGAAACCCTAGTGTTCTTATGGAGAGAATAGCTTCTCCCAGCTGATCTGCTGTAATGTGAAGCCGAACGTAATCCCCTGGAATTCCGGTCTGACGCAGGGCTGCCTGATGCATAACGGGCGACTTCGAATGCGCAATCGGATCGCCCATCACACCGAGCAGCATAGAACCGGAACTGCTCACAGGTACTGCTAAGTTACTCATTTCGCTTCTCTCCTTCCGTACGGCTGGCGTGAGCGCTGACTGCCTCAGCAACCAGCCTCCTAAGCCCTCATCATCAAGGAGGACTAGATCAGCGAAGTTCGCACAAGCGTTTTTACCCCTTTAGGAATATGAAGTGCAACAACTGCACCTTCCTCGCTGTTTATTTTCACCCATCCCAGTCCTGAGACGAACACATCTGAGCGTGTCCCTTTTTGAATTCTAAATTCATGTCTCGTCCATTCCGGCAGCTTAGCCAGATTCTCAGGATTCGGAGGAGACAAAAGTTCTCCTGCATGATTAGCAAACAGCTCATCTGCACGTTCCAGCTTGGTGCGATGGATCGGAACACGGCCGCTCACGAAGCAGGTGAAAGACTGGTGCCCTTTTCCCTGAATAAAATCAAATCGACCAAAGCTTCCGAAGAACAGCGTCTGTCCCTCATTAAGTTGGTAGACGGTCGGCTTGAGCGGCTTGTCTGGCATAAGAACCCCCAAGTCTTGTGCTCCTACCAGCTCCGTGTATCTGGAAGGATACATAATTCCCGGCGTATCGACGATATAATGACCGTCATCAAGCGGGATGTTGACCATATCCAGTGTAGTTCCTGGGTAGCGGGATGTGGTGAGCTCTTGGTCCAGGTCGCTGTAATCGCGAATCAGACGATTAATCAGCGTAGATTTGCCTACATTCGTAGCACCAACCACATATACGTCACGATTCCCCCGGTGCAGATCAACAGCTTCCAGCAGACGGTCAAAGCCCTGATTCTGCTTGGCACTGCAAAGCACTATATCCGCAACCTTCAAGCCAAGGTCCTTGGCTTCCTTCTGTACCCAGTTGCGGATTTTGTTCCAGTTGCTGACTTTAGGCAGCAAGTCTGTCTTGTTGACGGCCAGCAGCACAGGATTGCTGCCCACAAATCGCTGCAGGCCTCCAATCACGCTGCCCTGAAAATCAAAAATGTCGACGATGTGAATAATCAGCGCGTTTTTTGTGCCGATCTCACTTAACAGACGCAAAAATTCATCCTGGTCAGGAGTAACTGACGAGGATTCATTATAATTCTTAATGCGAAAGCAGCGCTGGCAGATGATAGGTTCCCTCTCCAGCGCCTTCTCCGGAACATAGCCCGGCTTTCCTGTATCTACCGTCTGCAGCTGAATTCCACAGCCGCTGCAGTGCGGAAGGGCAGGAGCCCCGTTATTCTGTTTCATTGATCTGAATCCTCCTCAATCCATAATCCCACTTTCTTCAGCCGCCGCTTTACAACTCTCTCCAGCCGCCGATTAAACCGCGTCCCGAAGCCTTCATCCATAATAGAAATCGGAAGCACCAGAATGGTATACAGGCCAAGCCGATTGCCTCCGTACACATCTGTCATCATCTGGTCCCCAATCACCACCGTCTCCTCCGGCTTCAGATCCATCATCTTAATGGCTTTTCTGAAAGGGCTGTTGGAAGGCTTCTTCGCCTTATGAACGAACTCAATATCTAACGGGGTCGCAAACGCAGACACCCTGTCCAAATTATTGTTGGATACGATAATAAGTTTAAAACCATAACGCTTTACATTTTCGAACCATGCTGCGAGCTCTGGTGTAGCAAGCGGATCTTTGGCACCAACCAGCGTATTATCCAGGTCGGTTATAATTCCCCGATATCCCTTCATATATAGCTCTTCCAAATTGATGTCAAACACCGAATTTACCCGCAGTTTGGGCATGAATATTTCCAGCAATCGTGTCACCTCGGTTTCATACGACAAACTATACCATAATCTTGATATATAGTAAAAAGAAAACCGCCCCAGGCAAAGCCTTCCGGGGCGATTCAAGCTTAACGCTTGACCTGTTTATTTTTGATCAGCCTCCGAAGCTGTCTTGTGAGCAGCTGTGTTCTGCGCCATTCCTCGTCCGCTACTTCGAGCGGACTATACCGTGCCTTCTCGAACTGCTGAAGCAGCAGGCCAAGCTGACCGGCGATCTCAGGCTCATCCTGCTGCCAGCGGACAACTGTCTCCCTAAGGGTCTCATGTTCAAGCCGTTTGTATCCGCGGCGCTTCATAAGACCGATCCAGCTCCGCGACTCCGCGATAACCTTCTCGCCTGGAGTAAGTTCACGCCCTCGGCGCAGACGCAGCACTGTAAAATATAGAGCGGTGCGATACTTCCACAGCATATATGCTGCCCATACGACAATAACGCCAACCGCACCCCAAACCATCCAAGTATAATTCGTCGTCTCTTTCTCGATTTGAGGTTCCGGCGCAGGCTTGCTCTCTTCCTCTTCCACCTCAGGCTGCTCTTCTACCGCCGGCTCCTCTTCTTGCTCCTCTGCTACGACTGGAGCAACAAATCCAGGTGTCGCTTCAAAGGTAATCCACCCGTATTCTTCCCCAAAATAAATTTCAGCCCAAGAGTGTGCGTCAGAATTCGTCACCGTATAGGTAGCTGCTTCGGGCTTGACTCCTTGAGAGGCTGTGCGCTCCATTAGGTTGGTGTCAGCAATCTGGCCTGGAGCGTAGCCCTTCACCCAGCGGGCCGGCATTCCAACGGAACGGGCCATTGTAACCATTGCAGTAGAGAAGTAGTCGCAATACCCTTCTTTGACATCGAAAAGAAAACCTTCTACAAAATCTTTGCTCACTCTTTTAGATTCATCGGGAGTGTTGGTATAGCCATAATTAAGCTGGAGGTAATTGCGCAAAAGCTCCATTTTGGCATAGGGCGTCGCTCCAGAAGCTGTAATCTCTTCAGCGAGAGTTGTGACCCGCTGGGGGTAATTGGCAGGCAGCTGCAAATAGGCTTTCATGTCCGGGCCATCTGCGCCGAACAAATCCGTGTAGCTTTGCTGCTCCAACTTGCTCACCGGAATGACCGGAACTTCTGAGGTGACGGAATACGACTGAGGATATTTATCGCTTCCCCGAGCATTCGATCTATACCCGTCCCACTTCAGCTCAGCATCTTTCTGATTCCATAATAGATTAGGGACGAACCCCGCAGCGCTCTGATCCGTAATCTGGATGTTCTTAATGGCATAGGCTCCAAACATAACAGGATATTTACGCGATGAGAGCATCGTGATGTTTTGGGTAATGGTTACGCTCGGCAGCGCTGTGCTGCCTTGGTTGAACAAATCCTCTTGCTCTCCTACTCTGTTGAACTGCCGGCTTCGTTCAGTACTAATCCAGCCCTCTCCCGTATAGAATTCCCTCGTCTCACCACGCCAATATGCGCGCTGCGTAGAGGTCACCGACATCACCGGAGTGCTGTCGTAATTAAACCCGCCGCCAAGCTCGCTGTCATCCCGGCTGTAACCAGAGGATGAACGGACGGTCTCGCTAAGGGTTCCATCCGACTTGTCCGAGGAAGCTTGTCCGCTGCCCGTTTCCTTCCAGCTCTCCCATAAAGAATACGGATCAGTCAGGATTGGGGATACCGCAGGCATACTGACCCCGATCAATAGGACACAAGCGAAAATCACCGCAATATTAAGCCCAATCTTCAGTGGATGACGCCTCACATGTCTAAAGCCCTGGGGATGCCTTAATTGAAATCGGCGGAAATGACTGCAGACAAGCCAAGCCATACCTGCAAATACCGTCCACGCCGTCTCTACCCATAAGCGGTATGGTGTAAAGGAGTCAAGTATACCAAACGCGATAATATTCAAGCCTGCAAAGAAAAGAATTGTATACCTGCCTGTTACAACACGAAGGGCCAGCTCAAACAGAGCCCATGCCGCTACCGCGAACCATACGTAAGGCACTAAGTTAGAAGTAAATTGCTGAACCTGATCAGGGAATACAGGGCCATATGGCTGGTATACCCCGTATTTCACAAGCACCCAACGATGTATGGCTATAACTCCGATAAATTTCAATATCCATTTATAAAGACCTTTGAAAGGGAGCGCCTCAATCACGGCCACCGTTAACAGTGTAAAAGTAACCAGCTTTGATGTCTCCTCATACCAAACCTCATCTGTAAAAGACAGCCACTGATAAGCAATGACAAGCAGCCATATTATACTTATCACATAATACCAGCTGTAACTAAAGCGCGATGTTTTATCCATAACGGAGACCTCCCATTGCCGAAGGCAGTTCTTGAAGAGAAGGTACATAGACACCGCGGAGCCCATGCTGAAGAAGTATAGTCTGCCACTTCCCTGACTTCTCACCCGAATGCAGAGGGTCGCCGATCTCCACATGATAAGGCGTCATTTGGCGCACTCTAGCCCAGACCAGTAAGTCCAGGATCTCCTCATCGGCTTCTGGGCTGACAAAGACAAAAAACATACCCGAGGTGAAGAAATCGCTTCTAAGTTCCAGCCTGGCTTTTGCATTCCCGTAGCCGTCCGCATCCAAGTCCACTAAATGGTTCAGCATCCGTTGACGATCCATATAACCGGCTTGGGGCATAAACGCTTGAAACTTGTCCCCCAAAGTACAGAGCCCCATGCTCATTCTCTCACGAGCTCCATATTCCAATAACGAGGCTGTCGTGGAGATGGCCAGTTCAAATTGCGCATCAGAAACATAACTGGATTTCCGTCCATCCAGAACCAGAACTGTTTTTGGCATCGATTCATGCTCAAATTCCTTGGACTTCCATGTTCCCGTCTTAGCGGTTGCATTCCAATGGATTCTCGAAATTCGGTCTCCATAGACATAATCCCGGACTCCGTTAATCTGTGTAGTTTCCCGACGCGACAACGATACCGCCGTCTCCGTACCCGCTCGCTGTGAATTCCGGTCAAACAGCTGCCAGTGCGGGATAAATATCATTCTAGGCAGCACTCTAAATTCTCCGGGAATGCGGCTAACCCGCTTTTGCTCCAGTAGACCAAAAATATCCTCTGATATGATCTCCGTATTCTCGAAAGCATATCTGCCCCTCTCCAGAGGTGGGGTCTGAAATTTTATTTCGCCGCCGCCGCGCAGCTTTGTAAGCACACTCTCCTCGAACGACCAGGATTCACCGTTGTGGCGCTTTAACACCTCGCGGACTACAAAGAAGGAGGCAGGCATCAATCCGGAAAGCCCAACCTTCAGACGGATATGAAGCTGATCTCCAGCCTGCAATGCCCCGCGGTCCACCTCATGCGAGAAGGTCCGAGAACCCCTGATCTTTTGAAACCTTCCTAGACTTAGAAGCACCCAATACACAATCAGCAAGGAGACCATGACAAACAGCATAATGGAGGTCTTTCCTCCCTGAAACAATACATATAACAGACAAGAAACCCACACGAAAGCAAACGCCAAAAATTTACGCGACCCCTTTTTATCCTTTTTACCTAGACTCAAACCACGCATGTTCTCAGCGCCCCACCGATACAGGCACAGCCACCTGTCTTAATATATTTTGCAGAACTGTTGCGGCGTGCAGATTGTCTAATCTTGCCTCAGGACGAAGCAGGATGCGATGCCCCAGCACATAAGGTGCTAACTCCTTGATATCATCGGGAAGCACATAGTCCCTTTCTTGCAGAAAAGCATAGGCTTTGGCCGCAGTCATAAATGCCAGTGAAGCGCGAGGACTTGCTCCTAGCATCACGGCACCATGCTCCCGCGTTGCCCGGACAACTTCCAGTAGATAGTCGGCAACCGTATCATGAATGTGAACCGTCCGAATCTCCCTTTGAATCTCGGCGATTTGTGCCATATCCGTAACGGGCTGTAATTGATCCACGGGCTGGCCCGCCTGATGGGATAGCAGCATCGATTTCTCAGTGGATGCGTCCGGGTACCCCATCGAAATTTTGAACATAAAGCGATCCAGCTGAGCTTCTGGCAGCATGTAGGTTCCTTCGAAATCAATCGGATTCTGGGTAGCACAAAGCATAAACGGATGCGGCAGCGGGTATGTTGCCCCATCCACGGTCACATTCCGTTCTTCCATAACCTCTAATAGAGCGGACTGGGTCTTGGTCGTAGCCCGGTTGATTTCATCTGCAAGCAGAATATTTGTCATTACCGGGCCTGGACGAAACACAAATCGTTCCTCATGGGGATGAAAAACAGATACACCTGTAATATCACTCGGCAGAATATCCGGGTTACACTGAATACGCCGGTAATCGCCGTTCATAGATTTAGCTAAAGCCTTGATCAACTGGGTCTTCCCGGTCCCTGGAACATCTTCAATCAGGACATGGCCGCCTGCCAGCAGTGCGGTAAGCAGCAATCTAATTTCAAATGATTTTCCAAGAATGCAGGATTCCAGGTTATTTTTAACTGCGGATATAACGGCAATAGATTCGCGAGTAGCGGGCATGTCGGTATCCTCCTTAGTATGATAACTTCAAATAAATGAATTTTTTTCAAATATAAAATGATGACTATCTTTCATTGTACATGAAAAAGGAAGAAGAAGTATATTAGACACTCTACTAAAAAGAAATGTAAAAGCTCCAAAACACCGTAAAACAAACCAAAATCCCCCTTTCCAACAGATCGGAAAGAGGGATGAGAAAATTATTTTATACTGATAATTAGCCCCTGGGACGGACCGCTAGTGCCGCCAAGAAGGAGAAGATTATCGCAGAGGAAATCCCGGCGCTCGTCACATCAAAGATTCCGGTAATGACGCCTATCCAGCCATCCCGATGAAGTTCAGTAAGTGCCCCGTGGACCAAGGAGTTGCCAAAGCTCGTAATGGGAACCGAGGCGCCAGCACCGGCAAATTTAACAAGCGGGTCATACCAGCCCAAACCGTCCAATATGGCTCCAATAACAACAAGCGTGCTCATTGTATGAGCCGGAGTCAGCTTGACTACATCAAACATCAGCTGGCCCACTACGCAAATTAAGCCTCCTATAATAAACGCCCATAGAAAAATCATGAGCCTGTCCCCTCCTTCTCGATGGCTACCGCATGGGCAATACACGGAATCGTCTCTCCCTGCTGATAAGACAGGGGTGACAGTAAAGCCCCTGTTGCCACGACTAAAATGCGGTTTAGCTCACCTTTGCGGACTTTGTTCAGGATGTGGCTGTAAGTGACGACCGCTGAGCAGCCGCAGCCACTGCCTCCAGCGAGCACAAAGGGCTGCTTCTTCATATCATAGATCATCAATCCACAATCTTTAAATTCGGTCTGTTCCATATTTATACCGCTTTGTTTCAGCAGATCCTTAACGATCGAGTGCCCAAACGTAGCCAGGTCTCCAGTTACGATCAAATCATAATCAGCTGGCGTGCGGCCCGTATCCTTAAGATGTGTGACAATAGTGTCCGCAGCAGCAGGAGCCATGGCGGTGCCCATGTCGAACGGATTCTTGACACCGAGGTCCTGTATTTTGCCAATTGTAGCGTGAGTGACACGCGGGCCGCTTCCTTTGGCAGCCACAACGGCACAGCCTGAGCCCGTCACCGTATACTGCGCGGTAGGAGGCTTCTGAGAGCCATATTCCGTTGGATATCTAAATTGCTTCTCCACCGTACAATTATGACTGGCTGTTCCGGCCAGCACATGCTGTGCTCCCCCCGAATCCACAATCATGGAAGCCACCGCCAGGCTCTCCATAGATGTAGAACAGGCCCCGAACACTCCCAGATAAGGAACACCAAGCTGGCGTGCGGCAAAGGAAGCACTGATAATTTGATTCATCAGGTCGCCGCCGATGAAGAATTGCAGCTGCTCTCTGTTAATGCCTGCATTAATCAGCGCAAGTGAGCTGGCCTGCTCCAGCAGCTTTCGCTCAGCCTTCTCCCAGGTGGATTCATCAATCTCCAGATTGTCATAGATATAATCAAATTCTTCAGCTAACGGACCCTGTCCCTCTTCAGGCCCCACAACCGAGGAGGACCCGATGATGACAGGCTTATTCTTAAACTCCCAGGTTTGCGAACCAATTAGCATAGTTAATGGCCCCCTTGAATGCCGAATATGGCATAGATGACACCAATGATAAAGGCTGCCACCACGCCAAATACGATGACGGAACCGGCAAGCTTAAACATATTAGCCCCTACACCAAGTACAATGCCTTCCGAACGGCTCTCAATCGCCGAGGAGCACATCGAGTTGGCAAAACCCGTTACAGGGACGGCCGAGCCGGCGCCCGCCCATTGAGCAATCTTGTCATAAACACCAAAACAGGTCAGGATCACAGAGATGATAATCAATACAGCGACCGTGGGGCTGCTCGCTTCCTGATTCGTCATTTTGAACACGGCTTTGAAAAATTCCTGGATGGCCTGTCCAAGCACACAGATTAAACCTCCAACCACAAACGCCCGCAAGCAATTCATGAAAATATTTGGCTTAGGGCCATGCTTCTTCGATATTTGTTTATACTCCTTCTCGTTCAGCGACAATGAATTCAGCCGGAGCCCCGAGCCGGATTTACTATTTGTTGCCAACGTTTTGCCCTCCTCTTTTTTTGCTGATAACTAACCAAGATACCTTCAGGATTCGTCATCCCTGTCCGTTTTATGTAAAACGTTCACACTTTTAAAGAGATACAAAATAAAAACAGTCATTTCCGCCTGCCGCTAACTTGCGGGCAAGAAAGACTGTTTTTTAGCATGTTTTATAACCATAGAAGCACAATAATCAGCAGCAGAAATAGCAACAGGATCAATAGCCCTTCCCGGTCTGCAGGACTTAACATCATCACCATAACGCCTCCGCTTCTCCTGACCTGTTCTAGTGTATTCCGCCAAAGGCCTGCCGTGCCAGTCCCAGCATACTTTTACCAGCTAAGCACATAGACAATAAACCTGCCATCGTTCATACTATAAGGAATGAAAGGGGAGATTAGTTGACATGGAACAGAAGACACTCGATCTATTCAAACACTTAACAGAATTCCCTTCCGCTCCGGGATTTGAAAGAGAGCTTCGGAGCTGGATTAAAGAACGTTTGTCCGCATATACCGAAGAGTTTGTTCAGGATCGGCTGGGAAGCCTATTCGGCGTACTTCGCGGGGATAACGAAGGACCTAAGGTCATGGTTGCCGGCCACATGGATGAGGTAGGCTTTATGGTAACCGGGATCAGCGACAATGGCATGGTTTCCTTCCAGACACTGGGCGGCTGGTTCAGCCAGGTCGTCCTTGCTCAGAGATTGCAGATCATCACACCTAATGGCCCTGTCGTCGGTGTGGTTGGCTCAACTCCAACCCATCTGCTAAGTGAGGCGGATCGCAACAAACCCGTAAATATCAAATCCATGTATCTGGACATCGGCGCTGACAGCAAAGAAGAAGCGGAAAGTGCTGGAGTACGTCCTGGATTGCAGATTGTACCTATCTGTGAGTTCACACCGCTTGTAAATCCTAAGAAAATCTTGGCGAAGGCTTGGGATAACCGCTATGGAGTGGGGTTAGCTATCGAACTCGTTGAAGCTTTACATAAAGAGAAGCTCCCTAATATCGTCTACGCTGGAGCGACAGTTCAAGAAGAGCTTGGACTTAGAGGGGCGCGCACATCGGCAAATCTAATCCAACCTGATATTTTCTTCGGCTTAGATGCAAGTGCTGCCAACGATATGACCGGAGACAAGAGGGCCTTCGGCAAGCTTGGTGAAGGCGCATTGCTGCGCATCTTCGATCCGACCATGCTGACTCACCGCGGAATGGTGGAATATGTACAGGACACTGCTGAGACCCATAAGATCAAGTACCAATACTTCGTTTCTCCTGGTGGAACAGACGCAGGGCAAGTGCATTTAAGCGGAATCGGAGTCCCTTCAACGGTCATTGGCATTTGCTCGCGCTATATTCACACGTCCTCCTCCATCATCCATACGGATGATTACGATGCTGCCAAGGAATTGCTGATCAAGCTCGTTCGAGGTCTGGATCGAACGACACTGAATACAATTCTTGAGAACGCATAATTAATTTGCAGTAAAAAAAGACCTTTACCTGCTCCTTTCGAGCGAGGCAAAGGTCTTTTGCTGTTACGGGGAAACTATTTCAAATCATTAGCTATTTGCTGCCAGCTGGCCCACAGATTATCCTTGGCCCACTTCCGGTGGCCATCATTCTCATAATCCCGAAATACGCATTCAATATGCAAAATAAGATCAAGATACAGATCATACAGCAGCTTGCGCGCCTCATATCCCGGAGTCCTATCCAGCTTACCATATCCTTGGTGAAAAGCTCTGGAATCCGCAAATCGTCTAAAATAATGCTCCATGAGCGGATCTCCCCACAAAGCCCGTTCACAATCAATAATGCCGCTGATCCGATCCTCCTCCACAAACAGATTGCCGTCCCATAAATCCCAATGTACCAGCTTCGGAGTTAATACTTCTTCCAAATAACCTCTTTGCTTGTGTACAAGCTTCAAAATCTCTGCTGAGGAGGCAGGAAGAGGTGTATGCGATTCCTCCGCATCCTTCATCAGATCCTCCATCATTCCGAAGAAAGCGGAAGGCCAATCTCCGTAACGCCTGTCTGCAGCGGCCGGACTACCGAACCGGTCTCCCTGAATCTCATTGATCATCTTGTTCAGCCGACCCAGCTCCTGCTCGACAGTTTCTCTTTGCTCAGCAGAAAGGGATTCCTTGATCTTATTGTAAGGCTCCCCTGGCAGCTTCTGCATAAAAAAATACTCACCATCTAAAATCGTTCTGTCCGTATTGTAATCATATACTTCCGGAGCCGGAACCCCTGCTTCTTGAATGAGTCTGAGCACCTCAACCTCGGTCCCCATAATCCCTTGTTCATACCTCATCGTAACAGCTTCCGGGGGAGGACCGACCTTTAAGACAACCTCCTTGCCCCCGCTTAGCTGAATCAGACAAGCCGTATTGAACCACCCATCCTCTAAAAATCTAACATCATCTACTGAAACAGCGGGCCCAAAAGACTGGGCAACCATAAGTTCAAGCTCCGAACGCTGCAGCGCCCTCTTCATTTTGCTATGCATTGTAAGACTCCTCTACCACAGATAATTAGAATAAACCCTAAGCCAATCTCTGGACCAAAATGAGAACTCCCCGTCCCGGAACCGTCACCGAGCTGCTAACCATAGAGTCACTAAGCAGCTCTTGTCTTGCTTCCGGTCCTATATCAACAGAGGCAGGCTCCGGATTATGATTAAGCAGGAATAAATAGCTGGTTCCATTCTTTACGCGCTCGGAGGTCTCGACACCTTCTGGTACGGCAAGCAGCGGCTTGACGCCTTTCTCTTCACAAATATTCGCGAGCAGTCCTTGCAGGAAGGCCTTATCAGGGCTTGAGGCTACATAATAGGCTTTGCCCTGCCCGAACTTGTTCACAGTCAGAACCGGCATGCCCTGATAGAAGTCCTGACCATATTCGGCAAGCACCTCTGCACCTTCACTATGAATAAGGTCGCACAAAATACCGCATTCATAGGAATCCTTCAACTCACCCCATTCTGACTTCATCACAATGCGATTATGCTGATCCGGGAACAAGGCATCAATTTCTTCTGCCCAAATCCCCATCACCTTTCTCAGCTCGCCCGGGTATCCGCCCGTTGTCACGATATCCGTCTCGTTAACAATACCGCTGAAGAAGGTTGTCAGGAACGTTCCTCCATTCGCCACAAACTGCTCTACCTTGCTGGCATATCCCGGTTTCACCATATATAGCACAGGAGCGATGACAATATCATAGCCTGATAGGTCCTCCTCCACGCCAATCATATCTACCTGAACATGAAGCTGGAACAAAGCATCATAGTACTTATGAACCTCTTTTACATAATCCAGAGCAACGGTTGGTCCACTGGAAAGGTCGATCGCCCAGCGATTCTCCCAGTCATATACGATCGCAACTTTAGCGCGGCTTCGCCCATCCAGCAGCTGATCCCCCAGTTGCACAAGCTCTCTTCCCAGCTCAGCACATTCCCGGAATACACGGGTATGCTCGTGTCCAACATGTTCGATCACAGCTCCATGATACTTCTCGCAGGCACCGATAGACCGGCGCAGCTGGAAGAACATCACGGTATCCGCTCCGCGGGCAACGGCCTGATAGCTCCACAACCGCATGACTCCTGGACGCTTCAGCGAATTGTAGGCTTGCCAGTTCTGCTGACTCGGCGTCTGTTCCATCAGCATGAACGGCTGACCGCTCTTCAGTCCTCGCATCAGATCATGCGTCATAGCCGTAAAGCTGACAGGCGTATCGAGAGACGGATAGTTATCCCAAGAGACGACATCCATATGTTTGGCCCACTTAAAATAGTCCAGCTCAGGATAGAATCCCATCAGATTTGTAGTAACTGGAATGTCTGGTGTATGGCGCTTGAGCTCATCATACTCCAGCTTATAGCAATCTAGAAGACTCTCCGACATAAATCTGCGATAGTCCAAAGAAATGCCTTGGAAGTTGGTACGTCCTCCCCATTCCTCACTCAGTTCACTGGCAGGAACAATCTCCTCCCAATCATAGAACGTGTGGCCCCAGAAACGAGTATTCCAAGCCTTGTTCAAAGCATCGAGATTCCCATAACGTTCCTTCAACCATTCTCTAAACTGCGTTGCACAGTTCTCACAATAACAGTAGCCGCCATATTCATTCGAGACATGCCAGATCAGCAAGGCAGGATGATCCTTATAGCGTTCAGCAAGCTTGCCTGCGAGCTGAGCCGAGTATTTACGATAGGTAGGGCTGTTCGGACAGGAATTATGTCTTCCACCAAACGCACGCTTTCTGCCTTGACTGTCAACCCGGCGAATATCAGGATACTTTCTCGCCATCCAAGCCGGATGCGCGCCTGTGCTTGTCGCCAAACACACTTTGACGCCGCTGGCATGCAGACGATCCATCTGTTCATCAAGCCAAGCAAAATCATAAGTGTCTTCACTTGGCTGATTAAGCGCCCAAGAGAACACATTGAGCGTTGCCACATCAATGCCAGCCAGCTTGAACATGCGCTCATCCTCGCTCCAGATTTCCTGGTCCCACTGTTCCGGATTATAGTCTCCTCCATACCAAATTTTCGGAAGTCTTTCATTAATCATTTGCATACACATCCTCATGTAATATAATTATATGACTATTGTAATACCGCTTTCATTCGCGATAAATATAAGATAATTGTCTTCTGAGTATCATAATATGGAACAATAAAGGGGGGGGAAGTAAACATGAAAGCACAGCGCAGATTTGTCTTTACTGTAGCAGGAGGGCGCCAGCTTCCGCTCCTTGTTGAGAGTGTTGGCTTCAACCCTGACCAGGAGCCGATTCAAAGGCCTGATGGCTATCCGGTATACCACTGGATTCAGACCTTGGAAGGAGAAGGTGTCCTAACCTGTGACAATCAGACCTGTCAGCTTCCCGTGAATACAGGTGTGCTGCTGATGCCTCATGTACCTCATGCCTATCAGGCTGCTGGAGAGAAATGGAGTACTCTGTATCTGACGCTCAGCGGCAGCAACGCGGCGGCTTTGCTGGGCTCGCTGGGAATTCACCATTCCTCTTATTTCGAATGGGAGAATGGAATTCCTCTCGGAGAACTGATCCAGGGCATGCTGGAAAGGCTGGACCAGGAGCTGGATGTCTTCGGCATAGAGACTTCCGCAGATGCTTACCGCTTTCTGCTTATGCTCAACCGGTTTGGGCAGAAGAGCGCAAGCGGCCTTACCCGCAATATAGAGAAGCTAGCCCCCTTAATTGAATGGATGGAAAGTCACTATGCGGATCCGGATATCGGGCTAGCGGAATTCTGCTCGGTAACCGGATTATCCTCCAGGTACTTAAATACACTGTTCCGCAAAAGCTTTGGTCTCTCTCCTTACGCTTACCTTCTGCATCTAAGACTCCACAAGGCCAAGGAGCTGCTGGCAGCGAGCAGGCAATTAAGCATTACTTCCATCGCTGAGCAGACCGGCTTCCGAGAAGTGAGTCATTTCATCGCAACATTCCGTAAGAATACCGGATCTACGCCGGAGCAATTTCGCCGCCTGCACTAACATGAGGAGGAGCGCATGAATCCAGGTCTCTTATTCGCTCGCGCTTAGATTTAAGGATTCACCTTTGTAAGCTGGTCTCCCTTACTGCCCTGATCCTTATACCCTTCGAACAGTGTATTCTCTGCCCGGCTCAGCGATAAAACTCAGCTGCTTGCCGCTCTCAGCCCCTGCTTTGTCCAGCAGTTTCAATGTCTCTTCTCCATACTGCACCTTGCACGGTACAGGAGCCGCTCCCGATAAAGTGATTTTAGCTTCTGTGAGCCCTCCATTCTCCCAAACGATGTCGAGCGTAAATCCACCTCTTGCCCGGAGTCCCTTTACCTCTCCCTCCTTCCAAGCGGAAGGAAGAGCTGGAAGCAAATCAATGACCTCTGCATGGCTTTGCACCAGCATTTCAGCTATTCCGGACGTCCCGCCGAAATTCCCATCAATTTGAAAAGGAGGATGGTCATCAAATAGATTGGGATAAGTAGAGCGCGACAGCAAAGTTTCAATAAAATGATGGGCTGTCTCTCCATCCCGAAGTCTAGCATACAGGTTGATCAGCCAAGCACAGCTCCACCCTGTATGTCCCCCTCCGCTGGCAATTCTCGCATCCAAAGAACTGCGGGCGGCTGCGGCCAGTTCAGGAGTATGCAGTGGATGGATCTGAGCCCCTGGATACAGCCCGTACAGATGAGAGACATGGCGGTGTCCCGGCTCTGCCTCCTCAAAATCTTCACTCCATTCCTGGATTCTCCCCGAATCGCTGATCTGCAGAGGCTTCAAGCGGGCAAGCGCCTCTACCAGCTCGGAGCAAAAACTATCATCGAGCTTCAGCTCCCCAGCCGCCTTGATGCAATTCTCAAACAATTCACGGACTAATGACAAATCCATGGCCGAACCAGCTGAGACACTGCAAGGCTCACCTTCCGGTGTTAAGAACTTGTTCTCGGGAGAAGTAGACGGGATGGTCAGCAAATTCCCCTGCTCATCCGTGACCAACCAATCCAGACAGAACATCGCTGCCCCTTTCAAGAGCGGATATGCCGTATCTTTCAGATACTTGGCATCCGGCTGATACAGGTAATGCTCCCATAGATGGCGGGATAGCCATACGCCTCCCATCGGCCAAAATGCCCAGCTGGACTCACCATCAGAAGGGGTAGACGTCCGCCATAAATCCACATTATGATGAGCGGTCCAGCCCTCACAGCCGTAATGAATACGGGCAGTCCTTGCCCCGGTCACGCTCAGATCCCGAATCAAGTCCATTAGCGGCTCGTGACATTCTCTAAGATTGCACACTTCTGCCGGCCAATAGTTCATCTCCGTATTGATGTTCGTCGTATAGTTGCTGTTCCATGGCGGCTGAAGATGAGGATTCCAGATGCCCTGCAAATGCGCAGCCTGTGTGCCCGGCCGGGATGAACCCATGAGCAGATAGCGTCCATACTGGAAATACAGCGCCTCCAGGTCTGGATCAGCCCCGGCATTCTTACGGTAAGCTTCAAGACGCTCGTCGGTAGGAAGCTGACGTTGCTCCTCACTGCCCAGCCTTAGGTCCACCCGGTTAAACAGCCGTCTGTGATCCTCGGTATGACGCGTGAGCAGCTTCTCGTAGCCAAGAGCTGCAGCCTCTTTAAGCCGCTTCCCGCACAGGAGTGTTAATTCACCCTCCCCTTCTGACGGCATGATCTCAAAACCCTTGAAGCTGGTAGCGGCTGTAAGCAGCAGCGTCAAGGACTCAGCTTCTTGAATGCGCAGGCTGTTCCCATGGACTGCTTCCAGCCGTCCCTGATGGTGGTCAAGCAGTACAGACAAGTGAATTTCAAACGTAAGGCCCCGGTCATCTTCAAACAGAACAGACTGCGGATGATCGCCCCTGTAATTGTCTGCAATATGCGAAGGACAGCGTCCCTTAAGCACAAGACACTTGTCTTCGGACACCTGAACACAGTGGTGCAGCAGAGAATCCAGTGAAAGGGTAAGGTCATGCGCCTTCCCTGCTTCGATCCGAACAACCATCACTTGATCGGGTTCGCTTACAAAAACTGTACGACGGTACGAGTCACCTTGCTGGTCGAAGCTTACACGGGATACCCCGTCATCCAGAGACAAGTCCCGAACATAGTTGGTGATTTCATCAAAGCCTGGGCTTTCTATATACAAATCACCAAGCGGCAGGTAAGCTTCCGTCCGGCGCCCAAGCATCCTGGCATCTATTAATCGTTCTGCCTCTTTGTATTGACGCTCCTGAATCAGTTTACGCGCTTTCTCAAGGTGACGGAGCGCATCGTAATTGATGGTGTCTCTGGGATACCCCGACCATAATGTATCTTCGTTGAGGCTAATCCGTTCTTTGGCGGCATCTCCGAACACCATACCTCCTATCCGGCCGTTGCCGATCGGCAGCGCCTCCTCCCACACCTTAGCAGGCTGTCTGTACCACAGACGCCAAAGCTTCTGCTCACTGTGCTCTTTGCCCATAGCTCAACCCTCCCGTTTATGTAGAGCAAAGGGCCCGAACAGGAAGCCCGGACCCTTTGCTCTTAACTTATTTTATTTAATGTCTTTACCTGTCCAGAGCGCCACTCTTGCTTTTACAAGCTCTGTATACTCCTTCTCCATCTTCTCAGCGCCTACTTTATTCAGCTCGGCGATCATACCGTCATAGACTTTATCGAAGTCGGCGGTTTTACTAAGGATGGCTTCAGGAATCCGTTTGCGGATGATATCCTGCGTCTTTTGGAAAATAACCTGGTATTGTCCGTCCGTAGGAACCGGCATGTTGTACAGCGCGCCCCATTCCTTGACAGGGAAATCCTTCTCAGTTGGCCAAAGATCTTTCCAAGTTGTTGCTTTGTAGCCCTTCAGAGATTCCTTCTCTACATCTGAATAGTTGGCCACGATTTGTTCAGGGAAGTTAGTTGTATAGTAAGAACCCGAAGGATCCTTGACTCCATCACCATAGTGTGGTGCGAAGACTGTGTACAAACTAATACCTGTTTCCTTGGCAAAGTTGGCAGCGTCATTAACCTTGCGATCCTTGATATCCTCCGGAACGACACGAACCCCGTTCTCAATCTTGTAGTGCTTGTCTTTGATGCCCCAGTTCAGCAGGACCTGGCCTTCATCGGAAGCCAGCCAGTCGATAAATTTGATCGCACGTACAGGGTCTTTACACTTATCCGTAATACCGATCCCGTATCCGTCAATCCCCACCTGCTGGAAGGAATGATCCTTATATTGTTCATTCAACGTTACCGGGAAATGACCATAGGTGTATTCATGCTTGCCTTCCTTCTTCAGGGCATTCTCGGCATCCTGGTAGCCCCATTCCTGATCGATCAGGCCGAGCACGCGGCCGCTGGAAATTTTGGCTTTATATTGGTCATCCTTTTGAACAAATGAATCCTTATCAAGAAGGCCCTCATTATACATATGGTTCAACCAGCGGAAATACTCCTTCTCTTCTGGACGCTTGTAATGAAGCTTAGCTTCATAAGTGCTCGGATCAATGTAATACTCCCCATCATCCGGGGCACCGGTTGTAAGAAACGCTGGGTTTGTAACCGTAATCATAATTCTCCAGTCATCTGCATTCAGAGTCAGCGGAATTGTAGGCTGTCCATCTGTGGTTGGATGCTTGGCAACATACTGCTTCAGAACATTCTCGAAATCTTGTACGGTTTTGATCTGAGGATAGCCCAGCTCCTTCAATACACGGTGTTGAACTTCGAATCCGCCTGTGGCGTCAAAATCCTGCTTATCTACCCCCACATTTGTTGGAATGGCATAGATTTTCTGATCATCATTGCTGTACTTCAGACGGTTCATGTTGTCCCCGAACAGCTTCTTAATATTAGGTGCATATTTATCGATAAGCTCTGTCAAATCAATCATCGCACCTGCGTCTACCAGCTTGCCGATTTCATTCTTCGCATAAATAATATCCGGATACTCACCGCTTGCTGCCATCAGGGCGATTTTACTTTGTCCGCCGCCGCTGCCCACATCGTATTCCGCTTTAATGGTGACCCCGGTTTGTTTGATAATTTCTTGGCCTACGTCATCCTTCATATTGTTCCAGTTCGGGCTTGCATCCGCGCCGAAGAAGGAGAAGGTGACCGGACTCTTGTCATCAGCTTTACTTGCATTTGTAGCTTTGTTGCCGTTCGTGCTGTCGGCACTATTGTTGGAATTGCTGCTGCAACCGCCGAGTACCAGCGCACCAGTCAAAAGAAGCATAACTAGCGATTTAGGACTGCTCCACTTCATTCTACTTTCCCCCTTGTAGGAATATAAAGCTGTATATTGTATATCAGGCTAAAGCCTGGGTATACCAAAATTGATCAACAATTGCTCTCTTACTCACCAAGTAAGTGCTTACATTTATGTGTTTTTGATACGGTTCCGACTCACTTCTACCAAAGAGAGTCTGGAACCGTAGCTATTACTCAGATGATTGAATCTGCCTTACGCTTTTACAGCGCCTAGCGTCATACCGCCAACAAAGTATCTTTGCAGGAACGGATACACAACCAAGATGGGCAGCGTAACTACAATGGTAATTGCCATCTTGATGGAATCGGGAGAAACCTGAGCCATCTGCGTGGCCAAGTCATTAGCGTTAACCATGTTGCCGCCCTGTTGAGTGCTGTCCAGCACCTTCATCAATTCGAACTGAAGCGTAGTCAGGTTCGGATTCGTGCTGTTGTAAAGATACGTATCGAACCAAGAGTTCCATTGGCCTACTGCCAAGAATAGAGCAATTGTAGCCAGTACAGGCTTACAGAGCGGCAGGATGACCCGCCAGTAAATGGTGAAATCATTTGCCCCGTCCAGCTTTGCGGATTCTTGCAGGGCATATGGCAATCCATCGATAAAGGAACGAATAACGAATACGTTAAAGGCAGCTACTAAGCCCGGCAACACATAAACCCAGAAGCTGTTGATCAGGCTAAGCTCGCGCATCAAAATGAAGGTTGGAACCATGCCCCCGGAGAAATACATCGTCATTGCCAGAATAGTTGATACAAATTTACGTGCCCGGAAATCAGGCCGGCTTAAAGTGAATGCCAGCATCGAGCCTGAGATCAAACCGAGGATCGTTCCCACTATTGTGCGAAGCACGGATATTTGAAAGCCCTGGATCAGGCCTGTATAGCTAAAGATTGTCTTATAGTTCTCCAACGTAAATGCGCGGGGCCAAATATAAACGCCGCCCTTTACCGTATCTACCGAATCATTGAATGATATCGCCAAAACGTTCAGGAAAGGATAGAGCGTAATTACCAGCACTAACACTAACAATACATAGTTTATAAGATCAAAGGCTCTCTCCGATTTGGTGAGGTTGAACGCTTTTGCCGCCATTTCTTCTCCTCCCCCTTACATGATGCTTTCTTTCGTAAATTTCTTAAACAGACCATTGGCGGTGAACAGAAGGATAATACTCACCACGGAGTTAAACATGCCGATTGCCGTACCATAGGAGAAGCGGTTAATTTCAATACCGTATCTAAGCGCATACAAATCAAGAACCTCCGAATAATCCGTAACAAGCGGGTTGCTAAGCAGCATTTGCTTCTCGAAGCCGATGCTGATTAAGTGACCGATCGACATGATCAGCAGGACCATAACGGTGGATCGGATTCCAGGCAATGTGATATTCCAGATTTGTCTGAATCGGCCTGCGCCATCCACCCGTGCCGCTTCGTACTGTTCCTGATCAATACCTGTTATAGCGGCGAGATAAATAATTGTGTTCCAGCCTGTTTCCTTCCATATATCTGAAGCGGTTACAATTGACCAGAACCAATGCCCTTTGGCCATAAATTGAATCGGTTCATCTATTAAGTGCAGCGATAACAGAACATCATTGACAATGCCTCCGTCGATCGACAGCATCTTGGTAATAATCCCGGCTACAACGACCCAAGATACAAAGTGCGGCAGGTATGATACGGTCTGCACTACGCGCTTGAACTTCATCGCCCTGACCTCATTCAGCATCACGGCAAAGATAATTGGAATGACAAAGCCGAAGACCAGACCCATAAGGCTCATGGCCAGCGTATTTCTCAACACCATATAGAAGCGCTCATCTTGGAACAGCTCTATAAAGTTATCAAAGCCCACCCATTTCTGCTCACCGAATGATTTGGCCGGCTTGTAATTCTGGAAAGCCATCGTCCAGCCCCATAACGGCAAGTAGTTGAAAACAAACAGCCACAGCACAAAGGGGATAGACATCAAATATAGGTATTTCTGTCTTCCCACGCTCCTCCAAAATCCGGTATTTTGCCTTCTTGGCTTCTTTGATTTCTTAGGGGTTACGCTTTCATTTTTAGGAGCGGTGTTGATTGTCAGCGTTTTCATTTATTAATTCCCCCTCCTCTTCTATACCTTGATTGTATAGGAGGAGGCGATTCGGTAATACCCTACAGATTTGAGAGAAAACCATGTAATAATTAGACATGGAAGATCATCGAACTCTAATTGGGGATGGAAAATTCAATCAAAGTGCCCGATCCTGCTTCGCTGGAGATCTTCAGTCCATGCTCCTCTCCATAGGACATGACAAGCCGCTGGTGTACATTCCTTAGGCCTATGCGAGAGGCCGCCGATTCCTCTGTTCCGGTGATGGAACGCATCACTTCCTCCAGCCGTTCCTCGGTCATCCCGCCGCCGTTATCTTTAATAGCAATTAAAATACTGTTCTCAGTTCGTTCTATCGTAATCTCAACTGAAATGCCCTCAGTCTTGTTCTCCAGGCCATGGACAATGGAGTTCTCGACCAGAGGCTGAATAATAAGCGGAGGAATCATGAGAGGCAGCGCTTCTGGATCTACGCTTAAACGATAGGTCAGCCGCTCTTCATAACGAAATTTCTGGATTTCCAGATAAGACTGGACCATATCCAGCTCTTCCTTAAGCGGAATGTGATCCCGGCCGATCTCCAGATTCTTGCGCATCATTTTGCCGAGAAGCCGGACGATATTGGCAATTTCACTCTCTCCTTTTAACAAAGCGTTCATGCGTATCGACTCCAAGGCATTGAACAGGAAATGAGGATTAATCTGGCTTGCCATCATTTTTAATTTAATTTCCTTCTGGGCAATCTCCAGTCTGTTATTCTGTTCGTTCGTCTCTACTACTTGGTTCATGAGCTGATTGATGCTGCCCACCATGTAGTTAAACTGCCTGGACAGCTGGCCAATCTCATCATTGCCGTCAATCCTGGAGACAACTTCAAGATCTCCCAGTGCCAGCCGGTTGAAATGACGACTTAAGCGAAGCAAACGCCGCGTTGTTAACACAGAGACGATATGTACAAACAACAGAGCAATTAATAGGACAAGGATAATGACGAGAAGCCCTGTAAAGCTAACCCGGTTGGCCCCTTCCACAATGCTCCCTGTCGCAAACACG
Organism: Paenibacillus sp. CAA11; assembly: GCF_003060825.1. Classification (NCBI taxonomy): domain Bacteria; kingdom Bacillati; phylum Bacillota; class Bacilli; order Caryophanales; family Paenibacillaceae; genus Paenibacillus; species Paenibacillus sp. CAA11. The sequence continues at coordinate 3,294,265 of NZ_CP028922.1, forward strand.
GAAATGATCTGCAGGCCGTTCATACTGGAGGCGGGTGTCAGCTTATTCACAATGACATAAGAAGGCTTGTCCTTCACATTGCGCTTCACCGCTCCTTTATTCTCTGCACTTGAAATATCTTTGAGATCCAGATCTTGTATGGTACTTCCCACAAGCTCGGGATTTTTGGCAGCAACAATATATCCTTGCTCATCCGCTATATAGGTATCAAAAGGCTCCTGACTGAGCATGCTGTTCAGCTGTTCCTGGCTCATCTGAATAACCAGAACGCCGTTCTTGCGGGCATCGGGCAGCGAGATACGGCGAACCAGGCTCAGTCGATTCACAGGGGAGTTCTCGTTCTCCCCATCCTTAAAGTAGAACCATCCAATGTTACTGGCTTTCATAGCCGCTTGATACCAGTGCGATCTCTCCGTACTCTCATCCACTGGAATCATTTCCAGGTTGTTAATGAGCGTTGGATTATCTACATAAAAGCGAATTCCAGAAATCTCCCGATACTGTCTTACATACTGTTTGAAATCAGTATAAGAACGGTAGGCCCGTGTGAGTTCCAGTACATTCGCATATCTTTGTCCGGCGATTTTTTTCAAATCCTCGTCAAACAGCAAAATATTAGATATCCCCGTGGGAACGCCAAGCATATAAGCCGTCTGGGTCTTAATCTTCTCCACATTGTTGGTAGCCTGTTCAATCGCATTATTCAAAGCCTGCTGCCTGAAGTAAGCGGTTACCAATCCGCCTACAATCAGCACTGGAATCATCACAACGAGAATGTAAGAGATGATCAGCTTATGCTTTAATTTGAAATTGTTAGAAATCTGCACTAATCTGGCCAGCATGATTGAGTTCCTTTCCACCTGATAGAGATCAATAGGATATAAAGCGGTTTCTTGATAGATAAAGATAATTATAGAACCTGGATCTATATCTGGCTATGTTAAAAAAGGACGAAAGTAAAGAAGCCGCCTCTCCATGATGAAAAGGCGACCTCCTTAATATAGGACGTTATCTGCTTAGATTCCGTCTATTGACTACTCCAATTCAATCGAGAACTTAATCTCAGCTTGGCCTGCAGAGATGCGGACCTTAGCTTCGTCGACCCGTTCTGCACCGCTCACAGAAGCAATCTTACCCGTATCATGCAAGGACAGTTCGAAGGCTTTCCCTGATCCGCTGCCTGTTACTGTGATTGTCTTCCCGCGGCGCTCAGCGGTAACGGTCAGTTCTGTTTCACCCTTCTGATTGCGGACAACCGCTGTCGCGTTAGCTCCATCAGCCAGGGAGTATACAGACAGATTAACGCCATCTGCAAAATCATAATCCGGACGCAGCTCATTGGCTCCAAAGGCCACGATAGAGTTTTGACGAATATAGAGCGGCAGGCTGAGGAAACCATGATTTTCTTTACGCCATTTCCCGCCTTCTACAGTCTCTCCGGTAAGCAGGTGCGTCCAGCGTCCTTCCGGTAGGAAGACCTGTACGTCACCCTTCTCGCTAAATACCGGTGCTACCAAGATGGAATCCCCTAACATATACTGCCGATCCAGCGTTTCACTTGCCGGATCATCCGGGAACTCCAGAAGCATTGCGCGCATGACTGGAATCCCTTGTTCTGTTGCCTGCACAGCTGAATTATAAAGATAAGGCATCAGGCGGCATTTCAGCTTGGTGAAGAACCGGGTTACATCGACCGCTTCGTCGTCATAAGCCCATGGCACGCGGTAGGAGCTGCTTCCATGAAGACGGCTGTGGCTGGATAACAGGCCGAAGGCCAGCCAGCGCTTGAAGACATGGGATGGAGCCGTATTCTCAAATCCGCCAATATCGTGACTCCAGAAGCCAAATCCAGACAAACCTAGTGACAAGCCACCGCGCAGACTCTCTGCCATGGACTCGTAATCCGCGTAGCAGTCGCCGCCCCAGTGCACAGGGAACTGCTGCCCGCCGACCGTTGCCGACCGTGCAAACACGGCCGCCTCGTTCTTGCCAAGCTTCTCAACCAGAACATCAAATACAACCTTGTTGTACAGGAAGGTGTAATAGTTGTGCATCTTCACCGGATCAGACCCGTCATGGTACACCACATCGGTAGGAATCCGCTCGCCGAAGTCCGTCTTGAAGCTGTCGACGCCCATGTCTACCAGCTCACGCAGATAACCGGCAAACCATTCGCAGGCTGCTGGGTTCGTGAAATCAACGAGAGCCATACCCGGCTGCCACAAATTCCACTGCCATACATCCCCGTTCGGCTTCTTCACCAGATAGCCGTTCTTCTTGCCTTCCTCAAACAGCCGCGAGCGCTGTCCAATGTAAGGGTTAATCCACACACAGATTTTGAGCCCCTTCTGCTTCAGCCGTTGAAGCATGCCTTGCGGGTCCGGAAATACTCTAGCATCCCATTGGAAGTCGGTCCACTGGAATTCACGCATCCAGAAGCAGTCGAAGTGGAATACATGCAGCGGCAAGTCTCTCTCAGCCATTCCATCCACAAAAGAGTTAACGGTAGCCTCATCGTACTCTGTCGTGAAGGAAGTGGTCAGCCACAGACCGAACGTCCATGCAGGTGGAAGTGCAGGTTTACCGGTCAGATCGGTATACTTCCGCAGCACTTCCTTAGGCTCCGGCCCGTCGATTACGAAATATTCCATCGACTCTCCTGCTACACTGAACTGAACTTTCTTAACCTTCTCGGATGCAATCTCGTATGAGACATTTCCAGGATGGTTCACCAGCACGCCGTAACCCTTGTTGGTAATATAGAAAGGAATGTTCTTATAGGCTTGCTCGGAGCTTGTGCCTCCATCCTTATTCCAAATGTCCACAATCTGTCCGTTTTTCACAAATGATGTGAAGCGCTCTCCAAGCCCATAAACCCATTCGCCAACGCGAAGGTCGAGCTCTTCCCGCATGTATGTCGTGCCTTCAGGATCCGTTACATGTGCAATGGACTTAAATCCGCTGCCTGTAATGCGCTCATCACCACGGAAGAAATCTACCGACCACTGCGGACCCTTCGCAATGCGTACGCTCAGGTTGCCGCTTCTCAGCTCTGCACCGTGCTCATCCTCCTTGATCTCTACCTGATGCCCTGGAGCGCTTGCCAGTTCAAAGGACGGGCCATGATCCACCACACCGTCAAAGTGAATCAGCTTCACTCCGATCACATCTGGCATGGGTGAATGAAATTTCACAGTAAGTAAGGTTGTATTTATCATTCCTCCCCGATCGTGAATCGGAGTTGTAGACACATAGGCTGTTAGTGTGTTGTCTTTAATTTCAAAGTCGTGCACCTGCACCGCAGTGGACAAATTAAAGCCTTCCCGGATTAACCAGTTGCCGTCTGTAAACTTCATTGTTCATCAAGCCGCCCTTCAATCATTTTTTACAATTTATTTTGTAAGCGTTATACTTGCATTATAATGATAATAAAGAAGGATAACTAACATAATCGGGTGATTTTGTAATACAATTTTGATGAGGTGAATGAAATGGACAAAATGCTGCGCCAGTCGCTTAAGGAAAGTAAAATTCACGGGGAGGACCTGCTCCCTTTCGGCGCTTACAGCTATGCCTACGGGCCAGGCGAGCATGTCGTTGACTGCCACTGGCACGTAGAGGCCGAACTGTTCTATGTACTGGAAGGAGAGGTACTGTTCCAAATCGATACGGACTACTTCCCGGTCAAAGCGGGAGAAGCAGTGTTTATCGACGGCGGAGATATTCACGCAGGCCTCCCGCTGGGGGACGACGGCTGTCGCTTCTTCGCGCTCGTCTTTGACATGAATTTGCTCGCCAGTGTGCAGTACGACGCCATTCAGGAGAGAATCGTCCTTCCGCTCCAAGAGCGCAAAGCCACGTTCCCCCGCCACATCCAAGGGACAAGCGAAGCCGGACAGCGCCTCCTGCAACATATATCCGGGATCGAGAGCTGCTGCTCTGCCCTTAAGCCAGGCTATGAAGCCGCGGTAAAAGGTCATCTATTCCTTATGCTGCATGAAATCGCCGCAGGAGGGTCTGCCTGCAACCGAAGCATCAGCAATACGGGCAGCTCGGCCAAGATCGACCGTCTGAAGACGGTGCTGCTCTTCATTCAGCAGAACTATGGCCGGCCGATACGACTGGCAGAGCTTGCAGGGCTGATCCCTATGAGCGAAGGTCAATTCTGCCGCTTCTTCAAATCCATGACCCGGCAGACGCCGACCGATTATATCAACTCTTACCGGATCCGTCAGGCTGTAGAGCTGCTGCGGAATGAAGACCGCAAAATCTCTGACATTGCACTTGAAGTCGGCTTTGACAACATCAGTTATTTCATTCGGGTATTCCGAAAGACCATGAAATGCTCCCCTTCGGAATTCCGTAAGGGTGCAGAAGTCCAGGAGCTAAAAGCAGCTGCGAGCTTAAGGCACAATAATAGGGTCTGTTCCAAGCTGCCGCTAACATAGCGGTTGGAACAGACCCTTTCTTTTAACTTGAATTATTCGATGCTAAAGCGGCTTAGCAGAACAGAGCCTATGAGAACCACATAAAGATCCTGCCGTCCTTGAAGACCTTCCAGTGGAACGTTCAGCGTAGTCCACGCTTGGGCTCCTCCCGTTCGCGGTACAGCACAGCTCTTCACGAGCGGCCCGTCGGCATGATCCAGCCGCAATTCAATCCCCGCATTCGGACTAGCTGAAGAGACTCTTGCCGTGAACTGTGAAGCACCTTTCTCGCCGAAATCAACATCCTTGAATGCCGCCCATCCGGATTCACGGCGGCAGCGAATACTGCTGCCCCCTTCGGTGCACTCGTCCAGGTAAATCCCTTCATAATCATCATAATTAACAGCCTTAACCCAACCTTGCAGGCTTCTCGGAGGTATGACTTCGCCATCCGCCTCAAAGCTCGCCTCGGCCCGAATGTCACCCGAAGAGCTGCCCACCAGCACTGTATAGGTTCCAGCCTCCAGGGCATAGCGATCACGAGTAACGTCCCAGAACATCAGATCGGCAGCTGTAAGGGTGAACTCTACCTTTACAGCAGCTCCGCTATCCATATGCACCCGGCGAAATCCTCTCAGCGTCTTAAGCGGCCGAGGTATCCGAGATTGATTAGCTCGCACATACAGCTGCACCACCTCATCACCGGCAAGCTTGCTGGTGTTCTTCATCTCGACGGTCACCGTAAGACTGCCGTCCGCAGCCAAAGCTGGAGAGCTAAGCTGCAGCTGGCTATATTCAAAGCTGGAATAGCTGAGACCATGCCCGAACGGATAAAGAGCTTCTTCCTCGAAATATTGATAAGTCCGTTTCCCCTTAATAATGTCATAATCCATAAAGTCAGGTAACTGCTCTACACTGCGGTACCAGGTCATAGGCAGCCGTCCGGCAGGGTTGTATTCTCCGAACAATACGTCTGCAATAGCCCGGCCATGCTCCTGGCCGGCATGGGAAGAATACAGAATGGCTGGCACATGCTCCTGCTCCCAGTTTATGGCGAACGGGTAGCTGCCCACCAGCAGAACCACCGTGTTCGGGCTCGCTTCCTGCACCGCGCGAATCAGCTCTTGCTGCGCGGCTGGCAGCGTAATATCCGGGCGGTCAATCTCTTCCTTCCCGTTAATAAACGGGATGTTCCCTACTACAACAATTGCGGTATCTGCAGCTTTTACAGCTCTGACGGCCTCTTCAATCCCGTCTGCTACCTTCTCAATCACAAATTTTGCGGCAGGCGCGTCCGCACGATCCGCATGGGGAGCTACGATCAGCTGGCCTTGCTCGTTCATCACAATACTCCGGCCCTGCCAGTTCTTCAATTCGTAGAAGCCATTCTCGTCAGTCTCGAGTTGGAGAATCTCCTTAACAAACCAGCCTCTAGCTTCGTCAGCCGAAGCAGCCAGCAGACCCTCCTCGGTCTCAGTGACGAATTTACCACTATCATCCGCACGAAGCGTAAAGCTGCCCCATCCCCAGTCTGTCAGACGGAAAACCGGTGCAAGCTGCTTGGCCTCCACTCCCACAGCTAGGAACTTCGCAGGCTCACTATGAATGCCCACGTATTTACCTGTAGCAGCGCAGCGCAGAATCACTCTGTCACTTCCGTCGAACGCATGCACGGCTTTGCCCTCAAGCTTGCTGCGAATCCCCTCAAGCGGTGTAATCCGGTAAGCAGGCGTTCCGCTGTACCAATCCGTAAGGACTTCGTCGCCCAGCGGGCCAATCACTGCCGCCGAGCCCAGCTTATCTGCCTTCAGAGGCAGCAGCCCCTCGTTCTTCAGCAGGACGATGGATTCGCGGGCAGCAGTTAGAGACAGCTCTGCATGCTCAGGCGCACACAGCTTAGCTTCATCCACATGCGCATAGGGGTTCCGATCCGCCGGATCGAATTCCCCGAGCCGGAATCTGACCCGGAACGTATTGTGCAGCGCCCGATCCAGATCCGCCTCCTCAAGCAATCCCTGCTCAAGGGCATCCCGCAGCGCCCGGAAGGAAATCTCCTGATCATCTGTAATGCTGTCAATTCCACTTTTTACAGATCGCGCTACAGCTTCGGCATAGGACTGCACATAAGCATGATCATTGACCGTTCCCAGGACATCGCCTGCATCTCCTACGACGAATCCGTTCATGGACCATTCGCCCTTAACAATCTCATTAATCTCCGAATTCAGGTTGCAAGGAACTCCATTGACGGCGTTATACGCCGTCATCATAGATGCCGCTCCGCCTTCACGAAAGGCCGGCTCGAAAGCCTTCAAGTAATACTCCCGCTTGTTGCGGGGGTCGATGCTAACGGAAGCCGAGCCCCGATCAATTTCATTATTATTACCATAAAAGTGCTTCAGGGTGGCTACGGTTTTGTAATAGAAGGGATCTGGTCCCTGCATGCCCTTAACCAGCTCTGTGGACAGCCTTCCTGTCAGATACGGGTCCTCCCCGTAAGCTTCTTCGGTGCGCCCCCATCTTGGGTCCCGTTCCATGTCCACCGTGGGCGCCCAGACCGTAAGTCCATTTATGGCAGGATTCTTCTGATAATAGATTCTGGCCTCGTCCCCGATGACCGCGCCGATTCTTCCCATGAGGTCCGGATCCCATGTGCAAGCCAGGCCCGTATTCTGGGGAAAAACCGTTGCTTCTCCTAACCACGCGACACCATGCGCTCCTTCGGTGCCATGTTTATAAGGAAGCACGCCGAGCCTTGGAATTTCGGCTTGATATTGGCACATTAATTCAATCTTCTCTTCCAAGGTGAACCTGGACACCAAATCGGCTACCCGCTGTTCCAAAGGCAAATCCGGATTTCGAAAAGGGTAAGCGTTTGCAGAATTCATGAAGCCACCTCGTTCTCTCGCATATTGTTTACTATAGCCCAAGCCCCGATTTTAGCTGGAACCTGAGCTAAATCATCGCTATAGATATCATATCGTCAGCCGCTTCCTCGCTGCTACCAGGATAATTAGGCAGGTTTTCATATAGAAATTAGACTACTCGTTCGCTGCACCTTTACGGTAAACTGACGGGGATGTCCCTACATATTTACGGAATTTGCTGTGAAAATAATCTACATTGGTATATCCGACCTTCTCCGCAACCTGATACACCTTCATTCCCTCCTGCAGATACTTCTTCGCCTGCTCAATCCGCACCTTATCCAAATAAGTATTAAAGTACTCTCCCGTCGCATTCTTGAACAATTTTCCAAGATAGGCACTGTTGTAATTGAAAATGCCGGCCAGCGTCTCGAGTTTGAGATTATCGCTGTAATTGCGGTGGATCAGATCAAGCATGTTCTTCACTTCCTGCTCCTTAGTCCGGCTTCCCCCCTGATGCAAGGCACAGTTCAGCATTTGATCAAGGTGCTCATAAAGCGAATAAATACTATGCTGCTGATACAGCTGAGCGAATTGTTCCGTATATCCCTTTAGACCTTCAAAGTCTTCAGACTGACGAAGAGAGAGCTTGGTAAGCAGCTGTGTCATCAGCTCCGCAAATTTCCGTTTGATCTCCTGCTCGGTTTGGCCCTGGGTGACCAAGGTTTGACCATAGTTTCGGATCAAGGACTTAAGCTGAGTGCCATTACCAATGTCCAGCGCATAGTACATCTGCTCCTCCAGAGCAGATAAATCCAGTCCCTCTCCTACGGCATCTATAGGAAGCGTCAGAGGCTCATGCAGAATACGCCCATTGTCAAAATAAAATTTGTTCCGGATCAGCTCCTTCGCTTCCATGTAAGAGCGGTGCAGGTCTGTCAATTGCAGCACCTTGGAGCCTATAGCGGCTGTGAAGCAAAAAGAACTGCCCAGCAAATGCTGCAGCTCATGGCGAGCCTCCTCCCGCAGCTGCTCATGGGAAAGCGGAGTTCGGAGCACAATGTTCACTTGTGACTGTACTACCGTCCCAATCCCCCTGCCGCCCTGTTCAAACCAATCTGCCGTGCGCCGCAGTACCTGCTCCACCGTCTCAGGAGCGGCATGTTCAGGAGGAAAAAGTTCAATCACAAGCATCTGATATTCCTTCCACAGCATTCCAAGATGCTCGGCCTTATTCAATAGGCCCGGTGTTAGCGGAGCAGATCCTTTAAGAAGCGATTGGACCAGCACCTCCCGATTCCAAGACGCCGCCTCGCGACCAAGCGCTTCCTCCTCCTGTTCTCTAACACAAGCCGCCTGAATCCGCTCCAAATAAGTAACCATTTCATCTTCATCTACCGGCTTAAGAAGATAACCATCCGCTCGCTCCGAGATCGCCCTCTTGGCATATTCAAAATCAGCATAGCCGCTTAATATCAATATATGGAGCTTCGGATCAACCTTCCGGAGAGCTTGCACCAGCTCAAGTCCGTCCATCCCCGGCATACGAATATCTACAACCATAAGGCTGGGCTGCAGCTCTTTATGCTTATCCAGCGCTTCAAACGCATTCGCCGCCGTACCTGCCACAACGAACCCGTAGGATTCCCAAGGGATAAACCGGGCCAGACCTTCCCGTTGTTTGGGTTCATCATCAACAATCAGTACATTCCTCATCAGAGCCTACTCCTTCCCACCATCTCTATTTATGAAGCGGTTACAATTTGATATGCATCTGGCAACCTTGTTTCTCAATTGCATTATACTGATAACTAATCTATATAACTAATAAAATATCATGCTTCAATAACACAATATTAACATAATTTAGGAGTCTGGTTCCTTATATACAGGAAAAAAGTGGGGGGGAGGAATTCAGTGATGGCCTGAATGATGTATTTGTTCGATCTATTCCTAACCTGCAGCAAAATCCCGGACTGCCTTACTCACAGTACCGGGACTTATGAGATCAAAAAGGAATTAATTTAACTTATGCTTCATTAAGTGCTCTTAATAAAGTATGCCGATTCAGCCGTACCTCGTGGGCCTCGCGTAAGCTTCGCGCAAGCAGAGTATCATCTATGCCAAGATCAACCCGGCTTGAAGGGCCTCCTGCACGCCGCATCAATTCCCGGATGACGGATTCCTCAGGCACCTGCCGAATCCACGCGGCGAGCTGCTCCCCGTATTGGTCTACAATGCTTGGCTTCGCTCCTGGATAAGTCTTGTGATCCAAAGCTTCATGATACAGGCGAACAATTTCGGCGCAGGCAGCCCCTACTTTCGCGCCGTGCAGCAGCTGCCTTTCTCCGCGCTGGAGGTACTCCATCTCCCAATAATGGGAGACATGGTGTTCTGCGCCGGAAGCAGGATGGGATTGTCCAAATAAAAGCATAGCAATGCCTGATTCAATCAAGGCGGTCATTAGAGCCTTTATACCTGCTTCAGATCGCTTGCCGATCTCATCCACTTGATCCACACAGCTGAGCAGAGCCCGTTCCGTAATTTCCGCAATAGGGTCTGAGTAGGGCTCATCCGCAGTAAGATGCGATACCTTCCAGTCAAAGAGAGAGGTATACTTGCCGAGCATATCCCCAAAACCTGCGGCGACCAACCGCTGCGGAGCTTCCTTCAGGATATTTAAATCTGCAAAGATCGCCACCGGAGCTGTCGCCTGAATCGTCTTTTTTATTCCTCTCAGAATAATCGGGGCGCCAGCCGAAGTGAAGCCATCCACCGAGGGTGCCGTTGGTACAGATACAAAAGGGATTTGTCCATGAAGGCTTACAAACCGCGTGATATCATGAAGCGTCCCCGAACCAGCGGCAATCAGGCAATCCGTACGCTCAGGGTCAGCTTCGACGAACAGCTGCATCATGGCCACCTCATCCGCAATGACATCCCCTTGTTCATTCGGTTCAATCAGGCAGACTCTTGCCCAGATGCCTTGTGCTTCAAGAAGCTCGTTTAACTGCTTGCCGGCCGCCAGGTATGTATGCTCATCAGCAACAATAATAGGCTGGTTCCATCCCTGCTGCTTAATGTAAGCAGCCGCTTCCTGAATAGCTCCTGATTTTAGGACGATCTGTTCAAGCCGGTTTAAGGCTTCATGCGCACCATTCCGTTCTGTTTCTGGCAGTCCCATAAATTGCCATGCATTTGGCATGCTTATTTTCCTCCTCAATAGTTCTTCCTTATATATGGTTTTATCTCGTAAACAGCGTCGCAGGTTAAAGTGTGTAAGCATAGTACAACAAACTGTATTCTCGTTTTTAATTGTACGTACATTTTTACATTGCCTAAAAGAACTGAAAAACAAGGAATCTAACAAGCAGCGGCTAGCTTGTGATAGCAAATCAAACCAGACTAAGTTGAAATCGGCTGGAAATTTTCGAAAAAGGGACCAAAAATTGATTATCTTCCCCATTAAGACACGCACACTTTATCTTAATATTAATAAAATATGTACGTACATATTATTCCAATATTATTCTATTGCTTATCAATCTAACCCGCAAGGCCTAATTGTGAACAAAAAAAAGGCTAAACCCCGAGATCATGTGCAACACAACCTTCGGGGGCTTAGCTATCCCTTTCATATCAGTAACAATGTTTATGTTCATTTTCGCACCTACTGCTGCAAAGGGGATTCGGCCACTCTTTTTCGCTTACCTACTCTAACCATAAGGACTAAGGTGGCAAGACCGCAGATCAACAGTATAGAACAGACGGCAAACACCTGGTGTATTCCAGCTGTGCCAGACGCGGTTGAATTCCCCGCCGTACTAACAGGTAAGGTGACCAAGGCTCCACCCACCGCTGTGCCCAGCATCATTCCTAGGTTACGGGAGAGGGCAAGCAGACTGCTGATCAAGCCCAGGGACGGCTTCTCCACTCTGTCCATCACCAGACTGTTGTTCGGAGAAGTGATCATACCCATTGATGCACCGAGCAGGATTACAAGGAGTATAATGACTGTTACAGGAAAGCTTGGCGTCATAAATCCCAGCGTTACCACCGAACCGATCATCGCTGCCAGTCCTGCACCCAACAGCGGCAGCGGCCCCTGCTTGTCCGACCAGCTGCCGCTTAGAGGGGCGACAATAATTAGGGCTAGTGGATAACCCATCATCATCAATCCAGCCTGTGCTGCTGTCATTCCCAATTCACTTCGCAGGAAGACAGGAAGCACGAGCTGTGAAGCAAATGCGGACATATAAGTCACAATCGTAATAAATATGCCGGTCATCACGCCTGCATCCCCAAACAGGCTGAGCTGAATAAAAGGCTCCCTTCCCTCACTCCGCTTGCCGCTCCAGTGCGGAGACAGGCACCAGACTACAAAGCTCACGGTACCTAGAGCGAAAAGCAGCAGCAGAAGCATGACCTGAATACTTTCCCAGCCCCAGGCCGAGCCTAGATTGACAGCAGTAATGAGACCGGTGAGCGCTGCGGCGAACATCGCCGCCCCTGCCAGATCTACACGCCCGCCACCACCGGAATGATCCTCCGGGATGTAACGCTGTGCGAGCAGCCATGCTGCGGCTGTCAGGACGGTCAGCAGCCAGAAATTCGCCCTCCAGGAGAACCACTGGATCAAGAACCCTCCGAGACTGGGGCCGACCATGGAGCCAGCCGCGACAAAAGTACTGATGAGCCCGAGCGCCCTCCCTCGCTGCTCCTTCGGGAATACGGCAACAATGAGAGCCATATTGGTAGCCTGATACATGGAGGCTCCTATTCCTTGAAGAATCCGAAAAGGGATGAGGAGAGAAAGCGCAGGCGCTAGGGCTGAGGCTAATGCTCCAAGCATAAAGATGAAATATCCCAAGTTATGAATCCTTCTTTTTCCGAATCGATCGCCCAAGCGCCCCATCAGGGGCAGACTAACAGAGATGACCAGCAGGTATATTGTAACAATCCATTGAGCCGATGAAATAGAGGCCCCAAACTCATTCGCGATGTCTACAAGGGCTATATTAAACATACCTGCAGATAAATTGGACAGAAATGCGCCAAGGCATATTACATATTGAACAACTGCTCGAACATTCAGCCTCATGCTCTATGACCACCAAGCTTCCTCAATTCCCTCTAGGCTCATAGGGACAGCGCGGCCTTCCGGCTTGTTAACCATTGCCCCATCACCTCATGTGTATCGGTCACCTTCCCAAAGTAACCGTCAATATTCACCAGGGTCATTTCATGTGCTTCTTTGGAGTAGGCGGCGCAGGCATCCTTCAAAAATACAATGTTGTAGTCCAGCATAAAACCATCTCTCGCCGTGGATTCTACGCATACATTAGTGCTGACTCCGGTCATAATCAAGGTTTCAATCTTGAGCGTTCTAAGCACGGAATCAAGCCGCGTATTTATAAATGCACTGTACCTATGTTTATTGACAATAATTTCTCCCGTCTGGGGAGCAACTTCATAGAAATCAGCCCCCCAGCTGCCTCTCCGGCATACCATGGCCGAGTGTCCGGAAGAACGGGTCGCCCAGGCCTCCGAATCAGTTGCCGCTTCGTGAAAGGTCTGAATGAAGATGATCGGCACCTCTTGCTCCCTAGCCGTGAACACCAGCTTATGCAGGTTTGGCATCATCTCTGCAACTCCGCTGACATCACTGCCTTTGCTTCCTAGCGCGCCTTCAGGATGACAATAATCATTCTGAACATCAACAACAATAACGGCTGCTTTCCGCTCCACAATCAGCTCCCCAATAGACTTCATCTTCGTCACCTCTAAGTTATAATTAGTAGTCATTTGCTCTCCCCCGCCTGGTTATTTTGTATTTGCCTGATTCACAAACTGCATATCCACCAGCTTGTCATAAGCATAGTCTCCTTTGAAAATTCCTGTCTGGATCATCACATCCATATCCTGTTTCAAGGCTGCCTCCGATATTTTGCCGTCTAGGCTCCACAAATGATCAGCATATGCCCGGTCCATGGCAGCTTGAATCGCTTCATCGGACAGCGTAGGGAATTCAGCCTTAAGGTCTTTTTGGACCAGCTCCTTATCGGATTGAACGGTTTTCAACGCTTCGAGAATGGCATTCGTGAACTTCTGTACCGTTTCCGGGTCCTTGTCGATGGTGGATTTCTTCACACTGAGTACGGAATAAGAGAAGTCCCCCAAATCATGAAACTTGTAAAACGGCTCCCCCCATACCTTTTTCGAGATACCGTCACTGATTTGAGGTTCGGACCCGTTGGCAATTTCCGCTGCGCCCTGCTGGACCATGGTTACTACTGTTGAACCATCCGCCGGTTCCAGCAGCTGTACATCCTTCTCGGGGTCAAGGCCCAGCTCCAGAAGCAGGTAGCGCGTTAGCAGATTAGGCGTGCCCCCGTGCCGCCCTGCATTGATCTTCTTGCCCTTTAAGAACGCCTTCAGATCCTCGGGAGAGCTGCCCTGAGGAGCCGTTCCTTCTTTGGCCATCAGATACACATTAGCTCGGTTAACCACATTAACGACAGATACGATCGGGTCTTTGTTGTTATTATTAGCCAGTGCATTAGATTCCGTGCCGCCGATAACTCCCCACGCGTCCCCGCTGACCACCGCGGTCACATGAGCGCCGCCAGCGGCCTGAATAATCTCCACCTCAAGTCCCTGCTTGGCAAAATACCCTTCCCTCTGTGCTAAGTAAAGCGGCAGGTAACCGGTAGAGTGAAGCGGCTCGGCAATGACGATTTTCTTCAGCTTCTTGTCTCCTGAAGCGGCATCTGCCGTCCGAGTATTTTCTCCTCCGCCACAGGCGGACAGCATGCCGGAAAACAGCATCAGACTAAGCAGCAGCAGCAGTTTGGCTCTATTTTTCATAAAGCAATCCCCCTATCCAACTATGGTCATTCCTTGTCTTACTGCTTAACTAATCCTTTGGACATCCATCTCTCAAGCAGCACAACTCCCCAGTACATCACCATAGAGAGCGCGGACAGCACCACAACACCCACCCACACGAGGTTGATATCCAGAATGGTTCCAGCATACATGATCATTCGTCCGACTCCCTGGCTGGAAGCAATGAATTCTCCTACAATCGCTCCGGCGAGGGCGAGAGCAATGTTGATCCTCAGGCTGCTGATGATCCAAGGCATGGACCAAGGAACCACAACCTTGGCGAAGACCTGCCATTTTTTGGCACCAAGAGAATACATAAGTTTTTCCATATCGGGATCCACACTCTTTACTCCGCTGTACGCAGACAGAGCCGAGACGACAACGGTCATCGAGAAGGCCAATGCCACTTTAGAGAAGAATCCAATTCCGAGCAGGATCACCAGCACGGGAGCCAGCGCCAGCTTCGGCAGGGCATTTAGAATGATGAGATATGGCTCGCTGATGCCAGCGTAGGATTTGGACCACCAAAAGGACAAACCAAGCAGCGCTCCAAGCGCAGTGCCAAAGATAAAACCGATCAAAGTTGCGCCTGAAGTGTAAGCGATGTCCCCAAGCAGCGCTCCTTCAGTAATCTGTATCCACGTTGTCCGCAGAATCGCGCTAGGACTGCTCCAATAATAAGAATCCAGCAGGCCCATGCGGGTGAACACCTCCCAGATCACAAAAATCATAACAGCTACTAGGAAGCGGCCCCACCCGATGCGGCGTGACCTCGTGCGAGCTATCGCCTCTTCGTCCTGGATAACAGGGACACTCTCCGGCCTTTTCACAGCTGCTGCGGGGACCGGCTCTGGCGCCTTGATAGTATGAATCACAAAAGCTTCATTGCGTGCGGTTTCCATGTCTCTTCCTCCTTGTCGGTTCAATCATTTAAGAAATTTGCTCATCCTCATGTCCGGCTGACAGCAAGTCCATGAGATGATGCTTGAGCTTCATAAAGGCGGGAGAGGTCATATCCTCCATCTTGCGAGGTCGCTCCATCGTAACCGTGATCTTGGACTTAATCCTGCCCGGCCGGGAAGAGAATACATAAATGTCATCCGACAGATAAATCGCTTCATCAATGTCATGCGTCACGAACAAGACCGTCTTCCCAAAGTCCTCCCAGATTTGCAGCAGCCAGTTCTGCATCGTCAACCGGGTTTGGGCATCAAGTGCTCCAAAGGGCTCGTCCAACAAAATAATATCCCTGTCATACAGAATCGTGCGCAGCAATGCTGCCCTCTGCCGCATTCCGCCCGACAGCTCCCTCGGATAATGCTTGTCAAACCCTCCAAGCCCGTACTTCTCCATCAGCGGAAGCGCGCGCTCCACCGCCTCCTGATGGGATACCCCCCTTATCTCCATGCCAAGAATAATGTTGTCCAGAATGGTGCGCCAAGGAAGCAGCATGTCCTTTTGCAACATGTAACCAACATAGCCAGCCTTGCCTACGATATCCTGCCCGTCCGCTATGACCTTCCCTGTCGATGGCGGCATCAGCCCTGCAATAATATTGAACAGCGTCGATTTGCCGCACCCGCTCGGTCCGATCATGCTGACGAAGCGTCCTTCCTCGATCGAGAGATTGGTTTCCCGCATGGCCGGAATTTCTTCACCGTTCCTGCGGAACCATTTGCTTACTCCAGAGATTTCGATTTTGTGTGTCATGCGCTCTTCCTCCTTATCTCAGCAGATATAAAAAAATCGCCAGTCTAGTCCCTAAGGCTGCACAGTTCATGCAGCGTTGACAGGTTCCAAACTGACGATTGCGCGGCTCTCCAGTTCAGCGGAGTTCCGACGGTTCGTTCAGATAACACTCGATATCCCGTTCCAGGAAAATGATCGTACCCGACAATTCGGTCTCCGCATCATAATCCTTAAGAATCGTGACGATATTCAGTTGAAATTGTTCCTTAAGCACTTGCTTGATTTCCTGTTTAAAAACTTGAAACAAAAGGTGGTCCAGCTGTCGGGTGGAAAGAGGGTGGTTCGCATCCAACAGCTTCAAGACCGGTACTCTGCTGTTTGTTGAGACGATTACAATCTTATTGCCGACGAAATCAACTTTCTGCTGTTTTACACCCACGTTAAAGATTTTCTTATTAATCGCGTTGTAAATCCTCAGAAGGTCCTGCTTGAATTCGCCTGCTGTCGTAATCATCTTGCACACCTCATCATGTTAGATATATTCCCACATTTACGAGTGTGTTGCTACCAACCGCTTCGTATGTGTTTAATTATAGGCATAAAAACAGCTGCGTCAACTATTTTATGTCATAAATAGTGACATATTTATTTTATATGTTAGATTATTTAACATTATTAATGAGTACTTTCTTATCCCACCATTACCATAAAAAAGTCCCCTCACAGCGGCCATGCTGCTGCAAGGAGACTTGTCTTCATTCTTTTGGTGACTTTGTCATTCTCTTATCTCTTCTACGCTAAATATGCAATTGCAAACTGCAGGCTTCTACCATCTGCTTCTGCGGAAAATCCGCAGGTTAACCAGCTGATAAGCCAGCCATACTACAGCAACAACGAGCATCATATCGAAGCAGACGTTAAACAGGAACAAATGCTTCCCGATATCAGCTTGGCCATCCCCCATGATTGGAACCATAAATCCAATGATGCCTACAAGGCCAATGAGCATCATAAGCTCTGTCCGGATCCGGCTGTGACGGTCCCATCTGCGGATGTATTCAAATATAGCTATCCCATAGTAGACTACATAGAACAAAGTAATAAACAGCAAGCTCTTCGGCATGTGCTTGTTCTTAAACTCGCTATAGGCGCTGTACGTATAAGCAAGCGCACCTGACGGCTTATTCTCTTGTTTCACATAAGAACCTAAGTAATACGGCCTGATGCTCATGCTGTTATTTGCCGCAAACTCCATCTTGCTGATCAGCCTGGATGGGTGCTTTAAATAGAACAACAGCACATCCTTATGAGATACCCGATCATAGAAATCTTCCTTCATTGAAGGGGCATCCTGCTTGATCGCTGTGTCTGTCTGGAAATAATTCGTACCGGCCAGCACCGACAGATGCTCCGGCAATCCCAGCTCTTTGAGGTCCCCTGGAACATCAGGAGAACCGTTCAGAATTCCGTAGAAGAAGGTTTGATACAAATTGATATTCTTCAAATCTTTCGGAGCCGCAATATACATCACCACCGAAATGACAAAAATCGAAACCGACAACCACATTGTTAGGCGGCGCCAGCTCAAATCATAACGCAGCGTCATAAAGCGCAGTCCCAATAAAGCGAATAAGATCCCCACCGGAGCATTCTGGATCTTGGAACAGGTGAGGAAGAAGACAGCGATGAAGTACATCCACAGCACCTTCTTCGACGGCTCCTCCTGATTTAAGAGCCACAACGCCAGCCCCACAGAGAGCAGCATGAACACAAGCGAAACCGGTTCACCGAAGAGCGAGTTGAAGTAAGCCAAATACGCAACATCGTAGAACACAAGCAGCAGGCAAATCGCAAGAACAATGCCAACAATCGTGGATTTGTATTTATTATGCCGCACTAAGATGAAGGTTGCTGCGAGCAGAAGAATGCAGAACAACGCCCCCATCACCCGGATATCGAAGGCCGAAGGATGAAATATGTATCCGATCAGCCGAGCTGCTGCAACAAGAATAATCTGGGTTGAAGTATAAAAACCTCTGAAAAAATGATCATAGGCAAAATATTGGTGAGAATAACCAAAGAATCGATCCTCATAGGACTCTCCCGGCACTCCGTAATTCAGCCCGATCGTCCCCATTACCCTCAAAAAGTCACCGTTATCCGCCACTCCGATAAACGGCTTCATAAACAGAAGGTAGATTATAATACATGCCCCTGCCAGAACGGCCACCCATTCAGCAGTAAAAAATCTTCTCATCATTCATTCGACCCTTCCCTTAATTCGGTTTCCTTTCGCGAAAATGTGATCCGCTTCTGCCCAAAGTAGTTCATGATCGTATATAATCCGCTCCCCGCTAATGCCGCCAGATTATCCTGCAAACGCGCACCTGCGGAAGGCAGAACCAGGGCAAGCAGCTGCTGCGCCGCTACCGCTGCCGCTCCATAAGCGACTGCATAGCATACTGCAGTGACAGCCATGAATCTCCACAAAGTAGCTCTGATGCTAGCTGTTGAGCGGAAGGTAAAGCTCTTATTCATGAAATAGCTGTTTACAGCGCCAACAACATTCCCTACCAGTGTAGAGATCCAATAGTTGAAGCCTAACGCGTTCAGACATATAAAGGTCACGGAAAGACCGATCAGGGTATTCACAATCCCGACCAGCGCAAACCGGATAAAGCCGCTCCCCACAACCTTGGAAACCGCCTTACCGCTCATGACCGGAATCCTCTCGTACGTCCCTTACTCCCACCTGTTCCCCCGCTGCCGAAGGAAGGTGCTGCTCGATCAAATAAAGAGGTCTATGCTTCACTTCCTTGTAAATCTTGCCGATGTATTCCCCGATCAGTCCCAGTGAAATCAAGACCATACCCCCAATAAACCACAGGGACAGCATAAGGGAGGTCCATCCGGTAACCACATTCCCGGAGATCTTGGAGAATACCGAGTAGATCCCGGCCAGGACACTCACTCCAAAAAAGAGAAAGCCCGATACAGTTACAAGCCGAATCGGCTCTACGCTCAGCGAGGTAATTCCTTCAAAGGCAAAGGCCAGCATTTTCTTGAACGGATATTTGGATTCGCCCGCAAACCGCTCCAGCCGGTCATACTTCACCGTAGTAGATTTAAGGCCGATAAGTGGAACCATCCCGCGAAGGAATAGATTCACTTCCTTGAATTTGGCCAGCTGCTCCAGCGCATTTTTACTCATCAGGCGATAATCCGCATGGTTGTATACCACCTTTAGCCCCATCCACTTCATTAGACGATAGAACGCGAGCGCCGAGTTGCGCTTGAACCAGGTATCCGTACTGCGGCTCTCCCGCACACCGTATACGATTTCATACCCTTCCCGATACCGCAGTACAAATTCACGAATTACTCTAACATCATCCTGCAAATCGGCATCAATGGAGATGACACAATCCGCCTGCTCCTTCGCCTGCATCAGCCCGCTGAGCAAGGCATTCTGATGCCCCACATTAGCGGCCAGCTTCAGCCCGGCAACCAAGGCATTGCGCTCATGATGCTCTTCAATAATCTCCCACGTGCGATCCGAACTGCCATCATTCACAAAGAGCAGAAAGCTCTTGTCCGAGACCAGTCCTTCCTTCATTAATCCATTTAGCACATCGCTAAGTTGTCGGATCGTCTCTTCAAGCACAGGTTCCTCATTATAACAAGGCACGACGATGCCCAGCGTTGGACTTTCTTGTACCATACACAACCACCTTAATCTATGTATCTTGGTAATGCTGCTGATTATTCTGCAAAATACCAACGTCCATTGTAACATTTTCTTACGCAATGGCAAAGTTCAAGCAGTATCTTACTTATTTAACCATACTAGGTGCTGTATGACACAAAAAAAAGAGAAACCATTCCCAGAGCCGCTAACCATTAACTGCTCCTTATGGCTTCTCCCTATTCGTCTATGGAATTGCCGCTCCTGGCTTAGTCTCTAAGCTAACGGACAGCAGATTTATAAGCTTCCACATATTCATTAGCTTTATGGGCAACAAGCGAGTAATCTTGGCGTTTCAGCGCCTCGCTGGTCAAATCTGAACCGATGCCTACAGCTACGGCACCTGCCCGGATCCAATCCGCCAAGTTCTCAAGGCTGACCCCGCCTGTAGGCATAATATTGGCCTGCGGCAGCGGACCCTTAATCGCTTTGATAATCGACGGTTCAAAGACGTTGCCCGGGAACAGCTTCACCACATCCGCTCCAAGCTCGAGCGCTGTCTGAATCTCGCGGATCGTCATCGCTCCTGGCATCACAGGAACCCGGTAGCGGTTGCACAGCCGAATCGTCTCTTCATTCACGGAAGGAGCCACAACGAATGCAGCACCGCTCAGGATGGCTGCTCTCGCTGTCTCAGGATCCAGCACGGTCCCGGCTCCAATGACAGCCCGGCTTGCCTCCTCCTCAGCGTCCCAGCTGTACTTGCGGGCAAGTGCAGCAATGGCCTCAAGCGCGAAGGGAACCGTTAAAGTCACTTCGATCACTTTAATCCCCCCCGCAATCGCCTGCTCTGCCAAAGCCACAACTTGCTCAGGGCTGTCCCCCCTTAGAACCGCCACCATACCTTCTTGTACGATTTGCTGTACAATCTGAAATTTTTTCATATTAAGAGTTCATCCTTTCCTTTATGAATTAAGATTGCTTCGTCTGCTTCACTAGCGCTCCACATGTGACTTCCCTTCAAGAACCTGTTCAACCTCTGTCCATGAAGGCAGCCCTTCCCAGTCTCCAGGAGTCTGGATCACCATCGAACCGATCAGATTGCCAAGACGTACAGCTTCTCCGTGGCCCCTACCCTGAAGAAGACCTGCCAAGAATCCTGCGCAAAATCCGTCTCCTGCTCCGACCGTATCTACCACGCGCTCTACATTAAAATAAGGAATCTCCGAGAGGTTCCCATCCTCGAGCAAATAAGTCACTTGATCGCCGCCCTTGATAATCTTCACCGCGGACAAGGTATTCAATTGGCCGATGATCTCTTCCAGAGAATCCGTTTCATAGAGCATCTTCAGTTCATCCAGCCCCGGGAGGAAATAATCTGCCTGCTCAGCCAATTCCAGCAGCACCGGTCTTGCCTCCTCCATGCTCCAGAGTTTCAGCCTTAGATTGGGATCAAAGCTGACCTTGGTGCCATGCTTCTTCGCAAGCTCTACCGCCTTAAACAGCGTATGTCTGCTGGAATCGCTTAAGGCAGCGGTAATTCCGGTGATATGCAGGATTGAAGCGCTTGCAATGTAATCCTCATTCAAGTGTTCTGGCTGGATGCAGCTCGCCGCAGAATTTTTTCTGTAATAATAGACCGAGCTTTTGCCGCCAACCTGCTCTCTCAGCATTAATCCTGTCGGGGCTTTCTGGTCAAATTGAACCTGTGTTATATCAACGCCTTCCCCGCGCAGAGACTTAGCGATTCGGCGTCCGATCGGGTCATCCCCCAGCCTTCCAAACCACCCTGAACTTCGGCCTAATCTGGACAAACCAATGGCCACATTGCTCTCGGCCCCCCCGAAGGACATCTCAAGTGCTGAGCTATATTCCAAGCCCTTCTGGCCCACAGACATCATCAGTCCCATGGATTCCCCAAAGGTAATTACCTCCAAGGCGGGATTTGGACCTACCCGTGAGGACACATTCACCATATCCCTTCACTTTCCCCTTTCCTTCGCCAAAATGAGAAATAAAAAATAATTTAAGTTCATTTACGTTTATTTTAGTACAAAAGCTTGATTAATGCACCAAAAAGATTTAATTTATACTCATACGAACAAACACTAAAACGACAAGGAGAGATTAAAATGGAAATCCGCTATGCATCCCATCCTAGAGAAGTCAAGCAATTTGATACAGAGCGTCTGCGGCAGGAGTTTGTAATTGAATCCCTGTTTGTTCCTGGCAAGCTTACCTTGGTATACTCCCACGTGGATCGCTTTATTGTTGGAGGGGCCGTCCCGCTGGATGACAAGCTTGCTCTTGAAGCCGATCCGAAGGAAATCGGAGCTTCAACCTTCCTCGAGCGCCGCGAAGTCGGCATTATCAATATCGGAGGCCAAGGTAAAATTACGGTCGACGGTGAGGTGTACACTTTGGAATCCAGAGAATGCCTGTATGTCGGCCTAGGCGTGAAGGAGGTTATTTTTGAAAGTACCCATGCGTCCGATCCTGCTAAGTTCTACCTGAACTCCACCCCTGCTCATAAAGCATACCCAACGGTAAAAACAGGACAGTCCGACGCTTTCAATGTTCATTTGGGTGCAATTGAGAACTCTAATGAACGGACTATTTATCGTTATATTCATGAGAAGGGCATTCAATCCTGCCAACTGGTCATGGGCATGACCCAATTGGAAAGCGGTAACATGTGGAATACCATGCCTGCTCATACCCACAACCGCCGTTCCGAAGTATACCTGTATTTCAATCTGCCTGAGGAAAGCGTAGTGTTTCATTTGATGGGCGAACCGCAGGAAACAAGACATGTGGTGATGCGCAATGAGCAGGCCGTCATTTCACCAAGCTGGTCCATCCATAGCGGTGTAGGCACAAGCAATTATGTGTTTATCTGGGGAATGGCCGGCGAGAACCAGGTTTTTGAGGATATGGACGGCGTCGATATGAAAGAGCTAAAATAAATGCATTACTCTTAAAAAGAACGGATGGAAGCCTAGAATGAACCCTATACGAAGATATGAGAAAATCATGGAAGCCATGCTGGCTGAGAAAGAAGTGACGGTTGCCGAGCTTAGCGAACGGCTTCAAGTCACAGGCAAGACCATTCGGGAGGACCTGACCAAGCTGGAAGAACAGGGTCTTGTCGTGCGTGTACACGGCGGTGCTATTCTTGCCGACAGCGACCAGTTTGGCATGTTATCCGGGAAGGACCGGCTGGTTAAGCATGCGGAGGAGAAGAGCGAAATTGCCGAAGCCGCCATGAGATTTATTGGCCAAGGCGATATCGTCGCACTGGACGGAGGAAGCACCACGCTTGAGATTGCCCGGCGTCTGGGGGATTCTCCGCTAACGGTGATCACCAATGACGTCTACATTATCAGTGAGCTTGCTCCCAAGGAGCAAATCCGGCTCGTCGTTCCCGGCGGTTATCGGGTGCGTAACATGCTGGCAGGCCCTGAAGCTGTCTCTTATATCCGCAAGCTGAATATCCAGAAAGCGTTCATCTCTTCAACCGGGGTTCATTCAGAGCACGGCTTGTCGGTTTATACCGGCGATTTAATCGATTTCAAAAGAGCGCTCATCGAGACAGCAGCCGAACGCTATGCTGTAGTTGATCATCATAAATTTGGCCAAACCGCACTGCGCACCTTTGCTTCACTGTCTGAGCTGGACGCGCTGATCACCGACCGCAAGCTTAGTCCCGAAACGGCAGAGCTGTTTGCGCAAGAAGGGGTCCGGATCGAACGGTAAATCCATCACTAACTAATCATTGTCGATATAATAAGGAGGTTTGTTCTCATGAACTTATTTGATCTTCAAGGCAAAACCGCGCTTGTCACCGGAGCAGCCAGCGGACTAGGCCAAGGCATCGCCCTCGCCTTCGCCGAAGCTGGAGCAGATGTCATATCCGTGTCTCTATCAAGCAGCGAAGAGACCGTAAAGGGAATTCAATCATTTGGCAGACAAGCGAAGGAAATCGCCGCAGACTTAAGTCAGGCGGATCAGCTGGAGCGGATCTTCCAAGAGTCTTTGGAACTGACAGGGCAAATTGATATCCTGGTGAACAATGCCGGCATTATACGCCGCACACCTGCTGCTCAGCACAGCAGACAAGACTGGTATGATGTGATTGACATTAACCTGCACACCGTATTTCTGCTGTCCCAACTGGCAGGAAACCATATGATCTCCCGTGGAAGCGGCAAGATTATCAACATCGCCTCCATGCTTTCCTTCCAAGGAGGCATTAATGTGCCAGGCTATACGGCGAGCAAGCATGGCGTTGCCGGATTGACCAAAGCCTTCGCCAATGAATGGGCCGACAAAGGTATTCAGGTGAACGCCTTGGCACCAGGATATATGGCCACAGACAACACAGCACCGATTCGCCAGGATCAAGAGCGTACCCAATCCATCACAGATCGCATTCCTGCCGGCCGCTGGGGAACACCGGATGACCTGAAGGGGCCTGCTGTCTTCCTCGCTTCTGCCGCATCCGATTACTTAAACGGACATATTCTCTGTGTAGATGGGGGCTGGATGGCTAGATAGCACCGCCAACAAGCACCCAAAGTTAAATAGGCTGCTCTTTGCATGCTGCTTTATGTCAGCCTTGCAGAAGCAGCCTTAGTCCGATTTTTTCAGCGGTTTAAGTAACACCAAAATCCCTTAGCAGACTTAAACTGCGTCTCTTCTCCCTTTGCTTACATCTGCATCTGCTTCAGCTCATAGAATGCTCCACGCCGCTCCATCAGTTCCTCAAAGGTACCGAACTCGGCCACCTTCCCCTCCTTCATGACCACAATCCGATCCGCATCCCGAATAGTAGATAAACGGTGAGCTACAATGAACGTGGTGCGGCCCCGGGTCAGCTCCTTCATCGCTTTCTGTACGATAAACTCCGAGATATTATCTAGTGCTGAAGTCGCCTCATCGAGCAGAATAATCTGCGGATCACGGATCATTGCCCGGGCAATAGCAATGCGCTGCCGCTGGCCTCCAGACAGCTTGCCGCCATGCTCACCGATCAGTGTATCGAGTCCCTGCGGCATTTGAGCAATGACATCCTGCAGATTGGCAAGCCGAATGACCTCCTGCAGCTTCTCTTCGGGTACATCAGACAACCCGTAAGTAATGTTATTTCGAATGGAGCCTGAGAATAACACCGTAGTCTGAGGCACCACAGCAAGCCTCTGCCGGTACAGACGAATATCCAGCTCGTCCAGTGGAATACCATCTACCCTAATCTGCCCTGCTGTCGGCCTATAGAATCCAATCACAAGACTCAGCACGGTGGACTTTCCCGCACCAGACTCTCCTACAAATGCGATACATTCCCCCGGCTGGACGGTTAATGTAAACTGGTTCAACACATGCTTGTCCGTATCCTTATAGCTGAACTCCACCGTATCAAATTCAAATTTACCTTCAAAATGTTCAACACTTCGCGTTCCCTGATACTCCTCAACCTGTCTGGAAGTCAAAACCTCTGAGATTGAATGGATCGATTCGAATCCTCTGGCAAACTGGGGGTACACATTCAGCATACTGTTTACTGATGCCAGAATGGTCGAGAAGAAGCCCTGATACATAACTACATCGCCAACTCGGATTTGACCGTTGTAAGCCATAATGCAAGTAAATCCCAGACACACGATCTGGAACAAGGAGAAGGAAACCCAGCTAGAGGCGCCAAATAAGGCTTCGGTAATATCAAGGCGATACCCCTTGCCTTTCAATTCGGCCAGTGTCGTATCCACCTTCTCAATCTCCATTTCCTCCAAGCCATGCGCCCTAGTAACTGGTATCATTTCTACAGTCTCGGCCACCTGGCCGGACATGCTCTCAATTTGCTTGCGAAACTCACGGTTTCGGGCGCGGATTTTACCCCGGAAGAAAGTGATGATGATCACCCCAAACGGAATGACAAGCACAAAAAACAAACTGACCTGCAAACTCCGATACGCGGTAATGGTGATGGCAATCAACACATTTGTTACCGCCGGCATGAAGGAGTACATCATCTGTTTGGACAAAGTCTCGACCGCTTCTACATCCCGAAGCACCTTCGATTGAAGCCGGCCCGCCCGCAAATCACTGTGATAGGACATGGATAAATGCTGGAGCTTGCGAATGAGTGTGCCACGAAGCCCTGCTTCCACCTGTCTTGAGGAGCGACTCATGAAGCTTACATGTGCATAAGCGGAAGGAACATTCTGTACGATGACAATAGCAGCAATAGCTATATCCAGCCATAGCCACCCCAGACCTGCGGTGTCCGGGCTGCTCAGATGGTTGATCATATCAGCTGTAATCATTGGAATCACCCAGGTGGGCGCATGCTTGAAAACATAGAAAATCAAGGACACAAGCAGGTTTAGACGCATACCTTTATATAGCTGCAAGAGTGTATAAAAGGGTTGCCTCTCGCCCATACCCGCTTCCATAAACTGTTTCTCGAAGTCAGGGATTCGCTCTTCCGCCATACGCATCTGCATTCCTTCTTTCCTAGAGAAGCTGTCTTGCTGATCTATGATTTCCATAATACATGGCCTGTAGACGAGTTCCTTAGGAACAAATGTCTACAGGCCATGTAAGTAGAGTTAGCTGTGCACCTCTTCATCTGCTAACCCCTCATAATGGAAGAAAGCAAAGTCTGCATGGCTGCCCTTGAACTGGCGCATATCCTGTGCGGCGATCCCCACAAAATTGCCGGTAAAGCCGCCGGAGAGAAAGCCGATATGCTCAGGACCGCCCAATGGCTCCCACGCTGCAGTCTCGCTTGTACAGAAGCTGAACTGTGCCTTTAAGCCGTGCACCTCTACCGCTAAGGATACAGCTCCCTGTGCTTCCAGCTTAATCACATCCGGGAGTAGTGTGAACTCATCTACTGCGCAGCGCATCAGGCGAAGCACCCTCCCCTCGGCTTCGTCGTGGCTGATATACGCGTAGAGGTAGTTATCCTCATTTAAGTAAAGAAGGAGGCCTGCCATCTGCAAATAAGTTACTGGATCATACTCCAGCAGAGTCTCAGCCCGAAAGCTCTTATCGGTTTGGCGGATCGCCAGAAGGTGCTGATTAAAAAGACTCTGCAGCGACTCACCT
This sequence comes from Paenibacillus sp. CAA11, assembly GCF_003060825.1. Lineage (NCBI taxonomy): Bacteria > Bacillati > Bacillota > Bacilli > Caryophanales > Paenibacillaceae > Paenibacillus > Paenibacillus sp. CAA11. The sequence continues at coordinate 3,320,931 of NZ_CP028922.1, forward strand.
CCATAGATCCGTAAGAACCCAGCCCTCTTCTGTAGCGAGCACCAGCTCTCATTCGCAAGAATGCGCAGCGTATTCCAGTTGCTTTTCAACTGCGGACCGTTAAAGTCATCCTTGAAAGATAATGACTCCAGCTGCCTCTGCTGGATCACTGTTCCCTTTGGCGCAGGTACTTCGATTCTAGGATGGTTGCCTCCCCCAACTAGTCGCAGCCAGCCTTCCTCGTCCCAATACACCTGCTGCAAGGCGGTTTCCCGTCCTAGCACCGCATATTTGCCTGCAAGCGGACGTGTGCACAAGTGGGCCATATACCATTCGCCATCAGCCGTCTCTACAAGACTCCCATGACCCGCGCACTGCAGTGGCAGCGCCGAATCATCCCGCGAAGTCAACATCGGGTTGAGAGGGTCCACCTCGTATGGCCCAAGCAGCTCACGGGACCTTGCCACGGTAACAGCATGACCGGTACCTGTTCCTCCTTCGGCAGTAATTAAGTAGTAGTAGCCCCCGTATTTGTAAATATGCGGAGCTTCCGTCTTCTTGAGTGGGGTGCAGTCGAATAGCTTGACCGGATCACCGATCAGGCGCTGCTGCTTCGGATCATATTCTTGGATAACGATGCCGCTTGATTTATTTCCCTCTTCAATCCGGTAATCCCACAGCTGATTTAACAACCATTTACGTCCATCCGTATCATGGAACAGGGAAGGGTCGAACCCACTGCTGTTCAAGTAAATGGGTTTCGACCAAGGGCCTTCAATTTGAGAAGACCTAATTAAGTAATTGTGCGCATCCTTAAACGGACGCTTGGTGCTTTTCACATCCGTATAAATCAGATAGAAATAACCATCATCGTAGCTGAGCTGCGGAGCCCAAATACTGCAATTCTTCGGATTTCCACGTAAATCCACCTGGTCTGTCAAAATATCCGTGCAGTGCTCCCATTCCAATAGGTTGCTTGATTTATAAATCCGGACTCCTGGAAGCCATTCAAAAGATGAAACTGCAATATAATAAGTATCCTCAACCCTAATCATACAGGGATCAGGGTTAAATCCCCGCAAGACGGGGTTATGAATTACACAGTTCTCTGAACGTTCGCTAATCATCGGTTATCTACTCCCTCCTCCGTGATAAAAGTTTGATCCGCTGAAGAACTCTTCCATATGCGGGCCTCCTTGATCCGATTCATAGCTTTCCGTCCAATCGGCACGTCTAACTCCTGCATGGCCGCTCTCAGGTCTGGAGCTATACTCCCGATAGCGAACCGTAGATTCATTCGCCGGATTTCCCCAATTATCCCATCCCAAGGGATGAATATGGCTTCCCATTATACAGTTCACAAAATCTGTCTTCGCATACTCACGCCAAGGGCGCCCTAAATAAACCTCGTTCACTCCCTCTTCAGCTGTCAAATAACAATGACTGAACACATAGCCGTCTCGCTGCTCCCTTGGTGTAGAAGCGGCCGTGATGTAGCCAGGGCCGCCCCCCCAATGCTTCAAGCTGCGAATCTCGCATTCCTCAAACCAGGCTGCTGCACCGCCAAAGATAAAATCAACCGTTCCTTCAATATAGCAGTGAAGGTACAATTGTCTGCAGCGGTCATGCTCCTCCTTTAAAGGAACTCCTTCAAAAGCTCTTCCTTCCTTAGTGGCCGGAGGGAAGGGACCCGTGAATAATGTGTCCTGATACCCTTTGAAGGCACAATTCCGGAACACTGCTTCGTCACAATGGGCGTAAACGGCCACCGCCTGCCCAATACCTTCTCCCTGCCCTGCTCTGTTGGACACCGTGATATTCTCCACAGTCAACCGGCTGCCGCCTAGGAATAAGGTAGGCGTTCCGAAGGTGCCGATTTCCCGCCCGTTCTGCCCCAGCTGGCGGGCGTACAGGCTGCCTCGAATCTCCACTTGGCCTAGTCCAATCACAGTTAAATCAGAACGATATATGCGGACGTTCTCCTCGTAGAGGCCTGATAAAATGTACAGGGTATCCATTTGCTTCTGTGGCCGCCGCTCAAGGGCATCCACCGCCTCCTGAATCGTCCGGTAATCGCAGAACGCTTCATGACCAACCAGCATGCTTATTCCCCCAGTTCGTCTGTTATAAGTACTGGTGCAGAAATTGCTGCCAACAAAACCGCATCTCAGCAGTCTCCATATGCCCCCCGCCAGTAATTATCGATTGCCAGTGATCCGGTGCTCCAGCTGCTGCATAAGCATCGCACAGCCCCTTTTCCAGCAATTCTACGCCCTCTATAGGACACATCCGGTCATACCTTCCGGTTAAGCTCATGCGCGGCCGGGGAACGATGCGTTTCTGGATATCCAGTGTGGAGAAATGCTTCAAAAGGCCGGGAACATAGGAATAGAACCCATGATGGTCCAGTCCCCGCTTGGCAATCAAAGTGCGGGCATCCACCTGCCCGCATATATCAATCGTCACCTTGATCCGCTCGTCGATTGCAGCCAGCCACCATGCCATGAGTCCTCCCATCGACATTCCGATGGTTGCGATCCGGGAGGCATCCATGTCCTGTCTTGAACACATGTAGTCTATAAGGCGCCGGTTATCATGCAGCATCATGCCCCACAGTACCTTTCCCTCCCACAGCATCTCCTTGACCAGCTCACTTTCCGACTTCCCGCTGCGTTCATTAAAACCCCACATGTCGATGCAGCAAGCGGCATATCCCATGTCTGTCAAGGCTTTGGCGAATGAAGGATTCTGAAGATAAGCGCTGCTTCTTGTGAATTCATTCCTTCCACCTGCATAGTTACCGCCATGAGAATGATTAAAGATGACGATCGGATAGGGTCCCTCCGTCTGCATTGGAATAGCAATAGAGGCCGGGACCCGCTCAAGACCATTCAGATCAAGCAGCCGTGTCTCAAGTAAATAGCCATCCTGCTCCTCGCTCCAGAGCAGCTCCGCCGAAATGGGCCCCGTTTCCGGAAGGTCGCCCAGAAGCTTCAGCAACTTATCGCTCTGCTTGCTCATCGGTGCTGCTCACTGAGGTCTTCCTGAGAAGGCTCTACAGTAACCTGCTGCACCAAGTCTTCAGGCCGCTTCGTGCGCAGCGACCTGCACTGCTCGATCTCTACATCTTCCCCATTCTCAATATAGAATGCGGGCCCTTCATGATTCTCGATGGTTACCTGCTGGAAGCGGATGTCCCGCACATTGCCGAGATAGAAGCCCCGTCTAGCCATATCTTGAATGCCGGACATCATCGCAGGCCGCCCGGGGATTGCATGCTCGGCCATAGAGATATCAATATTCGCAAAGGTAATCTCTGAGATGTACTGCTCAGCAAGTCCGTACATAAATCCGGCGGAGGCGTGTACATTGCGGGCGGTAATATCTGCGAAGTGAATACGGCGGAAGTGCGGCGTTTCGCCTGTCACTGGATAAGGATTCTTATCCCACACATATTTATCCTTGCCGCGCGGACCGCAGAAGTAATACAGATTAAGTATGAACGGACAAATGACGTCTTCCATAACAATATTGCTGACGCGGATATCTTCCACGATTCCTCCGCGTCCGCGTCTGGATTTCAGTCTAATGCCGCGGTCGGTTTGCTTGAAGATACAGTTGCTGATTACCACATTGCGAATATCGCCGCTCATTTCGCTCCCAAGCACTACTCCGCCATGGCCGTGGACCATGGTACAGTTCGTAATTGTGATATTCTCGCAAGGAACCCGCTCCGCCGTATCCTCTGTCCCCGACTTGATCGCAATACAATCATCCCCAACATCAATGTTGCAATTGCTGATGCGAACATTCGAACAGGATTCCGGATCAATACCATCCGTATTGGGGGAGTCTGCCGGATTGTAAATCGACAGATTGTCGATCGTTACATCGTGACACCGGATCGGGTTCACCGTCCAGCTAGGAGAATGAGTCAGCGTCAAATCCTTGATCGTCACACGCCGGCATCTATCGAAGCTGATCAGCTTAGGCCTTGGATACTCCAGCTCCTCTGGACGTTTTCTCTTCAGCTCCCACCACGGAGCCCCGTTGCCGTCAAGCTTCCCGCTTCCTGTAACGGATACATTGACTAGATCTATCCCGAATATGCAGGAGGCGTAAACCTCGCGTTTTACTCCTTCCCAGCGAGATTCAACGACAGGATAATCCTTGGGGTCGGTGCTGAAGGACAGCACAGCCCCCGGGCTTAGGTGCAGCTCAATATTACTCTTCAAAATAACAGCACCCGTGCGATAGGTTCCTGACGGAATATATACGGTTCCACCTCCCGCTTCACTTGCCGCTTGAATGGCAGCTTCAATAGCCTTGGTGGACAGTTCAGAGCTGTTCTTTGCCGCACCGTAATCATCAATATTGAACCATGACAGCATCGCTAATCTCCTCCTTGATTCCATTTTTTTCGGGCCTTAAGGGTGGGACAAATGTTCATACTCGCCGCAAGCCAGCAGGAAGGCGCCGAGTCCCTTCAGATCATTGGTGATAATCGGTTCGCTGATGTAATACGCAAAGGTGCCGTCCCGGCGATCCTCGCCACCCAGTCCAGCCACCATGCAGTTTTTATTCAAATTCACCCAGCCCTGCTTCGTCAGCAGTACAAATTCGGCAATTAAGCCGGCGTAAGCGTGGTCCATAGGAGCTCTCCAGCTGTCATCCAGCAGGCCTAGCCGGATCCCTTTGGCCATAGCGTAAGTAATCATGCTGGAAGCCGATGCCTCCAGGTAATTTCCCTTATGATCCGGTTTGTTAAGGACCTGGTACCATACTCCGCTCTCTTTATCTTGGAATGCGCGCAGAGCACTCAGCGTACGCCGAAGCATATCAGCCAGGCTGCCGTAATCTTCATGTTCCTCGGGCAGCAGTTCCAATACATCTGCCAGCGCCATCACAAACCAGCCGAGCGAACGCCCCCAGAAGTTCTCGGACAATCCTGTCTCCGGATGGCACCAAGGCTGAACCCTCTGTTCATCCCAGGCATGGAACAACAGCCCAGTCTCAGCATCCCGAGTGTGCTTCTCACAGAGAATAAACTGCCGGGTTACGTCGGAGAGATCGCCATCTTGCTCGTAAGTCAGCAGGTATTCAAGATAAAACGGTGAGCCCATATATAAGCCATCCAGCCAGATCTGGTAAGGATAAATCTGCTTATGCCAGAAAGCTCCTTCAGAGGTTCGCGGATGGGTCTTAAGCTGCGACCGCAGCAAATCTGCAGCCTGCTTGTATTTGGCTTCACCCGTCTCCTTGTGCAGCGTGAACAGTAATTTCCCATTATTAATGTGGTCAATATTATATTCGTCCGCTCTATAGCCCCTAATGGTACCGTCCTGCTGAATAAAGTAATCCATATTATTGCGGATATAATTGAAATATTTAGCTTCTCCTGTCAGCTTCCAAAGCCGCTCAAAACCTTTCAGCACTACACCAAAATCATAGGACCATTTTCCGTTATAACCTCTGTGTTCAAATAACTCCGGCGTTCGCTCCATGATTGAATTCGCTGTCCGGATTGCCCAATTCGTCTCCAAGTTTATTCCTCCTTCATCAAATGAATTTTGTTCGCAATAAATCCACGCTGTATCACCAGCAAAGCAGCGCTCCAGCGAATAATCGCTCGCTTCCTCGGAAGTCAGCTGGCGGCTCCAAAGAATACGCTCCTTAGCATCCGCGCCCGGGCCGATTGAAGAGTACTCCCCATACACTACCGTTGACTGTACTGCGTCCTTGTCCCAATCATTCCAGCCTTCGGGGTGAATATGTTCACCCATCCAACAGTCCAGAAATACCGTCTTCGCGTAATCCCGCCACGGCCTGCCCAGAAAAACACTTCCTTGAGCTGCGTCACTTAGCAGACGGCAACGATGAAAGACAAAGCCAATCTGCTTATCTACCGGCGTAGCTGCTGCCGTAATGTATCCGTTGATCGGCCGCTTCTGATCCAGGCTAATGATGTCACAGCGCTCAAAAAAGGCTGTGGCCGAGCCAAAGATGAAATCGATGTCTCCAACAATCGTGCATTCCTCGAAGTAATTGCGTCCGCTGATGTTGCGGCGCTCCTCCTTGGGCTTGCCCAGATATAAGGTATCCTGCTGGGATATGAAGGAGCAGTGCTTGAACGCTGCTCTATCTGCATCTACATACACAGCCACCGCTTGACCTACATCGTCACTTGCTCCAGCCGTGTTCTCAAACCGGATGCCTTCGACTCTAATGCATTCCGCAGTAATGTACACACTGCTTGAGGCATAAGTCCCCATCGGCTGGCCGTCCGCTCTAGGTTTACGGGCATAATCATCAAACTGCACGATGACTTCTCCCCTTCCTTTGAGGAAAAGATACGGCTTATGAATATGCAGCTTCTCTTTATAAATGCCCGGTTCCACTTGAATTAGCGTCCAGCCCTCAGCACGATGTTGAATGCTGTTAACAGCTTCCTGTATCGTCTGAAAGTCACCTGTGCCTGCCCAATTCACCGTTAGAATCCGTTTTGATGATCGCATGATCGCACTCCCCGTATTTAGCGTTCTGATGACTTATCCCACCCTTTTGAGGTGGGATAAGCGGAATACTAGAGATATTATTTTTTGCTCTTCTTATAGGCTTCTTCATATTCCTTAGCGATCTGATCTCCGCCTGACTTCTTCCAGTTGTCTACCGCTTTCTTGAATCCTGCTTCATCTGTCTCGCCCATAATGAATTTGATGCTGGCATCCGTAATGATCTTTTGCAGCTCGGTGCCCTTCTCGTTAGCTGTTGCAGAATCCAGCGGAACGGTTGGGTCAAGCACAGCGTATTTGTCATTTTCTTTGACCAGCTGATTGGCCATTTCCTTCTCCGGGTTGGCATCCTTCAGAGAGAAGGCCACTTCGCTCGGTCTGGAGCTTGAGAATGGCTGAACATCTGCCTGCCACAAATCTTGGTTAATAATTTTGAAGGCACCGTTCTCATCAATTTGGTAGTGCGTGCCTTCAATACCGCCGGTCATCAGCAGGTAGACCTTCTCGTCCATCAAGTCATTCACAAATTTCAGGAGCCGCTTCAACTCAGCTTCCGATTTAACCTCCGATTTCGGGAATGCCAGCAAGCCGCCTACGCCGCTGCCCTCACTCCAGACATGATATTGACCGTCGCCTTTGGAAATTTTATTTACCGGTACAAGCTTCAGCCCTTCCTGAAGACCTTGACTCAAGTTGCGCAGGTTGTTGATGTCAATCATGCCGGTATAAATGCCCGTTTTGCCTTGGGCAAACTGCTGCTGCTGATCCGTCTTGGCCGTTACGGCAAAATCCTTAGCCAAGTAACCGTTCGTATAAAGCTTGTTCGAATATTTCAAGGTTTCTAAATACTCAGGAGTCTCAAATTCAGGAATGAACTTACCGCTCTCATCGACCTTCCAGCCATTTGGAGTACCGAAGTAAGAGCTCAGCAGTTTGAAGCTGCTGTAGCGAAGATCATTCCGATCGCCGAAGCCAACAGTGTCGTTTTTGCCATTGCCGTCCGGGTCATCTTCTGTAAACGCTCTCGCAACTTCATACAGCTCATCCAGTGTAGTAGGCACCTTCAGACCTAATTTATCCAGCCAATCCTGACGGATAACAAAGCCGGAACGAGCCATGTTCTTCTGGAAAGGCACCCCATACAAAACGCCCTCAATCGAAGCCGCCTCACGAATTTGCGGTGGTATCTTCTTCAAATTCTCGAATTCATCCAGATAAGGTCCTACATCCCAGAACAGGCCGGATTTCAAAGAACTTCTTACAGATGAGTTAGTCATCATCGTCAACGTGACGATGTCAGCCAGCTGACCCGATGCAAGTGAGGTTGTGATGCGCTCCTCCTTAGAAGCGTCGGGCACCCAGTTAAAGGTAATCTTCGACTTGGTGTACTCCTCAATTTTGCTCTTGATGACATCGGTTGGCGGTGAAGCCGTATGCAGAATATTCAGCCAGGTCAGTTCGACGGTAGAATTGAGATCATAATCCTTCGCATCGGCGCTGCTCTTCCCTTCTTTATCCCCGCCGCACCCTGCCAGCAATGTTGCCATCAACATAACCCCTGCCAGAACTCCACTTAGCGTTTTTTTCATGTAAATGCTCCTTTTTAAATTGATAAGGAATATATATCTTCTTCCTTGGTCAAGCCTCTTGTATGTTGCCTGGCCAAAGGTAGAATTCTAACTCTCAGCAAGGCGGCTTAGTAGACGCCATCCTCACCCATCTTTTTGGCCAGCCGGTTAGAGAGCATAACTAGGATCAATCCGACAACTCCCTTGAATAAACCAACTGTTGTACTGAAACTGAGCTGACCGTTCTTCAGACCTGCCGTATAAATATATGTGTCAAAAATTTCAGCCACTTCTCGGTTCAGGGAATTGAGCAGCAAATACATATGTTCGAAGCCGAGATCCAGCGTGCTGCCGATTTTCAGAATGAGAAGCGTAATAATGACTGGGCGGATTGCCGGCAAGGTAACATGCCAGATCTTCCGCATTCGGCCGGCTCCATCCATCTCTGCGGCTTCATATAATTGCGTGTCCACCACCGTGATAGCAGCCAAATAAATAATAGTAGACCAGCCAAGCTCCTTCCAAATAATCTGCAGAATATAAACCGGACGAAGCCATTCGGGTGACGTTAGAAAACTGATTTTCTGTCCACCAAGCGCAGCTATGATCTCATTAAGCACCCCGCCATCCACGGTCATGAAGACATAGGTAATAGAAACGATAATTACCCAGGACATAAAGTGCGGAATGTAGATAATCGTTTGAATCGCATTTTTAAAGAACTTATGTCTGACCTCATTAAGCATAAGTGCAAGGATAATAGGTAAAGGAAAGAAGATGACGATATTTAGCGCGAATAAAATCAACGTATTACTTAGAAGCATAAAAAAGGTAGGTTCGGTAAACAAACGAATGAAGTGTTTGAATCCTACCCAGTCGCTGCCAAGAATCCCTTGATAAGGCTGATAATCCTGGAAAGCGATAATCAGTCCGCCCATCGGCAGGTATTTAAAAACAACGAAGTAAATAAAGCCGGGCAGGATCATAAGGTACAGCAATTTGTTTTTTCGAATTCCGGCCAGAAAGTGGGACTTTCGCTTTCGCTTGATCAAGTCCACATCCAGCGCGGGGGCTGTTGAAGTTTTCACTAAGCTAACCTCCTTGTTTTCAATCCTGATATGAGCGTAAAGGATTCGGATGCATTCCGTATATAATCATTAAATGATAGCGTTTGCAAAACAGCGTGGTTACGCGGGTTCTCTGCCCCTTTGCCTTAGCTTGGGATTATCGTCCAAGCTGCTGATTATCTCCGCACCTCTAGGCTGTATTTTAAGCTCATGCTCCCTATGTTTGCCTCTAAAGGACACCTCAGAAAGTGATTATATACGTAATATCCCACCCCTGCTAAAGTTATCTGTAAACGATTACAAGGAGGAAATTCGACTATGTCGCAATCGCTACGAAAAGAGTCGCTGGGCAGCCGCATATTTACCGTTATTAATAATGCGCTGCTGGTCATCATCGCTCTAGCTTGTCTGCTGCCTTTCATTAATATCATCGCCAGCTCATTCGCAACCACAGATGAAGTAATGGCCAAGCGGTTTATTCTGTTCCCGACTACGTTCTCATTGGATGCTTACAAGTATATTTTGTCGACGCCAACGATATTTAGAGGCCTGGGCGTTTCTGTCGGCGTCACCATTGTCGGAACCGTAGTCAGTATGGCCCTGACTTCCTTAATGGCTTATGCCCTCTCCAGAAAATATTTGCAGGGCAGAAACTTCATTAACTTTATTGTAGTGTTCTCCATGCTGTTCAGCGGTGGCATGATCCCTACCTTCCTAGTGGTGAAGGGAGCCGGACTGATCGATTCCTATTGGTCTTTGATTCTGCCTGTCGCTATCAATGCGTTCAATATGATCATTATGCGGAACTTCTTTCAGGCACTACCTGAAAGTCTCGAAGAATCGGCCAAGATTGACGGGAGCACCGACTTCGGCGTTTTCTTCAAGATTATGCTTCCGCTGGCACTCCCCTCTATTGCGACTATATCGCTCTTCTACGCAGTTGCTTACTGGAACACTTATATGAATGCCATTCTGTACATTACAGACTCTGCAAAATGGCCGATTCAGGTACTGCTTCGTCAAATCGTTATCGTCTCTAGCGGCATGCAGGCCGAGACCGGTTCAGTGGAGGTTGTTCCACCGGCTCAGACCATAAAGATGGCCGTTATCGTGATTACTACTGTACCCATGCTGCTTGCCTATCCTTTTGTACAGAAGCATTTTGTTAAAGGCGCGATGCTGGGAGCCGTGAAGGGATAATGGAACGAAATAGAGCTGCTTGTTAACCGCTTGTTAAAACGGCTAAAAACAGCTCTATGATCGTAAATCTTAATCGCACAATCAGATGATTATTCCGCCTGATTAAGCTTCCTGTACGTTCCCGGCGTTACCTGTTCCTTCTTGCGGAACGAGCGAATGAAGTTCTGCGGGTTATGGTATTGCAGCCGCTCAGCAATATCCTTGATCGTCATATCTGTCTCGACAAGCCATTTCTTAGCCATTTCCAGACGATAGCTCATCAGGTAGTCACTGAAGGTGGAGCCGAACTCTTTTTTGAAAATGCTGCTTAAATAGTTGGGATTATAGTGCAGCCTGTCGCCAATCAACTCCAGAGATAAATCCTGATCGTATTCCGAACGTACAATAGCAGCAATTTTGTCAGATAAGCAGCGGAACTGCTTGCTCGTCTTCTCCTTCACACCCTTTACGAGCGGCTGAATGACTTCCTCGACCAGAATACGCTCGATCTCCTCCGGATTGCGGATATCCAGCAGACGGTGATAAAGCATAGAGTGGTCCGGAGTCAGCAGAACCTCGCCGCCGATCATCTGCTCCAGCTTGATCAGATTGTTCACAAAGCGAATGAGTGTCACTTCAAAATTCATCGGGCTGGAGCTGTGCTTCATCATAGCCCCTAGAAAGGGATACAGGGTGCGGGACACCTGCTCCTCGTCCCCTAGGCGGATGGCATCAAACAGCTGTGATTCTAGCTCTGAAGGATAGTTCAGCAGCACCCGGCCGGAGAGAACCATTTCGATATCTTCATAGAAGATAATGGACTCCTTGCCAAGGTTAAGCCGGTGGTGAAGCGCCTGCTTGCTCATCTCCCGCGCTTCCTTGGTCTCAAGCAAGCTGCCGTAAGTTCTGCTGAAGCCCACGCTGACCGACAGCTTTAAATACTCTCTGGCCGACCTGATGACCGCTTTGGCATCATCCATGAGCTGTTTGCGAACTTCCTGCTGGCTGTGGCCGTGAAACATTAGAATCGTTGCCTGGGTTCGATCATTAAGCAATATTGGAAGCATTCGGCGATCGGGAGGGATTGCCTCCTCAACCAGCTTGTTTACCGCGAGCAACAACACGTCCCTGTCCGAGGCAGACTGTTCTCCATAATTGTCCAGCTGAACCAGCATGGTCACATAAATCGTATCCTCCATCTGGTGATAGCCAAAGCGCTGCAGCGCCCGCTCCATTTCTTCTTCGGACAGACTGCCGCGGAATAAATTAAGAATGAACTGTGTTTCGAGCTGTGGCTTCTCGGCCTCAATGAGATTCTCGAGGCTTTGCTTCTCAGTCAAAATATGATCAATGGACCTTAAAATCCAATCAATTTCATTTCTTGAGGATACATTGGACGTAACCGGAAGACTTCGCTGAATCTTCTGAATAGGTCTTGTGAAAAAGACCGAGATGAAGTAGGCCACGATGACAATCAGGAAGGTAATGATCAAGGCCATGATGATTAAGCCAAAACGAGTAGTCTCCAGCGCATTTGAAATTTCCTTCGGATCGAGCAAGGTCACATAAATCCAACCATTATAGGAGGACTTTGAATAAATGGACCGAACATCCGGCAGACCGTCTTTGGCGAGGGAAGTCATCCCTGTAAGCTTGTCACTGTTAGACCATTCGGAGGCTGTCTGGAGCCGGGCACCTGCCGGCAGCCGATTCTGCGGATCAGACGAATACATCAGATCTCCATCGCTATTCAAGATATAGACTTCTGCATTCTCTTCTGTTCGCATTAGACGATCCAGCGTCTTAAGAGAAATATCTGACAAAGCAATAGCTTTCTTGTTATTGGAGAAGACCGGGAGCGTATTGACAAACCGGATGCCGTCATCTGTCTTCACCCAGAACAAGCTGTTGGTCTGGCCATTGACATAAGTTCGATTTAGTTCGGCCAGATCACTCTCCGTCAGGTGAGTGAGCCGTCCGTTAGAAATCTGCCAATTGCGGGCCAGGCTGATCAGCGTATACTGAGCGTCTTCAATTCCCAAAGTGGCGATGTAGTTCAGCTGTGTGTTCACATCTCTGTAAGCTTCATAGTTTCGCTCAGTGATCGGATTGTTAATGACCTCGCTGAAGGAGCTCGTTGTGCTGTAAGTATTGAAGGTGTATTCAACGGTTCGAATTTTCTGCTCCAGCGCATTCTTGGCTTGTGTAATAAAGCTCTGTTTACTGTTGGCCACCCTATCGACAACGGAACTCATCGTATTGAAATAAACATAGCTTCCAAAGCTGGCAACAAGTCCTATGCCCAACATAAGAATAGGAATAAAAATTTTATAAAACATGGTGCCTTTTCTCATGACAGGACTCCTTAATCCTTGAGTATGCTTATAAATACAGCGCTTACAAAAATCGACTAGATCAAATTTCAATCAGCTGCACCCCCGAAGTAATGTGAGAGTTATGAACGATCGGATAGTATACATTTCTTTGCTTAACAAGAAAAACCTTTCTTTTTTATTACATTTTATTAAACCGCCATAAAATCATGAACAAAGGAGTATGAATACTGATGACAAAGCGCCTGACAAGACAATTCATGAACGATCTTCCTGTATATCCTGAGCGGGTAATCCAATTTGGCGAAGGAAACTTTATGCGCGCCTTCGTGGATTGGCAGCTCCAGCAAATGAACAATCAAGGCCTCTTTCAAGGAAGCGCAGTATTAGTACAGCCCATTGGCCAAGGTCTGCAGGACCTGCTTGCTGAACAAGACTATCTATACACCGTGCTTCTGAATGGAATTATGGACGGGGAACCTGTCAACTCCAAGGAGATTATGACCAGCGTAAGCCGCATGATCAACCCGTACAGTAATTATGAAGCCTTCATGGCTTTAGCTCAAGATGACAATCTGGAATTCATCACATCCAATACAACCGAGGCCGGCATTACCTACCGCCCAGAAGACCGCATAGAGGATACCCCTCCGGCCAGCTTCCCGGCCAAACTGACAATCCTCCTGCACAAGCGTTATGAGCTGGGCAAGCCCGGATTTGTCATCATTCCTTGTGAACTGATAGACCGCAACGGCGAGAAGCTGCGCGAAATTATCGGAAAGTACGCCGAGGATTGGAAGCTCGGGCAGGAATTTATGGACTGGCTAGATCGTGAGAATACGTTTTGCTGCAGCCTAGTAGACCGGATTGTTCCTGGTTATCCGCGCGATAAGGCAAGCGAACTGGCTGAAGAACTGGGCTATGAAGACAAGCTAATGGTCACCGCAGAACCTTTCCTCTTCTGGGTGATCGAAGGTCCGGCAGAGATTTCAGAACGCCTTCCGCTTGCTCAGGCCGGACTGAATGTCGTAGTTACGGATGACATGACTCCTTATAGAGAGCGCAAAGTTCATCTGCTTAACGGTCCCCATACCGCTATGGTTCCGTTAGCCATGATGGCTGGACTTAAGACGGTAGAAGATGTGATGAACGATGAAGTGTTCTCCCAGTTCGTCCAAGAGCTGATTGAGGAAGAACTGATCCCGATGCTCGATTTGCCGAGAAGCGAGCTGCAATCCTATGCCTCCGCCGTCCTTGAGCGTTTTCGGAATCCGTTCATCCGCCATGAGCTGGCCTCTATTTCATTGAATAGCATCTCCAAGTTCAAAACCCGACTGCTGCCGATTCTACAGCGATATCAATCCGAGAACGGCAAGCTGCCGGCACGGATTGTTCTGTCCTTCGCCTCCCTTCTCCTCAGCTATCGCGGGGATCAGGTGCAGCGTCAGGACAATCCTGAAGTGATTGCTCTCTTCGATAAGGCTTGGAGCGAGCCTGCTCGTTTTGTAGGCAGTATCCTTCAAGAGGCCAGCCTGTGGGGCGAGGATTTAAATCAAATACCGGATTTGGCGGACCAAATCACCCGCAGTATTCAGCAGCTTGAAGATCAAGGCAGCCGCAGTGTTGTCTCCCAATTAACTTCCCTAAGAGGTGAAGAATAATGAAACAACTGAAAAAAATGAATCCTCGGGATAACGTAGCTGTAGCGCTTCGCCCCATCGCAGCCGGAGAAACCCTTGAGCTGGACGGCATTACTGTTACTGCCGCTGAAGACATTACCCAAGGTCACAAAATTGCATTAACGGATCTGGCTCCAGGGCAGCTGGTTACGAAGTACGGGTATCCCATCGGCCATACTACAGCTGCGATCTCCCAGGGTGCATGGGTTCATACCCATAATATTCGCACCAATCTTGCCGGCGAGGAAGAATACGAATATAAACCTGAGCTGCACCCAGTGACTTACCCTAAGCGGAACTTAACCTTCAACGGATACCGCAGGAAAAACGGCAAGGCCGGCATTCGCAATGATTTGTACATCATTCCCACCGTAGGCTGCGTTAATGGTATTGCTGAACAAATGCTGGCCGAATTTCGGCAGCTTCATCCGGACCTTGGCACCTTCGACAATGTTACTGTACTCAAGCACCCTTATGGGTGCTCACAGCTTGGAGACGATCACCGGATGACCCGCAGCATCCTGCTGGATGCCGTAACCCACCCCAATGCAGGAGGAGTTCTCGTCTTCGGGCTCGGCTGCGAGAATAATATTGTCTCGGAATTCCGCAGCAGCCTAGGCGAATACGACCAAGAACGCGTTAAATTTCTGGTTGCCCAGGAAGTCGGAGATGAGGTTGAGGCGGGCCTAGCCCTGCTGGAAGATTTATACGAAGCCGCGAAGAACGACAAGCGGGAACCGATTCCTTTGAGCGAATTGAATGTGGGGCTGAAATGCGGCGGTTCGGATGGCTTCTCAGGCATTACGGCAAATCCGCTGCTAGGCGCCTTCTCTGACTTCCTCATCTCTCAAGGCGGCACCACGGTGCTCACAGAAGTCCCCGAAATGTTCGGGGCGGAAAGAATGCTAATGGCACGGGCAGAAAGCCAGGAGGTCTACGAGCAAATCGTCTCGCTCATCAATGACTTCAAACACTACTTTCTCTCGTATGGAGAGCCGGTCTACGAGAATCCGTCGCCAGGCAACAAAGCGGGCGGGATTAGCACCCTGGAAGACAAATCGCTAGGCTGTACGCAAAAAGCGGGCTCGGCGCCTGTTGTGGATGTCCTGAAGTATAGTGAGAAGCTCCGCAAGAAAGGGCTCAGCCTGCTGGAAGCGCCGGGAAATGACCTCGTGGCTTCCTCAGCTCTCGCGGCGGCGGATTGTCAGCTGGTTCTGTTCACTACAGGACGGGGAACTCCATTTGGAAGCTTCGTCCCGACCGTTAAGGTAGCTACGAACAATGAGCTATTTTCTAAGAAGGGACATTGGATGGACTTTAATGCCGGCCCTTTGCTGGAGAAGCCTATGCAAGAGGTGCTGGAAGATTTCATCAGCTTTGTAATTGAGGTAGCAAGCGGGCGGCAAACCCGGAATGAAGAGAATGAAGTTCGGGAGCTCGCCATCTTCAAAACAGGTGTCACTTTGTAAAAGACCTTTTATTTATTTCATAGAACAAAGGAGACGAAGAACATGTTCTTAAATGATGATTTTCTATTGTCTACTGATCTGGCCAAGGAATTATATCACCATCATGCCCAAGCTATGCCTATCATTGATTATCACTGCCATCTGGACCCTAAGGAAATTTATGAGGATCAGCATTTCAGCAATCTTACAGCAGCTTGGCTTTACGGAGATCATTACAAATGGCGCTTAATGCGTGCCAACGGAGTTGCCGAAGAGCTCATTACCGGGGACGCTTCCGATTACGATAAATTTCTAGCCTGGGCTCGCACGGTCCCCAAGACGGTGGGCAACCCGCTCTACAGCTGGACACACTTGGAGCTTCGCCGCTTCTTCGGAATCACAGAGCCGCTGAATGAACAGACAGCGCCGAAGATCTGGCAGGCGGTGAACCACAAGCTTGCTGAGCCTGAATTCAGCCGCCGCAGTATCATTAGGAACTCCAATGTCAAAATTGTCTGTACGACTGACGACCCCGCAGACTCCTTGGAATATCATCGTCTGCTGGCTGCAGAAGAGACGGCATTCCAGGTCTTCCCGACCTTTCGGCCCGACAAGGCACTGAACATTGATGCTCCAAGCTTCACCGACTGGCTGGTGAAGCTTGAAAGCGCCGCCGGACGCCCCGTCTCATCCTATGCAGATCTGACAGACGCCCTCCAGTCAAGGGTGGAATTCTTCCACGCTCATGGATGCCGCCTCTCTGACCATGCTCTGGATGTAATGAAGTACAAGGCGGGAACTTCTGAGGAAGCAGAGCGTATCTTTGCCAAGAGGCTGGCCGGCGAAGCGCTCACATCTGATGAGATTACCCTCTACCGTACAGAGCTGTTAACCGCCCTTATCGGCTTCTATCATGCCAAGGGTTGGACGATGCAGCTGCACCTGCATGCCTTCCGCAACAATAATACGCCGATGTTCCAGAAGCTTGGCCCGGACACCGGTTATGACAGCATCCATGATTTGCCGCTTGCAGAATCGCTCTCCCAGCTCCTGGACCGGGCAGAATGTGAGCAAGGGCTGCCGAAGACTATTCTCTACTCGCTCAATCCGAAAGACTATCCTGTTCTGATTGCTCTGATGGGCTGCTATCAGAAGGATACCCCCGGTAAGATGCAGCTTGGATCGGGCTGGTGGTATAACGATACACGCAGCGGGATGCGTGATCAGCTTACCCAGCTTGCCGATGGAGGCTTGCTATCCCGTTTTGTAGGCATGCTGACGGACTCACGCAGCTTCCTGTCCTACACGCGGCACGAATATTTCCGCCGCGTGCTCTGCGAGTGGGTCGGCGAATTGGCTCTGCGCGGTGAGGCTCCTGATGATCCTGCCCTGCTGGCAGAGATGATCAGAGATATCTCATACAACAATGCAGCCGGTTATTTCGGCTTCAGCACACCTTCCGCTTCCGATGCCCCTCAAGGAGGCCGGAATATTCATGCTTAACATTTGCCATGCCGAAGAGCAGAGGGTTCGTGAGGAGGGAACTTCCCTCCTCACGCTCTATCCCCTGCAAGATCATGAACCGCATCCTTTCATGCTTGTGCTGCCCGGCGGTGGCTACCAGCATCATGCAAGGCACGAAGGTGAAACGATCGCAAGGTGGTTTCAGGGACTGGGAATGCATGCCGGCGTATTGGAATATCAGATTGAGAAGATTCAACCTGAGGCTCTGATTCAGGAGGTAGAGAGCAGTCTAAGATGGGTGCGCGAAGCGGAGAAAACATGGAAGGTCAACAAGGATCAAGTTGGCCTCATCGGCTTCTCCGCTGGCGGACATCTGGCTGCAATCAGCGCAGTCACCGGCAGAGAGAAGCCGAATTTGCTGCTGCTCGGCTACCCGGTCATTACCTTAGATGAACCGTATGCCCATGCCGGAAGCCGGCACAACTTCCTCGGTGAGCAGATGTCTGCAGAGAGGCTGGCTGCCTATTCTGCGGATCGCCAGGTAGACTCCAGTACACCGTCCGCATTTCTGTGGACCACCGCGAACGATGCGAGCGTTCCTGTAGAGAACAGCCTAAGGTTCGCTGCAGCCCTATCCTGTGCGGGCGTTCCCTTCGAGCTGCATGTTTTTGAGGAGGGACGGCACGGCCTGGGACTTTCTGAAGAGAATCAGGATTGCCGCCAGTGGGTACGTCTTTGCGAGAACTGGCTGGCCAAACATCATTTTTGCAGGAAGGAAGAGATGATATGAGCATCAAACTGTTCCTTGCCGGCGACTCCACAGCCGCTCAGAGGGGATCGGATCAGAAGCCTATGGCAGGTTGGGGGGAATATCTTCAATCCCATTTGGATTCACAGATCACAGTGGTGAACCGAGCGGTAAATGGACGTAGCACGAAATCCTTCCTCGAACAGGGCCGTTTGGCAGATATCATGCGGGAATTCCAGCCTGGCGACTATTTATTTATCCAGTTTGGTCATAATGATCAGAAAGTCGAGGATCCTGAGCGCTATACACACCCCGGGGGAGAGTACCGCCAAAATCTGCATACCTTTATTCATGCGGCGCGTCAGCTAGGCGGCTATCCCGTTCTGCTGACCCCTGTAAGCCGCAGACGATACATCCCAAGTGGAGAACTTGATCCTCTAGCTGTCGGAGAATACCCGGAAGCCATGAGACAAACTGCGATCGAGACCGACACGCCGCTGCTGGATATCTTCGCCGCTTCCCAGTCGCTCTATCACAGGCTTGGCAGAGATGAGTCTAAGAAGCTATTCATGCACCTCCCCGCCGGTGCCTCCCCCAACTATCCAGACGGGATCGAAGATGACACCCATTTCTGTGAGGAAGGTGCAGAGGCGATTGCACGGCTGGTCATAGAAGCTATGGAGCAAGCGCCGGGATTAGCCCTGTTAAAATCCCATATTCAAAGGAGGGAACTTCAATGACCCCACCCTTACAGCTTGGCATCCGGGCTCATGATTTTGGGCAGATTCCTCTATCTGAGCTGACAGGCAAACTCACACATTATGGATTTACTCATATCCAATTTGCAGTCAAGAAGTCGTTCCCCGATAGCGTTCCTTCATTTCCTGCTCTCAGCCCGGGTACAGCAGCCTATTTCGGCAGCGCCTTCCAAAGAGCTAACGTTCGAATCGCCGTGTTAGGCTGCTATGTAAATATCACGGCTTCCGATTTATCAGAGCGGGTTCAGGCTATCCGCGATTTCAATACACATCTGCGTCTGGCCAGGGATTTCGGTGCAAGCCTAGTAGGGACGGAGACGGGAAGCGTTGGACAGGGCTATACAGAGGCCAACTTTACCGAAGAAGCCTTTGAGCGGGTTGTAGAATCGGTTCGTACCATGGTCTCCGAGGCTGAACGATTTGGTGTGACCGTCGGCATTGAGGCGGGGCTGAATCATCCGCTCTATACAGCCCCGCTTACGCGAAGGCTGCTGGACCTTGTTCCTTCTGACAACCTCCAGATCATCCTGGATTGCGCCAATCTCATGAGCCCGGACAATTACAAGGATCAGGACGAGGTAATTACTGAAGCACTAGAGCTGCTGGGCAACCGGATTGCCTGCATTCATCTTAAGGATTTCAGCGTTGTAGATGATCAAATCCGCATCGTCCCTGTAGGACAGGGTCAGCTGAACTTTGAGTCTATCCTGCGCTATATGAAATATAAACGGCCGCATATTCAAGGAATTCTTGAAAGCACGGCCGAGCCTTATATCGCTGAAGGCATTGCTTATCTGCAGCGAATCTATGACCAAGCCTAGCTTAAGTCATTATCCAAAAAAGGCCGCTGAAGCCTCGTGAAATACGAGACACAGCGGCCTTTCTTACTTTAGCAGAGCAGCCTGATCCATTTTCTTCAGACAGCCCTTAACCCTGGATTAGCTCCTTCGGACTTAATGGAATATGAATTTCAAAGCAAGTGAGCTCGTCGTTACTTTCCACGACAATATTACCGCTGTATTCCTCTACCAGTTTTTTGACAATGGCAAGTCCCAAACCACTATTATGGGTTTTGGGCTTGGTCGAGAAACCGTGCTCGAAGATCCGTTCCTTCAGCTGCTTAGGGATCGGTTCCCCATTGTTCAGCACCTGAATCGTCAGCATCCGCTCTTCCACCTGAGCAAGCAGGGTTACTTTACGGTGCTCATCTTCTCGTTCTTGAACGGCATAGAACGCATTATCAATCAAGTTGCCTGTAATGCGCACCAGATTGGTGATCTTCAGAATATCCAGATTCAGCTGGTCAAAGCCTTTGAAATAATATTCAAAGTTGATTTTTCTCTCTAAGGCTTGCGCGGCTTTGGCCTGAATTAATCCATGAAATGCAGGAATATGAATGTCCGCAATGTCATTTAACGACTTATTAATGTGCGTAAGGCTTAGGAGGTACGCCTCAAGCTCATCATATTTCTTAATCCGTGCCAAGCCGGTTAACGCAAAGATATGATTTACAAAATCATGGCGATACTCTTTGACCGTCTTGAACAAGCTGTCTATATTTTGCAAATACATTCCCTGCACATCGTCTACAATGACGCTCTGCTTCTTGATATATCTTCCGACCGCCGCAAGCATAAGGCCTCCAATAAGCAAAATAACCAAAGCCACGACAAATATTCTTATTTCTTTGGCAGCTAATGTTGAAGTAATTTTATCCATATCCGAAGTAACAATAATAAGCATGCGGTCAAAGCCTTTGTTCACATTATCCTGCAGGCGAATAGGCGAATAAGATCGAAGGACAGACTTCCCATTGAGCTTCATCACTTCATGGACCTGTTCCATCTTGGCAAATGCCTCTTTGGCCAACTCCAGATCTTCCGGGGAGCTGTAGTTATAATTGCCATACAGCAGCTTCCGCTCCGAATGCCATTCGGGATTATTCTGGTTTGGCGCCTTCCATTCCCCTTGAAGAATTTTGTCGTTAAGAATTCCGATCTCCAGGATGAGTGGATTATTCTTCTCCTGCTCCTCGATATTAAATTCTACCCCGGCATTATCATGGAATCGATTAATAATATTGTCAGAAATATAAGGGTCAATCAAATAATCGGTAGTCCCGTCATTATAATAGCCCCACTTGCTGATCCGGGAGGGATCCGTAGTCGCGGTATCAAAAGGCCCTGCCCAAAAGCTTGGCAGATTCTCGCCAAAATTCTTAATTGGCGTAGCGTTATGCTTCTCCATCAGCTCTGTAAACACCTTGTTCCATTTGCCGCTGCCCCATTTCTCCGTAGTTAGACCAATCTCTTCCGGATCACTGGACTTGGCAGCGATAAAGTTATGTTCCTCTTTCAAGTATTTAAATAAGGTCAAGTCCTCTATGCCAAGCTTATCTCTTACCTCGGCAAGCTGCTGATTGGTTACATCCTCAAGTTTTGGCGGAAGCATACCTTGGGCGGCAATCGCAGCAATCCGCAGCTTCTCCGCAAGCGCTTCTTCAAAAAGCATCTCACCATTTTGTGTAATTTCCAAGGATGATTTAATATGAGAGGTCATAAGTTCTATACTTTGCTTTTGCCCATCTAACAAGGTGCTTCTCATCGTATAATAATAAATCCCGTTTAATAGGATCAACAGAAGGCCCATAACTAATATGTAAATTATCAATAGCTTCTTAATTCCTATCTTCATCGACCATTCCCCTTTAACCTTCTAACCGCTCTAATTTCTACAATTTTCGACACTTCTATATTTATCGACATTTTTCCTTATTATCTGACACTATTCTATAAAAAACTAATTCTGCTTTCTTCGCTTATGACATTAAAAACGGCCAGGTATGATCGCTGCTGGCCGTGTGCTTTAAGTATATCATTTTTTGACGAAATATTGCGGATAGATTTTCTATTTCGGGGCGTTACGCCTCAAGCAACTCTTACATTACTTCAATTGAGATCTCACGGACAAGAACGATCCGGATATCCGCCAGCTTAGCGATCATCTCCTGCGCTTGCTCGCTCCAGCCTGCCATGGTAGTGTCACTGTGAATCCGGCTGCCTCTGCGAAGAGGGGAAATGTAGATATACATTCCTTTCTCCAGCAGCTTGTCTTCATATGACTTTAATCCAATCACCCATGCCTTTCCGTCACTGAAGTTATCATGAATCAGCTCGCCGTCAATGAACGCGTAACCGATATCCCCCTCATAATGAACCTGAAGAAGAACCTCCTTCATCCCTTCGAAGGTACATCGCTCAAAGGTAAAGACGGCCTTATCTTCACCGACTCTCTCTATATGATAATGCGATTCACGATAGGGCACACCCAACCGATAAACCGAGAATAGGCCCTCTTGCTTCTTCTCCAACAGTTCTCCATCCTTCACACGGCCTAAACCGTTCACATCAGGAAAAATGCGCAGTTCGACTTCTCCGCCGCCCACCGTCTCAAGCTTAATCTCCTGTCCGGAGATAAGCAGATTCGCGTCTGTCATAAACACACGACTCTTATCCTGAAACTCGGCCTGCCAGAACCCAAGGCTCTGCTTATCTGTCAGTGTGATAATATACCCCCTCTTTCCTCCAGCAGAGAGCAGCTCGATCTGTCGTTCCCAACCTACAGAAGGACGTATATAGATCACCCCGTCCTTTTCCTCGGCAAGCGCTTCCCCCACATGCAGCTCGGCCAGTGAAGCAGAATCCAGGGCGAATTCGGCTATCATACCTTCAGGCTGAGCAAAAAAGTAATACGATTTCCCCTCATTCTCGATGCGGGTAATCAGTTGTGCTGTCGCATACTTCAGAGTAACCCCGTCCATATCGAAATGATAGGGCAGCATCGCACAGCGATCTTTGCCAAGGCCAAGCGGCCCTTCTGCCGGAATACGAATCTTCTCTGAAGCGGTTTGAATCGTAATCCCTTCCGGTATCGACAAATCACACGTCCTTGCATGATCCTGATAATTATTCAGAAAGAGAATACCTGAACCTTCATAAGAACGTACCGCATACCGCAATGTGTCTGTATCCTTAGGATCCATGTGTGAGGTATCGCCAGGCAGAACCGTCTTCGTCTTACATATCCAATTCTGGAACGTACGGAAGAAATAATGCTGCAGCTTTGTCCGCTGATACGATTCTCTCACCTGACCAAATTCGCCAAGACATGCATTAAAGTCATAAGAAATTTTAGGCGTCGCCGGATCATTCAGGAATTCACCGCGTTTTCCTAGCGGATTGGAGCCTCCATGGTACATATAATAGCCAATAAAGTTGCAGCCTTCGGCAACCTTAATTCCTGTCATCGCAGGCACACTTGCATAAGGGAAGTCGAAACGGTGCTGATAGAAAGGGGTCATCCCCCCGCCCATCTCACAGCATGCATAAGGAATATCCTCCGGCGGATAAGGCGGGTCAAAATTGTAGCTGGCTGGAATACCGTTATTATGTTTATCGCGAAAAATATACTCAGGTGTCGCCGGGTGCTCCTGCACCTGATCTGAAGCATCATGCCCGTAATAGATCCAGGGCCAGTGCGAATAGCCGCCCCAAAGTGGAAGCATCTCCCCTACTGGAACGGAAGCACCTCCCCATGCCGTACACGTATAGATCGGTGTATCAATTCCTGCTTGAACAGCTAGTTCCTTCAGACGGAGCATGTGATAAGTTCCGCCGCTACCGCTGGGGAGCCACTGATTGCTTACCCCTGATGTCATCGCCCACATTGCCGCTGAATGATTATGCTCATTCTCAATTTGGGTGCCAATAATCGGCCCTCCCTGCTTGAACAGCAGTCCCTGAACCTGCGCGCTGATCTCCTCGAACAGCCGCTTGACATTAGTCAGGTAGTGCTCGTCATTAGAACGAACCGCAAATGGGCGTCCGAACAGCCAATCCGGCAAGCCACCGTTACGGATTTCTCCATGATTGAACGGGCCAATCCGGATTATAGCGTATAGGCCATGCCTGCCGCAGAGCTCTATAAACCGGCGGAGGTTCCTTCTACCCTCCCAGTCAAAGGAACCCTGGAGCTCCTCATGAACATTCCAGAAGATATAAGAAGAGACGATATTCACACCGCCAAGCTTCATCTTAACAATCTCGTCTTCCCAGAAACGCTCATCATACCTGCAGTAATGAAACTCTCCGCATATGCCAAAAAAGGGCTCTCCATTCTTCTCCATATAATAATTTGTAAAGCTGATCCGATCCCCCGCCGGTGAAATCCCCTGCATTCTGCCTTGAAGCGGCCGTATCCATTTCCTGTCGTTCCTAACCTCAATCCGGTAGCTGTTCACTTTGTGCTCCCCCATCACTAAGATAATTTTGATCGTCCTACCTTATGCAGCACATGATGCTTTCTGAAAAAAAAGCCTCAGTTCCTTTAATTCTGCAAGAACTGAAGCTTTATTAACCCCTTTGATCATGTCTTTTTAGGTAAAATGTAAGCCCTTTAAAATTATCGTATATCAATGGTTGATATCCCAAAAATCACTACGTGTACATCGTACCTGCGTTATATTTTGTTGTCAACGTAATCTAACATGATCTTGTTGATTTTTTGTTTGTATTATAACAGTATTACCAACCAACCCACTAAAGCGGACATTTACTTCCTATACAAATCTGTGTTCCCAACTTATAATGGGATATATCTAAGGTTATAGAAAGGAGCTCCTATGCTTGCAGCTGAACGACGCCAAATCATTATTGAATCTGCCAAGCGGGACAAGCGCGTGCTCGTATCTGAACTGAGTCAGCGGTTTCAGGTTACCGAAGAAACGATTCGCCGTGATCTTGAGAAGCTAGAGAAAGAAGGTATTGTTACCCGTACCTACGGGGGAGCCATTACCAACGAACATACGAGCGAGGATCTGCCGTTTGCCACCCGCAAATCTACAAATGCCGAAATCAAACAGGCTATTGCCCAAAAAGCACTAACATATATTAAAGATGGAGACACCCTGATGATGGATCCGAGTTCCACCTCTTTGGAGCTTCTGAAGCTGCTTCCTGCACGCAGGAAACTAACCATCATTACCAGCTCCATATACATGCTTCAGGAATCCGTTAACACCGGGCTTCACCTTATTTCCACCGGAGGCTCTCTAAGAGGCTCGTCTATGTCCTTGGTAGGAACAGTTGCTCAAGACACGGTGAACAAATACAATGTGGACACGGTGGTATTAAGCTGTAAGGCCCTTTCGCTGGAGAAGGGAGTTATGGATTCAAGCGAGCCGGAGTGTGAGCTGAAGAAGGCTATGATTCGGCAGTCGGGAAAAGTCATTCTGCTGGCCGACCATTCCAAATTCGATAAGACCGCCTTCGTCCAGCTGATGGAGTTCGGCCAAATCAATGTGCTCGTTACCGACCGGGAACCATCAGCAGCCTGGCTCGATGTGCTTCACGAACATGGCATCGAGGTCGTCTACTGACACTCGCTTTATCTCAAAACAAGTCCGCCCCTGGATCTGAAGGGTGCGGACTTGTTCGTTTATTAACTTATATATTATTTTCCAGAGAGCTTGAGCACCTTCACCTCATAGGGCTTCAGGTACAGCTCTCTATAGACTTTCTCACCGGACAGCAGCTCCGTATAACGCGATTCATCCAGTCTCATCTGCTGCTGCTTGTCTATAAAATTCATTACAAAGATATAATCGCGCGTCCCATCGGTTCGAAGCGCTGCGTGAACCCCCTCTGGTAATACTGCAGCAAGAGCCTTACGCACACCCGTCTGAGCTACCAGCTGCTGATAGAAATCCTGCTGGAAGGCTTCGCTATTCCTGGATGCAATATAATAAGCTTTCCCTTGACCCAGATGATGTACTGTAAGCGCCGGGCGATCCTTATAAAAGTCACATCCATACACAGCCAGCGCCTCTGCACCCTCAAGATGAATGAGCTCGCACAGCTCGGCAGCTTCATAGCTCTGCTTAAGCCCCAGTACATTCCCCTCAATTGGCCGAATCTCATTCCGGTCATGGTCGTGCAGGCCATCAATCTCCTCTGCCCAAATGCCAAGCGTTCTGCGCAGCGGGCCTGGGAAGCCGCCTAGAAAAGCCAAATCATGCTCATCAACCAAACCGGACCAGTATGTAGCCACAAAAGTTCCGCCATTCTCAACGAATGCCTGTATTCGCTCACCTACGCCCGGCCGCACCATATAAAGCATAGGAGCGATCAGCAGCTTATACGGTGCAAAATCCTGCTCCATATCAATCACATCTATCGGCACTCCTTGTTGCCATAAGGCGAAGTAATGCGACTGAACGGTTTCCTCATATTTAATCCCCATATTGCGTGGACCCTGAGAATCATTAACTGCCCAGCGGTTCTCCCAGTCAAAGATTATGGCGGCCTCAGCCGGAACTGTAGTTCCAACCACCTCATTCAGCTTCATAAGGCTCTCTCCCACCTCGGTGACATCTGCAAATACGCGAGTATGCTCATGCCCCGTATGGTCCACAACGGCTCCATGCCATTTCTCACTGGAACCGCGGCTTTTGCGCCACTGGAAATACTGCACGGTATCCGATCCATGCGCAACAGCCTGAAGGGAAGATAGCAGGTGCATTCCGGGGCGTTTTAATTTGCTGACCGGCTGCCAATTCGTCAAGCTCGGCGTGCTCTCCATCAGCATCCACGGCTGTCCGCCCTTCAAAGAGCGAACGATGTCATGCATCATGGCAATTTTCCCGGCCTGCTTGCGATCATCTTGCCCTTGATCATGCCAGGTCGGATAACTATCCCAAGAGACTACATCGAGGAAGTCGGCAAACTTCCAATAATTCAGACCTTCAAAAAATTCCATAAAGTTCGTCGTAACCGGCAAATCCGGTTTCTTCTCTTTTAGCGGAGCAATCTCATGCTTCATAAAATCGGCTGTCTGGTGGGTAACAAAACGCCTCCAATCCAAGTTCATACCATGCACCTGTGTCTCCCCATGGGGAGCAGGGGACTCTATTTGCTCCCAATCTGTATAGGTATGGCTCCAAAATCCCGTCCACCAAGCATGATTCAGCTCCTCCAAGGTTTCATATTCCTGCTGCAGCCATGCTCGAAAGGCTGCCTGGCAGTAATCGCAGTGGCAATCCCCGCCATATTCATTGGAAATATGCCAGCCGATTACGGCAGGGTGGTGTGCGTAGCGTTCCGCCAACTTGGTGTTCATGAGGCGAATCTTCTCCCGGTAAACCGGCGAGGTGTAACAATGGTTGTGACGAAAACCATGTAAATTGCGGACCCGTCGTTCGTTCACCCGCAGGACTTCAGGGTATTTAGCCGACATCCAAGCTGGCCGGGCTCCACTCGGAGTGGCCATCAGGGCATATATTCCATTTTGCGCAAAGGAATCAAGCACGTGATCCAGCCATTCGAATGTAAATTCACCCTCCTTCGGTTCAAGGGAAACCCAGGAGAAGATTCCGACCGACATCACATTGCACTTGGCAAGCTTCATCAGCCGAATATCCTCTGCCAAGATTTCAGGGTATCGCTGCCACTGCTCAGGGTTATAATCGGCACCGTGCAGCATGTGCGGAACGCGTGGGTTTATAGGAGGATATTTTGCTGGTTTCATGATTACATCTCCTTTATTCACTCAATTTGTCGGGGCTTATTCTTTAACTGAGCCGAGCGTCATCCCTTTTACAAAATACTTCTGCAAAAACGGATAGACGATTAGAATAGGGGCTGCCCCGATAAAAATTTGCGCGGCGTTGACCGTTGTTTGTGACAATAGCTCCATCTCTTTCGGGCTCATGCTCATAGAGCTCATATCTCGCTGAATGATCACTGTCTGCAAGAAGGTGGCTAACGGAAACTGCTTGGAATTGTTCAGGTACAGCAAACCGTCGAACCATGAGTTCCAGTGGTTGACCATGCTGAACAAGCCAATAGTCGCAATTGACGGCAGAGAAATCGGCAGAAAAATACGAAATAAGGTTCTAAAATGTCCGGCCCCATCAATCATGGCTGCCTCTTCCAGCTCCTTAGGGATGCCTCTGAAGAAATTCAGCATTAGAATGACAAGAAACGTATTCACAGCACTGGGAAGCACAAGCACCCAGAACTTATCAATCAAGCCAAGCTTTTGAATAACGATATAGAATGGCACCAGCCCGCCGGTAAACACCATGCTAAACACAAACATCCACGAATACAGTGTTCGGCTGCGGAAGGCACTTCTCTCCTTGGATAACGGATAAGCCGCCAGGAAAGTGACTAGAAGCGTTAGAGCCGTTCCAATCACTGTTCTAAGCACCGAAATCCAGATGGAATGCAGAAACAACGGGTTGTAGACTGTCTTCTTATAAGCCTCCAGTGTAAAATCTCTTGGCCACAGCCCTACCAGATTTGCATCCGCCGCCGCTTTGGAACTAAAAGATACAGCCAACACATGAATCAGTGGAACAATACAGAGCAGGGCAAGAAAAATGAGAAAACAGGTATTTAGAACCGAGAACACCCGGTATCGCGCGGTCTTGTGGTACATAGCTCTCCCTCTTTCATTCTCTTAAAATATGCGGTAACCCGCCCACTTGTAGGCTAGGCGGTAGGAAATCAGAATCAAGATCATACTGATCACACTCTTAAAGAGTCCAATGGCTGTGCCAAAGCCCATCTCGCCGTTCAAAATTGCCGTCCGGTAGACAAAGGTATCTATGATGTCCCCCTTTTCGTAGACGAGAGAATTGTACAAGTTGAAAATTTGGTCAAATCCAGCATTCAGCACGTTCCCAAGTGCCAGTGTCCCGACTACAACGACCATTGGCATCAGAGACGGAAGGGTAATATGCAGTGTCTGCTTCCACCGGCTTGCGCCGTCCATCTCGGCAGCCTCGTAAAGCGAAGGATTGATGGCCGTTAAGGCCGCCAGGAAGATGATCGTGTTATATCCGAATTCCTTCCATACGTCAGATACGATCACAGTAAACCGAAACCAATTGTTATCTCCCAGAAAAAAAATCGGGCCAGCTCCGAACCATCCCAAAATGCGATTGACAAATCCATCCGTTGACAGCAGATCCAGCAGAATGCCGCCGAGAATTACCCATGAGAGGAAGTGCGGCAGGTAGACAAGCGTCTGAATCGCCCGCTGGAGTCCAACCTTGCGAACTTCATTAAGCAGAATGGCGAAGATTAGCGGTACAAGCAAATTGAAGATCATTTTGAGAACAGCGATGACAAGGGTATTCCATATCACCTGCATACTGTCATTTCGTTCGAATAAATACCGGAAGTTATCAAGTCCAACCCATTCCGATCCGCTCAATCCAAGCCAGGGCTTATAATCCTGAAAAGCCATTACAATCCCGCCCATAGGAATGTAACTGAATAAAATCAAAAAAATGACCGCCGGCAGCAGCATGACATGTAGCGGCCAAGTTTGGCGTAAACCTTTCATTCTCGATCCCCCCAAGTAGCTTCTAAATCTCTTACACAATTTAATTATAGGTAGGCGAGAATCACTCCAGTAGGCCATAAAACCAATATAAATGGCACAAAAGCAACCAGATGCTCTGCAGGTTGAAATCGAATTATAGCAGCAAAAAAACGGCCAACATTTCGATGGCCGTTTTCCAAGATAGTCTATTATTTCACGCTCTCATACCAAGTGTTCACTTCATTTGTAATTTGTTCCCCGCCGCCGCCTTTCCATGTCTTAACAAAGGCATCAAAGGCTTCAACCGGTTTCTTACCGTAGATTATTTCGTTAAAGGTCTGGTTCTCAATCTTAGTCAAATAATCCCATTTGGATTTCATTGTATTCGTCGTAGGGCCTGTGAACATATCCTTCTTAGAAATGTCCTTTTGTTCCAGCAATACCTTGGCAGCCTGTGGCGTATCCTTGCCGTAGTTGACCGCAACATCCTTCTCCAGACGAGTCTCCGGCTTTCCGCCTTCAGCCAGCTTCAGCAGCGCGGTCATTTGCGCATCAGGAATACGCGCTCCGTCCCGAACGAGCAGGTAACGCACTGTATTTACGTAGCCGCCTGAAATCTGATCATTGGCAACCATATTTCCCTTTTCATCTAAGTCGTAGTCATAGCCCTTGAACAAGCCGTTAGCAAACTCTCCGCTCGATCCAGCTGCAGCAAAATGATCAAACAAATAATTCTGATACGTAAAAAACGCCTCTGGATGCTTGGTATCCGCTTTGATCAGCGTGACTCCGTTCGTAAACTGTGTCCCATGGCGCATAGCTGTCCCATCAGGTCCTGCCGGAATCGGAATCGGCTTCCAGACGGCGCCAGGGGCATTCTTCGCAGTATCCTGAAGCGGCCAGCCACTCATCCAGTAAGGTCCAGGAATGATGCCAGCGGTGCCGGCAACGGCAGGCTCGGATGTCTTATTCTCGTCCCAAAGAGCCGCTTCCTTCGGAATATAGCCCTTGTCCATCCATTCCTTAAGCTTCTGCAGTCCCTGCTTCATCCCCTCGTTCACAGAGCCGTACTCCAGCTTGCCATCCTTCCCGATATTCCACTGCTGGGGAAGCGTTCCATAAGCGCCGAATATCCAGGAGGGGTCCCCCATCCAGGTGTTCATGGAAGTCTTAAATCCAATGCTGAGCGGCACAACCTTATCTGGGGACAGGCCCGCAGGATTTTGGTTCTTAAATGCCTCCATCACCTTTTCTAACTCATCCAACGTTTTGGGAGCCTGCAGCCCCAGCTTATCCAACCAATCTTGACGAATCCAGAGCACATAATCATGGTTGTAAGCGAAGTCCAGAATCGGAATTCCCATCCGCTTGCCGTCTCGGCTGTATTGATTCCACACATTCGGATCCTGATTCATCGCCGCCTTCCAGGTTTCCGAAGCATACTTATCAAACAATGGCCCAACCTCACCATACATGCCTGAATCTATCAAATCCTGTGCAAGCTGCTGATTCTCGGTGCCCAGGGTCAAGATTTCCGGCATCTCCTGTCCGGACGACATGGCCAGCCGCAGCTTGGTAGCGAGCGCTCCATTAGTGTCGGTCACAGACCACAGTGACTCAATATTAATCCCGAATTTCTCCTTGGCCCATTTGGTTGCCACATTATTTTCTATAGTCTCTCCATTTTTAAATTTGAGCGTAGGGTCTACTCCCCATACCGTGGTCAATGTCACCTCCGGATCATACTTTTCCTTGTATCCGTTTTCAGTAGTGACCGAAGCAACCTTTTTTTCCTCACCTTTTCCTGAGCAGCCGGCAAGGCTGGCAGTAAAAGCCAGTGTTAACGCCAGTAAAGACAGCCACCCTTTAGCAGAACGAGTCCTCATATTGCTCCCCCTTATCGTTTATGATTACTCATTCATTATAGATTGCTGGCTTTACACAGCCTATGTCACAAAACGAAGATTTCTGCACCTTTGTCAACCTGATTCTTTCTTAAGCATTTGATTACTGATCTCTGAACTCATTTGGCGTCATACCATAATGCTTCCTAAACATCTTGCTGAAATACTGCGGATTCTGATAACCCAGTTCCGAAGTAATCTCATAAATCTTCTTATTCGTGTTTTTCAACAGATAAAGTGCTCTCTCCATTCTTTTACGGATAAGATAATCGCCCAGTCCCTCGCCCGTTTCCGATTTATAGACTTTAGATAAATAAACCGGGTGCAAGTACACCTTGTCTGCAATGGTCTTGACAGATAAATCATATCCTTGATCAGCAGCAATCAATTGTTGGACCTGCTTGACAATATAACTTCTCGTCTTATTCTCCTCTGCGGCCGGCTCATAAGCGAGCTTCTCTAGAATAGCAAAGGTCCAACTTTTCAGGCGAGATATGGACAGCAGCATTTGCTGGGAGTTCAAAGGATCAAATTCCATAGGGTCCAGATAAGTGATACTTTGTCCGCGTTTGCGGGCTATATATATAAAGGCGTTAGTGATGCCTAGAAAGGCTTCATACAGATGATAACGGGATACCCGATACTCCTTCATCTCTGAGAAAATAGCATTCAGCTTGTCTTCGGCTGCTTCCCACTGTCTTGTCTCCAAGAGATGCATGAGGCTCGGAGGCTTGTGCAGGGCCGCCAAGGGGTTAATGGCTATAGGCAGTACAACGGGTTCATCTTCGAGAAACTGCAATGACGATGCATGATCCTGCTCAGGCAGGTAGGAATAACCCAACACAGCCCGGTAGGAGGAGGCAAGCCCCTCTGGGAAATCAAAAGACTTGGATACAATCAAAGAAATATCGCCCTTTAAATAACTGTTCACACTGCTTTGAAACTGTGCAGCATGTTGCTCTAAGGTTTCCCTCCC
The DNA here is from genome assembly GCF_003060825.1 of Paenibacillus sp. CAA11. Lineage (NCBI taxonomy): Bacteria > Bacillati > Bacillota > Bacilli > Caryophanales > Paenibacillaceae > Paenibacillus > Paenibacillus sp. CAA11. The sequence continues at coordinate 3,352,935 of NZ_CP028922.1, forward strand.
CCCTGTTGGATATAGAGATTTCATCTGCGAATCATCCACTTCATATGAGTTCCTCTGTAAAATAAGTACAAGACAATCATGCGGGGCCTTAGCACTCCATACACGATATGTGGGATGAAATATTTCAGCAGCCATGTTCCCGATCGCATACTCCATCAGTTTCACCGAATGAGAATCCATCGCCGCAAACGATTTGCCCATCTGCACAAGAACAAGCACAGCAGACGCGTTAGCCTCCAAATTGATCTCATATTTCACCAAATTCTCACGGATCTTGGAAGGATTCAGCTGCTCCCCCAGCAACAAATCATGCATGAAATTGGAGTGCAGAATTTCCAAGTCCGATCTTCGGCTATACAGCAGCTGATGATATTTCTCGATTTCCTCTCGTTCTGATTTGATAGACAGCACGGCTCCAGACACACTCTTTATAAATTCCTCATCTTCAACCGGCTTCAATATATAATCATGGGCCTGCAGCTGAATTGCCTTGTGTGCATACTGAAAATCCGAATAGCCGGTCAGTAGAAGCGACCTCATATCCGGCCATCTTCCAGCGATAACCTCAATGAGCTCCAGGCCTGTCATTTCAGGCATTCGAATGTCTGTAACCACGATATGAATATCTTTAGCCTCTAGCAGATCAATCGCTTCAAGCGCGGATGAGGCTTGATACACGGATGAAATTTCAAGGCTTGTCCAATCTATCGTTTGCTTCAAACTCTCCGTCACATACGATTCGTCATCCACCAACAAAATTGAAAACATATGAATTCCCCCATAGATCTGTTACAGTTTCTCGTCAATATCCCATGTCAGCATGGCACCAAGACCGCCCAGCTCCGACTTTCTAAAAGATAACTGAGCGGTCTCGCCAAACCGTAAGCGCAGCCTCTGCTGCACATTCCATAATCCGCAGCCCATCGTTTCATCCAAAGGACTGCTGAGCCGGTTCTCAAGCTGCAAAAGTTCTTCACCTGTCATCCCTTTTCCATTATCCTCTACCACCACTTTCATTCTCTGATGCTCCAAAGATACGAAAATCCTGATCACGCCTTTATCCGCTTGCGGCTCGATCCCATGCAGCACCGCATTCTCAACCAGAGGCTGTATAAGAAGCGGCGGAAGCTCCATTCTCCTGCATTTGTCCGGTAAATCAATGTCATAAACCAATCGGTTCATCCGCATCGTTTGGATCTCCATATAATATTTTACGAAATCCAGCTCTTCCTCCAGCGGTACCAGATCCCTCTCTTGCCTTGTTGTATAGCGGTAATACCTGGACAGGCTGTTGGACATAGCTACTACGGCTTCATGCTTTCTGAGCTTGGCCATACTTGTAATGAAAGAGAAGCAGTTATAGAAGAAATGCGGATTAATTTGAGATTGGAGCTGTTTTAACCGGGCTTCCTTAACGTGAATTTGCTCCAGATACACTCGCTCGAACAGCTCCTGTATCTGCTCAACCATAGAATTAAACCGAAGGGATAGGAAGCTGAACTCGTTGTTGCCTTTAACATTTATTCTAAAGTTGTAATCCCCTGCCTTTAGCCTCTGAAAACCATAGATTAGCTGCTTTAGCGGCACCTGTACTTGAGAATACAGCAGATATGCAGCAAGGAAGCTCATGAGCAGGAGTGCACCTATTGAGTAATAGAATAGTCGGTTGGAGTCACCGATCGGCTTCATAATTTCCGAGAGCGGAAGGTAATCCACCATATACCACCCGGTAGTTTGCGACTTAACAATGTTGACCGTATAATTCTGATCTCTTAACCTCACCGTCCGGTTCTCTACCTCTGGCATGGGCTTGTCTTGCAGCTGCCTGATCAACTTCTGGATAAAGGGGCGGTCTGCCGTCCGATTGAAAATGACTCCTAGGCTGGCATTGTAATAGAAGGGATCTCGGTGTCCTCCCGTTTTAAATCCGTCCAGCATATCTTGAATGTTGCTGCTATCGAACTCAACTTTAATGATCGTATTGGCATTTTCAGACTGTGCTGCAGTCAAGAATGGCGCTGTCGCAGACCAGGAGAACAGATAGCTTGTCTCCTCTCCATTCTGATATGGTTGTACCTGCCATCCATGCTTCACCGCGATATCTTCTTTCCTGTAGTAGCCGGCATCTCTTTCAGTGACCACTCTGCTTAAAGAAGGCGAATAGATATACAGTTTGCTTTTCCAATTCGATGAGCTCTGCTGTAAACTAATTTTGTCCTGGATTCGCTTGATTAGATTAATGCTGTCCAAATTCAACTGCTTATCTTGCAAATAGATGTCTTGAAAACTCTTAATATCCGGATCGTGGGTCAATAAATTGGTCCAGGAAGCCAAAGTATCAAACCTTGTGCTCAGCTGATCCTGAAAGAATACAAGCTGGTTCATATTAGACTGATTCAGTTCTTGCCTCAATACCTCTGAGCTTGTGCGATTAGCATAGAAATAAAGCGCAATGATCGGGATCAGCATGACAATGATGAGGAGAACGATCTTCCGGAACAAATTTGATTTGAACATTTTCGCGGCCACCCTATTTCATTTAGTAAATAAAACGCTTTCAAATACACAAGCTATTATACTTTACCTGAAGATGATGGAATAGCCGAATCTATGACTCAAGGCACAATCTGTCATTATATTATTTTAGCGGAGCTTCCCTTAGCTACATAGGATAAAAAGGTAAGATTTCTGCTATTATTTCAACTATAATTTCTAACGCCAATATAAAAAAAGCGCCTCTTCCTACCAGCCCTTAGGCTAAGCAGGAAGAGGCACCATTTATACTGCTTATTTCAATTCCTTCCACTGCCAGTTCTCTACCTCTGGCAAATCAAATCCTTCTTCACGGATGTATGCATGGTGCTTCTGAACCATCGTATCCATTTCGTCGGTGATTGCCTTGTACTTCTCAGCATTCGGCAGACTCAATACCGCCTCTTTCACCAGATCATAACGGTCCATCTGATTCAGCACGCGCATATCAAATGGGGTGGTGATATCACCGTTCTCACGGTAACCATGTACATGAAGGTTATGATTATGACGGTCGAAGAACAAATCCCGAATCAATCCTTCATAGCCATGGAAAGCAAAAATTACAGGCTTATCTTTTGTGAAAAATTTATCAAACTCCTCGTCAGTTAATCCGCGCGGATCCAGCTTTTGACTTCTCAGCTTTAATAAGTCGACGATGTTGATATACCGAATCTTCAGATCAGGCAGCTTTTCGTGAAGGATTGAAATCGCGGCTAAGCTCTCCATCGTTGGCTCAGTACCTGCGGAAGCAAATACTACATCCGGTTCTGCTCCACAATCCGTGCTTGCCCAGTCAATGACCTTAAGCCCTTTATCTACTAGCTCTTTCGCTTCCTCAGCGCTAAACCATTGCGGACGCGGATGCTTGGAGGAAACAATCAAGTTAATCTTCTGACGATCATTCAGCACCGTATCAAAGACGGCCAGCAAGGAGTTAGCATCAGCAGGCAAATACTCACGGATAAATTCAGGCTTCTTATCAGCTAAATGCCCGAGCAGCCCTGGATCTTGGTGGGTATATCCATTATGGTCCTGCTGGAACACGGTTGAAGTCGCAACAACGTTTAGGGACGGAATATCGGCACGCCAACCTTGGTCTGTTGCTTTGCGCAGCCATTTAAAGTGCTGAGTAATCATCGAATCCACGACACGCAAGAAGGCTTCATAACTGGCAAAGAAACCATGACGTCCGGTTAATACGTAGCCCTCCAATAACCCCTCCGCCTGATGCTCGGACAGCTGGGAATCAATAACGCGGCCATAAGAAGCCAGGAATTCATCATTAGGCTCCTTAATATGCTCTACCCACTGCCGTCTGGTCACTTCAAAGACAGGCGCTAGGCGGTTGGACATCGTCTCATCAGGTCCAAATATTCTGAAATTGCGCTGATTCTCATTCAAACGAACTACATCTCTTACGTATTTGCCTAAGACGGACATGTCCTGAGCCACGACCTGACCTGGTGCAGAATTGTCTAGAGCATATTCGCGGAAATCGGGTAAACGCAAATCCTTAACCAGGTTCCCCGCATTGGTAACCGGGTTCTTGCCCATCCGTTTATTGCCCTTCGGCAGAATTTCAGCAATTTCAGGCTTAAGGCGGCCATTCTCATCGAAGCACTCTTCAGGCTTATAGCTGTTCAGCCATTCCAGCAAAGCTGGTGCATGCTCCATATGCTTTTGATCAACCGGGATTGGCACCTGATGGGCACGGAAAGAGCCTTCATTTGGCACTTGGTCCCATTCCTTCGGACCGGTCCAGCCTTTAGGTGTGCGGAAGACCAGCATCGGCCAAGCAGGGCGGGAGGAGTCGTTATTTTCACGAGCATACTTCTGGATCGAGGAAATCTTCTCGATAATCGCATCAAGTACTTCTGCCATAGCAGGATGCATAAGCTTCGGATCGTCACCTTCCACGAAGAAAGGCTCCCAACCCATCCCTCTAAAGTACGCAGTTAATTCCTCATTCGTCTGACGAGACAGGATTGTAGGGTTGCTGATCTTAAATCCATTCAAGTGAAGGATAGGCAGTACCGCACCATCTGTGATTGGATTAATAAACCGGTTAGAGAACCATGAAGCAGCCAGCGGTCCGGTTTCGGCCTCACCATCCCCAACAATCACAGCGGATATTAAATCCGGATTATCCAGAATAGCACCAACACCATGGGACAGGGAATATCCTAACTCGCCGCCTTCATGAATGGAGCCTGGTGTCTCCGGAGCCGCGTGGGAAGCAATTCCTCCCGGGAAAGAGAACTGCTTGAACAGCTTCTTCATCCCTTGAATATCCTGTGTGATTTCCGGATAGATTTCTGTGTAGCTTCCGTCCAGATAAGAGTTGGAGACCATAACCTGGCCACCGTGACCCGGACCTTCAACATAGAACATATTAAGATCATATTTGTTAATTACACGATTAAGATGTGCATAGATAAAGTTCTGGCCCGGGATGGTTCCCCAGTGACCAATCGGTTTGACCTTAACGTCTGATTCCTTCAAAGGCTCTCTTAACAACGGATTGTCTTTGAGATAAAGCTGTCCTACAGAAATGTAGTTAGTTGCACGCCAATAAGCATCAAGTTTGTCTAAGTAAGTTTGAGATGAGTAATCCACTTGCACCGCTGGTGTTCCCATTTCATCCACCCCTTAAATATTTTCCTGTGTATTTTTTTCCAATCTTTGTGTCGACACCTTTATAATAACGCCGCGGCCGCGAAATTCAACCTTTTTTACAAATGATACGGTCCAATTTTGTGAAATTATGAACATACTTTGAAAGATGCGCGAAATTCGTCTAAAAATAGCCTATCTGTTAAAAAATCTGTAACAAAATGTCGTTTCACTGTTTCTAAGCTCAGATTCAAATTTGCGCACAAAAAAAGAGCTGAATTGAAATTCAGCCCTTAATGAACAGAAACAAACGTATTAAATTTCATATATTTGTAATGAAACCGCATGTGTGAAAATTCAAAGGGAGTACCGTTGTCCAAGAAAAATATGCCTTCCATAACGCCCACCGGCTCATGCTCACTTAAGTGAAGCAGTTCCTGGTCCTGAGCCTCAGAAGGCTCTGCAAAAATAGATAGAAAGGATTTGGTTACTGCAAGATTATGCGAGTCCTCCAAATAATTAAAGATTGATCCTTCAATGATGGATTGATTCAAGTTCTGCACGATCTTAATGGGGATATAACCTGTCTCGATCATAAAAGGCTCGTCATCGAACAATCGCAATCGTATGATTTTATATACAAAATCATGGGGCTGCAGGAATAAATCCCGCTGCAATTCTTCTGTAGGGGGAATCACCTCAAAGGTGAGAACTTTGACCTTCGGCTTTTTCCCATGCATTTGAAAATTGTCTGTTACGCCTAAATTCGTGCCCTCATAGTTGAAGATGGATTCATTCTTAATATACAGCGGATTAATAAAGGTGCCTGAACCCTGCTTCTTAAAGATAATTCCATCGCTCTCCATCTTTGTCAGGGCCCGCTTTACCGAACTGCGGCTCACTTGATAAGTTTCACTGAGGCTGCGCTCATCCGGCAATCTCATATCCGCAAATTGTCCAGCAAAAATCTTCTTCTTCAGATCGTCAATGATTTGCTTATAGACATATTGGGCCATGTAGTACTCCTTCTTATAGTTCGTAACGTTATAAAATTAATTATGATATGTATGACTTTCACCAACACTAAATATAGAAAAAATTTCCCTATTAACTATATCATATTCACCAAATAGTTAACATAAAGGATTATAATAAAAAGCCGACTTCCCTTCATTTCAAGGAAAGCCGGCTTCATTACTGCATTATGACAACTGAGTTACAAGCTGACCAAGCGCCTCATGTACGGGTGTGGCTGGACGTCCGAGCAGCTTCTCGAAATCATTGCTTTCGATTTCAAGCGCTCCTTCCCGAATACCCTTTTGAATCTCCACAAGCATAGGGAGAAGGAACTCCGGTACCCCTGCCTTTTTCATGATATCTGCGTAAACAGCATCATCCACCTGCTGCACGGAAACTTCCTTATTTAGAACCTTGGCAAGAGCTCCCGCCAGCTCTTCCTGTGTCAACAGCTTACCGGACAATTCGTAAATCGTATTCTCATGGCCTACCCCCGTCAAAACAGCGGCAGCTGCTTCTGCATAATCCTGCTGCAATGCCCAGCCAACCTTGCCGGACCCTGCAGACGTTACCCACGGAGCTCCTGCTAGAACGCCCTGAATGCTTGCGCCCTCATTCTCCAAGTACCAGTTATTTCGCAAGAATGAATAGGGAATACCCGTTTGCAGAATCGCTTTCTCTGCAGCCTGGTGCGGTGGAGCCAGGAACATCTTGCTTTCCTGGGCATTGCCTAAACTTGTGTAAGCGATAAAGCCTACTTTGGCTCTAGCAGCGGCTTCCACAGCATTCGTATGCTGACGGATTCGGGTCTCATTGTCCCCGTCTGCGGAAATAATCAGTAGCCGATCAATCCCGGCAAAAGCCTTGTCCAGTGATTCCGGATGATCGAAATCCCCCTGTCTTACCTCCACGCCTTGTGCGCGAAGTGCTTCCGCTTTCTCCGGATGGCGAACACTGACTGCCAGCTGACTTGCCGGAACGGATTTCAAAAGTGTCTCGACGACCTTGGATCCGAGCTTTCCTGTAGCGCCTGTAACTAGAATTTTCATAAAAAGGACCTCCTATATTTAGCTGTATCTTTTCATATTGTAACATAGATAGTTACAATATGGTGATAAAATAAGAGCTCTTTTTCTTTTTCCTGAAATAGGACAGTCAGCTGCTTTCTTTATAGAAGCCAGTCTCCGTTCCACGCAGACCGAACTCTCCCCAGTTCTGGCTATAGAAAATGATCAATATTCCGTCCCACCTCGATTAAGGATTAAGTATGGACGACCATGGAAAGGTGTGTACTCATGTAATTTACATCGTATCCACATCGTTGTAACAGTGAGAGTTATACTTAGTGGAAATAATAAAAAAAGAAACGACATTATTGTCGTCTCTTCTTTGTAAGCAAAGCGGGTGATGGGAATCGAACCCACGCTACCAGCTTGGAAGGCTGGAGTTCTACCATTGAACTACACCCGCAAAATATATGGTCGGGATGACACGATTTGAACATGCGACCCCCTGGTCCCAAACCAGGTGCTCTACCAAGCTGAGCTACATCCCGACAAGCAATAAAAAAATGGCGCGCCCTAAGAGATTCGAACTCCTGACCTTTTGATTCGTAGTCAAACGCTCTATCCAGCTGAGCTAAGGGCGCATGGAGCGGACGACGGGAATCGAACCCGCGACCCTCGCCTTGGCAAGGCGATGCTCTACCGCTGAGCCACGTCCGCATAAATAATGATGCGCGTGGAGGGACTTGAACCCCCACGTCAAAGACGCTAGATCCTAAGTCTAGTGCGTCTGCCAATTCCGCCACACGCGCACATTTAAAGAAGTGAGCCATGAAGGACTCGAACCTTCGACACCCTGATTAAAAGTCAGGTGCTCTACCAACTGAGCTAATGGCTCTTACTTACTGGTGGAGGCTGATGGATTCGAACCACCGAACTCGACGAGAACAGATTTACAGTCTGCTGCGTTTGGCCACTTCGCTAAGCCTCCACAATGGTGCCGGCGAGAGGACTTGAACCCCCAACCTACTGATTACAAGTCAGTTGCTCTACCAATTGAGCTACACCGGCATATGAATATGGAATATGGTGGAGGCTGAGGGGTTCGAACCCCCGACCCTCTGCTTGTAAGGCAGATGCTCTCCCAGCTGAGCTAAGCCTCCGAAATGGGATGACCCGTAGGGGAATCGAACCCCTGTTACCTCCGTGAAAGGGAGGTGTCTTAACCGCTTGACCAACGGGCCTTACTATCAACATGGAGCTTTCAACCGGGATCGAACCGGTGACCTCATCCTTACCACGGATGTACTCTACCTACTGAGCTATGAAAGCAAGTGGCTCCCCGAACAGGACTCGAACCTGTGACAACTCGATTAACAGTCGAGTGCTCTACCAACTGAGCTATCAGGGAATAATGGTGGAGCCAAGCGGGATCGAACCGCTGACCTCCTGCTTGCAAGGCAGGCGCTCTCCCAGCTGAGCTATGGCCCCTTATCTCATCCCAAAAAGTGATGTGCAACTTTGGGATTCATTCCGATTATTTCTCGGGTCCCTGTACACTCAATTTCATGGAAGTTAGAGAATGGTGGGCCCTAGTGGACTCGAACCACCGACCTCACCCTTATCAGGGGTGCGCTCTAACCAGCTGAGCTAAGGGCCCTTATCTAATCTGCCGAACCATCGGCGAGACAAAGTTCCCATCAGGGAATTTGCTTGGCGGCGTCCTACTCTCCCAGGACCCTGCGGTCCAAGTACCATCGGCGCTGGAGGGCTTAACGGTCGTGTTCGGGATGGGTACGTGTGGAACCCCTCCGCTATCGCCACCAAACAGGTTTTTTCCGGTCGCTATCGCTCCCTGAAATTCATCAAGGAAAATAACCCACCTTCAAAAACAGCCTGCGAGAAAATATCAAACCTTGATATCCACCCACAATTGTTCAGATGTTTGATCACCTGAAAACTGGATACGAAACGAAATTGTGATTTAGATCTTCTCGGGGTTCCCGCAAAGTATTCGGAATCAGCCTCGAAGCCTCTTCTTCACTTTGTGGGGTCATTTTAGGATAAGCCCTCGACCGATTAGTACTGGTCAGCTCCATGCATTGCTGCACTTCCACCCCCAGCCTATCTACCTCGTCGTCTTCAAGGGGTCTTACTAACTCGGGAAATCTCATCTTGAGGGGGGCTTCACGCTTAGATGCTTTCAGCGCTTATCCCTTCCGCACTTAGCTACCCAGCTGTGCTCCTGGCGGAACAACTGGTGCACCAGCGGTGCGTCCATCCCGGTCCTCTCGTACTAAGGACAGCTCCTCTCAAATTTCCTACGCCCACGACAGATAGGGACCGAACTGTCTCACGACGTTCTGAACCCAGCTCGCGTACCGCTTTAATGGGCGAACAGCCCAACCCTTGGGACCTACTTCAGCCCCAGGATGCGATGAGCCGACATCGAGGTGCCAAACCTCCCCGTCGATGTGGACTCTTGGGGGAGATAAGCCTGTTATCCCCAGGGTAGCTTTTATCCGTTGAGCGATGGCCCTTCCATGCGGTACCACCGGATCACTAAGCCCGACTTTCGTCCCTGCTCGACTTGTCAGTCTCGCAGTCAAGCTCCCTTTTGCCTTTGCACTCTTCGAATGATTTCCAACCATTCTGAGGGAACCTTGGGGCGCCTCCGTTACTCTTTAGGAGGCGACCGCCCCAGTCAAACTGCCCACCTGACACTGTCCCCGCACCGGATTACGGTACCAGGTTAGAACTCCGATACGATCAGGGTGGTATCCCAACGTCGCCTCCACCGAAGCTGGCGCTCCGGCTTCCTAGGCTCCCACCTATCCTGTACAAATCGTATCAAAGTCCAATATCAAGCTGCAGTAAAGCTCCATGGGGTCTTTCCGTCTTGTCGCGGGTAACCTGCATCTTCACAGGTATTAAAATTTCACCGGATCTCTCGTTGAGACAGCGCCCAAGTCGTTACGCCATTCGTGCGGGTCAGAATTTACCTGACAAGGAATTTCGCTACCTTAGGACCGTTATAGTTACGGCCGCCGTTTACTGGGGCTTCGGTTCACAGCTTCGGATTACTCCTAACCACTCCCCTTAACCTTCCAGCACCGGGCAGGCGTCAGCCCGTATACTTCGCCTTGCGGCTTCGCACAGACCTGTGTTTTTGCTAAACAGTCGCTTGGGCCTTTTCACTGCGGCCCCCTCGGGCTATTCACCCTACCGAGGCACCCCTTCTCCCGAAGTTACGGGGTCATTTTGCCGAGTTCCTTAACGAGAGTTCTTCCGCGCGCCTTAGAATTCTCTTCTCGCCTACCTGTGTCGGTTTACGGTACGGGCACCTTCACCTGGCTAGAGGCTTTTCTTGGCAGTGTGAGATCATGACCTTCGCTACTGTAATTTTCACTCCCCATCACAGCCCAGCCTTAAAGTGTGCGGATTTGCCTACACACCAGCCTCACTGCTTGGACGGACATCCATCAGTCCGCGTCACTACCCTGCTGCGTCACCCCATCGCTCATAGCGGTTTACGGTGGTACAGGAATTTCCACCTGTTGTCCTTCGACTACGCCTTTCGGCCTCGCCTTAGGTCCCGACTTACCCTGAGCGGACGAACCTTCCTCAGGAACCCTTAGGCTTTCGGCGGATCAGATTCTCACTGATCTTTTCGTTACTCATACCGGCATTCTCACTTGTATGCTGTCCAGCGCTCCTTACGGTACACCTTCAACCTACATACAACGCTCCCCTACCCCTGAATCGACTTCACTCCGCCTTCGAAGTGTGTCTATCCCCTGGAGAGCATTTAGCCTCAGACCCTATAGAGGTCTATCTTCGGCCAAAATGTCACTCTCAGGCTCCACGCCTCAAAGAAGCAGTGAAGTCGATTCAAGCCATAGCTTCGGTGGTGTGTTTAGCCCCGTTACATTTTCGGCGCAGAGTCACTCGACCAGTGAGCTATTACGCACTCTTTAAATGGTGGCTGCTTCTAAGCCAACATCCTGGTTGTCTGTGCAACTCCACATCCTTTCCCACTTAACACACACTTGGGGACCTTAGCTGATGGTCTGGGCTGTTTCCCTTTTGACAATGGATCTTAGCACTCACTGTCTGACTCCCGGATATGAGTCCATGGCATTCGGAGTTTGACTGAGCTTGGTAACCCTTGGCGGGCCCCGCACCCAATCAGTGCTCTACCTCCACGACTCTTTTCTTCCGAGGCTAGCCCTAAAGCTATTTCGGGGAGAACCAGCTATCTCCGAGTTCGATTGGAATTTCTCCGCTACCCCCACCTCATCCCCGAACTTTTCAACGTTCGTGGGTTCGGGCCTCCAGTGCGTGTTACCGCACCTTCACCCTGGACAGGGGTAGATCACACGGTTTCGGGTCTACGCCCACGTACTCAATTCGCCCTATTCAGACTCGCTTTCGCTGCGGCTTCGGCTCTTCACCTTAACCTTGCACGGGAACGTAACTCGCCGGTTCATTCTACAAAAGGCACGCCATCATCCATATAGAGGACTCTGACTTCTTGTAAGCACACGGTTTCAGGTTCTGTTTCACTCCCCTTCCGGGGTGCTTTTCACCTTTCCCTCACGGTACTGCTTCGCTATCGGTCGCTAGGGAGTATTTAGCCTTACCAGATGGTCCTGGCGGATTCATACGGGGTTTCACGTGCCCCGCACTACTCGGGATCCGTCTCGGAGGGAACACATTTTCACCTACAGGGCTTTTACCTTCTCTGGCGGGCCTTTCCAGACCTCTTCAACTAACCTGTTCCTTTGTAACTCCATGTGAGACGTCCCACAACCCCAGAGAGCAAGCTCTCTGGTTTAGGCTGTTCCGCGTTCGCTCGCCGCTACTGACGGAATCACTCTTGTTTTCTCTTCCTCAGGGTACTTAGATGTTTCAGTTCCCCTGGTCTGCCTCTTCACACCCTATGTATTCAGGTATGAGTGACTGGCTATTACACCAGCCGGGTTTCCCCATTCGGACATCCCCGGATCAAAGCTTGCTTACAGCTCCCCGAGGCCGTATCGTTGTTCGCCACGTCCTTCTTCGGCTCCTAGCGCCTAGGCATCCTCCGTGTGCTCTTAATAGCTTAACCTAATCGCTCGGATTTTGGGCTGACACGCTCTGTTGTTCCTTGGTTTCTCGATTGAAATGAATCAAGGTTGAAACCCACTCACAAAGGATCGATCGTCTCCAAAATACCTCGCTCTGTAGCTATCACTTCACTTGTTCTCTTCGATCACAAGTTTCAGCTAAAGAGATGTTTCTAAAACGCAATTTCGTTTCGTTATCCAGTTTTCAAGGATCAAGGACGAAATTTTGGGACAATCACCTTGAGGTGCTGTTCAAAATTTCTGTCAACCTGCCAGCTTAATCAGCCGGAAGATCATCTTATCACATCCATACTCACTTAACTACAAGCAAGTTCTGGAAGCGACAGTCCTGAGAGTTTGAGCTCTCAAAACTGACCAACGAGTGAGATGGTTTGGTTAACTCCAGGTTAACCGATATTTGAATGTCTTCACCACCGAAGACGATTCTCCATAGAAAGGAGGTGATCCAGCCGCACCTTCCGATACGGCTACCTTGTTACGACTTCACCCCAATCGTCTACCCCACCTTCGGCGGCTGGCCCCCTTGCGGGTTACCTCACCGACTTCGGGTGTTGTAAACTCTCGTGGTGTGACGGGCGGTGTGTACAAGACCCGGGAACGTATTCACCGCGGCATGCTGATCCGCGATTACTAGCAATTCCGACTTCATGCAGGCGAGTTGCAGCCTGCAATCCGAACTGAGACCGGCTTTTCTAGGATTCGCTCCAGATCGCTCCTTCGCTTCCCGTTGTACCGGCCATTGTAGTACGTGTGTAGCCCAGGTCATAAGGGGCATGATGATTTGACGTCATCCCCACCTTCCTCCGGTTTGTCACCGGCAGTCACTCTAGAGTGCCCAGCTTGACCTGCTGGCAACTAAAGTTAAGGGTTGCGCTCGTTGCGGGACTTAACCCAACATCTCACGACACGAGCTGACGACAACCATGCACCACCTGTCTCCTCTGTCCGTAAAGGAAAGGTACATCTCTGTACCGGTCAGAGGGATGTCAAGACCTGGTAAGGTTCTTCGCGTTGCTTCGAATTAAACCACATACTCCACTGCTTGTGCGGGTCCCCGTCAATTCCTTTGAGTTTCAGTCTTGCGACCGTACTCCCCAGGCGGAATGCTTAATGTGTTAACTTCGGCACCAAGGGTATCGAAACCCCTAACACCTAGCATTCATCGTTTACGGCGTGGACTACCAGGGTATCTAATCCTGTTTGCTCCCCACGCTTTCGCGCCTCAGCGTCAGTTACAGCCCAGAGAGTCGCCTTCGCCACTGGTGTTCCTCCACATCTCTACGCATTTCACCGCTACACGTGGAATTCCACTCTCCTCTTCTGCACTCAAGCCACCCAGTTTCCAGTGCGACCCGGAGTTGAGCTCCAGGATTAAACACCAGACTTAAATGGCCGCCTGCGCGCGCTTTACGCCCAATAATTCCGGACAACGCTTGCCCCCTACGTATTACCGCGGCTGCTGGCACGTAGTTAGCCGGGGCTTTCTTCTCAGGTACCGTCACCTTAAGAGCAGTTACTCTCTCAAGCGTTCTTCCCTGGCAACAGAGCTTTACGATCCGAAAACCTTCATCACTCACGCGGCGTTGCTCCGTCAGACTTTCGTCCATTGCGGAAGATTCCCTACTGCTGCCTCCCGTAGGAGTCTGGGCCGTGTCTCAGTCCCAGTGTGGCCGTTCACCCTCTCAGGTCGGCTACGCATCGTCGCCTTGGTGAGCCGTTACCCCACCAACTAGCTAATGCGCCGCAGGCCCATCCGTAAGTGACAGATTGCTCCGTCTTTCCCAAATCCCTCATGCGAGGAACTTGTGTATCCGGTATTAGCTACCGTTTCCGGTAGTTATCCCAGTCTTACAGGCAGGTTGCCTACGTGTTACTCACCCGTCCGCCGCTAAGTTATTCAGAAGCAAGCTTCTAAATAACTCCGCTCGACTTGCATGTATTAGGCACGCCGCCAGCGTTCGTCCTGAGCCAGGATCAAACTCTCCAATAAGGTTTTTTCGAGGTGACATCTTTACCCGAATTGCTTCGAGAAAATAACCATCCGAAAATGTATTGAATAAGCTGATGACTCATTTTGAAACTGACGAGAAAGGATCGAATTTCAAGTCGAGATGGACTTAAAAATTCATCCGTTAATTCTCATTTATATCTCACTCGTTGTTCAGTTTTCAAAGATCAAACTGTTCTTACGTTTCAACCGAACTCGTCGGCGTCAACTTTTATATCATAGCATGTTAGCAAGCAAGATGCAAGCTTTTTTTTTTACAAAGACATTCAAGCTTCGCTTTACTACTTAACAGCCACCAGCATTTCAGCAGCTGGATTAATAATATATCATTTATAGACCATAAATGCTACTTGTAAATTATACCAAATAGATTACTGCGAGCGCCTCAACAATATCTCCGCTCCGCTTACATATAATACACAATAGATGCACAACAAGACTCTCGGTAATCACAATTAATAGGGCCAGGAACTGTCCAGAAGAACCTGGCCCTCACAAACTTCATTTTGTCCTAATGGGAAAATGTAATTATAAACCTCTCGTATAATTCCATATCTTATTGGACATCTTTATCATACTGAAGATACACGGCCTGGGTTTGTAAATACTCATTCAGCCCATGTTTGCCGTCTGCCCCGCCGATGCCAGATTTCCTCCAGCCAGCGTGAAAGCCCTGCATAGCTTCAAAGTTCTCACGATTAATATAGGTCTCCCCGTATTTCAATTGCTTGATGGCCTTCATTGCAACATTCAAATTTCGAGTATAAAGCGAAGAAGCTAGACCGAACTCACTGTCATTAGCCAGCTTAATGGCTTCATCCAGATTACTGAAGGAAATAACGGGAATCACGGGTCCAAAAGTCTCTTCCTGCACAATCTCCATCTCATTCGTTGCTTCTATTATAATAGTGGGCTCAAAGAAACTGCCTTTGCCCGGCACCTTGCTGCCACCGCATATAACTTTGGCACCTTGTTCAACTGCGCGGTCTACCTTCTTCTGAACGGAATCCTGCGCAGCCTTGTTGATCAGCGGCCCCATTTGAATATCCGCATCTTTAAGAGGATCGCCGTATTTGACAGACTTCATCGCTTCGACAAGACGGTTCGTAAATTCATCCCGCACCTTCTCATGCACATAAACACGTTCGGCACAATTGCATACTTGCCCGGTATTAATAACGCGGGAATCCACAATCGCTTTGACCGCCAGGTTCAAATCCGCATCGTCCATCACAATGGCAGGGGCTTTGCCGCCAAGCTCTAAGCTGACTTTAATAATGTTGGCTGCTGCCGCCTCCATGACCTTTTGTCCTGCTGGAACACTGCCTGTCAGACTGACCATGCCGACTTTCGGGTTGCTGGCCAATTCATTACCGACTTCGCCTCCCCTCCCTGTTACAAGGTTAAAGACACCTTTAGGAAGGTTAACACGGTCTACAATTTTGGCAAAAGCCATGGCATTATTAGGCGATTCAACGCTTGGCTTAATGACAATTGTATTGCCTGTAATAAGAGCTGGAGCCATTTTTCTTGCAATCAAAAAGAATGGAAAGTTCCAGGGGAGGATGCCTGTAGTTACACCAATCGCTCTTTTAAATACAAAAATGTTCTCATTATCCCGGTCGCTCTGCACAATCTCGCCTTCATAGCGGCGCGCCCATTCCGCCATATAGTCCATGTAGTCTGCCGTAAAATTCACTTCCACGGTGGAAAGCTCCAGCGTCTTACCAACCTCTTCCGAAATCAGCCTCGCTATATGATCAGATTCCGCGCGAATACCATCTGCTATGGCATGAAGATACTTCCCCCGCTCAACTGCGGGCGTCTCTTCCCAGGCAATCTGAGCCGCCTCTGCCGCATCAATAGCCCGAATTACATCCGTTCTAGTCGCTTTCGGCACCTGCGAAATAACTTCATCCGTTGACGGATTGATGACGTCCATCCATTCTCCGTTCTCAGACTCCGTAAACTGGCCATCAATGTACATTAAATGCTTCTCCACCGGTTCTTTCCTCCTTAAGAATAAGATACGGCTTACATTTCCTGCCTTTTGTATTGTAAACGCTGTCAGTGATTATTGTCAACGAAATGAAATTTGTTCTTGTGGTATTATGTTGTTTTCATCTGAATAACTGTTGTTTATCATTTGCTTTATACGGTAAACTAAAACTATTCACAGTCATATAAATATAGGTTACAAAAGGTTTGAAGCAATAATAACTATCGCTCGCCAATATGGAGGGATTCAAATGAAGGTCAGCATTTTCTCAACCTGTCTGGTGGATCTGATGTTTCCGAATGTGGGCATAGCAATGGTTGAAGTCCTTGAAAGGATGGGCTGTGATACCAAGCTGCCCTCCTCCCAGGCTTGCTGCGGACAGCCTACGTACAATAGCGGATATTTAGAGGAATCCAAGAAAGCGATGAAGAACATGATGCTTGCTTTTGAAGATTCTGACTATGTCGTCGGGCCATCAGGCTCCTGTGTGGCTATGCTTCACGAATATCCAGCTATTTTTAAAGGAGATCCCGATTGGGAGTCGAAAGCGATTTCTCTAAAAGAAAAATCCTATGAGTTCACCCAGTTCCTCGTTCATGTGCTTGGCATTACAGACGTAGGAGCCGCGCTGAAGGGAACCGCCACCTACCACACCTCCTGTCATATGACGAGACTTCTTGGCGAGAGGGAGACGCCGTTTCTCTTGCTTGAAAATGTGTCCGGCCTTGAGCTAAAGCCCCTTAAGAGCAGTGATAACTGCTGCGGCTTTGGAGGTACCTTCTCGGTCAAAATGCCAGGGATCTCCGAGCAAATGGTCGACGAAAAATGCAATTGCATCACAGACACTGAAGCAGATATTCTGATCAGCGCAGACATGGGCTGTCTGATGAACATCGGCGGACGCTTATCGCGCAAGGAGAAGACCATAAAAGTGATGCACATTGCGGAAGTGCTGAACAGCCTGCCTGAACCTATCAAAGGAGGTGTGGGGAAATGAGTCTGCAAACCGATAAACGAGGTTTTGACAAACGTACTGCAGAGGGTATGAGGAACTTATTTATGCGAAGCAGCGTCAGCTCGGCACAAGACAGCCTTAAGACAAGACGCTTGACCGCGGCTTCAGCTCTCGGCGATTGGGAGCAGTGGCGAGAGCTCGGCCAGCAAATCCGCAAGCATACGCTCGAGAACCTGGACCACTATTTGGAGGAGCTTGCTGTCAATGTAGAGAAAAGAGGCGGGAAGGTCCTTTTTGCCAGTACCAAGGAAGACGCAAGCAGCTATATCAATCAGGTTGCAGCAGCCAAACAGGCCAAGAAAATCGTGAAATCCAAATCTATGGTTACAGAAGAAATAGAAATGAACCGTGTGCTGATCGAAGCCGGCTGCGAAGTGGTCGAGACCGATCTCGGCGAATATATTTTACAGCTGGATGATTGGGATCCCCCTTCTCACATTGTTGCCCCAGCCTTGCATAAGGACCGGGCTCAGATTAGAAATGTGTTTGAACACAAGCTATCTTACAAGGGGGACGAAACTCCAGAAAATCTAACAGCCTATGCGCGAGATCAGCTCCGCAAAAAATTCCTTGAAGCAGATATCGGCATTACAGGCTGTAACTTTGCCATCGCCAACATGGGAGCCATCAATCTCGTCACCAATGAGGGGAATGGAGATCTTACCGCCGCAATCCCCAAAACCCATATTGCCGTAATGGGCATGGAGAGAGTTGTGCCTACCCTTGAGGAAATGGAGGTGCTGGATAATCTGCTATGTCGCAGTGCCGTTGGCCAGAAGCTAACCAGCTATATCACCGTTATGGGGCCTTCTGCAGCCGGGGAATCGGACGGTCCCGAGGAGTTCCATCTCGTGATCGTAGATAACGGGCGCTCGGATATCCTTGCTAGTGAATTCCGCGAAGCTCTGCAATGCATCCGGTGCGGCGCTTGCCTTAACGTGTGCCCCGTATACCGTCATATTGGCGGACACGCTTATGGTTCCATTTATCCCGGCCCTATTGGCGCTGTGATCACCCCACTGCTTGGAGGCTATAATAATTATAAAGAGCTTCCTTATGCCTCAAGTCTCTGCGCTGCCTGTACGGATGTCTGCCCAGTGAAGATTCCCCTGCATGAGCAGCTCATCCTGCATCGCCAGAAGATCGTCAGTCAGAAGAGAACAGGGCCTGGCGAGCAAATCCAGATGAAAGCCATAAGCCGCGTAACAGGCTCTCCATCCCTATTTAGAAAAGCAATTCGATTAGCGAACCCCGGCAGCAGGCTGATCAGTAAAAACGGCCGCATCGTCCGGGGACCAGGAATGGTCAGAAATTGGCTTAAGGTTAGAGAATTACCGCAGCCCGTGAAGCATCAGGACAGCTTTCGCTCTTGGTATGAAAAACGCAGAGGGGGCGGTGCGAAGTGACGGACTATCAGCGGGAATCGTTCCTTAACTCTCTTGCTTCCAAGCTGGGGAGAGAACGTAAAAGGGTCGTGACACGCCCGAATTGGGAACGGATATATCCTCAAGGGTCACGCAAGAGCTACAGTACCAATGAGCTTGTCACGATCCTGAGGGAGCAGTGTCTCTTCATTCATACCCAGCTCATTGAATCAACCCCTGAAAAGCTGCAGCAAACCTTAAATGATCTGATCGCCTCCTATGGCGGCGGCCCTGTTATTCGCTCTGGAGATAGCCGCTTTGCCAAATACAAGCTTGAGTTCCCAAACTCGCTCATCTGGGAAGAGGCAGCCGGACGGGAAGAGAATATAAGGCGCTCGGCGCTCGCCAATGGGGCGCTTGTATTTGCTGATTATGCACTAGCAGAATCAGGTACTGTTGTAGTTGAAAGTCGTCCTGATCAGGGACGGGCCATGCACTTTCTCCCAGCCCATTATATCGCCATAATTGAAAAAGAAAGACTTGTGCATCGCTCTACACAAGCGGCAGCCGACCTCAACCGCCGAATTGAAGCCGGGGAGCCTGTTGGCTCCTGCATCAATCTGATCTCGGGCCCTTCTAATTCTGCCGATATTGAGATGCAGCTTGTTGTCGGCGTTCACGGTCCGCTTCGCGCAACCTACGTGCTCATATAATTTCAAGGACAACAAACGTAATGTACAAAAAGATACCTCCTCCGCATCCAAGCATGCTGGAGAAGGTATCTCACACCCACTAAGCTGTTATTTAAATTGGTTTATGCGGTATGTTTCTTTCTAAGCGGGGTTACTGTAGCTGGCCCTTGGGCTCCTTCCCGTTTAAAGAAGCGGCGGAGATAAGGCAGAACGTAATGGTCCAAACCGATTTTCCCTGCGTTTGCTGCAGCTACTACCACAAACACTTCAAGAAGCAGCATTTGAGCATTCGTGCTTACCGTACCCGAGAAGAGGAATGCCGCATTCATCACGATTGCCATCAAGGCTGCGAATGTGGTGAAGGTTCCGAGGATTAATCCTAATCCTACAAGGAATTCACCTAGCGGAATCAGGACGTTGAAAAATTTCACTCCCGGCATAGCGGCATGCTCCAGAAATGCAGCCCACCAGCCTTGAACCGCCGGATGCTCGCCAGTGCTCTTGGCGATTGCTCCCTGCAGGAAGCCCCCCGCATCAAATCCGCCCGTCAGCTTCTCCCAGCCATGCGATATCCACTGATAGCCAAGATATATCCGTACCACGGTAAGAAGCCACATTGCAACTTTATTCGTTCTCAGCCACTCGTTAAACATATAAATCTCTCCTTTATCTTCCCTTAAATTTTTGGTGATTTTGTTTTATGTGTGATTTGTTATTCGATGATCATCTCTTATGGCTTTATTATATGTGATTTATTTCACATTATATGTGATAAAAATCACAATTAGAGAGATTATTTAAAATTTAATTTTTATTTTGAAGTTTTTATCTGTTTCCATACGCAAAAAAAAACTCCAGGGTCCCGGAGTCTTAAAAGTAAGAAATGTATCTTATCAGTAACCTAAGTCTTATAACTATGAAATAAAATATTGCCATAAAATCCGCTTCGACCTCAAATATGCTGCTAGAGGGCAGGCTATTTTAACCAAAATAGTCGCTTATAGAAGCTGCGCTCAGATAAAGAGGATTTCAATAAAGTCCCTCTTCATAAGGCTCACTACTTTTCAATAGAACGCATGACCATGCCTACTACAGAAACAGCGATATCCTCAAATGCATCTGTCTCATGCGGCTGAGTAATGCTCATCCGCTGCAGCAGTCCCATCATCATAGTGAAAATGAGCATTCCCGTTCGATTAGGATCTGCATCCTCTCTGATTGAGCCGTCTTCCATCCCGCGAACAATTACAGACTTCAGAAAATGATTCTCTTTGCGCTGCCGGATAAAGCTCTCATACCTCTGGCGAAGCTCATCGTTAAATTCGTCTGCTTCATAGTAGAGATCGAAAAAGATAATAAATTTCATATGCCGTTTATACTGCTGGGCATAATCAATCCAGGCATGAAGCAGCAGCCCCAACCGCTCTCTTCCAGTCAGCTCTGTTCTATCCTTGCTCTCTATATATTGCACCATCTCATTCATTACGGTCATTTGCACTTCGAAGATTAAATCATCCATCGAGCTGAAATGCTTGTAGAAGGTAACCCGGCTGATGCCTGCCAGGCTGCAAACGTCCTTGACGCTGACCTGAAGAAAGAAGCCATCCTTGAAGAACAGCTCTTTGGCTGACTCTATAATGTCTTCACGGTTTTTATTTTTTACATGCTGATGCCATGATTGATCATTCATCCGTAACGCCCCGTTCTATATTAGAATTGTAATTCCGCAGTGGAAAAAACACCGAAGCGAGCAAAATAATAGCCCCCATAATATAAGGGAAATTTAGATTTTTATCAAAAAAGTTCCCAGCTAAGACAGGCCCTATCACATTTCCAAGGCTAGTGTAAGTGGTATTTAGTCCCGATACAAATCCTTGCTGATCTTTGGCCTGTTTGGAGAGCAGGGTATTAATCGTCGGTCTTAAAAAGGCATTGAATATAAAGAAGAGCGAAGATACGGCCAGCAAATACACAAAATTAACTTTAATGAGCATAAGTACTAGGGAAGCGGAAGTGATCAATAACGACCATTTAATCAGCTTGCTTTCTCCCAAGCGGTTAATGGCTGACTCAATAAGCCATACCTGCACCACCGTTCCGATCAGAGCTCCAAGGGTAATAAGTATAGAAATCTCCCGGGAAGTGAATCCATACTTCTGCTCTACATACAGAGAGTACACGGTCTCATAGTTAATTAATCCGAACGTAATAATCAAGATAAGCAGCAGCAATTTGAAATAAGGAGACCGGAAAGACTGTAAGAGCTGCTTCAAAATGGAGGGCTGTTTGACCCCTGAGGAGGACGCAGCCTTCCTTAAGTGGGAAGGCAAGGTTTCCGGCAAAATGAAGGTCAAGAGCGTAGCGGCAAGCCCTAGAGCCGCAGCGATATAATAAGGCATTCTGATGCCAGCCTGGGCTATAATCCCTCCGATACCCGGCCCCAGCACCATTCCGAGGTTCATCGATGCACTTAAGTATCCCATTCCTTTGGCTCTTGTTGCATCTGTTGTTACATCGGCCACATAAGCAAGCACAGACGGAACCATAATTCCCAGCCCTATGCCGCCAACGAACCTGGCAATATACAAAAGGACCAAGTGATGAGCTATGGCGAACAAATAGTCCGCAATCACTGTAAAAAATAACCCCAACAGGATCATCTTCTTGCGGCCGTATTTATCCGAGAAGCGTCCGCCAATAGGCGAGAAAAGGAACTGAGCTGCTCCAAAGGCAGCTACCAAGTAGCCTGCCGCAGATCCTGCTGCATCAAACTCCTTAAGATAATCAGGCAGGATGGGAATGACCATTCCTTGTCCTAACAAAGCTATAAATAGGTTAAGCATTAGAATAAATAACGAATATTTCTTTGCTCCTGAAATTTGAATCATTCTAGACCTCTCCCCACAAGGTTAACAGTGCATAAACGGTTTACGTCATGTAAACCATTAATTTATCTTTATCTTAATCGCACTTTGCTAGTTTGTAAATGATGTACCTCGTATTTGCTTTTCTCTCGTTAATCGAACAGAGATTCTATGCATAGACAGATATACTGTTGATCTTGCAATAAACTTACAAATTATGGTTTGACACCCGTCATCCTCCTCGTTATTATTTATAACGTGGTGTTTTGACTGGTGAGTTTTTTACAAAAACAATCGGTCACAATTAAGAGCAAGTAACGTTCGCCTCTTGCTCCAAAAAAATTTATTTTATGTAGAAAGTAGGTTTATGCATCATGTCCAGTTATCCTAGTGCACAAGGCACACCGCCGCAGCAAGCAAGCGAATTCTCAATCAAGCAGCTGTTCGCTCCCCTTGTGGCTGTCATTATCGGCACTTTCATGGTTATCCTAGACAGCACCGTTGTAAATGTTGCCATCCCTACGCTTGTAAACTACTTTGACACTTCACTTCAAACCATTCAGTGGTCTGTGACAGCTTACACCCTAGCTCTCTCAGCGGTCATTCCGCTGGCGGGATGGTTGTCTGATAAGTTCCAGCCCAAACGCGTATTTCTTGCGTCCATAGGTCTGTTCACATTAGGGTCCATCCTGTGCGCACTTGCGCAGTCCCCTGAGCAGCTGATCTTGTTCCGGGTCCTGCAAGGGCTCGGCGGCGGAATGGTCTCGCCGATCGGGACAGCCATGGTCTACCGTCTGGCCCCGCCGGATAAACGAGGCTCCGTCATCGGGATGTTTGGCATCCCGATGCTATTGGCTCCGGCCCTTGGCCCCGTATTGTCCGGGTGGCTGATTGAATATGTGAATTGGCAGTGGATCTTTCTGATCAACCTTCCAATCGGGGTAATCGGAATCTTAATCGGCGCCAAAAATTTGCCCGCTTTCCCTGGCGGTAAAGCGCCTTCTCTGGATGTTCTGGGGATGATTCTGGGCCCTCTGGCCTTTGCTATGATCACCTTTGGAGTAAGCGAAGGCAGCGAAAGCTGGACTTCTGCCAGTACATTGACGGGGCTGATCGTGGGGGGATTTGCTCTTCTGCTCTTTATCTTGAACTGTCTAAGACATAAACAGCCGCTGCTGGAGTTACGGGTGTTCAAATCGTCAGATTTCACCCGCGGTATTGTCACTTCATGGATCATGCAAACCGCTCTATTCGGCACAGTGCTGCTGTTTCCGCTGCTGCTGCAACAGGTCAAGCATTATACGCCGCTTGCGACAGGGCTGATCATGCTGCCGCAAGCGCTGGGAGCGATGATATTTATGCCGCTGGCCGGAAAACTTTTTGACAAAGTAGGGGCACGTCCACCGCTTCTAGTTGGGATGACGCTAATCACGGCCGCGATGTTTACCATGTATCTAACGACTGGGACTTCACTAGGAATCATTATGCTCTCACTATTCTTCCTGGGCTCGGGTATGGGACTGTCCATGATGTCGCTTAACACCCATGTGTTAACTGCAACACCTCCGACCCTCGTCAGCAGAGTTACCCCTCTGACAAGCGCGTCCCAGCAGGTAGTCTCTTCCTTCTCCATCGCCGGCTTTACCGGGTTTCTCTCCTCCCGTATGACGGCTAACGTGGCAGGGGGTGCCAATGGGGATGACATCATGCAATCAGGTCTAAGCGCGTTTGGAGATACCTTCCTATTGGCCGCATGTATCGCGTGTGTTGGCCTTGCGCTAAGCTTCTTTTTAAGAAGACCGAAGCAGCCCTGGGCCGAATCAAAATAATCAAATCATTCGACATACAATAAACGCTTGGATATTCTCCAAGCGTTTTCTTTGTATTTATTCGACTGTAATCCCCAATTGCCTTTCGTAATTTCTTACGAGCATTCCGCTTGATTTCAGCATGCCGAATTTCTCATCATAAGAAACCAAGTCATCGTCACAACCCAAATCAGCGGCTTCCAAGCACCAACGGCTGAAGCTGATGAACATAGCTGGCAAGCTCGACTTCCGAACCAAGATCACGTAGCAAGGCATGAATAAGAAATGCCCTTGGCTGCTCTTTATTAATTTCTGCTTGAAGCAGTTCTAATACGCCGCTCAAGTCACTTTTTCTGGCGTTGGGGGCCGCAATATCAGGGATCATGGACCGCATGGCTTCAAATAGACCTGTTCTGCGAATTTCATGAACCTCCTGTAAAGACTTCATCTCCGTCTGGGCATATTCTGCCATCAGATCATCTGTAAGCAGAGGGATCGTCTTCCGCTTGGAAAGCCCCGCCACAAGATCATCCATCCGTTCCGCTATAAACACAGCCAGCACCCCGCAATCGAGCGGCTTATACCCAAACAGTAGATGGAAGGTGTACTCTCTGATCAACCCGCAGAACACAGCAGTCACATCCCATTTCCAAGCTGACACTTCAGCACCATAATGACGATTCAATATGTCCTGATAGTAGCGAAACATCTCCTTGCGAAACTGATTCAGCATCGCTCCAACAGTATCCTTATTTAAGGAAGTCAGCTCGTTATGATCACGTGCGATGTAATATCCATGTTCGATATAAAATTCAATTTGGCAAGCGATTTCCTCCAAATAAGTCTCTCTGGCAGGCAGCTGCTTCTGCCTGATTTGCTCTACTGCAGCCATCATGCTTTGCTGCCGCCTCTGGAGAATCTGAATGTAAAGCTCATCCTTCGAGGCAAAATGCTTATACAGCGATCCCTTGGCAATGCTGCAATCATCCGCGATATCTTGGATCGATGTTGCTTGAAACCCCTTCTCTGTAAAAAGCCTGATCGCAGACTGAATGATCTTTTCCTTTAACATGCTCATTATAAAGAAACCCCTTTAGAGAACGACTTATACAACCTATTTTACAGGTTCTCTTGAATGAACTCTATCCTTCTCTTTATCTACTACTTGATTATACCGTTGTGGATTCACGTTAGAAACTTTGACGTAACATTCATTTCTATAGCTCCTCATTCTATATAGTTAATAAAATTAATTTATATAGGATGATTGCAAATATTATGAATAACTCTGTAAAACAAATATTGTAAATTAATCCTATTTAATATATATTTTCCATAGAACCTCATCTCTCCATTATCCTCACCATATAATGGACAAGCCTTTGACACCTTTAAGCCCACTTTCCCTATAGGAAAGGAGTGATGTTTATTTAGACATGCTTTGCTCCATATGAGGTATTCTACTAATTCTTAACTCGCTTGATTTCGCTGTACCATCCTAAAACCTCAACTTTCTGCTAGCACCCGCGATCTCCAACCCAGAGCCGACCATATGATGATATTGTTCTACCAATCATAGATTAGGAGAGTGTTCATTTATGGGAAAAATTTGGACGATCATTCTTGGGGGATCGCTGCTGCTTGGCACAGTGGCCACTAGTGCTCCCTACGCTTATGCCGATGCTTCACCACTAGGCATGCAGCCTACATTTATCGCTGACTCATGGAGTTCCCCTTCTGCTTCGACCGATGAAGCCTTGATTTGGAAGTATCTGCTGAGCAAAAAATCCGACTTCGGCTTATTGAGCACCGACACGGACATTCAGTCCCAATTTAAAATCACAACCCGATCTACAGATGACGTAGGCGTTCGCCACTACCGCCTCAAGCAATATGTCGACGGCACACCAATCTATGCCGGTGACCAGACCATTCATATTAACCAGGCCGGACAAGTCTCTGCATTTGTTGGCGCTGTCTTACCTGAGTCTGAAGTAAAGGTACCCACTACCACACCCAAAATCAGCCCCGAAGAAGCCATAAAGATTGCTTATGATGAAGCAGAGTCCCGCATTGGTAAACCCATGACTCAGGACACAATCAGCGTAACGGACAGTGTATACAGCGAGGAAGCTACAGAAGGGAATACGATTGCCGTACCTTCTGTCGACCCTACTGACAACTCGAAAATGGTGAAGAATCTAATTGACGCTGCTGAGGCAGATCCTAAAGCAGACTTGTACATTTTACCTTATGAAGGACAGACCTTCCTGGTTTATGTCACAGAAGTCAATGTCATGAGCCCACAGCTTCTGCGCACCCGCTATTTCATCGATGCAACAAATGGAAAGATCATCAAGCAGGTGGACATCCTGAACCAGGCTACCGGAACTGGAACCGGCGTGCTTGGAGACACTAAGTCGTTCACAACCACTTTATCCGGCAGCACTTATCAGCTCCGTGATACCACTCGTGGCAGCGGCATCTCCACCTATACAGCCGGCAATCGCCAGACTTACCCTGGAACACTGCTCACAGATTCAGATAACAAATGGACTGACCCGGCTGCGGTTGATGCCCATTATTACGCAGGTGTTGTATACGATTACTATAAGAACAGATTCGGCAGAAACAGCTATAATGGCAACAATGCCGCCATTCGCTCAACCGTTCATTACGGCTCCAGATATAACAATGCCGCCTGGACAGGGACACAGATGATTTATGGAGATGGGGATGGAACGACCTTCCGGGCATTTTCCGGAGACCTTGACGTTATCGGCCATGAGCTGACTCACGCTGTAACCGAATATACAGCCGGCCTGGAATACGAGTACGAGCCTGGGGCGCTTAATGAATCGTTCTCCGATATTATCGGCAATGATATTCAAGGCAAGAATTGGCTGATCGGTGATGATATCTATACGCCAAATATTCCTGGAGACGCTCTGCGTTCCATGTCCAATCCAACTCTGTACGGTCAGCCTGATAGCTATAAAGACCGGTATACAGGGTCTGGAGATTACGGCGGTGTGCATACCAACAGCGGAATTAATAATAAAGCCTACTACCTTATCGCCCAAGGCGGCACCCATAATGGCGTAACCGTTACCGGTATCGGCCGTTCTGCAGCTATTCGCATCTTCTATAGCACCCTGGTCAATTACCTGACTCCGACTTCTAATTTCTCTACGGCTCGTGCCGCAGCTATTGCCGCAGCAACAGATTTGTACGGTGCGAACTCATCCCAAGTCACCGCCGTCAAGAAGGCCTATGATGCTGTCGGAGTGAAATAACCTTTTAGAATGAAGAAAGAGGTGCCCGGCTATGAGTTCAGCGGCACCTCTTTTTTTTAATATAATAGTGATTTTCAAGGGTGTGGAGTATTTTTTCGCAAGAGAAGATCTAGTTATTAAATTGTATATTAACCTGCTCAGTTTCTATAAAATGTCCATCAAATACCTGCCAACATAATTTTTTTCACCTTCATGGTCATCCACCAAAAAATATCCTGTTATTTCTGGAATAAGTGCTATTTGGAAATTTGTTTCTTAATAAAATCGAGATGATACTCTCTTATATCTGCTCCATAAAAGATATACATAGTCCAATTTACTTGCTTCTCAGGGAAAACCCACCCTGCTTGATACAGTTTACGCGTGCTGTAACTTAATTCCGTATCACTATAATTCTCGGTAAATTTCCTCTGCCAGGCTCTCCCCTATGCTGTTCTTGATATCCTCAAAGCTAGTCTCCCCGTTGCAGATCGCCTTCGCCAGCGTATAGGATTGCGGAACAAAATTGATGATCCCGGTTACGGTATCGACGGCATCATCTCCGACCTGTCTGACGACTCATTCAGCTACGCCTACAGGGGTGAGCCAGCCTTCTTTTTTGGAATTCTCTACTAATTGTACTAGCTGCTCATCGATTTCAAGATTAGTACCGTTTAAACTAACAGAAAACAGGTCAATTATGAAATATCTGGTCATAATCGGCCTGTCCAATGTAACGGATTTTATATACATACAATAGAAATGACCAAATCTTTACACGTGTATTACATGGGTTATGTGAGTTATTCTGCACTGGGTAGCTCCCACCCTAAAAATAAACCTCGATAGAAGTACTAAGCCAATCAAGGTTTACCCACTGCACTATATCTTATCAATTAAAATTGAAGTGCAAAGTATTTGTGCGTTAAGAGGGGGCATTAAAATTTTGCAATTTAGTAAACTATGACCCTCACTCTGAACATCTGTTACTTCGATATCTTGAAGAAAATAAGGAATTTGTGGTCGAGTCAACTCTTTTAAAGGTTTTATCCTATCATCGACACTTGTAACAAAGGAAAAACTAGAACACCCAATAAAGGACAACTTAACGTTAAACTCTGTGTCTTCAAACACAAGGGTTATTTCATCACCAAAAAAACTTGAGTCAAACTTTAGTACTCTAGCATCCCAGTAGTGCATTGCCTCAATTTCGGATAGAATTTTCTCAGCATTCACGCTAATCACCTCACTTTTTATATGGGATATGAGCATCTGGGCTTTTTCTGTCAACAACATTCAGGTTTACATCAATCGGATTACCACTCTCATCAAACAAATGAACATGGTCATACTTTGTAACCTTATCAGGTGGGTCAATTTTCATTCGGACGTTTCCATTAGCATCTCTAATGTGAACGAAACCATTGTTATCAGTATACTTCCAATCCTTCGGCAAGCTATCTAAGATTTCTTGCTTTGACATGTTAGGGATGTTTTCAGCATTAATTTTACCTGCAAAGTTCCCTGCAGCATTACCCTTCCCCTCAAGCTTCTGCCGTTCCTCATTAATCACTTTCCAAAAGTTCTTCTGCGTTTCGTTCAGTTCAATCGATATATCCGGTACCTTCGTATCCGGAATCGTCATATTAAATCCGTGCTCTGTCATGCCGACCGGCTGCTTTTTCAAAGTGTCGGCGATCTCAGGGAGCACCTTTTTCAGCTTCTGCATGGCGCTGCTAGAGAGTTTGATTCCCGCTTTACCGGCACTGAGGGCAACCAGAAAGACCTGAGCCACCTTCGTGACAGCCCTTCCGTACTCCACACATTCGGCGTAAGTCGCGTCCCCGTTCATGACCTTCCAGGACAAGCGATCCAGCGTCTTGAACGGCTCCTTATATTCCTCTGCCAGGCTCTTCCCTATGCTGTTCTTGATATCCTCAAAGCTAATCTCTCCGTTGCAGATCGCCTTCGCCAGCGTATAGGATTGCGGTACAAAATTGATGATCCCCGTCACGGTATCGACGGCATCGTCCCCGACCTGTCTGACGACTCCTTCCGCTACACCTACAGGCGTGAGCCAGCCTGCTTCTTTGGAATTCTCTACTAATTGTACTAGCTGCGCATCGATGCCCACCCGGCCAACAGGTTTCTTTGTCTTTCCGCCTCCGCACGAGCCTCATCCATATATCCCTGTCTCCCATACGCCTGGTAAACCCTGTAGGCTACCTGGCTTTTGGAGATTTCGCCAAAGGCTGCAGAGATCTTCTCCAGCTCCTCCCGTGCCCAAATCTGGTCCTTCTCTTCTCCCGTATGTAAAATATCCAGCAAGGACGCGATCCGCTCATCTTCACAAACCTCAGTGCCATTGGTATTTAATTGAAAAGCGTCTTATTCTATTATAAGCTAAGCAGAAAGGGGCTGATTTAAATGACCACAAGAGGAAAAAGTATAAATCTATTTCTAATGGATGGTACTCCAACCGGAATAATCAAGTGTACTTTAGCTAACTGGACAGGCCTAGCTTACAAAATCCCGCGCACAGAACTTGATAAGTGCAAAGGTCGCGACGATCTGTCCCAAAGCGGTGTGTATTTTTTATTTGGTACTTCTGATGAATCAGGTAAGGGTGTTGTATACATAGGACAAGCTGGTGTAAGAAAAAGTGGGGAAGGGCTTCTCGGCCGTTTGGTAGAGCATAAAAAAAATCCAGAGAAAAATTATTGGACCGAAGCTATCGTGTTTACGACCTCGAATAATTCGTTTGGGCCAACCGAGATCAGCTATCTTGAAAATCGTTTCTGTAGACTTGCGACAGATGCCAAGCGATATGAGATCCAGAACAGTAATGATCCTACCTCCGGTAACATTACAGAAGAAAAAGAAAGCGAACTCGAAGAGTTCATCGACTATGCCAAAATTGTAATGGGTACTCTTGGGCACCGTCTGTTTGAACCACTGACTACTATAAAACAGAAATTAGACACCACACTAGAGACTTCTGAAGACGAGGATTTACTACTTTTCATGAAACGAAAAACTCGTAGAAGTAATACTATGGTTGATGCAAGATGTAAACAGACGAATGAAGGTTTTGTTGTCCTAAAAGGTAGCCGGATAGAAACTATTGGCTCAGATAGTATTCCATATGTGGTCAAAGAAAGTAGACACAATGCAAAGATAGATAAAGAAGGAATTTTACAAGAAGATATTCTATGTAGCAGCCCCTCTTATGCTGCTGCATTTGTCATTGGTGGCCATGCAAACGGACTTATAGAATGGAAAACAAAAGATGGGAAGTCTTTAAAAGAGGTAGAAAATACTGATGATATTAGAGTGGAGTCTGTAAAATAGTTTGTGTAAATTCCCAATTCTATTAAAATGGAAAGTAATAGAAAGATTGGGAGAACACATGGGACTTTGGACAAAAGAGCAATTGCGAGCTTTAATTAAAGAGAATAAGCTGGTCACTGCCCAGGATGCACAGAACGCCCTGAAAGATCTGTTTGCAGAAACGATTCAGGAGATGCTGGAGGCTGAATTAGATACTCATCTTGGCTATGAAAAGCATGAGGTTAAAGCCAAAACCACATCAAATAGCCGTAACGGCAAGAGTAAAAAGACCGTGGTCAGCGAGTATGGAGAGCAAGAGATCATGGTTCCTCGGGATCCGCTCGGCGAATTTGAACCTTTGGTTGTACAGAAACATCAAAAGAATGTGACCGGCATCGAAGATCAGATTATTGCCCTTTATGCTAAAGGAGTTAGCACTCGGGAGATCCAGGACCATCTTCAGAATCTGTACGGTATTGAAGTCTCACCTACGCTCATTTCTAATGTCACAAATAAAATTGTGCCGCTTATCAAAGAGTGGAAGAACCGGTCTCTACAGGGAGTTTATGACGTCGTCTACATGGATGCGATTCACTTCAAGGTCAAGCAGGACGGGGCTATTGTGAATAAGGCCGCCTACATGGTGATTGGTATTGACCTAGACGGAAACAAGGATGTACTCGGCATGTGGATTGGAGAGAACGAGTCCAGTAAGTTCTGGCTCAGCTTGTTAAATGATTTGCGAAATCGGGCATGCAGGACATCCTCATTATCTGTGTAGATTTGGCATCCTTCATAATGAAAACCATTGACCTTCCCATTCTTGAGTATTTCACCATCAAAAACTATGGAGGATATTGGATGATGTTCTCCAAGGGTATTTTCTCATCAGGTCTGTAAACCAGTTCAACCCTTGTGCGTTCCTCCTCTTGTTCAATCCCCTTCGACTTCTGTTCTACCTTTTTATCATAGTTACGGCAAAATCGCATGATCTTTGCTTTCGAATTTCCGCCCGTAGTATCGAGTTCCCTCATAGACATTCATATTCCGCCCCGTATTGGATGCAATGAAAACATTACTCATCGGATATGGAATATCGTATGCTAACTCACTCACATCGAAAGAAAGAAACCTTCTGCGTGTGGCTATACAATCAAGCAACTGTTAAAACTTTACTAAGTGGTCAGGTATTATGCAATAAAGTTGCGACCAAGTCCTTTCACCGTTTTTATCGTTGCAGTAATTTACATGGTTGCGATTTCTTTTGAAAAAAACGAAAGAAAACGAAGATAAAAAATAGGTCAATCATGGTAGTATCTGACCATAATCGACCTGTTCGTTGCAACGGTATAGCGTTATTTAGGGTATAAGATTAAAGCATTTGATGTGCGTACAACGGAAATCAAGAAATCTTTATACGGGTATTACAAGGATTATATGTGTTATTGGTTGAATGGTGGCTTCACTCGGCACTGGGTAGGGCTTTTTAATCAGCCGCCCAAACATCCTTTAATTTCATCAGCTAGTTTAAGGACTTTCCTCCAATCAGGTGAATTTCTAACTGCATTAACATTCCACTCATCGCCTTGCTGTAACTCTAGAACTAAGTCTCTTAAAGTAGAACTCTTATACACCATCTCATCACTAATTAATCCTGCATCACTAAGTCTTTGTAAGACATCAGCGTGTAAAAATGAAATTACCCCTGTATCGAATTCTTCAAAGATATTGTACCCAATTACCATATCATCCTCACTTAGCAGATATGTTCCACATTTATCAATCGTATCTACGTATAGCTCCATTAGTTTTTCTATGGATATTTTATTCATCTACACAAATCCCCTTTATTTTTGAATAACTGTAGCCTTATCACCGGGTAACGGTTTATAATCGGGTCCCACTACCTTGACTTTGCCTGTCTGACCACTTGAGAATCCAATGTATGACCCTTCATGTACCCCTCCTCCTGGATGGTAGAACACAGACTTATCACCGTTAGTGAATTTCCATCCAGTACCTGCTGAGCCATAAGTACCTTTCGTCCATCCATCTCCAAGAGTTTTTGCAACTTCATCAGCTGATTTACCCCATAAAGCTTTGGGATTACTTAGAATATCGTCATAAGATTTTAATTCTGTTACCCATGTAACATTTCCGTCCCCATATTTGCTTTTGTAGTAATCATTCCATTCTGCTCCTGTTCGAGGTATCTGTGCAGCATTACCCTTCCCCTCAATCCCCTGACGTTCCTCATTAATCACTTTCCAAAAGTTCTTCTGCGTTTCGTTCAGTTCAATCGATATATCCGGTACCTTCGTATCCGGAATCGTCATATTAAATCCGTGCTCTGTCATGCCGACCGGCTGCTTTTTCAAAGTGTCGGCGATCTCAGGGAGCACCTTTTTCAGCTTCTGCATGGCGCTGCTGGAGAGTTTGATTCCCGCTTTACCGGCACTGAGGGCAACGAGGAAGACCTGAGCAACCTTCGTGACAGCCCTTCCGTACTCCACACACTGGGCGTAAGTCGCGTTTCCGTTCATGACCTTCCAGGACAAGCTATCCAGTGTCTTGAACGGCTCCTTATATTCCTCTGCCAGGCTCTCCCCTATGCTGTTCTTGATATCCTCAAAGCTAATCTCTCCGTTGCAGATCGCCTTCGCCAGCGTATAGGATTGCGGTACAAAATCGATGATCCCCGTCACGGTATCGACGGCATCATCTCCGACCTGTCTGACGACTCCTTCCGCTACACCTACAGGGGTGAGCCAGCCTGCTTCTTTGGAATTCTCTACTAATTGTACTAGCTGCGCATCGATTTTTCCATCCGGCTGGGTGTTCCCGCTCAGCTGCTGATAGGTCTTCATCGCCTCCAGGAACTCCTCGTCATACTTGCCATTCACTTCTCCAAAATACAGTTCCTGTTTCTTTAAATACTCCTGTACTTTCTCAATATCCTCCGATGAAATCGCACGGTTGTACTCTTCAATTTGGCGCTCCCGCTCTTTACGTTCCTGGATCATCTTCTTGACCGCTGTCTCGATCTGAGGATAATTCGCCTCTGCCCAGCTGCGGTACTTCCCATCCAGCATGCCAATCTCAACAACAAGCACGAGCTCGCTCTCTTTGGGCATGGGCGACCCGTCTGTAAGCAGCGGGTTATACTTACAAGCTGTGCTCGGAGAGCCTTTAAAGTGTACTCTCAAGTCTACCCCCGGCCCATACCACTTGGGATCGATGCCGAGCCCGGCCAACAGGTTTCTTTGTCTTTCCGCCTCCTCACGAGCCTCATCCATATATCCCTGTCTCCCATACGCCTGGTAAACCCTGTAGGCTACCTGGCTTTTGGAGATTTCGCCAAAGGCTGCAGAGATCTTCTCCAGCTCTTCCCGTGCCCAAATCTGGTTCTTCTCTTCTCCCGTATGTAAAATGTCCAGCAAGGACGCGATCCGCTCATCTTCCTGGAAAGGCTTCAGCCTGCGCTCCAGCGAGAAATCCTTCGCTTGATTCACCAGCGCCTTGACCATGTCCATCAGGGTGGGCGGGTTCCTCAGTAGGTTTATGTAGGTGTCCATCATTTGCTGACGCAGCTCACTTGCTCGCTCCGTAAGCTGGGTGAACGTCCGTTTCATCACCCCGAATTTTGAGGTGAGGCTCTGCTTGGTCTTGGCTTTCGCTTCCGCCTCTGCCTTCCGGTACTGTTCTGCTGCCCACTTAAGGTCCGCTTCCTTCTTCTCCATGCTTCCAAACAGCTGATCCATGATCCGCTTCATCTCGCTGAGCAGCTGGTCCACTTGCCCTGCCGCCTGCCGGACATAGGCCTCTGAATAAACCTTACGCGTATCGTCCACCAATCTCTGAATCTCCCGGTGTACCCCGATCGAATGGTTCTCCACGGCACTGCTCAGGGTCTTGAGCTGGCGGGATAGATCCATAACCTTGGCCGGGTCTACCTTTTGCTCCATATAAACCTCCTCATTCAAGGCTATATTTAATCCTTCATCCCTACTTATGTACATGCTCGATTTGCTTAAGGATAATTCTGTAAAAAACTCCGTTCTATGAGCATACTCCATTCCTTTGCAGCCAGAGAAGGTGCTTAGGTCTGTACCCTTATATGGCAAAGGAACTATTTTACAATTCATAAAAACTTGAAAGGCGTGAGCGGCCTTTCAAGGTCTGGTTTCTACAATTTCTCGTTCTTCCTTATCTATGGGATATGTTTGTATGTAACCAATATCTTGGTCTTGGTATTGGATGATTCCAGAAGTTATCCCGTCGTCTCTATCCTCGTAAAAATGCTGCCGAACTAAGGCTAAATCATGCACATGGTCCCGCCCTTCATAATATTCCAGAACCATAGGATTACTTAGCCAGCGTGCTAATAGTTGATCATCTTCATCCAATAGGTATCGGATCTTCAAGTCTGGAGACTGGGTGATCCACATTATTACTGTTCCTCCTCTCGTAAGTTAAGTATGTGGTTATTTGGGAAATTCCAATCTTAGAAGAGTACAAGGCGTCCTGACACAATAGCGCAATTACCTATTTAACCCAATCCGCGATCCGTTCGTTCTCAGCCAACGGCTCTCTTTTATAATAATATACATTTTGAATCGTATAGTTCACTTCAGCAGCTGAAATGAAAAACGCAGTCTTAAATGTCTGATCTTCCAGACATATCGTCGGCGTATCGTTGTATCCATACGAAAATTCATTTAACCTCTTCAACTCATCTTCAGTTGCAAGTCGAAACAGCTCAACGGTAAAAATCCCTCCCGGACAAGTAACAAACGACACCTCATTAAACGTAATCTCAATATTGTGATAGTAACTAAAATCAAAACTGCCTGCCAATACCAAGCTGGGCCTGCTGGTGTAATTATAAATATAGTAATGTTGGATGTTAGTTCTTGCTAATTCCTCATTTAGAGTTATTAGGGTTTCACTTAAATTATCCATAGTTCTGCTCCTTGATTCCCATCTATTTTAGATAACTCTGATCTTAAAGCCTAGTCATTGGTTATCTAGTTATTCTTCTATTATCGTGCATAAGAAGGGCAAATGCACCATCCATCCACTATGGCCTTCCTTAAAGTGATGACCATGATCTGTCCCTGGGCCGCCTCATGCCTCCCGCCACCAGCCTACTATATTAAAGCTTGGTAATAGATTCATATCTCTAAAAAAGACCTGCCGCCCGGCAGGTCTTCGTGTTCCTTCCCCTGGAGATGAGTCACCTCACCTAAGCTTGTATTTTTTAAGGTTCGGCAGTTCATCCAGTGTTACAACAAAGGCATGATTATAGACCTTCTTCAAATGATCCAGCGAGTTTGTTTTTCCGTCGTAGCCTCCCCATGTACTAAACCAACTCCAATCCGCATGATGCGTTATTAGCATATCCGGATCCGGAATGGCACTATTCTCCGTCATGGCAATCAGTTTTTGGCCGCTGACGAGGAAAAGCAATTGATCATATTTGCCTACCTGCGGATTATAGTCACCTTCCGGAGGATAAGAATCGTAGCTAACAATATCAACCACATCATCTCCGGGGTACCAGTCCGGCGAAATCGAGTTCCACACCCAGATCAAATTATTCAGATGGTGTTCATTTGTTAACCGGTTGTAAATAAGTCGGTATAATTGTTTACAGGGTTCTGCCCCTTTGGCCCCCCACCAGAACCAGCCTCCCTCCGCTTCATGCAGCGGGCGGAAAAGCACTGGAATATTTGCTTCCTGCAGCCTCTTCAATTGGGTGGCAATTGCATCGATGTCTTTGAGGAGAAGATCGTAATCCTTGGATTTCGGATGGGCCAGAGCATACTCAATATCAAAGGTTGTCGAATCGGTATAAAAGCCTCTCCACCACTCCTTACCCGGCTGATCGATTAAGTCTTTTGGCGCGTTCCAATGCCACACGAAGGCAACGATGCCTCCTTGACGGTCCCAGTCTATCGCATGTTCAATCTCTTGAGTAGACGCACCGCGCTCAACGCGTGAAAGCGAATAATCCATTAAATCGAAACCGACCACAGCCGGCTTTTTCCCTAAATGTGTCTGCAACCATGCAACATTGGCATAATCCTGTTGTCCTGATAGGATTTTGTGCCCATAGCTGTCTACCAAGTAACTCATAAGTGATTTCGCCTCTGCTGTCGCGGATGGGTTAACCAAGGTTTTGGAAACTCGATGGACGGGCGGCTCGGTCACCTGTTCTATTGAAAAGTAGTCGATATCGTACCAGCCCCAACCCTTATCGATTCGAATTGTATTCGCACCAGCCTTCAGCATGGCTTTAGTTACGGGGATCTCCGTAAAACTGTTCGTTGGTGCAAAGTCAACAATCCCTACCGAAGAGCCGTTTACAAATAAATTTGCTTGCTTATGTCCCTTTGATGCGTTATACCGAATTTTAATTTGATATAACCCGGCTTTTGCGGGCTTTACCGTTACGGCTAAAGAGTCTCCGTCGTTGTCAAAGTCCGTAACATATCCTGCACCAGAAAAACCTGGCTTAGCTGTTGATACATTTGTTCCTGTCAGAATACCGCTTTCTGCCTCATAAATCTGGGGTCCTTCTTTTGCTAATGAAGCTGCCGGGATCATTGACCCTAACATTGCAATAAGGATGACAACCATCATGCCTGCTCGTTTCATAATTCATCCCTCGCTCTCTCATTTCATTCCCTCGGACCTGGCGCTATCCCACTGGATTGGTATCGCTTTCATTTATATAGACAAAGCAGGCGGCCTGTTACCGCTAAAATACCGGGCAAGCCACCACAAAAAGCTACTATTCTACCTGACCGTGGACAACGACAACACGCGACTCATCTTAATATTTACAGATGAATTATCGAGTGGACCAAAGCTCAATCCGATCCTTGATATGCTTCGTATACGCTTCTTCCATTTCTTTCACTCCGGCTTTCTCCAGTTCGGCCATGTAGGCGTCCCAAATTTTGTCGAAGTCTTCAGGCTTGGACATGACCGCTTCCGGAATACGCTTCCACGTAATATCTTTCATCTTGGCTCCGAGAATCACAGCAGGATCATCATTAGGCAGAGACATCGTGTATGCTGCTCCATATGCTCTCGGCTGAAAGTCTTCTTCCTTAGGAAAGAGGTCTTTCCAATGCTCAGCCTTATAAGCTTTTAAGGTCTCCTTCTCCACCTCACTGTAATTCTCGGTCAACAGCTCAGGGTAGTTGCGGGTAAAGTAGTTGCCAGTAGAGTCCTTGATCCCGTCACCGTAATGGACCATCAAGTTCCAGTACAGCCCGAGACCAGACTCCTTTTGGAAGGCTGCCCCATCATTGTTCGCCCTTTCCTGAACGGCCGGAATGAGCTTCCGCTTTCCATTTTCAACGGTGTAATGCTTCCCCTCAATACCCCAGTTATTTAAAATTTGTCCTTCTTCTGATGCCAGAAAGTCAAGGAACTGAATAGCGCGTACCGGATCCTTGCAGTTGCTGGAGATCGAGATTCCGTATCCTCCATCAAAGCCGGCTGGCCAGAAGCTTGTATCCTTATATTCCTTGCTCATGGTAACCGGATAGTGGCCGTAAGTTTGATCAAATTTCCCCGCTGCCTTCAGCGCATTCTGTCCGTCACCATAGTCCCATTCGGGGTCGGCAAGGCCCAGAACTCGCCCTGAAGCTACCTTTGCCTTGAACTGGTCCGTCTTCTGTACAAAACTCTCGGGATCTAATAGTCCAATGGCATTCATGTGATTCAACCAGCGGAAAAACTCCTTCTCTTCCGGACGGCGGAAATGGTAAGTCGCTTGATGCGTTTTCTGATCGATGTAAAGTTCACCGTCATCCGGCCCACCGGTCGTCTGGAATCCCAAATTGGTTACCTGATACATATGCCAATCATCCGCATTCAGCGACAAGCCAATATTCTTGTTTCCGTTTTCGTCCGTCGGGTGCTTGGTAATATAATCGTGAATGACCTTTTCAAAATCCTTCACATTACGAATCTCCGGATACCCCGCTTCCTTAACGACACGATGCTGCAGTTCAAAGCCTCCGTCTGCTTTAATCTTCTTTTCATCTACGGCAGACCAAGTCGGCACAGCATAAATCGCTTGGTCATCTAAACTGTACTTCGTCCGAACAAGCTTGTCACCAAGCATCTTCTTGATGTTCGGCGCATGCTTGTCGATTAAATCTGTCAGATCGATAATGGCGCCGGCATCGACAAGCTTCCCTACGTCAGCCTTAGCTGCGATCAAATCTGGATAATTACCGGTTGCCGCAATCAATGAAATTTTCTGTACCGGATCACCGACAGCAAACTCGGCATCCAAAGTTACGCCCGTTTTTTCTGTGATTACCTTGCCGACCTCATCCTGCATATGATTCCAGTTCGTGCTCGAGTCTTCCGAGAAGTAAGTAAATGTGATGGGCTTGGATTCATCACCTTTTGTTACAGATGAAGCGCTTCCCTTATTGTCGGTGGTCGATCCGCCATTTCCGCTGCAGCCAGCAAGCGCAACAACTAAATTCAGTGCCAGTAAAGCCGCTACCATCCTCTTTTTTCCCGAATTCATGAAGCTCCCCCCCAAGGTAATTTTGAATAAAGGCTTTATTGTATGGAACAGGGCAATATGCCTGAGCATACCAGCTTTTAGGTTTAACTCTTCACGGCTCCAAGTGTCATGCCTTTCACAAAGTATTTTTGCAGGAAAGGATAGACGACCAGAATGGGTACCGTAACGATGATCGTAATCGCCATTTTAACAGATTCCGGTGACACCTGTGCCATACGCTCCGCCATATTAGCAGCGTCTTGTGAATTGGTTGCACTTGTGGTTGTGCTCTGCAAAATTTTCATCAACTCATATTGCAGGGTTGTTAAAGATTCGTTTGAACCGTTGAACAGATAAGTGTCGAACCAAGAATTCCATTGTCCTACCGCCAGGAAGAGGGCCACAGTCGCCAGTGCGGGTTTACAAAGAGGAAGAATAACGCGCCAGTAGATGGTAAAGTCGTTGGCACCATCAAGCTTGGCGGATTCTTGCAGCGCATAAGGCAAGCTGTCAATGAAGGAGCGAATAACAAAGACGTTAAACGCACTTACGAGGCCCGGCAAAATGTAAACGGCAAAGGTATTGATTAAATGCAGGTCCTTCAACAGGATAAATCCTGGAATAAGCCCCCCCGATACATACATGGTTATAGCGAGAAAGGTTGAAATCCATTTTCTTGCTTGAAAATCACTGCGCGCAAGCGTGTAAGCCAACATAGAGCCGCTGATCAAGCCCACTACAGTACCGATGATTGTCCTAAGCACCGAGACTTTGAATCCCGTGATCAAGCTACCATAAGTAAAGATCAACTCATAGTTCTTCCACGTGAATTGTCTGGGCCAGATCGTAATTCCCCCTCTAATGGTATCCACTGAATCGTTAAAGGAGAGCGCCAGCACGTTTAAGAAAGGATATATGGTCAGAACGGTGACCACGATCATGGATAGATAAACGACCACTTCCAAAATTCGGTCCTGCCATGATTTCGACTTCAGCTTGCTTTTCATTCGACCGACCGGTGCAGTATGATTGATAGTTCCCATGTCTTCCTCCTTACATAATGCTTTCGTTCGTAAAGCGCTTAAAAATTCCATTAGCCGCGAATAAAAGGACCAGACTGATCACGGAGTTGAAGATATTGATCGCCGTCCCAAAGGAATAGCGTCCCATCGCCAGGCCATAATTAAGCGCATACAAATCAAGCACTTCGGAGTAATCAATGACTAGGTGATTGCCTAACAGAAACTGTTTTTCGAACCCTGTCCCGAGCAAATGTCCAATAGACATAATCAGGAGCACGATAATCGTCGGCCGAATCCCTGGGAGCGTAATATGCCAGATTTGCCGCAGTCTGCTTGCGCCATCAACCCGTGCCGCTTCGTACAACTCAGGACCAATGCCAGAGATAGCCGCCAGATAAATGATGGCGTTCCAGCCGGTCTCTTTCCAGATGTCTGAGCCCGTAACAATCCACCAAAACCAATGTCCCTGCGCCATAAACTGGATGGGCTGATCGATCAGGTTGAGGCCCATGAGTATGCTGTTCACAATGCCTCCGTCGATCGAGAGCATTTTAGTGACAATCCCAGCTGCAACAACCCACGAAACAAAGTGCGGCAGATAGGATACGGTCTGCACAAAACGTTTCATCGCATGTAAACGAACCTCGTTAAGCATGAGGGCAAAGACAACCGGTACGACAAAACCCGCGATCAATCCCATAAAGCTCATGGCGAGCGTATTTCGCAGCACTTGATAGAAATGGTCATCCTGAAACAAAGTGCGGAAGTGCTCAAAGCCCACCCATTTCTGTTCAAAGAAACTTACTCCGGGCTTATACTTTTGGAAGGCCATAGTCCAGCCCCATAGAGGCAAATACTGAAAGACGAAAACCCATAGAACAAACGGAATGGACATGAAGTAAAGGTACTTCTGATTTCTCAACACCTTCCAGGCACTCTTCTTTGTTGGATTTGTAGGTTTGTATGCGTTTTCCACATTGATCGTTTTCATCATATTCCCCCCCTCTCTCGCCTTTTATCATAAGTTAGAGCAGAGGAATGGCCCATACTAGGGATTTCGATAAAAATCATCTACTAATTATGGATTTTAAAGTCTGAAGGCGAACGTCCCACATATTTTTTGAATTTGCTGTGAAAGTAATTTACGTTTGTGTAGCCGACTCGCTCGGCCACTTCGTAAACCTTCATTCCCTGTTCTAGCAGCTTCTTTGCATTTTGAATCCTAACCTTGTCGAGGTAGGTGTTAAAGTACTCTCCCGTCTTGTTCTTAAAAACCTGTCCCAAATATGCCGTACTATAGTTTAGCATCCCAGCCAAGGTCTCCAGTTTTAGGTTGTCGGCATAATGCTTGTGAATGACGTTAATCATGATCTTCACTTCCTTTTCCTTCCCTTCCGGTACGGAGTACTCCGCCAATGACTGCAGGAAACGGTGAGTCTCTTCCAAAAGTTCGGTCAGATACTCAAATTCGAAGATCTCTTTCAAAAAGCGCGATACCTCCTCAGTCCGGTTAAATTTCTTAGGGGAGCCTGCGGTTAGCTTATGAATGACCGCATTAGACAGATAGAAGAACGATTCTTTTACAAAGTTCTCCTCCCGCTCTTGGTTAAGAAAATAAGCTGCCGCCTCTTTCAGCAGTGGAAGAATCATCGATGGATGGCCTGCATCCAAACTGTAATAAATACGGTAAATGAAGCCCTCCATCATCTCTTCGGTGCTGGTACCGGACACAGGAGAGGAGTCAGGCAAAAGGGAAGATGGAATATCCGGTCCCAGGAGGCGTCCCTTCTCACTGAAGAAGGCTTGTTTTATACATTTCTGGGCTTTTGAATAGGAATTGCTAATCTCATCGGGAACAGATACAGCTCCTCCCGTTGCAGCAACGAACCGAACATTCAAAGCATATTGGATCTTCTCATATAGTTTCTGTCGCTGCTGCATACCGCGAAGCGGCTTGTTGAGAAGAAGTACGATATATGGGGAAATAACGGTTACCACCCCCATACCTATTCCTTCAATCGCGGTTTTCAAGGTACTCGCGAGCTGGTGAAGCGCATCGATGCGGCCCCTATCAGTATTTCGCGGAAAAACAGCAACAACTTCATAGCTGCTCCACAACAGTTCTGCTTCTATGGCAAGGGTTTTTAATTTGGTGCTAGCCTCGTTTGTATCCTGCGGAATTAGAAGGCTATGCAGGCACCACTCCCGATTCACAACATTGTTCTGTCGTTTTCCCCGTTGCAGTCGTTCCTCTTCGATACGTTCGCACACCCGTTTTAAAGTGCTCGTCATTTCTTTAATATCTACCGGCTTAAGGAGATAGCCTGCAGCCCCGTATTTAATAGCTTGTTTGGCATATTCGAAATCGGCATACCCACTAAGTATGATAAATTGAGACTGTAGGCCGTTAGATGTTAGATACTGGATCAATTGCAGTCCATCCATTAGCGGCATACGAATATCGACGACTAAGATATCTGGCGGCTCCTTATCAATAACTTCTATCGCTTCTTCACCATTAGCTGCCGTGGCCGTCACAGTTAGCCCCAGGCTTTCCCATGGAATCAGCGTTTGAAGGCCTTGACGAAGCTTCGGTTCGTCATCCACAATCATCACCTTAATCATCGAATATCCCCTCCTGGTATGAAAAACGTAATACAAGTTCCAGCCCCAGGCTCACTCTCGATCATCAAGGAGCTGGATAATCCGTACAGCAAAATAAGCCGATCATTTACATTTCGCAAACCGATCCGCTCCTCCTCATCCAGAACCGATGAAGTAAGCTCCTTTCGGACAAGAGCGAGGCGCTCAGTCGTAAACCCTGCCCCATTGTCTCTCACCTTCACCTGAATTCCCCCAAGTTTCCTTCCCACATCTACCTCAATGAAGACCCCTTCCGCACGGTTATCCAAACCATGAACCATGGCATTCTCCACCAGAGGTTGGATAATTAACGGAGGTACCCCTATTTGCTCCAGATCGGGCTCTACCGTTATTTGGTACCTTAGGCGGTCTTCATACCTGAATTTCTGAATATCAAGATAGCAGCGCACACGCTCAAGCTCTTTGCCAAGCGAGATTTTACCATTACCCGTCTCGAGACTGCTTCGCAGCAGTGT
This sequence comes from Paenibacillus sp. CAA11, assembly GCF_003060825.1. Lineage (NCBI taxonomy): Bacteria > Bacillati > Bacillota > Bacilli > Caryophanales > Paenibacillaceae > Paenibacillus > Paenibacillus sp. CAA11. The sequence goes on from NZ_CP028922.1 coordinate 3,396,268, forward strand.
GCTCAGCAGCCATACGGCCTCGGCGATATCGTCTTGTTTGCGAATATGGGCCTCCATTCGGATCGACTCCAGGGAATTGAAGAGAAAATGAGGGTTAATCTGGCTGGCGAGCATCTTGAACTTCATTTCGTTTTGTCGCTGCTCCACCAAGTATTTCTGTCTGTTGGTTTCCTGAACTTCATGAACCAGATCGTTAACTTCTCTAACAAGCGCATTAAACTGCCTGGACAGCAACCCAATTTCGTCTTTTCCGTCGATATTTAAAAAGGTCTCCCAGGATCCTGACCGAACTTTGGTCATATGCTTGCTCAACCGGAGAAGCCTTCCGGACAGTAACGAAGCCGAAGCATAGATAAGTAAGGCAGCAATAATCAGACTGACCGTGATCACAACTACACCAAGTCGGATTACTTGGTTGGCATCACGGGTAATGTCGGCAACGGAGAATATGGAAATAACCCGGAGCCCGTTCCAACTGTCCTGTGGATGTAAACTTGCAATAACCACTTTGGACTCTTTACCGCCTATAGATAGGTTATAACTTCCCTCCTGAAGAGATCGTATATTTTTATCGGCATAGACATCCGAAAGGCCCTCTCCCGACAACACAGCTTCATTCGATGCGACAATTTGATTTCGATTATCCACAATCAAGGTGGGGTAGAATTCCTGGTCCAGAATGGAGCTTAATCGCTGCTTGTCCATATTGATGACGAGAACCCCTCTTCCTCCTAATGAGTCTAGCGGAAATGAGCGAATTAGACTTAAATAATCCATGCCTTTCCGTTCATCTCTGATCAAATTCCAGCCTGCCACCCCTTTCTGCTCTATGGCCTCCTTGTACCAATACTGGGCTCTCACACTTTCTTCCGGCTGGATAAACTCCCAATTATTGAGTGATCCGGGATTAACGGCATAGACGCGAATCCCTGCTATCTCTTTGTACAGCTGAAGGTAGTCGCGAATATCCGTATAGTTACGGTACGCCTGAATGACTTCAACGTAGCTCTGATACTTTTGGCTGGCCACTTTCTTCATCCGATCGTCATTCATTAACCGATTGGAAATATCCAAGGGTACCCTGATCAGTTCTTCCGTCCGCTTTCGGACGCGTTCAACATTGTTGGATGCTTGAGTAAAGGCGTCCTTAATGACGACCTCGCGAAGCTTTCCGGTCAGATACAAGCCACACAGCAACAAGGGAAGTACGGCTACCGAAATGAACGTAATGGCAAGCTTCTTCTTCATTTTCATGTCATTCATCATCCGGACAAAAAACATGGTGATAACCTCCTGGGGCTAGCTCGTCTGTTACGTGCAAAATGCCCCTTTTCTATAAAAGGGGCATCTACCATTATCGAATAAGTTCTAATTCTGTTTAGTCGCAGACTTGGCCTTGACTTCATGCATTTTGCGGATTTATCGCTTTAAGTCTGAACCAGCCGCTTTCGTAATCCTTCTGTTCAAGAGTTAACGGCAGGCCCAGCTGCATAAGCCGGTCTCCCCCCATAATAGATTTTTCTCCGTGGTCGCCGGACTCTACTTCGTATTCGATTTCCGGATCAAGCCCGGAAAGACGCAGGGTTCGCCGAGGAGGATGCGGCACAGCCATCACTTGGAAATAGTAGACAAGCGCCTCCGCCTTGTCCTCGGAAATAAACATCCAGGCTGACTCGTTTCCTTCAAACGGACTTTTTAAGCGGTACAAGTCGCCCTTTTGCACCAAACCGCGGATTTGTTTGTAGGTTTGGACCTGGCGTTTGACCGTTTCTTTCTCCACATCCGTGAATTTTGTAAGGTCAAGCTCATAGCCGAAGTTTCCGGACATAGCGACATCTCCGCGGAAATCCAGGGGCGTGATCCGTCCAACTTGATGGTTCGGAACGGCAGATACATGCGCGCCAATGGTGCTGACAGGATAAACAAGACTGGTGCCATATTGAATCTTCAGACGCTCCACCGCATCGGTATTGTCACTGGTCCAAGTTTGCGGCATATAGTAGAGCATGCCTGGATCAAAACGTCCGCCGCCGCTTGAACAGCTTTCGAAAAGAATATGCGGGAAATCGCTCGTAATCCGCTCAAGCAGCTCATACAATCCGAGCACATAACGATGAGCCGTCTCAGCCTGACGCTCCGGCGGGAGTTCGGCGGACCCGATTTCGGTCAGGTTGCGGTTCATATCCCATTTTACATAAGCGATCGGTACGGTAGAGAAAATAGCGGAAAGCGAATCATAGATGAAATCGCGCACTTCCTTGCGGGTGTAATCAAGCACCAGCTGCCATCTTGCTTCGGAGCGTCTCCGTCCAGGGACATGCAGGCACCAGTCCGGATGCTTCCGGTACAGCTCACTGTCCGGCGAAATCATCTCTGGCTCAAACCAGAGTCCGAATTTAAGACCTAGCCGATTGATACGCTCCGCGACTTCCTTAAGCCCTCCTGGAAGCTTCTCGCGATTCTCGTACCAATCTCCCAGTGATGAATTGTCAGAATCCCGTTTGCCGAACCAGCCATCATCCAAAACAAACAGCTCAATGCCCAGCTCGGCTCCTTCTTCGGCAATCGCTACGAGCTTATCGGCGTTAAAGTTAAAATAAGTAGCTTCCCAATTATTCACCAGAATAGGCCGCTCTTCATCCCGATATTTCCCCCGACATAGACGTGTCCGATACAGACGGTGATATGTACGTGACATGCCGCCCAGTCCATGGCCGGAGTAGACCATTACGACCTCCGGAGTTTGGAAGCTCTCCCCCGAATTCAGCAGCCATACAAAATCGAAAGAGTTCAGGCCAATGCTGAATCGTGTAGAACCGAATGCATCCACTTCTGCTCCTGCTTCAAAACTGCCGCTGTAGACCAGGCTAAAGCCGAAGGCCTCCCCATGCTCTTCTGTCGTTTCCTTGGTAACCAGCGCAGCAAAAGGGTTGAGCTGATGACTGCTCATGCCTCTTTTGCTGTCGATCCGGGTTTCGCCCTGAAGAAGGGCTCTGCGGGTGATATTTCCTTCCCGGGACCAGGCACCCGAAAGGTAGGTCAGCTCCAAATCGCCTTGACCCATAAAATCAACACTGGCGCTCAGCGCGCGGATAAGCTTAAGCTTCTGCTCTCCTTCATTACTCAACCGAGCCGAACGAACGATAACATTTCGGTCGGCGAAAACAGTGTAAAGGAGGACAACCTTGAGGCCGGAATAGGCATCCCTTAGCTCCAGTTCCAGCGTATCCGCTTCGGATTCATCCTCTGTATAAACGGCTGGCAGCCCCGTGAGCGGCGGCTTCCCCTTCGTAATCCGGTAACCTTCGTATTGTAGTTCCGTAATTCGTGTTCCGTCCACAAGTTCTGCTTGGTACGCCGGATTCCGGAAATCTCCGCTTCCATATTGGGGATATTCCTGCGGCAGCCGGTCAAGCCCTGCCCCTTCCGGGCAGTGGATCAACAGATCGCTCATAGATTTCCTATGCTTCAGCCTGCCTCCCCAATATACATGCACAGGATAGCCGTTTACGATCTGGATCAGATAGCTCATTTCAGAGGATTGCAGATGAAACAACCCGGTTTGCTCTTGAACAATTATGCCCATTTAAGAACTAACTCCCTTCCTAACATACTGACATTTCAGCCGACCCAAACCGTTTGATTGGGACCGGTGCAAACAATGAGGACGGCATGTTTTAAAGCTTGATTACTTTATACTTGGAAAACAGCCGACCATAGAGAAATCATATATTAGGAATAGATATGGCGTACATGGCATGGTGCTCGCTAATTATGTTATAATGCTTGAAATTAACTATGAGGGGATTTACGGTGATAGAGTATTTGTCTCGCAATAAACAACACTCCGAATTATACCTGACTCAATTTGGCAGGGAGGAATGTGTATCTTGTCATTTTCACGGACCGGCGGTTAGAACTCACTATCTGCTGCACTATATACTGGACGGGGAAGGCATTTTCAAGGTGGGTGGCAAGCAATATAAGCTGGGCAAGGGACAAGGTTTTCTCATTTGTCCTGATGTCATTACTTATTATCAAGCCGACGAGACCCATCCTTGGACTTATTGCTGGGTTGGGTTCAACGGGCCTCTATCTGAAGTGCTCCTCAAGCAAGCCGGGTTATCTTTGACTTCTCCAATCTTATATTATGAAAAGCACGATCAGATCGCCGAATATTTGCAGTTGATGACAGAGTCAAAAGACTACCGAAAAGCACGGGAAACGAGACTGACCGGACTGCTTTATCTATTGTTATCGACACTGGTGGAGCACGGTCCAACAGCCCCTCCTGTTCACAAGGAAAGCCGGGCCGAAATTTACGTTGAACAAGCTAGAGATTTTATTGAACTCAATTATGCGCAGAAAATTACCATCGAGGATCTTGCTCGTTTTATTGGACTTAACCGCAGTTATTTGTGCTCCCTATTCAAGCAGCGAATGAATATAAGTCTTCAGGATTATTTAATTCGCTTCAGAATTAATAAAGCGTGTGAAATGATGGGAAACGAGAAGCTCTCAATAGCCGACATCTCCCGTTCTGTGGGATACCTCGACCCTCTGCTCTTCTCAAAGACATTTAAAAAGATTAAAGGGGTCTCCCCAAAACAATACCGTTTGGAACGCGACGCTTGAATGCAAATAGTCCCTTAGCATAACGATGCTAGGGACTATTTATCATATTATGGGCTCACTTACGGTCTACCATTTTATTCCCTTAGGAACCTCTTCTTCTGCAATCTTCTCGTAGTTCTCAGTATAAGCACCCTTGGCCGATACTTTTAGATAGGTCCCCTCAGGAAGCTGTATGCTTGAGGTGAACGTCACTTTCTTCTTCTTGCCCTCCGCATTATAGCCGGTAAGCTCATATTTAAACCGCCCTTGATCAGGCTTTGCCGGCTTGTTAACCCGGACAAATACATCTTCTTTGGGAACCAGTGGATTAAACCGGTCTACGACATCTCTGGCAGACACCACCAGGAACACCGCTAAAACAATGAGTATTAGCGCTGTGATGACCCCGCCTTTTTTCATATCGATCACTCCTTTACGTTGATTTTTTGAAGCAAGATCAGATGGGCTTATACATGACTGATTTGACCAGCTTCCGGTAATGCAGAATCGTCAGTGCGCCAAACATAAAGTAAATCAATCCGTAAACCCCCATGGCGATCGCTGAGGGTACGACGATATTCGAGAGCACCAGGACGGAAGCTGCCTTGACGGCAAAAATAGAATGCAATAGCCCGATTAGCAGAGGAATCGCGAAGACGAACAGCTGCTTGCGAACGATGCCGCTCATGATATCCTTAACATCAAATCCTAATTGCCGAAGGGTCAGGAAGCTCCTTTTCTCCTCTTCTGCTTCCGCAATTTGCTTGAAATACAGGATGCTCCCCGTCGAGACTAGGAAGACCAGGCCCAGGAATCCCGAAATGAAGATATACAGGCCGAACGACTTGAGCGCTTCCCGGTACTGCGATTCATAGTCGGGCTTAAAATCATCCTTTGTCACGTATTTCGCATACAATGCCGATGCCTTGGCCCGCTGTGCGTGATTCGGGATTCGATAGGTACCCAGGGTGACCTCTTCACCTTTGGAAATGGAGCCCTTCTTTTCTCTAAGCTCCTGAACGACCGACTCCTTCACGATCATTTGGTCACCATATACGTTGTAATTCATAGCGAACTTGTCCACGCTTTCTGTCAACTTAAGAATCTTGCTCTCTCCCTGACTCGTCTCCTTGATCCTCAGCACAATTTCCTTGGGTTCATTCCGGTCATCCCGATTCCCGAGCCTATTCAGTCTGGCCCTTCCATCGAACAGCAAGGCTTCATCGGCACTTAGAATCGGAATATCCGCCCCGGTCTCTCTCAGTTGCTCGGCCGGCAAGAAGAGGAGCCCTTGGGTGCCGGATGTCTTCGGATGGGCTTGATCTCGGATCTCGCCGAGCCCCCGAAAGCCTTTAATCGGCTTATAGACGAAGTCTATCCCTGCCTTCTGCAAATCTCCGCGGAAGGAGGATGAGGCTGGTTCATCGTTCTCAAACACCATGTCATAAGGCAGGGCAATCCGCGTGTCGCTTCCGGCCGAATAATAAAGCGAGTAAGCCAGCGCAACCATCGTCAGTGTCATTGCGGACAGCACCGTAATCAGCGTCAGTGAATTGGCGTTTCCTTTCATCCGGTGCATCAGCGGCGCCAGCGACAGGCTATTTTTAAGACCGAGGTGGCCCTGCCGGCTCTTACGGTACCGGTATAACAGCCAACTGATGGTCACCCGGAAGAGCAGGTACGTCCCGACAATCGTTGTGAGCAGAACCAGCAGCATGTTAAGAAAGAGCATTTGGTTGAACATGTGTCCTGACAACACATAACCGGCAACCATCAAAGCGATGCCGAATAGCGCCAGAAATGCGGCCCGAAAGCCGCCCGGCTTCTGGGGATGCTCGGCCTGCTTCTCGGCATAAAACAGCTCGAGCAAGGTGCTGCGGTATACGCTGCGCCCCATCTGAACCGAGGTGATCAGCACAAGGAGGGTGAAAACAATGGCCGTCTGTGCAGCCGCAGCCATGGAGAACTTCAGTCCAACCATTCCGTCAAACCCTAGAATCTTCAGCAGGATGAGCAGGAAAAGCCGAGACAAGGCAGCCCCGCAGAGTATTCCCACTAGAAGCGCTCCCACCCCTAGCAATAGGTTCTCCGTGATCAGGAAGCGCACGACACCTCTTCGGCTCAGGCCGATGAGCTGATACAACCCGATCTCCTTGCTGCGGCGTTTCAGAAAAATGCTGTTCGCATAGACGGTGAAGACCGCTACGATGCAAAGTAGCAGAATTCCCGCAACCTTAAATGCTGCGGCGAAGTTCAGGTCTGTTCCCGACATGCTCTTAATGGACGGGTCATACTGCAGTGTCGCAAAAATGAAATACAAGCTCGTACTGAAAATCAGCGCAACAAAGTACAGGTAATCTTGCTTTACATTTTTCCGCATGCTGCGGACGACCAGTTCAAAGAATGTCAACCGTGTCACCCCCGAGAACCGCCTGCACGTCCATAATGTCCTTGAAGAAGGAATGTCTCGATTTATTCCCGGAGTGCAGCTCCGAGTATATTTGACCATCCTTAAGAAAGACGACACGGCTGCAATAACTCGAAGCCACTGGATCATGAGTGACCATTACGATAGTCACCTGACGGTCCCGGTTAAGTTCCGCCATGGTTCCGAGCAGGGCGGAGGCCGATTTCGAGTCGAGCGCCCCGGTGGGTTCATCGGCAAAGACCAGCGATGGCCGATGGATCAAGGCGCGAGCGGCCGACGCACGCTGCTTCTGCCCGCCGGATATCTCATGCGGGTATTTATCGGCCAGCTCCCGGATGCCAAGTATGCCGGCAATGACCTGAAATTCGGCTTCCGTGTCCTTGAACTTCCGTTTGCCGAGAGAAACCGGCAGCAGAATATTCTCCTTCACGGTCAGAGTATCCAGCAGGTTGTAATCCTGAAAGATGAACCCCAGCTTGTCGCGGCGAAAAGCCGACAGTTCGGCGTCTTTCATAGCGGATACGTCGGCTTCCTCAATGTGCACCGTTCCTCCCGAGGGGCGGTCAATGGTCGCCAGTACGTTCAATAGCGTCGTTTTTCCCGAACCGGACGGCCCCATAATGCCAACGAACTCCCCTTCACTCACACGAAGGTCAATTCCCTTTAACACTTGCTGCGCGCTGCCCTTGCTTCCGTACGACTTCCGCACATCTTGGGCACGCAGCATGGTTTTTGGCGATATCGTTATACTCATGATGGTAAACCTCCACTTTCGTTATGACCTCATTGTACCGGTCCTCCGGCAGGGTTGTCGTATGATTTAAGTGATAATCCGGACCTGCAACATGACATTTTCGTCACTTTGAGACATTCGGTTATTTCTCTGGCACTTTATAGAGCAGAACAGTGCGCCTTAAATGCAAAAAGCCGGGGGTTGTCCCCGGCTAAATTCCTAACGTGATGCCTTGTACATTTCCTTCCGAACCGTTTCAAACGCATTGCCCGCAGTAAAGGTTAGGCGCAGGGCGGTTCCCTCGCCAAGCACCGACTCCGCCGCCAAAGTCACCCCGATCTTCTCGCCCACGACCCGTGCCAGATATAATCCGAGACCTGTGGCAGCGTTATGAATTCGTCCTTGGCCGCCGGTGAAGCCTTTGTCAAAAATCCGGGGCAGGTCATGCGCCGGAATGCCAGGCCCTTCGTCCTGAATAACCAGCACGGTATGCCCAGCCGGAGTCCGCCCGGTCTCCACCCGGATGGTGCCGCCTTCCGGACTGTATTTCACGGCGTTAACCAGGATTTGGCGGAGGATAAACCTGCACCACTTCCTGTCGGTGGTCACCTCCACGTTCTCCCCTTCGAACTCGACCGCCAAGTTCTTGGCAAGGCACCATGAGGTCAGCTCGCGCACTTCTTTGGCCGCCAGTCCCTGTATCGGCGTTTCCTCCGGCATATAATCCGATTCCAGGGAGGGCAAGCGCGTGATATACAGCTGCCGGTCAACGAGAAGGTACATTCTTAACCATTCGGTTTCGATGGTGCGCATCGCCGGATCGTGAGGATGGGCATCCATGATCAGCTTCATAGCCGTTAGCGGGGCCTTGATTTCATGAATCCAGGAAGCCAGCGCATCGCTTTCAAGCAGCCGGGTTTGTCTCAGATCGGATAGCTTTCTCTTATAATACTCATCAATTGCCTCAAGCAGCTCGTCCACCATCTCGTCCCGAGCCTGCTCGGGGCGCTCCAAAGCCTCCAGCCAATCGTCATGCATCTCCCTGGCGAGGACGGTTAACTTCGTCGTATATTTCATTTCTTTTCGGTAACGCCATATGACAAAAACAGCAAAAACCAGCAAGAACAGCGCGTTCAAATATACGAGGGAATTTGCTTGTACAGAGATTCCTTTATCGAGAACAATCAGCAGGTCGGTCATGCCTAGCAGTAAGACGACTAGTAGAATCCAGCTGAGCATGCTGCGGAAATAGCGCATAAACACGTCTAGGCCGTGCCTCCTTCCAGCGTAACCGCTGCGTATCCCAGTCCTTTTCTCGTGATAATGGCTTCATCCAGATGAAGAAGTGCCAACTTCTGGCGAAGTCTCGTTATATTGGCCGTCAGCGTATTGTCGTTTACGAAATGCTCGTCTTCCCAGAGTTTTTGAATGAGGTCTTGGCGCGCAACAATTTCATCCTTGGCTTCGACAAGGAGGGTTAGAATGTAAAACTCATTTTTCGTTAGCACGACCTCCTTGCCGTCTTTACGGATGGCGCCACGTTTCAAGTCAAGTATTGATCCATTCCATTCGATGACATCCATCGCTTCTTCCCCATAGGCATAAGTGCGGCGCAGGATGGCTTGAATCTTGGCCAGCAGCACGTCCGAATGAAATGGCTTCTGGATATAATCATCGGCCCCCATATTCATGGCCATTACCATATCGATCGGATGGTCTCTCGAAGAGAGAATCAGGATCGGCACCTTTGAAACCGCTCTGATCTCTCGACACCAGTGAAAGCCATCATAAAAAGGAAGCTGAATATCGAGAATAACCAGGTGGGGCTTCTGCTTCAAGAAGTCCCCCATAACGTTTCTGAAATCGCTTGGTCCATCGACGTGCAGCGACCACTTCTCCAGCCTCTGCCGCAATGCTTCAAAAATGTGGGCATCGTCCTCCACAATGAATATATTCATATCCATGAAAGCACCCCCTACTCTTCATGACTTGCGTTATTCAATTTTCCATAAAATAAAGATCAGAAATTCTCTTTCTTCTTCGGTTAGATAGAATGAACTAAAGAAATGAACGTTATAAGGACAGTATTAGGCCGCGATAACAGAAAATTCAATGTAAAACTTTAGTTCAATCTATATAGATGCTCGAACAATTTTGTTCGAAGCAGACGTCCCTCTTCCTGGGCTTTATTGACCATGTCGATTCCTATATCTGTTATTTGAAGGTAGACGATCCGCCGATCCTGTTCATCCGTCACTCGGGTGGCCAATTTTCTCCTTAACAGCTTCTCAGACAAGTGCGTTAATGTCGGAGGAGTTAAGCCTAACAACCTCTGGCAACATCAGTTTAAAGATATTCTGCTCGTGCTTCCTGGTTCTTTTACCTGCTTTCGTATATAAAATTATGACCCCCTATACATTGTATAGGGGGCTTGTACAAAAGTCATTCTTATAAACGCTTTACTGAGCTGAAAAACCGCCGTCTATGAGCAGCTCGATCCTATAATATACGAAGACTCATCTGAAGCGAAGAATAGTGCCGCATTAGCCACATCTCCCGGCTGGCCCAGTCTTTGTAAAGGTGTTAATCTATACCGGTTTGACATCCCATATTTTAGGTGATATGGTAACCCTAATTAGGCATTCCGCCCAACGGGCGGAGTGCCTAATCCTGCTTTTAGCGTTTCTTTACATTAAAAGTAAAAACAAAGGAGGCGACCAGGCTTTTATTAAATTCGATTTTAAAATTTGTAATCAGATCCATCATTCAGGAGGAGAAAAGATGAAACCTATTTATAAACCCGCTACCACAAGCAGAGGAGCAGAGTACTATGAACCATAGCGCACTACTGGAGGAGGCAAAGTCACAGTTGTTAGGTCAGCTTGTCTACTTTGATGAAGGACTTACTCCATTTCTGGACCATTACTTATCAGACCATCCGCAGCAGCGTTATATAATCGAGAAGACATTGAACACTTACATCACTGTTCTTGAAGGAATTCTATCGGACTTTACTTATAGCCGTATAAATTCTTCGACGCTGATTGGCAGTATGGTCAACGTTCAGTTTCTGGACAATATGACCTCTGATTCGTTCACCATCGTTTTTCCGACCATCGCTGATCCGGACAAAAACTTCATCTCGTTCTTGTCCCCGATGGGCCATCAGCTGCTCATGTCTCGAAGAAATGAGACCTACCCATTAAAAACACCATCAGGTGTCATTTCCGTCCGGGTTGAAGATACCTTGTTCTACAACAGTGGCCATATAAAGTAATAACACCAAGGCATAGTGTCCCTTAAGGCTACACACGGGCCTAATAAGAATCTTCTTCATGACCTACAACGTGGCTGGGACGGCAAAAAGATCGCAGGTTTTAACCTGCGATCTTTTTGATGTTAGTAATTGTTATATAGTATGATGCGAAATGAACTGAAGCGTTCCAACGGGATAAGAGTTCCACTCTCCTGCAGGGCTGAAGATAGAGGTGCCAGACCAAATCCCTGATTTCCGGATAATGGTCCCTCCATATGGCATAAATTGCGTTTTGCCGTCAGGATCGCCCAATACGTCAATCGTAACTCCATTTTTCTTAAGAACATAGCCTGTCGTTACATTTGTATTTGATTCTAATAACATCATCTCATCGTTATAGTATGATGCAGGCGTGATATCAAAATAATCATAAAATGTGCTATCTATAAATATATAAGGCATGCCTTTGTAAAAGGTATTAAGAGGCAGACTCCACACCTTAGGAGTATTTGTGTTTAAATTATACTGATGGACCTCAAGTGAGTAGCCTGCATTTTCTATAGGTTTAGAAGTATCTCCTACCGGATTGTAAAAGAGCTCAATGGCAGTACGGGTTTGATCCAAGGATACATACTGTGAGAAATATAAATCCTCCGGCCCTTGAGGGCCTGGAATCACTTGGAATACAGCGGCAGTTCCGTTTGCTCCGATCACCCAGTAGTATTGAAGAGAATCCCCGCTCCACGTCCACACTGCCCCATTAAGCGGCATCGGCCCCAGAAAAGTAGAATCCGCCGTACCCAAATAGACCTTAAATGAATTTTCACCCGGGAATATCGTTGACAAGTCATAAGTAATCGGATCTTTAACCCCTTGCTTCGTTCGTATTTGGACAATTCCATTCGTCGCAAGAGGTGCATTCGTGACTTGAAGATCATAGGTGGCTGTTCCACCATTCCCGTCATCTGCTGTAATTGTTACTTTAGTGCTTCCCGTAAGATTGCCCGGAGTAAGAGTTAGGTTTGATGCGCTAACATCTGCATTTACGACACCGCTTGATGCTACTGTAGCCGTAAACATCAGGGCATCCCCATCATCATCGTAGAACAATTGAGATAAGTCATATGTTCTTGGATTTGTGATTCCAACAGTCAACACTTGATCATTAATAGAAGCAACGACTTGAGGCGACTGATTAGAAGATGAGGGAGGTGAAGCTGCCGATTGAACATTTACCTGGAAGGTCGTTAATGCCTTTCCTCCTCGCCCATCCTCAGCGTTGATCTCTATGATTGTCGTTCCTGCAGCTAGAGCATGGATTTTCAATTGAGTTCCATCGATCTCCGCCGAAGCAACTGTCTCATTTGAAGAGGATGCCTTATAGGTTAGCGTGTCCCCGTCAGGATCGGTAAAGACAGGGCCCAGATCGAGAGAAAAGATCGGATCGCCCACCGTTAGCGACTTGTCAGCAGGCTTGGATTCTATCGGATCATGATTCTGTGGGACTGCAGCCGTTACGTTAGTTAAGAAAGTGTCGGTCACTTCTCCACCACGACCATCCGTTGCCTGAACAGATACCGATGCGCTGCCGGCCTTTAACGGAGTAAGCGTAAGCACATCTCCATTCAAGACTGCCGACACCACAGTCGGGTCAGAATTATCCGAAACCCTATAGGCTAAAGTATCTCCATCAGGATCGGAAAAGAACTGATTTAAAGATAGTTGAATATCCCCAGAATTCATCTCTTTCGTCTGATCTGGAATTCCCGATGAAGCTGGAGGGGCATTGACAATAACGTCAAATTCGGTAGTAACCTCTCCCCCGCGTCCGTCTTTGGCTGTAAGCTGAATCGTTGTCTGCCCTGAGGAAACCGCATGCACCGTGGCTTGGTTGCCATCAATCACTACGGTCACAACGGAGGCATCCAGGGATGCTGCCGATACGTTCAGCAGGTCGTTATCCGGATCACTGAATACTGGGGTTAGGTCCAGTATGTAATCTGCAGCTCCTAAGGTGATTGTCCGGTTAGCTGGCTTCTGATTCACGATCGGGCTTTGGTCAGGTACAGCAGTTACTTCCATTTGAAATGACTGACTTGCACTTCCACCACGGCCATCGAATGCTTTAACCGTAACCCTTGCACTGCCTACCTTTGCCGGAGTTAAGACTAATTGGTCACCCGTCAGGCTAAATGTAGCAACGGTAGGGTCATCGATCACAACCTCATAGACCATAGGATCATTTTCAGAATCTGAGAAAAATGTCCCTAAAGATAAGTTGATTCCCCCACTGCCTAACTGCTTCACCTGGTCTGGAATACCCAGTGCAGCTGGAGGTTCATTGACCCGGACCTTAAAGCTCGCTCCTGCTCTTTTCCCGACCTGATCATCTGCCGTAATCGTAATGAGCGCCATGCCTTTACCAACCGCTTTAATAAACAAATTCGTCCCCTCGACGCGGACTGAAGTGATTTTTGTACTGGATGACACTGCCGAATATTTGAGTTCGGATTGCTCCGCATCTTTAAAATGGCCCAGTAAGTCAATTTGAAGCTCAGGATCGCCCACCGTGATGTTTTGATCACTGTACTTGGAGATTAACACTGGTGCGGTGTTCGATACAACAGGAGCAGGCGAGTCCGAAGACCCTACTGATCCGCTTGCTGCCGCTGTTGTCTGTGATACCCCTGTCACAGTTGCCTGTGATACACCTGACGCAAGAGAAGTGTTTGTAACTTGGCTGGAGGAACTTACCGTAATATTCGCAGCAGGATTATTTACTTGTAAGTTAGAGATTGTTCCAATTACCTCCAGCTTTACCGGAGAAGAACTGTTCACAGCCAATGCGTTAATCGAGGCATGACCTGTGAGAGCTACGGATTGATCGCTATTGACCGACAATTGCTGAATCGTTCCCTGTAACTCCACTTGCTGCGCGCCGGTAAGAACATTTAGCTGCTTTAACGTTGAGGAAGGATCATTTTCAATCTTAGCATTGGACGTCAGGGACATTTGATCCACCGTAGATTTCCCTTGAGTAACCACGTGCACATCCTGTTTGGAAACCTCAACATCATTCAGAGTGGAAGCATTAAACATCACGGTGTTCTGATCGCCACCCTGAATCCCTGTTTTTCCTTGCACTGTCAACTTAGAGGCATAGAAGTCATGCTCCAAGCCCGGCATAATGGTAAGGTTGATTTTGACATTCAAATTCATAATGGAAACATAATCGCCGTCAATAACTAGATCTCCATTCACTAGCGAATCATGACCGTCTAGGATCAGATTTCCGCTAAATTCAGCATTTTGTTCAGCAGGGGCTTGTCCGCTCGCATGAATTACCAGTTTAGTGATCGATTCAATGGTTCTCTGTGAAGCTGCAAATTGGATATCAGCTCCCTTTAGAACGTCTCGGTTAGAGGGGTGTAGAATGCCTTTGACAGAATCAGACAGCTTATATTCAATTCCGTTAATCCAAGCCTTCCCATCCTCTATTTTTTGAAGCTGGGCTAAATGCTCTTTAGGGAAAAAGGTAGACATCATATACTGGGCTATATCTTTGCGCTTCACAGATGATTTGGGTGCGAAGCCTGGCTGGTCCGTCTCCATGGAGCCCGACTGCAAAGCCGCATTGACATAAGGTCGTGCCCATGGACTAACAAGCTTCCAATCGGAAACCTTAGAAGATGCTGTGACGTCAGCCGAGATAGAGAGCCCAGCAGCCCGCATAAGCAGAACCGCCGCTTCCTCCTTAGTTACAGCAGCTTTAGGTCTGAACTTGGAGCTGCCATCTCCATTCATAAGTCCTGCTCGATGAACGGCCTCAATATAAGGACTTGACCAACTGTTTGTGTCTACGTCCGCGAAACTGCTCTTGGCTGTTTTATCATTCGTAGGGAGTTGGAGAGCCCGGGTTAATAGAGCCGCCATTTCCTGTCGGGTCAGCAGGTCCATCGGCCGATAAGATCCATTGGGGGCACCTTGCAAAAGTCCGGCTTCAACCGCTTGTAAAATACTTGCCTTCTGTTCTGAAGCAACATTACTGATGTCTTTAAAAGGAGGGCTGGTTAGGACCTCTTTGCTGGCTGCGCCGCTGGCAGCTAATGCATTCGTCTGCAAAGTCGCCGGAGCAACAAGGGCAGCTATCGCTAATGTAATCAACCACTTGTTTGGTTTTGAACTCATGATGTCCCTCTATTCTATTTTTATATCATGATATTTATCGACAAAAACATGATTATGCTAAGCCTTTTTCCATGCTTTGGCACATTTTATTTCAAAATATATGATTAATGTCATTTCCAATGTAAAACATCCCTCTGAACGGATTCTGAACATAAATTGTTGTTAGCGAGAAATACTGCTTTAGTGCTCAGGCGGAAACGACAAAAAGCGATGACTCCTTCAATGAAGTCATCGCTTTACATGCATTTTGATCAGATTGATAAACATTACTTGTTCCCTTCATTAAAATATGTAATTTCATTCCCGTTAATTAAGTTCCTAAAACCATCCTTATAATAAGGCATGAATTCATCTGCCTGTTCTAGATCTAACCAAGCCATTTCGGAGATCTCATAGGGTGACTTTAATATCAAGCCCTGTTTCTTCTTTGGCTTCCCGAATAGCTGCTTGTTCCAAAGATTCATTAGGCCAGGCAGCTCCACCAGGTAGAGACCAACTCGAACGACCTACATTCTTGACTGCAAGCACCTTAGATTTCGATTGATCTGTGATTAACGAATAAACTACATCTACTCTTTTCATGAATCTATCTCCCTTCTACTTTTGATCTGATATGATTCGAATCGTAGTCTTGTATTCAAGAAATTCGCTCTTCAATGATCATGCATACGGTACGTCAAATTCCTTAACAAATACTCCTGTTCCCGAGATAAATACATCCATAACCTCGTCGTGACGCTTAACTCTAACGTATACTCTCCCATCCTTGTTTATTTCTTGACCTTGTTCAACTACAAATTCTGCAGCAGCTGCATCTTTATTGAGGTACGTTAAATAGTAAGCCCCCATAACTCCCGAAGCCGTTCCTGTAACCGGGTCCTCAAGAGTACCGGAGTATGGTGACGAGAAATGTCTCGCGTGCATCATCGCATGATCATCAAAGGTATCTCTACAAAAAGGATGAACAGAAGATTTCGGATTCTCTTTCAAAATGCCCGGGAACATTCGGTTATCTGGTTTCATTCTATTAAAATGATCCAAGCCCTTTATTGGAACAAGCAGCGTCCAAGCCCCTGTACTTCCGTAAACTATAGGTTTAGATAAATCAATTGCATCCGGTGATAATCCCATGCTTTTAGCTAGCTCCGAAGTAGACCCACCAAAAGGTACAAATTGGGGATTGCCTTGTTTCATCGTTATAAGTAATTCTCCGTTTCGCCTTTCAAAAGTAATGGGTAAATTTCCAACATTCGTTTCAATCGTAATAAAATCCTTATCTTCTAATAACCCCATGGTCTTTAAGCCATACATTGAAGCTATTGTGGCATGACCACACAAATTAATTTCATGACCTGGTGTAAAATATTTCAATTTCAAATCCGCTTTTTTAGAATTCAATACAAATACTGTCTCATTAAATCCGACCTTCTTGGCAATGGACTGCATTTGATCTTCATTCAAATCATCAGCACTCAACACCACACCAGCCGGATTTCCCTGATTTGCAGTTGATGAAAAAGCATCATAATGAAGAATTTTTCTGTTAAACATCTTCATCCCACTTTCATTTATCGTTATTAGCGAATTTCTGGCCAATGGCAATAGTCCCGATGGGTAAATACGATGTTATTGAATGTACTCGACCGCTTGAATTGCCTATACTTCCACTATTCCAACTGCAGTATATGGATAATCAAGCTGCTTCTTCACAACGTTAGCCGCTTCCATTCCAGCAAACAATTCAATAATAAATAGCCCTAAATCAATGGATGTGGCTACTCCTCCAGCTGTTATTACGTTACTATCCTTCACAATCCGAGATTTAATGACCTCTAAACAATACGGCTCTAGTAAGTCATATACATTGGGGTGGGTTGTTGCTTTCTTATCTTTCAAAAATCCCGCAGCTCCCCACAACAATGAACCTGTACATACCGATACTTTATACTTAACTGGCTCAGCAGTCTTCATCCAATCAATAAATCCAATATCATCTTTAAGCTTTCTTGTCCCCATTCCACCTGGAATGAATACAAGATCATACTCAGATAAATCAGGCTTAATGACATTTACCTTTACCTTCATACCAAGTTCATCCGTAACTTCCTCGGTCAAACCACAAATATCCCAAGTGGTTCCTTTAGTCTGATCAAATAGGTTTAAACGATGAATAACGTCATAAAACCCAACAAAATCAAGGAAAGTAACCCCGTTGAATAAAACTAATGCAATTCTCATTGATTTAACCTTCTTTCTATAGCTAAATTAGCTTCTTCGTTTAGTTGTTTAGGATTCGCCCCACCGATTGCTCCGCTGAATCAGCTCCTCTTATTAGGGTTTCTCTTTCTCTCTATAATCCCGGCAAGGATCTGGTGATATCATTCAATATTTAACTACAATTTCTTCATGTTCATCCAACTTATGCTCGTTGATGTATAAGAGGAGTCTCCAATCAACAACAGAAACCATTCGACCTTTCACTTTTGAAATGTTTTTGTACGTTTTTCTAGTCTCGACCCACCTCTGCCTTTTACGATATTTATAAAATCAATGCGATATTTTGACTAACGTTTATGTATTCTAGAAGCCGAGAACCTTAACCTAAGGCCAGACGTTCAACTGAACTTATCTTATAATTTCAAGCAATAAAGAACTTCCTCGTCTACGATTTTACCTGTATTTTCAAATCCAAATTCTTCATATAGCTTTTTTGCAGAATTGTTCTCCGGATCGAATGATAAATATATTTCTGAACATTCCTTGTTTTTTCTCATCTCTTCTATGATCAGATTTATTGCCTTTCTACCGAAACCTCGACGTTGAAATTTATGGTCAATCATAATACGGCACAATTCAAAACAATTATCCTCCCCTGAATATCCGTACATTGTAAATCCAACCATTGTATCTTCACTATAAATTGCTTTTGTTATCCATCCTTTTTCTATCTTTGATTGAGCAATCGAAACTGCATTTGAAGCTACAAATTTTTCTACAAGATAATGATTCTTATCAGGGTCAGTCGTTAGAAAAATACATTCTAGCCAGTTAGTTTCGTCGATGTCCTTTAATGAAACTTCCACAGGATTCCCCTTCTTTCTAGTGTATGTCTGGCTTTTAATTCAAATGGCGCTTTACACTCCATACAGGTTCTAATTCAATGTTTAAAGTACGATTATTTATACCATTAATCATAAATACCTCACCTTTTGAAACCAGTGTCCCTGTATTGTACATCTGATAAAAAGCTTTATTCTCTCTGAATTCGGCAACTATTCTATCTATAGATTCTAAATCAAAATGTTCTGTATTTTCTGCTACCTCTCCGAAGCGAATCTCTAAAGATTCATATGTCCCATCTTGCTGAGTCTGTTTAAATATTTCATCATGAAATTCGTCCATAAATTTATTATAAGAATTAACATCTCTCCATATTCCAAAAATATGAGCCTTCAGGAAACTGTTTGTACGCTCCCAACCGCCAAATTGTGTAACAAAGCCAGGAACATTAGCAAGTAATCTCCATTTAGACTGACTAGTTAAAAAAACATCTTCTTTTGCTATCTCCACATTGCATTCAACCCATTTGAAATACATATATCATTCACCTCTCAGCTAGTTTGAAACCTCTTCTTCAACCTCAGTTGGACCATAGCGATCGCAACGAGACGCAAATATGTTGTTATCTAGATAGTTCCGTTATTAAATCTTTCTCATAATCTAGTATAAGTCGTTCTGGTATTAAATGCATAATCAAACATACTCTTGGCAGTCGAAGATAGAAGGAGAATTCTATTTCTGCCTTTCCACACCACCAAAACACAACACATTCCGTCTTGGTTTAGCACCTCCCAACAAGTGTAATAATAATGGAATACTACTTATGGAAAGGTGATCCAAATCATGAATACAACGTCTCAACACCAGCAAGCGGTTGAACAAGTTCGTGAACTGATCAAAGGCATAGAAACAGCGATGCTGACAACAGTATCGGAAGAGGGACTTGTATCCCGCCCCATGAAAACCCAAGATGTAGAGTTTGATGGCGACCTCTGGTTTCTGACCAAGAAGGACACGGACAAATTCCATGAGCTCCTCCATAACCGCCAAGTCAATGTGGCCTATGTGGGTAAATCCTACGTTTCCATCCGTGGCGAAGCCGAGCTTGTGAACGATGCCGAGAAGCTCAAACAATTTTGGAGCCCTGCGTACGAGAAAGTTCTAGAGACCAGCTATGACGACCCGAACCTTATTCTTATCAAGGTAAAGGCGGAAGCTGCCGAGTATTGGGATTCGGGCAATAAGTTTAAAATGGGGAAATTCTTGTTTCGCAGATTACTCGGCAAAGATACGGAAGGTACAGATATTAATCGAACGGTCGAATTAAATGATTAGCTTGATATAAAAACAGCCGCAGCCCAAGAATCTGATCCCAGGTTCAGGGCTGCCGCAGCAGATGCGAAGGGATGGCATCAAAGTAGAGCGGAAATGCCAGCACAATTACATCGGCTTCGTTAAGCTCCCGATATTGCTCAGGTTTCAACGGCTTTGCATTCACTCGGTACGAGTTAAGCTCGTTGCCTTCTGTGATGAGTGGCTTGAGCTTTTGGTGAGGCCTTGAAGGTGTTTTTACGCAGCAACAAAAGTCGGTTATCCGCGTGACCATTCGGTTTACGGTTTCTCGCTTACCTTCGGCAGCGTCTGGCGCAGATAACAAGCCAATTGCAAATGCAGCAGATGCTCCTGATCGTCGAAGGACATGCCCAGAATATCCTCAATCTTGCGAATTCGCTGATACAACGTATTGATATGAATATGCAGCTCGGCTGCGGCTTGTGCCGCAGACCCGCTGCAGGCCATGTATGCGATCAGCGTATCCACCAGAACGGCCGTCTGCCCTTTAGGCTGTCGCAGGGGTTCGAATACCTCGTCAATGAATGCGGCTAGATCTTCTGCGGGCTGGCGGATGAACAGCCGATTGACTCCGATATCAGCGTAACGGATAGAGGCTGCCATCCCCCGTGATTTCTGATAAGCCAGCGCTTTGTCCGCTTCTTGGTAGCTGATGTTAACCGCATCTACACCTGTGCGTACAGATCCGATTCCGCCGAACAGTGTAACCCCGGCCTTTCGCTCCCAATTGGATAGTAATGTTAGGAATCTCCGCTCCAGTTCTCCCGATTTATATCCTTCGGGAGCCATCAGTAATATCGTGATCCGCCTTTCGCTCCCGAAAGCGACCGGCAGCACCTGAGGCGTCAGGCTATCCCTTAACAAGGCGATCAATTGAAGGGATAGAGCACCTAACGCTGAAGGATCTCCGGGTTCCGGAAATTCCAGCAGCCCCACCGCAATACGTGTGGACGGGCCAATGCCAATCTCACTCGACTTTTCCCAATAGTCAGCAGAATCTTTACTGAGGCGCAAATCATTGAAGAATTGCTGTGTCTTCTTGAAATACAGCTCGGCTAGCGACTGCTTCCGCATCTGCTCCAGCGCCAGTATCGAGCTGCCCTGTTCTAGCGCCACCAGTTGCAGCGGCTCCAAGTGGCCTTCCGCCTGCACCAGCAAATACCCCAAACACTGTCTTGCGGAAGCGATGGGATATAGGTGAAGACGCCCCCCCTCCCTTTCATCCCCCACGGATGCCAGATATTCAGGAGATTGCAGAGACTGATACAGCTTCAGGAGACGTTCCATGTCCCACTCTTTTGCCCACTCCGCACGCCTCGGATACCATTCCCGGTCGATAAAATCAACAAAGACAAGCTGCAGCCCAATGACGCGCGCCATCTCCCCGACAATGGAGGCAACACCTTTGTTCTGCAGAGACAATCTCATCAGCGAAGTATGGATTTCATCTCGCCGGATGAGCGCACGGTTCTGTTCCCTTAAATGCGCATATAGCTTCGCATTGGTAATGGCAATCGAGACCTGATCCGCAAAGCTCTGCAGGAGCCGTACCTCCGCTTCAGAGAACAGCGGTATACCCCCTTTTTGATAAAAAATCAGCACCGACTCTGTTTGCCCCTCCACCTTAATCGGTACAGAGATAATGGAGCATATATTCTCAAAATGGTAGGCTTTATATAGATGACGCTGATTCTCCGCTGACATATTCCCTATATCCTCTTTCAGCATGTGAATACTGTTGTATAACCGCGGTTCCCCCCGTACGAAAGTCTTGCCGATTATCCCCTCGTCGGGCTTCATTCTCATTTTTAGCATCTCTTCACCCATTTCACCGGCCCTTGCCCTGACTGTGAGTGCATCGATAGCCGGATCATAGCTCCAGAGCACACCAATACTTTCGTAAGGAATAACCACCAGTGCATTTGCCAATATTCTTTCCAGCAGTTCGTTCAAATTAAGCAGCTGGGTGACATCACGGATGCTGTTCATCATCTCATTGAGCGCACGTTCATGCTTTGCAGCTATAAACTCGGTATAGTATGGATATAAGAGCGAGGAAAGTGTATGAAGCTCATCCTCCGTACAATCCCATGGTTTGAATAGCCTAAGCGCAATACATACATTGTGATCATATGGAAGAAAAGCTGACGTGCACCCCGTTGATTCCCGATTAGCCATCGGAGTTCGCAAGGGTAGGTTGACCAACGGCTCAGGAGGCCCCGTCTCCACCGTCCCAGTTCGGAAAATGGGTGTCCACTCTGTCCAGTTATGGCTGATCCATATCTCAAACTCGCAGGTACCCAGATATTTTTCCAACATATCCCTGAAAAAGTCCTTCATTCCATCACCTCATGTCAATGTGGATTTTTACATCAAGATACCTCCAATTATATAGAGATATCCATTGTAGTGAAATCCTCAATCCTGTAATTTGTATATAATAAAGGTAACTTAAATAACAACCAATGACAAGGAAGGTGACATGATGTCGAAGGTGATTCAAAGTAAGTACTTTAAGCACATTGTTCTGTCTCTGTTATTCCTCGGCTGGTGCCTCGGAAATCTGGACCGCTTCGTCATCAATTATGCCGTAGTCAGCATCTCTGATGATTTGGGCTTGAGCGCATCCTCACAAGGGATCATCCTGAGCAGCTTTTTCCTCGGGTATGCGATTATGCAAATTCCGGGCGGCGCATTAGCGGACCGATTCGGCTATCGTAAAGTAATTCTGTTCTCTCTGTTTTCCTGGTCGGTGTTCACCATGATTACCGGCTCCGTCTGGTCCTTGTTCTCTCTGGTGCTCGTCCGGTTCCTGTTCGGCATAGGTGAAGGCGGCTTTTTCCCTTCCGGCTCGAAAGCAATCGCTGTTAACTTCCCGGTCAACCAGCGCAGCAGCGCCATGTCCATCATGCTGGCTTCCGCCGCTATAATGGGCGTAGTCACCCCCCTAGTTTCCGGCTTCGCTCTGGATTCGATCGGCTGGCGCAGCTTATTTCACATTTTTGGTATTATCGGCATCATCATTACCGTTCTGATGTTCTTCTTCTTGAAAGAACCTGCCCGCATTTCTGCACAGCCTGCCGCTTCCACATCATCCAACAAAAAGGCTTCCCTAATAACCGTACTTAAAAGCCCTATGATTTGGGGTCTGTTCATCAGCTACTTCAGCATCTATGCCGTAAACTGGGGACTCTCCTCATGGATGCCTACGTATATGGTAAATGTCCGCGGCCTGAATCTGAAGGAAATGGGACTGCTGTCGGTGATCCCGGCGGTTATCAGCATCTTCTCTATGCTGCTGGGCGGGTATGTAATGGACCGCATTCCGCCAGGCAAAGTCAATAAAATCTCTGCGGTATTTGGAATGGTTGTAGCCGCCGCCCTCTATCTAATGAGCACTGCGGGAAGCATTGCTATGCTCATCACTTACGAAACCATTGTTAGAATCGCTGCCGGATTTGTGTCCACGCTGATTATCTCCAAATCGGTAAAATCAATGCCGGAAACCCTTGCAGCAACCGCCAGCGGATTTGTCAACACAGGTGCTCAGCTCGCTGGCTTCCTGACTCCTATGCTGATCGGTTTCCTGGTCGATGCCTCCGGCGGAGCGTATGGGACAGCCTTTACGATGCTGATTGGCTTTGCCGTCATTTGCTCCGTATCATTGCTGTTTAACCCCCGCACCCAGACAGATCTGCCGGCAGAACCGCAGACCACCCTGAGCCATTAATCTTATTCCAATAAGTGAGGAGTCTTCCTTTATGAATATGACTATCGATTTAACCCGTTTTGTATCCGATGCGATTGAGAATAAAAAAGATCGCTACACCTCTGCGAGCGACCAGATTTGGTCTTTCGCGGAGACACGTTTCGATGAAGTCCGCTCAGCTGGCCTGCTGATCAAGGTACTGGAAGATGAAGGATTTACCGTTTCCCGCGGGGTAGCGGGTCTGGAGACAGGCTTTATCGCCTCATACCGCTCAGCTGCAGCTCCGGGCAGTCCCGTTCTGGCGTTTCTCGGCGAATACGATGCTTTGGCAGATTTGAGCCAGGAGGCGGGTCTTAGTGAATACCTGCCGGTTCATCCGCGCGGCAACGGCCACGGCTGCGGCCATAATCTGCTAGGTGTAGGCGCCCTTGCCGCCGCCGTGGCCGTTAAGGATTATTTGACCGAGCATCCTGAGACGGCTGGAGAAGTACGATTCTATGGCTGTCCCGCCGAAGAGAGCGGTTATGGCAAAGCATATCTGGCCCGGGAAGGCTACTTCAAGGATGTGGATGCCGCGTTCTCCTGGCATCCGTATACGATGAATGCCGTGATGCACGGCAGCTCCAACGCAGTAATCCACGCAACCTTCACCTTTAAGGGCCGCAGTGCCCATGCCGCTGCAGCCCCGCATCTGGGCCGCAGCGCACTGGACGCTGTGGAGCTGATGAATATCGGTTCAAACTATATGCGTGAGCATATGATCGATCAGGCCCGCATTCATTACGCTATCACTAATACGGGCGGCATTGCCCCGAATGTCGTGCAGGCCGATGCGGAAGTGACCTACTTGGTCCGTGCACCGAAGTCGGCGCAAGTGCGCGAATTGTTTGAGCGCTTGGTGAAGGTCGCCGAAGGCGCCGCCCTGATGACCGGCACCCAAATGAACTATCGTTACGAAGGTGCCTGCGCCAACCTGATTCCCAACAGCACACTGGAGCGGGTGCTGCACAAGCATCTGACGGCTCTTGGAGCACCAGCCTATGATGCGGCAGAATACGCATTTGCCAAAGATATTTACGAAACCTTGCCGCAGCAGAACAAGCAAGAGGCCGCAGCATTAGTCGGACCACAGCTTGCCCCGCTGCTGGCAGAACGTCCATTGCCTGACTTTGTGGCACCCTATTCGGATGAGAAAGAGATGTTCATGGGCGGTTCTACCGATGTAGCTGATGTTAGCTGGAACGTGCCGACAGCTCAGTGCGTCACGACCACAATGGCATTCGGGACCCCGCTGCATGCCTGGCAGACGGTTGCCCAAGGCAAATCCTCGTATGCCCACAAAGGGATGCTCCTCGCGGCCAAAGCAATGGCAGCGGCAGCTATTGAGACGCTGTTGCAGCCTAATCTGGTGGAGAAGGCCCAATCTGAACTCAAGAAGCGGCTGGATGGCGAAGCTTATGAATGTCTCGTACCGGCAGACGTTCATCCGCCGAAGCAAGGAGCGGACACTCTTGCGCTTTAAAGACATCTTCTCCATCATCGGTCCAGCCATGGTAGGCCCCTCCAGCTCCCACACTGCCGGAGCGGTACGGATTGGTCGTGTGGCCCGACTGCTGTTCGGCGAATGTCCGGCCAGCGCCGAGATTCTGTTGTTCGGCTCCTTTGCGGCCACTTACCAAGGGCATGGCACAGATACAGCGCTGGTAGGCGGGCTGCTCGATATGGCCCCAGACGATCCTAGGCTGCCGGAATCCTTCAGGCATGCCGAAGCGGCAGAGATGGCTGTAACCATCTCGCCCGGCAAAGGACTGTACCCTCATCCCAATACGGCAAAGCTACATTTGGCGAACGCCGCTGGAGATCAAACGCTGCAGCTGACCGGCACTTCAATCGGCGGGGGCAATGTCGAGATCGTAGGGATCAACGGTTTTAACATAAAGTTGTCAGCTTCCTATCCCACGCTTGCCATAAGGCATCGGGACGAACCCGGCGTTATTGCTATCGTCACCGGCCTCCTTGGCGGAAGTGGTATCAACATTGCTCATATGTCGGTTGACCGCCGATCACGAAGCGGAGAAGCGATGATGGTCCTGGAGTGTGACGGCATACCGGCACCAGAGATGCTCGAAGCCATATCTGCTCTGCCGATGGTGCGGGAAATCCGATTATTATCGGTCTAGCGACGCCCCTTCTTCCATCACATCTCGATAAAGGAGCAACTTCATGAATTTCCGAACATTAAAACAGCTTGCCGAATTAGCGGAAACCCGGGATTGTTCACTGGGACAGCTTATGCTTGACGAACAATGTCTGGAATCGGGCGAAGACAGAGAAGCCATATTTAAACAAATGTCAGACTATTATCAGATTATGAAGGATGCCGTACGGCAGGGGATCTCTACCGATACTACCTCCAAAAGCGGCCTGACTGGAGGCGATGCCCACCGGATGCACGGATACCGCTCGGACGGTGAATCGCTGCTTGGCGATCATGCCAGCCTGGCCATGACCTACGCGCTAGCTGTATCAGAGGTCAATGCCTCAATGGGCCGGATCATCGCTACACCTACTGCGGGCTCTTGCGGAATCATTCCCGGCGTACTCATCAGCAGCCAGGAGCGATTCGGATGGAGCGACGAGCAGATGGTCTATGGGTTATTCGCTTCCGGTGCGATTGGTTATGTGATTGCGAACAACTCCTTCATTTCCGGAGCCGAAGGCGGCTGTCAGGCTGAGGTCGGCTCGGCGATCGGCATGGCTGCAGGCGCCCTGGCCGATATCCGCGGCGGCACTCCGGCCCAGGCTATTCATGCCGTCGGCCTCGCACTGAAGAATACGCTGGGCCTGATCTGTGATCCCGTCGCCGGACTGGTGGAAATTCCATGTA
This sequence comes from Paenibacillus sp. CAA11, assembly GCF_003060825.1. Lineage (NCBI taxonomy): Bacteria > Bacillati > Bacillota > Bacilli > Caryophanales > Paenibacillaceae > Paenibacillus > Paenibacillus sp. CAA11. The sequence goes on from NZ_CP028922.1 coordinate 3,422,496, forward strand.
TCGTCCGCAACGGTTTTGGGGCAATCACCGCGCTGGGTGCCGCCGATATGGCGCTTGCGGGAGTGCGCAGCATCATTCCGTCCGATGAAGTCATACAGGTGATGCTGGAGGTGGGCTCAGCCATGCCGGAATCGCTGCGGGAGACGGCCGGAGGCGGTCTGGCACAGACACCGACCGGCCGGCAAATTACCCGGGACTTACTGCAGCGGCCCTGAACAAAATATAAAGACCGTGAATAGCTCCCAGCGACAGGGCGAGGGAGTTATTCGCGGTCTTCATTTTTCTTCTTATTCTCATAAAATTAATTGGATATACACATCCGTGGTTGATGAAAGGTGATTTAATTTCTATCCTATTTTCAAATCTCGTTCTTCAAAAATCTCTTTTGCCACAAAGATTGCATTAAGAACTCTTGGGAAGCCCGTATAAGGGATGCAGTGTATGATTGCATCAACTACCTCTACTGGCGAAAGACCAACATTAAGTGCAGCGTTGATGTGGACATTAAGTTGTGGTTCACAACCCTCTCCGAAATGTTATCCGCGGGGTATGCAGCTACAAGTGGGTCATAAACGAAGCGGAAGCAAGACGTAAAACCCAAGCGAAAGAAGTTAGTCGACGTATTGAAGCAGGGGAACGTGTTTCCGCTTTAGATTTACTTTTTGATTTTACAAATAAAGAAAGGGTACTCGGGAAAAGCATCATAAATATTCTTTTGTTCTAACTGATAATTGGTTTGCTTAAGATAACCTTCTAACATTGCCATTGAAGAGTATTTTAAGTTTGCCATAAACATGAGATACCCACCATGCTTTAGCAAGCTAAAACATGAATCTAAACACCTCTTGAAATCCCCTGTCTCATTGATAGCTGACCCTATTAAGGTTACAATATCATATTTTTCTTTAGGTAAGTCAGAATCGAAAATACTTTTACACAATACTTTTGAAGGGTTAGGATGTCCTTCCCGTTGTTGTCTATAAGCAAATATTTCACAAATTTCATTGTTGATATCAATACTTGTTAAATGTCCTCTGCCTTTGAGCCAATATCCAAGATAATCATCCCAATCTCCTGTTCCAATACCAACATTACAAACTTGGATTCCATCAGTAAGTGTAAATGTCTTCCTTACATAATCCCTTGTAATTAACTCAGTATGGATACATTGCGGCGACAAATTCCATTCACCAGCTTCAGGACTTTTAAGTTCAAGGTAGAAATTAAATAATTTTTCATCCAAATTCACTTGCTAAACCTCCTCATCTCATCTTATGTAGAGAAAACAATTCAACATAGACCCGAAATATTCCTTCCCAGTATCTGCTATTGTGCGCTCCGATGTAAATGAGGTCCTCCACGTCTTCTCCGTTATTATCGTTTTTTGAGAATATGGACACGATGCCATATCAAAAAAATAAACCAATTACGATCGATCCCGATTCGAATTGGTTTACCTTTGCGTTTTACATTTAATCTGTAATTGTTTATCAATTATTTGTGCCCATTCAGGTAATTCATTTAAATAATATTTCACCCCACTTTTATCTGATCCAAGAATAATCTCACCAGCAGCTTTACTATTATCAATAACTAACAATTGATCTATTAGGTGTAAGTGAGACAACAAATTTTTCATACTCGTTACATTTCGTCTGATAATATCCTCGGTGTCAATATGATGACCACCATTCTTCACGCGCATAGCAACACGTTCAATATTTAGCTGAACATCTCCTAGTCCCACATAAAACATAATGATTTCGAAGCCTTGCTGCTTTGCAGCTTTCATCTGTCTTAAAACGTTACCGCCCGCTAGAGTAGTTTCCACAGTAAAATCCCACTTATTTCGGATACATTCTCTGGCTATTCTTATAGCTTCTTTACCGGCAGATACCTTACTCATTTCAGGATTTCCGTTATTAATTTTGCGGGCGAGTGCGTCCGGATCAATATTCACACTTACCCCAATCCGGTCAACAATCAAGTTACGGATTGTGCTCTTACCGCTTCCATTATTACCAGCAAAAACAAACATCGTTGCAGTTGTCTCATTCATGAGTAAAGTCCCGTTCCTTCAATTTCTCAATTTTACCCGTGCTATATTCTTTAACGATTTGCCCCTCATTTGTCTTATATACAATATATGTCCCATTTGCTTTAGCATCCAATTTCGCACGTTCTCCCGTTAATCGAATCAATTTAGCAAGGTCCTGAGTAAAATTATTCATCATTATACATACACCTCATTTTCACTTATAATTCGATTATACCACAGCGTCATTTACATCAGCTTAATTCGTGTGCACCGGAGGATTCATACAATCGACAAAAGGGCCAAATTCTTGTCCCAAGAATAGAACAGGAATTTGACCACAAAATTTTATGGTATGCTCTCACCGACATGTTTTTGTGAAAAGTGTTTATTCTTCTTCTTGTAGAATCAGCAAGAATCCTTCTATATTCAACACAGAATCTGCAGCCCATTAAACTCCTTCACTTCTTCTTATAAAACTCATGATACAGCTTCATGAGCGCCCTCTTCTCAATCCGCGACACATAGCTGCGGCTGATGCCCAGCTCCTTGGCGATCTCGCGCTGCGTGCGCTCTTCCCCGCCATGCTCCAGGCCGAACCGGCCCTTGATTACCTCTTGCTCCCGCTCATCTAGAATATCAAGATTCTGATAAATCTTGCTCTTCTCCATCTTCAGCTGCACACGTTCGACGACATCATCTGCCTCTGTGCCAAGGATGTCAATCAATGTAATTTCATTTCCTTCTTTATCTGTCCCGATCGGATCGTGAAGGGAGACGTCCTTGCGGGTTTTCTTCAGAGAGCGAAGGTGCATGAGAATTTCATTCTCTATACAGCGGGCTGCGAACGTAGCCAGCTTAGTTCCCTTCCCCATGCGAAAGCTCTCAATGGCCTTGATCAGGCCAATCGTTCCGATGGAGATGAGGTCCTCGGCGTCTTCTCCGGTATTATCGAATTTTTTGACGATATGGGCTACAAGCCTCAAATTATGCTCAATCAGAATATTACGGCTGTCAGGATCTCCTTCAGCCATCCTCAGTAAATGCCTCGTCTCCTCCTCCTCTGTTAGAGGCTGGGGAAACGCATTATTTTTCACATACGAGACAAGCAGGGTAAGCTGTTTGATGAACAAGGCAATTGCGCTGAACAGTCCGGGCAATGTCGACACCTCCTGAAGAATACGTGCGGCTTTTGCTCTACGTCTGTTCATTGTATGTGGGCCCGTGCCTACTCGTGCCTGTACGGGGGAAAAAGAAATAACTGTATCAAAAAGTTATCGCTTTGGTATCGTATTGCATAAGTCTTGTTAGGGGCGTTGATCTATCGTCCGGTACACAAAAAAACAGAGAACCCCGTCCTAAACCAAGGACAGGGTTCCCGATGATTGCTCTACATTCGTGCAGGAGATTTTTTCGTTCAAAAATGGCCTGGCTTTATCACGCTGTCTTCCTTCATAACATGGGGCATCTTGGGAAGTGCGGCGAGCAGCAAGGGGATCAATACCGCCATTCCTACTGCAAACACAATATATGGGATCGTATGACCGAAGGAATCGAACAAAAATCCTCCTAGCGCTGCTCCGAGAATAGCCCCGATATTGGCGCCTGTTGAATATTTGCCGTAGTCATCACCAATGCTGTGCCCGGAAATACCCTTCATAAACATCGCATCCAGCGAAAAGGCAAGCATAGAAGAGGAGAGGTTAAAGAGCGTCCAAAACAAAGTGAACATGCTGAGCTTGGAGGACAACAGAACGGCGACAATTGTTACGACAGACAACACAGCGGATACAATGACCGCCCTGCGGTGCCCCATCCGATCGCCAAGTCTGCCAAGATATGTACCCGAGAATGAGAATATCAGCAAGGGCAGCAAGAAAGTAATGGCGATTTCTTCAATGTCAGCATCAAATACATCTTGCAAATAAGGGATCAATAAGACGGTGATCATGCTGGAGATAAGCTAGATCAGCAAATCCATCATCCAGATTCTGCGCTTCTCAGGGGATAAAACAACCCTTTGTGTTTGGGATTTCACCAATCGCTTTGGCTCCGCCGTTCTAATCGTTAAGGTGTACAAAAGGGTCAGTAAGGCGGCTGCTCCACAGACCGTATACAGTACCTTCCAGCCAGGTAGCAACTCATAATTGCTTAAGATGTAAAAGCTCAATCCGACACCGATGAGCCCGCCAAGATTGCTGTTGCTGCTGAAGCGTCCCAGCTGCTGGGCGTAATTCGTATTCGTATCAGCTATGATTCCATATATGGAGATGCCTAGAAAAATACTTGCAATCGCGCTCAGCACTCTTGCCGTCATTAGCAGCGAAAATTGATCGGCCCAAACCTTCCGAAGAATGCCTCCCTCATGTGATTGGTTGCCTATCTTAAGTATTTGTGTGCTTGAGCCTGCCACCTACCGTATAAACACTTCTATCTCTTCTTCCAAATCCGCCTCCCATACACTTCCCCTGAACAGAGTTAGTTGAGAATTTCAATATATTTCATGAAGCCATAAAATCAAAGGGATTATATATGTAATTCTCCCATTTTTATGCTATAGTTTGTTTCATACGGCATTAAAAAATTCAAATATACCCTAGGAGCTCATATGGTTATCGCTATTATAGATGACGGTGTTCATGCGCCCACACCGAATAATTTAATATTCTCCTTGGCCGTCGATGAGCATGGAGGAATTGCACCACATACCGGCTACACAGACGTTCTAAGCCACGGAAGCATATGCGCAGCCATTGTTCGGAAGTACGCTCCAGATGTAAGAATAGGAAGTATAAAAATCTTGGACAGCACAACAAGAAAAGGGGACTGCGCAAATCTCGTAACAGCAATCTATTGGTGCATTGAGCATCATATAACCATTATTCATTTAAGCTTAGGAACAGTAGCCGCCTATGATTATCCGCCCCTGCTAAATGCAGTCAATGCCGCGTATCAGCACGGAATCATCATCGTCTCTGCCTGTAAAAATGGTAGTCCCAGCTCCTACCCTGCCTCCTTCTCCAATGCTATTGGTGTTCAATGTGATTGTGCTCTTGAAGCTGATGACTACTACGCGCGCGAACCGAATGATCATGGCATTGATTTTTCCGCTAGTGCTAAGCATAAAATACAGGAACTTATTCCCACACCCTTTCAAGGATCAACCCCAGTTTGTAATAGCTACGCTGCTCCAGTAATTACTGCAAGGGTTTATAATATATTGTCGAACTATCCGAACCTGACTTTAGATCAAGTCAAAAGAGAACTGAATAACACCAGCAGACAGGTTGTCTCCTCGTATAACCCTTTGCTTTATAAGCAGTCAGATTGGTTCCATCGTGTCAAGCTACTGGTCGTAAGTGACGCACCTGTACCTCTAGACAATCTACGTCAATGGAATGTAGATCACATCGTACCTGTTCAATCCGAGTCAGCATTGCAGAATCTGCTTTCTTCCAGCTCAGACAGTTTACCTGCGGCCATTCACTCCAGCCAGCTCTTACACCCGGACCAATGGATCGCAGCGGCCACCTCTCCACTGATCTTTCTAAACAGACCACACATTCAAGACTGGAAAGCACAGAAGGATCGTATCTATATTCCAACCTTAATCGATGATTATGCTACGAGACAACCCATTCATAATGAACGTCCTGTCATCGCCATACTTCAGGATATTAGCCATTCAGATTATCCGCTCGGCTCCAGGCTAAAGGAAATGTTTATTCAAAATCATTACTCGGCTTTGTACTTTTCAGAATTCCCGATTGATATTCTTATTGGTGCTGTGTACATAGACAATCCGGAATTTTACTCCTACCACTGCTTGAATATGGCTGAGTGCTTAGGTGCGGATTTACTTCTTATGCATACGACGATGGAGAATATTCAAACACTCCATCCGGATGTTATCCTCTGTGATGATTCTCATGCTAGTTATCTAACCAATGAATTAAGGAACGACGCTCAAGTTATATTTACAAATTCCCATAGCCTCGAACAATTATTTCACAGCCTTTGTGCAGTCATTTGTGAATAAAAAAACAACGAGGATTAGTTTAATCCTCGCTGCTCATTTTTAAATGATAAATCCACTGTCGGTTTTACGATTTAGTCCGAAGTTATACAGCTCATATACATAGTTATAATTATATTCAAGAGCTGCTGTTTGGGTCTGATTTAGTGGTGTTGATAAGGCAGCCATAGAACCCAAATTAGATTCAGTCGCTAATAAGCCTAATTTCTTGTTTGTTTGGTTTGTCTTAACTCCTTCGTTCATGGTATCCTCGCCCGACTTTTTTTTGGACTTGGCAGGTCCATCACACACCGTTTCGTGAAATCCAATTTCACCATCAGCTGTAATCGTTACTAACTGCGACATACTTTTCACGGACTCTGGATCAATGGCGGCATTAAGACGAACATCATCATCGAAATATTTTTGAACCTTTGCGGCGATTTCTTTAGCGTATTCTGGATCTCTGTCCATTTTCCCTTGAACACTAGGATGGATCATAACAACATGAAGACCATTTGGAATCCTTTCCAAATCACTTTGTACCCAAGGCTCATATCCTGTAGCTAGGCTCGCTTTGGGCCTCCAGGATTTCAGTTCGTTAATCGTACTGTCTGTAATTTTATCCCCGTAAAGCTTAGAGGTTGGGAAATCCAGCCGGTTCCAGTATTTGAACTCAGAGGCATCCAGCACTTGATATTTCAAGCCAGGATACCGCTCCTTCAGGCTCTGTTCTGCACTCACCCATGGAGTTGTACTCTTTGTACTCTCTGTACTCTTTGCACTTTCTGCTTTCAAGATCGTGGCCTTCAACAAGTTTTGAAAATCAAGTGTAGACACGCTGCTGTTGAGATGATTCGTATGATTTAACAAGTTAGAATAATTGAAGGCGGTAATTCCTTGCATATTCACTTCTTTTCCTCCCTGTACAGAATCGTTACTCCCTCGATTACCATAAAAGCAGCTTGAATTACATATATTACATTTATCGGCTAAATTACGGAATTTGTTAAGTCATATTTATCAGCTTGTAAATGATATAGTCTGGCATACTCTCCGCTTAATCTCATGAGCTCCTCATGCGTGCCCTGTTCTGTAATCCTTCCTTCCTGCAAGAAAATAATCCGGTCAGCCATATGAACAGCAGATAGACGATGTGAGGTATAAAGGGCTGTCTTATCCAGCCAAAGAGAACGGATACTTTCAAACATCGCATGTTCTGCTTCCGGATCAAGCGAAGCGGAGGGTTCATCAAAAATAATGACAGAACATGAGCGATAAAGGGCTCTGGCAAGGGCTATTTTTTGACTCTGCCCCCCTGATAACTCCATCCCCTGCTCACTAAAAAATTTCGTTACATAAGAATCAAGTCCTTCAGGAGCTTGCTTAAAAATAGAATTCGCTCCAGCCTGTTTTAAAGTATCTATAATCTCTTGATCGCTGCTAGATTTATGTGAATCAGAGATTGTAACATTTTCTCTTAAGGAGAATGAGTAGTTTACATATTGCTGAAACAAAGTACTGAACTGCCTGCGCAAGCTGTCCAGATTATATTCCTGAATAGCTATACCATTAATATGGATGCTCCCTTCCGTGACATCGTAAAAGCGGAGCAACAGCTTGATGAGGGTACTCTTCCCGGCACCATTGGTTCCTACTAGACAGATTTTCTCACCTGCATGGACTGTAAAACTAAGGTTGCGCAGAATGTAATGATCTGTACCTGGATATTTGAAGCTAACGTCCCGAAATTCTATCGATACAGGGCCAACTAACTCTGCCTTTCCCTCGTCCAACACCGAATTACGGTATAGGCTAAACCGCTGCAAGGTGTCCATTTTTAATTTATCTCCGTAAATAGACATCCCCGTCTGAATAACTGAATACAATCCCCCTGTCAGCTGGGCTAACAGACCTGTATACAAGGCATAATCCCCGATCGTTCGCTCTCCTAATATAATGTCTTGTGCAAGAAGTACTAAGATAATTACGGAAACACATTCTGGCAGGACATTTAAAATGACGGTGATCGAGGTTTTTCGTTTTAACACTTTTCTTTTTCCCGCAAAATGCAAATCCCAGATCCCCTTGTATTTCTTCATCAGCATATCCCCCAAACGGAACAGCCTGATGTCGCTGGAGAACATTCTCTCACCCGATATCCACCGGATGTAATCCATTTGTCTTTCTCTTGGCGATTGCTCTAGACTCCACATATATAATAGTCTGGTGTATTTTTGGTTGGCTATTATTGTAGGTAGAATGGTTAAGGTGATCACGATCGCAAATAATATATTTTCTTTGGAGAAAAGTACCCAAGCGCTGACTAGGCCCACCATGGCCCCAATAAATTGAAACACATTCCAGACTACATTATTTAGAGCATAGACATCTCGTTCCACGGCATGAAGGGTATCCTGGTATTGGGGAGCATCGAAGAATTGAATATCCATTCCCAGCTTCTTGCTCATTAATTCTACATTTAAATGATTCTGCAATAAGCTTTCTTGCATTGTCTGCGTGTATTCATGGACCTTGGAAAGAATCACCGTAACTAGACTCACCATCCCTAAGGACATCAGGAAGAAAATAAGGTGCAAGCTTTGATCTTCCAAGCGAGTCAAGGCGTCGATCAAGTATTTATTCAGCACAACAGTAGCCAAAGGAAGCAGCGCAAGAATAACCTGTATGATGATATTGCAAGCTGCATAGCCCCTCGCCGCAGTCCAGCAAACCTTTAACGAGAATACAATAGCCCGGACAAGGCTTTTCGTTCCTTTCATAAGCATCGCCTCATGAACACTAGATTTATGAGACAACTTGCAGACTTGTTAAACGATTAATTTCACAGAGCAGTGCATGATACGTTACCAGTTTCATTTCATCGATCAGCTCATCTGGAAATCGGATATTAAAGGCCTTTTCCACCTCCAGAATTAACACTGCAAAATGTCTTGCTTTCATATAAACGGGCTCTTCAAAAAACAAATTGTCCTTGAAGTCTTTCGGAAATGAATATGAAAACAATTGAACAAATAACTCATCTAATTTCTGTTCATTATCCATTTTCTCACCTCATTAGATTGCTATATAGTTACCTAGCATTTGTAAGGTCTCAATCAGATGCTCACAAAGAGAGTTGCCGGAATTATCCGTATGATCAAAGTAAAAATTTCGCGGCAATTGCGCAGGTCTCTTCTCAGAAACATAGAACCTGAGCGCACTAGTTGAAATGCTGGCCGCATCTATGAGACTGTTCGATACTGCAAAAGCATTAATATCAATCTCAAACTTATATTTCGCAATTTCCTGTAGCTGATCTGCAAAGGATTGATCATAGAAATTATGAAAAAGCTTCATCACAGCATAGTCACAGTGAACAGCATTAGAAATAATATAAGGGAATACTCCAAAATTCCCGTTATGCCTTTCATCGAGCGGCATCATTTCACCGGGCAGACCGATAATCATAATGTCCGGCTTTTCCTCAAGCTCGAGTCTTCGGATGAAGTGGTTGAACAGGAATATTTTATCGGTAACTGAATACTGCTTAGCCTGCATAAAATTAGGAAACGAAATCAATTCGTCAAGATCCGTTTCATTCTTCCGCGTTAGAATCGTCTTCACTTTATATCCGGCTTGCCCTATGCCCTGATGCAGATATAAGATCGTATCGAGCTTCTCCGTATGCTCGAACATGCCGAACACAAATACAATGGGGGTCTGAATACGAAGAATAGTAGGCGTATAATCCGGTGAAGCCGGCTCCCGTTCCTGACTTTCTATAAGTGTTCCGTACGTCTTGCATAGCTGTGAGCATTCATAATACTCCTCAGCAGTTAGAGCACGGGTGATCCGGATAGTTTTCTTCTCTTTAGCTGCCTGTTCAATAATAGGCAAAATCGTGCTGGAGAAATCAATCTCGCCATTCGAGTTCACAATCCACACGGTGTCAAACTCTGAAAAATCAGTACATTCGCTGATATCCTTAACTGTAAGCGTTCTCTTATCATAAACAGATATCGTTTTATTGACATAGAACCACCCCTTGGGGGCATAGCAAGCTACACTCGATTTTCGTTCCAGCAGGTCCGAGTATTTCAAGAAGGGCAAGTACTCTCCATCAACGGGAAAAATCATCAACCGTTCGTTTGTCATCCTCGTTCCTCCCCCCATTAAAATTTTATATTTTCATACTTCTCAAACTCGCAGCCATACGTTTGCAAAACAATATAGTCCTTCATCATTTCCTCGACAGAGGTTTTCACTCGCTCACATTCACTTAGCCGTTTCTCCTTGGAAATCTCCGTAACCCCATCTGCAAAGGCAACACACTGCGTACAAAAGTGGAAGGCCCAGCATTCAGAGCATTCTTTTTCGGTAGCTTGTCCAACATTAAGCAGCCTTTTCGCTGCGGCGATGTCAAAACCACTCTCCAGACTTCCCATCTTCATTACCGGAGAGGTTTCACTGACCCTTTCACACGGATATAAATTCCCTTCTACATCCACGAACAATTTATGCTGACCCGGTACACATGGACCCCCGGGATGCAATTTTCTCCGCGTCATATCAATTGCGGTGCGATGACAAAAGGTATCCGCTAGTTGATTGGCATAAGCTTCTGCCATTCTTGAAGTCATTTCAATCGGGATTCGGCCTACTCCGTATAAGAAGATCTTGGCCTTCTCATATTCATTAATGATCTCATTCTGCTTACATGTAGGCAGCGGCCTCTGCTTCATATTCACATCATTGACTGAGGTCAATTGATAGGTAAATCTGCTGACCTGGCTATCTTCCTTGAAAAAGCGAACCACACTCTCCAGATCAGCGTCATTGGATACAACGGTGCTAATGATGAATTTTTCCGTAGGAACATCCGGAATAGATTCCAGCATACCTTGAAGATTGCCCATCACACTTTCAAAACTACCTTGACCATTCACATATACACGATTCAAATCGTGAATGGCTTGGGGACCGTCTATACTGATCGATATAGAAAAGTTGTTATCCAGCAAGTATTGTGCTACCTTCCTATGAAGAAGCGTGGCATTGGTCGTAATATTAAACTGTAAATTTTTACTCGGAAACAGCTTATAGCTGTACTCGACACATTTTTGAATTAAATCGAATTCCAGTAGAGGTTCTCCACCATAAAAACCAATCATAACTTCCTTATCACTTTCACCGCTATGCTCATATAGAAAATCCAATGCCCTCTTAGCCGTCTCCCAATCCATCCGTTTATTGTTATGTACTCTATTTACGTAGCTTCCGGAAAACACGCAATATTTACACCTTAGATTGCAATTTTGCGTGACCTGCAGACAAATCCGTGAAAGCTCATGCTCAAGAATATTCTCAAGCTGATCCGTCATCACATGTTCTATTTCCACATCGGCCTGCTGCTGCAGCAGCCCCGCCTGGAGCATGTCCTGCACGACATGCAAAAGCTGTGAATTGAGCTCCGGCACCGGGGATGCATTCTTCAGTACAGCATCCAAATAAGTATAAATCTCCTGATTCGTCTCAATAATCTTGTTCGAATTCACATCGTAAATATAATAGGCATTCATCACTTGGAATAGCTTTATAAATGGTTTTTCCTGAAACATTATTCGGGTCCCCCATTCATTTGCTGATTATGTTTAAGAGCTGCTAAAAATATAGCAGCCCTTAAGCAAAATCTTATAATTTAACTACCAATTTGAAGCCCGGCATACTGCATGTTAAATGTAGAGCTGCTAGCTGTAGTCAGTGCATTTCGATGTGTTGCGGAAGAATTCGTTCTGCAGGTACACTTTGATGTAGCACAAGGACAAGTACCGCAACTGCAGGCATAAGCCATTAATGTACCTTGTGTGCTGTTAATCTTTTTTCCTAATTTTTTCATGAGTCGCCCTCCTTCCCTATGATTTCCATTCATTCCGTAGAACAAATGAATTAATAGTGCAAAGATGACTGATTCTTGAAAAGCAACACAATTAAACCATATAATGGTTTTTATATCAATGATATTTTTAATTGAAAAAAGATGTTAATTTATGCAGACATAAAGGATCTATAATAGATTGCATTTCCTTTTATGATTTATATAGAACGCAATTAAAAAACAAACTCCTTTACTCTAACCTCCAAATCGGGTAATTAACAGTAAGACCAACCCAAGGTGGCGATAAAAATGAAAAACGAAGAAATTGAGCGTTTGAACTTACCATGAAAGATACATCAGATAAACGGCTTTACGAAAGGTACCTGGCCGTAAGGTTGCGATTAGAGGGACATACGTTTGCAGAGATCGGTAATTTACTCGGTCGCATTCGTCAAACCATCAGCAACTATTGGAGAAGTTATCAAACCCAGATCCTTTCTGGACTAGAAATGGGCCACTCCCCTGGACAACCGCCTAAGCTCACGGAAGAGCAACGCATCCAATTAGCCGCTATGCTGGAGCAGAACCAGCCAGCCGATGTAGGGTTTGAAGCTCGTTACACCTGGACCCTGCCACTCATGGATCAAGCGAGAGTTTGGGATCATGATGAGTGTGCGCGGAATCAGCTCTATGCTAAAGACGCATGAACTTCAGCTTCACCAAAGCAACCTATACGCTGGCCAACGCCGATGAGGAGGCCCAGGCGTTTTTCCGCAAGCACACCTTTGCCCAGCTTAAAAAGCGGGTGGAGGCCGAAGAAATCGATCATCTGCTGTTTGAAGACGAATCGATGATTCGTTCCTATGGGAAGCACGAAGGGGCAAAGATGCTTGGCGCGATCAATTATGAAACCGGACAGGTGCATCATCGTGAAGAAGAAAAGGCCGATGTGGCTGCCTTTATTCGGTTCCTCGAAGACCTTCCGTTGGCGTACCCGAACGGAAAAATTGCTATGATTTTAGATCACAATCGGATTCATCATGCCACCGGGTTGCAACCTTTTCTAAAGAAACATCCGCGCTTGCACTTGGTCTTACTGCCTCCGTACAGTCCAAATCTAAATCCAGTCGAAGGACTTTGGCTGTAGCTCAAATCAGATGTGGTCAACAACGTCTTTTTTGAGAAGTTCTATAGGATTAAGCTCCATGTTAGCCAGTTTATAAAGCGAATCAATAAGCATCCGATGGAAACTATCGATCGCCTATTAATTAGGTTTTAATCTTAATTGCGTTCTATATAAGGTTATAAAATAGAAAGGAAGCCGACTTAAAATCGGCCAGAATAAGTTAAGCTATATCCCTTTTTATAAAACTGCGTATACCATATATCAGTAAAACCATGAAAGTTCCAATAACTAGTGTATAAAATAAGAAATAAGATTGAATAGGCGATTCATCTTCAGGTGACATTGCTAGCATAGGTTGCGTCCAAGGATAAATCTGCCCTAAAGGTGTGCTAGCAACAATAATCGCTGGAAGAGTAAAAACAATACTAACAGCTAATGGTATACCAAATGTTTTTGCTCTTATAGAAATAATTAGTTGAAGTAGAATCAATGGCAAGCACGCTAAAATGCCCCTAATCATGAATCCAAGTATTTTAAAAAATGGAATACTACCTTCTACTCCTTTTAAATAACCAAATCCTATGAAAAAGATTAATAAGATTAGCATTGAGATAACAACCATTTTTACCACTGTTAGAAATTTCCCTAAAAAGATTTCTGAGTGTTTGATTGGTAATGCTAATAGCTGTTTCCATCCACCCCCGATATGTTCACTCCTACAAACAAGGGCTGCGTATATCCCAACCATGATTGGTAATACAAAAGGACCCATAAATAACGCTACTTGTGTCCATACTTCAATCCATTCATTATCTCCTGGCTGCATAAAAAGATCATAGTTTTTAAAGAAATTAATATAAGCCAGGAATACACCTAAAAGGGGACCTATGATGTAAAGTAGCCACAACTTGGAGCGTTTTAATTTTAATCGTTCAACATATAAGACATTTTTCAAAGTAATCTCCCCTTACTGGACATTCCGTTTAGCAAAATGTTTAGAACCTATAAACATAAGGATTATACCTAATATCAAATTGATGACGAGGTAGGTTGAAAAATCCGGGTTAGTCCCTATGCCCTCATATTGCAAAATAACCGTTGATGATTGGATTGGATAAGCCAGAGGGAACCACCGTGTCGTTTGAGCAGCAGCTAAAAACAGACCCATAATAGCCGAAACTGATCCAATAAGAATTGAGAATGCCTGATTTTTAATTGTCATGGATAACCAAAATTGAAAGGCCATAATTGGTAATACTGTAATTAACATACCGTAACAATCGCCTATCAATAAGCCCCATGGAATATCTCCTTCAAATGCTAATACTTTTCCTAGTAAAACCATGCCAATCAGAAAAATAGTGGTGGAAAGGAATAGGCTAATGGTTAGCCAAATAAATTTACTCAAATAAATTTTACCCCTTGATATAGGCATTGAAAGGGTTTGTTTCCATCCATTTGCCTGATGTTCGATATTTGCTATAACTGACGCAGCAAGTGTAACGGCCAATGGGAAACCTAGACCAAATAACAAACTATTGTCGTACAATACATACATCCACATAGAACCTGCACCGAACATCTCAACTTGTTTTTCAACAAACCCGGAACGATAGGTGAGATTTACCAACTCATATGCCAAGATAAGTAACGGAACCAATAAAACGATAATTAATAACGATGAACGTTTTAATTTTAATTTATCTGCCGATAATATATTTTTCATAAGCTTCCCTCGGTACCAGTTAATTCTAAGAAGATATCTTCAAGTGTTCTTTTCACTTCTTCAAGTCGATAAACAGATACACCCGAATGAACTAGAATAGAGTTAATTTCGGAAACAAATGCTGGTTCAGTTTTAGATAACCACAAGAAATCACCTTGTAAATCTGCCTTTAAGTTTCGTTCTTTTAATATTTCATTTGCTTTCATTACATCACTAACTCCAACTTTTAGTAGAGGCTTCCGTTTCTGCCTTAAGCATTGAATCGAATCTTGGAAAATTATTTTTCCATTATTAATGATCCCTACTTGTGTCGCCATTTGATCTATTTCACTCAACAAGTGACTAGAAACAAGGACACTCATTCCAGCCTCCGGTAATTCTTTAATCAACTCTCTAATCTCTTGGATACCAGATGGATCTAAACCATTGGTCGGTTCGTCCAGTATTAATAAATCCGGATTACTAAGCAATGCTGCAGCAATCCCTAGACGTTGCTTCATTCCAAGCGAATATTCCTTGGCTAGCCTATTAGCCACCTTGGTTAATCTCACGATTTCCAACACTTCATTTACACGTTTTTCTGGAAGATCACGTAACCGGCGAACGGCTTCTAAATTTTCACGTCCGGTTAAGTTTCCATAGTAGGTTGGGGACTCCACTAAAGATCCAATCCGTTGTAAAATTTGTAAACGGTTTTTGTTTAGGTTTTGACCAAAAATTTCAATATTACCCTTTGTAGGCTTTATCAAACCCAGCAACATCCGAATCGTTGTTGTTTTTCCAGCCCCATTAGGTCCAAGAAATCCATAAATTTGACCACGTTCAATTCGCAAATTTAATCCATCTACAGACGTGTGCTTTTTATACTTTTTGGTTAGATCATTAGTCATCAAAATTTGATCATTCATCTGTTCCTCACCTCGTTTCTATCGTAAACGAAATTTATTAAACGAGAATGAAACTTTTCCTAAACATTTGCTTAACGGCTTGTCCCAAATATTTTCCCTAAATTAATTTACATTCTTAGAACGCCAAGGGTTATATAATTATTTTGACTATTCAGAAACCTAAACAGGATATTAATTCTTATCTCAACAGCTTTTTTTATTTGGCTTTAATGTAAAATAATAATTGAGATAGGAAGGAGGGTTAAGTGTGACTTTAAAACTTGAGGATCATAAAATTTTGATGGTTGATGATGATCAGTACATTTTAGACTTATTAATAACCGTTTTTGAAAAGGAAGGTTTTCAAAACATCCTAACAGCTACTAATGGAGCAGAGGCACTTTTCATAACAACGCAAAATAACCCACACATTATCTTGTTAGATGTGATGTTACCTGATACAGATGGCTTTACTCTATGTAATAAAATTCGTTCGGAGACAGATGTACCTATACTGTTTCTTACTGCTAAAACCACAGATTTAGATAAATTGCAGGGGTTTAGTTTCGGAGGAGATGACTATATTACAAAGCCTTTTAATCCATTGGAAGTTGTTGCTCGAGTCAAAGCACAATTAAAACGTTCTACTAAAATTCCATCCCAGTATTCACGAAAAAGGATTTATGATTTTGGCTTTTTTAATATAAATCCTAATACAGGAAAACTTATTGTAAATGGTGAAAGAGTAGAATGTCCTACTCAAGAAATGAAACTTTTACTTTATTTTTGTGAACACCCTAACCAAATTTTGAGTAAACATCAAATCTATAAGGATGTATGGGGAGAATTGTATGGTGGGGATAGTACAGTGATGGTACATGTACGGCGTTTACGTGAAAAAATAGAAGAAGATCCTAGTAGACCTAAATGGTTAAAAACAGTTCGAGGACTAGGCTATATATTTGAAGTAGCTACAAATGAGGATTTATTGTGAAGTTAAGAAATCGTGTCGCCTATTACTTCGTATCACGTATTTTCTGGTTAATGCTTATTTGGGGTTTACTTATTGTGATCAGTATTTTTCTTTTCAGCTTCTTTCTTGGACATAACAAAACTGAGACTCCACGATTATCGATTAGTAAAATAGTGGAGCATACGAATGTCGTTGATCAAGGACTCTCAGTAAACTCCAAAATAAAAGAAAATTTAGTAAAAAATAAAATGTGGATACAAATATTGGATGAAAAAGGGAGTGAAGTCTTTTCCTTTAATAAACCCAAAAGTATTCCCATTCATTATATTCCTGGCGAACTAGTATCTGATTACTTGTATCCTGCCAAAAAGGGCTATCAGCTATCTACATGGTATAAAACTATTGGTGATCAAAAGTTAACATGGGTTTTAGGGAAACCAATGACAGATAATAATCCCTTTCTATACTGGGCGAATAATCTATGGAGTCTTGCCATTATTATAATTGGTATTTTAATTGCCTTATTTTTTGGAAGACAATTAGGTGCTCCTTTACTGTATATTGTATCTTGGATTGAAAATCTATCTAAAGGAAAATACGAGAAACCTTTTAATAATTGGAATCTAAAGTCAAAAAGACGCTGGCGAAATAAAACCAAATATAAAACATATGAGGAATTGATGCAAGCCCTTTCTGATCTTACGTCAACTCTTCAAAGAAATACAGAAGAACGAAAGTTATTAGAAAAAACAAGGGAAGAATGGCTTACAGGAGTATCACATGATCTTAAAACCCCTTTGTCTGTTATCAAGGGATATACTGTACTACTATCTTTACATGAATATGACTGGGAACAAGATAAGGTACGTCACTTTTCCAAAATCATGGAAGAGCGAGTAGAGTATATGGAGCAACTAATTGAAGACTTCAACTTAACTTTTCAATTGAAAAATGATGCTGTTCCGATACAGCTCGAGCAAAAAGACCTTGTAAATGTCCTTAAAGATATTTTGGAACAACTGAAGAGATTACCAGAATCAAAAAATAAGGCGTTTTTATTTGAGACGAATAAAGAACAAATATATTTTAATATGGATTCGAAATACTTAAATCGAGCATTTGAAAACTTAATTGCTAATAGTATCAAACATAATCCACCCGGAACAAAAATTAAGGTCATACTCCACGAAGACCGGTCTCAACCTGGACAAGTTCGCATTTTAATTGAAGATGATGGAGTCGGTATGGATCAAGAAACTGTTGAACACTTATTTGACCGGTACTTCCGAGGGACAAGTGCAACTTCCAATAATTCCGGAACAGGATTAGGAATGGCAATTGCAAGGCAAATCATTATAGCTCATAGTGGAGATATTAAAATAAACAGTAAGCTTCACCAAGGAACCCAGTATCAAATTACTTTCCTGCTTGAATAATTTAAGAAGGTGCTTATGGTAAGTTTGGTAATGGGACTTCCTCTATTTGGTGCTAAATGACTTTATTATCATTACACAATATTTATGTCTTTTTATCCAATAAAATAAAAGCCGATGATGCCTTAGCGTAGGAAATTCGGCTTTTTTCATGTCGAAATTTGCTTGGCGTATGTTTTGCGCTTGGATACCTGCAGTTGATCTACAAAAAGTCGTTCGGACTTTCATGCATGGATGATGTTTCCGGTAGTAATGCGGACTTTGGGACGTCTGTTTCTCAAGTTATATAGATTGACTAAAGTTTTACATTGAATTTTCTGTTATCACGGGCTAATACGGTCCTATAACGTTCATTTCTTTAGTTCATTCTATATAGGTATTAAGCATGTTCAGCAAGGCTGAGCAATTCTCTTACGGTAACAAACTGATATCCCTCAGCAGCCAACTCCTTCACCAGAATCCGAACAGCCTCTATCGTTTGTGACCGGCTGCCATATCCGTCATGAAAAATAAGAATACTACCGTTCTCAACGCTTCGCCGCGTTTGCTCTATAATAAAATCAGTGCCTGGCTGCTCCCAGTCCCTCGCTTCACCGTTAACACACCCTATGGACTGATACCCTAATTCCGCAGCAAGTGCAAGAACATAGTGGTTCACTGCAAAAAACGGTGGCCGAAAATTCGAGGCAAATGCTCCCGTCAATTGGCGAATTCGCTCGTTCGTAAGCTGCAGTTCCGCCCTTGCTTCCTCCGGAGTGAGCTTTGTCAAATCGGGATGCGTATAGGTATGATTGCCAATCTCATGTCCGGCCGCATAAACTTCCGCTGCAATGTCCTCATAAGCATCGATCTGCTGGCCAATCATAAAAAAGGTTGCTCTGCCGTTAACCTTGCGGAATATATCCAGCAACTGTCTTGTATATAACGGGTCAGGACCATCGTCAAACGTAAAGGCAACGGCTTTCTTCGAGATAGGAACCTTGTCTACCAATTTAAATTGGAACACTATGCTCACACTCCCTCTGTTCACTTATACACTATGTCCTAAAAACGAAAGCGTCAACACAGCAATGGACATCGGCGGCAGTGTGACAGACAAGCCGTCAGCCCCCGCCCCTTTGACCGCCCCGAATGCTTGCGGCTTCACCGTCTCCGGCTGCTTAAAAGTGTTATGCGCATTCATATCGCTGTGTGTAAGCACTCGTCCACTGATATCCGGGGTCCCAGGCAAACCTCGCAGCTACAGCGCTGCTTGTGCTTCACGGTTCGGGTCGACATTGCAAAAGCTGATGTCGATCGTACCGTCAGTCCGTCTGGATGCAGACGCGCTGACCTGAGGAATGGCTTCGCCCTCTACGGTGTACTCACCCGTCTCAAGGTGAAGCGCAAGCGCCTCAGCATCCTGATGGACCTTAAACATCTCGAATACATGATAAGTAGGAGTCAATACCATTTTATCGCCTTCTGTTAAAATCATGGCTTGGAGCACGTTGACCGTCTGAGCGATATTCGCCCTATGGACACGGCTTGCGTGACGCTGGAAAGCATGGAAATGCAGGCCTGCGACAAGGGCATCACGAAGTGAGTTCTGCTGGTACAGAAATCCAGGGTTCGTACCTGGTTCCACCTGGAACCAGGTGCCCCATTCGTCGATGATTAGGCCAACCCGTTTCTTTGGATCGTACTGATCCATGATCGCCGAGTGGCGAGCAATCAGTTCGTCCATCCGGAGCGCCTGCTGCATGGTTTCGAACCATTCTGCTTCGTCGAAGCCAACCGCCGGACGCTTGATCTCAAAACCGCCGGGTACGGTGTAATAGTGAAGACTGAGGCCGTCCATATGCCCGCCAGCTTCGCGCATCAGCGTTTCCGTCCAATTATAGTCATCCGCATTTGCACCCCCGGCTATCTTATAAATGCGATTCTCACCATAATTGCGTACATAGGTCTGAAACCTGCGGTATTCGTCGGCATAATAGTTGGGGCGCATATTGCCTTTCGCAGCCCCAGTTTTCATTTCCAACACCAAAGTACTTCAGCTTCCAAGGCTTCTCTCGGCCGTTTGCCTTCCTCCAATTAGCCATTGGCGACTCGCCGTCATAAGTCATGTATTCGACCCACTCCTGCATCTCCTGAACCGTCCCGCTGCCAACATTTCCACAGATGTAAGGCTCTGCACCGAGCAGCTCGCATAGGTCAAAAAATTCATGTGTGCCGAAATGGTTATTTTCCACAACACCGCCCCAGTGCGTATTAACCATGCGTTTGCGCTGCTCCCTTGGACCGATGCCATCCTTCCAGTGATACTCATCAGCAAAGCAGCCGCCCGGCCAGCGAAGGCCCTTAACCCTTGATCGCGCCGGCAATCATGCTTTTCTGAACCTGTTTATTGAGCAGCAAATAAATAACAATCGTCGGAATGGTTGTAATCATCAGCCCTGCCCCAATGATCCCCCACTGTGTAATATAAGTTCCTACCATCGACATCATCCCCACCGTCAGTGTCTGATAGGAAGTCTTGTTAATGAATGTGACTGCGAACATCAGCTCATTCCAGCAGGAAAGGAACGTAAAGATCGCGACCGTAGCTATGGCAGGCCGAACCAATGGTAATATAATGGAGAAGAATGTTCGATAGATGCCGCATCCGTCCATGACAGCGGCTTCCTCCAGCTCTCGGGGAATCCCTCTAAAAAAGCTGCCAAGAATAAACACGGCCATCGGAATTCCAAACGCAACATAAGGGATAATCAATGACCAATAACTGTTCAGCAAACTTAAGCTTTTCAAGACCATAAACAAAGGCAGCAAGGCTGCATGAATGGGTACCATCATCCCAAGCAGAATCGTCGTCATGGTTAAATTGCTTAACTTCCAGTTCATTCTCGTGATCGCGTAACCTGTCATAGAGGATAGGATCAACACAAGGATAATAGATACCGCTGTTACCAGCACACTATTGAAAAAATAAGTTAATACATGACCATCCGACAAGGCCTTGGTATAGTTACTCCAGAGAAATTTCTTAGGGAGTCCCACCACATCCCCGCTGAATATCTCGCTATTGTCCTTAAGTGAGAAAAAGGCCAGCCAAATGAGTGGATATATCTGCGTGATCGCAACAAGGACTAGCATCCCCTGCAGCAATATTCTTCCAATATATTGTGGTTTTTTGGGTAACACCACTTCGGCAGTACTCACATTTCTCACCCCTATTCTGTTTTGAAAAATTTATTAATGATAATTGTGAATACTAAACATTCCGCGATAATGAAGACGGATATTGCACTGCCATAGCCGTATCGGTAAGTATCGAAAATCGTTGTATACATTAAAGTGCTCGGTACTTCGGTGCTATAAAAGGGGCCGCCACCTGTCAGTACATAAATCAGATCAAACACTTTGAATGCACCAATGACCGAAAAGACAAGGCATACTTTAAGAATAGGCTTCATTAGCGGAATTGTGATCAAGAAGGCCGTACGCACGCGGGAAGCCCCGTCAATTTTGGCAGCTTCAAAAATGTCCTGCGATATCGACTTTGCACCAGCATACATAAGCAGCATATGATAGCCGATATACTGCCACAAGGTAGGAATAAACGAAGCGATAAGTGCCGTTTTCTTCTGTCCAAGCCAATCCTGCGCCAGATCGGAAAGACCTACGCTTTTCAGCAATGAATTCAAAAGACCATAATCCGCATTATAGATTTTAGACCAGAGCTGAGCGATAACTACAGTGGAGATCAATACGGGAATAAAATATACCGTACGGTAAAACCCCTCTCCCTTAACGTTGGAAGCGAGGATAAGCGCAAGCAACAAAGAGATGGGCAATTGAATAAAAATAGAGGCTGCTGCAAACAACAAGGAATTTTTCATGGAATTTAATGCCCTTGAATCCGTGAACATCTCAACATAGTTGTGAAGTCCGATAAATGTGCCTTTGCCGACACCATTCCAATCCAGCACACTATAATAACTGGAGACGAAGATCGGAACTAACACAATAGCACAAAAGATGAGAAGGGTAGGAAGAACAAATATAGCAATGGCTGTTTTATTAGAAAATACAGAATTCATTGTCGTTCTCCTCTCAAAAACGTGGTCAGGGGTGCCCCCTGACCACATCTCGTTTGGGTTTTATCAAAAAATGATCAGAGGCTTAGTTCTGTCGGTTTAAGCTGTGCCATCTGTTTGCAGAATTGTTCAGGGGTTATGTCGCCTGCCAAAAGCTGCGCAATTAAGTTTTTATGGGCTTCTGCGGAGTCAGCAGGGAGAATGTTATCCCACCATGCAATAAACGAAGTCGCTGTTTTCATAATATCTGCGCTAGACAGGTCAAGCGTGGAAAGCCCAGAGGTATCAAGTCCGTCCGTATTCCAGCTTGGGAGCCCTGCACCAGCTAGATACCCTTTCGTGCCAAGTTGTTCACTCAGGTACTTAAGGAATTCAACAGCTTCTTTGGGATGCTTGGTGTTTTTGCTGACATAGAAGCCGTCTACAGCTCCGCCAAATATTTCAGTGTTTTTGCCCTTACCATCCTCAAAGACAGGGAAGGGAATGACCTTGACCTTACCTTTGACGGCCGAGGACGGATCTTCTATCCCCGCATTCACCCAGTTGGCTTGGAACATCATGGCCCCGCTCCCTGCATTAAATGCGCCAAGCATTTCATCATAACTCATGCTGAACATGCTGGTGTTAAATGCGCCTTTCTTTGCCAGCTCTTGCATTTTCGTTGCTGCCGCCACAAAGTCCGGCGAATTCCATTTCGAAGGATCCTTAAATGCTTCCATAACCGCCGCATTGCCTGCCTGGCGCATTGCAATGATATCGTACCAATACATGCCGGGCCACCGATCCTTCTCTCCGATCAGAGCCGGTGTAATTCCCGCCGCTTTTAATTTATCCACGGCATCAAGCAGTTCCGAATAGGTTGTGGGCAGCTTAGCCCCCGCTTTTTCAAATAATTCAGTATTCACATACAGATTCGCGATATGGGTGTAGACAGGCAGTGTATAAATTTTCCCGTTGTTTTCAATGGCTTTCGCCATGCCTGGACCCATTCTGGATTTGATATCGTCTGTTAAATAGCTAGTAATTTCAAGAACATTACCGGAGTCAATATAGGGCTGCATAAAGCTGCCCCCGCCCATACCATAGAAGATGTCTGGAGCTTCACCTGCAGCGATAGATGTTTTAATTTTGGTCTTATATTGCTCCCCTGTCGTACCTGTTCGTTCAATTTGAATGCCGGGGTGTTCGCTGTTCCATTTCTCGATGATTTGCGGCAATAATTTTGCAGACGGGTCCGTGTTGCCTACAGACTGGTCCCAGAGTGTCAGCTTGATGGAATCGCTTTCATTAGATGGCGTGCTATCTGCTGATTCAGACGAACAAGCCGCGATGCTCCCTGCCAGTCCTACAGCCAAAATGATGCCGAACGTTCTTTTTATTAACGCTTTCATCCTTTGCCCTCCCTATGAATATTTGCTGTTTCTATAACAAATTCTAGGTAAATCTCCCCTCTATCTCCATTCAAAATACAGACATCTCCTTTTAAAATTCAAACATCTTTCTGTCATCATCTATTATTTCTATATTCATTAAGGGATCGGCCGGTATTCTTCTTAAATAAGATGCTGAAGTAGTGCGGATCTGTAATCCCAACCTGTACACCGATCTCGTATCCTTTCAGATTCGTCTGCTTTAGTAAGGTTTCTGCCCTTTTCATCCGTATATTCGTAAGATACTCGACAAAGGTCTGCCCGGTCTCCTTCTTCATAAGCCGCCCCAAATGGCCTGAACTGACAAAAAATGTTGCCGCCGTGCTCGCTAGTCCTACTTCTGGATTGCTTAGGTTGTTTTCAAGATACTCTTTCACCTGGCTTATTAGGTTGCCTTCTTTGGTTTGTCTCCTTGAGCCGATCGCCCTGGAAACATGAAGAATATAACTCTCCAATGTGCGGATTAATTCCGGAAGATGATCAGCTGTGAGGATAGAGATCAGAGACTCTTTATTAAAAACATAGTTTTCGTCTTCAATCTGCTGCTCTATCGCTGCCCGCTGACATGCTGTGATGACATCCATCGCCGCCATACGAAACTCCGATACACTGGAGAATGGAACGTTAAAAATATCACCCAATGCCTGAGACGCACGTTCAGAAGAACCGACGCTGATATAGAACTGAAGCTGCTGAAGAAGGCCCGGGTTGGACCGGTACTGCTGCTCACCGCGTTCAACGATATCTTCGAAGCAAATAACCTGGTTTACCCCTACGAAAGCTTGATAATTGAGGGCACGACAGGCTTCCTGATATCCCAAACATACTTTTTCTATGTCTTCATATTTCCGCCCGATACCGATGCTTACCACGCATTTATTAGTTCTAGTCAGACTCTCTGTTAACGATTCACATTCGGCAATTAGATTGGCATCTTCATTCCGGGAAACAATCACAATCTGGTCTCGGGTATCCGTTAAGATAATCACACCGGCATTTCCCCCATAAAATGCTTCAACTTGATTTCTACATTCCATCCTAAGGAGAATCAATTGTTCCTCGGTCTGCTTGGCTGATACAGAAGAAACTTCAATTACGGCTATTTGAAACGCTCCTATACCAAGGCCTAAGGGAACTTGAAAATACTCCGCTTTTTCGTGAATTTCCTCCTTGGATAGGGCCCCCTTCAACCAGTGGTATAAAAATTTCTCCTTGAGGTAAGGGAAGTTCTTCCTCAAATCTTCCTTCAACTTCTCCAATTCTTGATCACGCGAACGCTCCTCAACAATCATACGTTTTAGCTTTTCTGTCACACGGAGCAGCTCAGAGGCGTGAATGGGCTTTAAAATAAAATCAGCAATGCCTATTTTGATGCTTTTATGTGCGTATTCGAATTCATCATGACCGGTAACGACCACAACCTTAATATCGGGATACATTTGTAATACTCTTGTGCTAAATTCAATTCCATCAATAGAGGGCATATAAATATCCGTAAAAATAATATCGGGTCTATGTTTATCTACAAAATCTAGAGCATCACTTGCATTGGAAGCTTCCCCTATAATCTGCATACCTTGTTGTTCCCAATCAATGCGCATCTTGAGTAAATTTCGTATCAGGTATTCATCATCCACAATTAAAACCTTTAATTTTCCCATGCTGGAACAACTCCAATCGGTATCATTAATGTGACCCGCGTCCCTTTTTCAGGTTCGCTTTCGATCTGAATACAATCCTTGTCTCCATAAAAAATGCGCAGCCGTTCCATCGTCCCCCACAGTCCAAAACTTTTATTTTGACCTTTTCTCTCTGTGTACAGGATCTCTGCAATCTCTTCTTGAGACATCCCAACTCCATCATCAGATATAGTGATCTCCACAGCCTCTTTCATGGATCGTGCGCTGATTCGTATCGTTCCCGGGGACCCTTTAGGCCGTATCCCATGATAGAGAGAATTCTCTACCAGTGGCTGCAGCACAAGCTTTGGAATCGGGAACTGACAGCATTCCTCCTCCACTTCGATCTGAACCTCAAAGGCATCCTGATACCGTGTTTTCTGAATTTTCAAATAATTTCGTACGATATCAATTTCTTCGCCGACCGTAATAACATCTTGCCCTTTGCTAACACTAAGACGATAATAGCTCCCCAAAGCTTCGATCAACTCACATACCTGTTCGTTAAGTCCCGACAAGGCTAATGAAGTAATAGAGTCCAGCGTGTTATATAAAAAATGCGGCTTGATCTGGGCCTGAAGCGTATTTAGTTCTGCCTTGCGAATGGTGTTCTGCTCTTCAATAATTCGTTTGAGCATCTGATCAATTTGTTCAATCATCTGGTTGTATCCCATAAACAATTGTTCAAATTCATAGCTATTCAGTTCAACATTTACTTTTCTGAAATTACCGCTAGGCGCCTTGTCCATAGATCGCAAAAGTTTATGAATTGGTTTAATAATACTTCGGGAGATGATGAACGAACTCATAAAGAAAACGGTTCCATTTATGATAAGCAGAACCAGCGCCAACAGGACAAGCGACTTATTTTTGGAATCGATCGTATCGTATGATTTTATACTGACAAACTTCCAATTGTAGTTCCCGCCTGATAAATAAGAAACTGTATATTTCTGCGAACCTGAGTTCATGCTGAATACCCCTGAGCCACTCTCCTGGAATTTCTGCTGCAGTATATCTTTATTTGTTGTAATCAACTGCTGAACAGCTGGGCCACTCTGATCTTCAAAGGGATTGGCCACGATCAGTTGATTATTTTCATCCAAGACCGCTATTTGAAACGAATCCTGATTCAAGAGATTCGAATACGCCTGTACAAAAGAGTCGGCTTTTATGTTCATGACCAATACCCCTAGCCGGGATGTATTGTCAATGTCACGAATCAGACGAATAAACGATACGAAATTATCTTCTCCGGCACGCTCTGAGAAGGCCCCGCTTCCATTCAACCTCAAGATATACTTCCCTTTATTAAGAACTACCTGCTCATACCATGGGGCATCCTCTACATTGGCCTCCTTGAAATTTGGCAGCTCCTGAGTCCCAACTGAAAAACTGTGGCCTGAATTGTCAAAAATATAAACCGAATCAATAATTGGAACCGCTTGCATAAGATTATACAAATATGCGCTGACCTTTGATTGAGTTTCCAGATTGGCGTAGACCCCTCCTTCTCTGAGCAAATTTTGCAGATTATGATCCGAAAAGACCATCTTCGAGTAGTTATTCACATTCTCAATCATTAAATCAACATTGGTCTGGATCGATGTAATCGTCTGTAAAGATGCCTCGCTGATCTTCTTCTGTGCTGAATTTGACGATATTTTGTTCAGTACCAAATAACTGAATCCTACGGTAAATAAGATCACCAGGAAATACGCGAACGGTATTTTAAAAGCTAATTTTTTCGGTTTGCGGTGAAACAAAGATTTAAGAATAGTATTCTTTTGCAGGTTCACGACTTATCTCCCTCCAATGTATTTCTAATCCCCTATCTAGGTATAGCACCTTTCCTACTTTATCAAGTAAAGCATAATCTTCAAATATTAAAAACCCAAACTGCCCGGACATACGCTTGACAAGTATGATACTGCCTACATATAATGAGACCATAATACATATGAATGAATGATCATATGTTAATCAATAAGTTATGGAAGGTAGGTTTTTATTATGGAAGGACATAACCATAGCCACGATCACGTACATGGGAGCAATAACAAGAAAGTTTTGCTCATCTCATTTATGATCATAGCGAGTTATATGGTGGTTGAAGTTATTGGTGGATTTGTTACCAATAGCCTTGCTTTACTCTCTGATGCTGGTCATATGTTATCGGATGCTTTAGCGTTAGCTATTGCTCTCATTGCTTTTAAGTTTGGAGAGAAAGCTGTCAATATGGGAAAAACATTCGGTTACAGAAGATTTGAAATATTAGCTGCGACTCTGAACGGCATTACATTGATTGCGATTGCCTTATACATTTTTTACGAAGCCATTGATCGATTTCTGAATCCGCCAGAGGTTGCTTCAGTAGGGATGTTAGTTATCAGTATCATTGGCCTAATGGTTAATATACTTGTTGCGTGGATTATGATGCGCGGGAGCGATACAGAACATAATCTGAATATGCGAGGGGCTTATCTGCACGTTCTGAGCGATATGTTAGGATCTGTTGGAGCCATTCTTGCCGCTCTGCTGATGATGTTCTTCGGTTGGAACTGGGCGATCCTTTGGCCAGTGTAATTGTCGCAGTATTGGTTCTTCGTAGCGGATGGCATGTCAGCAAGTCTTCTCTGCATGTATTAATGGAGGGAGCTCCTGGGAACGTCAATGTCGAGGAAATCGTTCAGGAGATTTTGAGAGTAGAAGGCGTAAAATCAGTACATGATGTGCATATTTGGTCCATTACGAGTAATTTAAACGCACTTACAGCCCATATTGTAGTTGATGGAAAAAGAACCGTATATGAGAACGAGAATCTACTACAAACCATTGAACATATGTTAGCGCATAAGAACGTTCTACACTCCACGGTGCAAATCGAGTCTGAGAAGCACCAGCATGATGCGGGCATTTTGTGCACCATTAAAGCTAACGAGCCGGATGCACATGCCCATCATAATCACTAATAAAGATAGGTTATTCTAAGAAGCATCCGTTAATAAGGCCAGATTCTTGTCCTAAGCTAGGGACAAGAATCTGGCCTTTTCACACGCGCTCGTTGGTCAATCCCCTGTCAAATAACAAGCATTAATGGGCGACCATACTTTGAAAGATACCATTTACTATTTTCTGAGCATCATATTTGACCCAACCTAATAGTGCAGAACCTCGCGATGTTTGCCAAGGGAATCCGACAAAGAAAAGCCCCTTAACTGGAGATACACCCTCGTTATGTATAATGTTACCATTCAGGTCAAATGCGTTGGCGATTTGAATCCATTGGTCATTCCGCTTAAATCCAGTGGCCCAAATCACATTATCAACTACCAGCTCACTGCCATCCTCATAAATAATACGGTTATCTAACCCGTTTAATGCACGGGGGTATACTCTAACCTCCCCTCTTCTGATCAATTCTCTCAATTCATATCCATAAACGTATTCAGGCTGATTTCTCAACCATTTCCCAATCATACTCCGAGTATTAGCCCGCAATATCCCAAGCTTTTCAAAAAACCAAAATATACTTCGATTCATGATGTACAAAGGTTTAAACGTTATATTTCGGGCTACCGAAATGTATAGGGGTTGTTTGAGAACTTGTGCTAATTCTACTGTAATTTGAGCACCCGAATTCCCCCCTCCAACAACGACTGTGGTTCCAGGAACTAATTGTGAAGGATTCTTATACTCCGAAGAATGTAACTGAAGAACATTTTCTGATAATGACTTAGAGAACATAGGGACATTTTTGATCTGGAAAGGTCCGGTCGCTACAAGGATATTAGATGCCTTAAGAATCCCCTGTGTAGTTTCTAGATTGAAAATCTCCCCTTCTTTCCAAAGACGAAGTGCCATGCATTCTAATCTGACAGGGAGATCCATATGTTTAGCGTAAGTTTCCAGATAGTCCGAAATTTCATCTTTGCTTGGAAAACTATTCTTATCCCCTTCAAGTGGCATACCTGGCAAGCCGTCGTACATCCGCGGCGTAAAAAGAGTCAAAGAATCGTACCGTTTGCGCCAGGAATCCCCAATTGAGGAAGCCTCATCAATAATTAGAAATTCCAATCCTGTCTGCTTAAGATAGTACCCTGCGGCCAAGCCAGCTTGCCCAGCGCCAATAACCAATACATCATACATGTTTATCATCTCCGCCTGTGGTTTATTCACTGGAACATATGAACAAGTGATCATATGTATTATAAACTGACACCTTTCCGTAGGCAATAATCACTTTGTATACGTTTCTTCAAAGTTTCGCTACAATTGCAAATAAAAATGGATCAGCAACTGCTGATCCATTGAATTAGCTATGTTTTAAATGTTCCATGGTTTGCATAAAAATTTCTTGAACATGTTCATCATCCAAGGAATAAAAAACGGTTTTTCCCACTTTCCGGCGTTTAACAATCCGTAAATTACGCAAGAATCGCAGTTGATGTGAGACTGCTGATTGTCCCATATCCAGCACTTCTGTCAAATCATGAACACAAAGTTCACTTTGAGACAAGGCGTGAATAATTTTTATTCTGGTTGGATCCCCTAAGGTTTTATATAAATTTGCCATTTCAGCAGCTTTTCCGTCTTCAATTAATTTATCTTTAACTAATTTCACATTGATATCCGTTCCCTGACAAGGAATGTCACAAATTTCTTCACTCATGTATTTTCCCGCTTTCCTCACACAAAATGATCATGTTCCGTTATTATAACATACGGATATTTTAATTTCATAATTCAAGAAAACAAACCTCCAGGGAATCCCTCCCCTAGCTTGAAACCCTTTACAAGTATTCCCTAACTGTTCTACAACCAACAACATTTCAATAAAAATTAAACAACCTGAGTCCATATGAATATAGGACTCAGGTTGCTTAGAAGTGCTTTTTTATTTCTGTCTACTTGACAGGGATTAGTTCATTATACGTGCTCTCCATTATTCCAGCTCAAACCGCTTAACGAGCTCCTGCAGCTTGCGAGCCATATCGGACAGCCCCTGCGAAGCATGAGCAATCTCCTGGATTGATGCCAGCTGTTCCTCAACAGCCGCGGAAGTCGTCTGTGCGCTATCTGCAGATTGGTCGGACATCCGAGACAGCTCTACCACGGACGCTGAAGCTTCCTCAGTTCCTGCTGAAATTTGTTCGGATACCGCAGAAATGTCTTGAATCTGCTCGTTAATTGAATTCGTAGAATGCAGAATACTGGAGAAGACCGAAGCCGCTTCCCCACTGATTCGCAATCCTTCACTCACCTGGTTCCGGACGTTCCCATTCATCATCGCATTGGTACTTTCGATCAGGGTATTCATCTTCTCAATTGTAGCTCCAATGCCGTCCGCCGTCTGTTTGGATTGTTCCGACAGCTTGCGGACTTCTCCGGCAACGACAGCGAATCCGCGCCCTTGCTCCCCGGCTCTTGCAGCTTCAATAGCGGCATTAAGAGCTAGCAAATTGGTCTGGCTTGCAATATCCGTGATAGCCTCATTCATCATTCTGGCCTCGCCGGACAACTGCGCCAGTTGTTCGACCATCTCTGTCGATTCGGCTACCGCATCCAGAATCCGGTTCATTTGACTGCTGACGTCCTTGATGCTCTGGCTGCCCTGTTCCACATGCTGCTCTGTCAGCTCAGCAGAGTTTACAATCGTATTGGCAGATTCCGCAATGGACTGTACTCCCTTGGCCATTTCTTCTACCGTTGCAGCGGTCTGCTTGGAAGCCTCCGCACCTGTCAGCGCGGCTTCTGCCGTCTCCTGTACCGTAGCGGACACATGCTCCAAGGACTCGGCCGTCTGTTCCGTGCTCTCTTTAATCGTGTCGGAGGAGAGAGCCAGCTTGGAAGAAGTATCGCTCAGTTCCGATACCATCGTTCGCAGTGAATCGGTCATGTCGTTGAAGCCTTCAGCGAGCACGGCGAACTCATTTTTGCCTTTGACATGGAGCCTTCTGGACAAGTTGCCTCTGCGAATATCATTCATCCCTTGTTGCAGCTTCTTCAATGGACGAGCAAAAGCAAGAATGACGAAGGTCATCAGAATGGCAGCCAAGACGATGGACGCAGCAATTACCCAGAGCGTGGTGTGCATGATCGGTTTGGCGGCGGTTCCGTAATCACTGGTAGACAAGGAGGCAAAAATCTTCCATCCTGTGGCAGGTTCTGTAACGCTATACCCGTCCAAAGTTAATCCTACGGCAGTCATGGACGATTTGGAAATATCCTTGTATTTCTCGTCTGGTGCAACGAAGGAAGGATCTACCTCACCGGTAGCTTCGTAAGGAGCACCCGTTGTTAATACTCCATTCTCAAACAACACCCCTGCTCCCGTAACCACCTTCTTCTTAGCATCCGTTACAAACAAGGCGCCCGTGTCACCGATTTTGACATTCTTTACAACATCCGTCAGTTTGTCTATGTTCAAGCTGAAATTCAGAACGCCATTTCCATCCTTCAGCGTCTTCGACAGGTTGAACACTAGTGGACCGGCCAGAGAAGGTTCGCTCGTCTCCGCGATAGAAATCTTCCCTTGATTCGCTATGGCTCTGGTGTACCAGCCGGCCTTCAGCGGGTTGAAATCCGCCACCTTGGCTTTCGGAGATACCGTATATTTCCCGTCGCCGCTTGCTAAGATCACTTCGCTCAGCTCAGGGTGCATACGAGTAAACTCATCCAGCTGCTGCTGGAGATCACTGCTGCTTGCTCCGCCGGAGCTTAAGTTTGAGGCCAATACCTCCAAATTGCTCATTGCGTTAGTCATATGCATATTCACGACGCTGCGCACAAGAGCTGTATTAGATAGAATTCCATTCGTAATTTTGTGTTTAACCTCACCTTTAGCACTCTCGTAGGAAAAATAACCGATCAGTATGCTTGGAATCAGAAGTACAACCAGAAATGCTGCAATCAATAACGCTCGAAACTGTCTGGATGAATGTTTGCTTAACTCCCAAATCCTATGTACCCTTTCTTTCACACTGAGTTTTTGTTTAACTTCTGTTTTACTCTGTTTCTTCTGGTTCATATCGTTTTTTATGCCCTCCCCAAATAGTCATTTTATGTATGCTGTGAAAGCCTAATGACTTATTTCGGCAAATTTCATCGTTTTTTTATAGTGCTATTTTTATTTACATGAAATTCAGATCAATTTTCATATTCGTAGATGTGAAATGTAATTAGGGTTAATTTGGTTACACAAATAAGCATATAGCTGGTAAAGTGTTAGAATCTACCGTGAAAAATTATACGAAAGAGTGTGCAGCCAGATGGAATATGAGCTCATAACATTTAATCAAAATCTGCCGGTAAAAATTATTCTTCATCCCGTAGACGATACCCGGTTTATCCCGAGACATTGGCATGAAAGCATAGAGATTTCTTACGTACTTTCAGGAAGCATTGAATCCATCTATATCGAAGGGACAAATTATAGATCCGAACAGGGTGATATCGTTGTGATTAATTCGAACGAGGTTCATTCCTTTTCTGTGAATCCGCAAGAAGAGGGCTCGGCGCTGACGGTCATCATTTCCTACGAGTTCTTAAAGTCCAACTTTCCGGATATGGACCGCTTCACGTTCCAGTGTATCTCAAGAGAGGTGACAGACCAGAACCAGCTCTTAAATATTCAACAACTACGCGAAAATCTGGACACCCTCGTTACGACCTATCGGAATCGTGAGACAGACCCGCTTGCTCCGATCAAAATTAAAGGGCTAACCCATGAGCTGATTTATGTGCTGCTAAAGAATTTTGCCGTTGAGAAAAAAACTGCAGGGATCATTAAATCCCAGAAACATCTGATCCTGTTAACGGAAATCACGAACTTTATCAAGGAACAGTACAACCAGCCACTGTCTATTGATTTCATTTCTACCCATTTTGGGTTCAGCTCTGAGTATCTGTGTCGGTTCTTCCGCAAGCATATCGGAATGACGATTCTTCAGTACATCAACACGATCCGGCTGGAAAAAGCCTACCGTGATCTGGTGACAACAGACCATTCTATTACCCAAATTGCTTATGAGAACGGGTTCCCGAACTTAAAATCATTCAATCGAGTCTTTAAAGGCGTATACCTGGTCACGCCAGACCAATACCGCAAGTCAAAGCGACAATAGACCTAGAAAAATGTCGAATGATCAAGAAACGCCTCTATTTTAGCTAAGAATGAACCATATCCTTAGTAGGATTTTTGCTACAATAGCAGGGAGAACTCATACATAAGACACATTTTTGGAGGGGAAGAACCTTGTACAAGAAACTATTGATTTCTATGACTGCAGTGCTGGCCTTCGCTGGATTTGCTAATCTGGGAAGCCCCAATCAGGGAGCTTTCTCACCTGCAGCTGCATCCGCAGCATCGGTTCAAGCAAGCACAAATTCATCGGCTTATGATGATATCAATGAGAAGGTAGACGGCTCCTTAGTCCTTGAAGGGGATATCGCATTTGCATATCCGGGTTCCAACGGGGTTACGCTGCGCGGATCCATTCGACTGCCTAATTCCTATGAGAAGGGGAAAAAGTATCCTGTAGCGATTCTGTCCCATGGTGTATTGGGAGATCGGAATCAGCAAGGAATGTTTACCCAGCTTACAGATGCTTTGCAAAAAAAAGGGATGGTCACCGTCCGCTTTGACTTCGACGGTTATGGCGAAAGTGACGGAGAACTTAAATATAATTCGATCAAATCCGAGAAAGAAGACCTCAGCGCGATCATTGACTACGTAAAAACGCTCGATTATGTGGATACCAACAGAATTAATCTGGTAGGCTACAGCATGGGCGGAGCGGCAACCAGCTTGGTAGCTGGAGAAAGAGCCAATGAAATCCATAGTGTGGCACTCTGGTCGGCAGCAGCAATCTTGGTTGATGACGCTGAGAGAGGCAGCCTGCTCGGGGCAACCGTTGATGTGAATAACCTTCCGGATGAAATTCCGATCTTCGGCGGAGCTTATACGTTCGGCAAGAAATGGTTTGAAGACGCCATTGGCTTGGATATTTACGGTATTGCGCAGAAATATGAAGGCGATGTGCTGATTGTCCATGGCGATAAAGACCAAGTTGTACCTATGAGCTATTCCAAGAAATATGACAAAGTCTACGGCAAAGGCGCTAAGCTTGTTGTTGTCAAAGGCGGCGAGCATGTCTACGCAGGTGACGCTTTGGATATGGCTGTAAAGCGGACTGTGAACTTCCTTTACAAAGAGAATAAAGTGAAGAAATAAGGTTAGGTAATATCCCCTCTGAGTAGCGCTCCATAAAAGCCCCATGGTTCATGGGTGGAGGATGCTCGGAGGGGATTTTTGCATGCTTTAGATTTTGTTTTCCCATCAAGGAAATCAAAAATTTTGAACAGTATTATATAGATCATGATTATATCCGATGATATTGGGCTGTTGCATAGTAGGGAACTAATGATATAGGAGGAGATTTTCCAATTATTTTGCACATGGCCGCTCGATTCATTCGGCACTGGGTGGGGGTAAAAGAATAAACCTTGGAGGGAATTACCCTCACAAGGCTATTTGTCAAATATCTTTTTGATTCTTTCACGGTCAAAGTCGAGTATCCAATCATTGTATTTTTTATAATTGATTCTAATATCCCCTTGTTTTTAGCTAATATTATAATATAGTACGGAAATGTTGAGAGTTAAGTTATATTGAACGTAGCCCCTGAATTATTCAACACTGAGTGGGTAAAAAGAAAGACCTTGAGGATTACTGCCCCCAAGGCCTCTGAAAAGACTAATTTGAATCTCGATAATTCCCTGCCATTTTTTTTACTAACTCATGGATTTGGTCAATATGCCAAATATAATCTGAAAGTTTCAAGTGCAATTGTAGCAGAGTTTCAACAGTTTCATCTACTGAAAGCGAATCACTATTTTCAAGCTTGGATAAGGTATTCCGGAGTTCAGTAATCATTACTTGGAAATCTTTCAAATTAGTATGTTGTTCATTTAATTCTTCCTGAGTGATTACCTTCACTCGGCATGAATCATTTATACTGGAAAGGATGTTATATGTCCTGAATAATTCGTTTTGCATATATTCTCTCCTTTCTAAGGAATTCTTCGCCCTTCTTTCAACGCCGCTTCTGTATTTTTAGTATTAAACGAGCCGTCCAAATTTAAAACTGCTTTTACCTTTCCTCGACCATCAAATACTTCGATATGGTCACGATGTAACGTGTCTAAATAATATTGGTCACCTTTCTTCAAGTAACTATTACCTGTTTTCCCAGTAACCGTATAGACTGTAGCACCCTTCACCACAGTACTCGTTTTTTGCGATCGATTTTTCAGCGAAGAACCAAAGTCAAGCTTAAAGAACTCAGACATATTATTCGCTTTAAGAATCTCACAATTATGCACCCAAACTCCAAGATTAGAAACAAAATACGAGTTAAAATCAGCTACCTCAAAGTTATAAACCGTTGCTTCTCGCGGCTCTTTTTCAATCTTATCTATTGCCAGTTTAGAACCGTCACTCGAGACAAGCAAGTCGCCAACTTTCAGATCTTTAACGAACGTCCATCCCTTGCCATCCAACCAAAACGGATGCTCTCCAGTAACCTCAATGATTTCGTCTCCGATGTCGACATGGTAAATTTCGTTATCCTGTTTTTGGAACAGCCCCACGACCTCTTTATACGCGACTGCTCCAGTCTCGTCAGACTTAGCGAGAACCTTGTCCCCTACCTCGATTTCCTCGATAGGTTTCTCCCCTTCGTCTGTAAGCACCTTCGTTCCTGCAGTAAAACAGTTACATCCCTTTAACGCCTTGCTTGATGATGTACCATTCTTCCCTTTAACAAGACCACCTTGTGGATCTAACATTCCCAAATTACCTAAAAAACTTGAATAAACAGTAGGAGTAATGTAAGCACTATAGGCTTCTAATAGATAGGTTCTAGCCCAGTCCGAATTCCCTTTACTATTTTTGTAAGAGCTAGTTTGAGTCGCTAAATCAAATAGATAATTAAATGTATTGTTATTGTCATTAAAAACAGGCGTATGACATTCTTATCAAGTAGAAAAACTATTTTTTATTGGTTGTGCAATTTCCCAATTAATCAATTTAATACTATACTTTTGGAGTAATTCATCTGCAGTAATTAATTCGGTTGTAGTTATATCATCATCCTTTTGAATCATTAGAGCATTAGGAAATAGATTATGAGGTTGTTTATTGTTGAAGTCTCCCATATAATAATCTGCTCTTCCAGATGGGAAGTAAATTTCTATAGAGTTGTCATTTTTAATAAAGTTAATCTTTCTTTCCCACTAGCTAAGTATTGGTTCCACTTGCGGTACTTACCTCGACCCTCATCAGCACGTATACCAACATATTCACATATTAATGTATCTTCTATAACCATTCGTTTCCCATTTAACTCATATTCCAATCGAAATGGAAATTCCCCATATTTGAGTTTAGGACTCGGTGGGGTATCTTCAGACTGTATTCCAATAAATATAGCTAACCACGGGAACACAAAATAGGAAATAACTATAAGAATTAGAAGCAAGGGTATTCCGAACACGGCCATAAACTTAAAATTCATTTGGTTCTTACCTTTCTAATAGCGATATCACACAAACCCCTAATTTACTTATTTCATATCGGGAAATCCTGTTAGTTACTAAATAGGGAAAAAGACCCTTTGTATATTTTCCTAACTATATCTCTAGGGCCATATCGCCCTTTACCTCCCCCCATTGCCTCTCCAACCCGCTTTCTACATTGACAAAATTCTATTGACATTGTCATAGTTAAACTCAACTATAGTAATGTAGCAAAATATACATATGACTGGGAGGCGCGCTTGTGAGTGAGAAGAAACCTCGATTAATCCAATCCGTGCAGCGGGCGCTTGATATTATCAACTGCTTTGATTCTTTGCATGTTCAATTATCTCTGACCGAAATCAGTGAGAAGCTTAACTTGAATATTAGTACGGTCTATGGCTTAATTCATACGCTATGTGCTTATTCTTACATGGATAAGAATCCGGAGAACGGGAAATACAGACTGGGCTTAGAATTCCTGATCAAAGCGAATCTGGTCTCGCAGAGTCTTGATCTCAAGGAAATTGGCCATGCCCATTTAACCGAGCTGACCAAGAAATATCATGAAACTTCACATCTATATGTATACCAGCATGAACAAATTTTTTGCGTAGATAAGGTGGAGTCCCCGAACAACTATTTTATTGTCAGCTCCAGAGCGGGACACAAGCTGCCCATGCACGCTTCCGCTTCCGGCAAAGTATTCTTGGCCCATATGTCCGAAGCAGAGCTGCAGCAATTCTTGAGCAGCTATAGGCTCACTTCATTGACAGATAAGACCCTTACGAATGAAGAGAACCTGCTGCGCAACCTGCGGCAGATCAGAGAACAGGGGTATGGAATTGAGGATGAAGAGATTGAGACGGGCGCTTATAGTATTGCGGCTCCTGTCAAGGATGCAGGAAACAGGATTGTTGGAACCATCAGCGTGGTTGGGTCACTGGCGCGAATCAAAGAGCAGGAGGAACATATTCTCACGGATCTGCTCTCCGCTGCTGCTTCTATCTCGAATCAATTCGGTTACCAGCCAACGCCCACTTACGAGAAAGAAGCTCGCATTTAAGTGCGAGCTTCTTTGAATTATAAAATTTAATAGTTGTCTCACCGAGTATCCCCTTGAGCCAGCTGCAGCAAGGTATGATAAAGCACCTCGGTACCCTGTCCGCAATCTGCCTGGGAGCTCCATTCCTTCGGGCTGTGGCTGATTCCTTCCTCGGAACGCACAAAAATCATGCCTACCGGCCACTTCGAGCTGAACTGCATTCCGTCATGACCCGCACCGCTTACAAGCTCGGGTAACTGCGAACGTCCAGCCAGCGTTCCAGCCTGAACAATAGCCTCCTTCACTTCCGGAGCACTCGGCGCTGGAGCGACCCTCTGCAGCAAGCCGATCTCAAGCACTGTCTGGTGCTTCAGACAGGTCTGTTCTGCATACTCACGAATGCGGGATTCCAGTACATCTCGATCCGCTTCATCAATATCCCGCAAATCAAGGGAGAATTGAACCTGGCTCGGAATGACATTAATTCCGCCAGGCAGCGTATGGAACTTACCTACTGTGGCAACGGCGTTCGGAAATTTTTTAGTCTCTGCATAGATGAAATTCAGCACTTCCGCCGCTGCCTGCACCGGATCTCTTCTGATATTCATCGGGGTTGCCCCCGCATGTCCTGCCTGACCTGTGATGGTGAACTGCTGCCACAAGGGCCCCGCTATACCGGTAACTACTCCTACAGGTTCATTGAAGTTTTCAAGCACTTTGCCCTGTTCAATATGTAGTTCAACATAGGCCTTTACTTGGTCCGGCGCTTTAGCGGCTTCGTGCAGGCGCTCAGGCTCCAGCTTCACCGCCCGCATGGCTTCTTCTATCGAAATCTGATCTGCATCTCGGTGCTTCAGATCCTCCTGCCGCAGGGTTCCGGCAACGGCACGGCTTCCGATCATGCCGAATCCAAAGCGCGAGCCCTCCTCATCCGTAAAAGCAATAACCTCTATTGGATGAACCGTCTGAACCTGCTGCTCCTCCATGGATTGCAAAGCCTCTATGGCAGCCAGAACGCCCAAGGCTCCATCGAACTTCCCGCCATCCGGCACGGTATCAATATGCGAGCCTGTAAGGACAACAGAAGCCTGCGGATCCGTCCCCTCTCGGCGCCCGATCAGGTTGCCGGCTGCATCCTCATGCACGGAAAGTCCGGCTTCGCTCATATAGCGTGCGACTAGGCTCTTAGCCTGCCGCTCCTCTTCCGTGAACGAATAGCGGGTCACGCCTCCGCTCTCCTGAGCGCCAATCTCGCCTAATTCCATGAGCCTGTCCCAGAGGCGCTCTGCATTAATCACCATTAGGCTCGTCTCCGGCGCTTTCCTGCTGTGGGCTGCTTCCATCCTCAGCTTCTTCTTTCATTTTAAAGCGGAAATGGCAGTGCCCATCCTTCACCAAATACTTATCATGCTCGACTTCAAAGTTGGCATTATAGCCCCGGGCAATGGCCGGATCGATCATTTGACAATACAGAATTCCGTACTCTTCCATGCCATCCTTCTTCCACTGGTCACCGAAGGCGCAGCGCGTGAAATTCTGCTCAATTTCTAACGGATGGTATTCCGTAACATATTCAAACAGGTCGCTCCTCCCCATATCGTAATTCGGCAAATAGCTGTGAATATCGTTCGGCTGTCCAACTGCTGCGGCACGGCGGGCGATATCCCGTCCTCTTTCCTCGCCAAAAGTGCGAACACCCTCGCGGATAGCGTCTTGTCCCGCTTCCCCAAAGCGGTCGACCACCGCCTTGGACAAGTGAGCAAATAATTTGGCCATAATTGTATATGGCTCAACCGGCTCCAGACTCTCGTCATGATTTAGCTTTTGCTTGGCTTCCTTCTCGGCTTGATTCTGGTTCTGTTGCTGTCCCTGTCCCATGTTAGCTGCCTCCCCAATGATTTGCTTATTCTACTGGCTGATCCCCAAATAAATGGATTTCACCACATCGTTGTCTCTCAACTCCTCGGCAGTTCCTTGTACGACGATACTGCCTGTCTCCATCACGTAGCCGCGGGTAGCAACCGCCAGAGCCATCTTGGCATTTTGTTCAACCAGAAGCACTGACACGCCTTCCTTGTTAATTTGCCGAATGGCTGTAAATATCTCCTTCACGATGAGAGGAGCCAGTCCCATGGACGGCTCATCCAGCAGCAGCAGCTTAGGCCTAGCCATAAGTGCCCGCGCAATCGCCAGCATCTGCTGTTCGCCCCCGCTCATAGTGCCTGCCAATTGTTTCTTTCGCTCTTCTAAGCGCGGGAACAATTGATACATTTTGCGAATATCTTCAGCAATCACTGCTTTATCGCGGCGAACATAAGCGCCGAGCTTCAGATTCTCCAGCACGGTCAGATCGGGGAAGATCCCTCTTCCTTCAGGAACTTGGGAAATCCCAAGTTCTACAATACGATGGGGCGCAAGCTTAGTAATGTCTGCGCCCTCGAACTGAATTCTCCCCTGGATATGCCCGCTAAGTCCTGAAATACTGCGAAGAGTAGAGGTTTTCCCCGAGCCGTTCGTTCCGATCAGCGCAACGATCTCACCCGAATATACATCCAGGCTCAACTGCTTTACCGCCTGAATCACACCATAGCTGACCAATAGCTCCTGAAGCTCAAGGATCTTCTGCTTCTTAAGAACATCTGTCACAGCTCCACCTCCTCCCCGCCAAGATAAGCGTTGATCACATTCGGATCGTTCTGGATCTGCTGCGGAGTACCCTCCGCGATTTTCTCACCATAATTCAGTACGACAATACGGTCGGAAATATCCATAATCATCCCCATGTCATGCTCAATCAGAATGATCTCAATGCTGAACTCCTTCGCTAGCTGCTTGATTTTCTGGATCAAACCCGCTTTCTCGGCCGCATTCATCCCCGCTGCAGGCTCATCAAGCAGCAGCACCTCACAACCTGTGGCAAGTGCCCTGGCAATCTCCAGCAGACGCTGCTCACCGTAAGGCAAACTGCCGGCAAATACATCCAGCTTATGGTCCAGCCCAACGATGGCGAGCTTCTCCACACATGACTGAGCAATCGCCTCACGCTTGCGGCGAAGAGTGGTCTGCGGCTGAAATACGGACGAGAACAGTCCTTCTTTATTGCAGTCGGCATGTGCGACAAGCACATTTTCCAGCACCGTCATGTTCTTAAGCAATCTGGTGTTCTGGAAGGTTCGCGCGATTCCCATTCCTACTCTTTGATACGGCTTCAGCTTGTTAATGACCGTATCTTTGTAAGTAATTGTTCCGGAAGTAGGCCGGTAAATGCCCGTAAGCAGGTTGAAGAGAGTGGTCTTCCCTGCTCCATTCGGTCCAATGACCGACAATATTTCACCGCGGCGAACTTCCATATTCACCCCGTTCAAAGCAACCAATCCGCCGAATTTGACCGACACCTGATTCAATTCAAGCACCTTATCCATCACTTACTCTCGCCTTTCTGCACAGTACCATAGAAGTTAAACTTCCGGTGCTTCTCTCCCCAGAACCCGGACGGTTTAAAGATCATCATCATCACAATCGCCAGTCCCATCAAAATCATGCGGTAATCGCTGACGTATCTTAGAATTTCAGGAGTAACGACCATGATCACCGCTCCGAGAATCGAACCAGGCAGACTTGCGCTTCCTCCTAAGATCACCATCGCCAGAATATTCACAGAATCCATGTACCTGAATGCGTCCGGACTAATAAATGAAATGTAGGCAGCCCAGAACGCACCCGCCGCTCCCGCAAAAAATCCACCCAGCGTAAACGCCAGCAGCTTATAGCGGTTAGGACGAATGCCTATGGACGCTGACAGCGTCTCATCTTCACGCACTGTCAGCAGACTGAGCCCAATTCCTGAATGCACCACTCTATGAATCACAAAATAAGTAATCACCGCGAGAATCAGAATCAAATAATAGAATTCCAGCTTGCCGCTGAACGTATATCCAAATAAGGAAGGGGCAGGAATGCCAGGTAAGCCCATGGGCCCCCGGGTCACATCCACCCAATTGACAAAGATCAAGCGGACGATTTCCCCAAAGCCCAATGTAACGATCCCCAGATAATCTCCTCTAAGCCGGATGACAGGACTGCCTAAGATGAAGCCGAAGAAACCGGCAATGATCGCTGACGCAGGCAGCGCAATCCAGAAGGAGAGGCCCAAATGGATCATTAAGAGCGCTGCAGCATAGGCGCCGATTCCATAAAAAGCAGCATGTCCCAGCGCAAACTGTCCCGCATAGCCAATAATGATATTAAGACTCATGGATAATACGGAGAAAATACCGATCATAATTACGATATGAATGAAGTAATCATTGATTTGCTGCAGGATCACAGGCATGACAATGATGAATAGTGCAGCCACAAAGAGAAGGGCTGTTTTCTTTCTCATGGTTATCACCTACACCTTGTTGATATCTTTCTTGCCCAATATGCCTGAGGGTCTGATCAGCAGCACGATAATGAGAATAGCGAAGGAAATTACACTCTTATATTGAGTAGAAATATATGCGCCGCCGAGCGTTTCCACCAGACCAAGCAGCACGCCGCCCAGCATCGCTCCCGGGATGTTCCCGATCCCCCCAAGTACCGCTGCCGTAAAGGCATTGATTCCTGCCATATATCCCATGGTCGGATAAACTGCGTTGTAATAAATCCCCACCATAATCCCGGCGCAGGAGGCCAGAGCCGAACCAATGGCGAACGCCAGGCTGATCATTCGGTTTGTATTAATTCCCATCAGCGCTGCATTCGTGAGACTCATGGAGGTGGCCCGCATCGCCGTGCCTGTCTTTGTCTTCGTTACGAACAGCTGCAGGGCGAGCATCAAGATCAAGGACAATACCAGAATTAGAATTTGAATTTCCGAGAACGTAACGCTTCCGAGCGTATAAGTGCGGCTGCCAAAGGCCGTTGGAAAAGGATGCATCTCGGTTCCCCATAATTTCTGCGCCAGACTGATCAGCAGTGTCGATACCCCCAGCGCACTGATTAACGGAACAATCCGGTCCGCTGTTCTAAGCGGGCGGTAGGCAAGCCGCTCAATAATGATGCCGAGAAACGCCGTTCCCGCAGCCGACAGTAAAAATGCAAGATAGAGGGGAAGATGAAATTCCTGCATAAAGAAGAGGCCCAAAAAGCTGCCCACCATGTAAATATCACCATGCGCGAAATTAACAATTTTCAAGATTCCATATACCATCGTGTAGCCTAAAGCGATCAAAGCATAGATCATGCCGATGGTCAGTCCATTCGTTAATTGCTGGAGGAACATAGTAACATCCTTTCAAAGCCAGGGAGCAGGAAAGTGAATCTTCCCTGCTCCTAGTTCACAAAATTATTGATAAAGCTCAAATTTGCCGTCTTTCACCGTCAAGCGCGAAGGAACCGTGACCACATCGCCATTCTTATCAAAACTGATCGTACCGGTTGGACCCTTATAATCCTTCAAGGTCTCAAGGTACTGCTTAATGCTTTCACGATCAGCGCCCTTCTCCTGGATGGCCTTAATGATTACAGAGGTGGCCACATAGGAATAAGCTGCATACGTATCCGGCTTGCTGTTATATTTAGCTTGATACTGCTCGTCAAACTTAGTTGCTTCAGCATTATCCCCACCGGGATAGAAGAAACCGATCAGCTTAAAGCC
This sequence comes from Paenibacillus sp. CAA11, assembly GCF_003060825.1. Classification (NCBI taxonomy): domain Bacteria; kingdom Bacillati; phylum Bacillota; class Bacilli; order Caryophanales; family Paenibacillaceae; genus Paenibacillus; species Paenibacillus sp. CAA11. The sequence continues at coordinate 3,466,023 of NZ_CP028922.1, forward strand.
TTCAACCGATTCTTTGCCGAGACCCAGCAGTGCTTGCGAGTAAAGGCTGTCTACCCCGATAAAATTAACATTTAGGTTCAGCTTTTTCGCCTGCTGGGAGATCAGAGCTGCTTCATTATAGAAGCCGCCGATAAAGATCGCGTCCGGCTGCTTGTCCTTGATCTTAGTTAGGGCCGTGCTGAAGTCCTTATCCCCTGGGTTGTAGGCTTCTGCTGCAACCACTTCGATCCCGTTCGCAGGGGCGGATTTCTTATAGACATCAAGAAGTCCCAGTCCAAAGTCAGATTGTTCATAGATCAGAGCCACTTTCTTGTAGCCCAGCTCCTTAGACCAGTTCGCAAGATAATCCGCTTGAAAGGCATCTGTCGTAATGACGCGGAACGTATAATTCCCTGCATCCGTAACCGCTGGAGCGCTAGAAGAAGGAGACACCTGAACGATTTTGCTCTTGTTATAAATTGGAGCCGTTGCTAATGTGGCCGAACTGTTAAAATGACCTACAACGCCCAAAATGCTCTTGTCCGATACAAATTTATTGGCAACGTTAACAGCTTCATTCGAGTCCCCCTTATCATCTTGGACGACGACCTCCACCTTCTTGCCATTAATGCCGCCTGCTTCGTTAATTTGAGCGGCTGCCAGTTCGGCTCCGTTCTTAAAAGCCGTTCCGTATTGCGCCTCTGTCCCGGATATTGGAGCCGCCAGACCGATGCGAATCGTATTGCTGTCCGCCTTGGATTCACTGCCGGCGCCGCATCCGCTGAGCACCCCTGCAAGCAATCCTGTTATGGCGAGTACACTTAACGTCTTCTTCATCTTTATCCCCCTCAATCAATAATTAATCCTATGAGTTAAGTTTGTTTTAATTATAGTGATTAATCTTGAAAAATCAACAATTATTTATCAATGTCATATCCATTTTGATAATATCAAAACCATCAGGTGTGATCATAATAAAAACGCCCGGTTTTCGGACGCTCAGGCCTATGGCTTTCATCATAGATCGTTAAGGCATTTAAAGAGATTCTTGCTTAAGCTAGTCTCAATTGGAACTGAACGACCGCATAACAAAAGGGGGATCCGCAAAGCCGTTTGGCTTCTCGCGGATCCCCCTTAAACTCATCATATATGAATCAAATAATATGAATGCTGTTGACCTCTGTTACTCATTACTTCTTCAACTGAATCTCAAAGGCAGCGTGCTCTTCACCAGCAAATACAATGGTTCCGTCCTTAGGAAGCGTGACTTCGTTATCGCCGCTAACGACAGTAAAGTTCACACATAACCCGTTCGCATCATATACCGCAAAGGCTCCGCGTTCAGGCATCTTCACCGTCATCGTCTTGCCAGCGGCTTCCTCAGGAACCGTGTACCATCTGGCCGTCTCTCCATTCTGCAGCTTCACAGAAGAACTGTTCCCAGCATACAGAGACTTGACCCCATCTTCGCTCATATAAATTGTACCGGCTGCCTCTATATATTCCACATTCCCTTTGGTGTAGAAGTGATATTCTGCCGTATCTCGGCTGCCCGTTGCAGGAATTTGGTGCTGACTTCCCGCCGTGTTCGCATCTTCAATCTTCTTATCGACCAAGTACCCTTTCAGCTCATCTGCCCGGGCAACTTGAACTGCTGGCAGCATCAGCTGATAGACGGCCGAGCTGTATTTCTCATTTACAGGATAGTAGACTTTACCTTCCCTCTTCGCCCAGGCGGCTTCTGTCTCAGGAGATAACGCTACTTCTTCCAACTTCTCAGCGGAGTAAGCATTTAATGCCAACTGTCCCAGCCCAGGGACCGTAGCATATTGTCTCTCCCACAAATAGGTGCGGCCATTCTTCTCGGTTACGAAGCTGATCTTGGCGCTCCCATCCTCGGAGACGAAGGTTCCTTCTGCGGTGTAGACAAGCTTTTGCGCAGGATCCTTAGGGTTAAGCGGTGTCGTTAACACCATTTCTCCATCCGCAAACGCTACCTTAATCTGCTGGCCGCTAGCCCCGTAATAGCCTGCATATTTGAGCATACTGCTTGGAATTTCAGCTTTCACTGGCTTGCCAAAGGACTTGGCCGGCTTAAGCTCTTTGATGATTCCCTTTTGCTTCAAATTCTGAAGCAGAAGCTCTGCCGCAAGCAGCTGGTCCACCGAGCTGGAACCGCCGGATGATAGGACGGCAGCCGCCATATTTTGCTCCGGAAGAACGATCAGAGAGGCATGATACAGCAAGGTATCTCCGCCCTTAGTCAGCGCCTTCATGCCGTAATCATTGAACGGGTACAGATTCACACTGTCCCAGCCCAGCCCGAAATTTACTGAATTATCGGAATCCTGCGGCCATAATCCCTTCTTATACTCGGCCTGAGCCATGGCCTGCACAGACTGTTCGGACAGGACGTCCTTAGAGCCCTTCATAAATACGTTCGCGAATTGCACGAGATCCTCAGCAGTGGAATAAATTCCTCCTGTTCCGATCACATTCACCGTCTCGTTAGGAAGCTGGCCTTGATAGGTTGGATAATATAGTGCGGCCATCTTGCTAACATCCACCTGATCCTTAGGTGTCTTGGTATGCTCCAGCTTCAGCGGTCCGGTCAGGAACTGATGAATGAATGCGGTATAATCCATTCCACTAACTCGTTCTACCAAAATCTCAGCCAGGGTAAAGCCGTCATTGCAATATACCGAGAAAGCACCCGGATCAGCCTTCAGGCTTTGGGTGGATAATTGCTTCAGCAAGGTATCATGGGCGTAGGAATCATTATCCTCAAACAGGAAGGCACTGCCCAGACTTGAACCGGGAAGCCCAGAGGAATGATTGAGCAGCATCCGAGGTGTGATCTGCTTATAGCGATCGTCCTTCATTTTGAATTCCGGTATGTACTGAATCAAAGGGGTATCCAGATTAATCTTCCCTTGATCTACCAGCTTCATCACAGCTGCGGCTGTGAACATTTTACTAGTTGATCCAATTCCGTACATCGTCTCTGACGTCAGTGGGACTTTCCCTTCTGCATCATTTAGTCCCGCCTGCCCGGATATCGTGATCTTGCCTTGATCAATCAGGGCATACTGTACGCTTGTTGTCTGGTATTTCTTGGTAATTAGCTCCGCCTTCTCGGCTACAAGCTTCTCAAGTGTTCCTCCTGAAGTGACAGGAACGGTAGTCTCCGCTGCAAATGCGCCTGCCGGCACGAGCAGCATGACGACGAGGACAGTTACCAGCATGCTTAGCAGTCTTTGTTTCAAAGAAAAACCTCCTTATTTTTGAAAATCCATAATTTAGTACGTATGAACATATAAGTAGGTTTCTTAAATTTGACGTGAACTGAACCCTGTACATAAGAAGAGTCGTCTTATTTTGTCCTCTTATCTTGTGAGCTGTATCACAAGCCCTGCTGTGAACGGAGTTTATATTGGGAAGTGTACAGAATCTCCACAGGAGGCGCTTAACATGAACAAGAAGGTTATTCAGGAATTTCAACAATATCAGGAAGACCGTTTTACAAAACGAATTATTTTTCACGAAGGAGAAAGCACCGTGTTCCTGCTGAATTTCATGCCAGGGCAGGAGCTTCCTGCCCATAATCATCCGGGAGCCGATGTATTTATTACAGCCCTCACGGGCAGCGGAACGATGGTGGTCGATGGAAAAGAGCATGCCTTAGCCCAAGGAGAAGCGATTCATATTGCGGGGAATGAGGTATTCGCTTACCGTAACAGCGGCGGGGAGCCGGTCTCTCTGTATGTCGTTCTCGCGAAGGTGCCGGATGAGCGATATGTGAAGGAGATCTAAGTTTAGACAGGTTGATGTCCTCTATAGCGTCTTGAATGATGCCCCGGTACTGCTCGTTATGCTTGAGCTCTCGCAGAAGTATTGGCTTCACGATCCGTTTATCCAAGCCGCCTTTGGTCCTCGCAGTGTGCGCAAGGCCGAGCAAGGCATTTCCCCGTATGCCAGCGTCTTCATGATCTGCGAGCCGAAGGCACAAATTCTGCGCGAACCGCGAACTGTGATGATACAGCCCCACCGTAAGCGGCAGCACCCGCAATTCATCGACCCGCTGACGTTCCACAATCTCTTCTATCTCAGGCTGACTTAAGGGTTCTATATGCTGATACATACGCTCCTTCATTTTATCACTCTCCTAGCAAAAATAGGCAGTTTAAGCCCTTTGCTGAATATATCTCCTGAAGCAGCCTTTAAACCTCTCATAGAGCGGTGTAATACCGCTAATTTCTTCCTTAAATTCATCATATATTGCTGCACGCTGCTGCTGCTCCAGTGCCGCATCAAACTCCGCATGCTCGTAAATGTTAAGCAGTTCATAGAAGAATTCACAAGGCTCCTTAACCGCCTGAACAGAATCGGCATAACTGCCCGCCGAATAAAGGAAGGTTGCCCAGGAAATCTCTCGGCGCTCATAGCGTAAATATAAGCAGGCTATATAGAGATCACATAAATAATCCGTATCCAAGGGCACAAAGGGCTCCGAATGAACAAATTTACTCACAATGCTAACAGCCTGCGGCTGAAACCGTGTCACAGACAAATCTATAATCCAATAAGGCGGATGGGGGTGTTCTTCAATGATCTCGTCGCAAAACAGCTGAAAATACTTGTAATTAATCAGCTCGCTCTCTAGTAAAATCAGCAATTGGCCTGCAAAGCCCTTATCTAGTTCCAACTCCATGCTGCCCCCCTCTATCATTCCAACTAAGATGACCATCATCGTGATTATTTTACTATACTCCTTGAAGTTTTTTCCGTTTATAATAGCTACTTAATAATACTAGAAGGGGTGATAGGATTGTTTCCGGTGTTAGAGACAGAAAGGCTCAGGCTTAGGGAAGTCACCTTAGAGGACGCAGACGGACTCTTTGCTTGTTTCTCCAATGACCAGGTCACGCGCTATTATGGACAGGAACCCTTACAGCATATAGAACAAGCTGAGAAGTTGGTTGAACACTTTGCAAATCTCTACAATGATACAAGGGGCATACGCTGGGGAATTGAGCGAAAAGAGATTCAAGGGATCATTGGAACCCTCGGTTACCATGCTTGGTCTCCTAAACATAAGCGGGCAGAAATAGGCTATGAAGTTCACCCAAGCCAGTGGGGACAGGGCTTTGCTACAGAAGCCTTGTCCAAGGCACTTGCCTATGGCTTTGAGGTAATGGAGCTCATTCGGATCAGTGCCGTAGTGTATACCCGCAATGAAGCTTCCCAGCAGCTGCTGGTCAAAGCAGGCTTCCAAAAGGAGGGACTTCTGCGAAAATATATGTTCCAAAACGGTGCGGCCCACGATACCTATATCTATTCCTTACTTAGAGAAGATTTTAGCGACACAGTGTAAATAACAGCTATCCTTAATCATAAAAAAACTGGGAAGGCTTGCTAGTATATCCACAACGCTGCAGCCTTCCCTTCATGCCATCACAGTATCGCTAGAAATACTCTGAACAGCGCCTTGCATCTATTGCTCTGCCAAATCCTCCTTTCCCTATAGCCGGGCTGCAGAGCCATCCCAAGCTCTAGGCTCGTCGTCCTTTAGGCTCGTCCTGAACCACACTCCCACAGCCGAGTAAGCCGCACAAGCTTCCGCAAATCCTCATACAGCTCGATGCGTTTAGATCCTCTTTCTGCCAGCGGCTCTAGTGTCTGCACCGCTCTCTCATAAGGACTTGATATAAACCGGTCAATCCTTTCATCCGCTAGAAGGGCTGCCACCTGAAGAGCATCTCTCCCGCCCTGTTCGGTTAATCCTCGCATTCTCTCCTGGCCTTCTATGTACTCGGATTCAGCATGCCTGACAAAATAAAGCATGGTATTCATCTCTGTTCCCCCTCTCCCTTATCACCTCGTTACTTCCCTTGCTTCCTTGATTTCTATTTCAACCGGAAAGTTCGGTTCCCCATTCGGCTGACCAGTACAACAGCTAGAGTAAGGTAGATAAGTGCAGCCGCGCATACGATCAGGGCAAACCAGCCTGGGGCTGCGTTAATCCTTAAGGAGATAATGCAGAGGATCGACAAAGCCCAGTTCACAATAAACATGAAAGGATTCTTCATATTGAACTCGGTCGTATAGGGCTGGAATATATAATAAACAAATAGATGGTGTACGCTGTAGAACACAGCTAGTCCAAGCGGCACCAACACTGCAGCTGCCATCTCGATGCCCGTCCATTCGGCGCCTGCCAGGATGAGGAGAACCGTAAGCGCTAAGCTAATAGCTGCTCCGGGAATCAGATTCAGGAGGATGATGCGGATAAGCCGCAGGCGGAAATTTTGCATTAACGCAGCCCGTTCACGGTAGAAGCCATAATGCAGCAGCTGCATGTCACAATTATAGAACATAGCCTTGCACACCTTTTCCCCGATCGATAGAAAGAACATGATGAAGACCAGTCCAGGCAGGCTGTTATGCAGAGCTGTGAACCGACTCCCAGCAAGGTCCGGCTGAATGAAGGTAAAGATAAGACCTGCCGCGAAGAGCGCGCCAATAATACGCAGTCTTGCGTAAAGGGGTCGAATGATGGTCCGGCTGTGTCTTTGAAAAAAAGCCGCGTTAAGCAGATGATATCCGGATTTGTTCCTAAGACTCCCATGTGCCCTTTTACTGGCTGAGAAGTCCTCTTCCTTCGTCTCTACATCCGCCTTCTGCGCATCCTTCATCATCTGACCCAGATTCAGCAGTGGCTCATCCTTCTGAGTGATTGCATAAACTGCAGCCCGGTAACGGGGATAGCGAGCCAAATACCAGATGCCCCATAGGCCAGCAGCGGTGAAGATGAGAGCAACAGGCAGGCTCAGGAACAGCCGGACAGACAAGACTGGCATCTCCAGCAGCAGCGGAAGATAAGCCAGCGCCGCCCCCGCGAAGATTCCCAGCCAGATGACAGCGTTATTTTTAATTAAGATAATCCCCTTCTTGTCAAAAACCCACAAATGCAGTGCCTCTGACGCCACTCTCCAAAGCACCATGAAGAGCGTGAGGAGTACACCCTGCCATACCGGGGCCCCCGTCAGGCCGAACAACACCGTAACTACTGGCAGGAAATAGACCAAGAAGGATACGTAACGAGAACTCATCAAGGCATGCATATACCGGTCGGCCGGCAGCCTCATGAGCCTTACCGCAACATACTTTTCCCGCTTCGGGTACAGAATTTGTGAGTTGCTCATGGCCCCCGCGAGAAAGCTCAGCATCACAAACATATGGAGGAACAAATTTTGCTGCTCTAACTGACTTAATCCTTCACTCATATAGACAGCAGGATAATAGATGAGTAACCCGACATAAAGCAGCTTGTTCAGGAACCCCCACAGAATGGTGAGGATTAGGGCGACTACAGCTGCAAAGCGTTTGACCCCAAGATTGGCGTACGCCCTATCCTTGATTTGCTTGCCGATCAATGGAAGCCTCTGAAGATAATAAATCAGGGCATTCGCGACCGAAGAAACCTTGATTCTCAGAGACGTATTAAGGGTTCGGAGCATGGTCTTCCTCCTTCAGCAGCTGGATGACACTCTCCTCAAATTCAGGACTGTGAAGCAAATGGGCTGGAACGGCATCCAGCTTCCCGTTATGTAAGACGACCAATTCATCGCATAGGTCTGAAGCAAGCTGTAAGATATGGGTGGAGAAGATAATAATATGCTCCTGCTTCATTTCGCGCAGCAATTTCTTCATTTCCAGAGCTACCACAACATCAAACGAGGTTAGAGGCTCATCCAGCAAAATCAGCGGCGGCCGGGTAATCATATAGCACAGCATTTGGATTTTATTCTTCATACCGTGGGAATAGCCCTTGATCAGCCGGTGCCGGTCCTCTTCCTCAATCTTAATCAAGCTCATATAGTCATCAATCGATCGGTCACCTTGAATATGATCATGATTGGCATCCATGAAAAATTTGAGGAATTCATACCCGGTCAGAAACTCCGGCAGAATCGGAAGCGAGTGCACATAGCCAACATGCTCCTCGCGCAGCACTTTAGACACATCACCCTCTACAAGCCGCGCGGCCCCCGCATCCGCAGCCAAATCGCCGCTAAGACAGTTGAACAAGGTGGTCTTCCCGGCACCATTGCGGCCTAGAAGGCCATAAATTTTGCCTTGTTCAAAACTATAATCAATGTTCTCCAAGACTCGCTTATCTCCAAAGCTCTTACGGATATTTTCCAAGATCAATTGCATATTTCCATTCCTCCCTCCTTAACCAAATAACAGACATATACACTCCATCATACGGCCTAAACTTGAATCCGTTGCATGAACAGCAGCTCCCCTTATCTGTAAAGCGCTCCCATCCCCCTAATCATTATTCATAAAGGTTCTATGATAGGCGTTGCGGAACTGCTTCGGCGTCATGTTCTCGTATCTTCTAAATAACCTCATAAAATATTTCTCATCTGAAAATCCAACCTCTGCAGCAATCTCCTTAATGGTCAGCGTAGTTCTGGACAACAGCTCCTTCGCTTTGCCAATACGGACGCTATGGATATACTCCAGCGGATTCTTAGAGGTATGCTGCTTGAACAGCCGGGTCAGATAATCCTTGTTATAGCTGAATCTGCAGGCGATTTCGCTGACGGTTAAGGGCTCCGCGGCATGAATGCGTGTCCACTCCAGAATTTTGGCAAATTGAATATCGCCCTTAGCCCCTCCCCCTCTTAAGCTGTAGCTGCTTAGAATCTGCTCGGAAATCTCAATCAACAGGGACGTAAACGGATAATTCACACTGTGGTAAGTCAAATAATTCGAATTGGCAATATGGAGGATTTGATTGATCAGCACACTGATCCGGTCATTGGCCCCGAGATGCATAAATTTAGGGATATACAGGTGGCGTATAGAGCAGCTGCGCGGAAGTGCCTTGTGAATAAGGGCCGCTTCACGCTTCATCTCTTCCTGGGTCAGCACGGTAAACTCTTCGGGCAAATCAAAATGGAACCAATAGAAGGACACCCCCGGAGTGGATGCCTGGTATCCGGCATGCCTGCGCCCTGGGGATAGCAGCAGGAGATCGCCGGGACCCACCTCATACTTATTCTCTTCTTCCTGAATATAGACGATCCCGTTAACGCCAAGGATCAACTCATAGCTGTCCATCACCCGGTCTGCATGGCTCCAGGCTGCTTCGGACAGGAACTCCCCAGCCGACGTAAATGGAATAGGCCAGTCCACATTAACCTTTATAAATGACATCCTAGCTTCGCTCCCAACAAGTCGGATTCATCCACCTTTTGTACGGATAGGCTACCGACAAATCCAACTTTGAATGTTAACTTAAGGATAAAATATACACCTGCCATCTCAACTGTGGCAAGGGACTAAAGGAGAGAAAATAGAAATGGCCGCACAAGCTTTTGACTTAAGTAAAGTCCGAATTCACTCAGGGCCTCTGAAGCATGCCATGGAACTAAATGGCGCCTATCTGCTGAAGCTGATCCCGGACCGCCTGCTGTCCCGGTTCAGAGAATACGCCGGGCTAACTCCCAAAGCCCCTCATTATGAGGGCTGGGAAGCGATGGGGATCAGCGGACATACGCTGGGACACTATTTATCAGGCTGTTCCTTGATGTATGCCTCCACGGGTGAACCCGCCTTTTTGGAGCGAGTGAACTATATCGTGGATGAGCTAGAGCTCTGTCAGCGCGCTCATGGAAACGGATTCATTTCCGGCATTCCCCGCGGCAAGGAGCTGTTTGAAGAGGTCAAGACCGGCGATATTCGCTCCCAGGGCTTTGACCTGAATGGCGGATGGGTGCCGCTGTACACGATGCACAAGCTGTTCGCCGGCCTGCGGGATGCCTACCGCCTTGCTGACAACAAGAAGGCGCTGGAGCTTGAGGTTCGATTAGGGGAATGGCTGGAGGATGTATTCGCGAACTTGAGCGACGAACAGGTACAACAGGTGCTGCACTGCGAATTCGGCGGAATGAATGAAGTCCTGACCGACCTGGCCAGCGATTCAGGCCAGCCCAAGTTCCTTAAGCTCGCAGAGAAATTTTATCATGGCGAAGTGCTGGACGACCTCGCCGGAGCCCGTGACACCTTATCCGGCCGCCATGCCAACACCCAGATCCCGAAGATTATCGGGGCAGCAAGACAGTACGAGGTAACCGGCAAAGAGATTTACAGTAATATCTCCCGCTTTTTCTGGGATCGCGTGGTGCACCACCATTCCTATGTCATCGGCGGCAACAGCTACAATGAGCATTTCGGCGACCCCGGGCATTTGAATGACCGGCTGGGTGAAGGCACCTGTGAGACCTGTAATACCTATAATATGCTTAAACTAACACGCCATATGTTTGCTTGGGATGAGCAAGCAGCCTATGCCGATTACTATGAGAGAGCTATGTTTAATCATATTTTGGCCTCCCAGCAGCCGGAGGACGGCAGCGTCTGTTATTTCGTCTCCCTGGAGATGGGCGGGCGCAAGTCGTTCAATTCCCAGTTCGACAGCTTCACCTGCTGTGTCGGGACCGGAATGGAGAGCCACGCCATGTATGGGGCGGCCCTATATTTCCATGCTGGGGATACGCTCTATGTCAATCAATATGTATCCTCCACCTTGGATTGGGAGCAGAAGGGCGTGAAGCTTACCCAAGAGACGACCTTCCCGGCTGATGGCAAAGGGAAACTCACGATTCGGCTGCAGGAACCTGGGCGCTTCACCCTTAAGCTGAGATGCCCTTACTGGGCAGAGCAAGGCATGAGCATCCGAGTCAATGGGCGCCAGCTGGACGGTCCATTCAAGCCTTCCACCTATGTCAGCATAGAACGCGAATGGCAGTCCGGCGATGTCGTGGAATACGACATTCCCATGACCGTGCGAACCGAATCTATGCCCGACAATCTGAAACGGATCGCCTTCCTGTACGGTCCGCTTGTCCTCGCTGGCGATCTAGGCCCACTAGAATCGGAGAAAATGCATACGAAGACGCTAGCCTCAGTGCTGATTGGAAGCGCAAACGGGCTGGCTGCGAAGATGACTCCGCTTGCCGGCGCGAAGAACCGCTTCCTCCTGGAAGATGGTGGGGTCGACGGAAACCTAGAGCTGCGCCCGTTCTATGAGATGTACGACCACCGCTATACGGTCTACTGGGATGTATTCACGCCGGAGGAATGGGCTCATGCCCAAGCCGAATACAAGGCGGCCATTGAGACCAATATCCGGCTGGAGCAGCGCACCGTGGACTTCGTCCAACCGGCCGAGATGCAGCCGGAACGGGATCACCAATTCGAAGGAGAACATGTGGGGCTTGGCTCCATCTATAACCGGAAGTATCGCGATACTTGGCCGAATGGATGGTTCTCCTTCGTTATGAAAGTTCTGCCTGATGAGCCGGCAGAGCTTGCGGTTACGTACTTGGTCGGAGGTACCCCGCTGGATGGATTTGATCTTACCGCAAGCGGACTGCCACTTGGCCCAGGAAAGCTAGAATCCAAAGAGATCGGTAAGTTCGAGACGTATATTTATGAGCTTCCCCTTCAGGTCACAGAGGGGCGATCGGAGGTAACCATCAAATTCGCCGCCCTTCCTGGCCGCAAGGTAGCCAGAGTTGCCGGCTTGCGGATTGTGCGCAAGGATTGATTCTTAAGGGAGGCTTACCCGGTAAGCCTCCTTGTTTCCCCTTATATACACAGAATCATGCGCCTCCCTGATCTAACTCCAGAACCAGTGCCTTCAGCACCCGGTAGATTTCCCACGTAGCAGAGAGAAGCAAGCTGCAGAGGGCGTTCCTCATCAGCTTATTCAACTCGGCTTCCTCTTCGGCCAACTTGTTGGTTGAGAGTTAGAGCCCGCCCCGTTCCTAACTCAAACTCGCCCCATTGTGTTCTCACTCCTTCCGGAGCAGATGATCTATTGAATACAGTGTAGCCCGCTTGTTTTTTCAAAAACAAGCTTAACTTTCAGTTATTACCCCACCGGATTGGCATTTTTCACACTCTATTCACCAAAAATGTAGTCAAATGTTAAATAAGGAGTTATAATACAAATCAGTTCATCGTTAATCTGAATATTCCTTACACAGGTGAAGCACACCTCCGCATATCATCAGGATGCCGGAGGTGTTTTTTTTGTGTAGAAATTGGCGATGACTATACTACGGAAAACGTTGGGAGAGAAATATGTGATGAAGAAACTACTAGCTTTTCTAACCGCTGCAGCTATGTTATCTGCTGTTCTAGCCGACTCGGCAGCAGCTGCCGCTTCGATCAAGCGTGTGAGTAAGCCACAGATTCAAGTGCTGCTAGATGGGAAGAAGATGAGCTTCGCCGATGCCAAGCCTTTCTCCGACAGCAGCAAGAGGGTTCTCGTTCCAATCCGCTTCGTCTCTGAAGCGCTTGGTGCCAAGGTCGACTGGAACAGTGCAAAGTCTACGGTGAATATCTCAATGAACAAGAAAGAGGTCACTCTGGTTCTGGGACAGTCATCAGCTAAGGTCAATGGAGTAACGATGAAATTTGATACCCAAGCGGTCTCAAGCCACTCCCGTATCTTTGTGCCACTGCGATTTGTATCCGAGGCATTAGGGCAGACCGTGAATTGGGATTCCCAGGGGAGCTGGGTTTGGATTGGGAAGCAGGAAGTGCCGAAGATTGAGGATGTTAGCGAGTTGAAGGACTTGGGAGAGTATAAGAAGTATTTTAGTGGGGACTACGGTAGGAGTTTAATTAGTTATGGGAAAGATAGTAAATTCAAATCAATAAGAATTATATCTGCAGCTCAATTACCCGTAAAAATTCTCGATCATACAATTTATGACATTTGGACTGTATCTGATGGGGATAATATTGGTCTACAAATTAGATATAAAGGACCAGACTTAGATATGTTCTTTATCTCTTCTAAATTTGAACCTAAACAAAGATCTGGCTACATAAAAAAAATTTCTGAGGGTTTTAAGATAGCTACATATGAGTTAAAGCATCCTGGAGATGGACTGTTCCACGGGGACAATAATTGGAGAACCCTTTCATTAAAGTCAATTGATTATTTTTGCTTTCGATCTTATATCGGAGAAGATAGCGTTCATCTCTTGTTTAACCCTTTTAAATGATTCATTACAGGAGAATCAATATGAAATTCAAAGCACTAATTTATTTTATTTTGTTATTATTTTTAATTTTACTTATTACACCGAGTACAAAAGTATTTAGTGCAATACAAGGACCTAACACACTAATAACAACTAAGAGTGCCCAAAATGAAAATGTGTACTACACTGTTGCACTCTTTTATGTTGATGTATGGACAGATTCTTCAAATAATTATATTGCCGACCCCTTTTCTGGTGAGATTTTAAGAAGGGGACAATATCTTGATCGAATGCATTACGATTGGATCTATGAATTTAACTTCCCTGGTAGAAAAATCAAAGATATTTCAGCTAGCGAATTTGAGAATAGTGTGCAAGGTGAAACCGACTTATGGGTAGATACAATGTTTTCCACTTCAAGGTTTGGTAAACACTTTACCGATTATGAAGAAAACCTTGGAAAAACTAATAAAGTTTATGTAATTAATAAGATTGGAAAAGGTACACCATCTGGACAAATTACTCTAAATCAAACAGCAACCTTATCAGGAACTCCGAAAAGTCTCCCAAGAGACGGACTTGCAAAAAACGTATATGGCTTCGAATATTACTTCCCAATCCTTATCCGCATCGAACTCGAACCCCTCTCCGGCAAAGCCGAAATCAGACACTTCACCAAAGACGGAAAGAGTCTTGACGGTGTGGATGGATTTAAGAATTACGAAGAGAAGCTGGAATTGAAGAAACCGTATACTCCTAAGCACACTCCTGAGCCAGCGAATTATAAGTATATTGGCTATAAGAAGAGCACGGTTAGCTTACCCTCCGGTGGTGAACGGCAAGAGGGCGAACCCCCGGCCATAAGTGAGTACGAAGGAGATTTCCCTGTTTACTACATAAATTATTACTATGAGAAAATCGGTCAGCAGTGCAAGCCTGGAGAACCGTCTTGCGGAGGAGAAGCTCCCCCACCTGATGTTAACTGCACCGAGCAAACCGGGCAGATTCTAAGCGGAGATATCTCCGATCCTGCAGCTAGTGCTGTCATAAGAGCAGATAGGCGTGGAAGCGAGCAGTTTAATGTGCTTGACGGAATTCCTACCTCCGAAAGCCTATACGGAAATGTATCGGCCAAGAATTACTTATATCGGGATAAGTTCGTCCAGAAGGTTGGAAGATGCACCTATACGGTTCCTGTGACCAAGACCTACAACCTGGAATGGACCGAGACGGAGGATGGCCCCCCTGATGCGAAGGGAAAGCCTACGAAAGTAGAGGTTCCCAAGACCGATTCAAAGACTGTAACCAAAACCTACACCGTGGAGCGATCTTATGCTTATTGGAAGATTGAAAATTTAGAGGTCTACCGAATTCGGGAAGCCGAGCTTCAGAATTATGCCTTTGCGAACAGCAGCATTCAAATACTTCCAAGCGGATATCTTCCTCCAGACTACGAGTTCTCCACTGGTGGCGGCTATACACCGGCGCCGAGTAAAGAGGTGACGCTTCCCTCCGAGAAGGCAGGCAAAAATGTGCCTGACCAAGACTTCAAGAGTGATGCGGAGAAGGCCATTGCGAAGATAAAGGTGCGCAGCGACTATTTGAAATTCAATGGCAGCCTGATTATGGATAATAGGGAAACAGAGGAGAACGCCCCGGTCCCTGGCCAAATCCCTGCTCCTGCCGCCATCGGCCAGGATATCTTGTACAGCACAGGCCATGTCATTCCGAGCACGAAAGTGAACAAGAAGGACCAGCCCAGCAGCGGAACCCTGCATTACAGTCTGATGAATGCAAGCATAGGCGGAGGCTCTGACCGAAGCTACCCGATTCAGGGCATCAACCCTGTCACTGTTCATACGCCAGTGGTGATGTATGCTTCCGTCTCTGACGACCAGGCTCATAACCAGAAAACAACCCCCACTGCGGGAAGGTCCGCTGTGATTCTGGATCGTCCGTTTACGGTTACTCTGCCCACTGCCGGGCAGCATGTTCAATATACCGGGTACGGTTACCGTGATTATGCGAAATATACTCGAACCAAACAGGTACAATTTCCGTTCGACGTATATACGGATTCCAGAGATAAGTACATCCCCAAGAATACTTGGATCGATGTCCCGGTCGGGCAAACTCAGGTTAGCTTCTTCCTCCCCGTCTGGGTAGACGAAGGCTATTACGATGTCCGGTTCCGCAGCATCGTGGAGAACGCGCCTTTTGACTATTCCGAGCAGCTCCTTGCCAACACTGCGCTGGTTC
Organism: Paenibacillus sp. CAA11; assembly: GCF_003060825.1. NCBI lineage: Bacteria > Bacillati > Bacillota > Bacilli > Caryophanales > Paenibacillaceae > Paenibacillus > Paenibacillus sp. CAA11. The sequence continues at coordinate 3,481,337 of NZ_CP028922.1, forward strand.
ATCATGCCGCGGGAGATAGCATTCCGGTAGAAGTCATTGGGCGGCTGTATGATTTTCATGTGACAGACATCGCAGATTATCTATGGGAGCCGGTGTTCCGCTTACAGAAGGGCAGCAGCATGCCCACAGGCCATTCCTATTGGGTAGGACAATCGGGCATTGATGGCGCCTTAAGAGGGAATGACAGCCTGTTTACCCTTCCCATTCATCCTGGGAGCCACCCGGATACCGGTTATCGCAATGTCGCCGTTAAGACCGGATACCATTTTAAATTTGATTTTAAAACGAAAGGGAATATGTTTGACTTAGGGGACCAAATTCGGATTACGCCCTCGTTCTTCTTCGTCACCAAAGATGGGCGGACAAGAGTTCCGGTAGATCTGTACTATCATGATCCTATACGAAAATTCATCAAGATCGGGTCTCCCGAGGATACGGTCAAGCGCTATGTCCTGCTTGGGGATCGGCTGCGAAATGTTCCCGCCGAAGAGTTAACAGATACCGCTCTGTACCGCTACGACCATGATTATACCTTTGGCCAAATCGCTAATCTCAGCCGCAATCATTTTGTGTCCAGATATCTTTACCGTGCAGCCAACACCCGCATCCCCATTGGCTCCTTTAGCCTGCTGACGCTTCCCGGAGAAGCCCGAACCCTGATCGGTCCTAAAACGGGAGTCCCTGCTTCCGTGCAGCCTGACAGGGCCAATGCCGCCATCCAAAAATGGTACGGAGAATACAGTCTGCCGGCCGACGTCTACGCAGTAAGGGCCGGGACTCGCTTATCTGAGTACGGCCGGACACATCGCGGTTTGACAGATCGGTCCTCCGTCTTCCTAAGGAATGGTTATATCATCGTAAATTTCAATCTGGAGTCCCTCCCCATGGGAGACCCTGCCCGGCCGCGCCTGCAATACATTCATGCACCACTCATGAACCAGTGGAGACTGGAGGGGTTTAAATCTCTTGTAACAGATTCCTTCAAGCACACCTTTCAGCTGCAAGACGGAGATGTGGTCTTCTATGATGCCGATCTCTCCAGCCGAGATGACTTCCAAGCGAGTGTAACACATTAGCCTATTCGCTTATAGGAGTCTCCTAACCTAACTAACCCTACCTATACACCAAAAAAACAACTAAAGCCCAGCATAACCGTCTAAGCGGCCGAGCTGGGCTTCTTCGCTAATTTATTTCACATACCAAAGCAAACAAGGCAAGCAAAAGTCACACCACAGAGCTGCGGATGCCGCTCTTCAACATCATTTCGATCTTGATGTACTGCTCCTGGGCCTTGGCTAGGGAACGAGTCTTTCGCTGCAGCTCCGCAGACAGCCTTCTGCTGCGATCCCGAACGTCAGAACATGCTTTTTGAACCTGTCTCAGCTGGCTTTGAACATTCCCCTCGCTGTAAGCTCTACCTACTCCCGAGGTAATTCGTTGCGCCTCGCTTAGGATTTTAGTAACCTTCCCTTCCATACGGGAATCTAAGCTTCGCAGCTTGGCCTGCAGATCGCCCAGTCGTGAGACATTCACCAGCATAAGTCCCTGCGAAGCGGAGGCCAGACCTCTAGCCACCTTGCCCGCAAAATTTTTGACCGTTGCCGCCGTATGCTTGCCTGCACTCTTGATACCACTCTTCGTCAACTTCACCATCGATTGCATGCCTTCTTTGAAATCCTTGACCTTGGCCTTGGCTCCTTCTTTAACCTGATGAAACGTATGCTTAACCGCATCGACGGCACTGTTCCAAGTATCCTTCAAGGCCTGAATCGTTTTCTTGGCTCCTTCTACAATCGCATTGCAAAGATTCTTGATCGCCTGAGCCATTCTGGTCATGAACTGGCCAACCGCAGCAGCGGCCGCCTCTGCGCCATCCTTAATGGCCCGGGCTGTATCCTGAATACCCGCCCTCATTTGAGCCCAGCCATCCTTGACCTGCTGTGCGAATTTTGCCACCGCGGCACCGATATTGCCGGCTACTTCCTTCATTTTATCGACAGCCTGCTCAAACTTCTTCACAATCCAGTCCCCGAACTGCTGCAGCTTCTCCATGACGAACTGTCCCAAATTGGAGAGATTCTTACCCAGCGAATGAATGAAATCATCTGAGAACAAATAGGGCATTAGCGCACCTGCCGCAAAGGTCACGGCCAATTCAGCTTCATCTCCGTACTTCTCAGCAATGCTGGAGAAAGCGTAGTCGTCCAAATGGCTGAGAACCATCACGATTCCTGTTCCGGTCTGGAGAACGCCTTCTTTCTCAAAGCCCTCCGCTCCGCTTTCCATCAAGGCCAGCAGCCCGTCAATGGCATAGCTGCGGAACGGCTCCTCCATCGTCTTATTGATATAGACGGTATAATCGTTGATAAATTGCGCAATTGTCCCCTGCGGGGCTTTCTCCCGAAGCTGCCCTTGCTCATCAAGCACAATATTCGGACGGTGATTAAAGATAAATTTCTCTTGTTTGTCCGTGTCGATGTACTTGATCACTCCGGCAATGGGATTCAGCAGACAGTTCACGAAGTCATCTTCTGCCGAGATCGAGACGATCTTATGCTTATTCGCTGCAATCTCATCCTTGTATTTCTCCAGAAATTCCTTGGAGAAGCCTTGACCGTCAAACGAAACCGCCCGGTCTACCTTATCCGACAGAATCGCCACGTATTGGGTCTTATTGCCTCCCTTAGAATGGCCAGTTACCGTGATATTGTCGTATTCCAGACTCTCAATATACTTCAGCGCTGCCTTCTGCTGGACCGTATCGGATACATATCCCCCTTGGCCGTTATCATGCCATTCGTAGTCCCCGCCCGTGCCGCGGAAGACAACCGTTGCTTGCCCCTTGGGATCCACAAAGGTGGCTACGCGCATGCCTTTCTCCAACACCTGACCATCGCTGTCCTTGATGACCTGCCCGCTCTTGTTATACATAACCCCGGTTTGGCCGTGCTTGACCTTTAGTGCCTTCAATTCAGGGTCTTTTTCGATCGCTTTAAGTATCGTAACCCATTCTTTCTTAGACATTTTGCAGGGATACTCGTCTTCTCCACCGATATCATTAAGGTTGCGGCTTTGCTCTAATCCATCCTTGTACAGCATGGTTTTGACGATGGAGCCTACGGTCATATCCTCCCGGTTTACCACATTCTGAAGATAAATCAGGTTATCCAGCAGAAGCAGCTGGCTTTCGCTGAGCTCAGACATGCTATTAGCCCCCTTATTCCAAAATTTCGAGGTTATTGCTGATCATAATGATCTTATAGTCGCGTACAAAATACTCCCCGGTATCCTTAGCGCTTAACGCAGCCATGTTGATATCATCGAATTTGCTATCCTTGACTACATACAGCCTTACATCACCAACCATTTTGTGCTGAATCATACGTTTGGCAATTTGGTTCAAGCTTGCCTCATCATCCTTGCCCGCAGCCGAGGATTCCTTCACAAAGATTACGCTATCCGAATTGAACGTCTCTCCTTCACGATAGATCTCCTCAAGCTTCGTCGCCTTCGTCAGCCGGTCCGGGAAGACACCTTCCCCAAAGCTAACAAAGACCTTAGAGTCCTTATATATTTCCTGAGCAAACCGGGACATCATCTCTTCATATTGCGGCCTGATATATATGCCAAAGTACCCGTCACGAATGCTGTAGGTGCCATCTTTCATCCGGGTTCCCCAGATATCAAAGGCATCCTGCTCACTTCCCGATTTCGGATAGGCACGCAGTTGATCATAGCTATAGGCAAAGCCGCTTAAAGTTAGAGACAGAGGAACAAATTCCTCCCCATATTTCTTCTCCAGGTGTTCCATCATCTCCGCCTTAATCGCTTCCGGGTCCGGCTTCTTCTTCATGCATGCACTCACTCCTAGTAAAATGATCAATGCCAACAGCAACAGTACAGCTCGCTTTATCCAAGAATTCAATTGAAAGCTCCTCCCGGTTCACTGATCTGTCCGCCCGGGCAAGAATGCCCGCTGCATTTCATTTTGGCATTACATTTTGGGATTTCACACATCTAAATCTACCATTCCAAGCTAAGTTCAGGGGCTGAGAGCTGCCGTTCCAAATGCCGACTAATGGCTAAATCCAAGATTTCCTGCAGCTTCTCCTGCTCCTGTACCATCAGTTCACTGATCCGGCTTCCGAAGCCGGCCATCCAAGGCTCTACTTGGAGCATCTCTCTATCCAGCGTGAACAAAGCCGCTCCCATTAAGATAGTCTGTACACTGTCAAAAATAAGACCAACGCGCTCTGCCGCCTGCTGGGCATAAGCCTCTGCACACGCAGGCACGGCCTTTTGGTAATCCTCGTCTGTAATTTTCGCCAGCTCAAGCTCCAGTTCACAACGATTCGCCTCCAGCAGCTGTCGGGCGTGCCGAATCGTATGCTCGATAGACTGCGAGATCGTCCCTTCACTCAATTCTCCTATATGTAAATAGACCGAATAAACCCCTAAATCAGGCAGTACGCCCCCCTCTTCTTCCGCCTCCGAAAAAAAATATCTCCAGATTTCCGGCTCCACAGCTCCGGCTGAGCTGTAGAACCAGCTGACGAATCGGGAGAACTCGCTCTGCTCAGACAGAATCGGTCTTCCATCATCGCTGAACGCCAGCCGATTGGATAAAGGTCCCTCTGCCTCATCATCCTCTACACGCTGTTTGACGAATGCTACCTTCGCGGTGGCGTCTCCGACAGGATCATCCGCACAGACATAGTTGACCGCTTTGCCTGGCAGCTCCTCCACACTGGGCGCGCCAAAAACCACCGCCTCGATATCAAGAGCATCCGCAAGCTGTGCGGCACGCCAGCCGCTATACCCCATGCCCGTGCAGATGCATCTCGCTCCATCTATAAGACGAAGCTTGAGGTCCTGTGCAGCCCTGTTCATATCGTACACCGTATGCAGCCTTGCTGCCGGTAGATCCTGAAGTACAATAACCATCACATTCGCATCCTCATGATGGAACAGGTACAGCTCCGGGTAACTTGGCCCTTCAACAAGCTCCAGCAGCTTATACTTCATAAGTCTCTGCGAGCTGCGCATATTTTGTGCCAGATCAAGACAGCCCTTGGCCGCCATCTCCGGCTGTAGAATTGTCAGCAGCTCCAAGATCGAGGCGGACCGCTGTGTACGCAGCAGATTTGTATGAGCCAGCTCACATAGCCATAAATACTCCCTTTCGCTTAACATCGTCTAAAGTTCTCCCCGCATCCTTCTGGCATTATTTTTTACTCTTTTGCTTTTGCAGGAGTGCCTTCTTCTCTTCAGCCCGCTTGCGGTCATCCGCGGCCTGGACCTCATGGGCAAGTCTGTTCAGTCCTGTCTCAAGCTCACGAATCTCCGCGTACAGGCGCTGCATCTCGCCCCTTGTCTTGCCCAAGTAATCTTCCTTGAACGCCTCGCTGGCTTTCCCCTTCCACCAGGAGGAAGTGCCCTGCGCCACTGCTGTAAACTGCTTCTCCATACTTTTGAGGTCTGCCTCTCCCTCGGATATTCTTCTAGCCGCCGATCTAATCTCACTTGCGGAATACACGCTCTTCATTCCTCCTGTCCCTAATTCAACTCCGAACACGAATTCAATGATTTACCAAATATACTATCCTATCCCCCTTGAAATCTCCACTGAAAACAAGGAGTATAACTGTAAAATCCGGCTTATGTCCTACAAACCTCTGCTCCTGTGAACTAGATAAAAGTGATTTTTCAGCTTGACAATAGTCCCCAATTAGGACATGAGTAATAGACTTGATCATATGAAAAAAAGCCGCCCTAAGTTAGCAGTATAACCTGCTAAAAAGGCAGCCTTTTCTATCCGTAAATCCGTATAGTTCCAGTTTTCGAGTTATTACTTTCCCCCATAAGGGAAAAATTCACTGACTAAGTCTTGCGGAGAGATGGACACAAACACATGGTCCAGCTTCGTCTGTTCTGCAAACTTCATCACGTCGTCCTTATAATAACGAGGATCGATTAAATATATATCAGAGCATACCGTGGAGAGGAACGAAATCATCGGCACAGCCAGCGAATCTTTGACAAACATCACCTTAAGCCCATTCGGCCGGTCTTTGTTTGTAATATGCACCAGCCCCTGATTCCCATAAAGATAAGTAAAATATTTATCGCCGTTCAGCCCATATTCATCGCCTTTATAATTCAGCGGATAACTGGTCAGCAGCGCATCCTCAAACCGTCCGCTCAGGTTCGTCGTAAGCTCTCCTGTCTTGAAATAGAAGCTGTAATTCGTTCTGAATTTGGGATAGATCAGATCGAAATCATCAGCCCCGGCATAGTATTTGCCTGTCTTCCGTCCAAGTGATCCAATGAAGGCATCCTTATACGTAATCACATTATAGTTGCTGATATCCGTATAGAAGTGTTCCGGGTCCAGCGGCTTCTTGTACATCTCGTCCATGTGCTTGACCAGCTGCTCAAATCCCCAGAAGGCCGTGCGGATATGCCAGTGATGATCGGTATTGAAGAAGAGCTGCTCGGGAGGAATCCCGCTCTCCAGAAGGCCTTCACGTAAATCTAAAGTGTCAATACGATCCTGCTTCAGCTGAGCCAGAAATTGATCGGCAGTCTCGTTATTATAGTTATAAGGAATGCCTTTGGGCAAAGAGCTGTACCCCCGAACATACTTATCCGGTGTCATGACATAAGTGAGCTTGGTTCCAGATGGCAGGACTTCCTTAAGAGCGTTCACCCTACGGGCAAGATCGCCAGTTGGATTCGGCCCGGTTGCAAAATAGGTGAATTGAAGCTTGCCTTGAGCATCCTTAACAACCTCAAAATTCGATTCCTCGTTCTTATCCATCAGCGATTGCAGATAACCATAGCCCTCAATGAAGGCATATTTCTCATAGAAGTGATCGTTGATCGTGCTGTCCAGCTTATTAATGGTCCCTTTAAGGGCTGAGAAATGAAAATCGCTGGACTGCAGCGTCTCCTTGATTGGCTGAAAGGACAGCCTTATATTTTGAATCGCCAAGGCAAACAGAACGAGGATAAACAAGGCAGCCGTAATCTTCTTCTTGGTAAAATGTCTGTCCATAAGCTCTACTTCCCCTACTAGAAATTAAAGTAAATAAACGGATTATATGTACCCTTAACCAAATAAGCCACACAAACCAGGAAGATCATGATCATGCCGAGCGGGTACACAAGCTCAAACACCCGGCTGAAGCGTGCTCCCTCTACCGTAAACTTATTGATTTTCTTGGCAATAGGGGTCGAGAACAGCAGTCCAAGAATGAAGAATACGGCGTACTCTTTCATGAACATATAAGTAGTGTCACTCCAGAATCCCGTCCCATGAAGGCCAAACATGCTGGATAGGTAATTGCCAGCATCGACAAGGCTTGGCGAACGGAAGATAACCCAGCCGATGACCACCACGAACATGGCATACACATGGCGAAGCAATCGAAAGCGCGAAGTCTTGTCTACATTAAATACCTTCTCCAGTGCAATAAAGGCGAAATTGATCAGCCCCCAAATGACGAACGTCCATTCCGCACCATGCCACACCCCCGTCAGGCCCCATACAACCAGCAGGTTACGAATCATTTTATCCTTGTTCGCTACACGGGAACCGCCAAGCGGGAAATAGACATATTCTTTGAACCATGTTCCCAGAGATATATGCCATCTGCGCCAAAATTCCGAGATCGACTTGGAGATATAAGGGTAGTTGAAGTTCTCTTCAAATTTGAAGCCGAACATCAGCCCAAGGCCAATGGCCATATCAGAATACCCGGAGAAATCGAAATAAATTTGCAGCGTATAAGCAATTGCACCCAGCCAAGCCAGACTTACCGGAAGCCCGGAGTCAGAGCTCATGCTGAAGATGTGGTCGGCTACAATGGCCATGCTGTTGGACAGCAGTACCTTTTTCGAGAGGCCTGTAATAAACCGGCAGCACCCTACCGAGAACTTCTGCCAAGTCTCCTTGCGCTGTACCATTTGCTCCGCGATCGTCTTATAACGAAGGATCGGACCCGCCACCAGTTGGGGGAAGAAGGAGATATACAGTGCCACATAGAACAGATTTTTCTGTACCTTTCCCTGCTGACGATATACATCAATCACATAAGAAATCGCATGGAACGTAAAGAATGAAATCCCTAACGGTAGCGCAATGTTGGGAACATTAATATGGAACAGCGTATTCTCGTTCACAATGCTGAGTGCAAAGGCCAAATACTTGAATACAAACAGCAGGCCCAGATTGAAGATTAACATCAGGGTTAGTATCCATTTGGCCGCGGCCTTGCGCTGCCTGTATTTGTCCACCCAGAGGGCAAAGAAGTAATTGAATACGATGGAAGCCAGCATAATGAGTACAAACCAGGGCTCGCCCCATGCATAGAAAAACAGGCTGAATATCAGCAGTATGATGTTTTTTAGAATGAGAGAAAACCGCAGTGCATAATACAGCACCAGCACTACGGGGAGAAAATAAAATAAAAATACGACACTAGAAAACAGCAATTGGCGTCCTCCTTACTAACTTGCCATGTCAAAATCGCGGGAGCTATGCTTAAAAGCCAGAACGATCTTGGCTTTTTCGTCTCCAGAACACATAAAGGATAAGCACGAGAGCCAAGCTCAGTACCGATCCTATGCGGATAAATGACTTTAGTCCGCCGTGAAGCCAGGGATCAGATTCACGTGTTAAAGGCGACAGTTTATCCGGTGTAGGCAGCGAGAGGCTTGTCCCGTCTTTTTCCGTGCGCTTAAGAGTCCACGAAGGAACCAGCTTCACCTCAAAGGGGAAGCTCCATCTTGAGCCTACGTCCATCCGCATGGAGAGCTGGCCCGCGGTCACCCCCGCTTTCAGAGTCAGCTTTCCGTCAGCAGTAAGGCTGGCGTCCTGCTCAGGCTTGGCCAGTCTGAAGGACGCGGTCAGCTTATCCGGAAGTCCCTTCGGGCTGTAACCCGCGATAGATTCGCCCTGCACCGGCTTCTGAACCTCCAATTCGCCGTTTACGCGAACGCGTGCGATCTCATTGTCAGCTCGCGCCTCCGCTTTCGGGATTCCGCGAATATTCCCAAAGCGGAAGCTTTGCTCGGCCTTCTCTTCCAGACTCGTCGTAATTCCCCAAGAAGCGATTGCAGCAATCAGCTGGCTTGGATTCTCCCTCTCGGATGCAGAAGGGCCCTGCGGCAGCAAGCTCGCAAAAGGAACATGAACCGTCCCTTGAAAATGTCCCTTCAGCTCCAGGGAGCCATAGGTATTAAAAATAGCTTCGAGCCTCTCTTGTCCCGCCGTCTCCAGCAGGGCCATGCCGCCGATCGGTATGGTAAGACCGGTTCCATCCTGCAAGGTAGCCACAACATTCATCTTAAGCGGCTGGTCCGATCCATTTGCCAGGTTAAAGCTGATCTCCCCATAATTGTTCCAATTCCGCTGCCGATTCTCAAAGACATACGCTGAATAGCTTCCTTTAGCCAAATGCCGGGTACTGACGTGAACCTGTACAGTCCCCGCCTCCCCTTTCGGATTCACTGTCACCTTAGGCCCGTTAGACCACTGCTTGACCTGCTTCGGGTTCATATTTAGATCAAAATCTGCCGCTGCATGTGCCCGAAGCTCAGTTCCGTTCCCTAGTAAGAACAGCGCTGCCAGCAAGGCAGCGATCACAGCTTTAGAAAGGTTATACTTCCTCATACTAACCTCCTGTTTAAACATACAGCATCTCATTGAACTCATCCGAGCCCGGAGCATTCTTACTCCGGCTGCGCTGCTGCTGCTCCAGCACATATTGTCCGTACCACTGCCTCATAAGCTCTTCAAGCTGTCCGCTCTTTGCAAGGCTGCGGTAATTGTTCACCCGGTACAGAACGCCCTGCTTCGAACGGATGGATTCCGCGAAGCTTGTTTCCAAGACCAGATCGTTATCCAGCTGCAAGGTAAGCTCTGAAGGGATATGCTCTGAAGGCAGTTCAACAAGAATATATTCATAGTTGAAATCCATCAGCTTGACGGCGCCCCATTCTTTGGAATCCACCTCATGCTGCAGAGGAACTCGCGCCAGCTTGCGATTGGATGTCAGCTCCGTCTGACCTCTTTTCACAAAATTCAGACGAATGTCCTCAAAGGTGCTGATATCCTGATCCAGATGTTGTGGAAGGGTAGGCTCACGATCATAGACGATATGAAGCAGACTTCTCTGCTGCTCCTCGTCGATATCTGTAATTTGGAACGCGTACTTCCACCCGCCGTTTACTTTGGTGACGTGAGTCACCTTTGCCCCAAACGTGCTGCGGTCCCTTTCCGTAGATAATTGGATGTGAACTTCCTCGTCATACGGAATATACTTGGGAGACTCAAGAATCAGAGACAGCCCGCCTTCGGAAATATCGTGGGTTTTAGCCTTAATCACCTCAGCAGGGGCTGATATCTCGCAGTCAACGGATGCGAGGGTCCGTTCAAAGTTTCGAAGCACCTTTCTGCCCGTCATGAAGAAGATCGACATCAGGATGTTGTAGAAATTAATCAGCAGCCAGAACAAGACGACAATATACCCGATCGAACCTTCGGCAAACGTCATTCTCACACAGTTGACGATCCCGATGATCGATAACACCGCCAAAATAGTGTGAGGGATCAGCAGGGTGAGCTGATATTTACGCTCATTCCCCGCTCTGTCCTTGCGGGTTACAGCAAACTTCTTCTGCGTAATGCCGAACGTTTCTAGAATGACAGCCGGAAGCAAGGCCGGGAATAGAATAGTCTCATAGACATTGGTCCATTTGGTGGTTCGTATATTATGAGATAGCATCTTAAGACAAGTATTGGTTAGCAAATACATTGGAAGCCAGAAGACCAGAATCTCAAGAAGCGTACATTTCACAACAAGCACACTAAATACCGCAAATAAAATAGGGGACATAATATAAATCAATCGCTTGATACCGGAATACCAGTAGGTAATGGATGAAATATAATTCAATTTCTGGCCGAGCGTCAGCCCCTTCTTAAATGCGATGTGCAGCTTTCTGCCTGTCTGAATGCAGCCTCTGGCCCATCTTTGCCGCTGCTTGATCAAGCTTTTGAGATCAGAAGGAGCCAGCCCTGAGGCAAGCACCTCGCTCGTGGCATAACACGTATAGCCTTTGGCCTGAATCTCGATTCCGGTAGCGAAATCCTCCGTGATCACTCCTGTGAAGAAGCCCCCAATATCCTCAAGCGCCTGACGTGAGAGCATTGTATTGGTACCGCCGTAAATCACCGAATTGGTCTTATTTCTTCCAACCTGCACATCCCGGTAGAAATAATCCTGCTCGTTCGGAATGCGATTCTCCGAGTACAGGTTGTACTGGAATTGGTCCGGGTTATAGAAGCTCTGCGGCGCCTGAACAAAACCTACCTTCTCTTCCCCTAGAAAATAAGGAACGCATGAGGTGAGAAATTGATGACGTGGAATCATGTCCGCATCAAATGTCACGATCAGCGGAGAGCTTGAGTGCTTAAGAGCATTGTTCAAATTCCCGGCTTTAGCATGCTTGCGGTCTGTTCGGGTTAAATAGTTAATGTTCATCTGCGCGGCAAGCTCTTTCATCTCAGGCCGATTAGAGTCGTCGCATAAATAGATATGTACCTTCGACTTATCGGGATAATCCATATTCAAGCACCCATTGATCGTCTTGTAGAGCAGCGATACAGGCTCGTTATAGGTGGCGATGAATACATCGACATCCGGGTACTTGGATTCATCCACTGCCGGACGATCCGGATACTCAATACGGGTCATATTATAAAAATGAACCGCGAGCTCGAACATCCCGATCAGCTCTACGATGAGCAGCGCAAGGCCGGCGATCGTTGCTACCAGGCCATGGCCGAACGGCAGCGTGTAGACGATCCTCCAATAGATGTAAGCTAAGGATGATAGGATCGTGGCTGCAACCAGGATCTTATTGCGTGTTCTTGTAAAATTCAAATCATATCCAACCTCTCTTTCAGCCGGTTTATAACCCATGACTATATGACTATTTCCATATTATACTTAAGCACTGAACAATTTCTGAACAAGCCTAAGAAAAACAAGCAAAAAGACATATAAATGCCGCGGGCACCCATATGTCCATGATGAAAATAATCATTAGCCTTTCATTTCCATAGTACTTTTAGATTATAATAGAACCTCTTTATTGTAAAGTTACAAAAAAGTCAGCCATCCTATGAAATAGGCTTGACTGACCTGAATAATAACTGTTCTGTTTTAAGTTTAGACCTTCATCCGGTAAATCGCCTTGTTCTCCAGCCCGCGGATGAACGGCGTCCACGCCTCCGTATCCGGCGTCGTATTCAGGGCATCTTCTACCATCTGCAGCTTAGCATCCATCGCATCAATATGGTGCAGAGCTACCGCCTCTGCGGTTTGCGGTTGAACCGGGCTGCCCCATTCCCCCAGGTTGTGATGTGACAATACCAAATGCTGCAAGGCCATGACTTTAGGCGAATCCGGTTCAAGATTCAGACGGACGGCCGCTTCGGTAATCCAGCTTGAAGCCATAGCGATATGGCCGATCAGCTTGCCAGGAACGCTGTATTCGGACACGATGCCAAGCTGGGCGATCATCTCTTCGGGCTTGGCAATATCATGAAGCACGATGCCTGCCTTGAGCAGATCGGCATTCAGGAACGGCCGCTGCTTGCACAGAAATTCACCAAGCTCTAGCATGCGCACCATATGGTAGGCCAGGCCGGCAAAATAGGCATGATGGTGTGTTTTTGCAGCCGGGTAATGGGTCAGTTTGTCCTCCACCTTGGTTACGCAAAAATTGACGAGCGAGCGGATTTCCTCATCGGCAATGCTGTCAATCACCCGCTGGATTGCGTGGATCAGTTCATCCGGGCCAATTGGAGCAGATCTTACAAAATCGGTAAGACGAACCCCGTCTCCATCACTCGCAGGACGCATCTGAATGATCTTGATCTGCAGCCGTTCCCGGTATGTCTGTACAATCCCCCGAACCTTGACCAGTCCCATGGGGAAGAAGCTTTCTTTATCGGTAGACGAAGCATCCCACAGCTTGGCTGTCAGCTGCCCGCTGGCATCACATAATACAAGATCAAGGTAGTCCTTGGGAGGTGTTGCATTGGTCTGTTTAATTTCGAGCTCTTTGATCAGATAGAAGCCGACGAACTCATCCTGGCTTTTTAATTCCTTAATCAGTGTCAAAGCTTTGTTCCTCCTATAAATGATACTTCTATTATACTAGCATCTTTTGAAAAAGAACGTACCTTCTACAATGAACTTGCCTGCATATACCAAAAGGCCAGGGTCCATCGGCCCTGGCCTTGCGTTAGCATTCGTTCTGCCCGGAAGCGATGAGATCTACCCTACGGTCCTAAAGCCCGTCCCTCCTCAGTGTCGTTGAAGGCTGGAGCCTTTAGCTCATCATTTTATACCACGCCGAAAAAAAACCGGGCGGCAGCTTTTGCACCTGCTTATCCCTTATGAGATGATTCAGCAGCCAGGGTCTGGCGTCCGCCATTTCCGGCAGAAGCACGTCCTGATGCCGAAGCTTCATTGGGAGCATCGGCTGCAACTTGACGGCGGCGGTATGCGCCAAAGTAAGCAAGGGACACAAAGACTGCTCCGCCCACAAGATTGCCCAGCAGTACAGGCACAAAATTTGTGAAATAATCTCCCCAATTCAGCTCCCCTGCAAAAATAGCAGCCGGAATTACAAACATATTCGCCACGACGTGCTGAAAACCAATCGCAACAAATGCCATAACAGGGAACCAGATCCCGGCAAACTTGCCTACGGAATCTTTGCTGCCATTAGCCAACCAGATCGCCAGACAGACGAGCCAGTTACAGCCAATTGCCGAAATGAACGCCTCTGTAAAGCCTTCATGAACCTTGGCATGGGCAATGGCGAGGGTCTTGGCCAAATAATCCCCTTCGGTCAGGCCAACAATGTGGCCAAAGAAATAAGCTACAAAAATTGCGCCCACAAAATTCATTGCAAGAACAATAATCCAGTTCTTCAGTACATCAACAAACCGGATTTTACGAGCAAACCATGCCAGTGACATCGTCATCATATTGCCTGTCAGTAGTTCCCCTCCGGCCAGCACAGTCAGCACAAGCCCAATAGGAAACACCGAAGCTCCTATGAACCCAGTAATGGACCCCCAATCTTTGGGAGCGGTTCCAATAACTCGGATATCCAGAAGGAATCCTAAAGAGATGAACGCTCCGCCGAAAAAACCAAGGATCAACAGTGCGCTCCAAGGCAGCTTCGCCTTCTTCACCCCCGCCTCAGCGGTGATCTGCATAATTTGTTGTGGTGGATGAAAAGACATAAATAACCTCCAGATTATCATTAAAATGACAGCACAAAAAAACCACCATAAAGCTGGCCCTTTGCCTAAGTGGAAATTAAATTCCGCAGTGCAAATCGAGCTGCTTCCATGCCGGTTAACCTCCCTACAGCAACCTATAGGGGAATCAATCAACGATTGGTTTTTATTGTTTAAAGCAAAGACAATAACTTGAATTTGCTTCAAACCAGACTTTTGTCTGCTGCATGTTAAGATTATTCCAGCGTGTTATTTTTGTCAATATTGTGAACGAATTAAATTTGAAATTTTATCCGCCGATATGTGACATTTCTACCTTGGCTCCGCTGCCGTGGCCCATTCCGCGCTCCAGAGAATAGCGGTCATGCCGCATCTCCCAAATCCCGCGAACCCGCTCGGCCAATTCCAGATCACTGCCGCCACAGCGAAGCAGTTCCCGCAGATCATGTCCTTCTGAAGCGAACAGACAAGTATAGAGCTTCCCTTCAGCGGACAGGCGCGCACGTGTACAAGAAGAACAGAAAGCCTCAGACACGGACGAAATAAATCCGATTTCTCCCCCTCCGTCCGTAAAGCGATACCTCGTAGCAACCTCTCCCGGATAATTCGGCGCAAGCGCCTCTAGCGGCCATACGGCACCGATGCGCTCCAGCAGCTCCTGCTTGCTGACCACCTGCTGCCGATTCCATCCGTTGGTATTGCCAACATCCATATATTCAACCATCCGCAGAATAATGCCCTTATTGCGGAAATATTCCACCATGGGCAGGACGGACTGGTCATTTACACCTTTCTGGACCACCATGTTCACCTTCACCACGAGACCGGCTTCCTTCGCGGCATCAATCCCGGCAAGTACCGGATTTACTCCGGATCGCCCTCCGTTCATATACCTGAAGGTCTCCTCATCCAGTGAATCCAGGCTGATCGTCGCTCTCTGCAGACCTGCAGCCCGAAGAGCCGCTGCTTTCTTAGCCAGCAGACTTCCATTGGTCGTCAGCGAAATATCCTCCGCCCCCTCGATCCCGGCAAGCCTTGCCACAATCTCTGGCAAGTCCTTGCGCAGCAACGGCTCGCCGCCGGTAATTCGCAGCTTGCGAACCCCCAAGTTCACAAAAATCCGCCCCAGGCGCTCAATCTCCTCTGCAGTGAGTACACTCTCCCTCGGAAGAAACGCATAGTTCTCGTCAAAAATTTCTGCAGGCATGCAGTAACGGCAGCGGAAATTGCAGCGATCCGTTACCGAGATCCGCAGGTCCCGCATGATTCGGCTGTGTTTATCATATGCTGTCAAAGATGCCCTCTCCATTTCTCGCTACCAAGCGAAGCTTGTTATTGTGTAGTCCCTAGAATAACACAACACCTTAGTTCGTGTCTTCATAATCCGCAATTCGCTCCGGATGAGTGTAGACATTACAAGAGTCATTGCGGATAAAGCCTACGGTGGTGATGCCGAGCTGATCAGCGAGGTCCAGAGCCAGCGCTGTTGGCGCCGATTTGGACAGGACGACCTCACAGCCGATCTTGGCGACCTTGAGCAGAATTTCAGAGGAGATTCTGCCGCTGAATGCAATAATTTTGTCCTTCAGCTCAAGGCCGTGCTTTAAGCAGTGACCATAAATTTTGTCAAGCGCATTATGCCTCCCGATATCACAGCGAGCCAGCAGAATGCCCTGATGGTCACATAATGCGGCGTTGTGCACGCCCCCTGTACGGCGGAATAAATCAGCATGCATCAACACGTCATTCATCAGCCGGAAGCAATCCTCGAAGGTAAGCTTAACATTCACACCATCCATGATCCTCGCGTTTCGCGCATCGTTGAAGAACACGAATCCGGAGCGGCTCATACCGCAGCAGGATGTAATGTAGCGCTTTGCAGACATTTTCTGATGCAGCGGATTCCACCGCTCGGTCCGAATATGAACAAAGCCTTCCTCCTCCTGCACCCACAGCTCCTGGATATCGGCATACTCCTTGATCATTCCTTCGGATGCTAAATACCCGATAGCCATGTCTTCGATATATTCGGGAGAGCATACCAAAGTAGCTAGTTCCTCCCCGTTGACCTTCAAGGTAACCGGGTGTTCCGTTACGATCAGATCCTCTTCATGCGTAATTCGCCCACGCTGATAGCGCACTACATGATTGGCGCGCTGCATTTTCATGGCTTCTCATCCTTGCTCAATATTTTTTTCGAAAATAAAAACCGAGATGGCAACATCCTCATCCACTTTAATATCCGTGAACAAATGAACCAGCTTAGAGCCGCACAGCTCCTCCATCCCGTCAGGAACATGATTGTCGTACAGCTTCTTGATCATGTGTGTTCTTGCATTGTGCACCATCTGAATCCCTTCCGGCGTATTAGCTATAAACTTCTCCGTCGGGGTAAAGTTGCCGTACATCTTCGTGATCGCCATATTCTCAACAAAAGTCGTATGGATTCGCTCAGGTCCTTTGCCAAAGGTATCCTTCCGAACCTTCCTTACAATCTCATTGAAAGCGGCCTCTTTCTTCAAATGAATCCCTCCAAGGGATAACTCCCGTATTTAATCAAACTCCATTTTAGGCGTCTTACCATTAAAGATGCAGTCTTGTTTTTTTTTCGAAGAGGAGTATAATCTTGATAGTCATAAAATTGTCATATATTATTGGATTGATCCGTTAGTAGGTCATTGCTAATGAATTACTCCACTTTAAATATACGGTCCGAGACTTCGGGCTGTACATTTGAGGTGGAGTTTTTTTATGACTTTTTTTCCAGGGGAAACGAAACCGAACAAGAGTTAAGCGCCACTGAGGCAAAAAGAAGTAAAGGAGTATCCGTATGAACGAGCAATCTATCAAGATTAGTGTCAACGGGGAGAACTACGAGGCGAAGCAGGGGATGTCCGTACTGGAAGTTATTAACCTGGCGGAGATCGCCCATCCACAGATCTGCCATGTGCCGGAAGTCGACCCGATTCAGACCTGTGATACCTGTATCGTGGAGATTAATGGGCAGCTGAAGCGGGCCTGTTCCACCCCCGCAGCAGAAGGTATGAGGATCAGCACAAATTCAGAAGCCGCCAAAGCCGCACAGACAGAAGGCATGGATCGGCTGCTGGAGAATCACATGCTGTACTGTACCGTGTGTGACAATAACAACGGTAACTGTAAACTGCATAATACCGTGGAAATGATGGAGATTGAGCACCAGAAATATCCATACCGCCCAAAGGTATCGCCAGCGGAAGTAGATATGTCACATCCCTTCTATCGCTATGATCCGAATCAATGTATTGCCTGCGGACAATGCGTAGAGGTTTGTCAGAACCTCCAAGTTAATGAAACCCTTTCCATAGATTGGGAGGCCGATATCCCCCGTGTGATTTGGGATCAGGGCTCCGCGATTAATGATTCGTCCTGTGTAAGCTGCGGCCAGTGTGTCACGATTTGTCCGTGCAACGCACTGATGGAGAAATCCATGCTCGGCGAAGCCGGCTTCATGTCCGGTGTGGGCGAGGAAGTGCTGGAGCCGATGATCGACATCGTTAAGGCTGTTGAGCCTGGCTATAGCGGAGTGTTCGCTATCTCTGAGATCGAAGCTGCAATGCGGGACACTCGTACGCGTAAGACCAAGACGGTCTGCACCTTCTGCGGGGTAGGCTGCTCCTTCGAGGTCTGGACCAAGGGACGCAAGATTCTCAAGGTTCAGCCTTCTCATGATGCACCGGTCAATGCCATCTCTACCTGTGTGAAAGGAAAATTCGGATGGGACTTTGTGAACAGCGACCAGCGCCTGACTACCCCGCTGATCCGTCAGGGAGATGCATTTGTTGAAGCTACCTGGGACGAAGCTCTATCCCTAGTGGCGGAGCGCCTAGGCTCGATCAAGAAAGAGTACGGCTCTGACAAGATCGGCTTCATCTCTTCTTCCAAGATTACCAACGAAGAGAATTATGTCATCCAGAAGCTGGCCCGTCAGGTCTTCGAGACGAACAACATCGATAACTGCTCCCGCTACTGCCAGTCCCCGGCTTCAGACGGATTAATGTCAACCGTCGGCATTGGCGGCGACTCGGGCACGATCAAGGATATCGCATCAGCCGGACTCGTTATTCTGGTTGGCTGCGCCCCAGCCGAAGGACATCCCGTGCTGGCTACCCGCATCAAGCGGGCTCACAAGCTGCACGGCCAGAAGCTGATCGTTGCCGACCTGCGCAAGCATGAGATGGCGGAGCGCTCCGATCTGTTCATTCGTCCAAAGCAGGGAACCGACTTTGTATGGCTGACCGCCGTGACCAAATACATGATCGATCAAGGCTGGCATGATGCAAGCTTCATTACCGATCATGTCAACTTCTTCGCAGAATACGAGAAAGTCTTAGAGAAATACACCCTTGAATTTGCTGAGCAGGAGACTGGTCTCTCCCGCGCGGAGCTGATCTCGATTGCCGAGATGATCCGTGATGCGGACGGAACCGCTATCTGTTGGGGGATGGGCGTTACCCAGAATATCGCCGGCTCTCACACCTCTGCGGCAATCTCTAATCTTCTGCTGGCTACAGGCAACTATATGCGTCCTGGCGCTGGCGCTTATCCGCTCCGCGGACATAACAATGTACAGGGCGCCTGCGATATGGGCACACTGCCGCCATGGCTGCCGGGCTATCAGCATGTATCGGATGATGAAGCGCGCAAGCGGTTTGAGGAAGCCTATGGCACGCTGATTTCTCCCGTGCCGGGCAAAGACAACATCCGCATGCTCGATGATATCGAGCTTGGCGAGATGAAAGCCATGTACCTCGTTGGCGAAGATATGGCTTGGGTTGACTCCAATGCCAACCATGTGCATGAAGTGCTCAGCAAGCTGGATTTCTTCGTCGTTCAGGATGTCTTCCTGTCCACGACTGCGCAATTTGCGGACGTCATTCTTCCTGCGGCGCCTTCGCTCGAGAAAGAAGGAACCTTCTCGAATACAGAACGCCGGGTTCAGCGCCTCTACCAGGTATTCGAACCGCTTGGCGAATCCAAGCCGGACTGGTGGATTACAACCCAAATCGCCAAGCATATGGGCTTCGATTGGGGCTATACCCATCCGTCTGAGATTTTTGCCGAGATGGCGAGCTTGACTCCGTTCTTCTCTGGCTGCAGCTATGACATGCTGGAAGACTGGGGCAGCTTCCTGTGGGGCTCCGCATCCGGTGAAAGCACCCCGCTGCTCTATACGGACGGCTTCTACTTCCCGGATAAGAAGGCCCGCTTCTCGCTGGTGGAGTACGTTCCTCCCGTGGAATATCCAGCCGAGTTCGATCTCGTGCTGAACAACGGGCGCCTGCTGGAGCATTTCCATGAAGGCAACCTGACGAATAAGTCGCAGGGGATTAACCACAAGTTCCCAGACGTATTCGTAGAAGTATCTCCTGAGCTAGCGAAAGAACGAGGTGTCGAAGACGGCTCCCTGGTCCGGCTGGAATCGCCTTATGGTGCGATCAAGCTGCGGGCGCTTGTCACCGACCGGGTGCGCGGACATGAGGTTTATGTGCCCATGCACTCCAACAGTCATGAGAGTGCGGTCAACCTGCTTACCGGATCAGCCGTGGATGTACGGACACACACTCCTGCCTATAAGCAAACCAAAGTGCGCATGCAGATTCTTAACGTGAAGGGCGTTAACCCGCTGCCGCAGACAAATCCTCGCTATAAGAAGCGCAACCCGCAGAACGGGGTTGAAGTTCAGCGGAAGTGGAACCGTCAGGATTTCGTATCGCTGGTAGACTAGATCACGGAAGGAGACAGACCGATGGCAAAACCCATTTCCCTTGTCAAAAAGCGGATGATTACCGAGGAAGAACGCCAGGAACAGACCATTCAGCGTCTAAAACAGCAGCTTGCCGAGAGCAATGAGGCGCTAGAGAAGTCCTTGGTCATTCTGAATGAGCTGCATCAAAGCGGCATTCTTGAAGCAGCCGAATCCATGCTGAAGGCCAAAGCCAAAATTGCAGAAATTGCGCTGGGACAAATCTCGCGTAAAGAGGTTACTAACCTAATCAATAACGGCATGGCTGCAGCCGGGGCTCTCACGAATATTGATCCGGCCCAGACATCGAAGCTGATGAATGGCTTGACTTCAGGCATTCAGGAGGCGAATGCCTCGACCGGAGGCGCCAAGAAGATCGGATTGTTTACGCTCATGAAGTCCCTTAAGGATCCGGATGTGAACCGGGCTCTTGGGTTTGGGCTTAACTTCCTGAAGGGCCTCGGCCGAGGACTTCAGGACAAAGATGAACCGAACGCTTAAGGCTATTTCTTCTATTAATATAAAATGTGCAATCTTTTCTCAGATGCATACATGAAGGGGCATTCTCTTTGCAGGAATACTGCAGAGAGAACGCCCCTTTGTCTATCGTTGTGGCAGCTTCTTTACATCTAACTGGTTATGACTGCAACCTTTTTTTTGCAAAAATATGGTATAAAGCGAACAAAAATTGTATTATATAACCATATCGAAAATCAAGAGTATTTCATAGATGCAGATATAGAAAGGACGCTTCGCCCCATGAGTGCATTACCCCAGTTTGAAGAATCGGACATCATTTGCAAAATGATTACTGACAGCTTTGAAGTGAACATTTTCAAGTCAGATGAACAAGGAAAGCTTCTTTCCAGCACAGTGAAAGACTTGCCTGCCCACCCATTGAAAAAAAACTGGCAGGAGCTTTTGCACCCTTATCTTAGCCAAATAGCCCCATCACCCTATCCGCAGTGGGTATCAACCCCTTATCTCGAAAACTTTCTTATTATTCCGATCGTCCAGTTTGAGTGGAATTTCGGGCATTTAATCATCGGCCCAGTCCTGGAGGCTGTTCTCACAGATCAGGTCGTTGACGGCCTAATGTATGATCATCGGATTCCCCAGGAGCGCAGAAAAGAGCTATTGGAATATTACAGAAATATTCCGATTTATAGCGGCACCAAGCTTCTTCAGATAGGAATACTCCTCTATTACTCCATTTACCGAAAGCAGCTTGATATGAAAGAGTTGATAGAGCATATGGAGAAGGACAACTCCCACGCCATAAAAGTGAAGGACAGGCTAAATAACCATTTGAATAAGAGTTATCAGAACCCGCCACAGCAGCATAACTACTTACTTGAACAGCAGGTGTTACAGTGTATTCGGGAAGGGCGTAAGGATGAGCTGATGCAATTTGCAGAGCTGCACCGACAGCATGAGGGGATCGGCATACTTTCCCAGAAGAGCCACCTGCGGCATCTGAAGAATGTCGGCATTTGTTCTATTACACTTTACACGCGGGCGAGTATTGAGGGCGGGCTTCATCAAGAGGTCGCCTTTCCATTAAGTGATCTGTATATTCAAGAGCTTGAGGAGCTGCATACGGCTGAAGAGATCTATACCCTGCTAGACCATGCCTTATCTGACTTTACAGGCAAAGTTCAGGAGATCAAGGAGCTGCAGTACAGCAAGCCCGTCACGATATGCAGAAGGTATATTTTCAACCATATCTACCAGCCGATTACGCTGGAGCAGCTTGGAGAAGCATCAGGCCTTCATCCCGGTTATTTATCACGTTTGTTCAAACGAGAGGTCGGTATAGGAATCAACCAGTACATAAGACAGGAACGGATTGAGGAAGCCAAGAAGCTGTTAAAATTATCGGATTATCCACTATCCAAAATTTGCTTGATGCTAAACTTTAACGATCAGAGCTATTTCACCAAGACCTTTAAGGCGATGACAGGCGTCACGCCAGGACAATACCGTAACGCCGCGCATAACGAGCCGGCCACTAGCTAAGCTATCTTATCGTCTTCACAGGAGCGGTGAGATAGGCTTGCGCCTCCTCTAAGCTGTCAAAGGACGCTGCCATACTGCCAAACATCTGCTTCATCTGTATTCTTAATGTCACTGAAGGGGCGTAAAATGCCCACTTCGCAATGCCATGCTCTTGGCTGATGGGCCCCAATGATGCCAAGGCTACAGCAACTTGTTGGGGAAATCTACGGCTTAAGCTTAAATCACCCAGCACGATAAACCCGGGCTTGGCCTGCTGAACGGCTTGTTTATAATACTCTATGTAATGAATTACTTCTTCCATGGTGATGCTTCGGATTGCGCAAGTAATCTGGTTGCTCTGTTCATTGTATGTAATCTCAAACATTGTACTTGTCCTCCTGTAACAACTTGATGCTAGATCTTTCTATTTGCGGTCTCTTGTCCTTAGCAGCTGGACCGTTCCATCCGGCAGCCAGCGGGCCTGCCTGCCTGTTCTGTAACTCTTTCTCTGAGGTCTCCAATTCCAGGGATCATTCATAAAAACATCTGTATCTGCCTCCCTCTCCTTGTCTTCGTCTTCCCATTCGAATTCCTTACCTAGGATCATTAATTCTCCCGGAATGAAGGCAGGCTGTAGGTGGCCGCATGAATCCAGAATGGCCCACTGCACACCTGCAATAGGCTTGATGCGCGGGAAGCGCTCCTCTTCCCTGGATATCAGCTGTATGCCTGCGATCCCTCCGCTCTGCGCCAGGCTGTAGCCAGCATACACTCTATACGGAGGCAGGCTGCCCGGCAAGCTGCCGCATAGTCCCCAGGTAAGCAGTGCACGAAGCGAGCGATTCTCTAACTTCATGATAGGAATGCTGAGCTCCGGGGGAATCAAAGTACAGGTGATTGCATGTTCATCAAAATAATGATACAGCCCTTCTGCATCCTTCGCCAGTTCTTCAGACACGATATGAAGGGTTGCCCCTGAGGCCAAATAAGCGGGGTAGCTCCAGCTAGGAATGCCTGTCTCCCACTGCTCAACAATTACCCCACGGTCATCGGGACTCAGTTCAAAATGCTGCCGATGCCAGGAAGCAAGCTGGACCAGCGTACGATGATCATAAACCCTCCTTTTCGCCACCCCCTCTGTATCGAAACTGTACAGCACACAGGCTCTGTCAAAAGCGGCCGGGCTTTTAGCAGGAGCACAAACAGCAGCCGGCTTCTGTAGAGCCTCCGCTGCATGAAGGGTTGGAATCTGAGTCGCCTCTAAGCGGTCATCAGGCTTTAGGAGCAGCAGAAGCTTAGCTCTGCTATTCTTAATCACATGCTGCGCCTGCTTCGCAGTGAATGACAGTGGGATGGGAATATAAGCGGCCCCGGCGGCCAGTATCCCTAACATAAGGGGCAGCAGAAGCAGATGAGGTATAACCTGAAGTGCAACGAGATCACCTCTGCCGATCCCATACCCGGTGATCACTTCTGCTAAGCGTTTTACGGCATGGTCTAACTGAGTGTATGTCAGCTTCTCTGTCCCATGAACGACAGCAGAATGCCCCGGCGTCTGCTCAGCCTGATCATTCAATAAAGTAAGCAGCGTCGCCCCCGGCAGCTCCGGCGGAGATGAGGCACTGAATTTGGTGTCAAGCTGCCGCTTCTCCTCGGAAGTTAACATCTCAACAGCGCTAATCGGCGTCATCGGAGTTTGAAGACCAGCCTCCAGCATATGATCCAAATGGCAGATCAGCCGGTCCACCATAACCCGGTGATAGCGATCGCTTCGGAACAAGGCTTCTACTTGAATTCCACCTTCGGCGAATTTGACATTAAGCAGAAGCTCACATCCTGACTCTTGGACTCTCTCCTTCGTTGACTTCGTTAGTTTGAGTCCTAGGGCAGCCCGAATCGGCAAGTCCTTTCCAAGAGAAGCGGACAAATTAACAAATTCCTGCGGTGCTATAGCTCGCTGGCCTTCCTGATCTATGCTGTCCTTCATCTGCTCGAAGGCAAACCCCAGCGGCCAGTTCAAGCCGAATTGAAGCTCCAGTGGGATCACTTGATCAGGCTGAGTGGTGATGGCTGCCAGCCACACGGCATGGCTTCCGTAGTAACGCTGAAGCACAAGACCCAAAGCCGTGCAGCATGCTGCCAAACGGTGTTCTGCTGACATGGCCAGCAGGCGCTGCCCGCCGAGCGAATAGGCCTTAATTATCGAGCCTTCGGTTATTTCATAGCCTGGATCTGATGATAAAGCTGGCACTGGAAGATCATTTACAAGGCTATCCTGGGTCTCTGTGCTTTGAAGACGGTGCCTCCAATATTCCAAATTATTTAACGGCTTGTCAGCCTCAATTATATTTCCCGGAGACATAGGATCCCCCCATTCTCGCATTGCCGTTCTTCACATTAACATAAAAAAAATAACCCGCCGCCAAGGAGAGTTACAAACATGGTTACGCCCAAGGACTCGGCAGCTGGCTGGCTGATGCAACAATTTTGCATGTAAGCCCCTAAAGCTTTGCGTCACCGCCTTCCGACGGGTTTGCCTTTTATAGATAAATAAATAATAATATTGCCAATTATGTAAATATAAATTGTATATTTTGGACTACCGGACTATTTCAAAAAATGACTATAGTATAATATATCTATGTATTATATTACCATAATGAGCTTACTTTACAATACACTCCCCTGGGATTTTGTATTTTTATGTCGAAAAATATCTTAGGTATAGCAAAAAAAGACCGCATTTCTGCGGTCTATGCCTATATTCATGTTATATGAATCTATGAATTAAAGTTATCCTTCAGATTATTCAACGCCATCCTTGAAATGGCTGCTCCAATGTTTATCGCCTTTATGATTAAGGTCTTCCGCAGTCTTCTCCAAAGTTTGCAGCAGCGCTTCCTTTACTTTGGCCACAGTCTCACGAAATACGGTCACCTCAGAGCCTTTAATCTTCTCTCCGTACAAAGCTTGCGCGGCATTGTATTCCCGATGCTCTTCCACCAGGTTCTCAATCGAAGCAAGTGCGTGTTCAACAAAATGAGTGAGCGTGTGATGCTCCTTCGAAAGAGACTGCTTCAAATCCTGAACTTTTGCTAATGTTGCCATAACAGATCACCTCTATAATAAATTGTAAATTTACAATCTGAAAAATTTCACGAAATTTTCAACAAATTCATTTTAATATGTAATAATTTATATTGCAATTAGAAAATTATTGTTTTATGAAATTTTTTATAAATGAGACCTATTTGCAAATGCAAGCTCAAACGAAGCGTAAAGAGCTGATTCGAGAAGATGAGCGATGGTTTTTGGGAAGTACGCCGAATTTTGTTGAGCGCTTTCATGAGGAAGGGTTGCAGAATTCAGAAGGGTAGTTATGTTTCTTACCAGGGGGATGCTGTACAATATTTCGTGGACACTTGATTTCGATCCAGAGAATGAATATGGCGAAAGCCTTAATTTGAAATTCTGTATCGGTGAATCTGTCATGGAGGCTTATTCGGTAATCAGTCAGCTATTCAGTTGGACTTTTTGTATTCATAGGGCGTTTTCCCCATGACTTCCTTAAATGCTTTTCTAAAGGACTTCACGTTAGGGAACCCGGTCTCATAGGAAATCTCAGTAAGCGATTTGTTCGTTGTATCCAGCAGCTCGATCGCCTTTTCCAGGCAAAGGATCTGCTTGTATTCCATAAATGTCTGGCCAGTGTATTCATGAAACATCCGGGACAAATAAGCCTTGGAATAACCGCATGTGCGAGCTGTTTCAGCCAAGCTAATATTTTCAGTATAGTGCTCTTTTATAAAATCCAAAATATCTTGAATTTTTTGCTGTTTGGCACTGCTGGTAGCGGATGTAATCTCGGCTATCTGGCCAAAATGTTGCACCAACCAATATTTGAGCTCAATGACCCGGCTCTGGGCCAGAATATAGTCATAGGTTCCTGTAGATATTTGCAGGTTATATATTTCCATTAGCAACGCTCTCAGGTTGGAGAGGATCGACTCTTCCAGCTGTCCTTCAGATGTGTTCAACTGAATGATAATCTGTTCGCCGGCAAAAAAGGATTCCGAAAAATGCAGCACAAGCACACGGTTCTCCGTAAGACTTTGAGTCGAGTGAGGGACATTGCTGTTAATGAACAACAAATCCTGATCCGTCAAAGTGGTTACTTTCCCTTCATGCCATACTCGCAGGCTTCCGCTAATACAGTAAATCAGCTCCATATTGCTGTGAAAATGCATCGGAATAACTCTCTCTGTATTGCTGGCTTGAAAAATAAAAAGGTTTATCAGTTTTTTTCGATCTATTTCAATATGTTCATACATCTTTTTCATTTTAACACCCCGTTAACAAGCCATGAACAATGAACCTGCGTGTTTCCTTGAAACTATACCCTGTTTCTTTATCTATTACTATATCTATAGCAAAATGCGTAATCAAGCAACATCGTATTAAAATGAAGGAACAACAAAAAAGAAGGCAGCTTTCTGCATAAGCGGATCACTGCCTTCTCTGAATGGCTTGTACATTCCAAGGAAAGCCTCTATAGTACAAGCACTATCTGATTATGACTGTAAATGCACCGTCATGATTGGCTCCTTAGAACCGCTGGGTTTCTGACTGTTATGTATCTCTACACGTCCACCAGATTCCAGCCCATCCGGAACAATTACTGGGCTAATCACTGACAGGCCCGCTGCCTTGATAGTGTCGATATTGAACTCGAGCAGCAATTGTCCCTCTCTTACCTTGGAACCGGTACTCACATGCGCTGTGAACCCCTCTCCTTTTAGTGACACCGTTTCGATGCCAACATGAATCAGAACCTGGATGCCACTTTTGTGCTCAATAATGACGGCGTGATTGCTTTTATCTATAATATAAGCAATTTTTCCGTCAAATGGAGCGTATACCTTACCTTCCGTAGGTTCTATAGCCACGCCTTCGCCCATATGACCTCCGGCAAACGCGGGATCAGGCACTTGTGTTAGCTCTACCACTCTCCCAGGAATTGGAGCTGTAATCTCCAGTGAATCTAATGCCTTTTTGTTTTTTCCCCATTGGAACATCCGAATCCCCTCCCTAATCTATACTTCTTTGCAATGGATACATGCTAAAGACTACTTCACTGCTGTCAGACTCAAAGCGCATGCTTCGCTCAGTGGTATCCTCCAAGAAATATCGCAAAGAGAACACTTCCTCCCCTTGATTCACAAAAAGCTCTATACTGGAACTTTCCATAAACATTTGCAATTCTGCAAGTGGATGACGGAGCACAACTCTGCGGTGTTCCTTCTGGTTCGTTAACCAGTTGGTTCTCCATACTGTCAGGCTGTTCTGCTCATGATCAAAGTCAACTAGAACGGCGTTTCTGATTACAATTCGGAAGCTTGCCGATTGATTGTTAAACCTCATGACAACTTCCGCTGCCAGGGAAGGCAGGGTCCATTGACCTCTGCTGTGAATTTCTCCATGCACTCCATCTTGTCTTAACAGTTGCAGCTCACGTAACGGTTGCTGATGCAGCACACCATCTTTCAGAACCATTTCTCTGGGAAGGGTTAGTGTATGAACCCAGCCTTCCCGGATCGTTGGAACGGCTTGTTCTGATTCTTCAGTCATAGCGCTCATCCATCCGAACATGATGATTCGATTGTTAATCTTGAATGATTGAGGAGCATAAAAATCAAATCCCCGATCGAGTTCGTTGAATCCGGACAGCTCGCCAAGAAATTGTCCGGTCTCTGAAATGCGGCCCACTATATAACCTGATTGATTCGGATTTCTATATTTGTCGCCTTCCTCCGGCAACCCTTGAGGAGAAAATACAAAGACATCATTTTCCGGAAACCGCATCACATCCGGGCATTCCCACATATACCCAAAGGAATGCTCCTGTTCAAGGAAGGATCCCTCCCACGACCAGTTGATCAAGTCTTCAGACTTGTAGACAAGCGCATCTCCCGTAAGATCTTCCCGCTGTGCGCCTACGATCAGCCACCAGTTCCCCTCACTGTCCTGCCATACTTTCGGATCGCGGACATGTCTCGTGTAGCCGGGAGGATGTTCGAACAACGGACCAAGCTTTCGGAACTGCTCTCCATCTTCAGAAACCGCCGCGCATTGATAGCTTTCTCTGCTTCCATCGTCCCGGATCACATTGCCAGTATAGAACAGGTACAGCTTCCCGTCATGAACGATGCTCCCGCCGGAATAGATACCGTCTTTGTCGTACGGTTCCGAAGGTACCAGCGCAGCTTTTTTCCTCCGCCAGTTTACCAGATCACTCGACACAACATGCCCCCAGCTTTTGTTTTTGTGTTCTGTGCCATAGGGATTCCATTGATAGAATACATGATATTGGTCTTGAAAGTAGGCCAGCCCATTTGGGTCATTCAGCAGACCCTGCGGCGGAGTAATATGATACTTCAGCTGATAAGCTTCACTTTTGCTCATGATCATGATTGTTCCTCCGACCGTAAGGAGAAGCTGAAATGAAGCGGAGTTTCCTGTGAACTTGTGCCAATATAAACTTCAAAGTCACCCAGCTCGCTCTGGTATTTCATACTGCTTCCATAGAATCTGAGCATATCTTCACGAATGGAAAATTGTACTGTTCCCGTTTCGCCGCTCCGCAAGAAGATCTGCCGGAAATCGGTCAACACCTTTACCGGCCTCGTCACGCTCGCAAACCGATCGCGGATGTACAGCTGGATCGTTTCTTTTCCGTCGAACCTTCCTGTATTAGACACGGATACTTCGATATCCACAGACTCATCCGGGCCGATTTCCTTCCGACTGACGGAAAGCAAGCTGCAATCGAATGTAGTGTAAGACTTTCCATACCCGAACGGGTACAGCGGTTCGTTTGCTTCATCTATATACCTGGATGCAAACCGGTAAGCGCCGTTTTCCGGCAAGTTTGGCCGTCCAGAATTGAGCTCATTGTAATAGACCGGAATTTGTCCAACACTGCGCGGAAAGGTCATTGCCAGCTTACCGGACGGATTAACCGTACCGTAAAGGATATTCGCCAGCGCTTCCCCGCCCATCGTTCCCGGATACCAGGCCTGAATGAGGGCGTCGGCTTGTTTCGCAACCTCTGTAAGAATTAAAGGACGTCCGCTATATACGATCACAACAAGCTTTTTACCCAATTGGCTCAATTCATGGAGCAGCTTCGCTTGCGTCTCCGGCAGTGTTGGATTCGTGCGTGAACCGCCCTCACCGCTCTGATAGATGCTTTCTCCCAAGGCCAGAACCACAACATCCGATTCGTTAGCATGACGGATTGCTTCCTGTAACAGAATGTCCTCATTGACCGTTTCAACAGGCAGCTTGTCCACATACTTCCCGAGGGGTTCCCGCGCATGATCAGGCAGCAGGTGCGCGCCTCTGCATACAGACATTTGGTCTGAATCTATATGCTTTAACAGCCCCTCTTTCAAAGTTACCGTGTCCGCTTCGTCTCCCTTGATTGCCCACATACCGAGTGTGGAGTGTTCCTCTGCGTATGGACCAATCAAAGAGATCTTGGTTTTCTTCGATAACGGCAGCAGATCCTGTTCATTCTTCAGCAGAACGATGGACTGCTCTGCCAGGGACCGTGCAGCCGTCTTATGCTCATCTGACAAAATGCGGGTTCCCTGCTGAAGAGTAGCTTTTAAACCGCGGAACGGATCTTCAAACAATCCCAGATCGTTCTTCAGCTTTAGAACTCGGTACACGGCGTCATTCAGGAGCTGTTCCAAGTGCTCGTTACCAGATATCACGCTTTCCAGTTGGTTGGCATACACAGCTGTCTTCATATCAATGTCAACACCTGCCATCAAGGCCAGCTTAGCGGCAGTCGCTGCGTCTTCTGCGTAACCATGCATGATTAATTCTTCAACAGCAGCGTAATCAGAGATCAAAACCCCATCAAATTTCATCTCCTGTCTGAGGAGATCCCGATTCAGCCATTCGTTACCTGTAGCGGGAATGCCATTCAGCGTATTAAAAGCCGTCATAACAAGCTTGGCCCCAGCATCAATTGCAGCTTGATAACCCGGTAAATAATATTCACGCAGCATATGCTCCGACATGTCCACGGCGTTATATTCCCGTCCGGCTACAGGCGCTCCGTAGGCGGCAAAGTGCTTGACACAAGCAGCGATTTTATCTTGGGGAACGCTTCCCGGCTGCTTGCCCTGGAGCCCATGTACTGTGCTTTCCGCATATTTCTTGGCCAGCAGTGTATCCTCTCCGGGGGATTCCATCACCCGGCCCCAGCGGGGATCTCTAACGATATCCACCATAGGGGAGAAGGTAACATGTATGCCTTCGTCATAACATTCACGGGCCGAAATTGAAGCCGCCTGCTCAATCTCTTTAAAGTTCCAGCTACATGCCTGTGCAAGCGGGATCGGGAAGATCGTTCGGTACCCGTAGATGATGTCCGCCATGAACAGCAGTGGTACTTTATGATTGGATTGTTCCAGATAATCCGTTTGCAGCCGGATAATTCTCTTTGGATCCGTCACGTTGAGGATGGAACCCGTGTTATACACATTATAATCAGAATGAAGTCCAAGTTTTTTCAGCGGTCCCGTGACCACCGTATCCAGATCTTTTTCAAAAAAATCACCGGTCAACTGAACCAGCTGACCAATTTTTTCTTCAACAGTAAGGCTGTCCAACTTCTCAAGCAGCAAATTGATATGCATGGTTCTCTCCACCTGTTATTTATTATTTATTTAGAATTAGCAGCTTTTTCTTTGAAACCAAACAACCAGGTGAGCGCGAATGCTACCCCAAATCCGATAGCGCAGACTGCAATGTATGGAATAATCTGCGAGTTCAGATACAGCAGCATACCCGGAATGACTGTAATCGACATACCTGTTGCCTGAACATCAAAAATCCGAGCAATGAATCCGGCGATCGCACCACCGATCAAGGCCATTAGAAACGGCTTGCCGTAACGAATATTTACGCCGAAAACGGCCGGTTCCGTAATACCGAGCAGCGCAGACAGAGAAGAAGGATAGGCAATGGACTTGGTTTTAAGACTTTTAGCCTTCAGACCTACAGCCAGTGCAGCTCCTGCTTGTGCAGCGATTGAACCGGAACTGATCGCATTGACCATATTCCATCCGGTATCACTCAGCATTTGAATTTCAATTAAGTTCAAGGCATGATGCAGCCCAGTTACAACAATAATTTGGTTAATACCTCCATAGATGAATCCGCCAATTCCGAACGGCAGCTTCAGAATCCATGTGACTGCTTCCAAGATTAGAACCTCAACCTCATGGAACACAGGGCCGATTACGAATAGTCCAAGCACTAAGGAGACCAGCAAAGTCAGGAACGGCGTCAAAATTAGATCGAGCGCAGCGGGAACGATTTTCCGAATCCTTTTCTCCAGCAAGGCTCCGACTATACCGATAATAAACGCAGGCAGCACCGATCCCTGATAGCCGGCTACTTTAATAAATCCGAGAAACATCAGCGGGTCCTGAGCTTTCTGGGCAACATCCCAGGAGGTTGGCAGGGAAGGACTGACTAGCATTAAGCCGATCAGAATCCCGAGCAGCGGTGATCCGCCAAATACCCGGAAGGTCGACCAGCATACCAGGACAGGCAGGAAACCAAAAGCAGTATCGGTCAAAATTTGAGTGAACATTAAGAAATTAGCAGAAATGCTGTCCGGAGTAAGTCCGAACCATCCAAGAATATGCGGCTGAGTAATCAAGCCTCTGAGACCCATGAATAATCCAGTTGCTACCAATGCGGGAATAATGGGTACGAATATGTCACCGAACACCCGAATCATTCGTTTGAGGAAATTATCATCTTGCTCGGAGGCCTTTTCTTTCAAATCTGCCTTTGATGTCGAAGAGACATCCTCAGCGACCATCGCATCATAGACTCTATTGACGATACCGGTTCCAAAAATAATTTGATATTGTCCAGAGGTAAAAAACACGCCTTTGGCTTTGTCTACGCTCTCAATAAATTCATCATCAATAATGTCCCGATCCTTTACAATCAATCTGAGACGTGTGGCGCAATGTGCCATCGAAATGATATTGTCTTTTCCACCCAGCCCTTTAATAACATCCTGGGCAATTTTTTGATATTCCTTTTCAGGACCCATCAGCCTCTTCCTTTCGCTTAACAAGTATTTTCCTGCTTATAAGCATACCAAGATGGCGCTTTCAAACAGCGGTATTATTTTACGTGATTAAGGGCAAATTTTGATCTCTTTGCACCACTTTCTGAATAAAATGCTCGGAATAACAAAAATTGCAAAAAAATGCCCGCTAACATTAAGGGGGACTGCTACTTCCCCTAATCACAGCGAGTCGCTAACCTTATGCTTAAGCAATCACTATAGTGCGCGGAACAGATGGCTTAATAGGTTGGGGCTCCGGCCAATGCCGGCAGCCTCCTATTCGTTCAGTAATCGGATCATTTTCTGTACAGTATCATTCTCTTCAAGAGGGCGATAAACAGTTAGCTTTAGTTCGGGGGCATCGTAAACTCGAAAAGTGATATGTTCCATAACCATGGTTCCAACACGCGGATGATTGATCATTTTCTTACCGATTGGTGTACCCGAAATATCATAGCTCGGCCACCATTGCCTGAATTCAGGGCTGATCTCCATTAACTCTGCGACCAGATCCTTAAACCAGCTTTCCCCTACAAAAGGAGTGCTTGTTGACCGGAATTGTGCCAATAGCCGTTTTGCGTGGTTTTCCCAATCCCCTATTAGATTCCGGTAATCGGTCGAAGCAAAGCACCGCCAAATTGCGTTTCTCTCTTTTTTATCCATCTTTTCAAAATCCCCAAAGACCCGCTCGCCCGCTTTATTCCAAAGTAATATATCCCACCGCTGATCTGTAACATAAGCCGGACATCTCTCATATTCATTCATGAAGTTTTGTACGATCGGAATAAGGCTTTCCTCGATCGAAGCCGTTTGTTCTACTGGTAGCTGCCCGAGAGCTAGATTGTACAGATGATTCCTCTCCTCGGTATTAAGCTGCATGACGGTTACGAGACATTCAAGTACCTGGGTAGAAACTTGTATATTTTTGCCTTGCTCCAGCCATGTATACCAGGTAAGACCGATGCCTGCAATCTGGGCCAACTCTTCTCTGCGCAGGCCTTGGACTTTCCTCCGCGGCCCTACAGGTAATCCGAATTGTTCAGGAGTAAGTCTGGAACGTCTTGATTTTAAAAATTTTCCTAACTCCCTGCGTTTCTCTTCCTGGTCGCTCATGATCAACTTCCCTTCGTTAAAACCATTACTTTTAATACTATGATAAATACGATTCTATTCATAGTATTGCATCCTACATTAATCTTACCACTGTAGCAACTCTCCAATTTAAAGACAAAGGAATGATTGTATTGCAGAGTAACGTTAGTCCCGGGCTTACACAAGGTCTGATTGCACTTATGGCGGCAGCCTGTGGGTTTACCGTAGCGAACGTCTATTTGAACCAGACCCTTCTGGTCGATATAGCCGGAACATTCGGGGTGACTGAAGCTGCGGTGGGAATCGTGACAACACTCACTCAGGTTGGTTATGCCCTAGGGAACGTTATCATCGTACCGCTTGGGGACATTTTCGAAAGGCGCCGGCTAGTTCTTGCCTTGCTGTGTATGACATGCCTGTCACTGGTATCAGCGGCTCTCTCCGGTTCGATTACATGGTTGATCATCAGTAACTTTTGTCTTGGCTTAACCACGGTAATTCCGCAAATTATCGTACCCTTGGCAGCAGGGATGGCGGATGAACGCAGGCGCGGAAAAGTACTGGGGACGGTAGCCATCGGACTGGTCTGCGGCATACTGGGAGCCAGACTTGTCAGCGGCCTGGTGGATAGCTTATGGGGATGGAGAAGTATGTACTGGATTTCGTTCGGATGTATGCTTCTGCTTGCCCTACTGATTCGGATTCGCTTTCCCGTAAGCAAAGGAACGGCCTCATTACCTTATCGCAAACTTCTTCTTTCTTTGGGGCCTCTGTTTATGAAAGAAGGCGTACTTCGGCGTTCTTGTTTAAGTCAGGGAATGATTTTTGGATCATTTAGCTTATTTTTTACGACCATTGGATTCATGTTGCAAGCGCCCCCTTACTCCTATAACAGCGCTGTTGTCGGTCTGGTCGGTCTGGTAGGAATCGGTGGCACGATCGCTACACCTACAATCGGAAGGGTCATAGATAGGAAGGGTGCTTCTTTCGCCAACAAAATGTGTATGCTTGCGGCTATGATCTCCTTTCTGATCGCCGTGACAGCTGGACACCGGCTATCGGCTTTAATCTTGGCCGCCTTTTTGTTGACAGTCGGAACACAGGCGAACCAAGTGGCCTGTCAAGCCAACATTTTCAGCCTCTCCGCCGCTTCCGCGCGAAGTCGATTGAACGGGCTGTATATGGTTTGCACCTTCTTGGGGGGAGCATTGGGATCCTATTTAGGGGTATGGGCATGGACCCAGTGGCACTGGACAGGTGTTTGCATTTGCGGCATGGTCATGATTGCAACCGGGATGAGCGCTGCTCTGGGAAACAAAAAAACAGCGGGAACAGCCGCAAACGATAAGTTCATGAAGAAAGGGATGTAATCTAGAATGGCATTTGTTGATGAAAACTACAAAAAAGGAATGGAAGTTTTATCTAAAATTGATGGTGAAAATTATAAGGCCATTGTGGACAGCTTTCAGGATTCCGTAGCACCCGATCTGGGAAGACTGGCTGTGGAATTTAACTATGGGCAAATTTTTTCCCGTCCCGGCTTGGATTTGAAATCGCGCCTTCTTGCCGCCGTGGCTGGTCTTACAGCCATGGGAAATACGCAGCAGCTGAAATTTTATATCAATGGCGCGTTAAATGTAGGATGGACCGAAGAGGAGATCGTCGAATGCATGATGCAAATGATCATCTACGCGGGATTTCCGGCGGGGTTAAACACGATACTCACCATCGCAACAGAAGTGTTTGAAGAAAGAAGAAAAAAATCAAAATAACCTAATCATTAAACTGGAAAGGTAGAGGAAGCGAAGCTTGTACTAAGTTCCTTCTCCGAAGGGGAATGCAATGAACATGGGTCGGAACATGACAAGCAGGATTATATTCACAAGCTTCAACAGGAGAAATCCGTATATGAAGCGCGTTATGGGAACAAATCCTGACCGGCCATATTCCTGTCGGCATAACCATGCGGAGTATCAAGGCTAGCTCAGCTTCTCCTCCTTCCAGACCACCTTCTCACCGTAATGCTTTCCCCAATCATACATAAGTTCTAGCACAGGCATCAGGCTCTTGCCGTAATCCGTCAGGGAGTATTCTACCTTGGGCGGAACCTGAGCGTATACTTCACGGTGAACCAGCAGGTCCTCTTCAAGCTCGCGCAGCTGGTTTGTCAGCATTTTCTGGGTAATATGCGGAATCAACTGCTTCAGCTCACCAAAGCGCTTGGTGCCTTCCTTCCCCAAATGCCATAAGATAATGAGCTTCCATTTACCGCCGATGACAGCCAGCGTCAGCTCCTTCTCACAGTTGATGGTCTTTAGATCAATACGTTCTTTCACATCGTTTGCCATGGGACAATCCCTCCTTTTTGCTCCTATAGTATACATTGTATATCAAGGGGTTACAAAGATACTATGGAATATCCCGTACGAACGAAGTGACTTTATATCATAAGAAAAGAGACCTGACCTCATAGTTATAAGGCAGCTCTCTCTCCTGTACACCTATTCTAAATTGGCATGTCTTCCATACATCATTTGTGTCCCCAGCCCTTTAATCTCCATCAGGCGTAAGATAATGGCATCCAGCATCAAGAGCATGCTCTGCTCAAACCGCGAAGCCATCGGCTGGAGGGAAGCTGATCCCCCACTTTGATCCTTCGTGGCTGCCTCAAGCACCACCAGCTTGTCCGCCAGTCCGGCCAATGTTGACTCAGGAACAATAGTCAGGAGAGCCAGCTCTCCTCCCAGGGCCTTCGCTTTCTCAGCCATAGCCACAAGCCCTTTCGTCTCTCCCGAACCGGAGCCAAGGATCAACAGATCTTGATTGCCGAGCGAAGGCGTAACCGTCTCGCCCACCACATAAGCATGGATCCCCATCTGCATCAGCCGCATCGCGAAGGCCTTCATCATGAGCCCCGAGCGACCGGCACCGGCCGTAAAGACTTGATCGGCGCTGAGAATGGCTTGCACCAGCCCCTCCGCATCCGCTTCAGAGACCTGGGTTAAGGTCTGTTCAAGCTCTTCTAAGATCCGAGCTGTATATCTCGCGATTTCCATACAGCGCTGCCTTAAGCCTGCTTGACCAGCTTCTGAATTTCAGCAGCCGTCTGCCGCTTGTCCTCAGCCCCGGTAATTCCGCCGCCAACGATAACAAGATCAGGACTTGCCTTAATCGCCTCCGGCAGCGTATTCAGCTTGATGCCGCCAGCAATCGCCGTCTTGGCATTCTTCACTACGCCTTTGATAATTTCCAGCTCTTCGAAGGAATTTTTGCCTTCTGCCTGAAGATCATATCCGGTATGGACGCAGATGTAATCTACGCCGAGTGCGTCGATTTCTTTGGCACGTGTCTCAATATCCTTCACGTTAATCATATCCACCAGAATCGCTTTGTTCTGCTTCTTGGCTTCAGCAACAGCGCCCTTAATGGTCGAATCATCGGTGGCTCCGAGCACCGTAATAATATCAGCGCCTGCTTCTGCCGCCTTCATGATTTCATAACCGCCGGCATCCATAATTTTCAGATCTGCAAGCACCTTTAGATTCGGAAAAGCTTCCTTGATCTCTTTTACGGCTCTGAGCCCTTCATTAATAACGACGGGAGTACCTATTTCTACGATATCGATATAATCAGCTACTTCAGCTACCAGAGCCTTCGCTTCCGGAATATTTACAAGATCGAGTGCCAATTGCAGTTCCATTTGAATCATCCTCTCCTTTTTACCCTTTATTATGCTCCTTTAGGGTACCCCCACATTCTAAAGTCGTCGCTTACAAAAAGGAAGTACGCACTTTGAAGTAAGGTAGTTACCTGGACCATACTAAAGGCCTCATCAGAGAAGAGAATTAATTATTTCTTGGCGAATCGGCGCTCAATTCTTCTCAGCTTCACTGGGCCCGCCACGAAGCTATAAGGGACAAAACGAACATCCGGCGGACAGCAGCCTTGCGAAGTAAAGGCGCTGATTAGCTCAGTCTCCAGCGCCCCTTGAATATCTTCCAGCGGAACAGAGGCCCGAATTGCTGCCTCAACCTGTGTCTGCGAATGCTGGACAATACGGTATTCTAAAATCTGCGGCGAAGCCAGCATCACGGCACGGCGAATGAAATCCGGGAAGATCGGGGCAGTCTGCTCCTCGCTTCCAAGCACTCGCCCGTAGAATACATCATCCGTTCTGCCCCCAATGGACGAGATGGCTGTAAACACACAGCCGCAAGGGCAAGGTTCCGGCCGCTCGGTGAGCAAATCATTCAGCCTGTAGCGCACAATGGGCTGCGCCTGCCTGGAGAAATCGGTAATCACAGGCGAGAACAAGCCCGCAGCCTCATCCAAATAATCCTTTTGAATGACCAGAATATCTTCGTTCAGATGGAGGGTGCCATGCGAACAGGTGAAGGCCAGAAAGCCTTCCGTACACTGATAAATCTGGTGAAGCTTCGTGCCGAATATGTTCTCCACAAAGCGGCGATCCAGCTCCTCAAGTACCTCAGCCACTGAGATGATGCGCTCGGGAGCCGCAGCAAGCCGGCCATCCCGCTTAGCCTCTGCCAGCAGCCTGAGCATGGACGGAGGGCCAACCAGAATGGACGGAAGCAGCTCATTCAGCTGCTCGATATGCTCCTCCAGTGGACGGATCATATCGAAGAAACGAAAGGTGATCCGCTTTGACTTCACGCTCTGATACAAGTTGCTGTCTGCTCGAAGAAAGAAAGCTACCCGATGCTTTGCAAGCAGCGAGCCAGGCAGTGCTTTCGCCAGCACCGTACCCGCCCAAGCCGCCCTTTCCTCCTCACTAACAAGAAATATGCCGCGGTTGCCCGAGGTCCCGGAGGATAAGCCGACCGTCACCGAGCCGAGCTGTGGAGAGAAATCCCGCTCCCTCTCCGCGCGTAGAGCCACCTCGAAGGCTTCCTCCTTCGTAACTCCCACGGTATTGAGATCATCGAATCTATCCATCATCAGGTTCTTATCCAATGTTGGCCATTCGCGCCAGTCCTCAGGATCAAGAGTCTCCAGATACTCCGAATAGAGCCTTGATTTGCCCTTGAGCTGCTTCAGAAAGGACACCACACGACGGTGCTGCCACTGCTCCAGCTGCTCCCGGCTCTTCCAGTGTCTCTCCCGGTATTTCGCAAGTCCATAATGTTTGAGTAAAACTCCAAGCTTCATAATCCTTAGACCTCCATGGCCTTGCCGCACAGCGCAAGCGATTCTTCGCCGTGAGTGAAGAGCAGATTCAGCCCCGGCTCACGCTGCTTCAACTCATGCAGCCGCTCAAATGTCTGTTTATATTTGGAGCTGTGGTCAAAAATAAAGAACGCCAACGGATGCGGCAGCCGATTCTCTAGAACCGCCTGAAGCGACCAGCTTGCATCCGCCCCAAGAAAGACCGGGGATTTCAGGTTGGGGCCTATGATAAGCCCGTACTGCGGATCAGCATGCCCTGGCAGCGCTACGGCTGCAAGCTCCCCATCGCCAAATACATCATAGGCTTCTGTGAAAGGGGCGAATTGCGCAGGCAGTGCTAGCTTAGGAAGATCCTCCAGCCATACCGCCCGTTCCTTAAAATCTCCAGGTAAGAGGGCCGGGAGGAACGCTCGCTTGACGGCACGTACTCCCCGCAGAGACTCCAGCGATGTATATGCGTCATAGGAGCAGATGAACTGAGCCCCGGTAAAATCCGACAGTCCGCAAATATGGTCAGCATGGAAATGAGACAAAAACACGAACCGGATCTCTTCAGGCTTATAACCAGCCTGTCTTACATGCTCTGCTGCGGTCAGGAATCCATCCATATGTACGGGAGTAACCTTGCGGTACAAATTATACGGAAAGCTTCGCGTAGCTTCATTAAAGGCAGGAGAGTAGCCAGTGTCGAACAGAATGGGGCCGAGCTGCGGATGCTCGATCAAAGCAATAATGGCGTGGAACCGAATCGAACGCCAGCTGCCGCCAGAAATCGACAAGGCCTCACGCTGCTTACAATAACCTGTGCTGAACAAAGTAACCTTCATCGTTGCCCCTCCTTCCCGGTCTCTTCCCACCAATTACAGAACCGTATAATGCCTTCATCCAGGCTTACGATCGGACGATAGCCAAGCATTGCTCTGGCCTTGTCGATGTTCAACGTCTGGCTGAACGCCAGAAGCCCGGCCGTGTAACGGGTAAGCAGCGGCTCCTTGCGGCCTCCACCCAGCCGGGACGCTGTCTCGAGGATGAACGCCAGCCCCTGCACCGCCGAATAAGGGAGACGCCGGTACCGGAATGGCATTCCGAGCTGCTTGAACAGCTGCTCCAGCAGACCAAACAGCATCACCGGCTCCCCGTTCGTAATGTTGAATTTATGCCCGAAGGCTGCGGACGGTGCCGCAAGGCAGCACATCAGCGCTTCGGTCACATTATCAATATAAGTCACATCCAACACGGCCCGCCCCTGATGGAACAGCGGGACAAAGCCCTTCTCGTTGGCCCGGAGCAGGCGGGGAAATATCGCCGTATCTCCCGGCCCGAATAGCCCCCTTGGCCGAATGGTCAGCACCGGCAGGCCAGCTGCCGCCCCGGCGTCCGCTTCCTGCTCAGCCAGCAGCTTCGTAGCCGCATAGGCATTGACAGCTCTTGGAGGCAGCTTCGCATCCTCTCGAATATCCAGCCGATCACGAAATTCAAAGTATATCGAAGGCGTTGATACGTTAATCAAGCGGCCCACGCCATGCTTCAGAGCCCCTTGTACCATATGCCGTGTTCCCAGCACATTGGTACGGTAGAAATCCCGGTAGTCCCCCCAAGGAGACGACAGCGCTCCGCAATGAATGACGGCATCCTGACCCTGACAGGCTTCGGCAGCCAGCTCATCTCCAAGGTCCTGCTGCAAGAATCTTGCCCCTTGCTGCTGCAGCCGCTCGCCTTCCACCTTGCTGCGCCCCATTCCGGTCACCTCATGCCCTTCGCGCAGCAGCCGACCGATCAAATTTTTCCCCAGGAATCCTGTGGCTCCCGTAACAAGCACTTTCATACATCAACCATTCCATTCTATATAGATTGAACTAAAGTTTTACATTGAATTTTCTGTTATCACGGCCTAATACTGTTCTATAACGTTCATTTCTTTAGTTCATTCTACATATATCCGAATATAAATTAATCATTAGTACTCCATGATCATTCCGCCCAAGGAGACACCGGCCGAAATACCGATCAGCGCAAAGCGATCCCCCCGCTTCAGTCTTCCCCCCTGTACTGCCTCGTGCAGTCCCATCGGAATGGAAGCTGCGATTGTATTACCGTGATTCTCAATGATGTTCATCATTTGCCGGTCAGTAATGCCCAGCTTCTTCTGCAATAAGCGCATCGCCATGGCGCTGCCCTGATGAGGAATCACCAGATCAAGATCGGTCATCCTCATCTCTGCCTCTCCAAACAGGCGGGAGAGAAAATCCGGCAGTAATTTGGACGTTTTCTTAAAAATAGCCTCTCCCCGCATATCGAACAAATATTCCGCATCTGTCGCCGGCGAATAATGCCGTGGGGGGAATTTAGAGCCGCCTCCGCGGACTTCGGACAAGGCTTTCCCCGAACCATAAGTCTCCATGCGGGAAGCTAGAATACCTGCGCTTTCATTCTCTGCAGAAGTGCCGACAATGACAGCAGCGGCGCCATCCCCGAACAGAATAGAGCTCTCGGCATCTTTATAGTTCAGACCGATCGAGGCCTTCTCGGTAGCAACAATCAGGACGCGGCGGTATCGTCCAGCATCAACCAGATAGGAGATCAGATCCAGCGCAGCGACGAAAGACAGACAAGTAGAGTTTACGTCAAAGCAAGGAATCCCGGAATCCCCATACCCCATTTCATTCTGAATGATAGAAGCCGTACAAGGAATAGGCTGCTCCGGAATCGAGCTGGCACAGATCATGCAGTCCACATCGGACAAGCTGAGTCCCGCATGCTCAAGTGCGGCCATGGCCGCTTTAGCACCCATCTGGGATACTGTTTCCTCTTCGGCATAATGTCTGACTTTTACACCGGATTTCTTGTATACCCAGCCCGGCGACTTCCCTGTAATTATATCTAAATCTTCCGAAGTTACCTCTTTAGCAGGTAGGTACTTCCCCGTTCCTATTATGCGAATTCGTCTCATATCCATGAGCCCCCTAGAAATCTATCTATTTTTTTCCACTTAGAAATATTGTACTTGATTCGTCCATTCATAGGAAGATTCGACAATAAAAACAGCGCAAACCTCCTAAGTCCAGCATCAGCCCATCTGTGCCTTTACACCTAGTTCCAGGAACCTAACCTCAGCCT
Source organism: Paenibacillus sp. CAA11 (assembly GCF_003060825.1). NCBI lineage: Bacteria > Bacillati > Bacillota > Bacilli > Caryophanales > Paenibacillaceae > Paenibacillus > Paenibacillus sp. CAA11. The sequence goes on from NZ_CP028922.1 coordinate 3,523,010, forward strand.
GCTGGTCGTTCCCGTGCGGCTTGGTTCTGACGGCATGGTTGTCTGCAAGGAGTAATCATGTATATAATATAAAAGCAAACATACGTTTGGTTTAGTATTGTTTGTTAGTGTTAACAGTCAGCTAGAGCATTTGTCAGAGGAGGTTTTCATGAAAGGATCCACACACCTTACCCTTGGTGTAGCTATCGGAACAGCTGCCGCAGTCTATTATCCGTTCAGTGTTCAACATGCTGCTATATACATAGCTACCTCAGCGGTATCGGCTCTGAGCGCAGATTTGGATGGGCCCAGCCTGCTCAGCTCGCGGATCGGGAAGGTATCGAAATGGCTGCACCGTTCCTTACCGGTAATCGGCATACTGCTGCTTGTTCTCCTGGCATATCAATATGCTGCTCATGGCGTGATTGACCCGGCACTAGGAGCTGCTACAGGGATAACGCTTCTGCCAGGCCTGATCCTGCAGGAAGGTACGCTTCGCAACCTGCTGGTCAGCCTCTGTGGAGGCGGGCTTATCTATGCAGGCTTAACGTACGGCATGCCCTGGCTTGCCGGTCTCGGTCTGTTCGCTGTATGCGCACCTTGGCTGAAGCATCGGGGACTAACCCATACCCTTTGGGCGTTAATCCTGTGGTGGTTTATTGGACGGGGGCTTGAAGAGCAGGTTCAAGTCCCTTCTTTGGGGCTGATCGCAGGGGCAGGCTACTTATCTCATTTAATCGCGGACACCCTAACACCAAGTGGTGTAAAGTGGCTGTATCCCATCTGGAAGAAGCCGTTTCGGCTGCCGTTTTTTTAAAAGCACCTTCAAAGGCCTTATTTCGTTCGTTCCACACTCAGGACGCTTAGAAGAAAACCCGGGATCGCAGGCGGTAGTTCCCCCTGCATCCCGGGTTTTGCTTAAAGCACAACCTATTTATTTTACTAAAGTTACTACAGAATTCAAGGAAGCAAAGGCCAGCGGACCGAAACCTTCAGCCGCTTCACCAACCGGTATCTCCAGCCGGAACACATAGCCCTGTCCGCCGATTTCCTTCACAATATACTCCTTGGTCCGTTTGGAGCCGTCTCCGAGCATGAACAGCTTGGCATCGCGCATAGGTTCAGCAATCGCATCCCCCTTAAGCGTCTTCACCCTGCCCACATCCGACAGCTCCTGGTCTGCTTCCAAGGCAAGATAATCAAGTTTGTAATCCGAAGGGAGCTTGGTTACGGTCGCAAAATAATCCGGGTCCGCATCCAATGTCAGCTTGCCGGCCTTGCTGTCAAAGCTGAAGCCCTCTGGTACATAAATGGCAAAGCCATCTCCCTGCGCCAGCTTGGCTGTCCGCTGTTCCTGATTTCCTTCCAGCGTGACGTTCAGCTGCTTGGTCTGCGGAAGCTCGCCGCTCTGTCCGCCTGCCGCTCCTGTTCCCTCGGCACCACTACCAGCCTTCTGAAGCTTCGTCAGGGTAAGCTGCTTGACCGTATTATCGCCTTCAATAGGTTCCTCTACATATTCGAACTCTACCGGATCATTAGGCTCAAGCTCGGCTAATACGCTCTCCGTATCACCGCCAAGCTGAAATACTTTAGGTTCCCCGTTGACTGTAATCTCAACCGAGGTCGTATCGGCCTGTCCAACATATTCTCCGGTACCTTTTAAGGTTTTAACCGTATTCTGATCTTTATCATTATGAGCAGGTTCATTTGGGGTGGTCTTATTTTGCGCCGGCGGAGTAGCCGCATTGTTTGTTGGAGCATCCGCTTTCTCCTTGCCGCAAGCGCTCAGCACCAGCATAAGCACCAGCGCTGCCGTCCATAGCATAGCTTTTCTGTGTTTGTTCAAAAGTAACACCTCCACTTATTATAACGGCTCACAAGCTGTAAAGTTGCATCCAGCTCTTGTGCCCCCATGTCATTGCCCTGGTGATCTTGCTATAATAACTTAATAGTCTGTACAATTTACATTACCCACGAACGAGGATGCGATAATTATGGCCTTTGGCATTAACCGACAAGAACTCTCCATGTGGAAACAGCAGGTTTCCTCCGGAAAGATTGCCTTCCTGACGCATTACTGGCTGGACCCGCGTTTCCCCGGAGTCCGTACTGTTACCAAGGTAGGCTGCTCTGATCTTGAACGGCTCTCGGCCTGGTGCCGCAAATATGAGCTTGACCCCAAATATATTCATCGCAGAAGGCCCTATCCGCATTTTGACCTGCTGGGTCCCAAGCAGCGGGAAATCCTGAGTCAAGAAGGCCTGAGCGAGCACATACGGCGGTTCAAACTATAATCGCCGTCCTACGCTGCTAGAGTATCAGATTAAGCCAAGCATACGCAAGCCATGCCAGATACCATCCTCATCTACGGGCTTGGTCACATGCTTGGCTTGTTTTTTGATGAAATCATCCGCATTCCCCATCGCCACGCTGTTCTTCACCCGTCTAAGCATCTCCAGATCATTCAGCGCATCACCGAACGCATAAACATCGTCTTCCGGGGTTTCGGACAATTGGATATACCGGGAAATGCCTTCTGCCTTAGAACCCCCTTTAGGAAGGACGTCCATGGACAAAGGATGCCAGCGGACAAATTTCAAATCCTTGTACTGCTCCTCATAATGCTTCTCCTGATCTTCCGTGCAGAACAGCAGGCACTGATAAATATTGCGCGTCAGAAAATAATCCGGATCAAGCTCCGGAAGCTCCAATCTCAAGGTTGAAATACTCTGATCGATATAAGCATGGTATTCCGTATTCGTGCGCATCCCTTCATGGTCCATATAGACAATTGGATTTTCACGGGTCAATGCGTCGACAGACAGCTGTTTAACCAGATCGGTATGTATCGGGTTGGCATAGATTACCTCTCCCTTGCGAACCACATATTGTCCGTTAAAACTTACGTAAGAATCAATCTCCAGCTCTTCCCTGATGTCCTTGAACATAAATGGCCCGCGACCTGTTGCAATGGCTACCTCATGTCCGTTCTCTCTAAGCTTGTTCACCGCTTCCTTCGTAGCTGGCGGAATCTTCTTATCGTGATCTAACAGGGTTCCGTCAATATCGAAAAAAATCAGTTTGTTCATAGCGTGAAGCCTCCTCAAGTTGTCAATTCTTCCATCATACACAAAAACGATGCCGGCCATCCACCGCATCGTTCTTGTGAATTCTATTCTTAGTATACCTTAATCCTGCCCCAAACTCCCGGCTTCTTCACGATCCGCTGCCCGCTCACGGCCCAGCCACAGCAAGGAGGCAATGAATATAAAGGCGATCAAAGCCAATAAAGGAATTGTAATAAAGCCAAGGAAATTAATATAATCCCGGTTGCACGGGACGCCTGTCCGACATGGCAGGGCTTGATCCAGCGCAGGAATCTTCTGCTTTCCGTAATGATACAAGGAGATGCACCCGCCAATAATCACCAGGGGAAGCACATAACCTGTGATCTGGCGGTCATTGCGGTAAGCTGCGATCCCAAGCAGGATCACTAAAGGGTACATAAAGATTCGCTGGAACCAGCATAGCGTGCAGGGCTGATAATGCAAAATCTCGCTTAGATAAAGGCTGCCCGCCGTAGCTATGATGGCTACAATCCAGGCAAAATAAATGGCATAAGTGCGAATAAAGGATTCCTTCGACTTAGCTTGAGCAGAGGATATCATGATCCTTTGACCGCCTCATCAATCGCTTTCTTCACATTGTCCGGTTTCATAAAGTCTGGGTACGCCTGTTCTTTACCGTTGATAAACAGGGAGGGCGTTCCTTCCAGCTTCTGCTTGCTTGCAAACTCATTCTGTTCATCGACTTCGTTCTGATAAGTCTTGTTCTCGATGTCCTTGCGAAGCAGATCGTAGTCAATGTCCAGCTTCTCCGACTTAGCCAGATTAACCAGAAAGTCTGTCGTGATCCAGCCGCTCTCTTCTTGCCCCTGGTCACGGTACAGCGCATCATGAAATTGCCAGAAGGCATCCTTGTTCTGATGATACACCGAACGGGCTGCAAGCGCAGCACGATTTGAATCGCCAGGTGCATTCTCTATGACGAGGAAATCCGAGAAATAGAAGGCCACCTTGCCCTCATCAATATAGGATTTCAGTTCTGGCTTAACCTCTTGATTAAAGGTTCGGCAATACGGACACTGATAATCCCCATACTCAACAATTTTAACAGGAGCATTTGGATTTCCCAGTACCGGAAGCTGATCATAGGCAAAATCAACTTTATTTTCAGACTTGGGCTGGAGCAGCAAAACAACGAGTACCGCAATAACCGCTACGGCAGCTATTGTAATCCATACAAGCAGGCGCCGTCGCTTCTGGGATTCTCTCTCCTTCTCACGTCTTCGTTCGGCCGCATAATTCGCTGATTTCTTCTTTGGCTTCAGTGAATATCCCTTCTTTCTATTATCGCATCGTTAATTCTCTATCCATCTTGCAATCATTCTAGTTACAAAGCAGGCATTCGTCAAGTTACAGAAAAGTGTAAATACAAACAAGGAACGCGAGCAAAAGCTGCCGCGTTCCTTGTTCGAAGCCTATTTAGCTATACTTCCTGATTGCCTATTGCAATCCAGGAAACAAATCCATAATTCTCTGTGCTGCCGGGCTGACGAGTCAGCTCCAGCGTAGCAGCGCCGGGATGCCGTGTCTTGAGTGAAGCGTGGACGGACGCCTGGTTCGTCATGGCGACAATTGCATAATGAGCATCTGCAAATGTCTCCTCGAAGCTGACGGTTACCTCGGATTTATTCTCATCATCCGGGAACAGAAATACCGTCATACCGAACTGCTGCATTGTCGGCCGCTCCCGGCAGCTTTGCACGGGCGAAATGGCCAAATGCTTGAGCTCCACAGACTTCTCTTGCAATTGGGCAGAGCCCACTGCTCCCTCAGTTAAATGGCTGCTGGTTACACTTTGCTCAGCCAAATGCTGGGAGCCAATGGCCGATAACTGGATGTGGTCAGGGCCTACTGCATCCAGCTTTAATATATCCCCATCGACGGCCTGATACTGCAGATGCGAACGGTCAATGGATCCTTTCTGCAGGTGGCTTCCGGTAATGCCATCCATCGGAAGCAGTCCGTTCATAATTAGCTCCTCGGACAGATGCTTCCGGTCAACCGCCTCGGCCTGGAGCTGGCTTCCCCCTACACTGCCAGCACTCAAATGCTGGCGCAGTACGGATTCTGCCGTCAGGTGCTGAGAATTTACAGCCCCTTCGCTTAAGTGCAGATCAGTGACGCTGCCTTCTGCCAAATGCTCGGAGCTTATGGCTTCTGGCTGAATGTGTTGGGAACCTATTGCTCCGTTTTGCAGAACCGTCTCATCCACGGAGCCTGCCTGAAGTTGAGTCCGGCCGATGCTGCCTTCTGCCAAGTGCTCAAAGCTTATGGCTTCTGGCTGAATATGCTGGGAACCCACGGCTCCGTTTTGTAGAACCGTCTCATCTACGGAACCTGCCTGAAGTTGAGTCCGGCCGATGCTGCCCTGCACGATATGTGATTCCGTGATGCCGCCTCTTGGCAGGATTCCCTTCTCCAGCAGCTCCTCGGACAGATGGCGCTCTTCCACCGCTTCAGCCTGAAGCTGGCTTCCGCCCACGCTGCCTACGCTTAAGTGCTCCTGCTTCACCGCTTCTTCCACCAGGTGCTGAGAATTTACAGCTCCTTCGCTTAAGTGCAGGTCAATGATGCTGCCTTCTGCCAAGTGCTCGAAGCTTACGGCTCCTGGCTGAATATGCTGGGAACCCACGGCTCCGTTTTGCAGAACCGTCTCATCCACGGAGCCTGCCTGAAGTTGAGTCCGGCCGATGCTCCCCTGCACGATATGTGCTTCTGTGATGCCGCCTCTTGGCAGAATTCCCTTCTCCAGCAGCTCCTCGGACAGATGCCGCTCTTCCACCGCTTCAGCCTGAAGCTGGCTTCCGCCCACGCTGCCTACGCTTAAGTGCTCCTGCTTCACCGCTTCTTCCACCAGGTGCTGAGAATTTACAGCTCCTTCGCTTAAGTGCAGGTCAATGATGCTGCCTTCTGCCAAGTGCTCGAAGCTTACGGCTCCTGGCTGAATATGCTGGGAACCCACGGCTCCATTTTGTAGAGCCGTCTCATCTACGGAGCCTGCCTGAAGATGAGTCCGGCCGATGCTGCCCTGCACGATATGTGCTTCTGTGATGCCGCCTCTTGGCAGGATTCCCTTCTCCAGCAGCTCCTCGGACAAGTGCTGCTCTTCCACCGCTTCAGCCTGAAGCTGGCTTCCGCCCACGCTGCCTACGCTTAAGTGCTCCTGCTTCACCGCTTCTCCTGCCAGGTGCTGAGAATTTACAGCCCCTTCGCTTAAGTGCAGGTCATTAATGCTGCCTTCCGCCAAGTGGGCAGCGTCGATCGCACCTGCCTGAATATGCTGCGAACCGACTACACCACCTTGCAGGATCGTCTCATCCACGGAGCCTGCCTGCAGGTGAGTCCGGCCGATGCTATCCGGTGCTACATGGACTCCGGTAATTCCGCCTCTTGGCAGGATTCCCTTCTCCAGCAGCTCCTCGGACAAGTGCTGCTCTTCCACCGCTTCGGCCTGAAGCTGAACTCCACCCACGCTGCCTACGCTTAAGTGCTCCTGCTTCACTGCTTCTCCTGCCAGGTGCTGAGAGTTTACAGCCCCTTCGCTTAAATGCAGGTCAGTGACGCTGCCTTCTGCCAAATGGGCGGAATCGACAGCTCCTAACTGAATATGCTGCGGACCGACCGCCTCGCTTTGCAGAACAATTTCATCCACGGAGCCTGCTTGAAGATGTGCGCGACCAAGCGTCCCTTTCTGCAGGTGAGCCCCGGTAACGCCGTCCATCGGAAGGAGCCCGTTCATAATCAGTTCCTCGGACAGATGCCTCCATTCCACGGCCTCAGCCTGAAGCTGGCTTCCCCCTACACTGCCAGCACTCAAATGCTGCCGCTTCACGGATTCCGCTGCCAGATGCCGTGAATTTACGGCACCTTCAGTCAAGTGCAGATCGTGGATACTGCCTTCCGTCAAATGTTCAGAGCTGATGGCTCCAGGCCGAATATGCTGCGATCCGACCGCTCCACTTTGCAGAACCGTCTCATCGACTGCATCTGCCTGCAGATGAGTCCGGTCTATGCTGCCTTCCACAAGATGCGATCCCTGGATGCCTCTTCTTGGTAGAATCCCCTTCTCCAGCAGCTCCTCCGACAGGTGCTGCTCTTCCACAGCCCCAGCCTGCAGGTGGCCTCCCCCTACACTGCCAGCGCTGAGGTGTTCCTGCTTCACCGCTTCATCAGCCAGATGCTGAGCATGCACCGCGCCTTCGGACAGATGCTCCTCCGCAACGCTGCCATGTATCAAGTGCTCGGAGCTTACGCTTTCCGGACGAATATGCTGCGAACCGACCGCTCCGCTTTGCAGAACCGTTTCATCGACTGCATCTGCCTGTAGATGAGTCCGGTCTATGCTGCCTTCCACAAGATGAGACCCCTGGATGCCTCTTCTTGGTAGAATCCCCTTCTCCAGCAGCTCCTCCGACAGGTGCTGCTCTTCCACAGCCCCAGCCTGCAGATGGCTCGCTCCTACACTGCCAGCGCTGAGGTGCTCCTGCTTCACGGCTTCTTCAGCCAGATGCTGAGCATGCACCGCACCTTCGGCCAGATGCTCCTCCGCAACGCTGCCATGTACCAAGTGCTCAGAGCTTACGCTTTCCGGACGAATATGCTGCGAACCGACGGCTCCGCTTTGCAGAACGTTTTCATCGACTGCATCTGCCTGCAGATGAGTCCGGGCTATGCTGCCTGTCACAAGATGGGCCCCCTGAATGCCTCCTCTTGGCAGAATTCCCTTCTCCAGCAGCTCCTCGGACAGATGGTACTCTTCTACTGCCTCAGCCTGCAGATGGCTCGCTCCTACACTGCCAGCACTGAGGTGCTCCTGCTTCACGGCTTCATCAGCCAGATGCTGAGCATGCACCGCGCCTTCGGCCAGATGCTCCTCCGCAACGCTGCCATGTACCAAGTGCTCGGAGCTTATGCTTTCCGGACGAATATGCTGCGAACCGACGGCCGCTGGCTGAATCACTTCACCATCTACTGCACTGGCCTTCAGATGCTCGCGGCCCAAACTGTTATAGCATATCTGGTTGCCGTGTACTCCGGCTTGCGGAAGAATCCCCTCCTCTGCAAGCTCCTTAGAAAGATGCCGCCGCTCAATAGTTTCGTCCGTAAGATGAACTGCATGAATAGCACCGGGCTCGATATGCTGGGAGCTGACCGCTTCGTGCTGAAGAACATTTCCGTCAACCGACTGATCTTGAAGATGCTGGCCCGTTAGACTATCCGGACGGATATGGGCTCCGGTAATTCCGCCTTTAGGAAGGAGTCCTCCAACAATTAATGATTCTGTAAAATGTGCAAGAGAAACCGCTCCCGGCTGCAGCTGTCTTGAACCAACTGCATTGGCTGACAGGTGCTCTGGCCCCACACTTTCTGGAGATAAATGCTGGGAGCTGACCGCACCATCGGCCAAATGTTGATCAGTTACACTGCCTTCCGCCAAGTGGTCCGATTCAACCGATCCTGGCTGAAGATGTTCTGAAGTGACAGCATGCTTCTGCAGAATATGGCTATCTACCGCATTCGGCTGCAGATGGTGCTGGCCTATGCTGCCCGGAACAATATGATCGCTGTTAATTCCTTCTTGCGGAAGCAAACCTTCCGTAAGAAGGTCTTCAGACAGATGAGGTAATGACACAGCTCCAGCTTGCAGCTGCATAGCTCCTACCGAGTCGGAAGCCAAATGGATCTTCTCAATGCTGCCTGCTTCCACATGGCGGGTTGTTACCGCTCCGTCCGCCAAATGCTGTTCTTGAACACTCAAGTCAGACAAATGCTGGGATTCTATTGCCCCTGGACGAATATGTCCGGTTCCCACTGCACTATCCTGTAAAACCTCTCCGTCCACAGCTCCCTTTTGAAGATGGGTCCGGCCCAGACTGTCAGGACGAACATGCGGCCCCTGAATCCCCCCCTTCGGAAGGAGCCCATTTGTGATCAGCTCTTCCGAGAGATGAGGCAAGGCCACGGCCCCAGCTTGAAGCTGAAGTGCCCCCACAGAATCAGAAGCCAGATGATATCTCTCTATACTGCCGGCTTTCAAATGGCGGGCGGAAACAGACTCATCAGCCAATTGGCGTTCTCCTACACTTTTTTCAGCCAATTGACGTGCTGTGACCGCACCGGCCTGGATATGCTCGGGACCTACGGCATCATTCTGCAGAACTTCTCCATCTACAGCTCCCTGACGCAGGTGGAAGCGTCCAAGGCTATCCGGACGAAGCTGTTCCCCTCTGATGCCATCTTTAGGCAGCAGCCCTGTAATTGCAAGCTCATCCGTAATATGATGGAAAGCTATGATTCCCTCCTGAAGGTGAGCTTTACCTACAGAGCCAGGTGCCAGATGAGCCGCTTCCACGCTCGACTCGGTCAAATGGTGGGAACGTACAGCCCCATCGGCAATCTTGGGCGAGGTTACCGCTAAATCGTTCAATTTATCGGTAGATACACTCTCTGGAGACAGCTTCAATGAAGTTACCGCATGATCCTGAAGATGGAAAGAGAATACAGAACCCTCGGTCAGATGGTTCTCCTGAACCGAACCTGCCTTGAGAATATCTCCGGTTACCGAACCTGGCCGTAATGCAGCTGTGCCAATGCTATTATGTTGAATATGCTCCTCATTAATTGCCCCCGGCTCAATATGAAGAGATGTAACTGCTCCGGCCTGAAGAGCTGCTCCGCTTACACTGTCTTCCGCCAAATGGTGTTCATGAACGGAGCCAAAGGCAATATGCCCATTCGTGACGCTTCCCTTAGCCAGCTTGCTTCCATTCACGGCCTCCTGCGCAATTTTGTCAGCGTTAACTGCACCATCAGCCAGCTTGCTGCTCGTGACCGCACCAGACTTGAGGTGATATTCTCCCACCGACTGCTTGGAGATGTGGTAATCCTGGACAGCCGAGGCTTCAATGCTGCCGCTCTTCACGGCTGCATCCTGCAGGTGACGATCATTGACGGAGGAGATGGCAAGATGCTCCTCATGCACCGCGCCGTGCTGAATATGGGTACCAGAAACTGCAGCAGGCGAGATGCGATCCCCCTGGATAGAAGCTTTGGCGATATGCCTTGACATGACGGCCTCATCGCTAATCTTATGCGGAAGAATGCTTTGATCCGCAATTTTGGATGAGGTGACCGACTGCTCAATCAGATGGGACGTACCTACAGATTGATCTGCCAGCTTAGTGGACAGAATGCTGCGGTCGGCCAAGTGACGGGTAGTAATCTCACCTGCCCCAATATGTCTATCGCTTATGCTTGAAGAACGAATATGGGACGATTCTACCGTATCGGGAGCCAAGTGATGTGACATGATTGATTGGTCCGACAGGTGTCGAGAGCTGACAGCCCCCTTCTCTAATTCTTCGCTTCCAATGCATTGTCCGGCCAGCAGCTCACGTACAATTGAACCAGGAGCCAAATGCAGGGAAGACAGTGCTTGTGGAGCCAGATGCTTGCCGGTCACAGAGCCCTCCTGCAGCTTGGAGCCCGTTACAGCTCCGTCCCTTAGTTTGGAGGTTGTCACCGACTGTTCGGCCAGCTTGGAGTGATCTACCGATTCGTTAGCCAGGTGAATGGTCTGCACTGCGCCGCTCCCGATCTTTTGGGAGGTGATGGAATGATCCTGCATAAGCTCAGGCGTGATGATCCAGTTGCTTAGATGGCGTCTTTCAATGGCACCGTCAGCCAGCTTCTCGGCACCAATGGTCTTGTCGGCTAACTTGTCAGGTGTGATCGAGCCATCCTTGATCTTCATCCCGTCAATAGAGCTGTTAGCCAGCTTGCTTCCTTGCACAGTTCCTTCCACTAGGTGACTGCCTGTAATTGCATTCTCAGCAATCTTAGCAGAAGTGACCGCTTCATCTGCCAGCTTGATGGAGGTTACCGCATAATCGGCCAGCCACGCGGTGCCTACCGTGCCTTGTTTGAGCCGGGAAGCATCAATCGTATAAGGAGCAATCTTGTCACCGGTTACCGATGCTTCAGATAAATCATCCGTATATATGATCGCCGTGGGTCCGGTAGGCGTCTTTCTAAGCTGAAGACGCTCATTCACTTCCTTGCGCGACTGCTCTTCCTGTGCGGGCTTGATCTCTTCCGGGGGAACGCTCTGTTCCATCACGGGAGCTTTCTCTTCCTCCACCTTCTCCTCTACAGGAGGGGCAACAGCCTGGTGGAGGCTTACCTCGCTTTCGGTTTCGCGGGCCTTCTCCTTATAATTTTCAAGCAGTTGAAGCTCGTCAAAAGAAGCATGGTAACGAGGCTTCGTTACCTTTACGGGTTTGGTTACTTTCGCCTTCTTCAAAACCGTTCTCTCCTCTCTCAAGTGCCCTCTTGTGGCATCATATGCAGGAGGATAGGCGGTTGTCACCGTTTTACTGCGCAGATTGGACTTCCAATTAAACTCAAAAAAACGGATCCCTTCGGGGATCCGTTAGATCACTGCCGCTTATCCAAACGGCACAAATTTTATTTCGCTTCTTCAGCGGCCTCTTCTTTAGCTGCTTCGGCATCTTCAGTCTCCTCAGCGGATTCAGCTGCACGTGTGAGCACAACAGAAGCCAACAAGCTGTCCTCTGAGGAAATTAGGCTGACTCCTTCCGGAAGCTGCACGTCTGCTGCAGTCAGCTTGTCCCCAACCTGAAGCGCGGTGATGTCCACATCGATTCCGGCTGGAAGCTGATCCGGCAAGCCCTCAACCTCAAGCTCAGTTTCCTGAAATTGCAGGATTCCTCCAGTCTTCGTACCCTCTGCTGTACCGTTATAATGAACGGGAATTTTAACGCGGATCGGCTTGTTGCGGGATACATGCTGGAAGTCAACATGGACAACCCGTCCGCCTCTCTGCTGAATTTCTTTGATAAGCGCCGGAAAGCCTTCGCCACCCGCCACATTTAATTGAAAGAATTCGGATCTGCCGGTACGAGCCACCTTGGCAAGCTCCTTCTCATCCACATGAAGAGACTGACTGCCAATCTGTGATCCGTAGATGACGCCTGGCACACGACCTTGCTGTCTCAGCTTACGCAGCTCCGCCCGCGTAGATCCTGTTCTTTTCTCAGCATTCAAAGTCACACTGTGTTCAGAACTCATACCGCAACGACCTCCTTAGAATTAACAACAAAAATAAATCAAGCGGCCAAGCATATCTTGGGCCATAGTATTTATTTACCCAAAAATCCCCTTTATCTTTCACTTTTTTAATCAATTCATGCATTTTTTACACTGCGTTAACAAAACCAACCCCCTCTCTTTGTTTCTTCCTCGTAAAATAAGATTAGTTATATAGAATGAACTAAAGAAAATTTAAGTTTTAAATCTTATAACCGCAGTACCATCATTCGGAGGAAGAAGCCATGACTAATTTGGAAATCAAAGAAAGCGGATCAAGATATATTAACCGTGACTTAAGCTGGGTCGAGTTCAACTGGAGAGTGCTTCAAGAAGCCCAGGATCCCGAGACTCCGCTGCTGGAGCGAGCCAAATTCCTATCCATTGTATCCAGCAATCTAGATGAATTTATTAGTGTTCGAGTAGCCGGAATTCAAGATCAAATCCGAGCAGGATATACCAAGAAGGATTTTACAGGCTATACGCCGGCTGGATTATACAAACGGCTCATTGGCAGAATTAATAAAATGGTAGCCGCCCAGTATCGGACCTTCAGGGACATTACGAAGCAGCTGCATAAAGCGAATATTCAATTTCTTGATTATGAGGATCTCAATACCACACAGCGAAAAGCCATGGATACTTATTTCCATGATATTGTGTTTCCTGTGCTCACGCCCATGGCGGTCGATCAGAGCCGCCCTTTCCCGCTCGTCCATACCCAATATGTCTACTTGGCGGTCGTTCTACAGAAAGAAGGAGGAGAAGCTGAGGAAGAGCCCTATTTTGCCGTAGTGCAAATTCCTAGCAATTTATCCCGGCTGTTGCGGCTGCCCCGCCACTCGAATAGCAAGAAGCAATCCTTCATGCTGCTGGAAGAGCTGATTAAGCACCATATCCATACGCTCTTCAGCGGGTATCTTCCACTTGCTGTCCATGAATTCAGGGTAACAAGAAATGCTGACCTGACCATTGATGAGGAGGGTGCTGAGGATTTACTTGAAGAAATTGAAAAGGAGCTGCGCAAGCGCCGCTGGGGGGCTCCGGTGCGTCTAGAGATTCAGAAGGGATTTCATCCTTACGCTTTGGATCTGCTGCAAGAGGAGTTTGAGATTGAGGAAGCGGTATTTGAAATTGACGGTCCGCTCGACTTGACATTCCTATCCAAGCTTCCAGGGGAAGTAAAGACCTCCCCTAAGCTCAAATATCCGCCTTTCGATCCGCCTTATCCGCAGGAGTTTGCCAATGATGAGGACTTTTTTACAAGGTTAAGCCAGCAGGATGTTCTCGTATATCACCCTTATGAGTGCTTTGACGCGCTGACTGACTTTGTGGTACAAGCAGCCGAGGACCCTTCTGTTATGGCGATCAAAATGACTCTGTACCGGGTCAGCGGTAATTCGCCGCTGATTCAGGCGCTCGCGGATGCCGCTGAGTCCGGTAAGCAGGTTACCGTCGTCGTGGAGCTGAAGGCTAGATTTGACGAGGAACGAAATATTGCCTGGGCAAGGAAGCTGGAGAAAGCCGGCTGCCATGTGGTATACGGCTTGGTCGGACTCAAGACCCATGCCAAAATCCTGCTGGTTGTCCGTCAGGAAGAGAAAGACCTGAAGCGGTACGTTCATGTCGGCACGGGCAACTATAACGATATTACAGCTCGGCTGTACACCGATATCGGACTGTTTACTACCCATCCTGCTATAGGAGAAGATGCCTCCGAGCTGTTTAATTTGATCACGGGATACTCACACAGCCACCGATGGCAGGCCTTTACGATTTCGCCACTGGATATGATGGACAAGCTCCAGAGCTTGATCCGCCGAGAGGCAGAGCATGCGGCTGCAGGCCGTCCAGCTCGGATCATTGCCAAGATGAACTCTCTCTCCAATCAGGAGATGATTGATGAGCTATATGGTGCCTCTGCAGCAGGCGTTCAGATCGACCTGATCGTCCGGGGAGTCTGCTGCCTCCGCCCAGGCATTGAAGGCCTCAGCGACCGAATTACCGTTAGAAGCATCGTGGATCGCTTTCTTGAACATTCGCGTATTTATTATTTTGAGAACGGCGGGCAGCCTGAGGTCTGGCTTTCCAGTGCAGATTGGATGACCCGGAATTTAACACGTCGTGTCGAGCTGATGTGCCCGATTTATGATCAGGGCATCCAGAACATGCTTATGCGAATTCTTCAGCTCTCCCTAGACGATAATGTCAAAGCCAAGGAGCTTGCAACCACCGGTAAATATGAAAAAGCGGAGGGCCATCCATCCCAGCCGCTCCGCAGTCAGTTTGCCGCCCTTCAGATTAATTCGTGGAAGTATCCTGAAAGCTCGCCTTTAATTTAAGATCCCACAGCTTTTTGAAAATTTTCTGGGCCGTGTCCAGCTCCCTACACTCAATAAAGGGCTGGGCGCGGCTCTTCAGCTTAAGATGGAGCGTCTTGTTCTCCAGCTCGAACTGAACCTCTTCGATCATCCCCGTCCCGCTGGCATCCAGGGCTGTAGCTAGCAGAAGCAGGGCGCCGAGCTTTAGAACCCGATCCTCATCCCCTGGAGAGAACATATCCTTATATTCCGCAAAGCTGACCCGTTTCCCCTCATTTGCCCGAAACTCTGTGATCAGCGAGCATAGTGCAATCTCACGATGTGTAAGTCCGGTTAGAGGCGCATGAGTTAACCAATACCTTGTATGTTTATCCGCATCAGGATAGCCAAGAGAACGACCCATTTTATACAGCATCGCGGCCGTATGGAGTACCCTCTTTTCGACAGGATCATCCTCCTTACTTAGGACCTTGCGCAGCTGCTGCGCATAATCGCTCACCCGCTGTAAATGCGCTGGCGGCTGAGTGGAATGGAAAAACAGCAAGGAAGCGATCTGTCTCTCGACCACCTGGTCGGCAGAAGGCATCTCAGCGCCAATCGTATCCAGCAGCAGGCCCTCTCTTAAGCCGGTTCCGCTAATCAGACAATATGTTGCTCCAATTCGGCCATAGATGGTATGCAGTATAATCAGACCCGGAACGATAATATCGGCCCGGCTCTTCGACAAACCCTCCATACGCTTGCGCTGCTCTAACGAGCGGGAGGCCAGTATTTTCATATAATAATCTATACTTTCCTCTGACAGCTCATAATGGTGTGTATTTCGCAGCGGATATTTGCGCCGCCGTTGGTCAAGCTTCCCTAACGCACGGATCGTGCCGCCAAGGCCGATCAAAGGTAGACCCGTATGACCCTTAAGCCAGGGCAAGCGGTCCAGTTCCCGCTCAACCCGGCTGCGCAGCTCGTGCGCTGCATCTTCCCCAAAGTCCACACCCTTCCCAAATTTCACATAGGAATTTACCGCTCCATAAGGCAAGGAGATACTGTGCTGAAGTGTGCGATCCTGAAAAAAAGTGATCTCCGTGCTTCCTCCGCCTATATCAATAATAAAACCATCCCTCACGCCTATGCTTGCCGCAACCCCTCGAAAGCCGAAGTAGGCTTCCTGCTCTCCGGATAGAAGCTCGATCCGAAGGCCCGTTCTATTATTCAGCAAAGCGACCACTTCCGCCGCATTGCCTGCATTGCGGATGGCTGCCGTTGCAGTAACTCGAACAATCCGGCAATGATAAACTTCAGCAATCTGTCTGAACTGGCTTAATACAGGAACGATGGTCAAGACCCCTTTCAGGTCCATGTCCCCATCCGGCTTTACCTTCTCGCTTAGCCTCGCTGATTCCTTGTACTCCTCAATTAGTCGATAATCCCCCTGCCTGCTTGTCTCATAAATGACAAGACGAATAGAGTTAGAACCGATATCAATGATAGCTATGTGCTCCGATGCTTGCTTCATATCCTGGTCTCCTTGCCGATATTGATCTGATGCTTAAGGTATTGGTGTAAGTTATACTCTCTTCAATGTAGCCCATCCGTTTACAAAAATAAACCTGCAGCAGAACCTCTGAATCATCTGACTACAAAAAAAAGCCGCTGTTCGGGTAAGAACAACGGCTTGAGCGGAACAACCTCTTCCGCAGATTGAGTGTTGGATTAAGACTAAGAGATAAACTTAAACAACGGATCAGGTGTTACTCTTCGATCGCGCGGACAAGCTCCACAACCTGTTCGGCTGTCTGCATTTCCAGCGCCTTCGCTGCCAGCTCCTGCATATCTGCTTTGGACAGCTTGGAGATTTGCGTACGCGCAGGCAGAATCGAAGTAGCGCTCATGCTGAACTCATCAAGACCGAGTCCAAGCAGAAGCGGAATGGCTGTAGAATCGCCTGCCATCTCACCGCACATGCCGGCCCAGCGGCCTTCTTTGTGTGCGGCATCGATGACCATCTTCACAAGGCGCAGAATCGCAGGATTGTACGGTTGGTATAAATACGATACGCGTTCGTTCATCCGGTCGGCAGCCATCGTGTATTGAATCAAATCATTAGTTCCGATACTGAAGAAGTCAACTTCTTTGGCGAACTGATCCGCCAGCACAGCAGTCGAAGGAATTTCGACCATGATACCAAGCTGAATTTCATCGGATACTTCGATTCCCTCATTTACCAGCTTCGCTTTCTCTTCCAGCAGCAGCTCTTTAGCTTGGCGGAATTCATTCAGCGTAGCGATCATAGGGAACATAATGCGCAGGTTTCCATAGACACTAGCGCGCAGCAAGGCGCGGAGCTGAGTGCGGAAAATATCGGTCTTATCGAGACAAAGACGAATTGCCCGGAATCCGAGGAACGGGTTCATCTCTTTTGGAAGGTCCAAATAAGGCAGTTCCTTGTCACCGCCGATGTCCAGTGTCCGCACGACAACCGGCTTGCCTTCCATCTTCTCAAGCACGGTCTTGTACGCATTGAACTGAATTTCTTCGGAAGGCAGCTTGTCGCGGCCCATGTACAGGAACTCGGTACGGTAGAGGCCAACGCCTTCTCCGCCGTTCTCCAGAACGCCTGCCACATCATTAGGCGTACCAATGTTGGCCGCCAGCTCGACATGCACACCGTCCTTGGATACGGTCGGTTGATCGCGCAGCTTCTTCCACTCTTCGCGCTGTTCCAAATACTTCTGCTGCTTGGTGCGATATTGCTCCAGCAGTTCGTCCGTTGGGTTGATGATCACTTTGCCGTCCAGACCGTCAACGATGATCACATCCCCATCTTTGACCTTGGACAGCACATCCTTCGTTCCGACAACCGCCGGAATTTCCAGAGAACGAGCCATGATCGCGGAGTGTGAAGTCCGGCCGCCAATATTGGTCGTAAAACCCTTCACATACTTGCGGTTAAGCTGAGCTGTATCCGAAGGAGTCAAATCTTCCGCGATAACAATCACTTCACGGCTGATTTCCGCAGGGTTCACATAGTTCAGCCCCAACAGATGAGTCAGAATCCGCTTGGTTACATCGCGCATATCGGCAGCACGTTCTTGCAGGTACGCGCTCTTCATGTTCTCAAACATGGAAATGAACTGGCTAGCCGTTTCGTTCAGGGCAAATTCAGCATTGACAGAATCACTCGTGATCTTCTCACGAACAGGATCAATCAATTCCGGATCATTCAGAATCAGCAAATGAGATTCGAAAATTTCCGCCTTCTTGGCACCAAGCTCCTGAAGCGTGCGCTCTTTGATCGCTTCAAGCTCTGCTTGCGACTTCGCCAAAGCTGCATCCAGCTTGGCGATTTCCGCAGCAGTATCCGTTACCTGACGCTCATGAACCGTATAATCCGGATGCTCCAGCTTGAAAGCCTGAGCGATGGCTACCCCTGCAGAGGCAGCAATCCCTTCCAGCTTAAGCATTCAGCTCTCCCAGCCCTTCGTTAATCATAACATCAGAGAGCGCTTGAATCGCTTCTGCTTCATTCTCACCTGTAGCAGAAAGAGTAATAGTGTCGCCCTTTTCAAGGCCAAGGGACAATACACCAAGAATAGACTTCAAAGTAACTTTTTTGCCTTTTGCTTCCGCAAAAGCTTCAGCACCTTTGAATTTATTAGCAGTATTCACCAGCGCAGTTGCTGGACGTGCGTGAATTCCATCTTCGTCAATGATTTTAAAAGTTCTTTCCATGAGTAATCCTCTCGCTTTCAGATAGTAATTGATTTTTTTGTAGCTAGTATACATATTAAAGGATTAGAGCGGAAAATTCCAGTTCCGCTCTTAACCCTTGATTATACTTACTTAATCGTGATGATGTTTGCCTCACCGCTCTTCACGGCTCCCGTCTTGTTCAGCGTTACCGCTGCACCTTCCGGAAGATTGGAGAAGATGATCGGTGAAATAATGGATGGAGCATGCTCCTTCACATATTCCAGATCCACTTCCATAATCGGCTGTCCGGCAGATACGAGGTCTCCCTCCTGTACCAGAACCGTAAATCCTTGGCCTTTCAGCTTAACCGTGTTCACTCCAATGTGAACGAGCACTTCTTTGCCGCCGTCGGACATAATGCCGACTGCATGCTTGCTCGGGAACACATTGAAGACCTTACCGTATACCGGCGAGCAGATCTTGCCGTCATGCGGCAATACCGCGAAGCCGTCACCTGTCATTTTTTGCGAGAACACAGGGTCAGGTACATTGGAGATATCCATTAATTCACCATTTACTGGTGATACGATATCCTCAGCAATCAGAGCATTGCCTTCTTGAGCTGCTTCCTGCTCTACTTCAGCCGGCTTCGGATCAGCAGGAGCTGGAGAAGGTGCCGGCGTTCTACCGCTCATAATGTCAGCAATCTGCGATTTGATCGTATCCGAACGAGTACCGAAGATCGCTTGAACGTTGTTACCTACTTCAAGCACCCCGGAGGCTCCAAGGTTCTTCAGACGATTCTTATCGACATTCGCCTTATCCTTAACTTCCACCCGCAGGCGAGTGATACAAGCATCCAAGTGAGCGATGTTCTGCTGACCACCCAGCGCAGCCAGAATGTTATGCGGAAGCTCATCGGTTGTCACCGGCTTGCCAGATGCTTGTGAGCCGCCCTCATCTCCCTCAGAAGCATCGTCACGTCCAGGTGTCTTCAGGTTGAATTTCCGGATAAAGAAGCGGAACATGAAGTAGTATACGACCGCAAAGCACAAACCTACTACAATAACCAGCCACCATGGCGTCCGGTTTGGAATAATCCCGAACAGGGTAAAGTCAATAAATCCGCCCGAGAAGGTCATACCAATCTTAACGCCTAGGATTTGCATGATCATGAAGGACAAACCTGCGAAAATGGCATGTACAGCGAACAACAATGGTGCTACGAACAAGAAGGAGAATTCCAACGGCTCCGTAATCCCTGTCAGGAACGCAGTAAGCGCACCGGACAGCATCAGGCCACCCACCATTTTCTTATGCTGCGGCTTAGCTTCATGATACATCGCCAATGCAGCAGCTGGCAGACCAAACATCATGAACGGATATTTACCTGTAGTAAATGTACCCGCTGTGAAATTAACACCGTCCCGCAGTTGAGCCATAAAGATATGTTGGTCACCACGGATCAATTGTCCCGCTTTATTAGTGTACTCTCCGAACTCAAACCAGAATGGCGAGTAGAAGATATGATGCAAGCCAAACGGAATCAGTGACCGTTCGATCACACCAAAGATAAAGGCTGCCAATGTACGATTGGTGTCAATCATACTGTTAGACACATAGTTCAGTCCGTCTTGAATCGGCGGCCACACAAACGACAGCGCCACACCGGCAACCAGCGCCCAAACTGCAGTCATAATCGGAACAAAGCGTTTACCGGCAAAGAACCCGAGATATGAAGGCAGTTCGATCTTGAAATACTTGTTGTACATCGACGCCGCCAGGATACCTATGATGATCCCGCCGAAGACCCCTGTCTGCAGCGTTGGAATTCCGAGTACTCGCGCATAGGCTGCACTGTCTACCTTTAGAGCGTACTCGTTAACTCCCATGATCGTACCCATGGTAACGTTCATAATCAGATAACCGACGATTGCGGCAAGACCCGCAACCCCCTCACCGCCAGCCAAGCCTACGGCCACGCCCACGGCGAACAACAGAGATAGGTTATCAAATACGATTTGTCCGGCATTCATCAGGATGTTTGCAATGGTTTGAATCCAATGCGCGTTTAATGCCGGGACATATTGAAGGAAATCCGGATTGACCAGCATGTTGCCGATCCCGAGTAGTAAGCCTGCAGCAGGAAGAATAGCTACCGGCAGCATCAGGGCTTTACCTACTCTTTGCAGAACACCGAAAAACCGCTTAAACATATGCGCCCTCCTAGAAGTTAAAGATGGTGTCCAAACAACAAATAAAAAGGCATGAGCCGACAAAACATCCTGCTTGTATGCCTTACCTTCACGGTTATAATACCCCGTACAAGGAAGTTACAATCAGAATACTTTGTTAGACTCATGCCTGATCGAATCAGTTACACGTTCTGAACTATTTTATTCGTTGCTTTACGTTGGTAGTATAACACCAAGCTAGTCTAAGTGCAACCCTTTACATTAAAAAAAATAATCAGAGCCATAAATTTATATTGCGCCTTTAGGAGCTACCCGGTGCAAATGCATCGTTAAGTAGCTCGTCTCCGCCTGATAAACGGGCTTTTTCAGCCGCTGTTCCATTACCTTGGTGAGTTTCCAGGCTAAGGAGTACAGCTCAGGATATTCATCCCGAAGCAGCTCTTCAAGCTTGGAAGTCTCCTGTACACGCTCCCCCCTGCGAATCCGCTCAATTGCAAAACGAAGATGAGTTAGCATTCTTGCATAATCAAGCGAGTGCCTTGCTATAGAGTAATGAAAATGCTCTTCAATGATGCCTACAAGATCAGCTATGAGTTGAGAGTGTTCCTTGACCTCGGTAATATGCTGGTTTGTCATCGCACTGTGTATGTGAAGGGCCACAAATCCAACTTCATCCTGTCCTAAATCAATGCCCATCTTCTCCTCCAGCTGCTTCATTACATGCTCAGCCAGCTCATATTCCAGCGGATAAATTTCCTTGGTTTCGAACAAAAACGGGTTGTGTATTGCAATATCCTGTTCTGCCCGTTTAATTGCAAATGCAATATGGTCGGTAAGCGCAATATGAATATGTTCGTTAAGCGTAATTTCACTGCGCTGGGCTATATATAAAATCGCCTCATTTATAACCTCAATCAGTTTTTCGTCGACTTGGGGAATGAGCTGTTTGTACTGTTCCTGCTCCTGTGCATTTTTTAGTATAAATAGCTTCTCAACCGATTTCAGTGGAATCGCTTCGTGAGGCTTGCGGTTAAAGCCAATACCCTTGCCGATCACCACAACTTCGCCATGTTCTGGATGATCGGCGATAATTACATTATTATTCAGCACTTTATTCACCAGTAAGCTGCTCACGGACGCACCTCTTTTAACAAGAAAATAATAGCCTGCCGAACGAGCTTTACACAGCTAGCGCGACAGTCATCCCATTATAACCTTTGTTTTTGAGTTCACGCTACTGTTTGTATATTCTAAGCAAAAAAATAGGACCGGGAAGAAATACTTCTTCCCGATCCGGCTTCTATTCTCCCTCATGAAGTGAGGCTGCAGCTTCGCGTTGCGCCCGCTGCTTAGGTGCCTCAGCAGCAGGTTTGCCGCCAACTAGCCCCTGAATCAGCTGATCCAAATCGATGCCGGATACACTCCTCAGCATCTCTGGTGCTGTTGACATTAATTCTGTCACATAATTGCTCACCCTTGAAGCTCCTTCGCCTTTGCCTGTGTCGACCACCGTTAACTTGTCGATAGACGAGAGCGGCTGAGCAATCTTGCCAGCAAGCTCTGGCAGCATCTTAATGACGATGTCGAGGATCGCCGCCTCGCCAAACTTCGCGAATGCATCGGCCAACTTCTCCTTCGCTTCCGCTTCGGCGAGACCCCGCAGACGGATAATTTCTGCATCAGCCGTACCTTTAGCCCGTTCGGCATCAGCCAAAGCCTGACCCTCGAGTCTTTTCTGCTCTGCAGAAGCTCGGGCCTGCGTCTCAATGGAGTACGAAGCCGCATCGGCTTCACGCATTTTACGGGCTTTATCCGCCTCGGCTGCCTGTTCGACCGCATAACGGTCGGCGTCGGCCTTCTTCTTCACTTCGGCATCATACTGCTTCTGACGCACTAGAATTTCTTTCTCTTGTAGGTCAATCTCCCGCTCTTTCCGAACCAGTTCCACCTTCATTTGCTCTTCGACCATCGTCTGCTTGGCACGTGCTTCTTGAATGTGATAAGCCTGATCGGCTTCCGCCTTAGCCGTATCCTGTTCCTTCTTAAAGGAGGCTACCTTCAGTTCTTTCTCCTTGCTGGCTTCCGCGATGTTCGTGTCACGAAGCAGCTCGGCCTTCTGCCCTTCTTCCTCGGCACGCGCCTTCTGGATTCGGGAATCCCGGACTGCCTCGGCTTCGGCAATCTCCGCATCACGTTTTACGGCAGCAATTCGCGGCTTACCCAAAGCTTCCAAATAGCCATGCTTATCGCGAACATCCTTGATGGTGAAAGATACGATCTGCAGGCCCATCTTCTTCAAATCCCGGGCAGCAACACTCTGTACCTCTTGTGCGAATTTATCACGGTTCCGGTAGACCTCCTCCACCGTCATGGAACCGAGTATAGAGCGCAGATGCCCTTCCAGCACTTCTTGAGCCTCACCCTTTAGCGATTCGATCGGTTTGCCCATGAATTGCTCGGCAGCCGTCGCTACATCTTCCGTGGTGCTGCCGACTTTGATGATGGCGACCCCGTCTGCCAGTACGGGAACCCCTTGCTCCGTATAGACCTCGGGCGTGGTAACATCGAGTTTATGGGATAGTAATGACATAAACTCTGATTTCTGGAATACCGGCCAGATAAAAGCGCCACCGCCCCTAACAATCTTAATCTTCCGTCCCGTCTCGTCTTCTGATATATTCTTGCTGCCAAGGAATGAACCTGTAACAATCATCGCCTCATCCGGACTGACTGTCCGGTAGCGTGCCCAGAAAGCAAGGCACAACACGATAATTACGCCCATTACAATTGCCGGAATAAGCAAATAATCAGGCAAACTCGTCATTACACATCTCCCTCTCTCTCATCCAATTCGGACACAAGCAGAATCCCCTCGCGAGTATCAACAACCACTACCCGTGTACCTGCAGCAATCTCCCTCTTCTCCCAGCTTGCAGCGATATGTAGTGTATGGCCTCCGACAAGACTAACCATGATCTCTCCAAAGCCGGAAGGTGGAATGGGGATTGTTACCTCACCGACTTTACCGGACAGCTCCCGAATAGAATAGCCCGTCGAGTTCTCGCTGTTCTCCATGGGACGAACGTAACCGAAGTACACTAGTACAGCAATGAAGACTGCACAGAGTATGGCCAGAACAATCACTCCCGCAGCAGACAGCCCGGTATGCCGGTTAAGCAGGAGCCCCGCTCCACCGAAGGCAGTTATGGCTCCCGCAATGACTACAGGTTTAAAAAAATCCACCGACAAAAAGTCGAGTGCTCCGCCCAGCAAATCACTGATTACATCGCCAAGGAGCACACTGACTAATGCGAAGAGTACCCCTCCGGCCAAGCAGCTTAGAAACAGAGTCTCCACCTTCGGACCTCCTTTCAGAAACTCGTTGCTTGTATGTTAATTGTTACGTATGGAGACTTCCAAAGTTTCAATAATTTGTATGTATATTGATATGTATATGCACATAAAAAAGCGTTCCACCCTATGAGTGGAACGCGGTTACAGCTGAAATGATTAGAGAGAACGCCGGTAAATATCAAGTACCGCTTCCTTATCCAGCTTGGCGAAGTTGCCGAACGGGCCAAAGCGAACGGTCTTCTCAGCCATGACTTCAAGCTGGCTGTCATCAATATCATAATCAGCAAGCCGGCTTGGTGCGCCAATGGAAGTCCAGAAAGCCCGGAGCGCATCAATGCCCTCCTCCCCGACCTCACGATCGGTTTTACCCGCTGGATCGATACCAAATACATTTACGGCAAACTTCCTGAAGCGGGCAGGGTTCACATCAAGATTATGCTTCATCCAGTTCGGGAATAAGATGGCCAGTCCACCACCATGAGGAATATCGTAAACCGCCGACACAGCATGCTCGATATTATGTGTCGCCCAGTCGCCACGGAAGCCCATGCTGACCATGCCGTTCAGCGCCAAGGTTCCGACATACATAATGGTTTCGCGCAATTCATAGTTCTCCAGATCATTGATTAGCTTAGGCCCTGTTTCAATGACCGTACGGAGCAGAGTTTCACAGAAGCCATCCTGTACAGGCGTATTCCCTTCCTGATGGAAATAGTGCTCCAGCACATGGGACATCATGTCTACCATTCCATACACGGTTTGATCTTTAGGCAGGCTGAAAGTATTCTGCGGATCAAGGATAGAGAAAGTCGGGAATGAATAAGGGCTGCCCCAGCCCAGCTTCTCCTTCGTTTCTTCATTTGATATTACAGAACCGCTGTTCATTTCAGAACCGGTAGCTGCCATGGTCAGCACGGTTGCCAGAGGAAGCGCATCCTGAGGAACAGCCTTGCGCTGTGCAAAATCCCACATGTCGCCATCGTACTTCGCTCCCACGGCAATCGCTTTGGAACAGTCAATAACGCTGCCTCCGCCAACAGCCAGAATAAGCTCAATGCCGTGCTTCTTACAAAGCTCTACGCCCCGGTGCACGGTGGACAACCGAGGGTTAGGCTCAACGCCGGCCAGTTCAGTAACCTCTGCTCCAGCTTCCTTCAGAAGGCCCAGCACTTGATCATACAAGCCGCTGCGCTTAATGCTGCCACCGCCATAAACTAGCAGCACTTTCTTTCCGTATTTAGGGACTTCTGTTCTTAATGCTTCTGTTTTATTCTTACCGAAGATCAATCGGGTCGGATTGTGAAACTCAAATGAATCCATGTCTGAATCCCTCCAACTATATTATTACTTTCCTATAGTTACTTGCTTTGTCATACTCATTATAACCTGTCGCAACCGAACAAAACAAATGATGAGCGCAAAGGGCTACCCGAAAAAATCCGAGTAGCCCTCTTGTTACCTCATATTTAACGATAGCCAGCAGCATTAAGGAAGCGGCGTAGTGCAGCCTGTCCTTTCTCTGTTCGTTTGAACACACCAGCATGCTCAAGGATTTGCGAGAACTTTCTCCCCACCTGATCGCGAAGCAGTTCATTAGCTGCCTCCTTCGAACGGGCGGCTCCGTATTCGCGAATCAGCTGATCCACCCATTCCTTATGCTTAACCAGCTCAGGCAGGCCTCCTTGCTCCGCTTGGTGAAGAAGCTCTGCATCTCCAGACAGAATAGAAGAAATTTGATCCAGCTCACTCTTGAGCCTACCCGGCAGAATGGCAAGACCCATGACCTCAATCAGACCGATATTCTCCTTCTTCAAGTGATGCATCTCCCGGTGAGGATGGAAGATCCCCTCCGGATGCTCAGCACTTGTCCGGTTATTTCGCAGCACCACGTCCATCTCATATCCGCCATCTGGCGACCGCCGTACAACCGGCGTTACCGTGTTGTGCGGAACCGAAATTCCTTCTTGTACGGATTCGGCCAGAATGTCAGCTTCGGCATCACTGTAGCTCTGCCAAGTTGTGTACAGCTCATACCCTGCTTCAAGCAGCACATCCGACTGCTGCGACCGAAGGCGCAGTACGGTCATTGGCCAGTTCACGATGCCCAAGGTAACATCCGGGTAACGTTTCGAGACAAGGACTTCATCCACGGGTGACTTCTCAAGCGGAAAGCGATGCCTGCCCCCTTGAAAGTGATCATGCGTCAGAATAGAGCCTCCAACGATAGGCAGGTCTGCATTGGATCCGATAAAATAATGCGGGAACTGTCTTACGAAATCCAGAAGCCTGCGGAAAGTATCCTTACTCATCTTCATTGGTACATGATCATGATGGAATACGATACAGTGCTCGTTATAATATACGTAAGGTGAATACTGGAAAAACCATGGCTCTCCATTCAATTCCAGCGGAATGGTACGCAAATTGTGGCGAGCAGGATGATTTATTCTTCCTGCATAGCCTACGTTCTCCCTGCATAACTGACATTTAGGATAGGCAGGAGACGGCATTAGCCGTGCTGCAGCAATCTCCTCCGGCGTTTTCTCAGGTTTGGACAGATTGATCGTAATTTCCATATCCCCGTAAGGTGTCTCTTGAACCCAATATACATTTGCAGCCACCCGATCCATACGAATGTAATTGGATTTCTCTGATAACTTGACCAGAGCATCCGTAGCGGCTTCAATCCCTTTATCCCGCTCCAGCTTACGGAAAGTGTGAATGACTTCTGACGGCCGCGGCATAATCAGCCCCATGATCCGGGCGTCCAACAGGTCTCTGTACGTAGGCGTATTCTCGGCAATAAGTCCTATGGTATAACCGTAATCGATCAGCACCTCTAACAGCGGCTGAGGGCCGCCAAGCGGCAGCTCCTCTACTTCCTTACCATAGGGCTCATCGAAGGAGAATAGCTCCAGCAGCCTGTTCCGTGAATAATCCAAGTCCCACCAGTCAATCAGGCTGTGCTCGAGTGCGAAGTGAACCAGACGCTCGATAGCAACCAGTGCTTGTTCGCGCAGTGCATCATGGGAGCGGGTAGTAGCTTCTGATGTTTGTTCCTTCACTCCATTAGCCTCACTTTCCGCTATAACCTTCAGGGTGGTTTTGATGCCAATTCCAGGCGCTCTGAATAATCGAATCCAGCTTGCTGCGGCTAGGATTCCAGCCCAGTACAGCGCGCGCTTTCTCTGCGGAAGCGATCAGGACTGCAGGATCGCCTGCACGCCGAGGATGAACCTCTACCGGGAAGTCCACCCCAGTTACTTCCTTCACTTTCGCAATGACTTCCTTGACAGAGAAGCCTTCTCCATTGCCCAAATTGTAGACATCGCTCTCCCCGCCCTTGCGCAAATAATCTACTGCACGAAGGTGAGCGTCTGCCAAATCACTGACATGAATGTAGTCGCGAACACAAGTGCCATCTGCCGTCGGGTAATCATCCCCGTATACGGCGATATGCGGACGCTGCTTGAGAGCAGCCTGCAGGATGACCGGAATCAAGTGCGTCTCTGGACGATGGTCTTCGCCGATCTTCCCGCTCGCATGAGCCCCGGCCGCATTGAAATAACGTAAGGCCACATACTTCATGCCCAGCACACGATCGAACCAAGACATCATGGTCTCCATAGTCAGCTTAGTCTCTCCGTACACATTCGTTGGACGGGTACGGTCACCTTCTTCAATCGGCACCTTCTCTGGCTCACCATAAGTTGCAGCCGTAGAGGAGAATACAATCTTCTTCACCCCGGCCTGCTCCATCGCTTCAAGCAAGCATAAAGTACCGTACACATTGTTGTCATAGTATTTTACAGGCTGCTGCATACTCTCACCAACCAGCGAATTTGCTGCAAAGTGAATGACAGCATCGATGTCGTTCTCTGCGAACAGTTTAGCCAGCAGTTCTTTATCTCTTAAGTCACCCTCATATAATTTACCGCCCAGCAAGGAATCCTTATGCCCTGTCTGCAGGTTGTCGAGAACAACAACCTCTTCTCCGCGGTCAAGCAGTTCTGCTACTGTATGAGATCCGATATAGCCTGCACCGCCTGTTACCAAAATTGCCATCGTTTATACCCCCTCGATTTGATGAACGCCCTCACCAACACCGCATACATAAAAATCACCTTTCAGTCCGGTGCGTTCTTCATAAGCTTTACCTACTTGCTCCACAAACTTCTCTACATCGTCCTGATGCACTAGAGACACCGTACACCCTCCAAAACCTGCTCCTGTCATTCTCGAACCTAAGGTTCCCGGAATTTTCCGTGCTTCCTCAACCATGACATCCAGCTCTTCACAGCTGACTTCATACAAATCACGCAGAGAATCATGGGATGCATTCATCAGCTGCCCAAATGCCGCCAAATCGCCTTGTTTAAGAGCTTCGACGGACTTTAGCACCCGGGCGTTTTCTTCCACAACATGCTTCGCTCTCTCCAATAGCGGCTTTGTCTCCAACACAGCCTGATGCTCCTCAAGCTGCTCGGGAGTAAGCTGGGCAAGGTAATCCAGACCGCTTACTCTGGACTGAAGTAACTGTAGCGCCTGATCGCATTCGCTGCGCCGTTCATTATATTTCGAATCCACCAAGCCTCTTCGTTTATTGGTATTTGATATCACAAGCTTATAGTCTCCGGTAACAAATGGGACCTTCGTATATTCCAGTGTATCGCACATCAGCAGAATAGCGTGATCCTTTGCCCCATTCGCTACTGCAAACTGATCCATAATTCCGCTGTTGACGCCTACATATCCGTTCTCCGCTTTCTGGGAAAGCACCGCAATTTCCACGCGATCCGCCAGATATCCCTCTGTGCTGAGAAGGCCGTAAGCGGTCACTACTTCAATGGAAGCCGAAGAGGACAGGCCTGAGCCATTAGGAATTTCACCGTTGTACAAGAAATCATATCCACGGGTCAAATCACGTCCCAGCTTGCCAAGCTCAACTATGACGCCAACCGAATAATCGACCCATTCCCCGGTTTTGGATTCCGCAAGAGATTTCACATCGCCATGAAGCTCTACATGATATGGAAAATTCATAGACTTGAAGGACAGTTTCTTGTCTTGGCGCGGACGCAAGAGCAATGTGGTTCCGAATTCCAGTGCGGCCGGAAGCACATAACCTCCATTGTAGTCAATATGCTCACCGATTAAGTTGACCCGCCCAGGCGCCTGAAACACGGATATTTCTTCGGAAGATTCCCCGAATTGTGCCGTAAATGCCTGCTTCATCTCCATCAGATTCATTAAGATACACCCTTTCAACAAAATGTTACATAGTATGAGGTTCATCTGCAAATTTTCGATGGTTCCTGGTTCAATTATAAGAGATACGCACCAAGATTGATAATGTATGTATGCGCTTTTAATATGGATAAATGTGACTTCACCGTGTAAGATAGAAGAAGAAACTGCTTCACAGGGGGGAGTCGTTATGACTGCAGAGGCATCTTATATTTCTGCTGCAAATCCGGGAGGAGCAAGCCGTGAGGAGCTTCGCGTCCTATTTGCCGGCGACAGCCAGACGATGCCAGATCACATGCTTGGACCTAAAATCTATGATTTCTTCCTGTTCCATTATATTGAGAACGGGGCTGGAGTTTTTCGTACCGAAGAAGCGGTCTTTCATTTACAAGCTGGCAGCGGCTTCCTGATCCATCCCAATCAGCTCGTAAGCTATGCATCCGATCATGAACAGCCATGGAAATACCGGTGGATGGCCTTTACGGGCGGGAATGCTGCTTCGCTTGTACAGCGCGCCGGCTTCAGCTTAAGCTTACCGATCATGCATGGGAATGTGCACAGCGGAATTCCGCAAGCCCTCGCCTCCATTCTGCAGCTTTTTCGCGAACAAAGAGAAGGTGCTCATCTGGCTTCCTTAGGGTATCTCTATCTGATTCTGGCCGAAGCCGAAGGCTCAAGGACTGAGAATATGGCGCCCTTAACGGGAGAGACACGCGGTGACAGGATTGTAAAGCAAATGATTCATTATATGTCCAGCCAATACGCTTATCCTATATCTATTGAGGAAATGTGCTCCGGACTCGGCTATAATCGCGCATACCTGTCCCGAATCTTCAAGAAAGAAACCGGCATATCCCCAGTCTCCTATCTTCTGAAGCTGCGCATTGATAAAGCTCGTCACCTGCTGCGTGAGCGGCCTGACCTTTCCATTGAGCAGGTTGCGAATTCCGTAGGAATTCCAGACTCACTCTACTTCTCACGCCAGTTTCGCCGCTTCCACGGCGAAGCACCCAGCAGATACCGCCAATCCGCAGCAGGGCTTAAGAGCAGAAGCGTTATGAAATAAAAATGCCCGGTCCACCTAAGCATTGCTGAGGTGGATCGGGCTACTCATTTATCTTGCGAGTCACGACTATTTATTCAGCGTCTGTCTTCAAAATGGTCTCAATTCGGTTCAGTTCTTCCTCAGAGAAATCCAGCTGATTCAAAGCAGCTACGTTCTCTTCAATTTGACTGACACGGCTTGCACCAATCAAGGCCGAGGTGACACGGCCGCCGCGAAGCACCCATGCCAGGGCAAACTGAGCCAGGCTTTGTCCTCGGGCTGCAGCCATCTGATTCAGAGCACGAATCTTACGTAGGACCTCTGGCGTAATCTGGTTCTCCTGCAAAGCTCCGGTTGGATTGGCTGCGCGCGAATTTTCCGGAATTCCATTTAAATACTTGCTGGTAAGAAGACCTTGAGCAAGCGGACAGAACGCGATACTTCCAACGCCGTTCTCTTCCAGAACATCCTGCAGTCCGTTTTCGATCCAACGTTCCAGCATGGAATAGCTCGGCTGATGAATCAACAGCGGGGTGCCAAGCTGCTTCAGAATCGAGATCGCCTCCGCCGTCTTCTCGGCAGAATAGCTGGAGATTCCAATATAAAGCGCTTTACCCGAACGAACAATTTGATCGAGCGCCATCATGGTCTCTTCTAACGGAGTCTCGGGATCAAACCGGTGGGAGTAGAAAATATCCACATAATCAAGCCCCATCCGCTTTAGGCTCTGATCAAGACTGGAAATTAAATATTTCCGGGAGCCCCATTCTCCATAGGGACCTGGCCACATGTAATACCCGGCCTTAGAGGAGATGATAAGCTCATCGCGATAAGAAGCCAGATCCTTCTTAAGTACCTGTCCAAACATCTCCTCAGCCGATCCGGGAGGCGGGCCATAGTTGTTTGCCAGATCAAAATGGGTGATTCCCATATCAAAGGCGCGTCTTATCATTTCACGGCCGTTCTCAAAACTGTCCACACCACCAAAATTATGCCATAAGCCAAGCGATATAGCCGGAAGCTTCAGCCCCGAGCGGCCTACTCGGTTATATTTCATATTTTCATAGCGTTCTTCATTAGGAGAGTATACCATGCTCCACATCCTGCCTTCCTATGTTGAAATAACCTGCTAAAAATATGATAGCCTCTTCAATAATGTTTGGCAAGAAAACGTTTTCTGGCGCTCTGTTACTAGAATTTGTAGAATAAATCAACGATTATCGCTATACAGTATCTTACCCACTTTTTCAAAAGCCTGACCGATAGGCTCAGTTATGATCAAATTAGCCCTGTGGTCATAAGCTGTACGGGAAGCATTCAGCAAAACGGTATAATTTCCCCGGAAATAAGTAACAAAATGAGCGGCAGGCTGAACAGTCAAAGAAGTCCCCCCAATCAGCAGCAAATCTGCTCCTTCAATCACGGCCAATGCCTGTTCAATAGTGTGCTGATCGAGAGGTTCCTCATAAAGAACTACATCGGGCTTAATCACTCCTCCGCATTTACTACAGTGTGGAACCGCCTCCTCTATCGACAAAATGTGCTCAAGCGAATATGGGGCCCCGCATTCCATACAAGTATTTCGCTGAACTGTTCCATGGAGTTCAAATACATGCTTATTACCTGCTGCCTGATGAAGCCCGTCGATATTCTGTGTAACCACTCCGATCAGCTTGTTCCGCCGCTCCAATTCGGCTAGAAACCGGTGTGCGGCGTTAGGCTTAGCTTCAGGGTGCAGCATTTTTGAACGATAAAAGTCAAAAAAGACTTCAGGATGCCGATCAAAAAAACTGCGGCTTAGAATCGTCTCCGGAGAGTATGGAGACTGATTCTCCATCTGATAAATTCCCGCAGCCGAACGAAAATCAGGAATTCCGCTTTCCGTGGATATGCCTGCCCCGCCAAAAAAGGCAATTCGGTTGCTCTCGGAAATCCATTTTGCCAGCTGTTCAAGCTTTGCTTCCATTTCCCTCACTCCTCATATATTAATTTAAGTTCTGATTGCTGCTTCAAGATCCGCATAGTGGTGAATAATAAAATCCGCGTGTATAAGATGCCCCGAATCTCCATCCGGAGCATAACCGACGGATAAAGCGGCACCGCCCTGCCGCCCCATCTGCATATCCCCATCCGTATCCCCGATCATGAGAACTTGCCCTGGAGCAACCCCAAGTTCGCTGCAAGCCAGTTCAAGCATTTGCGGGTCCGGCTTTCCCAGACTTACCCGGTCATGGCCCACAACTGTGCTGAAGAATGCGGAAATACCTAACCAGGCTAGATGGTCAGCAGCTTCGCTTGTCCGATCGGCGGTGACTACGCCTAGAGGAATGCCAAGCCTCTTGCATGTTTGCAGCAGAGAGAGCAAGCCAGGCATAGGCACCGCATTCTTCTCCTCCCGAACCGTCTGCATGGCACTCTTCGCGAACTGCCTGACCTGAAGCAGCGCCTCATTCCAGGCCATGCCGGCGGCGGCATAAAGCTGCCATGCCAGCACAGCAATCGTCTGCTCTTCTGAGGCCATGGCAAGCGGCCCCCTCCGGTCATAATCTGCAGCTCTTCCATCAAGGCCAAAGCTTAGACCAAGCAGCTTTGAAGGCTCCCCGAGCAGCTTTCCGCCCAGCAGCGAAAGGTGGCTCTCCACCAGCCGCGTCAATACTTCTGCCCATTGCCCCCACAGCGCCATAAAATCCAACAATGTACCATCCTTGTCGAACAAAGCAGCATGGAAGGGCACTGTCTTACCTTGAATGACCAGCTCTGGCATGCTTCTCCTCCTAACTCAATTACGAAGTTTAACGAGTGATCTTAAGTTAATTTTATTTTACCGCTACAAAAAACATGGATTCAACACTTAGACATAATTCCAGGTAATGATAACGCTTACTGAAGTGATACATATCACACGCAGAGGCACTGTTTCCGTCGTATTCTTAGCTCAACAATATTTTAAATTTAAAAAACATATTTTTGGACAGGAGTCGTTCGCTATGCTGGATGCTTCTACCGTTGAACGTACGGGAGAAACCTATGCTTTGAACCTTCGTTTTCTGCTCATTGTATGTGTTTTTATCGGTAATCTCATTGAGCCGCTAATTCTCCAAGCACCTCACATGCACGCCCTGTATGTTTGGATTTTCACTTTTCATATGCCTCTATTCGTGTTTGTCACCGGTTATTTTGCTAAGCATAATCTTAGGGGGGATGCCGGACGCAAGCTGCTGATCCAAATTGGCCTGCAATACTTGATCTTTCAGAGCATCTACTCAGTTCTCGACATTACTGTGTTCAAGGTGAATCAGATTCACCATTCGTTCTTCGCCCCTTACCTTCTCCTCTGGTTTCTAGCCAGCCACATCTTTTGGCGTCTAGCTTTACGGCTGATGTTAAAATGGCCGGTAAAGCTCCAGTTTCTATGCTCCTTGGCAGGTGGTATTCTAGTCGGCTATTTGCAAATGGACGGCACTTGGC
Source organism: Paenibacillus sp. CAA11 (assembly GCF_003060825.1). Lineage (NCBI taxonomy): Bacteria > Bacillati > Bacillota > Bacilli > Caryophanales > Paenibacillaceae > Paenibacillus > Paenibacillus sp. CAA11. The sequence continues at coordinate 3,556,542 of NZ_CP028922.1, forward strand.
TCAGCCTTTCTCGCAGCTTCATCTACCTTCCTTTTTTTGTAGCTGGATATCACTACTCTTACGCTTATTTTGTGAAATTTATCACCAGAAATATCCGTCGCCTTGCCCTACTCACCAGCCTCATTCTCTTAGGGGCCGCTGCCATATGGTCAAACCAAATGCAGATCGGCTGGCTGTATGGAAGCATGACGTATGCGCAGCTCCAATATCACGAGTGGTATGCGGGTCTTTTTCGGGCAACGATTTACATGGTGCAGATCATTTCGGCAGCAGCCATTTTATTGCTTGTCCCTCAGCGGCAGCATCGCATCACCGACTGGGGTAAGCGAACACTGTATGTCTTTCTGCTGCACGGGCTTATTGTACGCTTTGCAGCTGTCTCACCGATATACAGCTATATAGAGAGTCCCGCTGCCTCATTCGCCTTGATGCTTGCAGCAATTCTCTTAACGATCCTGCTTTGCCACCCCAAAGTTAAACAAATGACCTCCTGGATCATAGAACCTAGGGTAGAATGGCTGTTCGCAGCTCATTCCCAGCCCACAAAGATAACAGCTGCTTCCAGCGAGCGTTAGCACTTTAATCTCCATAGCTGATTCAACCCAGCTAGCTGTGGTATATAAAAGTTACGCGCAACTAAAAACCATTACTGCGAAGGAGTGATTTTTGATGGCACGTAACAATAAAAAGATGAGTCGTGAGGAAGCGGGACGCATGGGTGGCGAAGCCACTGCTAAAAACCATGGCAAAGAATTCTATCAAGAAATCGGACAAAAGGGCGGACAAGCCACCGCCAAATCACACGACCGCGAATTCTATCAAGAAATTGGGCAAAAGGGCGGCGAAGCCACCGCCGATTCTCACGATAAAGACTTCTATCGTGAAATCGGACGCAAAGGTGGACAAGCCAGAAACAATAAATAATTTCCCAGTATTGGGATGAACTTTATATATAGGAAGCAAGGGCGAACACTCCGGATTACTGATCCGGGGTGTTCGTCTTTTATAGGAAAATGCAACCTGCTGGCTTTAGTAGAAAAAGAAGAAGTGATATGATAGACTGTTAAGAAAGCTTTAGCGATGTGAATTCTTAAAATACTGATGTGTAAACTGGGGGGAAACGTCATCATGACAGCCAAGAAAATGCGTTCTGATATGATTAAGAAGGGCTTTGACCGGGCTCCGCACCGCAGCCTTCTGCGTGCAGCCGGAGTGAAAGAGGAAGACTTCGGCAAACCGTTCATCGCCGTCTGCAACTCCTACATTGATATCGTGCCAGGGCATGTCCATTTGCAGGAATTCGGGAAAATTGTCAAGGAAGCCATCCGGGAAGCCGGCGGGGTTCCATTTGAGTTTAATACCATCGGGGTGGATGACGGAATCGCCATGGGCCACATTGGTATGCGTTACTCTCTGCCAAGCCGGGAAATTATCGCCGACTCGCTGGAAACTGTAGTTTCTGCACACTGGTTTGACGGTATGGTCTGCATCCCGAACTGTGACAAGATCACGCCGGGGATGCTGATGGGTGCACTGCGTGTTAATATCCCAACCATCTTCGTCAGCGGCGGCCCGATGAAGGCCGGAGTAGATACCAAGGGCAACCGGTTATCTCTGACCTCTGTATTCGAAGGCGTCGGCGCTTATCAATCCGGAAAAATTGATGATGCTGGTCTTCTCGAACTTGAACAATATGGCTGTCCTACCTGCGGATCCTGTTCAGGCATGTTCACGGCTAACTCCATGAACTGCCTTGCTGAGGCCTTGGGTCTGGCGCTTCCAGGCAACGGAACAATTCTTGCGGTGTCCGAGGAACGCCGTGACTTTGTTAGACAGTCTGCTCGTCAGCTCATGGAGCTGGTGAAGATGGACCTTAAACCTCGCGATATTGTGACCAAGGAATCCATTGACAATGCATTTGCATTAGACATGGCAATGGGCGGATCCACGAACACTGTGCTTCACACGCTGGCCCTTGCTCAGGAAGCTGGTATTGACTATCCTCTGGAGCGGATCAATGAGGTAGCTAACCGAGTTCCGCATATTTCCAAGCTGGCCCCGGCATCCAATTATTTCATCGAAGATGTGCACCAGGCAGGAGGCGTGAGCGCAGTGCTGAACGAGCTGCTTAAGAAGCCGGGAGCGCTGTTTGGCGAGCAAATTACCGTAACAGGTAAAACGCTGCGTGAAAACGTAGAAGGCCAAGAAATTCAGGATACCAACGTCATTCATCCGATCGACCAGCCTTATTCCGAGCGCGGTGGTCTAGCTATTCTGTATGGTAATCTGGCACCTGAAGGCTCTGTAATTAAGGTAGGCGCTGTTGATCCTTCTGTAGGCGGGTATCATAAAGGTCCTGCCATCTGCTTTGATTCTCAGGAAGAAGCGCTCGAAGGCATCGCTAACGGCAAGGTCAAGGAAGGTCATGTCGTAGTTATTCGTTATGAAGGACCAAAGGGCGGTCCTGGTATGCCGGAGATGCTGGCTCCAACTTCTCAAATTGCCGGTATGGGCTTGGGTGCTAAGGTCGGCCTAATTACAGACGGCAGATTCTCTGGCGCATCCCGCGGCATCAGTATCGGACATATTTCTCCAGAAGCTGCTGAAGGCGGTCCGATTGCTTTTGTTGAAGATGGAGACCTCATCGAACTTGATTTGAACAACCGTAAGATTGAGCTTCTGGTTGATGAAGAAGTAATGGCTGCGCGCCGCGCAAACTGGAAAGGATTCGAGCCAAAAGTAAAAACAGGCTACCTCGCGAGATATTCCAAGCTAGTTACCAATGCTAGCTCCGGTGGCGTCATGAAAATTTAAATAGAATTTATGGATAAGAAAAAAGGACCGATGAAAATCGGCCCTTTTTTCTTATCTTACTGCATATCTCATGTAACGCTTGGAAACAATTGTTAGCAAGGAATAGATGCTTCAATCGCCGCATCATGCTCTTTATGATCTTGCAATCTGCGATGAGAGCCATCTTCCCCAAATTGTTCAATGAGCGTATCAATCGGCATTACAATCAGCTTGGGAACCATTTGATCTGCATGGCGCCGGACTCGGTCCTGACCTGCAGGGTGAATAACACGCATCAGTAGCTTCAAGTAAACCTTGGTGGATTTAGCAAAGAAACCGTCGGGAAGATCTGTTACTGTAAATCCAAATTGTTCAGGTCCTCGATTAATAAGACTTACTCCATACAAAGCCTTGACGTTTTTCAATGCTGGATGTTTGGTGATGTATTGGGCTAGCTCGGGGAGAGTCTTCTCTACATTTCGTATCAATTGAATAGCCAAATGAACGGAAGACTTCGACTTGGAGCCGATATCAAACAATCGCTTGTTATCAAAATGCAGCTCAAGAATCTGGTCACCCTTCCGCAGCGCCCCCCCTTGCTTTAAGGCAACTGGGTCACCCGAATAGGTTCTAACTCGAAAATGAAATATAGGATTTTCCTTATTCGTGGTCTGAAGGCTGAACATGAAGTGAAACAGCTTCTCCCACAACAGCCATAAGAATACAATCGCTTTTTTGAACCAGGACAGTGCTGGCACCCCATCCTTGCCTTTCTTCACAGCTTTAGGCATCTGGGCTTTAGCCGTCCCGTGAATCATTTCATCGATTCGGATGCTTCGAAGTCCGCGGGCCTCCGCTTCCTGCAATACCTGCTCCAGTGCCGCAAGCATCTCGGCAGGCGCAGTCTGATTCGCCCCCAGTGTAGCCCCGCAGTCATGCAATAAAAAAACCTCTCCTGCGCGCAGCTTCTTCAGCATGCGCCGAGCCAGCCGTTCTCTCCCTACACGGGCTCTCCAGTCTCCAAACATGGAAGACCATAGCACAAGCTGCATTTCATTGCGCTTGGAGAAGTCAAACAAGTTCACAATCCCCCATGGCGGACGGTAGAAATGCGTCTCCATGCCGGTCACGCTTTTGATAATTTGCCCCGTCATAGCCACCTGTTTCTTGACTGTTCCTGGCCGCATCAACCAGTTGGTCTTATGAATGTAGTTGTGAATGCCAAGCATATGACCCTCATCATGAATTCGCTTGATTAGGTCCGGGTGCTTCTCTGCATTGGCTCCAACCACGAAAAAGGTTGCCTTAGCATCATATTTCTTTAATAAATCCAACAGCTGAGGCGTATAAACGGCATCAGGTCCGTCATCAAAGGTGAGTGCGAACTCGTTCTCCGTTGTACCTCGTCTGAAGACACGGAAACCGAACAAACGGCTGATCAGCCCAGGAATAAAGGCATATAAAGATAAAATATAGAATCCCCATAACAGCAAAGTCTCCATGGCGCTTATCCCTTCTTTTCTAATTCAATTGACTTTAGCTTGCTAGAATAACGCAAGTCATGGATACATCCACTCTATTTTATCATATGATGTTACAAATTAGGCGCACTTTTTTTATTTAGCCCGTTTGCGTCCTCTTGTACAGTATATTCATGACTTCACCAAACAGCTCTGTCGCAAGTGATTTTGTTCCGGGTTTTTTGCCTTGCACCAGAACAGCAACGGCATACCTCGGATGCTGGATTGGCCCATAACCAATAAACCACTGGTCGTTCAGCTTACGCCCGTGCCGGGTCACCTGGGCTGTTCCGGATTTTCCGGCAAGGTCCCAGGAGAAGTCTGCAAGGCTTCGTCCTGTTCCTTCGGTCACCACTTTTCTCATCCACCCCAGCAGCGTAGCTGCAGTCTGTGGAGAAATTCGCCCGCTTGACGCCAGCACCGCATGCGGTTTCAGTGCAGCTAACGGGGTCCCGTCAGCATAATAAACATCGCTCACCAGTCTTGGCGCATGAACCACCCCGCCGTTAATCAGTGTCACCACCAGATTAGCGGCTTGCAGCGGCGTCATAAGAACGCTTCGCTGTCCAATTGCAGTTTGGGCCAAGACGCCTTTATCAGAGGGATCTTTTTCCTTGCCAAATACAGTACCTGCCTCTTCCTGGTCAAACATCCGCAGCGGCTCTTGTCCCTTTCCATAAAAAACACTGTCACTCCATCCAATCAGGCGGCCCAGCCCAAGCTGATCGGCGGTCCGTTCCAGCTGAAAAGGCGACAAACGTTCTCCTAGGCTTGCAAAAACTGTATTACAGGACTTGGCATACCCCTCTCCCAGCGAGAGACGGCCATGACCATGCTCCTTCCAGCACGATAAGCCGTATTTGCCGTAATCCCCATTACAGTGAAAGGCTTCCGACGGAGAGGTTAGTCCGGCTTCAAGTGCAGCAGCGGCAGTAACCGTCTTAAAGATCGAGCCTGGTACAGCTGCTTTCACTGCTCGATTGCTCCAAGCTTGATCAGATAGCTCAATATGATTGGGCTGGAAGAAAGGGCTGGAAACCATGGCGAGTACATCTGCAGTTTTCGTATCGAGTACAACTACCGCTCCTTCTGCCACTCCTGCAGCTGCAGTCAGCTTCTCAATTTCGGCTTGGATGCCAAGATCGATGGTGGTCTTTACCTTAACCGGGTAATATGGATTTCTCGGGGTATGAATCCGGACAGCCTCTCCTCCAATCGGTTTCTGATGGGCATCCACGCGGTATGCTGCCTGTGTCGGTCCCAGCCCCTGCAGCATACGGTCCAAGGTTCTTTCCAATCCTGATGCGCCGATCTTCGAGGATATCGGCAGATTTTTCTGGTTAGGCTGGGACAGATTCAGCTCTCGGATCCGTTCAGGCTGCTCAGCCAGGAAGCCGAGCCACTGGCGCCCTCCAGCAGCCTCAGGATAACGAAGCACATAAGGGAGAGCTGCTAGGCCTGGGACGTTCTGCTTGTTGATCGCCTTTGCCTCACCAAGGGACAATCTTATAGGGAGCTTATCCTTTCCGCCCGTCCAAGTCGCAGGATGCGTCAACTTCCCCCAAACGGTCCCCAGCTCTTCAGGAGAAGTGTTCAGAAGTGTTGCCGCTTGATGTAGATAGGCCGGGGCCTTGCTTGAATTTATCCCCAACGGCTCAAATGAACCTACTGGAAACAACACCGGTGTCCAGATGAGCTGCCCGGTCAAGGAGCGTCCATGGCGGTCAACAAATTGCCCCCTTCCGCTGTCCAGTTCAATTCTCTCCTCCCGCTGCCGAACCGCTCTCTCACTGATATCAGTGTTTTGCATAGCGACACGGGCCGGAACCGGATCTGCGAATTGAAGCCATGCGAGCCGAAGTCCTAGAAGCACAATCAATCCGCTTAATAAGATAAGCAGGTAGAAGATGCGGATTTTTGTCTGCATGAAGTCTGTCCCCCTTAGGGCTAAGTATCCCCTCATTTGCCTCACTTCACACCATCCTTAGAAGCGCTCGATCCAGTCGGGGTACAAAATAGTGGAAGACCCCTATATAAAAAAGACGGCCCCGTAGGAGAGCCGCCTTTACTTTTGGCTTATTTTAGAATGTAAATTTGGACAAGGAGTCTTTCAGACCGGTAGATACCTTCTCCAGCTTATCTGACAGCTGAACCAGCTGATCTCCAACCAATTGCTGTTCGTTGCTAAGGGATGCAACCTCTTCGGACGTTGCGGAAGACTGCTGCGCTACCGCGCTGACATTGGTCATAGCTTCGCTCAACACGCCCTGTGACTGACTCAGCCCTTGAACCGATGTCGTTACAGAGTCAAGCTTCGAAATGAAGCCGACCATTTGCTCCTGTACGGATACAAAGATTTGATTCGTCTCCTGAACCGATGTAATCTGTTCAGCAAACATTGGGCTTGCATCCGACAGCGCCTGAACGGTCTCGTACATTTCCTGCTGAATTTTATCTGTAATTTGACCCACCATCGTAATAGACTGCTTGGACTGCTCGGCTAGCTGACGAATTTCATCTGCCACTACCATAAATCCGCGTCCGGCAGCTCCTGCTCTCGCTGCTTCAATCGTAGCGTTAAGCGAAAGGATATTAGTCTGCTGAGTGATATTTTGCATGACATCCACTACTTTGAGTACAGAAACAGTGCTTTCCTTCAAGGCTTCTACTTTCTCAGCCAAAGCACGGGTAATTTCCCCAGTAGCATTGGTCTTCTCCATAAGTCCTTGTAAATACTCTGTGCCTAGCTGACTGGACTTCTCTACCTCGCGTGCTGAAGCTTCCATCTCTTTATTGGCAGAGATCACTTCATGAACCTGGCTGCCAATCCCTTCGGTCAGCTCGCTGCCCCGTTCCGCCTCGGAGGCAAGGCTGCCAGCACCATTGGCAATTTCCTCTGTAGCTACAGCGATTTCCTTGGCCGAGATCGCGGTCTTTTTCGAAGCTTCTGCTAGCTCGGAGGCGGTATCGAGCACATCTCTCGCCGAACCATTAGCCTGCTGTACCAATTCCGTAATTTTCTCCATCATGACATTGAAGCTTGCCGATAGCTGTCCAATCTCATCCTTCGTCTTATGGTCAATTCGTACGTTCAGGTTGCCTTTGGCCCCTTCTTGCATCAGACCATTCAGCTTGCTAAGCGGCCGCGCAATCATGCGAACCATCCAGATTCCCAGTAGGACCGCGATTATGGCAACTACAATCACCGATAGATAGGTGGACAGCAGAATTCCTCTGGCATCCTTGACCAGGTTGCCGGTTGGCACAATACCTGTCAGCTTCCAGCCAGAAACCTGCTGGGTACTATAAACAGCCAGAATGGAATCCCCTTTAAGATCCTTTGTAGTTAGGCTGTCCTGTTCCTTTTTGGAATCTTTAATAAAGCTGTATTCTACTTTTTGGCCGTTCTCTTCATCAATGGAAGAACCGATGATTTGTCCTTCCGGCGTAATCAGCTCTACTTTAGAGCCTTCGCCCAAATCCACCTTTTTCAGCTGTTCGGTAACAACAGATACATCAACATCACAAGCAATAAGGAACTGATTGGTGCCCGTCAAAGTCTTGATGGATTTGACCCACCGGAACATATTCTTGCCCTTATCTCCGTCTACAGACAACCAGACCGAACCCGATTGCTTGCTAAGCTCATCATACCAGGCTTGATCCTTCATTGTGCTCATGAAGTCAACATCAGATGTCCCGGTAACAACGTTGCCCAGCGAATTATTTAGTGGAAGCAAATAAACTGCCCGCACCCCTTCAACGGTATAGTTCAAGCTGCTCATTTTTTTATTGATACTGTTGGTTACGGTAAAGCGATCATAATCGCTGCCGCCTGTTGTTGCGAGAGCCGTTTGAATCAAGGATTGCATCTCCTGATCAACGAACATTTGCTGCATACTATCTTCATATCGTTTAAATATAATGTCCAGCTTTTCACTGGTTTGAATAACGGTTTGCCGGTTAGCACTGAGCGCATTTTTCTGGATGGTATTCTTCGCCAGCTGGTAAGATACAATCCCCAATGACAACACGAAGACCATAATGGCTACAAAGAAAATCAGGAACAGACGTATCCCTACAGATCTGGTAGGATCCAGCTGCTTAATCCGAACGCCCCGCAAGTATGTAATCGCTTTCTTAAAAGGCCCGGATAAACCCTTGGTTTGCACTTTATTTATCTCTTTCCCTTCCTCAGCTCCCCCTTTCTTCGGACGATTGTGGTTATTCTCTGGTTTATTCTTCTTTTTCGGAACCAGACCCATTGCCCTCACCTACCACTCTCTCTAGTCTTAATCACACTCATTATATTATTTCGGTCGTTCTTCCTAGATTTTTAAGATGGTCCTCCATAACTTGTTAGGTTTTCTTATTTTTTTTGGAATTTGTCATAAAAAGAACATTTTTTCTCTATCTAGGGGCCTACAGCTGATTCTATCATAATCAAGAAGTAGACTGATTTACCTATATGGATTGAACTAAAGTTTTACAGTGACCTTTCTATATATAACGGCCTATTTCGGCCCTATAACATTCATTTCTTTAGTTCATTCTATATAATTCACATAAAAATGCCTATCGCCGCTAAAAGACGATAGGCATTAACAGTTTAATTACTTTTTCTTACGCATCATATCAAAGTACTTAACAGGCTGCTCTACTTTAAAACGAACTAGCTGCAGGGGATGCCGCGCCGCATCCAGCTCATTGCCTTCTTCATCCCAGATCGTATCGATCTTCTGCTTGAAGAAAGTGCCACCTGGACCGAAGAATTCAACCTCTTGTCCAGGCTTGAAGTGGTTGCGCTGCTGCACAGTTACAAGCCCCGTCTCTTCCTCATAGCTCATGACCAGTCCTGCAAAATCATAAGGCGCTGCCTTCTCTTCAGGCTCATAAATATGATCCTCATGATCAGGAGTATCATAGAAGAAGCCCGTATTCAAAGGACGATTCGCTGCTTTATTCATTTCATCGATCCATTCCTGTTTAAGCTCATAGCCTTCAGGATCAGCCATATAAGCATCAATGGCCTGACGGTATACATTCACAACAGTAGCTACATAGTGTATGGATTTCATTCTTCCTTCAATCTTGAAGCTGTCTACCCCAACATCGATCAGGTCGGGAATGTTGCCAATCATGCACAAGTCCTTAGAGCCCATCGTAAAGGCATTATCCTCTTCCGCAAATAAAGGAAGCTGGGTCACACCGAGCTTGAACTGCTGAACAGCCCGATCCTCCTGCGCCTGTTCTTCTGAGACCCAGGTCGTCTCAGGTCTGGCATCTTCAAACAAATCGTACTTCCAGCGGCAGGATTGGCAGCAGCCTCCGCGGTTAGAGTCCCGGTCCGTAAAGTGATTGGACAGCACACAGCGCCCAGAATAAGAAGAGCACATCGCACCATGAATAAACGCCTCAATCTCAATATCCACATGGTCCTTGATCTCCTGAATTTCCGCCAAGCTGGTTTCCCGCCCCAGAACAACCCTGGGTAGCCCCTCTTCCTTCCAGAACTTAACGGCTTGCCAATTCACGGTGGACTGCTGTGTGCTTAAGTGAACTTCCAGATTAGGAACTACGCGGCGCGCGGTATCCACAATGACGGGATCTGCCACAATAACTGCTGATATTCCGACTTCATATAGGTTTCGGAGATATTCTTCAATACCTTCCAGATCCTCGTTATGCGCATAAATGTTCGTGGCCACGAATACTTTTGCACCGTATTTGTTTGCGAATTCGACGCCTTCCCGCATTTCCTCAAAGCTGAAGTTATCTGCATTGGAGCGAAGACCATACTTCTGCCCGCCAATATACACGGCATCGGCTCCATAATGTATAGCAAACTTGAGCTTCTCCAGATTACCGGCCGGAGCAAGAAGCTCCGGCTTATCAAGCCGATAGCGTTTGCCTGAATATTTGGGCTTATGTTTAACAACGGTGTCCAAGTGGTATTCACCCTTTCAATGTAAAATTTTAAGAGTTCTTAAAACACTTGCTCTTTATAGAAAAAGCCAAACGAGAGCTCACGCTCAGGATCTTGAAGTCGCCGTACCTCTTCCAGCCAAGCCTCATCATATTGATACGCTTCGGGCGCTTCGACATAGCTATCCATCGCCTGCCGATACGCTTTAATGGCTGCCACATTATAAGCTGCAGGCTTCAACAACGTTTCGATCTTGAAGCTTTGAACTCCAGCTTCCAGCATGAGATGTAAATCCTCTATGATGCATATATCATCCGAGCTCATGATGTGCGTACCATTTATATCTTCATAGATTGGAAATTTCTCTTCCTTACGTTCTTCTTCGATGAGAAACAATCCTCTATGAAGCCCCAAATCCTCTCCCTCGACGGGCCGGCCCTGATGCAGCATATAGCTTGCTACAAGGCGCCGCTTCGAATGGTAGATATTCGTCATGCCATGAATTTGTGCCTGCGCCTCAATCTCCAGGTGCGGCATCATGCCAACAATTTCATCCATGTTGAGCTCACGGGCCAGCACCACCCGCGAAGCGCCTTTGCGTCCCCAGTAATTAGCTGTTGCATAGTTGGTGGAGGTCATCTCCGCGTTCCAGTGCAGCTTTAAGCTGGGAGCATCCTCCTTGGCGATGCTAAGCACCGCAGGGTCTCCGAACTCAATTGCATCAACACCCGCTTCTTCCAGACTTCTCAGATAAGCTGGAAGACCCTTCAGCAATTCATTGCTCATCAAGTTGTTTACACTCACCACTACCTTGACGCCCTGGTTGTGCGCGATATTCACTGCCTGAACAAGCTCGTCTCCTTTCAGCTCTCCAGGGAGACGCATACCATACAAATCTTCACCGATTAAAACCGCAGTGGCTCCGGCAGAAATATAAGCTTCTACCTCTGCAAGAGATCCCGCAGGAGCGATTAGCTCCGGTTTGTATCCTTCCATATTCACACCTCTGTCTATTTGGCCGAAGCCTTGCTTTTCTTAATATTTGCCTCATGCTCGGCAAATGTCCGGGCAAACAGGTGCTCCTGGCTGCCATCCTTCTTAGTAACGTAGAACAAATAATCAGAGCTTTCAGGCGTAAGAGCTGCCTCAATGGACTTCAAGCTGGGGCTGGCTATAGGTCCGGGCGGTAGTCCCTTGTATAAATAAGAATTATATGGACTATCCACCTTGCGAAGATCCGAATTTAAAAGCCTCTCTTTGGGCTTCTCAAGCAAATATTGAACCGTCGCATCAATCTCCAGCTTCATATCCTGCTTAATCCGATTATAAATAACTCCAGCAACCAAAGGCCTTTCCTGATCAACAACTACTTCCCGTTCCACTAATGAAGCTACAGTCATCAGCTCATTCAAAGATAGCCCCTGCCGCTTTAGCTTTGCTTGGTAGTCAGGAATCGTGCTAAGCTTCTTCTCGGTCTCATCCAGCATTCGTGCAATAATGTCGCTTGCCGTACTGCCTTTCTTCAGCTCATAAGTTTCCGGGAATAAATATCCCTCCAGCCGGTACATAACTTTGCTGTCCTGTGGAATGGAGCTAAGCAGTCCACTTTGAATCCCGGTAGGGTTCTTAGCGAGCTTAAGAAATTCATCCGCATTTACAATCCCCTCAGCAGAGAGCTTCTCTGCCATCTGCTTGACAGTGTAGCCTTCAGGAATCGTGAAACGCACCATCTCATCCTTAACCACATCACCCTTATTAAGCTTTTGAATAATTTCTTGGTAAGTCATGCCAGGATTCAGTTCATATACGCCAGCCTGGAAGTGTCCCCCTTCACTCTTCAGCTTCAAATATCCTTTGAACAACAGTGCATTACGAATCAAGCCTTTGTCTTCTAACAAATCCGCAATGCCAGACGTTCCTGTTCCCGGCTCAATCGTAAACTTTACTTTCTCATCCGATGGCTTCACCGGCTGAAGGTTGACATAAGTGTATCCTATAATTCCTCCTGCGATGACCAGCAATGTAATCAAAACGGCCAGCCATCGGCGATTGCGTCTTTTGCTCAAGAATTGTTCAACCCCTTAACAGCCAAAAAGAGCGGAAGCTCCTCCGCCCTTCTCAGCTAATTCTCTATAGAGTAGCCCTCTTCACAAGTCTACTACTCAGGAAATGTTAATTCGTCATACAACTCATTAACATCTTCCCATTCATCATCATCGTCAATGGTCTCCAAAGACAGCGTTCCCTCCGGAGAGGTGATGATCTTAAGGATCTGCGGCTCAGTTTGAGCACCTGCTGAATCTAGGCGCAGAACGGCGTAGGATCTGCCGGCAACATCGAATTCCTTCTCAACACGATAATAAGAGGCTTTACCCTTCTCATCTTGAAGCTCCACGATCGGGCCAAACGCTTCCTGGATTCTATGACTCCATACAACCTCAGCAGCAGAGAACTCAGTCATGCTCGGGATCTCCACCGAACTCATCCAGAAGAGTATTAAAGGTCTCCTCGACAATTTCCCACTCTTCATCACTTTCAATCGTGTACAGCTTCAGATCTTCTCCGTCTTCCTCATACCGAAAAGCATACACCTCTTCACTCTCTTCATCCTCTGAATCGAGCGGTACGACCATCATATATTTCGCATCAGAGCCGTCAACCTCAAATTTCATGATGACTTCGAACTCTTCCTCGGTCCCTTCTTCATCAGGGATATAGATGATTTCCGGTTCTTCCTGATTGCCGATAATCTCCTTCGCCATTTGCCATCACCCTCACCTTTTACTCTTAGAGTCCAAATAATTCTGTAAAATGAAGATCGCCGCCATCTTATCTACGACCTGTTTGCGCTTCTTACGGCTTACATCAGCCTCCAGCAGCGTGCGATGTGCTGAAACTGTTGTCAGCCGTTCATCCCATAGATGAACAGGCAGATTCAGCTGCAATTTCAGCTTCTCTGCAAATTCCATGCAGATTTCACCGCGGGGACCGATCGTACCATTCATGTTCTTGGGAAGTCCAACAATAATCTCTTCAATATTGTGTTCCTGCACCAATTCAGCAATTCGCAACAGCTCAGATTCGTCCCGCCGGCGCTCGATTGTCTCAACGCCTTGCGCGGTCCAGCCCAGAGCGTCACTGACGGCAACTCCGATCCTGCGGTCCCCATAATCGAGTCCCATAATTTTCATTAGCTAACTCCTGTCAAACTTGTCTTTGCTTCATAGCTGAATTACACAGCCTATAACGGCAATTGTTCCTCTACCGGTGATTTGCCAAGTAGTATCTCACCAGTTCCTCGATCAGTTCATCGCGCTCTTTCTTCCGGACCAGACTTCTGGCATTGTTGTGTCTCGGTATATATGCCGGATCCCCCGACAGTAAATAACCGACAATTTGATTAATCGGATTATACTCTTTCTCTCTCAGGGCCTCATACACGGTGAGGAGAATTTCCTCTGCAGAAGCTTCCTGTTCATCAGCCTTCACATTAAATTTGACGGTCTTATCCATGGAGTCCATAATGCCACCTCGCTTCTTCAAACATAACGGTTGCATTGCCGATAGAGCAGTTTATGACAAGCTGACTAATCAATGCTGATAAGAAAGCCTATATACTCCTACTATACCATAGACAGGGTTCTATAAGGAAATAATAACCTGCTAAAAATATCCCTAACCAGGTCTTCCTCAAGAAATAAACTGAATTTAGCCTTCAATCAGCTGACGAGCCAGCTGGAGTGCCTCATCCAATTTGGAAGCGTCTTTACCGCCCGCTTGAGCCATATCCGGACGGCCACCGCCGCCGCCCCCGCATACTGCGGCAATTTCTTTCACCAGCTTACCTGCATGCAGTCCGCGTTTTACATCTGCCTGTGGAACAACCACGACAAAGTTCACTTTGCCTTCCATCTCTGCGCCCAGCACAAGCACAGCATCCGGCAGCTTCGTTTTAAGCTCGTCCGCCAGCGTACGCAAGGCATCCATGCTTCCTGCGGCCACCCGTGCAGCCAGAAGCTTGCTCTCGCCAACCGCCTGTACCTGGCTTGTCAGTTCACCGGCTTCGATTGCACTCAGTTTGCCTTGCAAAGATTCATTGTCTCGAGACAGCTCCTTGATCTGCTGATGCAGCCCTTCAATTCGCTTAGGGACCTCGCTGAGGTTGGTCTTCAGTGCAGACGCAGCCTGTTTTAACAGCTCAAGCTGCTGGTCAATAAATTCGTAGGCGTTGCGCCCTGTCACAGCCTCGATCCGGCGTACCCCAGAACCGATGCCGCTCTCACTCACCAGCTTGAACAGCCCAATTTCAGACGTGTTCTGAACATGGCATCCGCCGCACAATTCAAGGCTATACCCGCCGACTTGCACAACGCGTACGATATCCCCATATTTTTCTCCGAACAAAGCCATAGCTCCCATAGCCTTAGCTTCATCAATCGGCTTAAGCTCAATTACTACGTTCAAACTGTTCCAAATCTGCTCATTTACACGGCGTTCAATCTCTGTCAGCTCCTCAGGGGTAATGCTGCCCAGATGAGAGAAGTCAAACCGTAGACGCTGCGGCTCTACCAGAGAGCCTGCTTGGTTAACATGCTCGCCAAGCACTTCTTTAAGCGCCTTATGAAGCAGGTGGGTTGCCGTATGGTTCTTCACGATATCAGCCCGCTTAGCGCGGTCTACTTCTGCACGTACTTCCGTCCCGGTCCGAAGCTCACCTGCTGTGACCTTCACTTCATGTACATGCTGGCCATGAGGAGCTTTGAACAAGCCCTCAACTTCAGCTGCCCCGCTCTCTGAACGCAGCTGGCCTTGGTCGCTCACCTGTCCGCCGCTCTCGGCATAGAACGGGGTTGACTGAAGAATAATTTGCCCCGTTTGACCTTCAGACAAAGTATCTACGAAGGCATCATCTACAATAATCGCCAAGATTTTCGTTGAGGCAACAAGCTCATTATAACCAACGAATTCAGTTTTAGTCGTAAAATCAGACAGCACCCCACCCTGAATCTTCATGCTTCCTCCTGTGTGGGAAGCCGCTCTAGCTTGGTCGCGCTGTTTTTGCATGGATGCTTCGAACCCTTCGCGGTCTACGGTCAGTCCGTGCTCCAGGGCGTAATCTTCCGTCAGGTCCAGCGGGAATCCGTAGGTATCGTAAAGCTTGAACGCGTCTGCACCTGCAATCACAGTGCGTCCGGCTTCTTTCGCTTCTTTGGATACCTGCTCCAATATAGCTAGACCATCGCTGAGCGTCTCATGGAAGCGCTCCTCTTCACCGCGAACGACCTTCTCGATGAATTCACGCTTGGTTACGATATCGGTATAGTAGCTGCCCATAATTTCACCTACAGTCTCCACTAGAGAGAACATAAATGGACGGTCCAGCCCGATCATTTTGCCGTAACGCACAGCCCGGCGCAGCAGGCGGCGAATAACATAGCCACGGCCTTCGTTGGATGGAAGGACACCGTCAGCCACTGCAAATGCTACTGTACGGATGTGGTCCGCTATAACTTTCAGGGCTACGTCATGCTCCTTGTTCACGCCATAAGTCACTTTTGCGATCTTAGCCGTCTTGGCAATAATCGGTTGGAACAAGTCGGTATCAAAGTTTGAATCTACGTTCTGCAAAATGGAGGCAAAGCGCTCAAGTCCCGCTCCTGTATCGATATTCTTGTTAGGAAGCGGAGTATAGCTGCCGTCCTTATTATGATTGAATTGGGAGAACACAAGGTTCCACACTTCAAGCCAGCGCTCATTCTCACCGCCGGGATACATTTCAGGATCAGACAGATCATTGCCGTAGGCTTCTCCACGGTCATAGAAAATTTCTGTACAAGGTCCGCATGGGCCTTCGCCAATATCCCAGAAATTATCCTCAAGCTTAATAATGCGCTCTGGTGGAATACCGATCTTCTCGTTCCACAGCTTGTACGCTTCTGCATCCTCAGGATATACAGTTACGGACAGACGCTCCGGATCGAATCCGATCCAGTCTTTCCCTGTGAGGAACTCCCATGCCCACGTAATGGTCTCTTCCTTGAAGTAATCTCCAATTGAAAAATTACCCATCATTTCAAAAAAGGTATGGTGCCGTCTAGTTTTGCCTACATTCTCAATATCGTTCGTTCGGATACACTTCTGAGAATTGGCAATTCGCGGGTTCTCCGGCTTCACACGCCCGTCAAAATAAGGCTTCAGCGGCGCCATCCCTGCATTAATCCAGAGCAAGGACGGATCGTTGTGGGGAACGAGCGAAGCACTCGGTTCAATGTTATGCCCCTTGCTTGCAAAAAATTGAAGCCATTTGGAGCGAATCTCACTTGATTTCATGATCTTGTATCCTCCCAAAAATGTAAAAATAGAAAAAACGCCCCTGAACTACAGGGACGATTGTCTCGCGGTACCACCCTGGTTACCTTCCAATGACCGTGCCCTAGAGCACTGTGACGAAGCGGAAGATCGCCTTATATCGGTTCTGTAACGGGGACCAGCCGGCGGAACAGACCCGCACTCTGAAATTAGCTTTCGGCCAGGGCTTTAATTTGCGGTTCTTCCAGCCGACGCAGCAGGATCTGCGAAGGAACCGTTCTCTGGGAAATAGCCAAGACGTACTTGATTTCATCATTGATTTTAACTATTAATCTACAAAAACACACAGTTCAATACTCAGTATATAAGCTTGCCACATCGCCTGTCAATCCGGTTTTAGATCGTCTTACGCCGGATGTAATAGGCATAGAAGTGCTGGAAGATAACCTTCAGAACAGCAAACAAGGGAACGGCCAAAATGAGGCCCGGAATGCCTCCCAGCTGCCCTCCCACCAGGAGCGCGAAAATAATGAGCATCGGATGAAGGTGCAGCGTCCGTCCCACAACCTGCGGAGAGATCACATTGCTCTCTAACACCTGACATACGGTATTGACCAACACGACCATCAGCACCATTTTCCACGAAATCGTCGAGGCCACGACTACGGCAGGTGCGGCTCCAAGAAATGGCCCCAGGTAAGGAATGACGTTGCAAAGCGCCACCACGCTGGCAAAGAGCAGCGCATAAGGCATGCCAATAATCATATAGCCGGCATACGCCAGCACTCCGATTATGACACATACCAGAAGCTGGCCCCGCACATAATTCCCAAGTGCCTCGTCAATATCCTTGATTAGCGTAACAATAGACTTACGATGCGCCTTAGGAAGGCATTTCAAAATCAGACGTTCAAACACCTCAAAATCCTTCAGCATATAAAAGATAAGAAAGGGCACGATGAACGCATTAAAAACCACACCGATCGTGGTTCCTATATGGTTCATAAAATCCGAAATCCCACCGGCAAGCTTTTGCTCAAATTGATAGAACCAATTATTCATCCCCATTCTTACACCCTGAGGAAGCATCGTGTTATCCCATCGGTTCATAATTTGCTGTGTATGTAAAGTCAGCTCCGGAAGATGCTCTCCGAGTTCAGCAAGCTGCTCCATAAACATAGGGATCATATTCATCAGCACTACGGTCAGGCTTGTCAAAAACACGGCGTAAATGAGCAGCACTGCAATGGTCCTTGGAACCTTCCGGCTTCCCAGCATTCTTACAATCGGGTTAAGCACATAAGAAATGATCATTGCAATGATGAACGGAGCTAGCACCGCCTTCAGAAAACCATAAACGAGACTAAACATAGGTCTGAGCAGCCATATAAAATATAAAATTACCAAAGCCATAAGCAGCCAGCATCCATAACGAAATATTTTGCTTTTGTATAACGGCTCCACATCTATTTCCTCCCCGCATGTGGACTGGCTTTACTGTCAGTATATGCTCAGGGGATAGAAAATAACCAAAAATCGTACTTTGGCAAAATCCAAACATCAAACATACAAAAAAGCGGACAGAATCCTAAAACAGATTCCTGTCCGCTAAAATTAGCAGCTGAACTCATATGAAACCAAACTCTGTCTTCCTCTAGAAAAGCGCTTTATGTATGAGGAGAGCCGGTCCTTACGAGGAAGCATGAAGCTGTGGAAAGTCTTGAGCCATTTCCTCGCCGAAGAACAGATCGTCAAGCGAACTTAGCGTACCGTCCTCTTCCACTTGGTAAACAGACATCTTCTCTCCATTCACTGTCAATTCAATAAAGCAGCCCCAGCAATAAAATTGATGGGAGCCAATCTTTCCGATATCCTTGGAATTGCAGTTTGGACACTTCATCATCATATAATCACACCTATCCGTTCGCAGAGTTAATGGTCTTCTCCAGCCGCTCCTCACTGAGCGGAGGAACCATAATGGCATTCTCGCCCTTCGTGATCTCCGGTGTAAAAGGCAGCCATCTCCGCCCCTCTACCAGATCCGAAATAAAGCCATCACTGATTTCAAGACCTGTTATTGTATTTCCCAATTCATGGTCAAAATAAACATCACTGACATGACCAATCATAACCCCGTCACTTGTCAGAACAGACAGCTCTTTGACCTTCCCATCTCCAAGCGCGAAGGTGGTTTGTATATTCTCGGCTTCCATCTTCCGGACAGCCTGTTGATTACGAATCATAACGGCATCTTCGCCATAGGCTGAGATGTCTTCCCACAACACCGCTTTATAATGCGGGGAAAATATGCTCTTGCCTTCCAGAATAACACCGAGTATCTTCCAATCCTCACTGATCATGAAATCGAGGACCTTCCCGATCTCTTTGCCATCCTCCACATCAAATACGGACAAACCGAGCATTTCCTGAAGTTTCATGGCGCGGGACCTCCTCTGTCGGCTTCTGGCCTGATTCACCCATCTCCTCTTTCGGCAACTTAGAAGTCAAGCTAAAGAACAGCCCTATCTTCTATTACGAAGACGGTTCAATATGGTTCCAACTTTTTCTGCACAATAGGTCATATCTTCCCTAGTATTACCCAAACCAAAGCTAAATCGAATCG
This sequence comes from Paenibacillus sp. CAA11, assembly GCF_003060825.1. Taxonomy (NCBI): domain Bacteria; kingdom Bacillati; phylum Bacillota; class Bacilli; order Caryophanales; family Paenibacillaceae; genus Paenibacillus; species Paenibacillus sp. CAA11. Next base: position 3,575,713 of record NZ_CP028922.1, read on the forward strand.
CGGAACGCAGAACATTTTCAGGCAAATGCATCGCTTCCAGCACATGAGACGGCTCGAGCGAGCCGGAGGTGCATGCCGAGCCGCTGGCAACCGCAATTCCTTCCATGTCCAAATTCATCAGCATCGTCTCTGTTCCGCATTCCGGAAAGCTGACATTCAGGATATGCGGCAGATGCTCGGTAGGATGTCCGTTGATTCGGAACCGCTCCGTACCAATTTCTCGCTCGAGCGCTGCGATCAGCTCCTTCCGCAGCTCTTCTTCACTATCTCGACGCTTAACGGTTTTGCAGCTCGCAATTTCTGCAGCTTTGGCGAACCCTGCCAAACCGGCCATATTCTCTGTTCCCGCACGCCGCTTGCGTTCCTGAAGGCCTCCAAACAGCAGCGGTTCAATGGAAATGCCGCGCCGGACAAATAATGCGCCAACGCCTTGTGGCCCATTAATCTTATGAGAAGAAACGCTCAGCAGGTCCACGGGTAGATCCTTCACCTTGAAAGGCACAGCACCAAAAGCCTGTACAGCGTCCACGTGAAACAGAATTCCGCGCTCTCTAGCCAGGTTTCCAATCTGCTCAATCGGCTGAAGCGTTCCGACTTCATTATTCCCATACATCACACTTATTAAAATGGTCTCCGGCGTAATCGCTTCCGCAACTTGCTCTGGATGAACTTGTCCATAGGTATCCACAGGGAGATAAGTTACCTGATAGCCGTTATCCTCCAGCTTCTGGCAGGTATGAAGCACGGCGTGATGCTCAATCGCTGTGGTGATAATGTGCCGACCTTTATGCGATCTGGCGGCGGCTGCTCCGAATAACGCCAAATTATCGCTCTCCGTTCCTCCTGCTGTAAAGACGAGCTCATCAGGCCCACATCCAAGCGCGGCTGCTAACGTATCCCGTGCCGCATTAACCGTCCGCTTCGCTTCCCGGCCAAACGCATGAATACTTGAGGCATTGCCGACCTGCCCACGCATCACGCGAAGCATAGCCTCCATCGCCTCTGGATGGACTGGGGTTGAAGCGGCATGATCCAAATATACGCTTCTCATTTTGTATAAGGCTCCTTCAATTATATATAGAACATGAAGTTATCTGGGGTCTCTTGATCTTCGTAGTTAATCAAATTCTCGAGCGTGGTGGAATCCAGAACACCTGCAATGCTATCCCGTATGCGCATCCACAGGTCACGCTTGGCCGGATCATCTTCTTCTGTGAAGTCCACTGGCGAAATCGGGCCCTCTAGGACACGAATAATATCCCCCGCCGTAATCTCATTTGCCTCACGGGACAGAATATAACCGCCATAGGCGCCACGCACACTCTTAACAAGACCAGCATTGCGCAGCGGGGCGATCAGCTGCTCCAGATAATGCTCTGAGAGCTGATTCTTCTCAGCAATGCTCTTCAGTGAAGTCGGACCTTCACCAAATCTTGCGGCGAGCTCCATCATGATGGTTAATCCATAACGTCCTTTAGTTGAAATCTTCAAGCAAGGCACCTCTTTCATTTTCTAAATAATCTTTATATAATAGAACTTTAACAGTTACACTAAGATGTAACGGAACATATAAATATCCAAGAAATCCATCGGATATATTGTTGTATTCCGATCAGTTATCCTGTCTATGGTAACATATCTGATCGCGCATAAACAACAATGGACACAAACCACCATTATTAAGGCCTACAGCCTAAAGGAGTGATACCATGCCAGCAAATCCTTCTAATACGCGGATCGTCGTCGGGATGTCCGGAGGCGTAGATTCCTCGGTGACGGCACTTCTGCTCAAACGGCAGGGGTATGACGTTATCGGAATTTTCATGAAGAACTGGGATGATACGGACGAGCTTGGCTACTGCACCGCAGAGCAGGACGCAGAAGATGTACGCCGTGTATGTGAGCAAATCGGCATCCCTTACTATACCGTTAACTTTGAGAAAGAATATTACGATAAAGTATTCTCCTATTTCCTGGACGAATATAAGCGTGGGCGCACTCCAAATCCAGATGTCATGTGTAACCGTGAAATTAAATTTGGAGAATTCCTTAACAAAGCGCTTGATCTTGGGGCCGACTATGTTGCAACAGGGCATTATGCCCGCGTTGTTGAGGAAGAGGGCCAATTCAAGCTGCTGCGCGGGGTAGACGGCAATAAGGATCAGACTTACTTCCTTAATGCGCTGAATCAGGAGCAGCTGTCCAAGGCCATGTTCCCGATCGGTCATCTGCCAAAGCCGGAAGTTCGCCGTCTGGCCGAAGAAGCCGGGCTGTATACAGCTAAGAAGAAAGATAGCACCGGCGTATGCTTCATCGGCGAACGCAATTTCCGCGAATTTTTAAGTCACTATCTTCCAGCCAAATCTGGAGATATGGTCGATATTGCAACCGGTGAAGTCAAAGGCCGTCACGACGGGCTTATGTACTACACGCTGGGCCAGCGCCAAGGTCTCGGCATTGGCGGCTCCGGCAACGGCGAGCCATGGTTTGTTGCCGAGAAAGATCTCGAACATAACATTCTGTATGTCGTTCAAGGGGACAAGCATCCAAGCCTGTACTCCACAGGACTGATTGCATCCGGCTTAAACTGGATTGCCGGCGAAGCCTCTGTTCCGCAGGAGCCTTTTAAATGCACTGCCAAGTTTCGCTACCGTCAACCGGATCAAGGCGTAACCGTGCATTTCCGCGAAGATGGTACAGCCCATGTGATCTTTGACGAGCACCAGAAGGCAGTCACCCCAGGGCAAGCGGTCGTCTTCTATGATGGAGATGTTTGCCTTGGCGGAGGAACGATTGATGTTGTAGAGAAGCTGCCTTATCCGGAGCTTAACGCAAGCCGCTAAGCCAACTTATTTTTACTTCATATTTAGATATGCTAAAGAACCTTTAACTCTACTGACAGTGAAGTTAAAGGTTCTTTTTTATGGTTATTCATCTCTCGACAAAAACGAACTTCTAGAACCTGCTTAAACTACAGACTTCACTTCTGTCTTCTGCGCAGCTCCTGATTATGCCGAATCTTGCTCTCATTTCCCTGCTCAGTTGCTTCATAGAATACTCTATCCTTAAGCTCGGGAGGCAAGTACTCCTGCTGCACATAATGACCCGGGTAATCATGCGGGTATTTATACCCCTCATGCCCCAGCTTGGTCGCCCCTTTGTAATGAGTATCCCGCAGATGGAGCGGGACCTCTGCGGACTTCATCCATTCCATGGCATTCATCGCTTTAGAGATCGCGGTATAGACTGCATTAGACTTAGGACTCTCCACCGCAAATAAAATAGCCTGGGCAATATTTAGCTTTGCTTCGGGCCAGCCATTGTTGCGGTATGCCTCCAAGGCGCTTACCGCCTGAACCATGGCCTGCGGATTCGCAAGGCCGATGTCCTCGCTGCTGGCCGCAATGAGTCTGCGCAGGAACACCATCGGGTCCATGCCGAGCTTCTCGACGGCATATAAGAACCAGAAGAGCGCGGCGTCGCTAGAGCCGCGGATGCTCTTATGGAAGGCGGACAGGACGTCATACTGTGTTGACTCGTCCGCCCGCACCGTAGGGCGCCGAATCGATTCCTCGGCGACCTCCAGTGTGACATGCACGGTGCCGTCCTCCTGAGGCGGCGTGGTCAGGGCCGCGAGCTCCAGCGCATTCAGCGCGCGGCGTATGTCACCATTCGCCATGCCCGCGATATGGTCCAGCGCCTCTTCGCTGACTTCGAGCGCTATGTAGCCCAAGCCTCTCTCCTTATCAGCCAAGGCGCGGCGCATCGCCATCAGCGAATGCTCCCTCGTCAGCGGCTGGAGCTGGAATAAGGTTGAGCGGCTCATTAAGGCCCCGTTCACATAATGGAACGGGTTCTCTGTCGTAGCGCCGATGAAGATAATCGTGCCCTTCTCTACAGCTGGCAGGAGCGCATCCTGCCGAGAACTGTTGAAGCGATGAACTTCGTCTAGAAACAGGATCGTCTTGGTTCCATACAGCGCCTTATCGTTCTGCGCCTTCTCAATCACCTCACGTACATCTTTGACCGAGGCATCCACCGCATTCAGACGTACAAACTCGCCCTGAGTATGGCGAGAAATAATATGAGCCAAAGTCGTCTTGCCGCACCCAGGAGGGCCGTATAACAAGATGGAAGACACCTGGTCGGCTTCAATTGCTCTCCGCAGCAGCTTCCCTGGACCGACAATCTGTTCTTGCCCTATATATTCATCCAGCGTAGCAGGGCGCATGCGGTCGGCAAGCAGACGCATGCCTGGATCATTGTCTTGCTGATATGAGAATAAGTCCAATTCCATTCACTTCCCCAATAGATAGATCTACCAGTCACGCCGGTATTGTAGCTAAAAATCATCACTCTCTCCATTTTATCATAACTACACTAAAAGACGCGTTCGAGGAATTTATCAATGACTGGTTTGTCTGGCGGAGACAACTCCATAGGAATTTCACTATAACTAAAAAAACGCAATTCTTGTACTTCGTCTCCATCTACTTTTGGAATTCCATCATAAGCCGTGCATACATAAGCAGTTACGACATTATACACCTCATCACCGTGAGGATATTTGTAATATAGCTCTTGTCCGGAGAATATATGAAACAGTTCAAGACTTTTGGCTTTTAACCCTGTCTCCTCAAGAAGTTCCCTTATTGCAACCTCTTCTAACGTTTCGCCAGGCTCCATCGAACCCCCAGGCAATCCCCATAAACCGTTATCGGTTCTACGCTGTAACAAGAGGCGTTGGTGGCTACACAATAGAACACATGCTCCTGTCATAATCAGTGGCCTTGAACCAACTAGCTTTCTCAGTTCCATGATGTAACCCATTACTAAAACCCCTTTTTCAATTATAGTCCAGAAAGAGCAGGTCATTCGGCAGAGTTTGGTGAGCTTAGTTTCTCCATGCTGCCTTAATAACGGGAACAGGCCTGACAATGTTACAGCTACTTGTTTTTAAAGCAAACAATTCAACTATATAGAATGAACTAAAGAAATGAATGTTATCGGGCCGTATTAGGCCGCAAAATTAGAAAGATCAATGTAAAACTTTAGTTCAATCTATATCATTTTATAATCAAAAAAAGCTCGAGGCCACCCGCGGCCTCAAGCTGTCCTTTCTTGAACTGTATATTATTCATATCCGCCCCGGTGGCGGTAATAATTATCCATCGGCGGCTTGTAAGTATCCATCGGCTGATGGTACGGCACTTCTCGATACATACTGCCCATTCCCTGAAGGGTTGGCTGAGGCGCCGCGCTAACCATATACCAGCCTTTACGAGCCATGTAGCTCCAAACCTCGTAAGCCTGGTGGGAGCACATCCGGAAGGCATCCTCCAGGAACATGCGAAGCTGTATGGTCGAGCACTCAAATGCAGACCATGCGTACTCCCGCCCCGCCCGTTTCAAAGTTAGCAAATAAGAAGTGGCAATGCTGCGGTCGTCAAGCTGATTCAGCTTGACTTGCGGCTGTACTGGCGAAAGCTGCATAGGCTGCATAGGAGCTGGCGCACCTCCAACATTCTGGAGATTAGGCACATTCAGTCGGTCTGGAGAGCCTTGGGGCTTACTGGCAAATTCGACTTTCATGTTGTAGTCTTGAATATGAACGGCATAGTGGCGAGCAATCATGTCATGCAGTTCCCGGTCCTGCGCCTGATTCAGAAACAAAGCCATGGATTGAATGGAATTCGTACAGCTAAGTAATAGTTCATTAAGCTCTAGAGCTTCATGGGCAGCTAATTGCAAAGATAACACCTTCCTTGACCAAATTTTTGGGGTTTCAAAGGCTAGGTTGTCTTTGTTCAGTCTGCATTATGTAAAGTAAAGTTTGGGTAAAAATCTCATATAACCGTTCTTTCACTTTAAGCTGGCTTCTAAATATGAGTTAATATAGATGTCGGGCCGACGACAAGCTGGGAAAGGGGGCTGATCGAAATGATTTCAGTGAATAGTGAGGTGGTCTTCGCTTAAAGCGAAGACCACGAAGCACGGGAGGCCGATTGGCCTCCCTATATTTTAATAAAGATGATTTAATTTCCCTTCGCATATAAAGTCATTTATAATATAACCATGATATGGAATCCAATTTAAATTTTGAAAGGAGGAACACGGCAATGTTGATCTTTAACGTTAAGGTAGCGGTGGACGGACAACGCTTTAAGGAGGATGTTGAACGTGAATTACAGAAATGGGAAGGATGTGCTTCCCCCTAGACTGCTGAAGGAGCTCCAGGATTACATACAAGGTGAGCTTGTCTACATTCCAAAGGTGAGCCAGAAACGGGCACTTTGGGGTGAAATCAGCGGCTCGCGCAAGGCCATTGCCAAGCGCAATCAAGAAATTTACCAGGCCTATCTGGAGGGTCAATCCGCCGAAGAGCTGGCCGGATCCTACCATTTATCCATAGACAGTATCCGCAAAATTATTACAAAAATGCGCTGTGCCAGCCGGAAGGCGGCTCTGGTCCAGCAATCATGACGAAGAGCCGGGGCTAACTGCCCCGGCTCTTCGCATATCTCAATGCAGCACGATTATGAGACGATTGACTTCGCCTTAGAGCCAACTAGGGCCAATCCGTGCTTGCAATCTCGGCATCATCGGCTTTTACGTAAGAAGGAAGCCCCCCTCCATGCAGAAGCCACAGTTCATGCAGTGCCCGTGTGCAGCCCACATATAGCAGCTTAGCATCTTCTGCATGATAGTGATCTATATCGGTATCTAACATCAGCACAGCGTCGAATTCAAGTCCCTTGGACAAGTATACGGGCAGTACCGATATCCCGCCTTCATACTCGCTCTTACGGCCATCAATCAAATGCAGCTCTCTGCCTGCAGCAGCCAGCTTCTGATACAGCTCCTCTGCCTCATGAAGGGTGCGGGTCAGCAAGGCTGCCGTCCTATAGGGACCTTCAAGTATCCGATCCAATGCTTTGATGATCGTCTCTACCCGCTGATCCGCAGGGTGATAAATAACCCTTACCGGCTCTGCACTGCGAAATACCGGTACTGCGAGAAGGTCGGTGCCTACACCCTCCTTCAAAATTTCATTGGCAAAGGTGATAATCTCCATCGTAGAACGATAGCTTCTTGTCAATGCGAAGTATCCCGTATCCTCCTCAGCAAACAGCTGCTGCATTTCACGCCACGTTCTAATTCCGCGGTAGTAATGAATCCCTTGGGACAAATCCCCTAAGATTGTAAAGGAGTGTCCCTTCACAAACCGATCGAGGACCGCAATCTGAAGCGGTGAGAAGTCCTGAGCTTCATCGATCACTACATGGTCAAAGCGGTGTTTGCTGTTGATCTCATTTACTCCAGCAAATAAATACAGCAGTGCAGCCAGGTCTTCTTCCTGAAGCTGATTCTTCTTCAAGGAAGCTCTCGTCTCCTTCAGCACAGCCTCCGGAATTCTGCCTGTTAACTCCTCTAAATCCGGAACAACGGCTCCTTGACTCTTACCTGCTCCAAACAGCAATTTATAAAGTGCCAAGGGAGACAAATCTGGCCACTTCTTGGCATAGGCCTTCTCCCGCTGAGAGCTCTTTGATTTACGCTCCTTAAGCACAGCTGCAGAGGGAGCCTTCTTCTGCTCCATTTCCACCCAGCGATGTATTCGAGCCAGCGTTCTTTCTTTACGCAGCGCCAGCGGATAATGCTTATATTCCTCTTCATACCACTGCTTTATCATCGCTCGGGAGAGCACCTTCCCGTCCCACGGAGAAAAGTCCTCCTCTGGTAAACAAACAGATGACAGACGATCGAGAAAATCCTCCAGCAGCTGTTGAAACAATACAGAGCCCTTGAAGCGCCCAGGCAGCCAAGCATCGTGATTACTTTGCCGATCCGGCTGATCGAACCAGCGAATTAAAGTATCAGGCCCATCGCTTGGCGCATGCCCCAGCTCAAGGACTGCTGCACTCCAGTCACTAAAAGTGCTCTGCTGAATATCCCCTACGCCCAGTTCAGGGAGGACTTCCGAAATATAGTTGATGAACATCCGGTTCGGTGCGAAGATAATCATCTTTTCGGCCGAGATTTGTTCTTTATATTGATACAGCAAATAAGCCAACCGATGCAAGGCTACTGTAGTCTTTCCGCTCCCGGCGACCCCTTGAATTATAAGGGCCGTATTCTTGGCTGCACGAATAATCTGATCCTGCTCAGCCTGGATTGTAGACACGATGTCCCGCAGCCGGTTGTCCTTGTTCTCCCCAAGCCGGTACAGCAGAAATTCATCAGAGACGGCTGGCCCTTCATTGTCTTTGTTGTATGTATCTACAACCCGCTCAAGAATTTGCTTGCGGATGACAACGTTGCGCTTTAGATAAACCAATCCTTCGATCAATCCCTCCGGCGCCTCATAAGTTGCCGAATCCCCGCCTGTAAAGGAGTAGAATAAACTGGCTACCGGAGCACGCCAATCAATGACGATCGGCTGGCGGCCTTCCCCGGCTACTCCGACCTTGCCAATATAGAGTGGAGCCTTCTGCCCGCCCTTCTCCTCAAAATCAAGCCTTCCAAAATAAGGTTCCTGCAGCGACTGGGCAAGCTGTTTGCGCTGTGTTTCTCTTCCGGCCTCCAGCACCTGCTCCGTGTAATTGTGTCCAGTATAGACAGGAATACCCTGCAGTCTTTGGAGCTCGGCATCAATCGTTTTCAAGGTGCGATCCAGCCGTTCCTTCTCTTCTTGATAGGCACTTTGAAAATCATCCATTTCAGTTACCTCCTAAGATATCGATCTCTTTTCCCTCCAATTAATTCCACTTGTGAAGCAAAAAGGAATCTCATTATACCACTGTTTTCTTCTAAAAGCTAAGAGCTTTTTATCTATATAGAATGAACTAAGAAAAATGAATGCTATAAGCCGAAACTTTAATTCAATCTATATAAAGAATTGTAAAAGGGAACCGGCAGTCAAATCACAATACCGGTTCCCCTATCCTATTACACATAATTCTGTTTGTAGTTATATTTTGTCTGTTGGTCTCTTCAAGCCTAGCGACAGCTTCTCAACCGTTCCAACAATCCGCTTCTGTCTTGTCTCAGCCCTCTTGGCCTGTTCAATCCACTCCAGATAAGCTCTCTTGTGAGAAGGGGCTAATTGAGCAAACCAAGCTGCTGCTTCTGGGGAGCTCTTCAAGGCAGCTGACAGATCGTCCGGCACCTCCAGCGGTATGGCAGGCTTTCTGGTCTCAGGGTTCACGCTGGCCCGGCGCATAGGGCCACCTTCACCAATCGGCCGAAAACGCATGGCAGACCACACCGCATCAACGGCAATCAGTGCGATGCCTTCCCGGCCCGCGGCGTTCATTGGCTCCCAGCCTTTGTCCCGGTTCAGATCCGTACCCGCCTTAGCGCCTCCCTTAGGATAGGCAGCCCAGAGCAGCCCATCCGGTTTAACAGCCTTAGCTGCCATTGGGGCAAGCCTGCTGACATCCTGTGCATTTGCTGCGAAGAACAAGACAAATTCACAATCCGATTGGAACTGGCCTACCTCGTCTTCCGTAACACCAAGCAGCTCCAGATAACCCTCGGGGGCGTTCAACACTAAGACCTTCCGCCCAGTATAGAGAGGTAGTCTAAGCTTGCGTATCAGATCCTTATCCATCTTTACTTCCCGCTTTCAGCGAGCATCTCCCGAATGGCTACACTCACCATGATCAGGCCCACTACAGGTGGAACAAAGGAGTTGCTTGCCGGAGGCTGCTTCGCCTTACGAATCGCAGGCGCATTCTCAGGTACGATCTTCTCCGTCACATCCGGACGCGGCTTGATCGGCGGCTCTGTAGAGAAGACCACCTGAACGCCCTTCTTGATACCGGCTTCACGCAGCTTGCCCCGAATGACACGAGCCATAGGGTCCATATGGGTCTTAGAGATGTCCGCTACCTCGAACTTGGTAGGATCCATCCGATTGGCGGCCCCCATACTTGAAATAATCGGAACGCCTCGGCGGAGGCACTCCTTGATTAAGTGAACTTTATAAATAATGGTGTCCGAAGCATCCAGAACATAATCCAGATCATACTCAAACAGCTGTTCATAGGTTTCTTCAGTGTAGAACATATTGAGTGCAATGGTCTCACACTCCGGGTTAATCAGCTTAACCCGCTCACACATCAAATCTGCCTTTTTTTGCCCTATAGTTGTAGTTAAGGCATGGATCTGACGGTTGATATTGGTAATGTCTACGACATCTTTATCAATCAATATTATCCGGCCAACGCCTGTCCGAGCTAGAGCCTCTACTGCAATAGAGCCGACCCCGCCTATTCCCAGCACTGCTACGGTGCTGTTCTTAAGCCGCTCAAGTCCTTCTGCACCAATCGCAAGCTCGGTTCGAGAGAACTGATGAAGCATAGCGAATTCCTCTCCTTTCTACCGTCTGCAATGATTAGTTCTTGGCTTCAGCCGGCTTCTTAGCGGCAATCTTGATGTGAAGCTGCTCCAGCTGGCCTGGATCAACCGGTGCTGGTGCGTCCATCAGAAGATCGGATGCGCTAGCTGTCTTAGGGAAGGCAATGGTTTCACGCAGATTGCTCCGACCGGCCAGCAGCATCACGAGACGGTCGAAACCGAATGCCATACCGCCGTGAGGAGGAGTGCCGTATTCGAAGGCATCCATCAGATAACCGAACTTATCTTTGGCTTCCTCTTGAGATAACCCGATGGCCTTGAACATCTTCTCCTGAATTTCACGCTTGTAAATCCGCATGGAGCCCCCACCGACTTCATATCCATTCAGTACGAGATCATAGGCCTGTGCAAGAATTCGTCCAGGATCAGTGTCAAACAGCGGCAGATCTTCTTCACGAGGTCTGGTGAACGGATGGTGCTCAGCAACATAACGCTTCTGATCCTCGTCCCAGCCCAGCAATGGGAAGTCAACAACCCATGCGAATTTATAGACACTATCATCAATTAAGCCCAGCTGGCGGCCAATTTTGAGACGCAACGCGCCAAGCACATCGGCAACGACCTTCTTCTGATCTGCGGAGAAGAGCAGAAGGTCACCTTCTTCAGCTCCGGTCCGTTCCTTGATTGCTTCGATTTCTTCCGGCGTGAAGAACTTCACGATCGGCCCTTTGAACTCGCCTTCCTTCACTTGGATCCAAGCCAGGCCTTTCGCTCCATAACGTGCTGCATATGGACCGAGATCATCGATCTCTTTACGGCTCCAAGTGCCGCAGCCCTTGGCATTAAGAACCTTAACCTCTCCGCCCTTCTCAATGACGGAAGCAAAGACCTTCACACCGCTGTTTGCAACCAGATCGCTAACGCCGATCAGCTCCAAGCCAAAGCGAAGATCCGGCTTGTCCGAACCGTATTTTTCCATAGCCTCAGCATAACTTAAACGCTGGAATGGAGTCGCAATCTCTACACCCTTGGTTTCTCTGAACAGGCGGACTACAAGCTGCTCCATCATGTTCAGCAGATCATCCTGGGACATGAAAGAGGTCTCAATGTCAATCTGAGTGAATTCCGGCTGACGGTCCGCACGCAGGTCCTCGTCACGGAAGCAGCGGGCGAGTTGATAATAACGCTCTACACCACTGACCATGAGCAGCTGCTTGTACAGCTGTGGAGACTGCGGCAGGGCAAAGAATTCACCTTCGTGAACCCGGCTCGGCACCAGATAATCGCGTGCGCCTTCCGGTGAGCTCTTAGTCAGAATCGGCGTCTCTATTTCGATAAAGTCTTCTCCATCAAGGAAGTCACGGAATACCTTGGCAGCCTTGGAACGCAGCCGTAAGGTCTCCTGCATCTCCGGACGGCGGAGATCCAGATAACGGTATTTAAGCCGCAGGGACTCGTCCACTTCAATACCGTCTTCAATGAAGAACGGAGGTGTCTTGGCAGAGTTTAGCACTTCAATTTCCGTAATCTGCACTTCAAGTTCGCCTGTAGTCATATTCGGGTTAACCGTCTCTGGATCGCGCTTAACCACTTTGCCTGTAACAGCAAGTACATATTCGCTGCGCACCTTATCAGCAACTTGCAGCGCGTCTCCTGAATAAGCCGGATTGAACACAATCTGTACGATGCCGCTGCGGTCACGCAAGTCAATAAATAGTACGCCACCTAGATCCCGGCGTGTTTGTACCCAGCCATTCAAGGTTACCGTTTGTCCGATATGATCGGCGCTAATTGCACCACAGTGATGAGTTCGTTTCATGTTAATTTTGCTCCTCCTGGTCATTTGAGCTTTTGCTCATAAATTCGAATTTTATTAAAAGTCGGGACTGGACTTACTTCAATTCCTTCGCCAAATCCGTAAGTTTAACCGTCTTCTGTTCACCGCTCTCCATCGACTTCAAAGCAATCTCGCCACGAGACAGCTCGTCATCGCCCAGAATCGCTGTAAATCGAGCCTGCATGCGGTCCGCAGACTTCATTTGAGCTTTCATTTTGCGTCCAAGGTAATCGCGTTCTGCCACAAAACCGGCCTGACGGAGCAAATAAAGCTGCTTCGTAATTTCCTTCTCCGCAGCCTCACCCAAAGCTACAAAATACACATCAATCGGCTTATAAGCCTCAACGTCAACTTCTTGGTTCTCCAGAATTAACTGGATACGTTCCAGACCGATCGCTAGGCCAATCCCGGGCTGATCCGGCCCGCCTACATCGGCTACAAGACCGTTATACCGCCCGCCGCCGCCAACGGTATCAATCGCTCCAATGCCGGCCGCTTTGTATTCGAAAGCGGTATGCGTGTAATAATCCAACCCCCGAACCAGGCGCGGATTCACATCATAATCCACATTCATCTCTGTAAGATACGCCTTCACCTGATTGAAGTGCGTCTCACATTCCTCATCCAAACTGTCCAGGATGGATGGCGCATCCGTGAATTTATCTTGATCCACCTTGCAATCCAGTACACGCAGCGGATTCCGTTCCATACGCGATTGACAATCCTTGCAAAGACTATCCTTCATCGGTGTCAGGAACTGAAGCAGCTTCTCGCGATAAGCCGCGCGTACCGCAGGGGTGCCTACCGAGTTAACCTCTACTTTGACACCCTTCAAGCCAAGATCGATACAGAATTGGTAACCTAGGGAGATAGCCTCGGCATCAATGGCCGGATCGACAGAACCTAGGGCCTCAATGCCGAACTGGTGAAATTGCCGCTGTCGTCCAGCCTGCGGACGCTCATAACGGAACATAGGCCCTATGTAATAGAGCTTGCTGACATCTGGCTCCCCGTATAGCTTGTTCTCAACATAAGATCGAACAACCCCCGCCGTACCTTCCGGTCTAAGGGTCATGCTCCGCCCGCTCTTGTCTTCAAAGGTGTACATTTCCTTCTCGACAATATCCGTAGTTTCCCCGACCCCACGAACAAACAGGGAAGTTTGCTCAAAAAGCGGTGTGCGGATTTCTCTGTAATTAAACCGGCGGCAAATATCCCGCGCTTTATCTTCTACAAACTGCCATCTCTCCACGACACCCGGAAGCAAATCCTGAGTACCTGTAGGTTTTTGAAAAGCCATCTGATATCCTCCACCTTGTCTCAATATAAAAAATCTCCCGCCCCTGCCGTTAAACACAACAGGGACGAGAGATCTGATATTCCGATCGCCCGTGGTACCACCCACATTCCGATCGCAACTAAAAATGCTTGAAGTTGCAATCGCTCTGAACGGTTAACGCCCGTCTACGTCTTACGGCTACTTAAAAGGTTCGCCGAAGGTTCTCAAGGAGGTCTTTCGTCTAATCATCACCGGAATCCTTCCAGCCTAGCGGGATTCCTCTCTGGGGGTGTGGGGCTAGAGTACTTTGTCCTGTCACTGAATGTCGTATATAAGAAACTGTTATTGTTAGATTTTAAGTAACTACAGTGTCAAAGTCAAGAACTTACACCAAGAAAAAACCTGCCAAAGTGGCAGGTCCATGATAGTATATTAAAAAAAGGGGGTCATGTCTTTATTATAAACACCCTACATTACAGTAAAAAGGCGTTAATATTACAGTTATATTACACATGAGAAAGCGTTTTACTTCCGCGGTTTAATCCAATACTTCTACATATCCGCCCGCCGAACGCAGTTTGTTCACGACCGCATTATAATCCGCCTCACTTACCTTTGCGCTCAGCACATATTGAAGTTTATCATAATCCTCATCGCCGAGCAGCGTAGGCAGAAGTTCACTTGATTTCTCGCTAGCCGGTCTTTCCGAAGCATCGCTGTCCGGGACATCCGTATCACCGTTCGCTGCTCCGCGCTCCGGAACTGCAAGGGGTACGCCTGGATTTACCGTCGACCCGGGTACCCCTGCCGCATTGGGCGCCCCTCCTGCGTACATTCCACTGTTGTTGCCTAAGGGGACAATAGGAAGCAGGAACTTCGTGTCCCGTCCCAGGTTATTCTCGAGACGGCCTACCTCCACTTGTTCCGCAGCATATCCGATCAGACTTGTTCTGGCTCCCTCTGCTCCATCTTCATTGCGAAAATAAGCTTGAATATGTCTAGCCATGTCTATCTCTCCTTTTCTACGAAATGCGGGGAGACCGTCCCCAAACGGTATGACAGCCTAGCGCTAAAATTATTTCAACGCATTCAGAATTTCACGCACAAAGGCTGGCTCGTCCTTGGGTGTGCGAGAAGTAATAAAGTTCCCGTCCACCACGACTTCCTGGTCCACAAAGTCTGCACCGGCATTCACCATATCATCTTGAAGCGGTGGATAGGAAGTGATCGTACGCCCCTTCAGAAGCTCAGCACTGGCCAGAATTTGCGGACCATGGCAAATGGCGGCAATCGGCTTTTTGGATGCGTTCAATTGCTTGACGAAATCTAGAACACTCGAATCTTGGCGCAGGTTCTCAGGAGAAGAACCACCTGGAATCACTACGGCATCATAATCATCGGCTTTTACATCGGCAATGGATTTATCGGCCTTATACTCAGCTTTCCCCTGCTTTCCCTTTAAGGTCTCTCCAGCTTTTAGCCCGATAATCTCCGCCTCATGTCCCGCTTTCTTCACCTCATCATAAGGTACCTGCATTTCAGAATCTTCAAACTCATTCGCCAACAAAAAAGCAACTTTACTCATTTCGCATCAATCTCCTTTTTTATTTATGACAGGTTCTCGTGTTGTTATTACCCGATTGAACAGTTGTTATAACAAGGTTAAATTCCGAATTGTTTCTAGCGTGACAAGTATATAAAGATGCAAAAAACACCCTTATAAAGGGTGTTTTACATGTTCGTTCTGATGTATGTGCGCCTACATAGAGGCTCGTCTGCTGCTTCCCTTGACTTTGCAGCCAAGTAAACCCATTGTTCCTCACCTGATCCTCTGCGCCATGCTTCTGCATCACGATAGTGACCCGGCGCGGTATGAACTGTACCATACCATAAAGACTGCTTCTTCGATTGTCGCAAGGTTACCAGGAACTCCTTTACAAAAATCATCCTCTTCTCTTATATGAGGATTCCCTTCGCAGACGGTTCCTATGCACCTTACGCCTGAAGAGGGCTTTCTAGAATAAGCGTCACCGGCCCCCAATTCGTTAAAGACACATCCATATCGGCTCCAAATTGTCCGGTCTCCACCTGCAGCCCTTTTTCTCTTAACAATTCATTAAAGCGTTCATATAGCGGCTCTGCATAATCAGGCTTGGCTGCGGCCATATAGTTCGGTCTCTTCCCCTTGCGGGTATCAGCATATAACGTAAATTGAGACACCGACAAAATAGCCCCGCCAATATCCTGTATGCTTAAATTCATCACGCCCGCTTCATCATCAAATATACGCAGCCCTGCCAGCTTATTGGCCACATAAACAAGATCCTGCTCTGTGTCTTCATGCGTAATGCCTACAAGCAGCAGCAGCCCTTGGGCAATCTTGCCAATGGTCTGTCCTGAAACGGTCACACTGGCCTCTTTGCAGCGCTGGATTACTACTCGCATGGTTGTCTCTCCTTACTAAGCTAACGTAAAAGTTAAAGCTACTGCATTATCCGGTGGACCGTATAAACATCCTTCACACGTTTAATCTTCTCCACCACAGATTGCAAATGGTCGATATTCCGAATGAGGATCGTCATATGAATCATCGCCATCTTATTCTTATCCGAACGGCCGGAAACAGCTGAAATATTCGTCTTGCTCTCCGACACAGCCTGCAGCACCTCATTAAGAAGGCCGCGGCGGTCATGTCCCGTGATTTCAATGTCTACACTGTAATTCGCTTCAATAACCTCTTCCCATTCGACTTCGATCACACGTGCTGCTTCTTCCCCATCATCTGAAGTCGGAATGTTCGCACAATCGCTGCGATGAACGGAAACTCCGCGTCCGCGCGTAATGTATCCGATAATATCATCGCCCGGAACAGGATTGCAGCATCTGGCGAAGCGCACAAGCAAATTATCAATGCCCTTCACTCTTACTCCATTGGTCGGTCGGGACTTACGCTCTTCTTGAGCCTTAACCTCCCTCACTTCAGAGGACAGCTCAATTTGTCCGGATTCTTCCTGCTCCTTACGCAGCTTCTCGGTAAGTCTTGTGTAGACCTGCGCAGCCGTCAACCCGCCAAAGCCGATTGCAGAGAGCATGTCTTCTATATCGTTAAAAGCAAATTTCTTAGCGGCTTCAAGCAGCTTATCATCCGACATCCACTGGGAAGGCTCTAGGCCTGCCCGCTTAAATTCACGTTCAATGGCTTCGCGGCCCTTCTCCACGTTCTCTTCCCGCTTTTCCTTCTTGAACCACTGCTTAATCTTGCTGCGCGCATGGGACGATTGAGCGATTTTGAGCCAATCCTGGCTCGGCCCATAAGAGTGCTTAGAAGTTAAAATCTCAACAATATCGCCAGTTTTGAGCTTATGATCCAGAGGAACAATACGCCCATTCACCTTAGCGCCAATCGTCCGATTTCCCACCTCGGTATGAATGCGATAAGCAAAATCAAGCGGAACCGAGCCTGCCGGAAGTTCGATGACTTCACCTTGCGGGGTAAACACAAATACCAGATCCGAGAAGAAGTCCATTTTGAGCGATTCAACAAATTCTGAAGCGTCCTTTGCCTCATGCTGCAGCTCCAAAATTTCTCGAAAAAAAGGCATCTTATTCTCAGGTCCGGCAGCTTCAGTTCCTTCTTTATAGGCCCAGTGGGCGGCAATACCATATTCTGCTGTCTTGTGCATATCCCATGTGCGGATCTGCACCTCGGTAGGCTCCCCATTCGGTCCGACAACTGTAGTGTGTAAGGACTGATACATATTGGCCTTCGGCATGGCAATATAATCCTTGAACCGTCCAGGCATCGGCTTCCATAGGGTATGAATAATTCCCAGCGTGGCGTAGCAGTCTTTAATATTGTCCACGATAATTCGAATAGCCAGCAGATCGTAAATCTCATTGAACTGTTTATTCTTGGTCGACATTTTCTTATAGACGCTATAAATATGCTTGGGACGGCCTGATAAGTCGGCTTCAATCCCCATCTCATCAAGTTTCTCCGAGATCCGGGAGATGACGTTATCAATGAACTCCTCCCGTTCAGCCCGTTTCTTATGCATCAGATTGGCGATGCGGTAATACTGCTGTGGATTTAAATAGCGGAGCGCAATATCCTCCATTTCCCACTTAATCGCAGAAATCCCGAGCCGGTGTGCAATAGGACAGAAGATCTCAAGCGTCTCATAAGCAATCCGGCGCTGGCTCTCCTCTGACTGAAACTTGAGGGTTCTCATGTTATGCAGACGATCCGCCAGCTTGATGACGATGACCCGGATATCCTGAGCCATCGCAATGAACATCTTGCGATAGTTCTCGTTCTGCTGTTCTTCCTTTGACTGGAAGCGAATACGCTCCAGCTTGGTTAAGCCATCAACAAGCATGGCACAGTCCGGTCCAAATTGGTCGCTTATTTCCTGAAGCGAAACTGTCGTATCCTCCACTACATCATGAAGCAGAGCTGCAATAATCGACAGCACATCCATTCCCATATTGACAACAATATCCGCCACCGCCAGCGGATGAAGAATGTAGGGTTCCCCGGACTTCCGCACTTGGCCGTGATGGGCTTGCTCAGCGAAGTCATAGGCTTCCCGTATGCGGTTCAGATCTGCTTCTTTGATATAGGCGGATGCCTTTTCAAGTAATCGCTGTATGCCCATGGAATTCCGATACTGTCCTTTCTATAGAAAAGGAATGCGTCTGTAAAGTAAACGCAATCCCCCTAATTTTGATTTTCTTATCATTATGACGCTTGCTGTGTTCTCCGTCAACACTGCTTGAGGTTTTGTCCGAGTAAATTTTGCAAACTAACCCTATTTTCTGCGATTTGTTGTTGAAAAATGTCTACATTGTTATTAATCTAGTAAAGATAGTCAAATGAACGTTAAATTTAAGGAGTGACTTGTTCTTGCAGCGCGAAATTCAGGTAAATGAGAAAGTACCCTTTGGCCCCGGCATTGTCCTAAGCCTCCAGCATCTGTTTGCCATGTTCGGCAGCACAGTGCTCGTGCCAACCATCTTCAAGGTGGACCCCTCCATGATTCTCCTCATGAACGGGATCGGGACCTTGCTGTACATCTTGATTTGTTCAGGCAAGATTCCCGCCTATCTTGGCTCCAGCTTTGCCTTTCTGTCGCCAGTCAGCAGCGTGCTCCTGTCTCATCCGGGCAACGGATATTCTTTAGCGCTTGGCGCGTTTATCGTTACCGGATTCATCTTTATCCTTGTGGCCATAGTTGTTAAATATGCAGGAACGAAGTGGATTGATATTGTTTTTCCACCTGCTGCCATGGGGGCAATTGTCGCCATTATCGGTCTGGAGCTTGTACCTACTGCGGCAGGAATGGCCGGATTAATCAACAGTGATTCTACGAAGCCGTGGACCATGAACTACACGGACGTAACCCTTGCTTTAGTAACACTTGGCGTTACAATCCTAGGTGCCGTGCTATTCCGCGGGTTTCCGAAGATTATCCACATTCTGATCGGTATTGTAGCTGGATATGTGCTTGCTTACTTTCTGGGTGAGCTCGGAGAAGCATCCGAGAAAATTGCGGCAGCCCCATGGTTCTCCCTTCCGCATTTCACCTCCCCAAGCTGGGATATGTCTGTCATACTCACCATTGTTCCTGTAGCGCTCGTCGTCATTGTAGAGCACATTGGGCACCTGCTTGTTACAGGGAAAATCGTCGGCAAGGATCTTTCGAAGGACCCTGGACTTCACCGCTCCCTGATGGGGAACGGCATTTCCACTGTATTGTCTGGCTTTGTTGGCTCTACGCCCAACACAACCTACGGGGAGAACATTGGCGTTATGGCATTAACCAAAGTTTATTCCGTTTACGTGATTGCCGGGGCTTCCATCTTCGCCATATTGCTGTCCTTCCTTGGAAAGTTCTCAGCGATCATCGCCAACATTCCGGGTCCGGTCATGGGCGGTGTATCTCTGCTGCTATTCGGCGTTATTGCTTCATCCGGTTTCCGGATCTTTGTTGAACAAAAGGTTGACTTCTCCAAAGCCAAGAATATGATTCTTGTGACTGTCATTTTTGTAACCGGGCTTAGCGGAGCGAAGCTTACAATGGGATCGGTTGAGCTCAAAGGCATGGCTCTTGCCACCATTGTCGGCATCGTGCTCAGCCTGTTCTTCAAGCTTATTGACGTGCTAGGCCTATCCAATGAGAAGGATGAACAACCTACTCCTGACATTTAATATGTGCTCAAGTGAGCAAGCCAAAAAAGCCGGCCGCCGAGAAATCGGCAGCCGGCTTCATTTCTATTTTAATAAATAAGCAGGGAGAATACGTCGATGCCTGGCAGCTTCGCCCGCCCATTCAGCTCTGCAAGCTCAATCAGGAAGGCTGTTCCTACGACATTCCCGCCCAATTTGCGAACCAAATCCACTGAGGTTGAGATGGTTCCCCCTGTTGCCAAAAGGTCATCCGCAATCAGCACATTTTGTCCAGGCTTTACAGCATCACTATGCATGGCGAGCACATCTTTTCCGTATTCCAAGTCATAACTGACTTCGATCGTATCAAAGGGAAGCTTTCCTTTTTTGCGGATCGGCACGAAGCCAACACCCAGAGCGTAAGCCAAAGGCGCACCAACGACGAAGCCGCGAGCCTCGGGACCGGCAATCAGATCGATTTTAAGCTCTGATACCATCTTTTTCAGTTCATTTATCGAATCGCGGTACTTCTCGCCATTATTTAGTAGAGTAGTGATATCTTTGAAGCTGATACCTGGCTGTGGAAAATCAGGAATCACTCGAATATAATCTTTGAAATCCACTTGGAAATCTCCTCCTAAAAATACTGCATCTGCAGTCATTGTTATAACCAAACCTTTATTTAATTTACTTCCCACATTCAGCATGGCCCTGTTATCATGATGCGCCTTGCATTCGAGAACGAAGCCATTCCATCAATTGCGGTACGGCCGCAAACATTAGATAATGCTCCATCTCCGCCATCAAAGTCATCTCTTGAAAATTCCTTGAAGTGTCCAGCTGACGCTTGGAAGGCGCTGGATTGATAGTAAGATGCCCTTGTACTCGGTGAATGAACGCCAGTTCTTCGAACACATCGAGGATCATTGCCAACATTTTAGAAGAAATCCGAAGATGCTGTGCCAGGCGCGGCATAATCTCCGCCTCACACACTTGCTTACCGGAAGCTACTTCACGGAGAAGTACATATACCTTCTTAAAATGCTCACGCGTCGGCCATTCTACCCGTTCCGCTTGAATGCCCTGTGGATGAAGCAGGAAGATCCGCTCCACATGAACAAAAAAGGATAACAGCATATCCAGCTGTTCAGGTGTCTCCGGTGGCTGCATGACGAACAAGGTCGTAACGCTCTCCGGGGCTTCTGTGGCCGCTTGCTCTTCAGTCTCTTGTATCAGGTCAGCGTTCCTATCATATACCCAAACCGGCAATTCCCGCAATTGGGAAAATTGCTGTACGTTCGGAAGTTCCCTGCATACAAGGGCTGCTCGTCCTGGAACACGCTGCCCTGCTGCCTCCAGTTCATTCTTCAGCTGTTCCATTTTCTTCAGCGGCTGGATTACACCGCGGTAATCATACACCTGCAGATGATTAACAGCCAGGTCAACCACCATCAGCTGAGGCTTGCGTGAACCGTTCCATTCATTAATGCTTGCCTCAGCTACCAGATCAATTTTTGCCCGATCGGCTAGCAGGGAAGCAAGGTCTCCTTTGCCGAAAGCTACAGCTTCAATCGTGTTTCCGTTCTGCTGCAGCACCAATTTTAGATGCTTCTTGTCCTTTCCCATCTGCTTGTATTCGACCAGCTCGGCATCCCGAATCAAAAATCTCGGGAGGGCGTTGTCCATACCGAACGGCTCCAGCCTAGATAGCTGCTCAACCGTTTGAAGGCTGATTTGTTCCAGTGTGCACTCCAAGTCAGCCGTCAATTTTGGTACATAATCCTCTTCTCGAAGTGTTTGAGATGCATGATGAATGAGCCGCTGCGTGAAAGCTTCAACATGATTTACGGAAAGGGACATTCCGGCAGCTGCAGTATGGCCCCCGTAATGATCCAATAAATCCGCACACTCGGTTAATGCCTCATACACGTCAAATCCGGGAATCGAACGAGCAGACCCCTTACATATTCCGGTCTCTGGCTGTATTCCAAGAATAATCGTCGGTCTATAATATTTCTCCAGAATCTTAGAAGCTACGATGCCGACAACGCCGATGTTCCAATTCTCTCCTGCAATTACAATGACGGGCGGAATACTCCCGCCGGCCAGTCTGTTCTCTAACTGCTCAACAGCCTCCGTAACAATATCATCTACTGTCTGCTGCCGTTCCCGGTTTAACAAATCCAGCTCTGAAGCCAGCCGCAGGGCCTCATCCGCATCCTCTGTGATCAGAAGCTGAACAGCCTGTTTGGCGTGAGCCATTCGGCCGCTGGCATTAATCCGTGGGGCCATGCTAAATCCAATCGTCGTCGATGTAATCTGGGAACTGCTGGACAGCTCTAGAAGCGCTTTAACTCCCGCCAGAGGCTGCTCGGACATGGAGCGCAGACCTTCTTGAACCAAAATCCGGTTCTCGCCGGATAAGGGCATCAAATCGGCTACAGTCCCGATGGCTGCCAGCTGTGTCCAAATGTGCGGCACATCTCCATCAAGCAGAGCACATGCCAATTTGTAAGCTACTCCTACTCCCGCCAATCCTTTGAAAGGATAAGAACAGTGAGATAGCTTGGGATTAATAAGTGTATAAGCCTCCGGCAGCACTGCAGGCGGTTCATGGTGGTCTGTAACAATAACGTCAATTCCCAGCTGTGCGGCATATGCAATTTGCTCTACAGCACTTATTCCGGTGTCTACAGTAACAATCAGAGAGAACCCCCGCTCCGCAGCTGCCTCAAGGGCATGATTATGCAGGCCGTAGCCTTCCTTAGAGCGGTGGGGAATATAGTAATCAAAGTTTGCCCCTAGATGCCGCATCAGGAGAATCATTAGAGAGGTAGAGGATATCCCATCTGCATCATAATCTCCATAGATCATGATTTTCTCCCCGGTAGAAAGCCCCTGTTTTATTCTTTGAACCGCCGGCTCCATTCCATGGAGCAGATAAGGGTCGTGAAGCTGCTCCAGCGTCCCATTTAGGAACTGCTCTGCTGCCTCTTTGGTCTCCCATCCTCGAGTAACCAGCAATGTTGCTAGCAGAGGAGAGATATGCATCTCATCAGCCAATTTTGCCGCAGCAGCCTCGTCAGGTAAGGTTAAGCTCCAGCGATATTGGGCATGAAGCATTTCTCAATCACCTCCTATATTCAGCAGTGTCCGGACTATTGTAATAAAGTCGTATGCTCGCTGCTTGGTATATCTTCATGATTGCTCTTATAAGGGTAGCCTGGATCATAAGGGGATACCCTGATTTTTACATCTGCAACGTGAGAGAATCGAGTTTGGAGCAACACTTTAGCCCGATTTGCAATTTCATTCGCTTCAAAAACCGATATACGCGGATTTACACTAATTTTCAGCTCGATCATAATGTAATGACCCATTTCCCGAGCGTAAAGCTCATCCACGGTAATCACTCCAACTACGCGTTGGACAGTCTCTATAAACGGAGCTGTATCCTCCTGACACTGATTAAGAGAAGAGCTGATAATTATGGAGCGAGATAACATCTTGTACACATTCCATACTATGACACAGGAGCCTAGAATCGCCGCCGCAGGGTCTAAATACAGGAGATACGAAAGATCAAACTGCTGGCCTGTCATCGCTCCGATCACCCCAATGGTCATCAAACAGGAAGAAAGTAATCCGCGTCCATGTGCGTCAAAGCGGCTCCCTCCTTGCTCCGGTCCATGCTTAGACAAGTCGCTTGAGAATACAAACAGCCGTATTCCGATCACCAATACAGCGATAATGCCTGCGACCGCGCTCGGAGCCGCCAGATCATCATTTAAGAGTTTCCTTACAGAACTAACAGTCACATGAATTGCACCAAATAATAGAACCACCGAATAGATCACAGCAGCTATAACTTTTGACGATTGCGATGGATCAGAACCATTACGGGGTGTAGCGGCTTTGTCAGATGACTTCGAGCGGGCAGCTGACTCTGCAGCTTCGGATAATGAGAAAATAGCATCTGCAAGAAGCGAACGACTATCTGACATAAACGCGGCTGCGCCTTTAAGGGCAGCCAGCAATAAGTTCATTAACGTTCTTATCCAAGCGGCGGGCTCGGTGGAAGCGACAGGTCGGCTAGTCATATGAACCCTCCTAAATCAAAGAATTGCTAAGCACAGAAAGCCGCGTCGCCTTTGACGCGGCTTTCTTTCTTAAATACTTAGAACACGATGCTTATGAAGTGGCTTTAGATTGCTTCTTGTTCTTACCCAGTCCTCTAAGAGCATACCACAATGGGCTTGCAATAAAGATAGAGGAGTAAGCACCGAACAAGAGGCCGATAACCATAGCCAGAGAGAACATCCGAATGGACTCACTGCCGAAAATGAACAAGCAGAGCGCAGCAATAAATACTGTGAAGACCGTATTGAGCGAGCGCGTCATCGTTTGAGAGATACTCTTGTTCACCACATCATGCAAATCTTGATGGGACTTAATTTTGGCAAAGCGCATATTCTCACGGATCCGGTCAAAGATTACTACGGTATCATTAATCGAGTAGCCGACGATAGTAAGAACCGCAATGATAAAGGTTAAGTTCACTTCAAGACGGAAGAGAGAGAATACTGTGATAACAAGGAATGCGTCATGGAGCAGTGCTACAATCGCAGACACGGCAAAACGCCATTCAAACCGAATCGTCACATAAATGATGATACCAATACTTGCGACCAAAAGAGCGATCAATGCATTGCGTTCAAGCTCCTTGGCAATCTCAGTATCCACCGTGTTGATTTCCATCGAAGCATCTTTGTCCAGCTTAGTGACTGCTTGTCTCAGACTTGTTTCTTTGTCAGGAGTCAACACCTCCGGGAAACGGATATTAACCCGACCCGAACCTGGAGTAATTACTGCATCCTGATTGTCAAGTTTCGCCTCTTTGAGAATGTTCTGAACCTGCTCTTTACTCACACCTTGCTTGATAGTCACATCTACATTTGAGCCTGAGCGGAAGTCTACTCCGTAGTTCAGCTTGAATACGAAAAGGCTGATAATACCTAATATCGTTAGAATAATAGAAAACGTATAGAAGAATTTACTGGCTTTTACAAAATCATAATTCCACTTAAAGCGCACGGATATCACTCTCCTTAACCCCAAGCAAGCCCGGTTTCTTGATGACGTTCCCCTTCACCAAAAGAACCAGCAGGTAACGGGAGAAGAAAATATTAGTGATGATGCTGACAATCAAATCAATCATCAGAACGAGAGCAAAGCCTCTTACCGAACCCGTACCCATCCAGTACATAACTGCAGCTGCTATGAACGTTGTGATATGAGCGTCCATGACGGTCTTAAACGATACCTTATTGCCCGCTTTAACTGCGGATAGGATGCTCTTGCCGCTGCGGAGCTCTTCTTTGATCCGTTCATCGGTAATAATGTTGGCATCCACTGCCATCCCGATCCCGAGAACAAACGCCGCAATCCCCGGCAGGGTAAGCGTAACTTCTGCGAAATGGAACACAAGCAGCATGAGCCATACATAAGAGATTAGGGTAAAGCTCGCTATCAATCCAGGGATATGATAGACAAGAATCATAAACAGCAGAATGACAATAGAGGCGATCCCGCCTGCCATCAGCGTCTGATTCAGAGAAAGCTGGCCTAGCGTTGCACCGACACTTTGAGAGTATTTCTCTGTAAGCTTCAGCGGAAGCGCGCCAAGATTGATTGTATCACGCAGTTCTTTCGCTTGATCAAGAGTATAAGACCCCGTAATTACCGCAGTTCCTTCGTTCAGTTCCTGTTGAACCTCAGGTGCGGAGAGCTGGCGGTCGTCCAAATAAATTGCCAGGTTTCTTTCAGGAGAATTTATAGGTTTGCTTGCCAAACGCTTGGTTACTTCTGCAAATTTCTCTTTATTCTTAAGCTTAATGCTAATTTGCGGTTTATTTAACTGGTCATAAGTAATGCTTGCTCCGTTCTCCGCAAAGTCGCTGCCAATAAGCTCAATTTTGTTATACTGGTCCGGCTTAGTCTCCGTACCGTCTTTACTGCGGAAGGTGAGTGAAGCAGGTTCTTTCAGTTTATTACGAACCTCTTTCTCGTCAGTCACCCCAGCCAGCTTCAGCCGGATCCGGTTCGTACCTTCCGTAGTTACCTCAGGCTCGCTGCCGCCAAGAACATTAGAGCGTTTCTCCAAGCTTAAAGCCGTTTGGTTCAAGGATTCCTTGGTTACCTTAGCGCCGTTCTCCATGGGCTGGGCCTCATAAAGTATCTCGAAACCGCCTTTAAGGTCCAATCCCAGGTTAATGCTGCGAATTAAGTCCGGGCTTGTCCCTGCCATAACCGCGGCGGTAATTACAACGACGGCTATGAATGTGATGAGTCTTTTCATCCCGTATATTGTTCCCCTTTCATTCTCAATATTCCTATTATAGCTATGGTGGAAAACGCCGTCAATTTATAAGGAATATGTTGACATCCTGGCGAATAGTATCCTTATTTAAAGCTCATCCCCAAACGGGTTCCCACGATAAGCAGATAACGTCAGATAATTCATGAACTGAGTCGCTTTCAGAGACAGGATATCGTTCACAAGCTGATGAATCCGGGGTACCCCCTGTTTCTCATACTTGTGACTAATACAGTCCCATATGTCCTCACTGGTCACATGCTCATAACCCACCAGCCTGAATTCGGCTGCTTTACTGCGGCACAACTGATCAATGGCCTCGCTTAATTCATGGTCATTTAGTTCTTCTTCAGCCATAATGATAACCCCTTTCGCGCCGTCCTTGTCCCTTAAACTATTCGCCCCAGTTTCTTGTATTCCTGCTGCCCTCGACACTTCGATTCATGGGGCAAAAACACCTGTCATGAAGATGGACAGGTATGACATATCTATATTATAGGCCTAGTAAGCGGTGACTTGCGAGAATTTTATGAAAGAGAAGAGGGAGTTGTTTGAATAAACAATCATTTATACGTGGAACTATGATTCTGCTTGCCGCCGGGATCATTAACCGGCTCCTTGGCTTCATCCCGCGGATTATGCTCCCTCGGGTCATCGGCGCTGAAGGAGTTGGGCTGTATCAGCTGGGATACCCGTTCTTTCTCGTTCTCGTTACGCTCATATCCGGCGGCGTGCCGCTAGCGGTAGCCAAGCTGGTATCTGAAGCTGAATCGGAGGGGCGGCCTGAGCGCTCCCTGACTGTTCTTAGAACAAGCTTGATCCTTTCAGCGGCTGCCGGGATCCTGGCGATGTTCTTTTGCTTATTTGGTGCATCATGGATCACAAAGAACATTTTAACGGATGGACGAGTCTACTATTCCTTTATCAGCATGAGCCCTATGATTGTCATCGTTGCGCTCTCTTCTGTCTTTCGGGGTTATTTCCAGGGAAAACAGAACATGATTCCCTCTGCAGCTTCGTCGATTGCAGAGACCCTTGCACGCATTCTCTGCGTCCTGTGGTTCTCGTATCTCTTACTCCCTAAAGGGATAGCGTTCGCAGCCGCTGGTGCAATGCTTGGCGTACTGGCTGGCGAACTTGTCGGCCTAGCTACTCTGCTCTGGCAGTATTGGAAGCAGCGGGCACATAAGCAGCAGCTGGATAAGCCCCTGCCTACCACTTCAAAATCTAAAAAAACCAGCCGGGATTACCCGCCATTAACCGCGGCACGCAGAATGCTAAGAATAGCCATACCCGTGACAGGTGGAAGGTTGGTGGGTTCGCTCTCATACCTTCTGGAATCCATTACAACAGCTCAAAGCCTGGCCATTGCAGGTGTAGCCACAGCCATTGCAACGGCTCAATACGGTGCGCTCCAAGGCATGATTATTCCGCTGCTACTACTTCCCGGAGCACTTACGTCATCGCTCGCGGTGTCGCTTGTCCCTTCTTTAGCAGAAGCGCAGGCGCGGGGAGATCAAAGAACGATACACAAGCGGCTGCACCAATCCCTAAGGCTTGCTCTCGTTACAGGCGCTCCATTCGCTGTGCTAATGTATGTGATGGCAGAGCCTCTCTGCGTTCTGCTTTATGATAATGCAGAGATTGCAGGAATGCTGAAAATGATGGCTCCATTCGCACTGTTTATGTATATACAAGCCCCGTTGCAAGCAACCCTGCAAGCACTGGATAAACCGGGCCGAGCACTGGTCAATACCTTGATTGGCGCAGTGATTAAGATCGGATTAATTCTCTACCTTGCCTCCAACCCGGCCTTAGGCATTTATGGTGCCATTATCGCAAGCATTGTTAATATGTTAATTGTGACGCTCCTGCACGGGCAGGCGGTTATCCGCCTGATTCATTTTCGCTTTCCAACACTTGATGTGATCAAAGTGACCTGTGGAATGATTATTATGGCGGCAATAACTACCTTTCTATATCAGAGAATTCACTGGTTTAAGTTCGAATGGCTTCAGGCCATAGCTGCATCCACTACTGCTGTGCTGGCATATCTGGCACTAATGGTTGGAATGGGGCTAATTGATCGGCACGATATGACCCGCGTTCCAATCATCGGCAAGTGGTTCAAGTAGACCGGCTGCCTCCGTCTATATATAGACGCCCTTTGTGATCAATTGAGCAGAGAAACACCTCCTTGAAGTCTCGATGCCCCTTGCTCTGAATTTGATTTTTAAGCCAAAATCGGGTTTTTCCTATCTTTTCCAAATTATTATCCTGCACTTTACCATCCATAATCAAAGGAACCGGAAGCGATTCATACTTCACCTTAATTTCCTGAACCGTATGAGGGAGATTCTTATCTTTATCCGTGGTCTCTCCCTCCTCTTTGGGGGATTCATAGGTTCTAGGAAACACACTCAGCTTGCCGCTGGTCTCTAAAATGGCAAATTCAACATCGGCGACACTATCAATATTTTTAGACCGAAGCTGCATCAGCAGATCATCCAAGTTGTACCGCTGTCTCCGCATCTCTTCACGATTGATTTTTCCCTTTGAGATCAAGAGACTGGGCTGGCCGTCAATAAGCATACGGAGCTTTCGACTCTTTAAGGAAAAAAGCGCGATTGTAATTTGGACTAGCACCAAAGTAATAATAGGAATGATCCCGTCAAAGATCGGTCTCTCTACATCCTCCATCACAATCACAGCAACTTCAGCGATCATGATAAAAATAACAAGGTCAAATATCGACAGCTGACCTATTTCACGTTTGCCCATAATACGCAGCATCAGAAAGACGGTACCGTACATGATCAATGTCCTCATCATCAAGAGCAAAACATGCAAGGTTAGCATTTACGTGACCTCCCCAGGAAATGTAGTAAGGATATTCTGGCCCCCTTGTTTAATGAACATACAAATCCCGGCTTTATAAAATCAGGTGATCTTAACAAATATTTTAAATGACTGCGAACTTTTCATGACTAGGTACTAAGCCACCAGGCTTGGCCATACAATGAATTATCTAGATTAATTCTAGGAGGGATGATATGCAGCGGATTTCCAAAACGTTCTCTTTTCGAATCCACGGACCCACACTCTCAGGTTTATGGTACGCGTACCTCTGGATGATGATCGGAGCGCTCGCCCTATCCTTGCTGCTTCGCTTTGGACACTTTGAAGAAGAGGAACTTTCGGGGTATAGTTATTTTGTTCATGGGGCAGCCATACTATTAGGAAGTATAATTTCCGGAAGACGGACAAAACGAAAAGGCTGGTATCAGGGGGGCCTAACCGGACTTTTTTACGGCATTCTGTTGTTCGTTATTAGTTTTCTGGCACTCGACTCTGCTTTTTCGCCTTTGGAATTACTCCTCATTGGTCCCGCTATGCTAATCGGTACTGTAGGTGGCATATTTGGCAAAAATATGAGCAGGTCTTAAGTTAGCCACAAATAGGATATCCCCTCCATCGCATCTTGTGTTAAACTATTCTAATGAGCTTGTATTATGAGGAGGCTGTATCCTTTTGCTTTATGATTCAATGTACCTGGTATCCTTATTAACTTTACTTGTAACCATTCTGCTGATCTGGTATGGTACCGGTCGAAATCCTTTTTCTGCAGCCTATATTTTCTTACACCGGCTAGTGACCTCTCGCCGTTTTCTTCTGCTCTTTGCCATCATGGCAGGTGTGCTCGTAGCCAATAAATACGAATTGCAGTTAGAGAAGATTATAGACAGTAAAGCAGACTTCACACCGCTATTTTTCCATATTGAAGGGCACTTTGTTCAGAATTTCCAGCAGCTGTTTCATCATCAATGGGTAACCGAGGTGACTGCATTTTTTTATGTAGTCGTATTCCAATCCTTACTGATCGCATCCATTGGGGTTTATGCCGGCAGCAGAAATTACGTGTACATGTACGCTACATGTATGACAGTAATTCTGAATTACGCAGTAGCTATTCCATTCTATCTTTTCTTTCCGGTAAATGAAGTATGGTCCTATGCTCCTTCCGGTGTTACCTTTTATATGCTCGAAGCGTTTCCTAAGTTTGAAGAAATATACCGGCCACTATCCGGACTGGACAACTGTTTTCCAAGTCTGCATACAGCGATCTCAGCTTCCATGGCCATTCTGGCTGTACGTTCAGGCAATCGCCGCTGGGCGATCACCATTTCGATCTGTGCCGCTATGATCATCTTCGCCATTTTCTATATGGGGATTCACTGGTTAATAGATATGCT
Organism: Paenibacillus sp. CAA11; assembly: GCF_003060825.1. Lineage (NCBI taxonomy): Bacteria > Bacillati > Bacillota > Bacilli > Caryophanales > Paenibacillaceae > Paenibacillus > Paenibacillus sp. CAA11. Next base: position 3,605,989 of record NZ_CP028922.1, read on the forward strand.
TGGCGGATTATTACTTGCTATGGTTGCCACAACACTTGCCATCAAATGGGCAGAGCGACTTGTTGACAAGCAGCAAAGCCAGCTTCCAGTCACCCTGAACTATTAATTTATATGGCAAACCATACTAAAAAGACGAGCCAGGTGGCTCGTCTTTTTAGTATGGTTTGCTTACGATTAGGCCGTTTCTGTGCTTGTGTTAATGCTGTGACTGATAGCATTACGATCAAATGTCAACTTCGTCACATCATTCACACGAAGCACAACTACATCGTCTGTTAACTCTACAATCGTACCGTGAAGCCCGCCAATCGTAACGATCTTGTCGCCTTTCTTCAAAGCGTTCAGCATGCTCGTCCGCGTCTTCTGTTTCTTCTGATTCGGACGAATCAGAAGAAAATAAAACACTGCAAACATGATTACCAAAGGTACGACAATCCCTAATAAAGAGTTACCAGCAGGCGCTTGCGCTGCCGCAGGAAAAAATTGTAGCATTGGACATCCCCCTTCCTTTCCACCGTAAAATTCTTCTTAAAACCCCTTGTTGTTCTCAAACAGACCGTACTGCTCGAAGAACTCATCCCGGAAATCGAGAAGCCTATCCTCCATGATGGCTTCCCGCACTTTACGCATCAAATCCAGCAAGAAGTGCAGGTTATGATAGGTTGTCAACCGCAGACCGAATGTCTCATCACTCTTGATCAGATGACGCAAATAGGCTCGGGAGTAATTCCGGCAAGTATAGCAGTCACATTCCGGATCAAGCGGACCGAAGTCCCGGGCATACTGAGCATTACGGACCACTAGTCTTCCTTGGCTCGTCATCGTCGTGCCGTTGCGTGCAATTCGAGTCGGAAGCACGCAATCGAACATGTCGATGCCGCGGATCGCGCCTTCAATCAGCGCATCCGGCGAACCCACGCCCATTAAATAGCGCGGCTTGTCCGTCGGCAGTAATGGTACCGTATAATCAAGCACTTCATACATGAGGTGTTTGGGTTCACCTACACTCAGTCCACCAATAGCATACCCCGGAAAATCCAGGGAAGTCAAATCCCGTGCACTTTGTTTGCGAAGGTCTTCATACATACCGCCCTGCACAATGCCAAAGAGGCCCTGATCCTGCGGACGAGCGTGGCTTTTCAGACACCGTTCCGCCCATCTTGTTGTCCGCTCAAGAGACTGCTTCACATATTGATGATCAGCCGGGTAAGGTGCACACTCATCAAAGGCCATCATGATGTCCGAACCTAATGCGTTTTGAATCTCCATGGCAACTTCCGGTGACAAGAACAGCTTGTCCCCGTTTAAGTGGGAACGGAAGTGCACGCCCTCCTCACTTATCTTACGCATCTCGCTGAGAGAGAAGACCTGAAATCCACCGCTATCCGTCAAAATTGCACGATCCCAATTCATGAACTTATGAAGACCGCCGGCTTCTCTGATAATCTCATGCCCAGGTCTCAAGAAGAGATGATAAGTATTGCTCAGAATGATGCGTGCATCCATCTCCTTGAGCTCTTCGGGGCTCATAGTCTTTACGGTAGCCAAGGTGCCTACCGGCATAAAAATCGGAGTCTCTATAACGCCGTGAGGAGTATGTACTCGTCCCAGCCGCGCTCCGGATTGCTTGCAGGTTTTAATATGCTCATAAGTAATCGCAGGTGCCAATATAATCAACCATCCTCTAAACTTAGTAAATAAACATAGCATCACCGAAGCTGAAGAAGCGATATTCTTCTTGAATGGCTTCCTGATAAGCTTTCATGATGCGTTCTCTTCCGGCAAGCGCACTAACCAGCATCACCAATGTCGATTTCGGCAGATGAAAGTTCGTAATCAATGCATCAACCAATTTGAAGGTATAGCCCGGGTAAATAAAAATCCCTGTCCATCCGCTGGACTTCACCAGCTTGCCTCCATCACATTTTCCCGCAACCGTCTCCAAGGTTCGCGCCGAAGTTGTACCCACAGCAATAACCCTTCCGCCTCTAGCCTTAGTCTCATTAAGTAGATCCGCTGTCTCTTGCGGAAGAATGTAATATTCTTCATGCATCACATGATCTTCAACCTTGTCCACAGACATTGGCCGGAACGTTCCAAGTCCTACATGAAGGGTAACAAAGGCTATAGTAACTCCTTTTGCCTTGATCGCATCCAGTAGTTCTTCTGTAAAATGCAGACCGGCAGTTGGTGCAGCTGCTGAACCTTCATGCTTGGCATATACGGTCTGATAGCGATTCCGATCCTCCAGCTGCTCCTTAATATAGGGAGGCAAAGGCATTTGTCCCAATCGATCAAGAATTTCATTGAAGATGCCCTTATAGCTGAATGAAAGAACGCGCCCACCCATTTCGCCTTCCTCTTCAATCGTCGCCTTAAGCTCGTCCCCAAACACGATAATCGAGCCTTTCTTCAGCTTCTTGCCCGGCTTAACCAAGGCCTCCCACTTATCCCCCTCTAAGTTCTTAAGGAGAAGAACCTCTGCTTTCGCCCCGGTGTCCTCCTTCACGCCAAACAGTCTTGCTGGCAGCACCTTCGTGTTATTTAAGACCAACGTATCTCCCGGCTGGAGATAGTCTACAATATCACTGAAATGATGATGACGAATTTCCCCTGTCTCTTTGTTTAAGGTTAAAAGACGGGAAGCAGCTCGTTCAGGCAAAGGCGTCTGGGCTATTAGGCGCTCAGGCAGTTCGAAATCATAAATATCTACATCCATCTGTATTTCAGTCCTTTGTTATTGTTACATTTTGATAATAGTGTTGCAAAATCGCAATATAATCATACCCTGCATCTGCCATTCCTTTAGCTCCCCATTGCGAGAGCCCCATGCCGTGTCCATTGCCTTGGCCGGCAAATAGAAAGGTGTTCGCATCCGACAAAGCTCTAGCCTTCTGCTGACCATTCATGATGACCAGATTGCCGCTCACGGTCGTCTTCCCTGAAGCAGATAGAACGGCCCCCGAGCCAGAGTCTAGAGTTCTTTGACCATTTGCACCTTGTACAGTATACCTTCCGGTCTCAACAATATCAAACCGTGTGCTTGGTAGGCCGCCAAAGGCTGACCGGAACAAGTCAGGGTATTTAACGCTCAGAACTTGACCATTAGCTTGAATTTCTGTAGCCCGTCCGGATGGGCCGCGCCCTGTTACTTCCAAAGACGTTATGGAAGTAGGCAAGGAGCCTGTAATCTTCCCTTTTAACAGCTTTAACAGCTCGGCAGAAGAATAGGGCCCCCGAATCCAAGAGTATGAGTTCGACTCGTCCACCGTTTCAAGCACAACCGCTTTGTCTCCGGGATTCATAGTGGCAACAGGGTTCACCGAGGATTGGACCATCGGGATCGGCCGCACATTGGTCTTACTGGCGGTTACAGTCATATATTTCAGCCCAGCTGCCGTAGCATCGCCTGTCAGCTTAGCATTGTCTTCTCTGACATAGCCAGTTTGGCCGCTGGCCAGCTGAATATGCAGCCATTTCTTCAATCCTTTGACGGCCGCCACATCTTCCTTACTCTCCACCGCTGCATAGGTCGTATTCACACTTTTCCACACTTCCGAAGGATCTGCAGTCATTCCCCCGCTGTTTGAGCCAAAGATGCCCTCTATCAATTTACCGTTACTCTTCAGTACTTCATCGGCCGTTTCATCCACAGCTTGAATGATGCTTGGGGCCTCTGTGCTCACACCGGAATATACTTGGCTAAGTGTTGTATCTACCAGACCCGCAATTTTAAACTTGGTTTCGTTTGGAAACAAGGCATAGCTGCGGGCTGCCACGGCCTGTGCCTTAAGAGCCTCCAACGGCCAAGAAGATGAGACTTCTCCTCCAACTACAGAATACAGATATTGCTCAAGCGGAAGCTCATTGACCAGAGCTAATTGTCCGTTCACTAGGCTAATTTCAAAATCTCCGCGATATTTACGGGCAGATCGCTCCGTCAAGGTCGCAGGATTCGTCGCGTCCCCCTGAACCCAAAGCTTGGCATTGTCTCCACTGAGCATATAATGATCTAATGCAACCGGGCTGTTCAAGTTGTTCGTCGCGTCGCTCCGAAGAATCAACGCGGGTGCGGACGCATTTACCGGGGTTAACTGAAGCTGTGGCATCTTCTGCTGTAGACCACTTTTCGTAGCTGCCAGCTGTGTACTGCTGGACGCCTCACCAACCCATACGTTGTAGGACGGCTTGTCGCCCCCCCCACCGGTCATAACGATCCAGGCATCATATCCCAAGGCTTCAATTTGGCTGCGGATTCCATCCGCATCGGCCTTGCTTACAGAGGTTGCAGCAGCTAAATACAATCCGCCTCTAACTTCGGGCTTCTGGGTTCCCAGCTGCCCGGATAAGGTCTTGGCAACTGCAGTGGCGGCCGCTTGAGCGGAAGCCTCACTCGCGTACATTCCGGTATATACCTCATAGGTAATGCCAGCACTGCTTTTGTCAACAAAAACAATAGGTTTATGTGCTGTAGCCTGCAGCTTTTTGGCTGCCGCCGCCGCAGTATCAAAGCTTGTGGTTTCCATGGCTTTTACGCGGTAACTATCCACGCTAAATCGAACAGCTTCGCCCGCAGGCACCTGAACCCATGATATAAATCCTGAATCTGCTTTAGGTCCAATGCTGAGCTCTCCAGCAGACTTAAGCGTTATTGCTGGACTAGTGGATCTATAAGTGCTGCCTAGATCTAAAAACATAGCTACTCGGACCCGCTGCTGTGCAGCAGCATCAGCATGGGTCGGCCATTGTAGCATACCTACCAGCAGCAAGCCGGCAGCGAGCCCTCCGGCCCAACTTTTAAACCTCTTACGCATCTTCTTATTATTCACGGATACCCTCTCCCCTCTCCACGAGTAACGATCCCAAATCCTCTTCAATCTGTTGAATTAATTAGCGCTGTTCCGGCATGGGAAGGCCCAAATGCTGGTATGCAGCCGGAGTAACCATTCTTCCTCTGGGCGTTCTTTGCATAAAGCCGATTTGCAAGAGGTAAGGTTCATAAACATCTTCAATCGTCTGGCTCTCTTCTCCAATTGTAGCTGCAATAGTATCAAGGCCCACCGGCCCACCGCGAAAGCTGGTAATCATGGCTCGCAGCATTTTATGGTCGATTTGATCCAACCCCATGGAATCGACCTGAATCATGTGCAGTGCTTCTTTGGCAATTTCAGGCGTAATCATCCCATCTCCCCGAACTTGGGCAAAATCCCTGACCCGCTTGAGAAGCCGGTTCGCAATCCGCGGGGTACCGCGTGACCGAAGAGCCACCTCTTCCGCAGCATCCCCGATGATCTCAATCCCGAGAATATCTGCCCCTCTGGAGACAATGTAGCTGAGTTCATTAACGGAATAGAATTCAAGCCGACTTACAACACCAAAGCGGTCGCGCAGTGGAGCTGACAGCAATCCTGCACGAGTCGTTGCTCCAATCAATGTGAACGGAGGAAGATCAAGTCTTACGGAACGCGCGCTTGGTCCTTTACCGATCATAATATCAAGCGCATAGTCCTCCATTGCTGGATAAAGCACCTCTTCTACGGTGCGGTGCAAGCGGTGGATTTCATCAATGAAGAGCACATCGCCTTCCTGCAAATTTGTCAGCAGGGCCGCCAAGTCGCCTGGCCGTTCAATCGCCGGTCCCGAAGTCGTCCGCAAGCTTACTCCTAGCTCGTTCGCTATGATGTTGGCCAGCGTGGTCTTTCCGAGGCCCGGCGGGCCATAGAGCAGTACATGATCCAGTGCCTCTTTGCGCATCTTCGCGGCTTCGATGTATATCTTCAAATTTTCCTTGATTTGATTCTGTCCGATATATTCCGCCAAATAGCGGGGCCGCAAGCTAAGCTCAACCGCCTGATCCTCCATCATTAAATTTGCCGATATGATCCGGTCATCCATCATCTGTACTCACTCCTTTTTGTTCAAATCCTGATCTCAACCGGCATACAGCAGCTTAAGCGCCTTCTTCATGACGGAGTCCACCGATTCATCAGGAGTTACGTTATCCTTCAGTTGGTGCCATACCTTGTCCAGCTCCACATCTGTATAACCAAGCGCCTTAAGCCCTTCCTTCGCTTCAGGCCATCCCTCAGAGCCCAGGTTGAACAGATCAACCTCTGTATCTGACGGGATCATTACAGCTCCTGTAGCGATACCATCGAGCTTGTCCTTCAAATCTAGAATGATTCTTTGGGCAGTCTTCTTGCCAATTCCCGGCAGCTTGGTTAGGAATGTAATATTCTCCTGGTAAATCGCCGAGACGACAGTGTCTGGGGTGCCTCCACCAAGAATGCCTAAAGCTACCCGCGGACCAATGCCGTTCACATCAATCAGCTTACGGAACAATTTCTGTTCTTCCCGGCTTGCAAAGCCAAACAATAAGATCGCATCTTCCCGAACGTGGTGGTGAATATAAACCGTTACTGTGCCTTCACTTTTGGCAAATGCATAGGGATTCGGGCAAAATACACGGTATCCTACACCTTGTACGTCTAACACGATATATTCGGTTTCCAAATGGGCAACCGTTCCTCTCAAAAAGTCAATCATGAGCGCAATACCTCGTTTAACTTGGAATTTAGCGTATAAGAATGAGCATGACAGATAGCCACAGCAAGTGCATCGGCTACATCATCAGGCTTAGGAATCTTCTGAAGCTTGAGAAACATCCTGGTCATCTCTTGAACTTGGCGCTTCTCAGCCTTGCCATAGCCTACAATAGCTTGCTTAATCTGCATTGGCGTATATTCTGCAATAGGCAGCCCGTTCTGAACAGCAGCCAGAACAAGGACCCCCCTTGCCTGACTGACAGGCATAGCCGTCGTAACATTTCGATTAAAGAATAATTTTTCAAAAGCTACAGCATCCGGCTTATACTTCTCAATCAGCTGCTGCATCCCTTCATAGACATGCAAAAGTCTCTCTGCCTCCGGCGTATGTGCCTCTGTCTGAATACAGCCGTATTGCACGGGTACACACTTACTGCCTTGTTTATCAATAAATCCGAAACCGACAATAGCGATTCCGGGGTCAATTCCCAATATGCGCAAACTCATCTCTCCTATAACTGTGTTAAAACCCGCGTATGAGATCTATTTATAATCCAGGAATACACAATGATAATAAAAGCGAACATATGTATTCAATTCATTATATCAAAAGATAGGGTGCTCTAGGGAAAGAATCTGCTGTATTCGTAAGAACAGCACAAAAAAGACGCCTCATTGGCGTCCCTTTCATTATTTTGTGTATAGACTTAATTACTTTGTTTCATTACTCTTTCCAAAGGTTCGACAGCAAAATCACTAAATGTTGAGATCACACTGTTATACTCATCAAGATCTCTTACCCGGATTCCTGACTGCAGCTGTTCATACACATCTTTAGGCAGTGTGCTAATCATGGTTCCTACATCCAATTGGAAGAAAGTCTGTATAACCTTTTTCTGCTTAGGACGCCCTGCGTATAAATTGAGCCTCCCCGTCTCGTCCAAGCCAATATATCCATTCTGCTTGCAATCCGAAGACAGATCCCGCACCTCTTCCTCCAACCAAACATTTCCCTTCGAGTCAATACGTCCTTCCCAGCTTGTATGCTCAGATAGGAGCTTCAGTATCTCTTCTGGCTTAAGATACCCGAGCCTGTTCTCTTCTTCTCCGCCTATATAGACTCTGCGTATATATACAACTCTTGGTTGTGAAGATTTCATCAGCTGTTGTTCAAATTCAGTTGAGCTCTGCACCTTTTCGCGTTGATAAGCTCCTAGAGTTTCTACCGCTAACGGCTCACTTTTCGTCATCAGCAAGGTCATCTCCCGGGACAGATGAGTCCCCAGTAGGGCCAACAGAAAGAATACCACACAGCCTCCAAAAGTCCATATGGCCTTTCTCCACCTTCTCCATCGTCTTCTTAAGTATCTTTTAAGCTTAATAATGCTCACGACAGTCCCCTTCTATCCGGCTAATTTTGTTATATTGTGACCGGAGAGCTGTCGATTTATGCAAAAAAAAGAAGGTTATCGATAAAAACATCGATAACCTTCTTCAAAGATCGGGACGACACGATTTGAACATGCGACCCCCTGGTCCCAAACCAGGTGCTCTACCAAGCTGAGCTACGTCCCGTTGATATGGTGCCGGTGAAGGGACTCGAACCCCCACGGTTTCCCTCACGATTTTGAGTCGCGCGCGTCTGCCAATTCCGCCACACCGGCAAGTGTGTAATTAAGAAAAATGGCGCGCCCTAAGAGATTCGAACTCCTGACCTTTTGATTCGTAGTCAAACGCTCTATCCAGCTGAGCTAAGGGCGCATGGAGCGGACGACGGGAATCGAACCCGCGACCCTCGCCTTGGCAAGGCGATGCTCTACCGCTGAGCCACGTCCGCAACTTTTTCTTGTTCAACTTGTTACAGTTAAATGGTGAGCCATGAAGGACTCGAACCTTCGACACCCTGATTAAAAGTCAGGTGCTCTACCAACTGAGCTAATGGCTCTTAACATAAATAAAATGGCGGAACCGACGGGATTCGAACCCGCGATCTCCTGCGTGACAGGCAGGCATGTTAGGCCTCTACACCACGGTTCCAGGCCAATAAGTAAAACAATTGCGGGGGCAGGATTTGAACCTGCGGCCTTCGGGTTATGAGCCCGACGAGCTACCGGACTGCTCCACCCCGCGTCAGTAAAAAATTATGGTGGAGGCTGAGGGGTTCGAACCCCCGACCCTCTGCTTGTAAGGCAGATGCTCTCCCAGCTGAGCTAAGCCTCCGAAATGGGATGACCCGTAGGGGAATCGAACCCCTGTTACCTCCGTGAAAGGGAGGTGTCTTAACCGCTTGACCAACGGGCCATATTATAGTGGCGGAGAGAGAGGGATTCGAACCCTCGAGACGCTTGTGACGCCTACACGATTTCCAATCGTGCTCCTTCGGCCAACTCGGACACCTCTCCATAATGGCTCCCCGAACAGGACTCGAACCTGTGACAACTCGATTAACAGTCGAGTGCTCTACCAACTGAGCTATCAGGGAATAATATTAAGTTTGCTTGGCGGCGTCCTACTCTCCCAGGACCCTGCGGTCCAAGTACCATCGGCGCTGGAGGGCTTAACGGTCGTGTTCGGGATGGGTACGTGTGGAACCCCTCCGCTATCGCCACCAAACAGGTTTTTTCCGGTCGCTATCACTCCCTGAAATTCATCAAGGAAAATAACCCACCTTCAAAAACAGCCTGCGAGTAAATATCAAACCTTGATATCAACCCACAATTGTTCAGATGTTTGATCACCTGAAAACTGGATACGAAACTTCATTGCGCTTTATCCCTACTCAGTTGTTAGGGTACATTTTAGGATAAGCCCTCGACCGATTAGTACTGGTCAGCTCCATGCATTGCTGCACTTCTACCCCCAGCCTATCTACCTCGTCGTCTTCAAGGGGTCTTACTAATTGGGAAATCTCATCTTGAGGGGGGCTTCACGCTTAGATGCTTTCAGCGCTTATCCCTTCCGCACTTAGCTACCCAGCTGTGCTCCTGGCGGAACAACTGGTGCACCAGCGGTGCGTCCATCCCGGTCCTCTCGTACTAAGGACAGCTCCTCTCAAATTTCCTACGCCCACGACAGATAGGGACCGAACTGTCTCACGACGTTCTGAACCCAGCTCGCGTACCGCTTTAATGGGCGAACAGCCCAACCCTTGGGACCTACTTCAGCCCCAGGATGCGATGAGCCGACATCGAGGTGCCAAACCTCCCCGTCGATGTGGACTCTTGGGGGAGATAAGCCTGTTATCCCCAGGGTAGCTTTTATCCGTTGAGCGATGGCCCTTCCATGCGGTACCACCGGATCACTAAGCCCGACTTTCGTCCCTGCTCGACTTGTCAGTCTCGCAGTCAAGCTCCCTTTTGCCTTTGCACTCTTCGAATGATTTCCAACCATTCTGAGGGAACCTTGGGGCGCCTCCGTTACTCTTTAGGAGGCGACCGCCCCAGTCAAACTGCCCACCTGACACTGTCCCCGCACCGGATTACGGTACCAGGTTAGAACTCCGATACGATCAGGGTGGTATCCCAACGTCGCCTCCACCGAAGCTGGCGCTCCGGCTTCCTAGGCTCCCACCTATCCTGTACAAATCGTATCAAAGTCCAATATCAAGCTGCAGTAAAGCTCCATGGGGTCTTTCCGTCTTGTCGCGGGTAACCTGCATCTTCACAGGTATTAAAATTTCACCGGATCTCTCGTTGAGACAGCGCCCAAGTCGTTACGCCATTCGTGCGGGTCAGAATTTACCTGACAAGGAATTTCGCTACCTTAGGACCGTTATAGTTACGGCCGCCGTTTACTGGGGCTTCGGTTCACAGCTTCGGATTACTCCTAACCGCTCCCCTTAACCTTCCAGCACCGGGCAGGCGTCAGCCCGTATACTTCGCCTTGCGGCTTCGCACAGACCTGTGTTTTTGCTAAACAGTCGCTTGGGCCTTTTCACTGCGGCCCCCTCGGGCTATTCACCCTACCGAGGCACCCCTTCTCCCGAAGTTACGGGGTCATTTTGCCGAGTTCCTTAACGAGAGTTCTTCCGCGCGCCTTAGAATTCTCTTCTCGCCCACCTGTGTCGGTTTACGGTACGGGCACCTTCACCTGGCTAGAGGCTTTTCTTGGCAGTGTGAGATCATGACCTTCGCTACTGTAATTTTCACTCCCCATCACAGCCCAGCCTTAAAGTGTGCGGATTTGCCTACACACCAGCCTCACTGCTTGGACGGACATCCATCAGTCCGCGTCACTACCCTGCTGCGTCACCCCATCGCTCATAACGGTTTACGGTGGTACAGGAATTTCCACCTGTTGTCCTTCGACTACGCCTTTCGGCCTCGCCTTAGGTCCCGACTTACCCTGAGCGGACGAACCTTCCTCAGGAACCCTTAGGCTTTCGGCGGATCAGATTCTCACTGATCTTTTCGTTACTCATACCGGCATTCTCACTTGTATGCTGTCCAGCGCTCCTTACGGTACACCTTCAACCTACATACAACGCTCCCCTACCCCTGATACATTCATATCAAGCCATAGCTTCGGTGGTGTGTTTAGCCCCGTTACATTTTCGGCGCAGAGTCACTCGACCAGTGAGCTATTACGCACTCTTTAAATGGTGGCTGCTTCTAAGCCAACATCCTGGTTGTCTGTGCAACTCCACATCCTTTCCCACTTAACACACACTTGGGGACCTTAGCTGATGGTCTGGGCTGTTTCCCTTTTGACAATGGATCTTAGCACTCACTGTCTGACTCCCGGATATGAGTCCATGGCATTCGGAGTTTGACTGAGCTTGGTAACCCTTGGCGGGCCCCGCACCCAATCAGTGCTCTACCTCCACGACTCTTTTCTTCCGAGGCTAGCCCTAAAGCTATTTCGGGGAGAACCAGCTATCTCCGAGTTCGATTGGAATTTCTCCGCTACCCCCACCTCATCCCCGAACTTTTCAACGTTCGTGGGTTCGGGCCTCCAGTGCGTGTTAC